>LNED01000001.1 GCA_001464915.1 Sphingomonadales bacterium Ga0077531
GGGCGAGCCAAGCCGCCGACCGTCAACGGGCTGAGGCTGTAATCGGCTGGTGGCACCGCTGTCCCCCAATTGTGACCAGCAGCCAAGCGTTGCCTAGGGGGCCAGTAAACGGTTTGTTGAGAAGAGCTGGCCTAGGTAGCGTAGCGAACTCTGGCGGAGACTTTGCTTGGATATTGCAGGTTATTTGGTGCACCTGTGGGATCTGCGATCAGCCAAGGTGATCGCCGGCATTGCGGTTGTCACGCTGCTGGTGGTGCTAGTCGGTGGGCATCGCGCCCTGGTGTCGGGCAATGCGCTGGCCAACAGCCGGGTCAGCCTGCTGTTCTGGTTCAGCAACACCCTGGTCACGCCATGGCTGGCGCTGGCCAGCGCCGGCTTTGTCATGGCCTATGGCGCGCTTGGCCTGCCAAGCCTGTCGTCGTCGGCGTGGCAGGCGGTGCCTTTTCCGCTGCTGGTGCTGATCGCTTTCCTCGCCAACGAGTTCTGGATCTATTGGTCGCATCGCTGGCTGCACAGCCGCTGGGGCTGGCCGATCCACGCTATCCACCACAGCGACACCCATGTGAACGGCTTCACCTTGTGGCGCATCCACGTGCTGGAGGCGGTGGTGATGCAGCTGTTTGCGCTGGTGATGATCAGCTGGATGGGGCTGCCGCCGGCCGCCGCCGGGGCTGGTGCGCTGGTGGTGATGCTGCACGCGGTTTACATCCATTCACCGCTGGATTGGGATCATGGACCCTTGCGAATGGTCATCGCCAGCCCGCGCTTCCACCGCTGGCACCATGCCGATGCTGAGGCAGCCTACAATACCAACCTTGCCAATGCCGTGCCGCTGTTCGACTGGCTGTTCGGCACCTATCGCACACCGCACCGGCTCGATGCGCCGATGGGCGCCCGCAGCGCTGGGGTGCCCGACACCGATTTCGTCTCGCTGTGGGTGTGGCCGTTCATGGAGTGGGCGCGGATGATTGGGGAAGCGGTGGGCGTTCGGCCACGGCCGGCAGCGAAGCCGACGGCTCCGTTGGGACTTGAAGCCGAAACCTACCGCTTAAATGGCGGGCGCTCTGACCGATTGAGCTAATGACCCACATACCAGCGTCTCGACGCGACGGGCACCGCGCGCTTTGAGCTCAATCCATGGATTATCAAGGCGGCGCTCGCGCGGCTTGGCAACAGGCGGTTGAGCAACGAGGAGCAGCGCGCGGTGTGGAGTGTCACGCGCACACCGCACAAGGTGAATTAGCCGGAATGGTGGGTGATCAGGGGGTAAGTGTCCGCTTTGCGCCCTCAAGTCAGACGTCCGGGGCCTGCAAACTTCCTTATGCAGGCTGCCGTTGCCATTCGCGTACTTGTCGGTGGTCGCGACGCGTGCAATAGGCGCCGCCCCGCTGATATATGCTCAACTTGAAAGGTCCGGCCCCGTGACTGGTAGTGCGCCTATTGCGCTCGGCCTCGACTTTGCAGCGATAGCGCGGACGAGTCGCATTTGATTTCGTTCAAGGGCGAAGATTCGACAGGTGAAATCTTCCGGTCGGCACTGTGCTTTTGGGAAGAACAAAGCGGTTGGAATGGGATTGCGAGCGAGGCTGGCCCTTGGGCAATCGCGGAATTTCTTGGTTCGCCGCTCGATAGCCGCTTTGTGCAGTCGTTTAAGTCGGTAGCCGCAAGTTCAATATTCGAACGTGCACAGATATTCGGGAGGCCCTTCCGGTTCGAGGATATGGGTCGTTTGTTTCTGCATAAGCTAAGGGATCATGCCGGCGGCCAGCTATCCAAGCTACCGTCTCGCATCGTGGTTGGTCGGCCAGTCGAATATGCCGGTCCGCGCCCTGACCCGGCCTTGGCTCGTCAACGCTACGATCTGATGTTTGAGCAATGGGGTTCGGAGATCCACTACGTCTACGAACCGCTGGGTGCAGCATTCAGCTTCGCGTCGCGGCTTGAGCGTCCAACGACCTTGCTCGTTGCTGATTTTGGTGGAGGCACGACCGACTTCTCTGTGGTTCGCGTCGGAGCACCTGGCAGCAGCCAACGCTGTCAGCCTTTGGCTTCATCAGGCGTGGGTATTGCGGGCGACCGCTTCGACAAAAGGATCGTCGACCATCTTGTCTTGCCGCTGCTCGGCAAGGGTGGGACATATCGTTCCTTCGACAAAGTTCTCGAGATTCCCGGCGGGTATTTCCGCGACTTCGCCGATTGGTCCCGGCTCGCGCTAATGCGCAACAAGCGGACGCTGGACGAGCTTCGCAAGCTGCAGCGCAGCGCGGTCGATCCGACACCGATCGGACGCATGATCGCCCTCATCGAACATGAGCAGGGCTTTCCGCTCTACGAAGCTGTCGGCCGAGCAAAGCGAGCACTGACGGCAAGTGACGAAGCGGAGTTCTCATTTTCTGGCGGCGGGGTCGAGATCAACACGGTCGTCAGTCGGCGAGATTTCGAGCGATGGATCGCAGAAGACTTGCGGCGGATCGAAGCGGCGATGGACGCCGCGCTGGTGAAGGCCAAATTGGAACCTGTCGATATCGATCGGGTGTTTCTGACCGGCGGTTCGTCACTGATCCCCGCCATCCGTGCGCTTTTCGAACGTCGGTTCAGTGTCGACCAGATCGCGACCGGCGGGGAGCTGACGTCCATTGCTCATGGTCTTGCGCTGATCGGCAGCGATGCCAATCCCGCCGAATGGAGCGTTTGATGATTTGTCGCGCCTTCGATCTGACCTAGCCCGCCCGAAGGTCCGCTCTCTAGCCTACGCACCACAAGTGGACAGTCTGCTTACGGCGCCTTTGACGAAGGTCTGCAACTGGTGAAGCCGCCGGTCGGCTTTGCGCCTTAGTGTTGCTAATAGCGGATTGCCTGACGATCGCCTGAAAGCGTAAATGCCTGCCAATAGGTCTCAAAGGCTGGATCTGGGACTTAGCTGCCGTTCCCGAACGATGGGTCAAACGGCAGGCTTTTCCAAGTAACCGACAGTCACTGTCCATATGAATGGTCATACACACTACAGCAACTGCATCGGTTGCTGACCGGCAGATTTTCGAGAGGCTGGAAGCAATTGCTAACAATTACAGTTTGGCTGAAGCCACCGACAATCCGATCGTTTCCGTAGTCGCCAGCGCCACTTCGGAGCAGACGTTCATTCATTGGGCGCATATACCACGTTCCTCTTTTTCGAAGCAGTTGAGAAAGCGGCCCTTGTGCGGTGATGTTCAATGATCGGCAGTGGCTAAATGAATTGCGCCAAGAAGCGGTGCATCCGCTCTGTAACCTCTCTATCATGGCCCAGCCAGACATGCCCGCCGTCGGGCAGGATGGTCAGTTCGGCCTGAGGGAGAACTGCTGCAATCTTGCGCGCCGTGGCGGCGGTGCCGAAGCGGTCGTCCTCCGCCGAGATCAGCAGCACCGGCATGCGCAGTTGCGAAAAATCCATCGCCGCCGGATGCCCGGCCTGCTGCGCATCGTTCAGCATGCCTTCTGCCCGCGCGCCGATAGGCATGATGTCGGCCAATATGGCAAAGGCCCGAGCCCGTTCGGCTCGGCTGACCGTGGTCAACAGCGCCGGGTCGGTCGCAAGCAGTGTACCGATCAGCGTTTCGGGCGCCGTATTCAACGCTGACCAATAGGCGAAGTCGGATGTCAGCAGCGTGTGCACCGCCGTTTCCTGCAACGTACTCATTGCGACAGGATCGCTGCCATCAACATTGGCCGCAGGCACGAGCAGCACCAGCGCCGAACAGCGGTCGGGGTGCCGCAACGCAAACGCTGTTGCAGACAGCGCCCCTGCCGAACCTCCAGCGACTGCCAGGCGATCAATGGCAAGATGATCGAGAAGCGCGGCCAAGGCATCAGCCTGATTGGCGGGCGACGGATCTGCCGGAAAGTCACTGCGCAAATAGCCGAAGCGTGAAGGCGCAATGATTTGGTGACCAAGCCGCTTCAGCGCCTCGGCGAAGCGCAAGCCCTGGTCGAAGCCGCCGCCGGTGCCATGGATCATCAGCAGCGGCGGGCCTGAGCCGGCGATGGCATATTCGAGCGTACCGAAGGGTGTGGTCATGGTTGAACTGCGCCCTGCAACACGACGATCAGCGGCGCTAACCGCCCGGCGAAAGCGCGACCAGACATAGCCGCCACCGATAAGCACACTCGCGCCAAAACCGAGCAGCAACTGCCGTCGGGTCGGGCGCATCATCGCTGCTTGCTCCTACCGATGACTAGCGGCAACAGCGCGCCGATGACCTGCGCCGTCAGGCCGATCAGCCCGGCAAAGGTGGCCAACCCCGACCATGTTTCGGCCAGCGTCCGCCCGAAAAGCGCAACGCCGACCAGCGTCTCGAACAGTGCCAGCAGACTAAGAAACAACAGCGCCATTGCCCCGCGCGTCGAAAGGGTGGGCGGCACCTGCCAGCGGTCAATTGCCCAGCGGCACATAAAAAATGCCGCAATCAGCATCAGCGGCACCTCGATCAGCGTCGCGCCGAGCACCCCGGTCCGAGGCGCAACAAACAGCACGCGAACGGTGCCAAGGACAAAGCCCAGCGCGAACAGCATGAGGAAATAGACGGTGGCTGCGGTCAGCGCGCGTTTCACAGCCGGTCTCCGCGCACCAGAAAGCGTCCGTTTATACGCATCGGCACTGGCTTGCCCGAAAATGGTGCAGCCTGTGTGCCGGGGCGCTGCGCATGAATGTGCAGGTGCGGCAGGTCGGAAGCGCCGGAATTGCCTAGCGCCGCAATCGGTTGACCCTCGCGGACAAGGTCACCAGGCGCAACCCGCAAGCTACCCTTGCGAAAATGCGCAAGCAGAATATCGAACTGTCCGCAGCGGATGAGTGCGTAATTGCCCGCCCTTGCGGTCGGGCTGGAAAGATCGACCGGGCTGCCATCGGCGTCACCGTCATGCGAGCGAACTACGCGCCCCGCGCACGGGGCAAGCACTGCTGTTGATTCGCTGGCCGTCAGGCCCCATTGGTTCATTGCCGTGATATCGACGCCATAGCTTTGCCCCCAATAATTTTGCTGGCCAATCGTCGCTCTTGGAAGCGTCCGCAAATGCGAACTGACGATTTCTCGCGAGCCACCACTAGCGACGTAATAGCGGCCAGCAGCAAGCGGCGCGGCGAGATCGGCGATTTCGCCGGGCGGCGCCGTTCTGGCGACAAGCGCCTCGCTCGAAACCCAGCCACCAAAACCGGACAGCCCTGCCCAGAATAGGATCAGGGCATAATCAGCCGCAGCAACACCTGGCCTAGTTTGCATGCGCCATCCGCGCCACACGGCAATCGCGAATAGCACCCAATAGATCCATGGCGTCCACCAGGGCGGCGTGATCCATAATCCCGCCAGATGCAGCCCAAGCAGGATCGCGGCTGTTCCGAGACTTTGGAAAATCCTTGCCAGCATATTCCGTGCAGGCAGGAACGCCAGCCACAGCAGCAGCGCAAGCGGGAACAGCAGCTGGATCAGCCAGAGCATGGGAAATTCACAGCGCGGTCATGACATCGACCAGCGGACGCCGCATCGACATGGGCATGTCGGGGCCGTAGCCGAAGCGAACGACAAGATCAGGCCGTTTGTTGCCGATGCCGAGCAGGCTAGCGAGTTGTGGGCGGAACGCTGTGACCTCGACTGGCTGATTCAGGAAAGCATGCTTGATGCCCAGCAAGGTCGCCTGCAGGGCAAAGCGTTGATAGCTCCGCCCTGCTTGTACCCAGTGCGCGGGGTCATCTACATCGGAAACGAATATCGCAATGCCGGCGGACGAACGGATCTGGCTGATGCATTTCGCATTTTCACCTTCCGCCGTTACCACCCGATCAAACAGCCTGTTGCCAAGCCAGGTCGGGAGGGCCGGATTACCCGAGCACGCTGCATAAAGTCCGTCGCCGGTTGCAACCGCGCTTGCAGCGTTGAAACGGACCCACGATTTGAGTTCGCGCATGAAAGCAGGGTCGTTAATCTGCGCGCTGTTAGCGGCCACGATCAGGTCCAGAACCTTCTCCATCACCGGCTTTTCGGTTATTAAGCTGACGCGACAGCCCGGCACGGCTGCTGCTTGTTCGAGCATGGTGAGATTGGCGGGGTCCACGCCATGACCATCATAATCGGCTCTAGTGCATTGGCGATACCGGATCGCCGCGAACAGCGGGTCTTGCGCTGGATTGGCACGTTCCAAATCGACGCGAAGACCAGCGGTGTCGCTGACAAAGGCAATATTGGTATTTGCGCCCGCCGCCAAAGCCGCCAGTGACAAATTTTCCGCCGCACAGCCAAGGCTCGCAAAAAGATGGTGATTGTCGGGATCGACCACGGGTGTCTGGCGCCGCCGGTCAGGCACGATTTCGATATGGCGCAGGCCCGCCCTGAACAGCCAAGGTTGGGTATTGTGGCTGTTCGCCGCAAGCACCGCGTGATGCACCAGATAGGGCATGTCGGTGTCACTGCGTGGGGCAAGCTCCGCTCGGAGCGGTGCCACAGCTTGCGGATAAGAGGTCCCTCGGCCTCCCAGATACAGACCCGTGCCCGCCACTGCGGTAGCCGTTGCTCCCACCAATAGGTGTCTGCGGTTCATCACCCGACTCCTTACGATTCCATCAATATCACAAAGAATGGCGCGCTTCGTCGTCGAGTACATTGAGACCGATCAAAATTGGCCACGTTGCTGCGGCGCTCAAGTCGAC
Source organism: Sphingomonadales bacterium Ga0077531 (assembly GCA_001464915.1). Taxonomy (GTDB): domain Bacteria; phylum Pseudomonadota; class Alphaproteobacteria; order Sphingomonadales; family Sphingomonadaceae; genus Erythrobacter. Next base: position 6,677 of record LNED01000001.1, read on the forward strand.
TGCGCGCCAGGCTGATCATCGCTGTTCATGGCTGACATTTCGGCGCGCGCGATTGGCTCAGCACTGCGGGCGACCTTGCGTCCGCTTTCAGGTAGTGCCCTTGCTTCGTCTATTGGCCGAAAGAAGGGCGCATTGCTGATCGTCTGCTCTAGTTAGCCCGATAAGCGGCTTTCGGCAGGTCCGGTCGGTCGGTCGAGATGAATTTAGGACCGGGTCTGGGTCGATAGGCGACACATTACTCGGCTGCGATCAACGGCAGCTATCGCGTTCTGGTACCAAAAGCGGTCAGGCAACTCTCCACCCATCAGCGGCCATGAGAGGCGGCCCGGCGCGCTCCGAGAACCCGCCAGGCAGCTATGGCCGCACGGTTGCCAGGAGCGGAAATTCTGAAACCGACCCCATTCCGGAAATAAATTCCCTTTGCTCGCACTGATTACCGCTCTTTCCCGACATTACCGATGCATGGGAAAGTGGGGCGCGACCGGGCCAATTTCGTGATGGCCCGTCATCACCCGCCGACCCCACCAACTGCACCGTAGTTGCCCAACGCATGGTCAGCCGGCCGCATCACCGGCAACGATAAGTGTGCGCCGGATTTTTGGTGCGTTGCTACAGGTCAGAGTGCGCCAGAGCCACTCGGCCGGACCAAAGGCGAACGCCTTCACACGCAAGTGAATGAGCACGGTTTGCGCCAAAAAATGGCCTATGACGAACGGCAGGAAAGTTGCATTGGCCATCGGTTCGAGCCCCTTGGCCGCAACAGGTGGCGCGATGGCCAAGGCCATGCCGACAGACGAGGCGAGGGTAAATCCGAGGCTCGACGTCACTGCGATATCCTCTTGAAGGCGGACATCAGGCTATCGGCAGCGAGGCATTCGGGATGGGCGCGGCCTGATGCTCTTCTGCGGTCAGCACCCGCGTCAGCGTCGGCCCGAAGACATAGAATGCTGCGGTGCCCGCAACGCAAACGCCAGCGTTGAACGCCCAGAACAGCGCCGGCGACATCGTTTCGTAAAATGTGGCGATGTACCCGCTGGTGATCTGCCCGAAAAAGACGCACAGATAGGCGCCGGCCATCATCCGCGCGGCAATCTTGGCCGGCGAGTAGCGCGATACCAGCGCCAGCCACGCCGCCCAGTACCACGCAAAACCACTGCCGGTGAACGCAAAGGCGAGGACGGGAAAGGCGATACTGACCTTGCCGCTTTCGGCGAGCGTTGCTCCGACAGCAATAATCGCGACCCCGATGGAGTTCAATGCCCCGCCAATCGCGATTTTGGTGCTTTCAGTGCTGCTGCGCCCGCGCGACGCCTGCCACTGCCATAATGTGATCACTCCGGTCGTTGCCGCGACGATCGCGGCGGAGTCGATCGACACGAACCAGGCTACAGGCATACGCCCCAGCGGGGTGTCCAGATCGACCGACTGATCGATCCAGACCATGCCCATTTTGAACATCTGATCGTAGCCCAGCCCCATCACTTCCATCATCGCAAGCATCGCTATTATCGCTGCGATGCTACGCCATTCCGGCATCGTCAGCGCCGCTTCCTGCTAGCGGTCGCGGCGGACAGGCCGTTCCTCCGGAAAATGGCGCAGGCCTTTCAGATACACGCATAGCGCCATAAGCATCAGCAGGCCCGCCGCACCGAATCCGTAATGCCAGCCATAGATCTGCGCGAGCAGCCCGCAGACCAAGGGGCCGAAGATCGCGCCGACATTGATGGACAGGCTGAAGACGGCAAAGGCCGTGGTCCGGCGCGCATCCTGCACCGCGTAGAGCTGCCCGACCTGCGCGGCGATATTACCCTTGAGAGCGCCCGACCCCAGGATCAGCAGCAGAAGCGCGAGCAGAAAGCTCTGATCAAACACCATCGCCGCATGGCCGGCGGTCATCAGCAGCACACCAACCACCACGGTCTTTTTGGCGCCCAGCCAGCGATCCGCCACCCACCCGCCGATCAGCGGGGTGAAATAAACCAGCCCGGCATAGAAGCCGAAGGTCTGCCCGGCCAAAGCCTGTGCCGAAAGCGGTCCCAGCACAGCTTCGAGAGCGCTGCGGTAGGCCGCCATGCCCACCACATTTTCAACTGCCCCGGCAGGAAAAGCGCCTGCACCATGTGCAGCACCAGCATCGATTGCATCCCGCAGAAGGAAAACCGCTCCCACGCCTCGGTAAAGGCGAGACCGCGTGGATGGCCGAGGAAGGTACCCAAGGATTTCATATTCAGGCTCCTGTTTGGTGTTTGGCTTCTTCTTGCGGTGCAGGACGATCCCGACCGGAATGCAGAGCGCGATCAGCGCGGCCATGGTGAGCCCGCTTGTCGGATCAGCGGCGATGAAGGCGATCAGCAGCGCCGTATCGATCAGCAACACCAGCGCGGGCAGCACCGGATAGCCGATGGCGCGAAACGGGTGCGGCAGATCAGGCTGCGTCCAGCGCAGGCGGAACAGCGACGCATCGTAGATCACAAAGCCGAAAATGATGAGCGCACCCATCAAGCGGAACACGAATTCGAAGCTGCCCGAAAAGATCATCAACACGATCATCGCTGCGGTGATCGCGAAGGCGACATGGGGCGTTCCGCCGGCATTGAGCGAGGTCGACACCAGAATGATCGCCAGCACGGCCACGGTTACACCATCGGCCGGTTCGAAGGCGAGGTCGCGCGGCATCTCAACATTCTCGAAGCGCGTTGAGGGCAGGTCGCCTGGGTGCCCACACCCATGAAATCAACCCGCCCGTTCCGGTATTTCAACTCCTCGCCGGAGATCATCCGCCTTGTCGTGATGATGTACGTCCGCTTCCCGCTGTCGTTGCTGAATGTGGAAAACCTGCTGGCCCAGCGCGGGATCGACATCTGCCACGAGACCGTGCGACACTGGTGGAACCGGTTCGGCCCGCTGTTTGCTGCTGATGTGCGGCGATAACGGGTGGCCGAATGAAGGGCTTCCGCCAGTGGTGGTGGGACGCTGGGCCAATAACAGGTTCAATAACAGCCACCTGCCATTCAGGCGACGGGAACGAGCCATGCTCCGGTTCCGACAGATGTAGTCGTTACAAAAATTCGCCTCGGTCCATGCCAACGTCCATAACCACTTCAACCTCGACCGCCACCTTACCGACCGCCAGACCTACAAGGCCGCCCGCTCAGCTGCACTGGCTGAGTGGCAGAACCTCATGGCATGAGCCGACCGCGAATGAGGGACGACTCCGCCAATCGGAGACGAGTCGCGATTAGACTGACAGCACCCGATGTGGCGGCTTCAGCGCCGAATTTGCCAGAAGCCGAAAAGCTGAAAGCGACCCCGTTGCGGACATTTTAAATTTTCTTCGCACCCTCTACTCTTGATCTTTCTGTCCAGCCCGGCACATGCCAGCATCTTGAATCGATACGGTGCAGAGCTGGAGCTTGAAAACATGAACCTCGAATTCACCCCGGAAGAACAGGCCTTCCGCGACGAAGTCCGCGCCTTCATCGCTGAAAGTCACCCCAAGGAGTTGGGCGATTTCGGCATGCGCGAAGACATGACGCGCGAGGAAATGGTCGCCTGGCACAAGATCCTCGGTACCAAGGGCTGGTCCGTTCCGGCATGGCCGACTGAATACGGCGGCACCGGCTGGACCCCGACCCAGCGTTATATCTGGTCGGAAGAAAACGCCCGCGCCAACACCTTCATGCCGCTGCCCTTCGGCGTGTCGATGGTCGGCCCGGTGATCTACACCTTCGGTAATGAAGCGCAGAAGGCCCAGCACCTGCCCGGCATTCGCAGCGGCGAAGTGTGGTGGTGTCAGGGCTATTCCGAACCCGGCGCAGGCAGCGACCTCGCCAGCCTCAAGACCACTGCGGTGCGTGACGGCGATCACTATGTGATTAACGGTCAGAAGACTTGGACCACGCTGGCCCAGCACGCCGATTGGGGCTTTTTCCTGTGCCGCACCGATCCTGCCGCCAAGGCGCAAGAAGGCATCAGCTTCATCCTTGTCGACATGAAGTCGCCGGGCGTCGAAGTGAAGCCGATCAAGCTTCTGGACGGCGGCTACGAGGTCAATGAGACTTGGCTGACAGACGTGCGCGTTCCAGTTGAGAATCTGGTGGGTGTGGAGAACAAGGGCTGGACCTACGCCAAATTCCTGCTCGCCCATGAACGCAGCGGGATTGCCGGGGTCGCCCGGTCGAAGCGCGGCGTGGAAAAGCTGCGCGAAATCGCCGCAAACGAGACGATGGACGGCGCGCCGCTGATCAAGGATTTCGACTTTGCCCGCAAGGTCAGCCAGCTCGAAATCGACCTCGCTGCGCTCGAAATCACCGAGCTGCGCACCCTTGCCGGTGAGCAGGCGGGCAAGGGGCCGGGGCCGGAAAGCTCGATCCTCAAGATCAAGGGCACTGAAATCCAACAACGCCTGACCGAACTGACGCTGGAAGCTGTCGGCACCTATGGCGCGCCCTATTATGGCTCCATTGCCAACGACACAGGCACCAACGAGTACGCAGTTGGCCCCGACTACGCCCAGCACGCCGCGGCGACCTATTTCAACATGCGCAAGACCTCGATCTATGGCGGATCGAACGAGATTCAGCGAAATATCATCACCAAGATGATCCTCGGCCTGTAAGGCAGCGGACGGGAGAGAATACGTGGATTTCAATTTCACCGAAGAACAGGACATGGTCCGCGACGGCCTGTCACGGTTGGTGCGTGAGCAGTACGACTGGGAAACGCGGCGCAAGGCGATTGCCAGTGGTGCAGGCTGGCGGCCGGAGGTTTGGGCGCAGCTCGCCGAACTCGGCATCCTCGGGATGGCGTTCAGCGAAGCCGACGGCGGCTTTGGCGGCGGCGCTGTCGATGCGATGGTCATAATGCAGGAGTTCGGCAAGGGCCTCGTGGTCGAGCCGTTTGTCCCCACCGTGGTCTGCGCCGGCGGCTTCCTGAAGCACGGCGGCACCGCGTCGCAGAAGGAAGAGCATATCGGCGGGATCGTGGCAGGCAGCAGCGTGTTTGCCTTCGCCTATGCCGAACCGCGCGGCCGGTTTGACTATGCAGACCTCGAAACCACCGCCAAGAAGGACGGCGCAGGCTACGTGCTTAATGGCCACAAGGCGGTCGTTATCGGCGCGCCTTGGGCAAGCCACCTGATCGTCACCGCGCGCACCAGCGGTGAGCGGCGTGACCGCTCAGGCGTCTCGGTGTTCGTCGTCGCCAAGGATACCGCCGGGATCACCACCCGTGATTACGTAACGGTCGATGGCCGCCGCGCTGCGGAAGTCTATTTCGAGAACGTGTCGGTCCCCACCGAAGCACTGATCGGTGCCGAAGGCGACGGGCTGGCTCTGATCGAGCTGGTCACCGATGAAGCCATCGCCGCGCTGTGTGCCGAAGCCTGCGGAGCGATGAAGGTCGCCCATGCGATGACCGTCGAATATTCGCGCCAGCGCAAGCAGTTCGGCGTGCCGATCGGAAGCTTCCAGGTGCTCCAGCACCGTATGGTCGATATGTACACGGCCTACGAACAGGCAGTTTCGCTGACCTATCTTGCCACACTGCGCCTCGGCTCGGACGAAGTGGAGCGCAAGCGTGCGGTCTCGGCGGCGAAGGTCGGCGTCGGGCAGTCCGCGCGGCTGATTGGGCAGGAAGCGGTGCAGATTCACGGCGGCAACGGCGTGACCGATGAATATGCGATCGGGCATTATTTCAAGCGGCTGACGATTTTCGACAGCGAGTTCGGCAATGTCGATCACCACCTGAAGCGCCACATCGCGCTGGCTTAATGCTATCGGCGGCTCTGTCAGAGCGATCGCACCGTAAAAGATCTAGGGTAGAAAGGTGACGCTGTCAGTCTCGCTTCTAAGTTCCAGGAACGCCTGATTTTGGCCAAAAATCAGCAAGACGCACTTAAGGTGGCAGCCAAACTCGTCGTCACGCGGCGTGGTGCAGTTGCTCTGACAATACCAATAATCTTTGTGCGGCAGTGCCAGCTAAGGGAAGCCTAGATTTGTGTGGCTGTGCCTGCAACGACATAGAGGGTCACTAACATCCCTGCTACCAGTCCTCCGGGGCGATAGCTGCCGGTTCGCCTCCAGGTAAAAACCCCGATGATCGCCACGGCGGTCAACACTGGCACAAATTGCAACGCAATCACGGTGCTGAGGGGGTCGAATGCCGTGATCAGCGATCCGGTCATAAAGAAGACGCCATAGATCACGCTCAACATCACAATGAAGCCGGTCGTGAGCGTCAGTATCGCGGCCACGTATTGCAGGCGGCCTGAGTCACTTCGAACCGTGGTGCTTGAGAGTGATCTTATCATGACCAGAAATGCGAACGTGATTGGCACGAGATAGATTGCCGCGATGCCCAATTGACGGAGATTGGGAAGTTTGACGGCGACGACCCACAGCCGAAAATCCGTCAGGAATAGCTGATCGACGAGCCAGAGTGCGCCGTAGCCAGCCGCTACAGTTGCCGCGGCTAGCAGGATGGATTTTGTCCAGTTCGATTGATGAGTATCGACGGGGCGGCGCATGAAGCGGCCAATCAAAAGGCTAACCCCAGCGCCAACAACGGCCCAGAGTGCAATTTGCGTGGTAATCGCCTGCGGCAAAAGGATTGACGCTGGCAACAGGAAAAAGGCGGCAACAAATGTCGGATAGAACAGCAATGCCGGCAGCGCGGTATTCACGACAAACGCGCGCCACCATTGGCTGTCCCGACGGTCTGCCGCTGGGATCGCCTCTGCGGCCAGTGAGGCAAACACCGGCAAGCGGACAAGCGCATCAAATACGCCGAGCATGATCATGATGAAGCCGACAAGCCCAATCCCTGTGCCGACCTCCTTCCAATACCAGATCTGATCGCTAATCGCCCGCGGCGTCCCGCCCTTGAGGGTAGCGGCAAACCATTCCGTCGCGTTCCCTATCGCAGCCGGCGAAAAATGATCTCCGGGATGCGTCGTGCTCGGTTGATAGAGTTTCCGCGCGGTTCCCTCTGCAATTGACCCATACAAGCGTTCCTCCACAACGGGAGCATCGGTGCCAAACACTGCTTTGAGCTTCTCGCTGGTCGGCACGTCTTGCGCCCGATCAACGTTCCACATGAGTTTCGAGAATTCATCATAGCGGCTGAAGACAAGCGCGAGATTGCGCGGCCAAGTGGTTGAACCCTCCTGTGCAAAGGGCGCTCCAGTCGACGATCCTTCCAGCACCATTGATGAATAGGCTTCGGGCATGGCGGCAGCCGCTGCAAGCACCGTCCAGCCGCCCATGCTGTGCCCTTCGAGCCCAATCTGATTGGTATCGACCATCGGCAGGGATCGCAAATATTTCAGGCCATCTGGGCCGCCGAAACCGTTCGAGAATGCTGCGCCGCCACTGTATCCGTGCCCGGTCTGATCAAGCGACAAGACAACGTAACCGCGGCGGGCGAATTCAATGGCGAAACCGTCCTGTGTCTCGCGTGAATTAATATAGCCGTGGACAGCAAGAATACCGGGGGCGGGGTCCGTGAGAGTAGCATTTTTCGGCACATACAGCAGAGCGCTCATGACGGTGCCGTTCGTGCCGGTAAACCGGATATCCCTAACAGTCGTTCCATCCATTGTCCGGACGAACTGCGCGAGAAATGCACCAGCCAGAACAATGACTAATCCAACTACGATCAACCACCAGTGACGTTTGGAGGTCAATTCTTGAGCCATCGCCTTATCTGTGACCGTCAATTGAACCTGCCCCCGCCATTCCCCAATGCATTCATCTAAGGGGACGCCATTCAAATTGCACTTATCGCCGCGCGTGACAACCAGAACGGAAGACCGTTAATTCCGCCTGGCCCATCAAAGCAGCCGTTGCGGACACGGACCAAATTTTGCCAAACAGTGGTTGCGCGAACGACGTTCGGTTTCGGAAATTGATCGAGACCGAAGGTTCAGGCCGATCAGCGTTGTTTTTTTGCCGTGGCCGCGGTAAAATCAGGTTCCTTTTTCGCCACCCAATCGACAAATTTGCGCATGTTGGGGTTAGCCAGAATGGCATCCACATCCATCGCATATCGCTGCAGTTCTGAATTAGTGAAATTGGTGATCAGGGTCTGTTGGCAAATGGGATGCATGGGTACGACATCGCGCCCGCCCCGACTTTTTGGCACCGGGTGGTGCAAGACAATGGTCTTGCCAAGTGGCCGACTGCAAAGCCAACAAGGAACTGCCGCCGCCTTTGTCTCATCCTCCTCGCGGTGGCTGTCGTCATAGGGACCATGTTTTGAATGTTTGCGGGCCATGTGCCTGTACCTGATTTGCCTGAACTTGGGTTGCTCACCTAGGTTGATGCGGTGGACATGACCACACCGGTGTATCTGTCAGAGTGAAGTGGCAATGGATGCCGCGATTGCGGCATCGTCGAGATAGCCTTCGCAGGACCCAGAATAGAATGCTGTTTCCAAGCTGATGACTGCACTGGGGTCGCTCGCTGAATGGCAGGTTTTATCTGATAAGCTCGGTTAGCTGCCTGCCCGGTATCGGGAGGACACTGCACCGGGTCTAATGGCTGGAATTGGGTGGGAAGCTGAAGTTGCGCAAGCGACGCAGACTGGCATTATGTGGCGATGTCGATCTACCAAAAATCTGCCCGCTTCATGGTCTGGGTGCTCATCCTCTTTGCATCATTCCCCTTATGGATAGGAGTTTTGCAATCGTGGTTTGGAGCGGCCGGTGTGTTCACTGGGCTTGCGTTCACATTTGCCCAAGGCCTTGTGCTCTTGCTCGTCCTGACGTGCCCCAACTGCGGCAGATCTCTTTTCAAGCGGGGGAATCTTCGAGCCTTTCCATGGCCAGTAAAGGTGTGCAGCAAATGCGGATATGACCTCACAAAGGCCAACAAAGGTGCGTGAGGGCTCTGGCAGAACAGCTGCACCTTATCATCGGCAAACCGCATTACAGTTATCGCGACAAGATAGTTTTCCGGGCGGCCCTGGTGTAATAGTGCACCTATCGGTGTGCAGCGGCGGGCGAATGGGCCGCAGGCTCGATCAGTCCCATCCGGTGCGCAACCAGCCAAAAAACCAGAACAGGGTTAGATTATGACACTCAAACTGAAGGGGCTCTTGCTCCTCGCTACCAGCTTCACGCTCGCCCAGCCGGCAATGGGCACTCCGCCAGGGTTCGATGAGCCGGGGATGGACCGCGCCGCCGCCCGGCAAGCTGAGGCCGCGCCGCGCTCGGTGCAGGATTGGTGGCCGAATGTGGTCGATCTTAACCGTTTGCGCCAAAACGAATACAACCCCGATCCGAACGGGCCTAGGTTCGATTACGCGGCGGAATTCGCAAAGCTCGATCTGAAGGCGGTAAAGGCCGACATCAACACCGCGCTAACTGACTCGCAGGAGTGGTGGCCAGCTGACTACGGCAATTACGCCGGTTTGTTCATCCGCCTTGCATGGCATAGCGCCGGCACCTACCGTTCGGGCGATGGTCGTGGCGGTTCCGATGGCGGACAGATCCGTTTTGAACCGCTCAACTCCTGGCCCGACAATGGCAATCTCGACAAGGCCCGCCGCGTGCTGTGGCCGGTCAAGCAGAAGTATGGTGCGGCGCTGTCGTGGTCCGATCTTATCATCCTGTCAGGCAACGTCGCCCTTGAGAACACAGGCTTCAAGACCTTCGGCTTTGCCGGTGGCCGCGCCGATGCCTGGGAGTCCGAACTGGTCTACTGGGGCCCGGAAACCAAATTCCTGACGTCTGAGCGGAACGCCGAAGGCGAAAACCTGGATCAGCCGCTGGCCGCCTCGGAATTGGGTCTGATCTACGTCAACCCCGAAGGGCCGGAAGGCAATCCCGATATCCTCAAGTCCGCGCTGCAGATCCGCACCACCTTTGGCCGGATGGGCATGAATGACGAGGAAACCGTTGCGCTGATCGTCGGCGGGCACACCATCGGCAAGATGCATGGCGCGCGCAAGGCAGCAGACTGCGTCGGCAAGGAACCGGCGGCGCAAGGAGTCGAGGCGCAGGGCTTTGGCTGGAAGAACAGCTGTGGCACCGGCGTCGGCAAGGATGCCACCACCAGCGGGCTGGAAGGTGCGTGGACGGCGACACCTGTTAACTGGAGCAGCAACTACCTCGACAACCTTTATGCCTTCGAATGGAAGCTGACGACCAGCCCGGCGGGCGCCAAGCAATGGGAGCCGGTCAATGCCGAACAGGTGAAGTTCGTCCCCGATGCGTTCGATCCGGCCAAAACCCATGCCCCGGTGATGCTGACGACCGATCTCGCACTGCGATATGATCCGGCTTATGGCGAAATCACGCAGCGCTGGGTCAAGGATCCGGCCCAGATGGACGCTGCATTTGCCCGTGCATGGTTCAAGCTGACCCACCGCGATCTGGGCCCTAAGGCGCGTTATGTCGGGGCGGAAGTTCCGGCTGAAGATCTGATCTGGCAGGATCCGCTGCCACGCGCTGATTACGCCATGATCGAAGCGGGCGATGTCGCCGCGCTGAAGGATTCTATCCGCAAGGCAGGGCTTTCGCCTTCGGATCTGGTGCGCACTGCGTGGGCATCGGCGGTGACTTTCCGCGATACCGACATGCGCGGCGGTGCCAACGGTGCGCGCATCCGACTTACGCCGCAAAAGGACTGGGGCGTGAACGATCCTGAAACCATCGCGTTGGTGGTCAAGGCGATGGAAGGTGTGCAGGCCAGCTTCAATGCGCGGTCGGGTGCGAAAAAGGTCTCGATTGCCGATCTCGTCGTACTTGGCGGGGTTGTGGCGATTGAGGATGCAGCCAAGTCCGCTGGACACAGTGTCACGGTGCCTTTCACACCGGGCCGGGTCGATGCGACCGAAGCGCACACTGATGCTACATCCTTCGAACTGCTGCGCCCGGCAGCTGACGGCTTCCGCAACTTCTACAGCGATCGTGCGCGCCGGACGCCAAGCGAGATGCTGATAGATCAGGCCGACACGCTTACACTCACTGTGCCGGAAATGACCGCGTTGGTTGCAGGCATGCGAATGCTCGACGCCAACACCGGTCAGGCCAAGCACGGCGTGTTCACCGATACGCCGGGGGCGCTCAGCAACGACTTCTTCGTCAACCTGCTCGACATGGGCAATGAGTGGAAGCCGGCGGCGACCAAGGGCATCTACGAAGGCCGCGATCGCAAGACCGGCGCGCTGAAGTGGACCGCGACTGAAGTCGATCTGGTGTTCGGTTCAAACTCGGAACTGCGCGCCGTGGCTGAAGTCTATGCGGTGAATGGCGGCGACAAGAAGTTCGTCGAGGACTTCGCCAAGGCGTGGAACAAAGTGATGATGCTCGACCGCTTCGACGCGCGGTAATCAAAGGCGGTAACGAGGCGCCGAGCCGAATGCCCGGCGCCTCGTTGCTCGCAAGTTAAGTATCGCAAAAGATGCGGCTGGCTTCCTAAGGCAGTGCTAACCGGCACGATTGTTCTGAAAAGTTCGGTGAGCTGCCTGTCCGGTTTCAGGCCTTAGCGAACGGTTGGCTAGCGTCAGCATATGGTCAATCTCGAGGCGGCACGGAGTCACCTGTTGGTGATGGAATTGGGGCAGGGAGCGAAGCCGAGTCAGAAGCAGCCACTTAGCCCGGTTCGGCAAAGGAACGGTCCGCCTGTCAGGAAGGCAAAGCGACTAGATTGGCGGCATAGTGCAACGAACTGCTTGCTCTTTTCTGATGCACACTGGATGCTATCCCAACGAAGACGCTCCTGATCAGATTTGGAATATATTGCCTTGAAAATTGATGTGACGTTCGCCCAAGGGCCAGCAATCGGTGAGGGCGCTGCCGCACTCGATCCACGAAAACTCGTTTCCGAGCTCAGGCCCTTTACCAAGGCCGACACTGGACGAAGTGTATGGGAACTGGCGGTCACGCTTGTCCCGTTCTTCGCCCTCATCATGGTGATGCTGCTCGCAATTGACGCGGGCTATTACATTGCTCTCGCGCTTACACCGCTAGCAGGATTGTTTCTGCTCAGAACATTCATCATTCAGCATGATTGCGGCCATGGCGCGTTTCTGCCCAAACGAAGTGGCAATGACTGGGTTGGAAGAGCATTGGGCGTGCTAACATTCACCCCGTATGATTGCTGGAGGCGATCGCACACCCTGCATCATGCAAACACCGGCAATCTTGATGCGCGTGGATTTGGTGATGTTGACACGCTGACGGTGCGAGAGTTCCACACGCGAAGCCGTATGCAACGGATGCTTTATCGTGCCTATCGACACCCGATCATTCTCTTCGGCATCGGCCCGGCATACCTGTTTATCCTGCGACACCGTTTGCCAGTCGGTCTGATGAAGGAGGGCGCGCAATATTGGGTCAGCTCGATCGCAACCAACTTGGCGACTGCGGCCATCCTTGGCTGCCTGATTTTGTTTTTCGGTATTGGGACGACCTTGCTGGTTGTCGTACCGACCCTGTTGATCGCAGCATCATCGGGTGTCTGGTTATTCTACATTCAACATCAATTTGAACACGCGCATTGGGACCGGCGCGCAGATTGGTCGTTCCACGATGCGGCCCTGAATGGCAGTTCCTATCTCGACCTGCCGCAACCGTTGCGTTGGTTTACCGCAAACATCGGGGTGCATCATGTGCACCACCTCGCCAGCCGCATCCCGTTTTATCGCCTGACAGAGGTGCTCACAGCACACCCCGAACTGCGCGTCCTGAATCGCTTCACCGCGATCCAGACGCTCAGGCCATTGATTCTGACCTTGTGGGACGAAGACCGGCGAAAGCTTGTGACCTTCCGGGAAGCCGCCAATGGGAGTTTATCATAGCGGGTGCAGCGGTTTACCCGAAGGTATGGCCTTAGCGCCAGCAGCCCCGGTCGGCTGAGGGCGTCTAGACTGACAGTCCGCTGAGGTGCCGGATAAACCCAATGCTGCTGATGCGCTGAGCTGATGCCCTGAGCTGGGCCAGCCTGCACCTTGGGTTGCGCGGCTATTCAACTTCGCCCGAGCGCATCCAGCGGCGCCGATTTGAGATGCTCGAGAATGCGGTTTAGGGCGGCGACGTTCTTTTGATCCTCAGCGCTCTCGAGCGCGTCCTCCAACACCTCGCGGATATCTTCAGCTGCGACCCGCTCCATCTCCCAACCTGGGTACAGACGCTCGCGCTTCTCAACACTCTGGTCCAGCGCGACGATATCGCAATGGCGCGAATCGCCATGAAGGCTCGCGATCAGATCCTTCACCTCGACCGGCGGCCCTTCGATCCATTGGAAAAAGACGCCGCTGCCAAAAACCAGTACCCCGGTGATACCTCGGGCGACATTGCGACGCTGAGAGAACTCGATGATGCGGTCGACCTCAGCGTCGTCAACGCCTTCGGCAGCAAGGCTACAGTACACGAAAGTCTCAAGCGTGAGCGCAGCGTATTCCGCGTCAGTGCGGCTTAGAAAGCCGGGTTCGTCGTACATGGTTTTAGCTCGCTTTGTGTTTGCCGGACAGGCCGTACCAACCGGGTGATCGGCATCGGTTTAGCGCATCCTTTTGAATTGTGTAAGGATGAGGAGGAGGCTTAAGTCCCCTGCGGTTCCGGCTTCGGTCGATTATCTTTGGCAAAAACATTCGATGACCGAAGCAGGGTGCCACCGATCGTTCCTGCTCGACATTGGCAAGCGCCTCAACCAGTAACCGTCGCATGAAGTCATTGTTACGCGCCCAGCCCTTGGCTTGGCCGTCCCTTGCCTGGCTGTCGGTCGCTCTAGCGGGGGTCGTTGCGCCTGCTTTTGCCATGCTGCTGCTCGTGTGCGGGCCCGCTCCCACGTCGCTAACCTTGGTTGGTGGCCCGATATTGGCGGTGGGCCTGATGGGTGCTGCAATGATCGGATCGGCCGCTGCTGGACGCCTATGGATCGGCATCTTTCTTGCGCTACTCAGCGGGGCTGTCCTTATAATGCTCGCGCGCGCTCTGGATGTGCCGCCCCTGATACACCCGTTTTCAACCGGGCTGGCGGTCATCATCGCCAGCATCAGCTTCGCCGCGAGGGGCACTCTTTTTGCCCGCAGCGCCTCAGATAAGGGCTGGTTAATCGCCGTATCTGTGGTCGCTGGAGAGGCTGCTATTCTGGCAACAGCCTTGGCGCTACCCGACGCGTTGCCCGATTGGCTGCTGGTTCTGTTGCCAGCACAATGGGCCAGCGTTGCGATCCAGACGGCGCTGACCGGCACTGGTACGGGTGCGGCAAGCTCGGTTTTGCTTGCGCTCGCTGGAACCGCAGCGGCGACGCTGCTGGTGGCCTGGTTGTGGCCACGCCGCTGGCCTTACTTACTGATGTTCGCGGCATGGCTCGGCTTCTCCGCGCTTGTCTGGCACAGGCCCGGCCCGCCGATGCCCCACGTCGTTGTTGCCATCGCTGGAGTACCTGCCATCCCCAGATGAAGATCGGCTTTGCCATGGACGCCTTGAAGGCGACCAAGCCGGTTTACGGCCGGGGAGTGATTTGGTGAGGACATACTGCCCGCCACGGATCTCCCAACCGCGCCATGTGCGGTTCGTGTGGGTGCCACGCTGAGCGTGGGGATGTGCCAGAAGGGCGCCATCCCGGCGCGCTCAATCGGCGGATTTGGTGCTGGATATAAATAGAGTTTCGCTGCAATTAAAAGGCGAGGGTGGACTGCTCCAGCACTTCGGCGGTGCGATAAGACCGGGCTGTAAACGTGCGCTAGCGCGCCATGGGTCAGTATGGCGTTCGTCCAAGTCTATCTGTCCTCCATCTAATTTTACGGGTGGTTTGCGCCACCACCCCCTTGAATTGACTTGAAGGTTTCTAGAGTTGCACTAACGTCAACATTCGCGTTTATGTTCTCGCGGCGGCCGATTTTCGTCCCCCACCGATTATGGAGTTCTGACTTGATCGGTAAAGGGCCATCGGCGTGCGCTTTAGCTTTGGTCTTGGGGGCGCTGACCGGTTGCGTTTCCGTTGCAGAACCTCAGAATCTTGAAGCGTCCCCGCTTGTGCCCGCGCAATGGAGCGGTGC
Source organism: Sphingomonadales bacterium Ga0077531 (assembly GCA_001464915.1). GTDB lineage: Bacteria > Pseudomonadota > Alphaproteobacteria > Sphingomonadales > Sphingomonadaceae > Erythrobacter. The sequence continues at coordinate 21,686 of LNED01000001.1, forward strand.
GCAAACCGGCACGTTTGATCCAGCTATTGCTAGCTACTGGACGCAGCTCGGCGATCCGCTGGTAAGTGAATATGCGCAGCGCGCGATCGCCAATAATCGCGACCTTGCGGCTGCTGCGGCCCGTGTGGCGCAGGCGCGGGCGGGCGTAGATGCAGCGCGCGCGGGATATCTGCCGCAGGTCAACGCGGATGGCAGCGTTCAGCGCGATGTCGGAGACTTCGCCAGCGACGACGTGCGGTTCTCGATTGACGGAACGGCGCGGTGGGAGATCGATCTGTTCGGGAGGATCGGCTACGATGTTGCGGCCAATCGCCAACAGCTTAGCGCAGCGGGCTTTGCGCTTGGCGATCTCCAGCGGTTGATTGTCGGGCAGGTTGTTCAAACGACGGTGTCCGCGCGAGCCCTGGCAGTGCAGCTGAGGATCGCGCGCGAGACGCTTGCGGTGCAGGACGACAATTTGCAGATCGCTGGCTGGCGGTTGCAGGCTGGCCTGACCTCCAGCCTTGATGTCGAACAAGCCCGCGCGCAGCGTGCCCAAACTGCCGCCACGATCCCCGCGCTCGAACGCGATCTTGCCGCGAGTGCAAACACCATCTCGACCTTGATCGGAGAGGCGCCCGGCCCGGTCCGCACCGCCCTGGACGAGAGCGCCGCCATCCCGGTGCCGCCGTCCGGCCCCGGTTATCCCAGCCCGGCCGAAGTCCTGCGCAACCGCCCTGACGTGCGCCGGGCCGAGGCCAATGTTCTGGTCGACGGGGCAAGGGTCGGCTTGGCGCGCGCGCAGCTGCTGCCGCTGGTCCAATTGACCGGCACGTTAGGCACCGGGGCTGGCGGCGGAGTCAATCCGTTCGACATCATTAGCGGCGGGATCATCGGCAGCTTGCGTCAGCTGATATTTGACGGAGGCCGCACGCGCGCGCAGATTCGAGGGGCCGAAGCGCAGGCAGAAGCATCGCTGGCGAATTGGGAGCAGACCATCCTGCTGGCGCTGGAGGACGTTGAGACGGCGACTGTCGCCTTGGATGCTGCGCGCCGCCGGGTCGAACTGTTCGCGCAGGCGCAGGAGGCTTCCGAGAACGCGGCCATTTTGGCGCGTAGCCAGTATCAGGCCGGGCTGATCGATTTCCAGACGCTGCTGGTGGCTGAGAACACCTTGCTCGTCACGCGCAATGCGCAGGCCGCAAGCGAGGCGGAGCGCGCCAATGCCTTTGTCCGGCTGACGCAGGCCCTTGGCGGGGGCTGGCAGGCCGATGCTGTGGAAGCGGTTCCATCGGCGCCTTTGAGAGGATCACCTGAGTGAACGTGGCAATGACCGACAGCACCGATACGCCCGAGAACATCGACGAATTCCTCGGCACAAAGCCGCGCCCGCGCTGGCGCCGGTGGATGAAATTCTGGCTGCCGGGGATCATCCTGCTGGTGCTGATCCTCGCGATTGCGCAGTGCGCGACGTCGGACACCAAACCCAGCTACATTACGCAAGAAGTGGTGCAGGACTCGCTTGATCTGACCGTGACGGCAACGGGCAACCTGCGGCCCACCAACCAGGTGCAGGTTGGTTCGGAAGTGTCTGGGCGGATCGATGAGATCTACGTTGACGTCAATGACAGGGTGACCCGCGGGCAGGTTGTAGCGCTGGTCAATACCGATGTGATCGACGATCAGATTGTTCAGGGCCGGGCCAATGTGAACGTCGCGCGGGCACAGGTGGCGCAGGCGCGCGCCACGCTCAAGGTCGATGAGGCGCAACTGCGCAGGTTGCGCGAAGTGTTCAAGATTTCCGGCGGACGGGTGCCGAGCCAGATCGAGATCGAGCAGGCTGAGGCGGCAGTCGAACGTGACCGGGCGGCGCTGGCATCTGCTCTGGCCAGCGTTAAGGCGGCCGAAGCGCAGCTTGGCACGGCTCTCACCAGCCGTGAACGCGCCGTCATCACCTCGCCGGTTTCAGGGGTTGTGCTGGCCCGTTTGGTCGAGCCGGGACAAACGGTGCAGGCCGCTTTTAACACGCCCACGCTGTTGGTTATCGCTGAAGACCTTAACGCGATGCAGTTGCGGGTCGAAATTGACGAGGCTGATGTAGGGCAAGTGTTTCGCGGACAGGCGGCCACCTTTACCGTCGATGCCTATCCGGGCCGCCGTTTCCCGGCCAAGGTTGAACGCGTTGATGCAGCTTCGACCAAGACCGCGACCGAGGCGAGCGCGCAGTCGGCCGGCGCTGCAACGGGCGGCGCGGGGACAGTCGTCAGCTATGAAGCGCGGCTTTCGGTCGCAAACCCTGAAGGCCTGCTCAGACCCGGGATGACTGCCGCAGCGACCATCGCCACAAACAATACCGGCAAGCGCCTACTGGTGCCCAACAGCGCGCTGCGTTTCCGTCCGGATGCCGAGGAAAAGGAGGCGGGCGGGGTGCTCAATCCTGATATCGGGCTCCAGCAGAACGAGCAGAAAGCAACGATCGGCGTCGGCAGCCAGCAGCGTGTCTATGTGCTTGAGGCTGACGGGACGCTGAAACCGATCACCGTAGTCACTGGGCAGAGCGACGGCCGATTGACAGTGGTGCGCGCAAAGGCGCTCAAGGCAGGGATGAAGGTCGTCACCGGCAAGAGTGCCAAGCCCAAATGAGCCTTGATGCGCCTTCCGGTCAGCCGCTGATCCAGCTTGAGGGGATTACCAAGACCTTCGGCACGGGCGCAGCGGCGTTTCAGGCGCTGAAGGGGGTCGATCTGACCATCGAGCGCGGCGATTTTGTCGCGGTGATGGGGCCATCAGGTTCGGGCAAGTCGACCACGATGAATATTCTCGGCTGCCTTGATGTGCCGACCGCCGGAAAATTCCGCTTTCGCGGTGTGGAAGTGCAGGCGCTTGATCGCGATCAGCGCAGCTTACTGCGGCGGCGGTATCTGGGGTTCGTGTTTCAGGGCTTCAATCTGCTCGCGCGCACCACGGCGGTGGAGAATGTCGAACTGCCGCTGCTCTATCGCGGAGAGCGTAAGGCCGAACGCCGCGCTGCCGCCTTGCGTGCGCTCGATCAGGTCGGGTTGGTGCCTTGGGCCGATCACACCCCGGCGGAATTGTCGGGCGGCCAGCAGCAGCGGGTGGCGATTGCCCGCGCGCTGGTAACGCAGCCCGATGTGCTGCTGGCGGACGAGCCAACCGGTAACCTCGATACCGAACGCTCGATCGAGATCATGGAACTGCTGACCCGGCTCAACAAAGAAGGGATCACGATCCTGCTGGTCACGCATGAAACCGAGATGGCGGCTTTTGCGCGCACCATCGTGCATTTCCGTGACGGGTTGGTGGAACGGATCGACCGCAATGTGCCCACCCATGTTAGTGCCCAAAAAGGGGGCACGGTCTGATGCTTGGCATGTTCGGATCGACCCTGCTGCTTTCGTTTCGCGAAATCCGGCGGCATCTGCTGCGGTCGTTCCTGACAACCTTGGGGATCATCATCGGGGTCGCCGCAGTCATTACCATGGTGACGCTGGGCAACGGCGTGACCGCTTCAGTCAAGGATCAGATTTCCTCGCTCGGCTCGAACGTCTTTATCGTCTTCCCGATCGAAGGCGACCGCGATACGCCGCGCCCGTTCGAACAGGCAGATATTGATGCAATCGGCAGGCAGATCGCAGGCGTTGTAGAAGTGGCGGGCAGCGTCAATGCAACCGGCATCGCGTTTCACAACGGTCAGGACTGGTCGACCGGGGTGCAGGGCGCCGACAACGAATTCCTGCGCGCGCAATCGATCGATGTCGTCGAAGGCCGTCCCTTTACCACCGAGGAAACGAAGGCTGGCAAAAACGTCTGCCTGATCGGCCCAAAGGTGCAAGCTGCGATCTTCGTTGCAGGCACCAGTCCGCTTGGCGCGCAAATGCGCGTGAATCAGGTGCCCTGCACGGTGATCGGCGTCTTGGAAGAACGGGGCGATGGCGGCGGCGGCAGCGATCAGGACAATACGGTGATCATGCCTCTGAAGACCGTGCAGCGGCGCTTCACCGGGAATGACAACATTCAGTTCTTCGTTGTTAAATACGACGAAAGCTATGCCAGTGCGTCGATCCAGGATGCGCTGGTCAGCTTGCTGCGGGAGCGGCGTCTATTGCAAGGCGATGCTAACAACGACTTCAATGTGATCGATACCGCACAGGTCAATCAGGCGCTTGGCGCGGCGACCGGCGCGTTGACGGCGATGGTGGCGGTCATCGCGGGCATCAGCCTGCTGGTCGGTGGGATTGGCATCATGAACATCATGCTGGTTTCAGTGACCGAACGGACACGAGAAATCGGCATCCGGCTGGCGATCGGGGCGCTGGCACGCGAAGTGCGGATGCAGTTCCTGACCGAGGCTGTGGTGTTGTGCTGTCTTGGCGGGGTGATTGGTATTGCGCTTGCGCTGGTGCTGTCACTGGGATTGTCCGCGTTGATTGATGTGCCGTTCGTTTTCGATCCGGTGATCAATGTGCTGAGCTTCGTGTTCTCGGCCGTGATGGGAATCGCATTCGGTTACTATCCCGCCAGTCGCGCCTCGCGGCTCGATCCGATTGATGCGCTTCGGCACGAATGATCGCAGTGCCGATGCGCTTTATTGTGAAGGCATTGATCGGTCGACAATTGATCCGGTTTTCTCCGACATTACCGCGCTGCTGATATTGCGACGGGTCACAGCGCTGTCACCTTTGATCAACAGTGTCTCCCCCCGGCACGTCGTCGCAAATTTCGGCTCGGGCGCACTAATTGAAGGCAGGCAGTCCGTACCGGTGATTGCCTTTCACCCTTGAAGCGCACCTGGAATCGCTCCAGAAGCCGTCCGGGCGCCAACGAAAAAATCAGGCAAATCTGGCAGCAGGGCGATGTTTACATGTCCAGCTTAGGAAAGCTCCGGCACGATGCAATCGCGAGCTTAAGCCTGCGGCAGGTGATTTTTCGGCACTAGCCGGCAATGGGGGATTGTTGTGATCAGTTTCCGTCCAGCGGGCGGTTCCGCAATACGTTTTAGTGCGCGAGAAGCGCCTGCTTTGGCGGCGAGCCTCGCGCTCGGCCTGAGTGCAGCATCAGCGGCCCGCGCCGAAGAGCCTGCTGACTCCGAACAAACCCAGCCGCCGCGCATCGTGGTGACGGGTGACAAGCGCGATGACTCCGGCCTCGACCGCATTGTCACTCCGCTGGTTGATACCCCGCAGGCGATCAGCATCGTTACAAAGGAAGACCTCGAAGATCGCGGGATCAACAACCTCAATGATGCGCTTCGCAATGTAGCGGGCATCAGCATCGGGGCGGGCGAAACCAGCTTTCAGGGCAACAATGCCAGTCTGCGCGGGTTCACCACCCGCAACGATCTGTTCGTCGATAACATCCGCGATTACGGCTACTATTACCGTGACGCTTTCGATGACGAAGCAATTGAGGTTCTCAAGGGGCCATCGTCAATTCTGTTCGGGCGCGGATCGACCGGCGGGGTAATCCACCGGGTCAGCAAGAAACCCAAACTCGATAATTTCGCGCGCGCCGATGTGCAGGTCGGGCTGGATGATACCCGGCGGATTGCGGGCGATGTAAATTTGGCAGGCATCGCCGGGGAGGGCAGCGCGTTCCGGCTCAACGGCTTTTACCACGAATCCGCAATCGAGGACCGTGACTTTGGCCGCAGCGAACGCTGGGGCATCGCGCCGAAAATCGCGTTCGGTTTGGGTAGCCAAACCAGCCTTCAGCTGAGCTACGTTCATCAGACCGAACGCAATCGGCCCGACTATGGTATTCCGTGGATTCCGGGTCGCTTCGAAAACCCCGGCGCGCCTGCGGACGTCGACCGGTCGAACTATTATGGCTTCACCAACGATTTCCTCAACACCGATGCCAATATCGTCACGCTGAAGCTGGACCACAATGTCTCGGAAAGCCTGCAACTGCGCAGCCAGACCCGCTATTCCTTAAACAAGCGGTCGTTCCGTTATAGCGAGGCGATTATCCCTGCGACCACGCCGCAGGGCACCCCGCTCGATCAGATCACCGTGTCGCGCAACCTGTTCCAGGGCTTCTCGACCGACGAGTTTTTCCAGAACCAGACCGATGCCAAGGCCGAGTTCGACACGGGCGCCTTGCGCCACGTGCTGATTTTTGGCGGGGAGTTGAGCCTCGAAAATCCAACCACCACTTACATCACCAATTTCAATGTGCCTTCGACCTCGCTGACCGATCCGCAAACGGTGTTTTACGACAGTACGCCCAACAGCTTTGTGCGGCTGCGGGCGCGCTCGCGGTCGACGGCACTCGGCCTGTTTGCGATCGATACGATTGAATTTGGCGAACGCTGGCGGGCGATTGTTGGGCTTAGGTGGGACAGCTTCAACACGCGCTTCAACAGCGCTGGGTTCGACCAAGCGGGCGCGCAGACCGATACTGCGGTTGACCGCACCGACCGAAACCTCAGTTACCGCGCAGCACTGGTGTACAAGCCGACGTCAGCGGGCAGCATTTATGTCGGCTATGCCAACAGCTTCAACCCATCGGGTGAGGGGATTGAATCGCTGATCTCAGCTGGGCGTTCGGTGGCGCAGGCGAACATCAACCTCGACCCTGAAACCAGTTTCTCGGTCGAGTTTGGCACCAAGTGGAACCTGTTTGGCGACCGCGCTCTGCTGTCTGCCTCGGTCTTCCGGATCGAGAAGGATCAGGTGCGCGTGCCCGATCCGGCGTTCCCCGGTTTCAACACGCTCGGCGGCAAGCAGCGGGTTGATGGGGCCGAGATCGAATTCAACGGTGAAATTCTGCCTGGTTGGAGCGTGCGCGGCAGCTACGCTTTCCTCGATAGCCAAACGCTGGAATCCTCGTCTGCCGGGCCGATTGTTGGCCAGCCACTGATACTGACCGCGCGCCACATGGGCACCTTGGCCACCAGCTATGATGTGACCGACCGGCTCAATATCGGCGCTAATCTCATCGCAACCGGCGAACGGTTGGGGCAAAACACGCCGGGATCGTTCCTGATCGCGCCCGGCTTCACCCTTGTGGATCTCAGCGCCAAGTATGAAATTGTCGATGGGGTGATCGCTCGGGTTGTGGTGAACAACCTGTTTGACGAGCTATACTACGAACAGCTCCATCCGGTCCATGTCATCCCTGGTGCGGGACGCACCGCGCTTGCCTCGTTGCAATGGTCGTTCTAGCCTTTCCAGTATAGTCAAAACAGGGGAGGGGGATGCTGCACGTTCCAGCAGTTTTGGATGCAGCAGCGTTGGCCGATGTGCGGACGCTGTTGGCTGGCGCGCATTGGGCCGATGGTCGTGCCACAGCAGGCCATCTGTCAGCCACCGTCAAACACAACCGCCAATTGGGCGAGGATGACCCTTTGGCTTTGCAGGCGGGCGCGCTGGTGCTCGATGCGCTCGCCCGCCACCCCATGTTTGCCGCCGGCGTACTGGCAACCTGCATCAGCGCACCGCTATTCAATCGCTACGAGGGCGGAGAAGCCTATGGCGATCATATTGACGGGGCTATCCGCCCGCTGGCCAAGGGGCGAATGCGCGCCGATCTTTCAGCAACTTTGTTCCTTAGTGATCCGGGCAGCTAC
>LNED01000002.1 GCA_001464915.1 Sphingomonadales bacterium Ga0077531
CTCAATGGCGATTTCAACCTGCAAGATGGATAAGGATAGTTATGTAAAATAACTGCCGGTTTTTAGCGAGGGCTGCTTTGCCAAATGCCACCGGCCCAGAACGCCTCATCCCGAGGCGTATTTAGGACTAAGGTGACAGGAAATGGGAGTAACATTATCGGGCACCGCATGAGGGCCGCAAAAAAGTACCCGTGTCCAGGAGACTGTAAGTGCTTCTCCCAAATCCTGTCAACGTGCTCATAAGCTAATGAAATTGTGCCGACAAGCTGAAACACGAGAGCACTGATTCAGCCATCGAAAAAGCACTGAGGGTTATCCCTGGCATCCAGTGACTGATTATCGAACCGCTGCAGGTTTTCGCCCGAGCGATAGCCCGCCGAGCTTTCGCTGCCGCTGGAACTGCGCACCGCGCTTGTTTGCCAGGTCGATGTGCAGTCAAGGAAGGTGAGGGCACCGGATCGCTCTTCCGAGAGGGTGTTTCGGGCCGCCTCAAGCTTGGAGAGACTCCGCTGCCGTTCGGCATTGGCGAACTGGCTCAACGATGCAGCGAAAGCCATCCGGAAGACAAATCATCAATTTCTCATGTGCTAAGCTACCGGCGCTGCAGTCGCCCGTTAGCTGGTTGTGAGCAATGGGCGGTGCACTATGCGACTTACCTGACTGTGAGTTTGCCTCGGCCCACATACCCATTCGCGAAGCTCATGAACCGACTCCGACAATAGGAGCCTGATAGTGCACACCATAGCTGCCGTTGCTCAATTGAGGTTTGCGCCTGGCACCGTCCCCTGCACCTAGAGAGGAGCGCGCTACCAGTCCAGGACGTAGGACCAAATAGTAAAACCTCTGGCAAGCCTAACGCGATTTTAACGGCTTTGCGGCCAATGTTCTTGCTGAATTAGCGGAACCCTGACTGCATGAACGCACCTTTCGATGCCACCGCCGCGCTGGGGCGCAAGGCGGCTGATCATCCGGCGCCCGACCATCAGGTCGCGGTGATCGGGCTGGGCTATATTGGCCTGCCCACCGCCGCGCTGCTCGCATCCTATGGCTGGAGCGTGTGCGGGGTCGATGTGTCGCAATCCGTGGTCGATACAGTCAACGCCGGCGGCGTGCATATCGAGGAACGCGACCTCGACAAGTTGGTGCATGATGCCATCACCGCGCAAACGCTGGTCGCCGCAACGCAGGTGCCGACCGCCAGTTTCTACATGATCGCTGTGCCCACTCCGCTGGGGCCGGACAATGCGCCCGACATTTCCTATGTCGAGGTCGCCGCGCGCGCGATTGCGCCCAAGATTTTGCCCGGCGCCTGCGTGATTATCGAAAGCACCTCGCCCGTCGGCACCACCGAACGCGTCGCCGCGATCATCGCCGAATTGCGCCCCGACCTAGTGGTGCCGCGCGACGGCGGGAATGACGAGGCAGACATCGCACTCGCCTATTGCCCCGAACGCGTGTTGCCGGGCCGGATCGTCAACGAATTGGTGCACAATGACCGCGTGATCGGCGGCGTGACCGCCGCCTGCGCTGAGCGTGCCTCGGTGCTCTACACCAGCTTTGTTAAGGGCGATTGCTTCTACACCACGGCGCGCGTGGCCGAGACGGTGAAGCTGGTCGAAAACTCCTTCCGCGACGTCAACATCGCCTTTGCCAACGAATTGTCGATGATCGCCGATGTGATCGGAGTGGATGTGTGGGACGTGATCCGCCTGGCCAACCGCCACCCGCGCGTCAACATCCTGCAACCCGGCCCAGGCGTGGGCGGGCATTGCATCGCAGTCGATCCGTGGTTTCTGGTCGCAGGCGCTCCTGACGCGGCGCGGTTGGTGCGCACCGCGCGCGAAGTGAATGACCACAAGGCGGTACACACCGAAACCCGCATCCGTGCGCTGCTCGATGCGGCACCCGGCGGCAAGGTCGCGCTGCTTGGCCTCGCGTTCAAACCTGACATCGACGACTTCCGCGAAAGTCCCGCGCTCGAAATTGCCGGAGCCCTTTCCCACACCCATGGAGAGCGGATCTTGGTGGTTGAACCCTTCACCGATGAATTGCCCAAGGCATTCGCGGGGTCTGGCGCGCAGCTGGTGACGCTTGACGCAGCCTTGCGGACAGCCGAGATTGTGGTGGTGCTGGTCGATCACACCGCGTTCAAACATCTCTCGCCCGATGATCTGGCGGGCAAGCTGGTGTTCGACACCCGCGGCATGCTGCGGCGATGAATGACGAAAGCGGTTTGCCGCGGATCGTGGTGACCTTCGGCACCCGGCCCGAAGCGATCAAGATGTTCCCGGTGGTGGCCGCTTTGCGCGAAACCGGGCGATTTGATGTGAAAGTGGTGGTGACCGCCCAGCACCGCGAATTGCTCGATTCCGTGCTCGATTTAGCCGGACTTAGACCCGACCTAGACCTCGACTTGATGCAGCCTAGCCAGTCGCTTGATGCCCTTTCGGCCCGCATTTTGACGCGGTTTGGGGAGGCTTTGGACGCCTTGAAGCCCGATCGCGTGCTGGTTCACGGCGATACGCTAACCACCATGATGGCGACATTGGCGTGCTATTTCAGACGGATACCTGTGGGGCACGTTGAGGCCGGTTTGCGCAGCGGCGACATCTATTCGCCGTGGCCCGAAGAGGTCAATCGCAAGGTAACCGGCGCGGTCGCCGACCTACATTTCGCCCCAACTGCAACGGCGGCGACGGCATTGAGCGCTGAAAACGTGGCGGAAAGTTCCATACACATTACCGGCAACACCGTGATCGATGCGCTGATGTTTGCGCAAGCCAGGGTCGCAGCCGATCCTACACTTGCGCCAACGATTGCCCCCCTGAAGGCGCGGTTTGCGGGCAAGCGGATCATCGCGGTTACCGCACATCGGCGCGAGAATTTCGGTGCGGGGATGGAGCAGATTGCGCTTGCTTTGCAAACGCTTGCGGCGCGCGATGATGTCGCAATCATCTATCCGCTGCACCCCAATCCCAACGTGGTCAGTGTGATGCGCCCGGCACTGGCGGGACACGACAATATCGCGCTGATCGAACCGTTGGATTATCTCGATTTCGTCGCGATGATGGCCGCCTGCGACATTGTCCTAACCGATTCCGGCGGGATTCAGGAGGAAGCCCCCAGCCTCGGCAAACCGGTATTGGTGATGCGCGACACGACCGAACGGCCCGAAGGCGTCGCGGCTGGAACTGCCAAGCTGGTGGGCGCGGATGCCGCTGTTATTGTTGCGCAAACTACTCGTTTGCTGGACGATCCGGGCGATTATGAAGCGATGGCCAAGGCGCACAACCCTTACGGCGATGGTACCGCTAGCCGGCGCATTGCCCATATCCTTACTTCTGCATGCCGGTGCAAATAATTAACGTTCTAATTCATATTGTTATTGGGCCGGCATTGGCGACCCACTCAAACCGGCTACGCCACACGCTTTCATTTTCGCAGCTGTACGGCTCGAAGTGGCCGATGAGTTCTTCGAACACTTTATGACGGCTGTTTCGCCGATTATAACGAAACTCGATCTCGGCGAGATATGACCAGAAATTATCCGGCGAGACTTGGCGGTAGCTATGGAGAGTGCGGCGAACCGTGGCCCAGAACGCCTCGATCTCGTTGTTCGTGTTGCCATTGAAATCGTGGAACGCAACCGAGTGATTGATCTGGATGTGCTTGAATCCATAGGTTTCCAGCGATTGATAAGCCTTATGCATATCTGTGACGATGGTTGATCCGGGCAGAACCCGGCTGAGGATCAAGGGGATCAAGGTATTCGCACGCCGGTCGGGAACACTTCCGCAAATGATCTGGCCCTCGCAAGCCAGACCCAGAACAATCGCGGCCGTGTTTGTCTCATGGCCTTTGACCGCGAGATAGCGCAGATAGGCTTCGTCGATGTGAACGGTCTTACCAACCCCGCCGAGAACCGAAGGGCGCGCCATGCTCGCCATATGAACCCGCACCATATGGCACAGCCGATAGGCACTTCTGTGGCCCAGTCCTAGCTGCTTACGAATGAAACTCGACCGCATCCCTGTCGACGAGTTTGCAAACAGGAACATCGCGTAGAACCAGGCCATCAAAGAAAGATTGGACCGGTAGAGCACGGTATCCCGCAGTGGCGAGATCTGCCGACGACATTTGTGCCGCCATTTTTTCGTGCCGTGAATCCGGCTCCAGTTTCCGATCACACCACAATGTGGGCAAGGCGAGTGATCCCCCCATTTGGCTGCGAAGATATGATCAAGGCACGCCCCTTCGTCAGGGAAGCGAGCAAAAAAATTCTCTATCCCAAGGCCGCGCATGGTCGCCATTTTTCAGCTGGCCTTCAGCGCAACTTGCTCTGGCATCGACGATGCGCCGCTGATTACCGGAAACGCGTTAACCATGTCCCAGTACGTCTCGCCTGACCGGTTGCGTCGATTGTAACGGAACTGGAATTCTTTCAGATAGAGCCACAGATGGGTGCGCGAGACATGCTTGTGATTGGTCTGAAAGGGCCACAGAAAATAGGACATAAAGCCAGAAATGAGGTCAGTCTCAGCTGGGTGATCGATAAAATAGCTCGGGGCGTAAGACGCAAGAGGGCGTCGCGAACCATAAGCCGAAGCCACACGGGCGGTTCTGTAACAAGTTGTCAGCCAAGGCCCGTTGGCATGCATCAAGCGGAGAGCTGATTTGACCTGATGCCGACGGGGCTCTTCGAGCACGCTGGTATCAACTCTACTACCATTTGATGCGAACAGAACGTTGGCGGTACTGCTCTGGTTATTTGTACCGCGAACGTGGTGCAAAATCTCAAGCCTGACATGAACCTTGTGATCGGCGCAATGCGCTGCCGCTCCAGCTTCAAGAGCCGCCATATGACGTCGGATCATTTGCGCCATACGGTATGCCGCAAGGTAGGATATTCCGAGCTGTCGCTGAAGAAGGCCGCCGGTCACTCCCTCGGAGGAGTTGGCAAAATGCAGCATCGCGTAGAACCACAATCGCAATGGCAATTTTGTCGCATGGAAGACAGTCCCGGCAAGGGGAGAAAACACAGCGCCGCAAGGATGCTGGACGTACTTGGCGTCGCCCCGCCTATGCCACCGGCCCTCCTTGCCGCACTTGCGGCAGACCGAAAAAGCAAATTGGCGCACATTCATGACATGCTCGAAGCAAGCGTCGTCGCTTGGAAAGCGCTGCGCGGCAGCCTGCAAGCTTGTCCCGTTGTAGCCGGGGCGAGACGAGTTAAACCGGCTGAACTGATAACCCAGGTCGAAAGGCATGCGGCGTCCTTCCCGTACAAGATGTCAAAGGCCGACCACGCATACTAGGGAGATGGTAGCTGTCACAAAAGGGGGCACGCTCTGCGAGGCAAAGGGGGATCGAAACAAGCAGGGTGCTTCGATCCGTTTATGCGTACCCGCCAACCAATTGTTCCATATTTTGCCGCAGCGAAGCGACCATTCAGCACAATCTTTAAGCTATCATCCTTGATTTCAGAGCGCCGGGAAAGGCCCGGGCGGACTTGCTGTTAAAGCTGGTTCCCGCTATCCAAGCGCAGCGTCAAAATTGGCAGGAGATGAGGCCGTGGCATCAATTATCATCCGCGATCTCTCACCCTCAGCGATCCGGGCCCTGCAAATTCGAGCGCTTGAGAACAATCGCAGCCTTGACCGAGAAGCCCGCGCGACACTCGAAGAACTGCTGTGCCCTCAAGGTCGCCTTCAGGTAGGAACGGCGCTGTCTGGCTTGAGCAAGGAAAGTGGGCTTTCCAATCAAGATGTTGAGGCGCTCGAGGCAGTCCGCGCAGCCAACCCTCCGCCCCCGATGTGGTTTGGATGATCTTGCTCGACACCAGTGTGCTTTCCGAAGCGATGAAGCCTGAGCCTGATGCTATTGTCTTGGGCTGGTTAGATGCACAAACTGCGGAATCATTGTATATTACGAGCATAAGCGTTGCCGAGCTGCTAGCTGGTATCGGTGTCTTGCCCAATGGGCCCAGCAAGGACGGCCTCGCGAAGGCGCTCGATCGAACCTTGCAGATGTTTTCCGGCCGGATGCTCACCTTTGAGACCATGGCTGCTTGGAGCTACGCCGATCTCGCAGTGAAAGCGATCAAGCGGGGCAAAAGCTACGCAACAGCCGACATGTATATCGCGGCGATTGCAGCAGCGCATGGCCTGCCTGTCGCGTCGCGCAGCGCGCCCATCTTCGAAAGTTTGGATATTCTTGCGATTGACCCTTGGCAGGCTTGATAATGTCGGTTCAACGGTCGTACCGGGTATGGATATGGCGCCAGCCTTCGGTGCGACGGCAAGGTCTAGGCTAAGGTCAATTTTCCGTAGGCTCGCCACCATCCGGTGCGCCTTGAAATAGCTGGCGTTGATCATCAGCGGATCTGGCTTTCCGCCCTTTGCAGCCAGTTCGGCAGAGCTACGGTTCAACACGCCCACCGAGCTCCAGCGGATAAACCGGTTGTTGCTCGTCTTGTAAGGGACCCAAGCGTGAGGCGCATGACGCCATCGCAAGCATTTAATCAGCTCTGAGCCTAACTAAGAAAAACGCTCCCAATCCCGAGCAGGCCACCGATGAGTGCAGAACAAATGACGAGTGAAAACGCCCGCTTATTCAGCGCCGCGGCTTTAAGCTGATGATGACGACCACTTGAAGACGGCCGGCGTCCAGGAATACTTGCGTGAGACCCGTCGTAGGTATGCTCGCTTCGTGAGCCTAGTACATCGGCAAGCCGCAGACTCTTCGAGCAATTACTCGGCGAGCCCATCACCCAGTTTCGCGCCGCCAGGATCGTTTCAACTGCTCGAAGCTCCTCAGGGTCCACAATTTCGCCACGTAGGCTCAAGATGAAAGCCTTTGGCAATTTCACATCAAATTGGACACCGATCACATTTCCTCTTGCCCAACGAACGATTCCGAAGACTTTGAGTTTGTGAAGCGCGAGCCATAATGAGCTGCCCACTTCAATCGGCTGTTCTACCTCAATCTTCGCGCCGCCCAGAGAAAGGTCCTGAACAATGCCGTTGATACGGCCAGAAGGAACATCGATTTTCGTCCGCATTGACAGGTCCGCGCGCCCGTAGCTGCGCTTACAGGCAATCAGTAGATCGGCTTCGGAAATTCCAATGGAGTACATGATGCCAATTTGGCCATCTTTGGTTAATTATCATTGCTCTGACATATCAGAGCCTGAACCTATTCATTTTTATCATGATGCGATTTCATGACCCAGCGCTATAACTATCAGACAAGATGTTTTAAGGTGACTGTTATGCACCTAGCAATTGTGAGGGCGCTAGGCTGACATTCCAAGAATCTGGTGTTGCTCACCCCAATCAAGTGGGAAATCGCGAGCAAGGAGCACATCTGGGTCGAGACCCCTTGGCGCGGTACCTTGCAGGATCGCTTTCTGGATATCTGGCGCTAGGAATCCGATTACCATGCGGGCCCGTGTCCAGTCATTGGCGGCAACCTTCATATCGGCATGGACCTCAGGATGTAGCGGCGAAGCGTTGAGCTCAATCAGCTTGCGGTGTGCTGTGCGCACAAGGTCTGCCAACACCTCCCGCTGTTCGCAATCATCGAGCTGGTCCGCTCTGGGTCTTACAGTCCTGCCTCGGCGCAGTGGCCGGACGTCGATCGAGACCAACAATCCCGTGCCTTCGATTTTGGCACTCGGGTCGACATGATGTTGAGCGCGGCCCAACAATACATCTGCACATAAACCGTCCTCCATTAGCACGGATGCATCTAAAGTGACCTGGATCCGCTGATCGATAAACCGCGCATTTGCAATGATGTCAAATAGGTGGTCAGGGCATCCACTCACAGGCATTATTGGAGAAATCCGGTCGAGGAGCAGTCGCTCAAGCCGCTCGGCTGAAATCCTCTTCCCAGACATATTGTCCTTGTTGCCGATCTGACCGTTGGGCAGCAGCGTTTCGCTGACATAGTAGCGGTACATCTTTTTGCCGCGCCCATATCCAAAGCTCGGCCGCATGGGCTGACCGTCCTGGTCGAACAGCTTGCCGGTCAATGGGGAGGCAGCTGACCGCGCCTTTCGGGTGACGCGCTTTTGCCGGTTTGCAGCCAGCCTAGCTTGCACAGCATCAAACACTTGCCGATCAATAATTGCCTCATGCTCCCCTGGGTGCGCTTTGCCCTTGTGCACGATCTCGCCCAGATAGATCCTGTTGTTGAGGATGTGGGCGACTGCGCCGCAGCGGAACGGGATGTCACCATGCGTGACTCCTTTGCGGGATACCCAGCGCTTGGAGCGAATACCGTTGGCAGCGAGCTCTTTGGCCAGTTCGGGGATCGACCCGAGCTTTAGATATTGATCAAAAATATGCCTGATCCGGTCTGCCTCGGCAGCATTGATCAGCAGCTTGCGATCTCCCAGATCGTAGCCCAGCGGGATGTTCCCGCCCATCCAGATGCCGCGGGCTTTGGAAGCCGCGACCTTGTCGCGGATCCTTTCGCCGGTCACATCGCGCTCAAACTGGGCAAACGACAGCAGGACATTGAGCGTTAAACGCCCCATGCTGCTGGTCGTGTTGAAGGCCTGCGTGACACTGACGAACGATACCTCACGGGCATCGAAGGTTTCGACGATCCGCGCAAAATCCATGAGGCTGCGGGTCAAACGGTCAACCTTGTAGACAACGACAACGTCTATCCGGCCCCTGCTGATATCCTCAAGCAGTCGCTTCAGGGCAGGGCGGTCCATATTGCCGCCTGACCAGCCGCCGTCATCATAAAGTTCGGGCAGACACTCCCAGCCTTCTCCGGCCTGGCTCTGAATGTAGGCTTCACAAGATTCCCGCTGCGCATCGAGCGAGTTGAACTGCTGCTCAAGCCCCTCTTCTGTGGATTTGCGAGTGTAGATGGCACAGCGCCGCCTGTTCTGCGGGGCAGTCATCGGACATTGGCCTGACGAAGGCCAAAGAAGCGCGGGCCGTTCCACCGCTGGCCCGTGATGTGCCGCGCCACCTCCGAGAGGCTGCCATAGGTGGAGCCATCGTAAATGACCCCGCCATCCACGACAACGACCTCGTGGCGCCTCCCCGCCCATTCCCGGGCGAGGCGCATGCCCGCGGTGGCCGCCATTTGAACCTTGCCCTGCTCGTGCCCAAGCATGCGTCTGGTTGGGGCGTCGAACCCGCCGTGTACATCGGCTTGGATACGCCAGGCAAGAACCCGGCGAAGAAGCTCAGCAGACCGGTGCCGGGGAGCAGCGCCGTAGCGCCGCTCCCACTCTGACCTGAGCTTCGCCAGAGACATGGCCGACAAGGCGGAGACATCACTTGCCGCGCGGCTCTTCGCCTTTCTCATGCTTCGTGCTCGCTGATTGACCAAACGGTCGTGCTGCCCTCGATTTTACGTTGGATCGTAAAACCGCGTTTTCTAAGGCCAGTCATCGCCGCACGAACCGTGTGGCCCTGCCAGCCTGTGGCCTCAATGATATCCTCCAGGCTGGCACCTGTACCGGTGCCAAGTAGCTCCAGTAGCCGATGTGCCTTGCTGTGCTCGCGGGGCGGGTTCACCGTCGGCGTTGATGTGGTAATGAAAGTCATGGTGATCTCCTGATCGGAAGAAGGCATGATTGCCTGCTCCCACCACCATGAGCCCCGCCATCAGAATGGTCGGGGCAGTCTGCGACCGGTTGCCGCGTTGGCATCACCAATGCTTGGTATTTTCCAACAGTCTAGTGGATTGTCAGGTGCGCCGGGAAATTCAGCAGCAGTTGCTGATCCGGTCAGACCATGAGAAGCCAATGTACTTCATCGACAAAGAGGAGGTGGCCATTAGAGGGCGGCCAAGCATCCGCGGCCAGGCCTTGCAGACGGCCATGACCTGCGATAATCACGTCATCGCAGTCAACCAGAACCGGCATGGCGAAGCCATACTCAAGGATGGATGCTGTCAGCTTGGCAAGCTGTTTTTCAGGATGTTTGCGCGGGTTACCCTCGTAGGCGATCAGTTCGCCAATCTTACGGTAAGTGATCGGGCCGAGCTTCCGCTCAAGAGACGCTAGCTGGTTATGGGGGCGGTCACCGCTGCAGGCAGGGGGATTGGTCTTTTTCATTGTCTATCTCGCTTGCTTTGCCAGCAATTGAGGACAGGATGATCGGATGACGTGAGATGCAATGCAGCCAGACAACCGCCATCCGGCCCGCGAATGCGTGGCTGGTGGAATGGTTGCCTCTTCGTGCTGCCCCTGACATCCGCTGTTAAGCGGCAGGTCGTCTGCTCTCGAGACATCGTTGTGTTAGCAACAATGCATCTTTCTGGGACAAAGTATCTTCGTGGAGAAGATGTAAATCAGAGATTTGTTGTCAATTGATGCATCAATGATCCTACCCGTACACGGTTGCGCACAATTGATTTCAGTGGGTTATCCGAATGCTGGCTGAAGGCTGAATGTATGCTTGTGGGGCTGCTGAGAAAAAGCAGCCATTCTGCAAACGGCCCCGAAGCTGCCGCTGCGTTGCGCGAACAGTAAAAGCCCCTGTCATTCGGTAGTCGAAATTTCAGAGCTTGGGGGCTAATTCGTCTTCACAGCGGTTGAGCGTTAGGGGCACGCCGCCTCTCCTGTTGTGAGCTTCGATCAGAGTTGGTCCTCTGCGTTGGGTTTGAGGCCGTCAGTCTTCAGTGCTGGCGGTCTCATTCCAACAATTGGATTGCTGTTTTCAAAGCGACCGTTGCGCTGGTTGAGTCCATTTCTGGCTACAGCGCTTGCGTAGCGAAAATGATTGGCCGTTGGACGTTTTGACCCGTGCTGCTTCCGGGCCGTCAACTGCGTCACAAACTCTATTGGCCCTCGTTACATCCCACCCACTTGCGATCATTCCTGCCGAGCTCCCGCATTTCGAAACCTGCCGGGCAGCTTCAACGAGTTTTTCTCCATGACCGGAAATTCAGGTAGCGACCCAGAAGCAGACCTAGCACACCCTCTACAACAAGGATCAGTAGCTCCCGCATGTAAACCCTAACGCCTTATTAGGAGAAAGGGACCAAATCACTGATTAAATTGAGGTGATCAGAGTTGGCGTTTCCAGCAATCCTAATCCGTGAAGAACCGTCTGAGCGTCGCCGCGAAGACCGTTGGCGAGTTTGGCTTGGAGCTAGCTGGCTCGATAGCGGTCCAGTAGGCAAATCGGTGACGATCCTTGATTTGTCGACGTCCGGTTTTCTTCTCGAGACCGACCAGCCGCTAACAGCCGGCTCATACCTGATTGTCGAGATGCCAGGCGCGGTTAGTAAGGTCTGCAAGACTGTTTGGAACAGCGGCAAGCTTCATGGAGCCACGTTTTCAGAACCTTTGAGCGACACCGATCTGCAAGTTCTGATCAGTTCAAGTTCTGTTATTTGGCCGTCATTTGGCGGTGGAACGCACCAGACTTCATTCGTGGAGCTTGCTGATCCGTCATCGAAGATCTTCGACCTCCCTCCTATTGATGAGGGAGAGAAGCTACCGTTTGCCATCAGATTTAGGATTATTGTTGGCATAAGCGGCTCTCTGTGGGCATTGATCGGCGTCGCCATTTGGCTGGCTTTAAGATGACCCGCGCGGAGTGATCATCACATAGCAGTCATACACCTTACCACCCAATTGCGGTCAGGGCAGACATCAGGCTGCTGCCCTGAAGCTGGTGCGCGCTGCCATCTGATAGAAATGGCTCAACCAAGAAAGTGATGCGTTGAACGGGTGTCAGCGATACAACGGCTCGCTCTTGGCTGAATGGCAAGTCCAAGCGGTTTGCATCTGCTCGAGCTCGCTACTCATTCAGAACTTGCGGTCATCTTTTTCCTGGAGGCGACCGGTCATCGCGACTTGGAGATCGGGCTTAGGCTGCACGAGATTGATCAAGACCTGGAGAAAGCGCTCAAACGGGTTCGGTCAATGAGACAGCAAGTTCATTAGCGGTCCCGATACAATTAATGCCACTCTCACGAGAACCGCGAACGCACGGCATTCCTTGATAGCATTTGGTTTTTCCTTGATCTCCGGGTTTGCGTTCCCTGATATGCCATCGTGATTTCCCTGTTTTCTTCGCAGGGAATTTGGATGCAAAAACGGCTGATTTCTGGGGCTCTCAGGGCCCTACAGAGGCACCAGGATTCCGCGATTTTCCAATTTTTCCTTGTAAATTTGCCTAGAACAGGGAAATGGGCCGCGGAGACAAGTGGTCCCTGTACTGCTTGCACCTCCACCTTTGCATTGCGCGCGCGGCCTACCGGAATTAGGGCCGCACGCAGGGATGCCGCTTTAGCTCAGTCGGTAGAGCACATCATTCGTAATGATGGGGTCACGTGTTCGAGTCACGTAAGCGGCACCATTTCCCTGTTTCCTGACATTCCTGATCGCTTGAAAATCTCCTGTTTTTGTGGGATTTAATGGCTCTCAAGCGCGCTAGTCGTTTCTGCTGGTGCCCCCAAAATTCACGCAATCTGGGGGCACTTTTGGGGGCGCTGGCCGGAAATGCAGGAGCTAGTGCCCCCAGATGCCTCTCAAAGCCATGGAAATAAAGGCCTTTTCGGCAGCGGAAAAGCTTTATCGCAAGCCCGATGGGCAGGGCATGTATCTTGAGGTTCGCCCGAACGGCTCAAAGCTGTGGTTTCTCAAGTATCGCATAGACGGCAAGGAAAAGCGGCTGGGGCTGGGCAGCTTCCCCGATGTCAGCTTGGCCGATGCCCGAACGGCGCGTGAAAAGGCGCGGGCGGCAATTCAGGCGGGGCGCGATCCTCTCCTTGATCGCAAGATGACTAAGATCGAGCGGCGCGTTGGCGCTGGCCATACGTTCAAGTCGGTTGCCGATGATTTCATTCAAACGAAGCTGGTCGCCAGCCGCAAGGCGCAAGCCACCATCGATAAGGCGCGCTGGTATCTGTCACACCTTGAGCGGGACATTGGTGACAGGCCTATTGCCGACATCAAACCCGCCGAGCTGCTGGCCAGCCTCAAGCGGATTGAAAAGCGCGGGCACCATGAAACGGCGATCCGCACCCGCGCCATTGCCAGCCGTGTTTTCCGGCATGGTGTGGCGACTGCCCGTTGCGAGAATGATCCGGCAACCCTGCTAACCGGCGCGCTGGTGACGCCTACGGTCAAGCATCATGCCGCCATTACCGAAGCGGCACCGCTTGGCGCGTTTCTGCGGGCGGTGGATGAATACAACGGCGGGCCAATTGTGAAGCTTGCCATGCAGCTTGCCCCGCACGTGTTCCTGCGCCCCGGCGAACTGCGCCAAGGGCGTTGGGAGGAAATTGATTGGGAGGGCTGCACATGGATTGTTCCGGCCAGCCGCACAAAGCTGCGCCGCCCGCATAGTGTGCCATTGTCAAAGCAGGCGATTGCGCTCTTGCGCCAGCTTGAGGTTCATTCGGGCGGCTTTGAACTAATGTTCCCCGGTGTGCGGTCACACCTGCGCCCGATGAGCGAAAACACCATGAACGCGACGTTCCGTCGGATGGGGTTTGGCAGTGATGTTGTCAGCTCCCACGGCCTGCGATCGACCGCATCAACGCTGCTGAACGAAAGCGGCAAGTGGCACGCTGATGCGATCGAACGGGCGCTTGCCCATGGCCATAGCGATGCGGTGCGCGGCATTTATGCGCGCGGCCAGCATTGGGATGAACGCGTCAAGATGATGCAATGGTGGAGCGACTATTTGGAACAATTGAAAGTCGGCGCTGAAATTGTGCCATTCGATCGGGCAATCGACAGATAAATGCACAGTTGGATTTGAATTCTTCAATCCCCAAACATTTCTACACAGGTGCATTTGCCAGCTTGCGCACCGCGCGACTCAAGCTCTTCCCATGCGTCGCCTGCACCTTTTGCCCATTGTCCACAGTCAGCTTTTAAAAAAGTGGAAGCTGGTAGCTTGCGGAATCGCTTTCCGCCGTCAATCCTCAGTGCGTCCCGAGAATGCCCATTGTTTTTGAGATTCTTTTGGGATGCCGTAGCGGATGTTTCGCTGCGACCCTCTAAAACAAGGATTACTGCATGCCAGCTTTGATTACTGTGAAACAATTCTGTGACGAATACGGCATTAGCCGCTCCACCGCTTACCGCTTACGCGATCGGCACGAAGTCCCCCACGTTAAGATCGGGCGGGCAGTCCGCATCCGGCGTGCGGATGCCGAGAACTGGTATGCATCGCTGGTGGAAAGCGCCGCGAATGACTGATCCGGCGGCAGGAAAGCGAGAGCGCCGATAAGGGAGGAGACCCTTATCAGCGCTCGAATCCAACTGGGACATAGCGTTGGGTTCGAGCTACCTGCCAGAGGATAAACGGGGCGTCTATACCCAATGTGGGCAAGGCAAACCAAAGGCCGGGGCGGCTGGAAATGATCTGGTCGCCCCGCAGCCTTGCGCGCGGCTGGTGTGCCATTGTGCCCGGTCGTTCCTTTGAAACTTCAGGCGAATTGTGCCCGCTTGTGCCAGCCGGGTGGAGGCTTTCCCTAGGGAAAACATAGCTTTGTCGGCTTGGGCCTAAATCCGCCTATTATAGGGGCTGTTTTCATGCCTCAAGCACGGCTGAAACGGGGCGGGGCGCGTAACCGGCGCGACCGCGTGACATGGGCGCTAAATGAGCGGCAATGCCGTCACCTGATCGATCGCAGCTTTGACGCGTGGAAAGCTGGCCAGCCGCTCACCCGCTTTATCACGCTGGCATGGGGCTTGGCTGGGATCGATGCCGACAGGGCCGGTTGGGCAACCGGGCAATTCATTAGCAAGGCGAGCGATTGGATGCGGCATCATGGGCACCCGATGCCTTGGGTATGGGTTCAGGAAAACGGCGATACGTTCGGCCAGCACGCGCATATCCTGCTGCACGTTCCCCTAGAGCTTGCCGACCTGTTCCGTCCCATGCCGAGGCGCTGGGCAAAAGCGATTAATTCCGGCG
Source organism: Sphingomonadales bacterium Ga0077531 (assembly GCA_001464915.1). GTDB lineage: Bacteria > Pseudomonadota > Alphaproteobacteria > Sphingomonadales > Sphingomonadaceae > Erythrobacter. The sequence goes on from LNED01000002.1 coordinate 14,916, forward strand.
CGTATGTGAGGGGCACCGTTCGATCGGAACGGCTGGCCGGTGCAAGCGCCATAGCGGCCAATCCCATGCGTTATCAGGCGGCAATGCTGGGAAAGCTCCACTACATGCTGAAATGCGCTCCAGCGCCTCTAGAATACAGGCTGGATACTGGCGGCTGGGGTCACAAGCCTTGGGGGCAGAGCACCCGTGTAATCGGCAAGCGGGCGGCAGCATGGCAGCGCCGCTAGAGCGGCTTGGCGGTTGCAGGCCAGCCGACATCACGCGAAGCGGCTTTGCGCGCGCCGCCCCCAGCGGCGCAGCGCAATTCCGCGAAGCGATGCAGGCCAAGGGGCAACCGTCCAAGCCCAAAGGGGGGCGTCAATTCCCTGAAAGCAGGAAAACGTAAACCGGCACTGATCCCCGGCATGATCGCTAATACAGTTTTTCGCCCGCGCGCGCGAAGTGTGACGGCTAAAGTAGGTCAAAGTAGAAAAAGACAGGTCGCGTGTGCTGGCGTTCCCTGCGGTGCCAAAAACGGCAACTTGCCAAATGATTTAGGAAAATCTTGGCGCAGCGTGCGGGTCGCATTAGCGTGCGATCCCAGCTACCGGGGGCACCATGGACATCACCGCTTATCTCGCCGAAATCCGCAGGCTCTACGCCAGCGGGCAATCGACCGAACACAGTTTCCGCCCCGCGCTCGAACGGCTGTTCGCTTCGATCGATCCTACCCTTACCGTCATCAATGAACCCCGCCGCACCGTGGACGTGGGCGCGCCTGATTTCGTGTTCCAACGCGGCGACGTGGCGATTGGCTGGTGCGAGGCCAAGGACATCGGCAAGGACATCAAGAAATTCGCGGCGAACGATTACAGCAAGGCGCAGAAAGATCGTTACCGCAAAGGCCTGCCCAACCTGATCTACACCAACGGGCTGGATTTCGAATTCATCCGCGATGGTGAGGCGGTGGCTTTTGTCACCATTGCCGACCTGATCCCGACCATGCCTGCGCGCCCGGAAGCCTTTGCAACCCTGCAAGCGCGGCTGGCCGAATTCGCGCACGCAACCCCGCTCACTGTCACGTCATCCAAACGGCTGGCCGAGCTGATGGCAGGCAAGGCGGCGCTGATTAAGGATATCATGGGCAACGCGCTTGTCGCCGACCTTAAGGCCAAGGACGCGGGCGATCCGGCAACCGACCTGATCGGCCAGTATGAGGCGTTCCGGGCCAATCTGATCGGCGATATCACCGTTGCCGAGTTTGCCGACATCTACGCCGAAACCATCGCCTACGGGCTGTTCGCGGCGCGCCTGCATGATGAAACGCTGGATACCTTTAGCCGGACAGAAGCGCTGGAGCTGTTGCCAAAGTCCAACCCGTTCTTGCGCGCCCTGTTCACTTACATCGCTGGCCCTGATCTTGATGACCGCCTGCGCCGTGTGATCGATCAATTGTGCGACGTGTTCCGCGCCACCAACATGGAACAGGTGCTGCGCCATTTCGGCAAAGTCACACGCCAGCAAGACCCGTTCCTGCATTTCTACGAGGTGTTCCTGGCCGAATATAACCCGGCCAAGCGCAAGGCGCGCGGCGTTTGGTATACGCCCGAACCCGTGGTGAATTTCATCGTGCGCGCGGTGGATGAGGTGCTGAAAACCGAATTCGGGCTGGCCGATGGCTTGGCCGATACCAGCCGCATCGCGATTGATTGGGATACGGGGCAGACCGGCAAGGACGGCAAGCCTGCGACCATCAGGAAAGAGGTTCACCGCGTCCAGATACTCGACCCCGCAACCGGCACGGGCACGTTCCTTGCCGAAGTGGTGAAACTGGTGGCGGAACGGGTGAAGGGGATCGCGCCGGGGCAGTGGTCGCAATATGTCGAACGCGACCTGATCCCGCGCATCCACGGGTTCGAGCTGCTGATGGCGAGCTTCGCCATGTGCCACATGAAGCTCGACATGATCCTGACTGGGCTGGGATACAAACCATCGGGCAACCCGCCCCGGCTGGGGGTGTATCTCACCAACACGCTAGAGGAAGGCGAGCGGGTGGAACAGACCTTGCCGTTCATGGGCCTTCAGCGCGCGATTGCCGAAGAATCCAAACTGGCGAGCGACATCAAGCGCCAGACCCCGATTATGTGCGTCATCGGCAATCCGCCGTATTCAGGTGAGAGCGCGAACAAAGGGCCTTGGATCACGGGCCTGATGGAGGATTACAAACAGGAACCCGGCGGCAAGCAGCGCCTGCAAGAGCGCAACCCCAAGTGGATTAATGACGATTATGTGAAATTCATTCGCTTTGCGCAGCACATGATCGACAATACTGGTGAGGGTGTTCTGGGGTTCATCACCAATCACGGCTATCTCGATAATCCGACGTTTCGAGGGATGCGCTGGCATCTGATGAACAGCTTTGATCGCATTCACGTGCTCGATCTGCACGGAAACTCGAAGAAGAGAGAGGTTAGCCCGGACGCTTCACCCGACAAGAATGTGTTCGACATCATGCAGGGCGTGGCCATCATTATTGCCGTAAAACGCAAGAGCGGCGGCAAACATCCTAAGGCCTTGGCCGAGGTTTTCCATGGCGATCTATGGGGAGCGCGTGAGAGCAAATACAGTGCGCTTTGGGAGGGGGCACCGGCCTCCCTGATGCCAACCGCGTTACCACTAAAGCCGCCAACCTATCCGATGGTGCAGCGCGATTATGACGTTGAGGAAGTCTATTCAAAAGGCTTCTCAATCGCTTCATTAATGCCAGCCCACTCGGTTGGTATTGTTACTGCCCGCGATGCCCTCACCATTGATTTGAACAAAGAAGCCCTGTGGCAGCGGGTGCAGGATTTTCCTGTGTTGGATGCCGAAGTTTTGCGAAACAAATATGGACTAGGAAAAGATGTTCGTGATTGGACGGTTGCCTTCGCCAAAGCCGATGTTGTGGCAAATTTCGGGCAAGAACATCTTGTGCCAATCACCTACCGCCCATTCGATAGCCGTTGGACATACTTCACAGGGAACTCACGAGGATTTCAATGCTACCCCCGCGCCGAAGTGATGGCGCATCTTGCCTTACGACAAAATCTTGGCGTTATGGTTTGTCGTCAGAGCATTCAGTCCCTTTGGCACCATGCACTCGCTTTCCAAGACATAATTGACGACAGTTGCGTTTCGAACCTCTCTAGGGAGAGGGGCTATGCGATTGCCCTCTACCTCTACCCCGATGAGCAAGACCTAGACCAGTCGATCCGCGTCAATTTCGACCCCAAGCTCTACGCAAAAATCCGCGCGGCGGCTGGCCTCACCGGCAAGGCGGCTGCGCCCGATAGCGCCATGGTCGAAAGCGGGGCGTTCCGCACCGTGACCGGCGATGCGCGCGCCGATGAGGTGAAGGTGTTCGATTACATCTACGGTGTGTTGCACTGCCCCGCCTACCGCGAAACCTACGCCGAATTCCTCAAGATCGATTTCCCGCGCGTGCCCTTCCCGCCCTCGCCAGACGTGTTCCGCACCATCAGCGAACAGGGCGAGGCGCTGCGCCGCTTGCACCTGATGGAGGATGCCGCAATCGGGGATAAGCCCTACCCCTTCGACGGCACCGCGCCAGAGGGGCAAGATTGCGTAGTGGACAAGCCCCGCTTCGAACCCCAGCCGGATGGAACGGGCCGCGTCTACATCAACGGCAAGGGTGCAGAGGGGCAATATTTCGACAGCGTGCCGCCGGTATCGTGGGGCTTCCACATCGGCGGATACCAGCCTGCGCAAAAGTGGCTGAAAGACCGCAAGGGCCGCGCGCTCAGCTATGACGATATCCGGCACTACCAGAAGATCATCAAGATTCTGGCCGAAACCGACCGCATCATGCGCGGGATCGAAATGCCGGTGGGCGAGGGGACGGGCACCACGTGAAGCGTTCACTCGCAGCGGCGGGGTTGCTCGCCATGCTAAGCGGCGGGGTGCCCGTGGCTATTGCCGGAACCGGCCCCCTGTGCGGCACGGGCAGGAATACGGCCATCTGCTTTGCGTCGGTTGACCGGGGGGGCGCGCTTTCGCCTGATGAACGGGCAAAGCTCGCCGCCGCTGCGCCGGTTGCGATTGATATTGTCAGCTCGCGCCAATTCGCCGCAGAGCTTGCCGCGTTTTACGCTGCACTGCCGCCGCGCTGGGTTAAAGGAAACCGTTACTGGCGCGGGTTCGATCCGGTGGAGGCTCCCAAGGCGATCCGGGCCGCGTTCGCTGGCCTGCATATCGACACACGCGGCGGCGCGCGGGCGCGCAAAAGCGCTGCGTTCGGCGGCAACCTCGCCTATGAGGGCAGCACTGATAAGCGCACTGGCGAGCGGTTCATTATGCTCAATCGCTATCGGCTGGATAGGCCATTGGGCGGGCTGGTGAGCACTTATGTGCACGAAGCATCGCACAAGGGCGGCTATTCCCACCGCGCGGGACAAACCCGCGACCAGAAATGCGAGCCGCCCTATGTCATGGCGCAACTCGCCCGAAAACTGGCTGAGCCTGACAAGTGGGCAAACTTTGCCGCCAGCAAAAATGCGTGTCGGTTTTGGCGTGAGGCGCGCTGATGTTTGCTCGCCCCGGCAAGACTTGGCTCTATTAATTACTGCCCTAATACGCTAATACACCTCCTATGGGCGGTTACGGTTCAGGACAGCGTTATGGCAGGCCAACCGCCGATGAATCGCGGCGCATTGATCTGGCATGGATGATCCGCAAGCGTAATGCTGTTCCCGGCGAAATTCGCAGCGGGCAATTGAGCTGGTCGCGGGGTGATCAACCGGCGGGGCGCATTGGCTATACCTGCGACTTGCGCGATCCCGACAATGCAACGCTGGTGCTGCAATACACCTTCACCGATGGTGCCAGCGGTGCCGTATCGGATTGCACCCAGCGCATTGGCCTAAGCTACACCCAGCCGCATTATGGCGGCAAACGCTGGTGGATGCATTGCCCGGTGAACGGCGCGCGCGTTGGCAAGCTCTACATGCCGCCGGGTGCCAAGTCGTTTGCCAGCCGTGAGGTTTGGCGCTTGGGCTATCAATCCCAACGGAACGCGCCCCGCGATGCCGCGTTCGAACGGCTGTTCAGGGTTCAAAGGAAACTGGGATGCCCCCAAGGTTGGGAAATGCCGATACGCCGCCCGAAGGGGATGCACCGCCGCACCTATGAGCGGCTGGAGAATGAATACTGGTATCTTGATGCGGTATGCGCAGCGGAAATGATGCAAGCTATCGGGATTATAGCGGGCATGAGGCGATAACCTTTTGGGGGTAAATCGCACGGCTGGGGGCACTTTTGGGGGCACTTTTACGAACCCCTTTGAAAAACTATCATGTTTTCAGATTTCTATGCCGCTAATGCGGGTCACGTAAGCGCACCATTTCCCTGTTCCCTGACATTCCTGATCGTTACCCCGCCTACCTTCCTGCTCTTGCGCAGCAGAGCCTATGCTTCGCTGCCGCTTGCATTCGGGCGTGGAACGGCGGACACTTCACTTTACCCCCGCGCAATGGCGGGCGAGGAGAAACGCCAGCATGGATCCGGCAAGCGCACATCCCGACGACCCCCATTTTGTCCACCGCACCGGCTGGCTGCGCGCTGCCGTGCTGGGCGCCAATGACGGGATCGTTTCGGTCTCATCATTGATCCTGGGGGTCGCAGCGGCGACGCCCGAGGCTCAGGCGATTTTGGTGGCGGGGGTAGCAGGCCTGGTTGCTGGCGCGATGTCGATGGCGGCGGGGGAGTACATCTCGGTGTCATCGCAGCGCGATTCCGAGCAAGCCGATATCAGCCGAGAGCAGCAAGCCCTGACGCAGACCCCTCAGCACGAGCAGGAAGAACTCGCCGAGATTTACCGCAGCCGCGGCCTGAGCGCCGAAACTGCGGCCATCGTAGCGCGCGAGTTGTCTGCGCTCGATCCGCTGGCAGCGCATGTCCGTGATGAGTTGGGACTGTCCGAAGCCTTGGCCGCGCGGCCATTGCAGGCGGCGCTGTCGTCGGGCGTGACATTCAGTGTAGCCGCAGCGGTGCCAGTGATTGCGGCCTATCTTGCGCCTGCAACATCGATCATCCCGGCGGTGCTGGTTGTTTCAGTGGTTGCGCTGGCGATCCTGGGCGCGCTGGGCGCGCGGGCCGGGGCTGCGCCATTGGTGCCAGCGGTGGTGCGGGTGGTCGGCTGGGGCATCTTCGCCATGGCGATCACGGCCGCGGTGGGCTGGCTGTTTGGTGTCAGCGTGTGAACCCTGCGCCAAACTCATTGCTGCGCCCGCTAGTGCCATTTTCACGAGCGCAGCAATAAGCCGTCGGTGCCGCACGCATAGTGTCGGAGGTCGCCGTCACCATGCGCGAGGCAGGAGCTTCAATTCATCGCGAGTTTGAGATCGCGCATCTGGTCATGGCCTTGCTTGACCGAGACAAAACATTCGCGGATCGTGGTCATCACCTGAGGCGACAATTCGGTGTCTGCGATTGCATCTTCGAACTTGGCCTTGATGTGGTCTTCGCCTTGCTCGACTTCAGCGATGATCGCCTTGTCGTCCCGGCCGGTGACCACCGATTTGAGGTTCAGAAAGATCCGATGTGCGCCGCCAAGCACGGTGCCATCGTCTTCGGGCTTTCCGCCGAGCCGGATCACTTCGCTGCGCAGCGACGCAATCACGGTTTCACGTTCAGCCGCTCGCGCCATGAACATTGCGAGAAGGCGTTCATTGTCGGAATTCTTACCCGCTTCGGTGTAGCCATCGACACTGTCAAACGTCGTCGCGATCAGATCATTCAGGGTTGCTGTGTCGTGCGATGTCTGGGACATGAAATTTTCCAATTGCTCGAATGTTGGAGCAGATACTTTCGGCGTCGCGTCATTCGGCGGCATGCTTGCTCCGCCGGGTCACTGCGACCATGCCCATCACTGCAACCACAGCGGTCAGCGCTGCGGCCAGCGATGCCATTGGGTGGGCTTCGACTTCCTGCTTGGCATAGCGCGCGGCGACTTTTGCAGCGTCGGCTGCGTGGACGCGCAGACTTTCGGCAAGCTTGGCGATTTCCGTCGTCGCTGTATCCAGCACCTCGCGTGCTTCCTCGGAGAATTCCTGCGTACCAGATGCCGCCGCTTTGAGAGCGTCAGCAGCAGTATCGACGCTATCCTGAAATCTGCCGGACAGTGCTTCGGTGGGGGAATGGTACATTGTTGTTCCTTGATGCTCCCGCCAGATCACTGGCGGGAGGGAGGATGCACGCCTAGATCTTGTCGCCGAGTGCGCCTTTGACAGCGCCGGTGGCCTTTTGGACCTCGCCCTTGCCCTGCTGCGCGACGCCCTTGACGACCAGTTCGGGATTGTCAGTCGCGCGTCCGGCGGCGGCCTTCGCCTTGCCGATAGCTTCGTTGGCGGCGCCCTTGGCCTTGTCGGTGAATTCACCCATGGGAAGTCTCCTTGTTAGGTCGCAGAATAGCTCTGCTTTGAATGCGCAATGACCGAGCGCAGCGGCGTAGAACTGCAGTCAGCGTTAGATGTTGAGTCCGCTCAGCACCCCAAAGGATTGGAGCAGCCACAGGATAACAACGATCACGACGACAATATTCAGGATGTTCTTGATCTTTCCATCCATCGGCAGATAGTTGTTAATCAGAAACAAAATAACGCCAACGATTACAAGCACGACAATCAGATTAATAAGCGACATGATCAATTCTCCGGATCATTTTTAAACGGGACATAAAGTAGACCGACTTATGTGCTTTTTGGGATGATCACATTCACGGCGAAAACGAATACGGCGACGATCAACAGCAGATGGATCAACCCGCCCAGCAAGGTCGCGGTTGCCAATCCGACCAGCCAGAGCAAAAGCAGGATTGCGGCGATGGCATACAGCATTGAACCTCTCCCCCCAGGGTTACAGGTGGCAGCTACCGGCCAGCGGCACCGCACCTCGCAGCTAGCCACGCCGATGCAAACTTGAACACGGCCGACCTTTCCCCAAAAGGGCGGGCGTCCGGTCGAAATTCCCAGGGGCTGAGGTTCCGTCCAGACGCCCTAGTCCGGGGTCGAGATTCTCCATTGGCCGCGTTCTGGTGGCTTGGTCAGCCTCGGAATCTACGCAGATGCGGCAGTGCAGCATCGCGGAATGGCGTAGGTCGAGACTATGCGGGCCCGATAGACAGCACGGCACGGACCAGATCGGGGATGGTGCGCACGCCCAGGCGGTGCATGATCTGGGCCCGGTGGCTTTCCACGGTGCGTTGCGAAATTCCCAGATCCGCAGCGATGTTCTTGCTTGGTGCGCCCGCCATCACCATGTCGAGCACGTCCTTCTGCCGCGGTGTCAGCCCAGCCATCCGCTGCACGATCACCTCGTCAGCAGCGGAGCGTGTCCGGCCTGCCGGGTCGCGCGATACGGCGCGCTCAATGCTCTCGATTAAATCGCGGCGGCTGACCGGCCGTTCGATAAAGTCGCTCGCCCCGGAACGCATGGCCTGCACTGCCATGGCGATGTCGCCCGTGGCGGTAATCAGGATCGCGGGCACATTGTTGCCCGCTGCGCGCAGGTGTTCGATCAAGGCCATTCCGCCCATGCCGGGTAGGTTGGTGTCGATGATCAGGCAATGATCATCGCTGTGCGCCTCTGACGCCAGAAATGCTTCGGCATGGGGGTAGGTGGTGACCGGCCAATGTTCATATTCAAGCACGCTACGCATGGTGTCGCGCACATCGGGGTTATCTTCGACCACGCAGATCAACCGGGATGGCTTTACGGTTTCAGCGCCACGCGGGGTGCGCACTTGCGGCGTCAGCTTGCGAATGGCCGCGTGCAGATCGGCGGCGGCCACCGGCTTGCTGAGCAGCAGGCAATCGGCCGGTTCGATCTGCGCCAGCGCGCCGATGGAGATATCGCCCGTCAAAACGATGCAGGGGACGTCCCGCTTCAATTGCTCGCGCAAGGCTGCCAGCACTTCGATGCCGTTCATCCCGCCGGGCAGGGTGTAATCGGTCAGGATCAGATCGGGCAGGATCGCCCCGTCGGTCGCCAATGCCAGCGCGCCGTGGCAGTCGCTTGCCGAAATCACGGCGTGGCCAGCTTCGGTCAACATCGTTTCAAGCGCGGCGCGGACATCGGGATCGTCTTCGATCAGCGCGATGGTGCATCCGGTCGAACGCGCAGCAGGGGCCGGCGCGGCAGCAGCGGCGGCGGGTGCCTCCACCTCGTCCAGCGACCCGCGCGGCACCAGCACCGAAAACACTGAACCTTTGCCCGGCCAGGATCGGACTTCTACCTTATGGCCAAGCAACTGGCCCAGCTCGCGCACGATGGTGAGTCCCAGTCCGAAACCGCGCTCGCGTTCACGCGCGGGGTTATCGACCTGATGAAACTCATCAAACACGGCATCAATCTGATCGGCGGCGATGCCGATACCGGTATCCCACACCTCGATCCGGATCATTTCGCCCTGACGGCGGCAGCCCAGCAAAATGCGCCCGTCAGGCGGGGTATATTTGACCGCATTGGCGAGCAGATTGCGCAACATCACTTCGACTAGGCCCGGATCGCTCATCAGAGCGGCGGCGCAAGGGACGACCCGCAGGTCGATGGACTGCGCTTCGGCCAATGGTTCGAATTCAGCCCGCAACCTGTCGTACAAAACAGCAATAGGGAAGTGGGCGGGGCTGACCTCGATCACGCCGGATTCGATTTGGTTGATGTCGAGCAAGGAATTGAGCATCCCCGCCATCGCTTCAAGCAGCAGACCCATTCGCTCGATCTGCTCAAGCGCTTTGGGGTCTTCGGCGCTTTGCACCAGCACATCCTGGATCAGCGTGAGCGCTTGCAATGGCTGGCGCAGGTCATGGCTCGCCACCGCCAGAAAGCGCGATTTGCCGCGATTGGATTTTTCCGCTGCTTGCCGCGCTTCCTCAAGCGCGGCTGAGGTCAAACGGCGTTCGGTGATGTCGATAAAGGTGATGACCACCCCCTCAACCCGGCCATCATGGGTGCGATAGGGGAAAATCCGGCGCTGGAACCATGATTGCTCCGGGCCACTGATCTCGCGCTCGATCGTGGCCTCGTCCCGCAGCACGATGGCAGCATCGGCCAGCAGATCATTATCATCGGCAAGCGATTGGAGATCAGCCAACGGTCGCCCGATATCGCCCGGAATGACGCTGAAAATCGCTTTGGTCGCGGGCGTGAAGAACCGGATACGCAGTTTCTTGTCAAGAAAAATGGTTGCAATATCAGTGCTGTAAAGAATGTTCTGGAGATCGTCCGACGCGATCCTTTTCCGATCCAGCGTTTCCTGCAACTGGCTGTTGAGCGCGATCAGTTCCTCGTTGAGCGATTGCAGTTCCTCTTTCGAGGTCAGCAGCTCTTCGTTGGTGGACTGGAACTCCTCGTTGACCGACAGCGCCTCGTCATTGATCGCCCGCTGTTCGAGCACCAGCGCATCGCGGTCCAGCATTGCCTTGAGCAGGTCGGCATGGGCGGCTTCCAGCTCATGTTCGAGTGCGCGAACCTGCGCCGCGCTGCCTTCAATGGTCAACGGTGCGTTATCATCCGGCGCGCCCGGTTGCTCGATAAAGCTGACCAGATGCAGGGCCTCACCATCATGTTCCAGGTATCGGACGCTGATCGTGAAAAACACCGCCGCGCCGTCGACACTGGTCTGGCACAGATTGGTCTGAACGAAAGGTCGGGCAGGGTCGGCCCGCGACAGAGCGTAACGCAGGGTGCCGCGCAGTTCCTCCGGCGCCAAGGCCAGCAGATCTAGAGTTGGCGTCCCGGCGGCAAACCGCAGATAGCGGCTGACAGCACCCGTAGAATAAATGCACTGGCGTTGTGCGTTGATCAGCAGGCTGGCGGGTGCAAAGTTTTCCAGCACGGCATCACGGCACAGATTGGCGAGCGCCGTCTGGCGGGTCAGATGCTGCTTGGATTCAAGCGCGGTCAGCCGCGGGATGCTTTCGACAAAGCTGAGCGGAAAGCCCACCTCGCCCGGCTTGCCTTGGGCGATGTGCTGATAGATCCGTTCAGGCTTGTGCAGCACCGCGAACCGGTCAGCGACATTGCCGGGCGTCTCGGCCATGCCGAGCACCAGCACGCCGTTTTCTCGCAAGGCAAAATGGAACAGCCCAATGACTTTGGCCTGCGCTTCGGGTTTGAAGTAAATCAGCAGGTTGCGGCAGGATACCAGATCCATCCGGGAAAGCGGCGGGTCAGACAGTACATCCTGCACGGTGAACACGACTGATCCGCGCAGGCCCGGGGTGACGCGATAACCGCCATCTTCCTGTACGAAATACCGTGCCAGCCGGTCGGCAGGAACCTCGTCCTTGATCGACAGCGAATACAGTCCCTCGCGCGCGACGGCGATGGCCTGTGCATCAATATCGGATGCGAACACCTGCAGCTTGATATCGCGCCGCGATGCCATAACTGCGTCGCGTACCACCATCGCCAGCGAATAGGCTTCCTCGCCCGTGCTGCATCCCACCACCCATAGACGCAGCGCCTGATTGGCGGGCAGATTCGCGATCAGATCGGGAATTACGCTGCTTTCCAGCTTATCGAACACCGCCGGATCGCGGAAAAAGCTGGTGACGTTGATCAGCAGGTCTTCGGCCAGCGCACGGCATTCATCCTCGTTGCGGGCCAGCTCTTCCTGATACCGCGTCAGTGCGCTCGCGGGTAGCCTTAGCAGCCCCATGCGCCGATGGATGCGCCGTTCAAGCGTGCCGCGCTTGTAAGCCCTGAAATCTTGACCGACCTTCTGATGCAGCAGCGTGATGATGGCCTCTATATCGCCAGTCTCATAGCCCTGCAGGGGCATAGGAAGGGTCGCTGCGACATCGCCAATTCGCTTCGCGATCTTCGCCAGTTCCTTGGGCATCCGGGCCAGCGGCACCACGGCATCGGCCAGTCCGGTCTGCACCGCACTGCGCGGCATTCCGTCATGTTCGGCTTCTTCTGGGTCTTGCACGATGATGTGGCCGCCGCTTTTGTGAAAGTCTGCCAACGCACCGCTACCATCACTGCCGGTGCCCGACAGGATAATGCACGCCGACCGCGGCCCGCATTCCTCAGCCAGCGAACGAATCAGGAAATCGATCGGCAGGCGGGTGTGGTCACCGCTGAGCGGCCGCGAAAGGTGCAGCACGCCGAACCGGATCGCCATAAAGTGACCAGGTGGACACACATAAATTTCATTGGGGTTGATCGCCATCCCCTCGGTCGCCTCAGTGATGCGCATCATCGTGTGGGTGGCGAGCAGTTCGGCGAGCTGGCTGTCGTGATGCGGATCAAGATGCTGGACCAGCAGAAACGCCATGCCGGTATCGGACGGCATCGCATCAAGCAGCCGCGCCGTCGCATCAAGCCCGCCAGCCGAAGCTCCGATTGCCACAACCGGGATCGTCGATTCGGCTGTGCTACCCGGTTTGGTGGGTGCCGAAGCGGGGCGTTGTTTCGCCTTCCCGGCGGGCAAGACCTTCCCGACGAGCTTGTCGCCACCTGCGTGAGGAGGACTGCTTTTCGGCATCAGTGCAAGCGCCTAGCAGCAATACTGAAGGTGCGCACCATCCAAAGCGGCTGGCTGATGCAGCGAAACCCCCGCCTATTTGAAGCGTCAGTGTCGCTTGCGCGCGGCGGCCTTAGGCTTTGGGTCAGAACAATGCAGCGCAAGGGGGCGTTATGGGGATTCTGGATCGGTTTCGGCTTGATGGCGAGGTGGCGGTGGTGACCGGCGCGGGCAAGGGCATCGGGCGCGCGATTGCTATCGCCTTGGCCGAAGCGGGGGCAGATGTGGCGCTGGCGTCGCGCACGCAGGCCGATCTTGACGGTGTCGCCAAAGAGATCGAGGCGCTGGGCCGCCGCGCGTTGCCACTGGTCACCGATGCGACCGATTCTGCGGCGCTGGAACGGTTGGCGCAGGAGACGACCGCGCAGCTCGGTAAGCTGACGATCTGGGTCAATAATGCGGGCGGCATTCCCGATGCGACGCCGCGTTACCTGACCCGCACGCCCGAGGAGAATTTCGACGCGCAGATCGCGCTCAACCTGAAAGCGGTGTGGATGGGGTCAAGCGTGGCGGCGCGGCATATGGCGGAAGACGGCGGGGCGATCATCAATATCTCGTCGCGGTCAGCATACGGCCCGCAGGTAAAGAATGGGCCTTATGGCGCGGCGAAGGCGGCGGTGAACAGCCTGACAACCACGCTCGCAGTTGAAGTCGCGCCCAAAATCCGGGTCAATGCGGTCGCACCCGGCCCGGTGCCGACCGAGAATTTCGACGAATGCATGGGCACCGATACCGATGAAAAGCGCGAGAAGCTGCTGGCGATGATCGGCATCCCGCTGGGCCGCTATGGAGAGCCTGAAGATATCGCGGCGGCGGTGGTGTTCATGGCTTCGCCTGCGGCAAGCTGGGTGACGGGGCAGTGCCTTTATGTGACCGGCGGGCGTTAGACGCTCTAGGCTGCCGCCCGATACCCCGCTCCGCGCACCAATTGGCCGGGCCGCGCGCCGGTGGACTGGTCGAACCGCCGGATCACTTCGCCCGCCACAATCGTCGCCTCGTAGCCGGTGGCACGTTGGTGCAGGCGGCGGCCGCCTGCGGGCAGATCGCGCACCACTTCGGGCAGGTGCAAGGTGAGCCCATCGAGGTCGATCACGTTGAGGTCAGCCCGTCCGCCTACAGTCAGCACCCCGCGATCATGCAGCCCCACCGCTCGCGCCGCCTTTTGGCCGAGCATATGCACCGCCTCTGCCAGCCCCAGCTTCAGTGGGCCATCACCCTTGACGAACTGCGTCAACAAATAGGTCGAATAGCTCGCGTCGCAGATCGCGCCATAATGCGCGCCGCCATCGCCAAGGCCGGGAACGCAATGCGGATGGCGCAGCATTTCGTGCGCGCTCGCAAGGCTCGCGTTTTCGTAATTGCCCAGCGCGGCGAGGAACAGCCCGCGCCCTTCGGTCGCCAGCAGACGGTCATAGGCGACCTCCTGCGGGGTGCAGCCACGCGCTGCGGCTTGGCCCGCCATGCTCATGTGCGCAGGCGGGGCGTAGTTTGGCGGATCATCCAGCGGAAACAGCCAGCGCCAATTGCGCGCGAGCTCGTTGAAGGGATGGCCGGGGGTGAAATCCTCAGCCAGCAACGCTGCGCGCAAGGCAGGGTCGCGCATTGCAGTGACCTGCTGCGGGATCGAAAGGTGCGCGATCTTCGCCCAGCTCGGGCACAGTACGAAGGGGTGCACGGTCAGTTCGAGCCCGGCGATCAGGCCGATTGGGCGCGGCATCACCTGCGCGTTGGCGACGCCGCCGCTCGCATTGGTCGCCTCCAGCATTTCCAGCACCCGGCGCCAGCGCGGCGGCGCGTCGTTGCCGGATGCGAGCGTGAATGTCGCCGGGCGACCGGACGCCGCGATCACGCGCTCGATCACGCGGTATTCCTTGTCCCACCCGACAAACGCATCGAGCACCACCTGAAACGTCCCCGCGCCGACGTCCGCCATGCCGCGCGTGATCGCTTCCAGTTCGGCAATGTCGGTGTCGAAGGTCGGGATCGCTTCGCCATCGGCGGTCTTGTGGATGCTGAGCCGCGAGGTCGCAAAGCCGATTGCGCCCGCCCGCATCGCGTCAGCGGTGAGGCGGCGCATCAGGGCGAGGTCGTCCTGCGTGGCCACCTCGCGCGCTGCGCCCCGCGCACCCATAGCATAGACCCGCAGCGGCGAGTGCGGCAGGTAGGCTGCCACATCAATGTCGCGCCTGCCTGCCGCCACCTTGTCGAGATATTCGGTGAAGGTCTCCCAATCCCAATCCAACCCTTCGGTCATCACTACGCCGGGTATGTCCTCGACGCCTTCCATCACATTGATCAGCATATCGTGATCGGTCTTGCGGCAGGGCGCGAACCCGACCCCGCAATTGCCCATCACCGCTGTGGTCACCCCGTGGGAGGATGAAGGGGAAAGCTCCTCGGCCCAGATGCATTGCCCATCATAATGCGTGTGGACATCGATAAACCCGGGGGTGACGATACGGCCATGCGCGTCGATTTCCTCCGCGCCGCGCCCGCTCACCTGTCCGATGGCAGCGATGCGCCCGCCCGCAATGGCAACGTCGCCGTCGATCAAATCGCGTCCCGACCCATCGGCAATCGTGCCGCCCCGGATCACCAGATCATAGTCGGCCTGCATTGCCTTATTCTCCCGAAATCACTCGTACGATACCGCCAATCAGCGAACCGAGCACGAAGATATAGATCGGCGGCATCGAGATATAGAGCGGGATCAGCCGCTTCTCCGCCGCCTTGTGATAGCCCAACGCATAGAGCACGCGCATCGGCGGCCAGATTGCGCCAATTCCTGCGGCCCAGACCGGGCTGACGACATAGGCGAACAGCCACATGCCGGGCAGGAACAGCACCAGATGCTCCAATGTGTTCTGATGCGCGCGGACATAACGTTCGTATTCCTCGGGCCCCGTATGCGCAGGCGGCACGATCTTGAACCGCCCGCGCGCCAGGCCCGCCTTCAGCAGCGTGAAGTAATAGGCCAGCAACGCCAGCGCGCTGACGATTACGACGTAGGTGTAAGGGTCAGTCATGGATGTGCGCGCCTCTCCCAAAGCAGGGGCAAGGCTGGGCCAGCGGGGCAATAGCGGCAACTCGCACTTTTGCGGCTGGTGCGGGCGCGCTAGGGTGCGGGGATGACCGAACACAATTCCTCGCCGCGCCGAATCCTCGTTGCCGGGGCGAGCGGGACGATTGGGCAGGCGGTGGCGGCGCGGCTGGTGGCCGATGGAGACGCGGTGACGGCGCTGCCGCGCGCGGCGCTGAGCGACGGCGCGGCGCTGGCGCAGGTCATGGCAGAGGCGCGGCCCGAGGTCGTCATCTCCTGCATCGCTTCGCGCAGCGGCGCACCCAAGGACGCACAGGCCGTGGACTATGCCGCCAACGCCGCGCTGCTGGCAGCGGCGCAAGCCGCGGGTGCGCGGCAGTTCATCCTGCTCTCGGCAATCTGCGTACAGAAGCCGTTGCTCGCCTTTCAACACGCCAAGCTCGCGTTTGAAGCCGAACTCGCGGCGAGCGGGATTGACTATACGATTGTGCGCCCAACCGCGTTTTTCAAATCGTTGTCGGGGCAAGTCAAACGCGTGAAGGCGGGTAAGCCATTCCTGATCTTCGGCGACGGCGAGTTGACCCGGTGCAAGCCGATCAGCGACGCCGATCTTGCCCGATTCATCGCCGGATCCATCGATAACCCCGACGCAACAGGGCGCATTTTGCCGATTGGCGGCCCCGGCCCGGCGATATCTTTGCGCGACCAAGGCGAGATGCTGGCTGGCCTGCTGGGGCCCGAAGCGCGCTTCAAATCGGTTTCGCCCAAGCTGTTCACCTATGCCGAGCGGGTGCTGGCATTGGGGGCGGGGATTTCGGGTTGGTTCGCCGAGAAAGCCGAATATGCCCGCATTGCGCGCTATTACGCGACAGAGTCCATGCTGGTGCTCGACCCGGCAAGCGGGCAGTATTCCGCCGAACTCACCCCGGAATACGGAACCGAGACGCTGCACGATCACTATGCGCGCCTGATTGCAGAGGGTTAGTGGGCTTTCCCCTCGCGGACGATTTACACATATAAAAATATCTTTATATGATGTCCTGCAATGGTGATCGAAGACATCTTCAAGGCGCTGGGCGATTCGACCCGGCTGCGCATTGCCCGGCTGCTGGGCACGATGGAGCTTGCCGTGGGCGAACTCGCTCAGGTGCTGGGCCAAAGCCAGCCGCGCGTGTCGCGCCATGTTGGCATTCTGTGCGATGCGGGACTGGCTGAGCGCCGCCGCGAAGGCAGCTGGGTGTTCCTCAGGCAGGCAGATCCCGAAGGCCCCGCCGCGCCGATCATCGAAGCCACCCAACGCCTGCTCGCCACCGCCGAAGCTGCCGAGCCTGCCTTTGCTGCGCTGTGCGAAGCCGACCGGCGCAAACTCGCCGCGATCCGCGAAGCGCGCGAGGCTGCCGCCGGGGTCTATTTCGCGCGCCACGCCGGTGAATGGGACGAACTGCGCGTGCTCCACAGCCCCGATGCCGAAGTTGAGCGCCGCCTTGCCGAAGCGCTCGCCGATGCGCCGCTGGGCGCGGTGCTCGATATCGGCACCGGCACCGGGCGAATGGCGGAATTGTTCGCGGGCTCAGCCGAACGGGTGGTTGCGCTCGACAAGAACCTTGAAATGTTGCGGGTGGCGCGGGCCAAGCTGCAACATTTGCCGACCGCACAAATCGAATTGGTGCAAGGCGATTTTGCCGACTTGCCGCTGCCTGATGCTAGTTTCGATACGGTGCTGCTGCATCAGGTGCTGCATTTCGCAACCGATCCCGGCCCGGCACTGGCTGAAGCGGCGCGCGTACTGCGCGCAGGGGGACGCATCGCGATTGTCGATTTCGCCAGCCATGACCGCGAAGAACTGCGCACGCGGCATCAGCACGCGCGATTGGGCTTTACCGACCGGCAGATGGCGGAATTGCTCCGCGCGGCAGGCTTCACCGCCACCGCGCCGATTGCCCTCGAAGGCGGTGAGCTGATCGTCAAAATCTGGATCGGCAAACGCCGCGCCGTTGCTGCCAACCCTGCCTCTTCTGGCAAAACCCCCGCTTTGGAAACTGCCCGATGACCCCGACGCTTGACCAGCTCCATGAATACCGCACCGCAACCGACACGCCGCTGTTTTCAGGCCTGCCGGGCGATGTCGCGGTCAGCTTTGAGTTCTTCCCGCCCAAAAGCGAGAAAATGGAAGCGCAGTTGTGGGACGCGGTGACGCAGCTTGCTCCGTTGGCGCCAAGCTTCGTTTCGGTCACCTACGGCGCGGGCGGATCAACCCGCGAGCGTACCCATGCGACGGTCGCGCGGATCATTGGCGAAGCGGGCCTGCCGGCCGCCGCGCACCTCACCTGCGTCGCCGCAACGAAGGCTGAAATCCGCGAAGTTGCTGAACATTACTGGGAGGCGGGCGTGCGCCATATCGTCGCGCTGCGCGGTGATGCGGGCGAACCCGGCGCTCCTTTCACTCCGCACCCCGAAGGCTACGCCAGTGCCGCCGATCTGGTCGCGGGGCTGAAAGACATCGCCGATTTCGACATCTCGGTCGCTGCCTATCCCGAAACGCACCCCGACGCCGATTGCCCCCAATCCGATATCGACAATCTGAAACGCAAATTGGACGCTGGTGCAAGCCGGGCGATTTCGCAGTTCTTCTTCTCGGCCGAGACCTTCTTCCGGTTCCGTGATCAATGCGCAGCTGCCGGGATCGACGCGCCAATCCTGCCGGGCATCCTTCCGGTCACCAACGTTGCGCAGGCTCGCAAGTTTGCGGGCGCGTGCGGCGCGGCAATCCCTGCATGGATGGACGGATTGTTCGAAGGGCTGGATGAGCAACCCGCCGCGCGCCAATTGGTCGCCGCCACAGTCGCTGCCGAATTGTGCCGCAGGCTCTATGCAGGCGGGGTGCGCGATTTTCACTTCTACACGCTCAACCGGCCCGATCTGGCCTATGCTATCTGCCACCTGCTCGGCAAACGTCCCCAAATTACTGATAGCGTCGGGGAAGCCGCATGAGCGCCCGCCAGCAACTGATGGATGCCGCTGCCAAGCGCGTGCTGATCTTCGACGGCGCGTTCGGAACGCAGATCCAGAACCGCAAGCTGACCGAAGCGGATTACGCAGGCGATCTGGGCCTGCCTGCCGATCAGAAGGGCAATAACGACATCCTCGCGCTCACCCGCCCGGACGTGATTGGCGACATAACCCGCGCCTATCTCGATGCGGGATCGGATGTGGTCAGCACCAACACCTTCTCGGCCAACCGCATCAGTCAGGCGGATTACGCGGCGGAAGGCCTGGTTGCCGATATCAACATTGCCAGCGGTAAGCTCGCCCGCGCGCTGGCGGATGAATATACCGCCAAAGATGGCCGCCCGCGCTTTGTGGCGGGCGCAATCGGGCCGACCAACAAGACGCTCTCGCTCAGCCCCGATGTCGAAGACCCGGGCTACCGCGAAATCGACTTCGATGAACTCGTCGCGGTCTACAAGGAACAGGCCGCCGCGCTGATCGAAGGCGGGGTGGACTTCATCCTGATCGAGACGGTGTTCGACACGCTCAACGCCAAGGCTGGGATTATGGCGGTCAAGCAGCTCGAACGCGACTTGGGCCGCGACATTCCGCTGATGATCTCGATGACGCTCACCGACCTGTCGGGCCGCAACCTGTCGGGCCATACGGTCGAAGCGTTCTGGTACGCGGTGCGCCACGCCAAGCCGCTGACCATTGGCCTCAATTGCAGCTTCGGCGCGGAACAATTGCGTCCGCATGTGAAGGTACTTTCGCAGATCGCCGATACGCTGTTGATGATTTATCCCAACGCCGGGCTGCCGAACGAACTCGGCGAATATGATGAAGCGCCGGAGACCACCGCCGGACTGGTAGCGGACTGGGCCGATCACGGGCAGGTCAATATCCTCGGCGGATGCTGCGGATCAACGCCGGCGCATATCGCGGCGATTGCCAAGGCGGTGGCGAAGTCCGAGCCGCGCAAGGTGCCGCATCCCGAGCCGGCCATGCGGCTCGCGGGACTTGAGCCGTTTACGGTGGCCGCCTGAATCCTTTGCCCAATCCCGTTGGTGTCGAGCGAAGTCGAGACACCAGCGCGGGACATCTCGACTTCGCTCAATGCGAACGAAACTGAGAACTTGAGAATATGACCCAACCCTCCTCCTCACGCTTCATCAATATTGGCGAACGCACCAACGTCACCGGATCGGCGGCCTTCAAGAAGCTGATCATGGCGGGCGATTATCCGGCGGCGGTCGAAGTCGCGCGCCAGCAGGTCGAAAACGGCGCGCAGGTGATCGACGTCAACATGGACGAAGGGCTGCTCGATGCGGTTCACGCCATGACCACGTTCCTGAAACTGATTGCTGCCGAGCCGGATATTGCCCGCGTGCCGGTGATGATCGATTCGTCAAAATTCCACGTGATCGAAGCGGGGCTGAAATGCGTTTCCGGCAAGCCGATCGTCAATTCGATCAGCATGAAAGAAGGCGAAGCGCAGTTCCTCGAACATGCCCGCATCTGTATGGATTACGGCGCGGCGGTGGTGGTGATGGCCTTCGACGAGGTCGGACAGGCTGACACCAAACAGCGCAAGATCGAAATCTGCAAGCGCGCCTATGATCTGCTGGTGGCCGAGGGCTTTCCGGCGGAAGATATCATTTTCGATCCCAACATCTTCGCTGTGGCGACGGGCATCGAAGAACATGATCGCTACGGGCTCGATTTCCTTGAAGCGGTCAAGGAAATCAAGGCGCAGTGCCCCTATGCCAAGACTTCGGGCGGGCTCTCCAACCTCTCCTTCAGCTTTCGCGGCAATGAAACTGTGCGCCGCGCGATGCATTCGGTGTTCCTGTATCACGCGATCCCCGCGGGGCTCGACATGGCGATTGTCAATGCCGGGCAACTCGACGTCTATGACCAGATCGACCCGGCGCTGCGCGACGCCTGCGAGGATGTGATCCTCGCCCGCCGTTCGGATGCGACCGAACGCCTGATCGACCTCGCCGAAAGCTACAAGGGCAAGAGCGTCGCCGACGAAAAGGCCGCCGAAGAATGGCGCGGCTGGGCAGTGGAAAAGCGGCTTGAACACGCGCTGGTCAAGGGGATCGACGCGCATATCGTCGATGATACCGAGATCATGCGCGCCGCCATCGCCGAGGCCGGCGGTCGCCCGATCGAAGTGATCGAAGGCCCGTTGATGGACGGCATGAACGTCGTCGGCGACCTGTTCGGCAGCGGCAAGATGTTCCTGCCGCAGGTGGTCAAATCCGCGCGTGTGATGAAGAAGGCGGTCGCCCACCTGATCCCATATATCGAGGCGGAGAAGGACTTGCTCCCCGAGGAGGAACGGAAAGCCAAGGGCAAGATCATCATGGCGACGGTAAAGGGCGATGTGCATGACATCGGCAAGAACATCGTCGGCGTCGTTTTGCAGTGCAATGGCTATGACGTGATCGACCTTGGCGTGATGGTGCCGTGGCCGACGATCCTTGCTTCGGCCAACGACAACAAGGCCGACATGATCGGGCTGTCGGGCCTGATCACGCCGAGCCTCGACGAGATGGTGACGGTGGCCGAGGAAATGCAGCGCGCGGGCATGACCATGCCGCTGCTGATCGGCGGCGCGACCACCAGCAAGGTGCACACCGCCCTCCGCATCGACCCGGCTTACGAAGGCCCTGTGATCCACGTGCTTGACGCAAGCCGCGCGGTCGGCGTGGCGTCCAAATTGCTCTCCGACACGCAGCGCAATGATTACGTCGCCGAAGTTGAGGACGAATACATCCAAGTCCGCGATGCCCGCGCGGGCCGGACGGTGAGCGCTCTGCTCAGCCTCGAAGACGCGCGCGCCAATGCCTTCCCTGCCGACATGGCGGCCAAGCCCGCTGCGCCCGCGCAGCCGGGGGTGCACGTGTTCCCCGACTGGAGCCTCGAACACCTGCGCGGCCTTATCGACTGGACGCCGTTCTTCCGCGCGTGGGAACTGCACGGCAATTACCCCGCAATCCTGACCGACGAAGTGGTCGGCGAAACCGCGACGCATTTATTCGCCGATGCCAACGCGATGCTCGACCAGATCATTGCTGAAAAATGGCTGACCGCGCGCGGCGTCGCGGGGCTGTGGCCGTGCGGGCGGGACGGGGACGACATTGTGCTCGACAACGGCACGCGGCTGCCGATGCTGCGCCAACAGGTCAAGAAATCGCGCGACCGCGCCAATATGTGCCTTGCCGATTTCATCGACCCCGATGGCGACTGGATCGGCGGCTTTGCGGTCGGCATCCACGGGATCGACAGCCACTCGGCGCGGTTTCAAGCGGACAAGGACGATTATTCCGACATCCTGCTGAAAGCGCTGGCCGACCGCTTTGCCGAGGCCTTTGCCGAAGCCCTGCACCAGCACGTGCGCACCACGCTGTGGGGCTATGCGCCCGGAGAGCAGCTCACCGTTGAGGCGCTGATCAAGGAGCAATATCGCGGTATTCGCCCGGCGCCAGGCTATCCTGCGTGCCCCGATCACAGCCTCAAGCCGATCTTGTTCGACCTGCTTGATGCGCCCACCAACACCGGCCTGACCCTGACCGAAAGCTTCGCGATGTGGCCGACGGCGGCAGTTTCGGGCTTTTACTTCGGTCACCCCGAAGCCGCCTATTTCGGCGTCGCCCGCGTAGGCCCCGATCAGGTGGAGGATTACGCCCGCCGCCGGGAGGTTGATTTAGCGACGGCGGAACGCTGGCTGCGGCCTAATCTCGATTGATTGCGACGGGTTTGGCGGCGATGATGTTCGGCATGATCCGCCGCCTGACCTTCGCGCTGCTGACCTTGATTGCCGCGCCTGCCGCCGCGCAGGATGCCGCCCCGCCGCCTGCCACGGTGGTGGTGGCGTTTGATCGCGACACCATCACCCCGCTGATCGTCGAGGGGCAGGCGAACAAGGAAACCGGGCGCCCGGTTGAAGCCAATGATCCGGTGCGGATTGCGAGCATTTCCAAGCTGATCATGGCGCTCACCGCACTGCGGCTGATGGACGAGGGCAAGGTCGATCTCGACCGCGATGTTTCGGACTATCTCGGGTGGCAGCTGCGTTCGCCCTATCAACCGAGGTCGCCGGTAACGCTCGCGCACCTCTTGTCTCACCGCGCGGGGTTGAGCGACAAGGCGGGCTACATCATCCCGCTCGGCGAAAGCCTTGAGGCCAAGCTGGCCGACCCGGCGGTGTGGCGCGATGTCGGGCCGCCGGGCGAGGCGGCGTTTGAATACGCCAATCTCGGTGCGCCCATCGTGGCGACGGTGCTCGAAGCCGCGTCGGGCGAGCGCTATGATCAGCTGGTCGAGCGTCTGGTGTTCGCGCCGCTGGGGGTGAAGGCCTGTCTCAACTGGATCGGCTGCGGTCCCAATATGCAGGCGCGGGCGGTAACGCTTTACCGCGACAACGGAGAGGTTGCCCGCGATGCGCCGGGCGACCTGCCGCCGAATTGCACGATCCCGGTGGCGGAGGGCGCCGCGTGCGATCTCGATAATTACGTCCCCGGCACCAATGCTTCGATCTTTTCGCCGCAAGGCGGGGTGCGGATCGGGATGATGGACCTCGCCAAGATCGGGCAGGCACTGATCGATCTCGAGCGAGGTGGGAAGGATTCCTTCCTCTGGTCGGTGACGGGACTGCGCGCGATGTACGAAATGGCTGCGGGTCGGACGCAAGAGACGGTGTTCTTCTGCACTTACGGCCTGCATATGCAGATGGTCGAGGATCCGAACCGGCCATGCTCGGATGATCGCTTAATCGGCGACGCGCGCCCGCGTTGGGGCCATTCGGGGGAGGCCTATGGCCTGCAATCGGGCCTATGGGTGGATCCCAAGGGCGACACCGGCTTCGTCTATTTCACCACGCAAGTTCCGCCACCGGCGGGAGGTGAGGACACCGGCGGCTTCACCGAGCGCGAGAAGGCCCTCATGGCGCGGGCGTTCGGCAGGGCGAAACCCTAAGCCCGCTCGTGTCGAGCGTAGTCGAGACGCCCTGCGCCAAGTCACACGCCTCTCGACTTTGCTCGAGGCGAACGGGGTGTGGCTCTAAGCCTCCGCCTTCACCCGCTCGCCCAGCTTCGCGATCAACGGCGTCGCCAGCGGCGTTGTCAGCATCGTGCTGCCCACCGCCATCAACAGCAGGGCGGTGAAGGTCGTGGGCGTGATCACGCCCTTGTCCAGCAGGATGTTGGCGAAGATGATCATGATCAGCGCCTTGGTCTGGAGCAGCCAGCCGATCAGGCTCGCCTCAGTGCGGCTCCAGCCGAGCAGCCGCCCGGCGATGTGGACGCCGAGCAATTTGCCCCCCACCGCCGCCGCCAGCAATAGCGCGGCGACAGCAAAAACCGCCAGTCCGCCGCCTTCCCATTGGGTGCGCAAGCCCGTCGAGAGGAAGAACACTGGCATCACCGTCAGCAGCACGACATTGCGGAACCGGTCCATCGCCTCGTGGCCAAACCACTTGGCGTCGAGGACCACGCCCGCCAGAAACGCGCCGACCATGAAGTGCAGGCCCGACCAGTCGCCCGCCAGCCCGCAAACCGCGAGCCAGATCAGGCCCACCGGCCAGCGGTCAGCTTCCGATAGCCGCGCCATCAGCCAGCGCACCGCCAGCGCTGCCAGCGTGAAGCCGACAAGGAACATCGCCTGCCGCCCGATCCGCTCCCAGTCGAGCAGGATCAGCGCCAGCACGCCCCAGATCGCGATATCGTCAAGGCTGGCGTAACGCAGAATCCGCTGGCCGATCGCCGCGCGCAAAATCTCGAGCTTCTCCATCAGGAGCACGAGGATTGGCAGCGCTGTCACCGCGCAGGCCATGCCGATGCCGAGCAGCGCCTGCCAATATTGGCCCTGCGCCCCGCGCCAGCCGGGGAATTGCAGGATAACTCCTGCGGCGATGGTTCCAGCCAACAGAGGCATTCCCAAAGCCAGCCCAGCGGTCAGGCCCGTCTCGCGCCGGTGTTTCCAAGCTTGCGAAAGGTCGAGTTCGATCCCGGCGATCCACACGAACAGCATCACCGCCCACCACGCGACACCGTTCAGGGCGATGATCACATCGGGCTTGAACACGAAGGCATAGTAATCAGGGAACAAAGCGCCCAGCACCCCGGGGCCCAGCAGGATGCCGCCCACGATCTGCACCACCACCAGCGGCGCCCAATAATCGGTGCGCAGCACGCGCCACACCAGCCACGGCACGGCAAATATAATGGTCAGCGCAATCAGGTAGATTTCGGTCAGGTTCATGGCCGGTGTGACTATCGCGGGACACGGTTGCGGGCAAATGCGTTTCGGGCCGGGCAAACCGGCGTTCGCCCGATTGACGCGATGCAGCAATTCGCGCAAGCGCAGTGCTGTCATCTGCATGGGAAGCGATTCTTGTGCGGGCAGACGAGCGGGAGAGCCCGTCGCCCTGTCACAGGGGCACGGCGCCGAAGGAGCAACCGCCCCGGAAACTCTCAGGCCAACGGACCGCTCGGCTGCGTGACACTCTGGAAAGCGTCCTTTGTCGCAGGGCAAGGGGCCACCGAAGGGGAGGTGCTGCGCCGCGTTGGCGATTGCACCGAAGCTCTCAGGTCACCCGACAGAGGGGGCAGTATTGGAGCAGCGCCGCGTGCGCTGCCGGACTGCCGTATTCTGCCGGGGATATTCCGAGTGACCGACCACGCCACTGATCACGATACCGAAGAGCATCTCGAAGACCTGCCGCTCGATGCACTGCCGCTCGATGCGTGGCATCGTGCGCGGGCTGCGCGGATGGTGCCGTTCGCGGGCTACGACATGCCGATCCAATACGAAGGCATCGTTGCCGAGCATAATTGGACTCGCGAAAATGCCGGCCTGTTTGATGTCTCGCACATGGGCCAGATGCTGCTGTCCGGGCCTGATCTCGATGCGGCGGTTGAAGCGGTGCTGCCGATCGACCTTTCGACCCTCAAACTCGGCCAGCAACGCTATTCGCTGCTGCTCGATGAGGGTGGCGGAGTGCTCGATGATCTGATGGTCTCGCGCTGGCCCGATGCGCTCTATCTGGTGGTCAACGGCGCGACCAAGTGGGACGATATGGGCACCCTGCGTGAGGCACTGCCGGACGACATCACGCTCAATTACCTCGATGATCGCGCGCTACTGGCGTTGCAGGGGCCGAAGGCTGCCGATGCGCTGGCCCGGCATGCGCAAGGCGAATACCCTCTGAGCGCGCTGACCTTCATGCGGTTTGGCCGCTTTGCCATAGCGGGGCATGATGTGACCATCGCGCGAGCAGGCTACACCGGAGAGGACGGGTTCGAAATATCGCTCCCGGCCGATGCGGCCGCCGAAATCGCCGATCTGCTGTGTGCCGAACCGGAGGTGAAGCCCATCGGCCTTGGCGCGCGGGATTCGCTGCGGCTCGAAGCCGGGCTGCCGCTCTACGGCCACGATATGTCGCCCGAAACCAGCCCTATCGAAGCGGGCCTGATCTTCGGCATCAACAAGCGCCGCCGCAGTGAAGGTGGCTTCCCCGGCGCAGACCGCATCATCCGCGAGATCAATGAAGGCACGGCGCGCAAGTGGGTCGGGCTCAAGCTCGATGGCCGCCTGCCGGCCCGCGAAGGGGCCGAGGTTTTTGCCGGGGCGGACAAGATTGGCACGGTGACCAGCGGCGGGTTTTCGCCCACGCTCGGCGCGCCCATTGCAATGGCATACGTCGCCGCGGCCCATGCCGCGCCCGGCACCGCGCTTGAGGTCGAAGTGCGCGGCAAACGCCTCGCCGCGACCGTCACCCCGACACCTTTTGTCCCACACCGCTATTTCAGAGGGAGCTGAACCATGACCCGTTACTTTACCGATGAACACGAATGGATTGATGTTGAAGACGACATCGCCACGGTCGGCATCACCGAATATGCGCAGGGCCAATTGGGCGACATCGTGTTCGTCGAACTGCCCGAAGTCGGCGCGCTGATCGAACAGGGCAAGGATGCCGCCGTGGTCGAAAGCGTCAAGGCCGCGAGCGATGTCTACGCCCCCATCACCGGCGAAATCACCGAAGTGAACCCGGCGCTGGAAGCAGATCCGGCGCTGGTCAATTCCTCGCCCGAGGATGACGGCTGGTTCTTTAAGATGACCATCGCCGACGAAGGCGAGCTAGACGGGCTGATGGACGAAGAAGCCTACAAGGTGTTCGTCTCCGAGCTATGACCACCCCGCCGCCCGCACCTCTGCGCCTGATGGTCGCCACCCCGCTGTATGGCGGGGCGGAGGCTGACTATCTGCGCAGTGTGGTCGGGTTGACGGGCGCGGCTGAGCGGCGGGGTACGCCGTGCAGCTTTGCCTGGCTTAGCAATAATGCGGTGATCGACCGGGCGCGCAATGTGCTCGCTGCGGCCTTCCTGCAATCGGATGCCACCCACATGATGTTCGTGGATGGCGATATCGGGTTCGATCCCGAACAGGTGCTCGATCTGCTCACCCGGATGCTGGCCGATGATCGCCTCGCGGTGGTCGGCGCGCCGTGCCCCAAGCGGCGGATCAACTGGAGCCTTGTGGCCTCGGCTGCGGCCAAGGGGCTGGGGCAGGGCGATCCGGCGGCGCTGGAGAAATACGCAGGCGTGTTCGCGCTCGACCCGCTCGATCCGCAGGCGAGTTTCCGGGTGGACGAACCGCTTGAACTTGTGCGCGTTGGCACCGGGTTGATGGTGATCCGCCGCGATGTGATCGAAGCGCTGTGCGCGCGCCACCCCGAATTGCGGTACGCCGCTGATGCTTTGGACCGCGAAAGCGGGTTGGCGAGCGACACGCTGACCGCGCTGTTCCAGCCGTTGATCGATCCCGACACCGGACACTTGCTATCTGATGACTACGCCTTCTGCCGCCGCGTGCGGGATGCGGGCTACCGCATCTGGCTCGCGCCGTGGATGCGCACCACCCACACCGGCCCGGCGCGGTTCGCCGGGACGCTTGCCGATCTGGCGCAATTGAGCGCCGCACCAGCCCCCGCCTGATCTCTCTCCCACCCAAGCCACGGAACCTGCAAACCCATGCGCTATCTCCCTCTCACCAATACTGACCGGACGGCGATGCTCGCCAAAATCGGCGCGGCCACGGTCGACGATCTGTTCGTCGATGTGCCCGAAATCGCGCGGCTTGATGGCCCGATCCGCGGGTTGCCGATGCACGCTGGCGAAATGGCAGTCGAACGCCACATGAAGAAGCTGGCGGCGAAGAACATGGTCGCGGGCGAGGTGCCGTTCTTTCTCGGCGCGGGCGCCTATCGCCACCACGTGCCCGCCAGTGTCGACACGATCATCCAGCGCGGTGAGTTCCTGACGGCCTACACCCCCTATCAGCCCGAAATCGCGCAGGGCACCTTGCAGATGCTGTTCGAATTCCAGACGCAGGTTGCGCGGCTCTATGGCTGCGCGGTGGCGAATGCGTCGCTGTATGATGGCTCGACCGCGTGCTGGGAAGCGGTGGCGATGGCGACCCGCATCACCCGCCGCAGCCGCGCTGTGCTATCGGGCGCGCTGCATCCGCATTATGCAGGCGTGGTCAAAACGATGGCCAAGTTCACCGGCGACACCATCGCCGACGCGCTGCCCGCGATCACGCCTGAGCCTGATCTGGACAGCCTGATCGCTCGCATCGACGATGAAACCGCCTGCGTGGTGGTGCAATATCCTGACATCCTGGGCCGGATCAGCGACCTCAGCGCAGTCGCCGCTGCTGCCCATGCCAAAGGCGCGCTGCTGGTGGTGGTGAACACTGAACCCGTGGCGCTGGGCGCGTGCAAATCGCCCGGTGAAATGGGCGCGGACATCGTGGTGGGCGAAGGGCAGTCGCTCGGCGTCGGCCTGCAATTCGGCGGGCCTTACCTTGGCCTGTTCGCGGTGCGCGATCCCAAGCACGTACGCCAGATGCCGGGCCGGCTGTGCGGCGAAACCACCGATGCCGAGGGCAAGCGCGGCTTTGTGCTCACCCTTTCCACCCGCGAACAGCATATCCGGCGTGAAAAGGCGACGAGCAACATCTGCACCAACTCGGGCCTGTGCGCGCTCGCCTTCAGCGTCCACATGACGCTGCTGGGGGAACGCGGCCTGCGCGAACTTGCGGCTGAAAATCACCGCCTTGCCTGCATCGCGGCGGATCGGCTGGCGCAGGTGGCGGGGGTGCGGTTGCTCAACAATGCCTTCTTCAACGAATTCACCCTGATCCTCGATGGCAAGCCCGCGCGCGAGATTGTGCGCGATCTGGCGGATCGCGGCGTTCTCGGCGGGGTGTCGCTCGGGCGGCTTTACCCGGGGGTCGCGGGGCTGGAACAGGCACTGCTGATCGCAGTGACTGAAACCACCACCGAAGAAGATATCGAACGGCTCGCCCGAGAGCTTGCCACCAGCGTCGCCCCTAGTTTTCAGGAGACCGTGTGATGAACGCCCCCAACCAATCCGGCTGGAAGCCTGCCATGGTCGCCTCTGAAGGCGCTTATAACGGTCCCGCCACCACCACCGGCAACCGCGCGCTGATGCTGGAAGAGCCGCTGCTGTTCGAGATTGGCCGCGTTGATGTGACCGGGGTGGATTTGCCTCCGGTCGACGCTGCCGCGCCCTCACGCCTCGGCAATCTCGCCCGCTCGGAAGCCATCGGCCTCGTCGGCCTGACCGAGCCTGAGACTGTGCGCCATTACACGCGGCTCAGCCGCCAGAACTACGGTATTGATCTCGGCTTCTTCCCGCTCGGCAGCTGCACCATGAAGCACAACCCGCGCCTGAACGAGAAAGTCGCGCGGCTGCCGGGTTTTGCCGATATCCACCCGCTCCAGCCGGTTTCCACGGTGCAGGGCGCACTGGAGGTGATGAACGAGCTCGCCCATTGGCTGATCACGCTGACCGGGATGCACGGCGTCGCAATGAGCCCCAAGGCCGGCGCGCATGGCGAGCTGTGCGGGATGCTCTGCATCCGCGCGGCCTTGGAAGCCCGCGGCGATGCGCGCGAAGTGGTGCTTGTGCCGGAAAGCGCCCACGGCACCAATCCGGCGACCGCGGCTTTCGCCAATTACCGGGTCGAGAATATCCCCGCCACCCCCGAAGGCCGGGTTGATCTCGCCGCATTGAAAGCCCGTCTTGGGCCGGATGTGGCGGCGGTGATGATCACCAACCCCAATACTTGCGGGCTGTTCGAAGCGGATCTGCGCGAAATCTCCGACGCGGTGCACGCGGCAGGCGGCTACGTCTATTGCGACGGCGCGAACTTCAACGCCATCGTCGGCAAAGTGCGCCCAGGCGATCTTGGCGTCGATGCGATGCACATCAACCTGCACAAGACCTTCTCCACCCCGCACGGCGGCGGCGGGCCGGGATCGGGGCCGGTGGTGTTGTCGGAAGCGCTCGCGCCGTTCGGCCCGATGCCCTTCACCGCCCGCACGGCGGACGGCGTTGTGCATCTGGTCGAGGAAGAAAGCGCCGAGGAATTCGGCCACACGCAGGCATTCGGCCGCATGACCGCGTTCCACGGGCAGATGGGGATGTTCACCCGCGCGCTCACTTATATCCTCAGCCACGGGGCCGATGGGTTGAAGCAGGTGGCCGAAGACGCGGTACTCAACGCCAATTACATCCTGCGGTCGATGGAGGATATTCTCCATGCGCCCTTCGCGGATAGCGGGCCGTGCATGCACGAGGCGCTGTTCGGCGATAAGGATTTCGGCGGCGATCTGTCGACGTTGGATGTGGCCAAGGGCCTGATCGACGAGGGCTATCACCCGATGACGGTGTATTTCCCGCTGGTCGTCCATGGCGCGATGCTGGTCGAACCGACCGAAACCGAAAGCAAGGCCGCGATCGACCAGTTCATCACCGCCTTCCGGGCGGTGGTTGAGCGTGCGCTGGCAGGCGACGAGGCGTTAAAGCAGGCGCCTTATTTTGCGCCCCGGCGCAGGCTTGATGAAACGGCAGCGGCGCGCAAGCCGAAGCTGGCTTACGAAGGGTAATTAACGCTCCGGAGGAGGGGCAAACGTTGCCTCCTCCTCCGGGACGACCTCAAGCCGGAACTGTTTCAGGTTCAGCATCGCGATAAAGAACCCGACCACCGCGATGATGCTCGACCCGAGCATCGCGAAGGCCGCGCCTTGCGCGCCTTTCCACTCGATCGCCATTTCCAGCATCACCAGCGCCAGGATCGTCGGGGCAAGTCGGACGAGGAAGGCGACATGCGCCTTGCCCGCCGATACCAGCAGCGATTCTAGGCTCGCGCCGACCAGTTCGACCGCGCCGGCGATCGAGAGGATGATCATTGCCCAGTAAAACCCTTTGAACTCGTCGCCGGCAATCAGGCCCAACCCTTCGCGCCCGAAGAAAATCGCGCTCACCACCGCCGTGATCCCGGCAATCGCGGCGATATTGGCCATGCGCCGGGCAATCTCCACCGCATTGTCGCGCGCTTGCACCAGTTCGGGCAGGATCGCCTTGGATATCGTCTGCGCCAGCGCGATCAGGGCCACGCCCAATTGGTTCGCGATGCGGAAACCGCCTGCAAGGTACGCCCCGCCAAAAGTGCCGACCAGCAGGATCATCACCTGCTTGCCCGCCACCGCCAGACTACCCGACATGTTGGTGGAAAGCACGAACCGCCATGCGTCGTTGTGGCGCGCCGGAATGGTGCGCAGGCTGATCGAGGCGAGCGTGACCGGCTGCACGCGCGCGGCCACCACCCACAGCGCAAACGCGGTCGCCACTTCGGATGCGGTAAAGGCGAGAATGAAGCCGGTCACATCGGGCATCAGCCACCACGCCAGCACCGCGCCGCCCGCGCGGATGATCGGCTGCACCGCTTCGGCCCAGGTTGCCTTGCCATATTCCGAATGGAGCCGCAGCATGCCTGTCGGCGTGGTGCGGATCGTCATGAGCGAAATCACGCAATAGAAGAACGTCAGCCACATCAGTTCTGTCGGCACGTCGAGCCACAGCGGTGCGGTCAGCACCAGCAGCACCGAGGCGAGCGTGCCGACCACCATCGACACAATGTCGAGCGCGACCGCAAATCCGGTCGCCTCACGCGCGCGGGCGATATCGACGCCGGGTTGGTCAGGGTTCGCGCCCCAGCGGACAATGAACTGCCAGGTCTGGAAGCTGGAAAAGCCGGTGACCGCCTGCCCCAGCGCGATGATCAGCGCGAAGTGCCCAAACCCGTTGGTGCCCAAGGTGCGCGCTGCGATGGCGAGGTAGACAAGGCTCAGCACCGCGTTGAACCCGCGCCCGCCGAGCAGCCAGCCCATATTGGCGAAAACCTGCTTCATGGAGGATCAGGCGCGGGCCGGGAACTTAACCATAGAGGGCGGCCTTAGCCGCAAAGCGTGCAACTCGCCAAGCGGGGATGGCGCGAGGGACGCAACAAATGCGGCGGAGCGACCTGCGCCCCGCCGCTATGCCTCACCCCATGGTCGGGATGATGAAGGCGTTGGTGCCGTCTGGCGAGCCGTCGGGCCAGCGTTGGGTGATCTTCTTGTTCTTGGTCCAGAACCGCAGGCCTTCGGTGCCGTATTGGTCGATGTCGCCAAAGCCCGAACGCTTCCACCCGCCGAAGCTGTGGTAGGCGACCGGCACGGGGATCGGCACATTGATGCCGACCATGCCCACATTCACCCGCGCGGCAAATTCGCGCGCGGCGCGACGCCGTTGCCGTATTGGTGCTCGGACGGCAGGCGCACCGCTTCCTCGAAGTCCGCTGCGCGCATGATCTGAAGCACCGGGCCGAAGATTTCTTCCTGATAGCTCTTCATCTGCGGGGTGACGTGATCAATCAGCGTCGGGCCGACGAAGAAGCCTTTCTCATGCCCCTGCAAGCTGAACCCGCGCCCATCGACGACGATTTCGCCGCCCTCTTCTTCGGCCGTGGTGATCCATTGTTCGACCCGCGCCTTGTGTTCGGGCGTGACCACCGGGCCATAATGCGCGTCGGGATCGTTGGAGACGCCGATCCGCAGGGCAGCGATTGCGGGGAGCAGCTTTTCTCGCAGGGCATTGGCGGTCTTCTCACCCACCGGGACCACCACCGGCAGCGCCATGCAGCGTTCTCCTGCCGA
>LNED01000003.1 GCA_001464915.1 Sphingomonadales bacterium Ga0077531
TGCCTTTTATCTCTGGGCTCTAGCGCGATCTAGGCTGGGGCAAATTCGCCTTGAGCCAGGCCTGAACACGCGGATGCGCGACGCGGACATAACGGCTCGGCTTGCCGGTCGTGCCGCACTGCACCCCGCCGCTAACCACCCCGAGCAAGGACGGCAGCCCATCGGAGTCGCCAAAAGTAATGAGCGGCCCGCCGCTGTCGCCGGAACACGCCTGCCCGCCTTGGGTGCCCTTGGCATCGTCCGCGCACAGCACCGAATTGATCCGCTTGGGGTCGGTGAACTGGGTCACACTCGTGCAGGTCCTGGCATCACGCAGTTTGAGCCGGAACCCGCGCAGGTGATCAGGCGGCACGCCATTGCGCAGCTGGGTAATCCCCCAACCATAGGTGAAGACGCGGGGGATAGCTTCGATCTTGCGCTGTGCCAGCGGCTGTGGATCAAGCCGTAAGGTTGAAACCGATAATTGCAGGCCACCGCCTCGGTTGCTGAGCGGATCATATTCCACCAAGGCAATGTCAAACGCCAAAGTCGTCCGGTCATAATCGGGGTGCGGAATAACCCGCTTGATGTTGTAGCTCGAGCCTTCCTCAGCCATCGGATTGGACAGCCCCATTCGGATGCGATGCCCGGCGCTGATCGAAACGCCGTTATCGGTCAGGCAATGCGCCGCGGTGAGCACCCAACCCCGACGAATGACCGTCGCACCGCACTGCACCCGCTGAGCCGGAGTAAGCCTTTGACCGCCGAGAACTTCGGGCCGCCATAGCAGCGCTTGCCACGGGGTTTCCCCCCGCCGTGC
The DNA here is from genome assembly GCA_001464915.1 of Sphingomonadales bacterium Ga0077531. Lineage (GTDB taxonomy): Bacteria > Pseudomonadota > Alphaproteobacteria > Sphingomonadales > Sphingomonadaceae > Erythrobacter. Next base: position 800 of record LNED01000003.1, read on the forward strand.
GCTAAAGCCGCCAAGGCCGCCGCCACCCGCGAAGCAACTGGTGTCGGTATAGGTCCGCCCTTCGAACACCACATTCGTGGTGGTGCAGATATCCTCGAGCCCGGTTTTCCCCGAAGAGAGGCGCGCGTCATTAGCCTCCTGCATCTCCTCGGGCGTTTCCTCGGGGGCAAAACCGGCGTGCGCCTGGAACAGCTCGGCCTCTGGATCTCCCGCGGTCAGCTGTTCAAGCCGGTCGCAGGCCTTGATCCGACCGACATCGCATTGCGGGTAATACAGGGCGATGGCTTGCGGCAGGTTCTGGGCAAATTTCCCCCCTTCATCGAGCTCATCGGCGAGCATTTCGCAGGCGGTCTGATTGTTCGCGGTGCAGCTGACCGAAAGGTAGAATTCGGCCGTTTCGGCCGCGGATGGCCCGGCGGCTTCCCAAGCATCAAGGATGAGATCGGCCGCTGGCAAGCAACCTTCGGTCATCCCGCCCTCGCAGGCGATGCCGAATGCATCGCGTGCACGGTCCCAATCTTCGATCAGACCGCCCGCTTTAGACAGGATCTGACCGAGCGCGACGCATGCTTGCAGATCCCCATATTCGCAGTTTTCGGCAAGCCCCGGCTCGTTGCGCACCTCTGCGACGTCTGCGCACTGATCGTCGGACAAGGCACACGCCCGATCAAGGAAGGTCAGCGCAGCCGCCCTGTCGGATGCCAGTTCAGCCTTGCCACGTTGACGGCAGGACAAGACGCTGCCCGCGTCGCAGGCGAATTCTACATATTGGGCCGCGAAATTCTCTGGAATATAGCCAATTGCTATTTCGGTTTCGCTGGGCGGGGCATGGCGTTCCCAGTATCTGGCGCCCGCCTCGCATGAGGCCGCATCGCGGTTGGTAAAGCATTGCTTGGCCAGCAGCGCTTCTCCTGCAAGCAGATCTTCGCTGCGGCGGTCGGGGGCCATTAGTAATTGCGCCCGTTTGCGGCAGGAGGACAGGCTGCCGCTTTCGCAGGAGGCCGTAATCAGAGCTTCGGCGGCCGCGGGATCGGGGTCACCCAACACTCCGGAGACGAGCGCATCGGCCTCGGCATCACAGCCTTCGAACCAACCCAGCCGGCATGCGCGGATCTGGAATTCCGCGGCTAAGCGCGCATCCTGTTGAGTGTAGGTGGTCTTGAGTAAGTTGCCCAAGCCGTGGCATCCCTTGCCCACATCGGCTTCGCAGGACTTGCGAAACAGCAATTCTGCGACCGGTCGGTTTTGCGGGCGACCTTTGCCGGTCTGGTAAGCCTCGCCAAGATCGGCGCAGGCGGACCAATCTTGCGCCGCGCAAGCCCTTTGGTCGGCATTGGCCTTGGCCTCGTCGCGGGCACGTTGATCGCGGGGAATATCGGGTGAGGCATGATTGGGATTGAAGTTGGGATAGCTGCGCGGGATTTGCTCCTGCGCGATCGCCGGAGACGCGATCGCGAGAACGATCACTGCCATTATTGTTGCCAGCCTGGCCATAGCCCTTGCCCCCTGCTGCAAGTATGATGGCAGATATGCGCCTGCGCT
>LNED01000004.1 GCA_001464915.1 Sphingomonadales bacterium Ga0077531
GACCGGCTGTATGGTTCGGGCCGCAGCGATGAGGCGATGAGCGCCGATGCCGACGAGGATGATCTGGAGCGTCTGCGCGATCTCGTCAGCGATGCGCCGGTTATCCGCGCGGTCAACCGCCTGATCGCCGACGCGGTTGATCAGCGTGCATCTGACATCCACCTCGAACCCACCGAAGACCGGCTGGCGGTGCGCTATCGGATCGATGGCGTGCTGGTCGATCAGCCCGCGCTGCCGCCGCAGATGCGCGCTGCAATGGTGTCGCGCATCAAGGTGATGGCCGAACTCAACATCGCTGAACGCCGTTTGCCGCAGGATGGGCGTTTGCGGGTTGCGGTACGCGGACACGAGATTGATCTGCGCGTGGCGATTGCGCCTTCAATTCACGGACAGACAGTGGTGCTGCG
>LNED01000005.1 GCA_001464915.1 Sphingomonadales bacterium Ga0077531
GTGATGATGGTCGGCGAAATCCGCGATCTGGAAACCGCGCAGATTGCCATTCAGGCGGCGCTGACCGGGCATGGGTTGCTGTCGACCCTGCACACCAATACTGCTGCTGGCGCGATCACGCGGCTGCTGGATATGGCGGTGGAACCGTTCCTGCTGGCCTCAACGCTCAACGCGGTGGTGGCGCAGCGGCTGGTGCGGCGGCTGTGCCCGCATTGCAAGGTGCCGCATGTGCCGGGGCCGGGACAGCGCGCGGCGCTGGGCTGCGGCGAAGAAGCGAGCTTCTGGCACGGTGCGGGCTGCGATCAATGCGGCCACAGTGGCTTCAAGGGCCGGATCGCGCTGGTCGAATTCCTCGAAGTGGATGAAAGCATCGCCGAACTGATCCTTGAACGCGCCGACGCCCGCGATATCGCGCGGCGCGCTGGGCCAGGGCAGCTTTATACGATGATGCAGGATGGCCTCGCCAAGGCCGCTGCCGGGCTTACCACCATCGACGAAGTGCTGCGGGTTACGCAAGATGGCTGAGGTGATGCTGGCGTTCCGTTACCGGGGCACTGACAGCCAAGGCAAGCGGGTGCAAGGCCAGATCGACGCCGCTTCCAAAGAGGAGGCGGTGCGGCGGCTGCGGCAATCCGCGATCCTGCCAATCGATGTCAGCCCTGGCGCGGCGGCGGCGCCTGCGGGCGCGGTGAAACGCACGGG
>LNED01000006.1 GCA_001464915.1 Sphingomonadales bacterium Ga0077531
GTAATCGACCTGCGCACATTGCGCCCGCTCGACACGCAGGCGGTGCTCACCAGCCTGGCAAAAACCAACCGCTTGATCGTGGCCGAAGAAGGCTGGCCGACCTGTTCCATCGCCAGCGAGATTATCGCGCTTTGCATGGAGCAGGGCTTTGACCACCTCGACGCGCCGGTGCTGCGGGTGTGCAACGAGGATGTGCCGCTGCCCTATGCTGCCAACCTCGAAAAGCTGGCGTTGATCGATGCTGCGCGGATTGCCGAGGCGGCGCGCAAAGTCTGCTACAAGTGACCTGATCGGGCCGCCCGCTGGTTCTGGCTACGGGCGGTCCGCTGAAAAATCGGCGCAGTCGGCTTCTGCCCCACCGGGGTACAGCTGCGTAAGATCGCGGACATCGCGGACATTGAAGGCGGCGGTGTAGGTGATTGTTCGCCCATCGAAGATATTGAACGGCGTTAGAGACTCGTAGTCGTAGGCGACTTCGACGAACATCACTGCCGTGCCGGGGCTCGCGGTGATTTCAGCACCGGGTGTTCCCATGCCGGGAAAGCCCGTTCCGTTTTCACCGTCGCCTTCCACGCCGAACGAGGAGTTCCACACTTTGGCACCGCGGCAACGTTGCCAGCGGATTTCTTGCCCGCCATCAGCGTTTTGTTGCAAGCTCGACAGGATGACCCGTCCCTGTTCAAATATGGCGATGTTTTCGCCCAGCTTTTCCGAGCCCACAAGGACTTCGTTGATGTCGCGTTCGAACACCTGTCGTGCGACCAGGACTTCGGTTGCGCCGATGCGTGATGCGTTGTCAGCCGTCTGCACCGCAACCTGACTGACCTGCATGTGGGTCAGCACCAGATATGCCGTTTCAGTCCCCATCATGCCCGCGCCAAGAAGCAGCGGGGCAGTAAAGGCGAATTCGATCATCGCCACGCCTGATCGGTCATGCGCAAACCTGCGCGCAAAACGGCGGGTCAGGCGAGGGAGCGGATTGAGAAAAGATCCAAGGCTCATGCGCAATTCCCCGTATCGACAGACCGATCCTGTGCGGAAAAAGGCTGGTTGCGCAACACGGTGGTTGAACGCAACGTCACATCATTGGGCATCCCGATAAGTTCATACATCGGGAACAGGCGTGGATAGGTCACGACAGCGGTGTAAAGCACAGCATCGCGCGCGCCGCCGATACCTTGTCGGCCACGGTTGGGATCCCATTGGCCGTTGTCATTCGCATCTGCGAACACTTCGTTGTTGTTGCAGATTTGGTCACCATTATTGTCGGTGAACTCTTCCGGCTCGTTGATATCGGTAAAGTCGAAGTGCGACAGGCGTTCAAATTCGACCGTCGCGCCCTCTGGTACCAAGTTTAGCACCTGCTCACGAACACGTGCATCGGTCGCGGCCTGTCGGCTTCCAGCACTTTCAAGCGTCATGTCGCGTCCCGCTTTTTGGAGCGCACCGCTTAACAGCGCATTGGTGTATTGTGTGTGCGCCATGTCGAAAATGCCCATGATCATAACGATCAGGACCGGCCCGACAAAGGCGAACTCGACCAGTGTCACGCCGCTTCTGTCGCCAAGCAGGCGACGCAGGAACGTGCGGCAGGAGGGGACAAGACGATGGATCATTGCGTCAACCTCAGTTCTGCGATTTGCTGGGCGATTTCCCGGAACCGGGCGTTGAGTTCGTCGGGATTATCGGCCGTGAAGGCGCGGCCAGGGCTGGCACAGTCGGTCAGGTTCTGGGTCAGAGCTGTACCAAAGGCGACCACCCACACTGTGATGTTTTCCCGCCGCGCCGCGCTGCAGGCGACCTGAAGTCGGGCGGCGCGGCTGTTGAATTCCGCCGTGCTATTACCGTTGCCCGAGATCCGGCGATCCCACCATTCAATGCCGTGTGTTGAATAGTTTTCAACACTATTTACCTGCGCGCCATCGGTCATGAACACGATGTGCCGGGCGATGGAATCCCCGTTAGGGGCAGCTTCGTTGTCAGCGCGGAAGATACCACGCGGCGAAATGAAGCGCGCGCCCCAGATCATACCGACATCGTGATAGGTTTGACCGCCACCGACAAGGCTGTCCGTGAACGTAACCAGGTCGGCGCGTGTCACCTCCGCAAGCCTTCTGGCTGGCGTCGGGCAGCTAAAGCTGGGGCGGTTCTCGTTACCGGTTTGAGGGGGCAATATCAGAACGTTGCCAGTGCCATCTTCACGTTTCCACATGATGTTGGGCAGCATCGGTTTCCAACGCTGGGCCTCAGTTTCAGGCACAAGATTGATGTCGAGATCGAATGCACCGGCTGGCCTGACGAACGCATCGGCATCTGCCCGGCGGAACGGATTGACATTCAGTCCCGGCATTTGGACTGTATTCGCCTCCTCCACGCAACCGGTCCAGGTCTGATTTACCATTGCGCCGGAAGCGCCTGTCGGAGTCATGATCTGGTTATCATCATACAGGGTGCTGAGGTTGACAGCTTCCCAACCGGCTGGTGCATCAGCCGGGTTGTTGACAGCGCAATTGCTCGCCACACCCGGTGTCACTGGACAATAAATGTAGTCCTGGAATACGACGCTGCGGATGTTCTGATCTTCGATCACGTCAGCCGGTGTAGCAATCCGGGTCTTGCGGATTCGGCCACGGCACCCCGCGCGGTTGTTGCTGGCACCACCATTCCAGACACCAAGCACGTAAGTGTCGGAGAGAATTTCCCATTGCTGCCCATTGACGGTGTGGGTGATCCCGCTCATCGCATTGCAGCGATCATACTCAGCATCATTTTGCCGAACCGGACCGGTCAGGTTGCCAAAGCGATAATGGTCGTTGTTGGTCGAACCGAAATTGGTGATTAACCGCGGCAGATTCTCGGTTTGATCAGAGATCACGATTTCATCGCCAACCTCGACACCATTGCCGGGAACGAAGGTGAATTGTTCCCGAAACCGTGCGACGCGCGACTGGTACGCATGAGTGGTTGCCATGAACTGAGTGGGCAGCAGGCGGCCGACATTGGCATTCACCGAATAGGGGACAAACCCATACCGCACCTGCGCAGCGGTGGAAGTTGCCGCTTCTGTTGTATCATAAAAGCTGAGCACAGCAGCGCGCAGACCACGTAGTTTGGAATCCGGATTATCAAAGCTTTGATCGCAAGAGGGATTGCTGATCGGACAGTTCATCGAACCGGTCACGTCGAGCACGAACATGATATCGGTGTTCGAAATGTTGATTTCTGCCGAACAAGCCACCGACAGTTCAAGCTCAGTATAGCCAAAGATCGCCATGATGCTGGTGGGCAGCGTGGCGCTGGCCGTGCCATCGACGCGCCCGTCACCATTGGTGGCGTAGTTGCGCACGCGTTCTTCGGTGCTGAACATGCCGTCGTTGAAGTTCTGATCGAAGAACCGTTCCCCGATGATGCGGTGTTCGGGCAGGAAATTGTCATCGACCATCGCCCGGCGCGCGGCGAGGGCGCCCGCGTCACAGGCAGCCTGCATACGGGCTGCGGTCATGTAGTACCGGCTCGCGTCAATGCCGCCGCCAACCATGGCGAGGATCGGGAACATTGCAGCGGCTGCAATTGCGATGGTGTTCGCCGTTTTGTCGTGCAGCAGTGAACGCAGAAACGACTTACGTGCCGGTGTCTGTTGCCCCATCGGAAACCTATCCCTTTTTCTGTTTCCCGCGCAAAAATGGCGCAGGAATCCCAGATGCATCCGTGGGCCATAAGCTATTCTGGTAAGCGGATTGCGAAAGATCATGGTTAGCAAAAGGTTAAGCGCGCTTTGGGGCCGTGGGCGCAGTCGGCGCGTGCCGCAGCGGGACAGATCGCTTGCCAAGCATGAAACGCGAACGCTAGGCGAGAGGGACTATGAACGCGCCTGGCCCCGATACTCTCACGCCCGAAGCGGAGCTGGCGCTGGCATGGAGCCCGCCAATGGTTCGCGGAGCATTAACCATGGCCTTGATGCTTGATCGACGGCTCGCGCGGATTGTGGCGCGGACCACCGAACCGATGCTCGGCCAGATGCGGCTCGCATGGTGGCGCGATGCACTGGCCAAGCCGGTGGGCGAGCGCCCGCGCGGTGATGTGGTGCTCGACGGGTTGGGCGCGCACTGGGCCGGGCGCGAAGCGGCGCTAATCGCGATGGTCGATGGTTGGGAAGTGCTGGTGACCGCCGACGTGTTCGGCCCCGCGCAGATTGCAACGTTCGGCCAGCAACGCGGTGCGTTCTTCGGCGCTTTGGTGAACGATTGCACGCCCGCGCAGGCGGACCGTGTTGAAGCCGCCGCGTTCCGCTGGGCGCTGGCTGATGCTGCTACTGCTGTATCAGATGCTGGCGAACGCACCCAACTAATCGAGGCCGGGTTGGCACGAGATGGCGGCGTTGGACGCATGCCGAAACCCTTGCGCGGGCTGGCGGTGCTTGATGCGCTGGCGCTGCGCGCGCTGCGGCGCGGCGGGCGCCCGCTGATGGAGGGCAGGGGTGCGCCAATTGCGGCAATGCGG
>LNED01000007.1 GCA_001464915.1 Sphingomonadales bacterium Ga0077531
GAAGCCCTTCCGCTCAGCGATCCCGGCGCGATGCAAGGCTTGGCGCCGCCCGAGGTTAGCGAGCTATCGCGCGAGGAGCTGCGGTTCTTCCGTTACGACCGCAACCGCGACCGGCTGATCACTCGCAACGAAATGCTATCGACCCGGTCGGACGCGTTCCGCGATCTTGATGTCGACGGGAACAACCTGTTGACGTTCGAGGAATGGGCCGTGGCGACGGTTGACCGGTTCGAAGGCGCAGACGCCGATGGCAACGGACGGCTGACCCCGCGCGAATTTGCCACCACCGCGCCCAAACCTGCCGCGAAGAAGAAACCTGCCTGCAAATGCTGATTATGCAGGAACGGTTTCCCGTGTTTCGGCAATCCAACTCGCCAGATCAGCCTTGGCGCGCGAAGTATAGGCTTCCTTGCGCACTTTCTTCCCGACTTCATGGAGCGGTGGAAACAGGCCGAAATTGACATTCATGGGTTGGAAGGTCGCTGCCTCGGCATCGCCGGTAATGTGGCTGAGTAGCGCCCCCATCGCCGTAGTGGCGGGCAGGGGCTGCCATGCGCGTCCCGCCAGTTCCGCCGCCGCCATCATTCCTGCGACAAGCCCAATCGCGGCGCTTTCAACATAGCCCTCGCAGCCAGTCACCTGCCCAGCAAAGCGAATATGCGGCGCGGCCTTCAGTCGCAACTGGCGGTCGAGCACCTCGGGCGAATTGAGGAAGGTGTTGCGGTGCAGCCCGCCTAGCCGCGCAAATTCGGCATTCTCCAGCCCCGGAATGGTGCGGAACAGTTCGATTTGTGCGCCATATTTCAGCTTGGTCTGGAACCCGACCATGTTCCACAGCGTGCCCAGCTTGTTGTCCTGCCGCAGCTGCACCACCGCATAAGGCCAGCGCCCTTGCGGAAATTCGGGCGTCGTATCGAACGGATTGTCCAGCCCTACGCCCTTCATCGGGCCATAGCGCAAGGTTTCGACACCGCGTTCGGCCATCACCTCGATCGGCATACAGCCATCGAAATAAGGCGTGTCCTTTTCCCACTGCTTGAATTCGGACTTCTCGCCTTCAATCAGGCCGCGATGGAAGGCGAGGTACTGTTCCTGCGTCATCGGGCAGTTGATGTAATCGCCGCCCTCGTTCGATGCGGCGGTCGTCTTGTTCCAGCGCGACTGAATCCAGCATTTGCTCAGGTCGATACTGTCGTGGTGGATGATCGGGGCGATGGCATCGAAGAATGCCAGCCGTTCGCTGCCCGTTGCTTGCACAATGCTGCCCGCCAACGCCTGGGCGGTGAGCGGCCCGGTGGCGACGATGGTGAGGCCACTCGTCGGCAGGGCGTCGACCCGTTCGCGCACGATGGTGACATTGGGGTGAGCTTGGAGCGCCTTTTCCACCTCAGCCGAGAACACGTCACGATCAACCGCCATCGCGCTGCCCGCAGGCACCCGCGCAATTTCGCCAGCGCGCATGATGATGCTGTCCATCTCCCGCATTTCGTGATGCAGCAGGCCAACGGCGTTTTTCGCATCGTCATCCGAACGGAAGGAATTGGAGCACACCATTTCCGCCAGCCCATCGGTTTGGTGTGCCGGGGTCATGTCGCTGCCGTCTTTGGCAGAGCCGCGCATCTCGGACAGGCGCACTTTGACGCCGCGCTGCGCAAGCTGCCAAGCCGCCTCGCTCCCCGCGAGCCCGCCGCCGATGATGTGGACATCGTGGTTGGTGGTTATTGCTGTCATGGCAAGGCAGGTAATTGCGTGATAGCGAGCCTGCAAGTGTTACCGATTGGGTTCGGGAAAAGGAACGAGCAGTCATGGCGAAACAGGCGCTGATCGAACAGAGGCCGTGGCTTTTGGCGAGCGTTGTGGCGGCCACGGCCTTTTATTTCCTGCGCGACAACCCGATTGGCGAGGGCACCTGGGGGCTGCTTGCCAAAGGCGCATCGGTCGGCCTGTTGGCGCTCTATGTTTTGCTGCGCGTGCCGCGCGGCAAGCATCGCGGAGATGGCCTGCTACTGGCGTTTGCGCTGGCGCTGGCGTCAGCGGGCGACATCGCAATCGAGCTCGATTTCCTGACGGGCGGCGCGTTTTTTGCAGCCGCCCATTGCGCGGCAGTGGTGCTCTATCTTCGCAACCGTCACGCGCGTCCGTCACCTGTGCAAAAGCTCATCGGGCTTACTCTGCTGATCGGTACTCCACTGGTCAGCTACGGACTGAGCGGGCAGGCAAACATCGCAATTTATGCCGCATTCCTCGGCGCAATGGCTTCAGCGGCGTGGATGAGCCATTATCCGCGTTATCGCGTCGGCACCGGTGCCGTGCTGTTCGTGATCAGCGACTGGCTGATCTTCTCGCGTATGGGCACTTACAATCTCGCTCCGCTGCCCGACCTTTTGATCTGGCCGCTGTATTACATCGGACAGGTCATGATCGCGACCGGCATCGTGCAATGTCTGCGCGGCGAGCAGCCCGTCAGGTAACGGACTGCTCGTTTTTTGGGCAGGCTAAGGGATGCTCCTTAGGTCGCAGGCGTCTCACCCTGATCGTTGCCCAATTCTGCGGCAATGGCTTCCTCGGCAGCGTTTTCCGGTTCGGCGGTCTCGTCGATCAAGGCTGCGCCGACGATGTGTTCGTCCTTCGCCACATCGAAGATCCGCACACCCGATGAACTGCGGCCCGAGATTGAGAATCCCTTGAGCGCCTCAAACCCGCCTTCGACCAGATGGCGCAGATCGATGCCGAGCCGGATCAACTTGGCCTGATCGGTCACCAACATCAGTTGCGACCCGTGTTTGACCGGGAAGCTCGCCACCACCGGGCCGTTGCGGTCCGGGTTGCTTTCAGGTGTGCCGATATTGGTGATGCCTTGCCCGCCGCGCGATGTGGTGCGGTATTCGTAGGCCGACGAAATCTTGCCATAGCCATTGGCGGTGATGGTCAGGATGAACTCTTCGCCCTCTGCCATCGCCGCCACTTGGTCGGCGGGTAGGGTGGGGGCGGTTTCGTTGTTCTTCCATGCGGCAGAGCGCAGGTAGGCGTCGCGCGTTTCCATATCGGCGGTCAGCGGATCGAGCACGGCCATGCTGACGACCTTGGCGCCGTTTTTCAAAGCCATGCCGCGCACGCCAATGCCGGTGCGGCTCTTGGTTTCGCGGGCATCGGTGGCGGAGAAACGGATCGCCTTGCCGCTATCGCTGGCGAGGAAAATCTGCTGTTCCTCGGTCAGCAATTGCACCCCGATCAGGCGGTCACCCGATCCATCGACAAAGCCCATCGCGTATTTGCCAGCAGTCGGCACGTTGGTGAAGGCATCCATCGAATTGCGCCGCACCATGCCCTGTTCGGTTGCAAACACGATGTTGAGGTTGGCCCATGATGCTTCGTCTTCGGGCAGGGGCAGCACGTTGGTGACGCGCTCGTCCTCCCCCAAGGGCAGCAGGTTGACCATCGGCCGACCCTTGGTCTGGGGGCCGCCTTCGGGCAGCTTCCACACCTTCATCCGGTAAACACGGCCGGTGTTGGTGAAGAACAATACCGGGTTGTGGGTGCTGGTGACGAACAGTTCGACAATCGCGTCTTCGTCCTTGGTCGCCATCCCGCTGCGCCCCTTGCCGCCGCGCGCTTGCGCCCGGAAGGTGTTGAGCGGTGTGCGCTTGATGTATCCATCATGCGTGACCGTGACGACCATCTCTTCGCGTTCGATCAGGTCTTCATCGTCCAAGCCGTCCCACGCGGGCGCGATTTCGGACAGACGCGGAGTGGCGTAAGTGGCGCGGATTTCGGCCAGTTCGCTGCGCATGACCGCATAGAGCTTCACGCGGTCGCCCAGAATTTCGAGGTGCCCCTCAATCGCCAGCGACAGCGTTTTGAGCTCATCACCAATCTCGTCACGCCCCAGCGCGGTGAGGCGGTGGAGGCGTAGTTCGAGGATGGCGCGCACCTGCCGTTCGGACAGGCGGTAGGTGCCGCCTTCCTGATCGGCGTCGGGATCGATTGCTTCGACCAGGCGAATATACTGCGCGATATCGCCAATCGGCCATTCCTTGGCCATCAACCGCCCGCGCGCTTCGGCGGGGTTGGGGGCGGTGCGGATCATCGCCACCACTTCATCAAGGTTCGATACCGCCACCACCAGGCCGAGCAATAGGTGCGCCCGTTCACGCGCCTTGGCGAGTTCGTACTTGGTGCGGCGGGTGATCACTTCTTCGCGGAAGGTGATGAAGGCCGCAATGAAATCGCGCAGCAACAGCGTTTCCGGGCGCCCACCGCGGATCGCCAGCATGTTGGCCGGGAACGACGATTGCGCCGGGGTGTGCCGCCAGATCTGGTTGAGCACCACTTCGGCCGTGGCATCGCGCTTCAGATCGATCACCACCCGCACGCCTTCGCGCGAGCTTTCGTCGCGAATGTCGGAAATGCCCTCGATCCGCTTGTCCTTGGCCGCTTCGGCGATTTTCTCGACCAGGCCTGACTTGCCGACCTGATAGGGGATCGACGTGAAGACGATGCTTTCGCGCCCTTCGCTCTTGGCGCCGCGGGTCGATTCGACCTCGTGACGGCACCGCATCAGGATCGACCCGCGCCCGGTGGTATAGGCCGAACGTGCACCGTGCGTGCCGAGGATCAGCGGCGCGGTCGGGAAATCGGGGCCGGGGATGTAAGCGATCAGTTCTTCCGACGTGATCGCCGGATTGTCCATGTAAGCAAAGCAGGCGTCGATCACTTCGCCCAGATTGTGCGGCGGCACGTTGGTCGCCATGCCGACCGCGATCCCGCCCGCGCCGTTGACCAGCAGGTTGGGGAACCGAGCCGGAAGCACCGTCGGCTCGCGCCGGCTGCCATCATAGTTTTCGGTGAAGTCGACCGTGTCCTTGTCGAGATCGTCGAGCAGGCTGTTCGCCACCCTCGCCAACCGTGCTTCGGTGTAACGCATCGATGCTGGCGGATCGGGGTCCATCGATCCGAAGTTACCCTGACCATCGATCAACGGCACCCGCATCGACCACGGCTGCGTCATCCGGGCGAGCGCGTCGTAAATCGCGGAATCGCCGTGCGGGTGATAATTGCCCATCACGTCGCCGACGATCTTCGCGCTTTTGCGGTAAGGCTTGCCCGCGACAAAGCCGCCTTCCTGACTGGCGAACAGGATGCGGCGGTGCACCGGCTTCAACCCGTCGCGCACGTCGGGCAGCGCGCGGCTGACAATCACGCTCATCGCGTAATCGAGATAGCTCGATTTCATTTCATCGACGATGTCGATGCGTTCAAATCCGCCCATCGGGGCAGGAACGGGGGAATCGAGGATTTCGGTGTCGTCGCTCAAGGGTGGGGCCGTTTCTGTTCGTGTTCGTAAAGCCGCGCTGGCGGCGTTGGCCGTGTCCGGCCACGCATTGCCTCCTATTTAGGCGCAGGCTGCCGCTTTCGCCACTGCTGCACGCGAACACAGGTGGAACATCGTGCATTTTTCCACATTTGCAGACCTGCGCCTCAGTTAAGCTGCACAGCGCATTCAATGGCCGTTCAGCACAGCTCACCTAGTCGCAATTGCAAATCTGCCCTGAGCCGTCCAAAGGCGAGGCAGATCTTGAAGCAGCCCGTCGGCCAATCTGGCGCGGATCTGCGATATTTCTGGAGGATGCAGTGACCCATTTGACTTCGCCCCGTCGTCGTCCCGCAAGCCTTGCGCGGCAGTTTGGACTTGCGCTTGCGCTCGCCAGCGGAACTGCGGTGCTGGCTGTTCCGGGCTTTACCGACGCAGCTTACGCGCAGAAGAAAAAGAAGAAAGACGAAGCTGCTGAAGCGGCAAAGCCCGTCTATTCCAAGGCATTCGTCGAGGCTTATCAGCCGCTTGACGTTGCACTGAAGGCTCCGGGCGCGGATTTCACGGCGCTCAAGCCGCAGGTGCTGGCGCTGTTGCCGCTGGCTGTTTCGCCTGATGAACGTCAGGCGCTTGGCGGCATGATGTTCAACACCGGGATCAGTGCCAAGGACCAGGCTTTGCAATTGCAGGGCGTCGACATGATGCTGGCAAGCGGCAAGGTGCAGCCAGCCGAAGCGGGCCGCTTCAATCTGGTCGGCTTCCAAGTCGCATCTAGCCTCAAGCAATATGATCAAGCGCGCACTTACCTTCAGCGTGCGATTGACGCCAATTACACCGCTCCCAATATCACGATGGCCGATTTGCAGATGAACATGGCCGAGCTCTATTTCGGCGAAAACCGCAATGTCGAAGGCCTGCAATACCTGAGCGATGCGATTGCCGCGCACAAGGCAAAGGGCGAGGCGGTTGATCCGCGTTGGTATCGTCGCGGCGTTTCGGTGGCCTACACCAATGAAATCGTGCCGCAGGTCTATGATTTTGTGACCGCGTGGGTGACCGACAATCCCGCACCTGAAAACTGGCGCGATGCCGTGAACCTCACGCGCAATCTCAATGATTTTGAGCCGCAGGTGCTGCTCGATCTGCTGCGCTTGGGCAAAGAGGTGCAGACGCTCAAGGAAAAGAACGACTTCATCTATTACATCGAAGCCGCCGATGCCCGCCGCCTTCCCAAGGAGGTCAAGGACATCATTGATCAGGCCGCCGCTCAGGGGGTTATTCCCAAGGGATCGGACAGCTGGGTCGACGAACAGCTCAAGATTGCCAGCGGTCGCATCGCGGCTGACCGGGCGGAGCTTCCGGCGCTTGAGCGTGATGCCAATGGCAGCGGCGCGACCTATCGCACCGTTGTGGCAGCTGGCGATGCGTTCCTGAGCTACGGCGAATTTGCCAAGGCAGCGACGTATTATGAAAAGAGCCTGTCGCTGGCCGGGGTTGACCGCAATCTTGCGCTGAACCGGCTTGGTATTGCCCAGATTGCTGCTGGCAATGCCGTCGCAGCGCGCGCCACGTTGGCGCAGGTTGAAGGCGTACGCGCGCCGATTGCCAAGCTGTGGGGCGCATATGCTGCACAGAAGGAAGCTGGCGCGATGGTCAAGGACAGCATGGCGAGCGAGGCTCCGGCCACCACTGGCCTCTGATTGCAGCTTTGCAAAACAATTGGGGAGCGCCGGGCGATGCGTCCGGCGCTCCCTTTGCTTTTTGGTAAAATGCTTTGCGATCAGCGCAGCCGTTTGACGTAGATCTGACCGTCCGCCCGGCGGTCGAGCTTGAAATTCGCCAGCGAGGCGAACAAGTCGGACAGGCGTTTGAACCCATAATTGCGCACGTCAAAGCTTGAGCGGTTCCCCGCGATCTGGCCGACCTGTGTCAGCAACGCATAGCCTTCATCGTCGCGCTTGGCTTCGGAATAGGCGGCGGTGATCAATTCGAGCAACTCTTCGTCAATGGCTGCTCTTGCGTCATTGCCGACCGGGGCGGGGATGATGGCAGGGGCACCGGGTTTGTCGGCAGCATAGTTGGCAATAAGCTGTTTGATATCAATAAAACGGGTGCACACAGACTTGAACGACTGCGGTGTTTTTTCTTCGCCGAAGCCATAGACGATGATCCCGTCCTGACGCAGCCGGGTGACAAGCGGGGTGAAATCACTGTCAGATGTCATGATGCCAAAACCGTCGACTTTCCCCTGATAAAGCAGGTCGATCGCGTCGATGGTCATCGCCATATCGGTGGCGTTTTTGCCTTTGGATACGTCGAATTGTTGCTGTGGGCGGATGCCGTATTTGTTGCTGATCTCGCCCCAGCGTGAAAGATTATTCTTGGCAAAATTGCCGTAAGCGCGCCGGATGTTGACCTGTCCCAATTCGGCCATCACGGTCAGCACGGGATCAATGCCATCGGGCGTAGTGTTGTCGGCATCAATCAGCAATGCGATGTTTTTGAGCGTTTGGTCGGTCATACACTCACTATGCAGCGGCCACTGCGCGCCGACAAGCAAGCTAATTGGAATGTGAAACCAGCCATGCTTGCGGGACACGGTTGGCGCGCCTAAATGGCTTCCCATGAACGATCTTGCCAGCACGCCGCAGCCCGACCCGTCGCCAGCCGAACGCCCTGCACGCCAGCGCAAGCCCGACTGGATCCGTGTGCGTGCGCCGGTGAGCGAAGGGTATCACGAAACCCGCAGGCTGATGCGCGAGCTGAACCTCAACACTGTGTGCGAGGAAGCGGCCTGCCCCAATATCGGCGAGTGCTGGACGAAAAAGCACGCCACCGTCATGATCCTAGGCGATGTCTGCACTAGGGCCTGCGCGTTCTGCAACGTCAAGACCGGGATGCCGCGCGCGGTCGATCCGCTGGAGCCGGAACACACCGCTATCGCTGCGGCGCGGATGGGCCTTGAACATATCGTCATCACCAGCGTCGACCGCGATGATCTGCCCGATGGCGGCGCTTCGCAATTCGTCAAGGTGATCGAGGCACTGCGGCGCACCACGCCCAAGACGACAATCGAAATCCTCACCCCCGATTTCCGCGGCAAGATGCGCCGCGCGGTGGAGATGATCTGCGAAGCCGGGCCGGATGTGTACAACCACAATCTTGAAACCGTGCCGCGCCTGTATCCGACTATTCGCCCCGGTGCGCGCTACTACGCCTCACTCCGATTGCTGGAAGAGGTGAAAGCACACAATCCGCTGATCTTTACCAAATCGGGGATCATGCTGGGGTTGGGCGAGCAACGCCTGGAAGTGCATCAGGTAATGGACGACATGCGCTGCGCTGATGTCGATTTCATCACGATGGGCCAATATCTCCAGCCCACTCCCAAGCATGCGGCTGTGGAGGAATTCGTCACCCCCAAGGCGTTTTCAGCTTATGGAGCGATTGCGCGCGCGAAAGGCTTTTTGCAGGTCGCGGCGACCCCGCTGACGCGGTCAAGTTATCACGCGGGCGACGATTTTGCGGTGATGCGTGCCGCACGTGAAGATAAACTGGCGCGCGCCGGAGCAAAGGCTGGCGCCTGATGCCTGGCATTCGCGAAACGCGGCGGCTGCCATACAGCGCTGAGCAGATGTTCGATCTGGTGGCTGACGTAGGCCGCTATGGCGAGTTCCTTCCGTGGGTGATCGCCACACGCGTTCGTTCGGATAGCGAGACCGAGATGGTCGCTGACATGGTGGTGGGCTTCAAGTCCCTGCGTGAAAGTTTTACGTCACGCGTCAAGAAGACCCGGCCGCACGAGATTGACGTGCATTACCTAGACGGGCCGCTTTCTGATCTCGACAATGTCTGGACGTTCCGGGTGGTTGATGACCACACCTGCGAAATCGACTTCGTGGTCGACTTTACATTCAAGAACCGTCTGTTCGAACGGATTGCGGGCCAGTATTTCGACCGTGCTTTTCGCAAGATGGTCGAAGCGTTCGAAACCCGCGCGGCGCAGCTTTACGGCAGCAGCAGTTCGAGCGCGCAAAGCGTCGCCTGACGGCGGATTTCGGCGCGGCCTTCGGGCCCTTCGCCGCCGTCAAAGTGCCTGAGTTCGCCTTCGGGGTCGCCATCGGCATTGCGGGTCACGCGCGCAAACACCACCGTGCCGACCGGCTTGTGTAATGTCCCGCCGCCTGGGCCGGCAACGCCACTGATCGCTACCGCCACATCCGCGTCAGACCGGTCAAGCGCGCCCTTGGCCATCGCCCATGCGCAGGCAATCGAGACTGCGCCGAACGTCTCGATGATGTCGCTCGCCACGCCAAGCATCTGCATCTTGGCTTCGTTCGAGTAGGTCACGAACCCGCGATCGAGCACGGCTGATGACCCGGCAATTTCGGTCAACGCGGCCGCGACCAAACCCCCGGTGCAGCTTTCGGCGAGCGCGAGTTTGCGCCCAGTGGCGGCGTTTTCAGCCACGACCCGCCCGGCTAGTGCGGTGATATCATCGGGCAGCAGGTAGAGCGGCATCAGCTCTACTTCTTCATTGCGGGTTGGGCCGCCGCGCAAATAGTCGGGTTTTTGAGGTCAGCCAGCTCCGCAATGAAAGCGAAAAGCCCACTGACATTCTCGGTCGGCAGCGGAGCGATCAATTCCAGCCCACGTTCGATCTTGGCGCAGCTGTCGCCTTTGATCTCACCCGCGATCATCTGGCCGACAAGCCCATCGACGAAGGGGCGGAGAGAATCTTCGGGTAGGGCGGTGATCATCGCGGTAATGTTGGCATCTTGCCCCGCGTTTTGCTCATCCGCCATAAAGGTTTTGAGCAACCGGAACGCGCCCGGCCAGGCTTGATCCTGTCCGGCGCGGAAGTTCGCAACGAACGTTTCGCCTTCCCGAGCAGCAAAGCCATCGCGTGACCAGCGGTTGGCGCAGGCGGTTTGCGCAGCGTCGAACGCGATCGGCATGGCATAGACCACCGCGTCCCCAAGATCGGCAGCAGCGACGCAGGCCGGCTGCTGTGCCTGCGCGGTTTGCGCCGTCAAAAGCGCGGCTAGTGCGAGGGCAGGGGCAATGATCTGCTTGGTCATGGGATGCTTCCTTCTGACGTGAGATTGACAAGGACGATGGCCTGCGCGGCGATCCCTTCGCCCCGGCCGGTAAAGCCTAGGCCTTCGGTAGTCGTCGCTTTGATACTTACCATGCTTTCGGAAAGGCCCATAAGTCGCGCAACTTCTGTGCGCATTGCGGGGCGGTGGGGGCCGATCTTGGGCGCTTCGCAGATGAGCGTGAGATCGACATTGGCGATGGCGTAACCCGCCGAGCGCGCCAACGCGACCGCGTGTTCGAGAAATCGGCCTGAGCGAGCGCCGCGCCATTGCGGGTCGCTCGGCGGGAAATGCGTGCCGATGTCGCCTTCACCTACCGCGCCGAGCACTGCATCAGTGATCGCATGAAGTGCCACGTCGGCATCGGAATGGCCGGACAGCCCTTTATCGTGCGGCACCTGCACCCCGCACAGCCACAATTCCTCGCCAGTCTCAAGCCGGTGGACGTCATAGCCCTGACCGATGCGAAAGGCGGGAGCATTGTTCATGGTCTCGGCAAAATCCTCGGCAAAGGTGATTTTCTTCAGGCGTTCATCGCCATCGACCAATGCAACTGAACCGGAGCTTGCGGCCAGAACCTGCGCATCATCGCCCGCATCGGTCGGGCCTGCCCAAGCGCGGTGCGCGGCAAGGATGTCAGCGTACCGGAAGGCTTGCGGGGTCTGCACCCGGCGCAGCATCTCACGCTCGGCCTTGCCAGTCATCAACCCGTCGGAGGCGACGGCAAGGCTATCGACCACCGGGAGCACTGGGATCGCACCTTCGTAGACGTCCAGCATATCGAGCAAGCGGTGAGTGACCTGCTGCGGCAAGTCCGGACGGGCCGCGTCATGAATAAGCACCCGCGTGTACGAGCCGTCGTCCATCGCCTCCAACGCCTTGCGTACTGAATCCTGCCGGGTCTCACCGCCGATCACGAGCCGGTAGAGGTCCAGCCCTGCAAGCGCCGCCTCTGCCGCTTCTTCGGCTCCCCCAGGAATTGCGATCACAACTTCGATGGCGCCATGGTCAAGCAAAGCTTCGACAGAATGGCGGATCAGCGGTTTCCCGCGCCAGTCGCGGAATTGCTTCGGCGTATCGCCGCCGACGCGCAGGCCCTTGCCCGCCGCAACGACGATTGCTCCAAATGCAGGAAGGGGCGAGAGGGTCGGCATAGCGGCCCCGCGCTTAAGGTCTGGACGGGCTTTCGGCAATCCACTATGCGCCTGCCCAATATTTAGGCACACAGCATCATGACCGCGCTCCCAACCCCTCCGGCGATCAAGCCCATTGCCATCGGCCCGGTAACGATCGCCGAGCCGGTCGTGCTCGCGCCGATGACCGGGGTGACTGACATGCCGTTCCGCACGCTGGTGCGGCGCTATGGCTCGGGCCTCAACGTTACTGAAATGGTGGCAAGCGAGGCAGCAATCCGCGAGACGCGGGTCAGCACGCAGAAATCGGCGTGGGACCGGATCGAAGAGCCGGTGTCGATGCAACTGGTCGGCTGCGATCCTGCCAGCATGGCCGAGGCCGCCAAGCTGCAAGAAGGCAACGGCGCGGCAATCATCGACATCAATTTCGGCTGCCCGGTGCGCAAGGTCGTGGGGCAATTGGCGGGCAGCGCGCTGATGCGCGAAGTCCCGCTGGCGGTGCGATTGATGGAGGCGACCGTTAAAGCCGTAAAGGTGCCGGTCACCGTCAAGATGCGGATGGGCTGGTGCCACGACAGCCTCAACGCGCCGGAACTTGCCCGGATGGCCGAGGATATCGGGGTCAAGATGATCACCGTTCACGGCCGCACCCGCAATCAGATGTACAAGGGCAGCGCGGATTGGGCGTTCGTCCGCAAGGTCAAGGATGCGGTCAATATCCCGGTTATCGTCAACGGCGATATCTGCACCATCGAAGACGCCGCCAAGGCGCTTGATCAATCGGGCGCAGACGGGTTGATGATCGGACGCGGGGCTTACGGCAAGCCGTGGCTGCTGGGGCAAGTGATGCACTGGTGGCGCACCGGTGAGGCGCGCGCGGCGCCGGGCATTGATGAACAATATGCGGTGCTGGTGGAACACTATCGCCGGATGCTCGATCACTATGGCCGAGATACCGGGGTCAAGATGGCGCGCAAGCATCTGGGCTGGTACACCAAGGGTCTGCATGGCTCAGCCGAATTCCGGCACAAAGCAAATTTCATCGACGACGCCGATCAGGTGCTGGGCGAGATCGAACGCTTCTACACCCCGTTTCTGATGCAGCAGGCGGCCTGATTGGTGGCGACCGGTTCTGTTCATGGCGTGGCGGCTGACCTTACCGGCGACGCGCCACGCCCCGATGCCCGCGCGCAAATTGCCGGACTGATCTTCGCGCTCGTGCTGATTGATGCCGATGGCCGCATCGCCGAAGCCAACCACGCTGCCGAAGACCTGCTGGGCACCAGTGCAAGCCGGCTGATCGGAACAAAGCTGACCGACCGGATCGGCCCGCTCGACACCCGCGTGGAAATGCGGCTTGCCGGCGGCGATGATGCGCTGGTGGCCCGCGATCTTGTGATCCGGGTGGGTGAGGGCGAGGTGCGGATCAACCTTACTGCGTCGCCACTCGGCGGATTTCCGGGTTGGCGTGTGGTGACAATGTCGCAGATCGGGCACGATGATGCGGCGCACTCTGACGGCGGGAGCGCAATGCTCGGCGCGCCGGCGGTGCTGGCGCATGAAATCAAGAACCCGCTCGCCGCGATCCGCGGGGCGGGGCAATTGGCCGAACGAAAATTGCCGCACGCCGACAAGAAGCTCGCCCGGATGATTACGGACGAGGTTGACCGGATCGCCCGCCTGATCGACCGGATGCAGCAACTTGGCAGCACCCGCACCGGGCCGGTTGATGCCTGCAACCCGCACGAATCAATCCGGGCGGCAGTGGCCACCGTGCGCGCTGCGGGCGCGGGTCGCGGCGATTTCGATATTCGTGAGGAGTTCGATCCTTCACTGCCCCCGGTGCTGGCCAACCGTGACGCACTGGAGCAGGTGCTGATCAACCTCATCTCCAACGCCCGCGATGCTGCCTGTCTGGGCGGCGCGCATGGCGAGATCGTAGTGCAGACCCGCTTCGTCAGCGGCCTCGCCTTCAGCGCAATCCGCAGTGGGCGCGCGGTGCCCTTGCCGATCGAGATTACCGTCAGCGACAATGGCCCCGGGATCGATGCGGCCTTGCGCGATTATGTGTTTGAACCCTTCGTCTCGTCCAAGCCATCGGGGCAGGGGCTCGGACTATCGTTGGTGCGAAAGCTGGTGCGCGACATGAACGGCAATATCAGCCACGACCGCGATAGCCGCGCTGCACTGACCCACTTCCGGCTGCATCTGCCGCAAGCACAGGATGTTGTTTAAGCCATGGCCCGCACCGCCCCCGATCCTGTGCTGCTGGTCGAAGACGATGCCGCTATTGCGACGGTAATCATCGCTGCGTTGGAAGACGAAGGCTTCGATATCGCCCATTGCACCAACATCGCCGCACGCGATCGCTTGCTGGCCGGGCGGCGGTTTGCGGTGATGTTGACTGACGTGATCTTGGAAGACGGCGACGGGCTGGCCAGCCTTGCCGCCGTAAGGGATCGCGCGCCCGATATGCCGGTGATTGTGCTGTCAGCGCAGAACACCCTCGATACTGCGGTCCGCGCGAGCGAGAGTGACGCTTTCGAATACTTCCCCAAGCCTTTCGATCTTGACGAACTGGTGCATGCCGTCCGGCAGGCAGCCGGTTCGCGCGCGCCCACCGCTGATGCGGGTGAAGAAGCCCTGTCAGGGGCGGAAGGCGAGCGGATGCCGCTGGTTGGCCGAAGCCCGGCGATGCAAGGCGTCTACCGCATGATCACCCGCGTGCTGCGCAACGATCTGACCGTCTTAATCACCGGGGAAAGCGGCACTGGCAAGGAATTGGTGGCCGAAGCGATTCACGAACTCGGCAATCGCCGCACCGGGCCATTTGTCGCGGTGAACACCGCTGCAATTCCAGCCGATCTGGTCGAAAGCGAGTTGTTCGGTCATGAGAAAGGCGCGTTCACCGGCGCCATTGCGCAGGCGATTGGCAAGTTTGAACAGGCCAATGGCGGCACGCTGTTTCTCGACGAAATCGGCGATATGCCTGCCGAAGCGCAAACCCGGCTGCTGCGCGCGCTGCAATCGGGACGGATCCGGCGGGTCGGCGGACGACAGGAAATTGCGGTCAACGTCCGCATTATCGCCGCCACCAACCGCGACCTTACTCCGATGATCGCGGCAGGCACATTCCGCGAGGATCTGTTCTACCGCCTCAACGTGGTGCCAATCGTGCTGCCGCCCCTGCGCGAACGGCGCGAGGATATTGCTGCGCTGGCGCAACATTTTCTGGTTCTGGCTGCCGAAGATGGCCTGCCACGGCGAAACCTTACATCCGAAGCGATTGAGCAGCTCGAGCATCGCAATTGGCGCGGCAATGTGCGCGAATTGCGCAATGTGGTGTACCGCCTTGCGTTGATGGCGCGGGAAGAGCGGATCGACGCTGATAATGTCATCGACATAATCGGCCCGGAAATCGCCGCTGCCAATGTCGCGTTGGCTGACGGGCAGGGCGGGTTCGCTGCGGCTTTGGCCAGCTGGCTCGCGGCCGAAACGCCGCCGCCCGGCGCGATATATCACCGCGCGCTGGCCGCTTTTGAAAAGCCCTTGATCGAACATGCTTTGGGTCGCACCGGTGGCAATCAGTTGCGAGCGGCACAGTTGCTCGGCATCAATCGCAACACCTTGCGCAAGCGAATTGGTGAGCTGGGGCTTGAGCCAGACCGCTTCTCACCGTCCTGACAGCTTACGCGAAACCATGGGTTATCAACGGCTCGCCAGTTTCGCCTTGCATTTATGCCACACCATTGTTGTAAGTGAGCAACGATGGAGCAACTCTCGCCGAGCGCCCTGAGCCCCACGCCCCGGCAATTGCCTCGCTGGTGGCGCAAATTCGTGCTCGCCGCGCGCCGGGCAAATGTGTTCTTGTGGCTTGAAGCCATCTCCATCGTCGCTTTGATCGCCGCAATCGGCGCGACCTATTTTGCTTTCTCCCGGGCAACCAAGCCAGACGACTTGCTGCCAACCATGCAGGTTTCGGCCCTGTTGATGGCGACGCTCGTGCCAGCCATGGCGCTGCTAGTGTTGATTGGCCGCCGGCTCGCCTTACGCCGCGCGGCGGGCAGTACGGCGCGATTGCATGTCCGATTGGTTTTTTTCTTCTCGATGGTCGCGGCTTTGCCGACGCTGCTTGTGGCGGGATTTGCCGCGTTCCTGTTTCAGACTGGCGTCGATTTCTGGTTCTCCGACGATTCTCGAGGGCTGATGGAAAACGCCAACGCGTTGGCGCAGAATTACTATGACGCCAATCAGCGCGATGTTGAACAGAACACCATCACCATGGCGACCGACATGCGCGATATTCTGGCGCGGGTGCCGATTGCCGACCCGGACTTTCCCGATTTCTACCTTTTCCAGACGCAGGCCCGCGAAATTTCGGAAAGCGCGGTGTTGCAGCGGATGCCTGATGGTTCGCTGCGCACCGCCGCGATCCTCAATCTGACGCGCGATAACAGCCCGCTCGAATTCAGCCGCGAGGCTCTGCCAAAGCTGGATCAGGGCGAATTGGCTGTGGTCGTTGGCAGCCCGGAACGGATTGAGGCGCTGGTGCCGATCGACCGCGAAAGCGGCGTTTACCTCTACAATGCCCGCACCACTGAAGAGACAATGTTCAATTCGTGGTCGCGGGCGCAATCGATCGTGACCGCCTATGACCGCCTGACCGGCAGCGCGCGGACGCTGCAATTGCGGTTCAACCTTGCACTGGTTGCGGTCAGCCTGTTGTTGGTGGGCGTGGCGATCTGGTTCGCACTTCGGTTCGCGGACCGTCAGGTTGAGCCGCTGACCAATCTGGTCGGCGCCGCGCGCATGGTAGGGCAAGGGAACTTCGCGCTCAGATTGGAAGGACGCACCGGGGCAGACGAGATCGGCATGCTCAACCGTGCCTTCAACCGCATGACCGCGCAGCTCGAAAAGCAGACGCAGGCGTTGATCAGCGCCAATCGCCAGATTGATGATCGCCGCGCCTTTACCGAAGCGGTGTTAGAATCTGTGACGGCCGGGGTGATCTCCGTGGATGCCGAAGCACGGGTTACGCTGATGAACTCATCGGCGCAGGCGTTGCTGGCGTCCGACGAAGGTGGGAGCATGATTGGCCATGCGCTTGAGGAATTGTCGCCCGAGTTGTGCCGGCTGATCGGCGAGGGCAAAGAACGCGCAATCATCACCCACGCCAAAGGCACCGAACTTCTGACCCTCGCGGTCAAGGTCGCACCGGGCACAAGCGGTCATGTGATCACGTTTGAAGACATCACCCGCCAGCTGCTCGATCAGCGGCAGGCAGCATGGTCCGATGTCGCCCGACGGATCGCGCACGAAATCAAGAACCCGCTCACTCCGATCCAGCTGGCGACCGAGCGGCTGAAGCGGCGCTACCGTACGCAAGTGGCCGATGATGAGCGCGCGCTGTTTGACGAGCTCACGAGCACGATTGTGCGGCAGGTTGGCGGCCTCCGGAAGATGGTCGACGAATTTTCGTCTTTCGCGCGCCTTCCCAAGCCAGTGTTCCGCGATGAAGACGCGCTTGATCTCGTGCGCCAGGCAGTGTTTCTGCAGGAAGTCGCGCATTCGGGCATCGCTTTCACCGTCGCATCATCCGAATTGCTGGACCGTGAGGTGCGGTGCGACCGCCACCAATTTGGTCAGGCACTGACCAACGTGCTCAAAAACGCGGTCGAAGCGGTCGAAGCGCGCGCTGCCGAGGCCATAGGCCAGTATGCCGGCGAAATCGCGGTGACGATGCGCGATGCAGGCGAGGCGATTGTCGTCACTATTGATGACAATGGCATCGGGTTGCCTTCCGACCGTGAGCGCATCACCGAACCCTATGTCACCACACGCGAAAAAGGCACCGGGCTCGGCCTCGCCATCGTCAACAAGATCGTCGATGAACACGGCGGAAGCATGAGCTTTGCCAGCCTTCCCGATGGTGGCACGCGCGTGACTTTGCGCTTTGCCCGCAGCCCACAAACACCCGATGGCGTGGCTGCATGATGCCGATCTCGATCAACTCTGACCTCCAAGCCGAAGGACTTTGCCGATGGCGCTAGAAATCCTGATCGTCGACGATGAACGCGATATCCGCGAACTGGTGGCCGGGGTGCTAGGCGATGAAGGCTATGCCTGCCGCACCGCTGCCGACAGCACCGAAGCGCTCGCCGCAATAGACGAACGCCGCCCCAGCCTTGTGCTGCTGGATGTGTGGCTGCACGGCAGCGCAATGGACGGGCTGGAGTTGCTCGATGCGATTAAGGCGCGTGAGCCCAATCTGCCGGTGATCATCTTCTCGGGTCACGGCAATATCGACACTGCGGTCGCCGCAGTGGGCCGCGGGGCGATGGACTTCATCGAAAAGCCGTTCGAGGCCGAGCGTTTGCTCCTGTTGGTCGAACGCGCGACCGAGACTGACCGACTGCGTCGCGAGAACAGCCGCTTGCGTGAAGGCAGCTGGGGCAGCGCCGAATTCACCGGCAATTCGCCCGCGATCAACGCCGTGCGCGCTACGCTGAAGCGGGTGGCAAGCACGGGCAGCCGGGTGCTGATTTCCGGCCCCCCTGGTGCTGGCAAGGAAGTCGCCGCGCGGCTGCTCCACGCCTGGAGCGGTCGGGCTGATGGCGCGTTTGTGCTGGTCAATTCGGCACGGATCACGCCTGAACGGTTCGAACAGGAATTGTTCGGCGAAGAAGCGGGCGGCAAACAGGTGCGCCCCGGCCTGCTTGAACTGGCGGATGGCGGGACGCTCTATCTCGACGAGATTGCCGACATGCCCTTGTCGACGCAGGCGCGAATTCTCAGGGTGCTCACCGACCAGAGCTTTGTGCGGGTCGGCGGCACGCGCCAGATCGGGGTCGATGTGCGCGTGGTATCTTCTACCACTCGCGATCTGACCATCGAAATGGCGGAGAAGCGGTTCCGTGAAGATCTGTTCTACCGCCTCAACGTGGTACCGGTGGTGTTGCCTTCGTTGGCCCAGCGGCGCGAGGACATCCCCGCACTGGCCGAGCATTTCTTCACGCGCTATTCCAACGATCAAGGCTTGGTCCCGCCAGATATCGCGACCGAGGCGATGGCCGCATTGCAGGCCTATGACTGGCCCGGCAATGTCCGCCAATTGCGTAACGTGGTCGAGCGCACGATCATCATGACCCCGCGCGAAAAGCTCGGCTTGGTTGAACCTGACATGCTCCCGCCCGAAATCATCGGTGGGCAGATCGGCATGGCGGGCGACAGCCTTTCAGCGATTATGGGCGTGCCTTTGCGGGAGGCGCGAGAAAGCTTTGAACGTGAGTATCTGGCGATCCAGATCCGGCGGTTTTCGGGCAATATCTCCAAGACCGCGAGCTTCATCGGGATGGAGCGATCGGCGCTCCACCGCAAATTGAAGCTGCTCGGCATGGCCGACCGGCGCGACGGGGACGAGTAGGCACCTCTTCGGCGGTTTCCCAACCCGGAACCTCCTGCAAAATCAGTGCTTGTCCCAAGGCGGCGCAATCGCCATTATAGTGACATGGCAACAGGCAGCGTTTTGAAAGCTGCCGACCGCCCGATACCCGCGGTCCGCAAAGGCGGCCGCCAAAAACAGGAGCACGACCATGTCCAGCGGGCGAACGCTCACTCCCAGACCAGTGCCGCGCCCTGCGGCACCGGCAGAACCACGCGGCAGCGAAGGCGGCGGATCATCAGGCCGCCAAGGCAATCTGCAAGATGCTTTCCTTAACCTGCTGCGAAAGAACAAAATTCCTGTCACCATGTTCTTGGTGAAGGGCGTTAAGCTGCAGGGAATCGTCACCTGGTTCGACAATTTCTCGATCCTGCTGCGTCGAGATGGGCAGTCGCAGCTGGTCTACAAGCATGCGATCAGCACGATTATGCCGGGCCAATCGCTCGACCCCGCGCAATTCGCAGGCCAGACCGGGAGCAAGAAGCAGAAATTACTGCAAGACGTGTTCCTTAGCCGCGTTGCAGAATCGCACATTCAAGTGACGATGTTTCTGGTCAACGGCGTGATGCTCCAGGGTCGGATCGCCGCCTATGACTTGTTCTGCATGATGCTGGAGCGCGATGGCGCAGTGCAGCTCGCCTACAAGCACGCTGTTTCCACCATCCAGCCTGCCGGGCCGGTTGACCTCAGCGTGGGCGATGATGACGGCGAAGACGGGATCGACGACTGAGTTTTGATAGCGATCTTCAAGACGAGGTAACCCGCGGTGCGCGGGCGCTGGTGTTGTGTCCGGACATCCGCGCGCTGCGCTATGATCTCGACGCGGCCGAACGGCTCGCCGAGGCCGAAGGTTTGGCGCTCGCAATTGGCGTGGTGATTGGGCATTCGGCGATCCTTCCGGTGCGCAAGATGCAGCCCAACACGCTGTTCGGCTCCGGACAGGTGCAGAATATCGCGGTCTGGTGCGAGCAATACGAAGCCGAGTTGGTTATTGTCGATGGCGCGCTCACCCCGATCCAGCAGCGCAATCTTGAAGACAAGCTGAAGCGCAAGGTGATCGACCGTACTGGATTGATCCTCGAGATTTTCGGTGAACGTGCGGCGACCGCCGAAGGGCGCTTGCAGGTTGAGCTGGCGCATCTTGATTACCAGCAGAGCCGTTTGGTGCGCAGTTGGACTCACTTGGAACGGCAGCGCGGCGGGTTTGGCTTTCTTGGCGGCCCGGGGGAAACCCAGATCGAGGCCGACCGCCGGATGATCCGCCAGCGGATGAGCCGGTTGCGGCGCGAACTCGATCAGGTGCGCAAGACCCGGACCCTCCACCGCGAACGTCGGGGTAGGGCGCCGTGGCCGGTGATCGCACTGGTGGGCTATACCAATGCGGGCAAATCCACGCTGTTCAACCGCCTGACCGGGTCCGAAGTGATGGCCGAAGACCTGCTCTTCGCCACGCTTGACCCGACGATGCGCGCGATTAGCCTGCCAGGGGTGGAAAAGGCGATTTTGTCGGACACGGTGGGCTTCATCTCCGACCTGCCAACGCAGTTGGTGGCAGCCTTTCGGGCAACGCTTGAAGAAGTGACGGGCGCGGATGTAATCTGCCACGTGCGCGACATGGCCAACCCCAGCCACGCGGCGCAGAAGAAGCAGGTGATCGATATCCTTGGCGATCTGGGCGTCGTGGATGCCAAGACTGGCACAAGCGCGATCCCGATCTTGGAAATCTGGAACAAGTGCGATCTGTTATCGCCTGAAGATCTTGAAGAATTGCGCGAAGCTGCCGCGGGGCAGGGGGCTGTGATACTTTCAGCCGTGACGGGTGAGGGCGTGTCTGCGCTTGAGGATCAGTTGACGAAACTGCTGACCGGCGGCGCACGCGAGGTTAGCTTGTTGGTGCCGGTCCGCGACGGGCGGCGCATGGCATGGCTCCATGCGCATGGCGAAGTGCTGGCGGTTGATGATGGCGGTGAGGGAGAAGACGGCCCCATGCGCCGCGTGACGGTGAGGCTCAACGCAAAGGAATTGGGGCAATATTCTAGTTTAGTCAATTGAACCTATTGGATTATTCGGTGCCTTTGACCGCCTGCCACAGTTCCTCTTGCGCCTCCAAACTCAGCATTGGGAATTCGCCATTCGCCATGGCTTCCATGCCCCGGAACCGGCGTTCAAACTTAGCATTGGCTGCGCGCAAAGCGTCTTCGGCGCTGATGCCATGTGCGCGGACGAAGTTCACGACTGCGAACAGCAGATCCCCGGCTTCCTCGATTTTCGCTTGATCAGAGGTTGCGGTATTTAGTTCCTCAATTTCCTCAGTAATCTTTGCTTCGGAGCCGGAGGGATCGGGCCAGTCGAACCCAGTGCGCGCCGCGCGTTTTTGCAGCTTTTGGGCCCGCAGCAATGCAGGGAGCGCGAGCGCCACTCCATCAAGCGCGCTGGTCACACCCTTGGCAGCGCGTTCGTCGGCTTTGAGGTCTTCCCAGCGGGCCTCATTCATTGTGCCGCTGGCATTGGCGAAGATGTGGGGGTGACGCGCTTCCATCTTGGTGCTGATCGCTGCGGCGACATCGTCGAAGGCGAACAGGCCGGCTTCTTCGGCCATACGAGCGTGGAATACGACTTGGAGTAACAGATCGCCGAGTTCGTCTTTGAGTTCGGCCATATCGCCGCGCGCGATCGCGTCGGCAACTTCATAGGCTTCCTCAATAGTATAGGGAGCGATGCTCGTGAAGTTTTGCGCCAGATCCCATTCGCAACCCGACTGCGGATCGCGCAGCCGGGCCATAATTGCCAGCAGGCGATCAATAGGGGGCTTGTGAGGGGTGTCGCTCATCCCGATCCTCTGGATGGATAATATATATTATGTAAAATCTAGATCAACGCGCTCGCTGTGTTCTGCATTACCATGAACCACTCCACCAGCAGATACAGGCCTGACCATTTGGCTCCAATTGAGCCGGAAGGAAGCAAGCCCAGCGCCGGCGAGGATTAACCAAGCGGTGCTCGCAATGATCGGCAGCAGCAGATCCGGGTTCATGCGATTAACTCCAAGCCATCATAGCCCACGGTGACGAAATCGGGCACCTCATTGCATAGCGCCTGGTAATCCATGCTTTTGTCGAGATGGCTGAGCACCACGCGGCCGGCCTTGCAGCGCTCCCCAAGCTCGATGGCCATTGCCAGATGAGCGTGAGTTGGATGCGGATCCCGTCGCAGGCAGTCGCTGACGAGTATATCAACGCGATAGAACATATCGATCATCGTGTCAGAAATTGCACTAAAATCCGTAGCATAGCCAATGGACTTGCCGTCCGCTTCAAACCGATATGCGGTGGTTTCCCCTGGACCATGCGCCATCTGGCACCAATCAACCCCGAACCCGGCGATCATCCGAAGCCGGTCCAGCGTGTCGAGCGTGCAAATCGTCGGATAACCTTCTTGCCCCGCAAAGACGTAGCCAAAACGTTGGCGTAGCCGCCGCACAGTCTCGGTCTCGGCAAAGCCCGGGATTGGTCCGGCGCGACCATAGCGCAGCACACGCAGGTCATCGATGCCGTGACAATGGTCAGCATGGTCATGCGTCCAGAACACAGCGTCGATACTACCCACACGATTGGCGAGCAGCTGTGCGCGGCAATCTGACGAGGTATCAATCAGCAACCGCTTGCCTTCGTCACTTTCGACCATGATCGACACGCGTGTGCGGCGATTGCGCGGCTCTTCTGGGTCGCAATCACCCCAATCGCCGGTGCCGTCTGCACCACCCAGTCGCGGCACCCCGGTCGAAGTGCCTGAGCCGAGCATGACCAACTTCACAGGCCGGCCTTAGAAAACAGCCGCGCAAAGTTGGCAGTGGTTTGCGCAGCCAATTGCGCCGGTTCCACGCCGCGCAAGCCCGCGATGAACGCAGCGGTGTCGGCCACATAGGATGGCTCACAAACCCGCCCTCTATGCGGCACCGGGGCGAGAAAAGGGCTGTCGGTTTCAACCAGCAGACGATCTTCAGGAACGGTCTTTGCAACTTCCTGTAAGGTCTTAGCATTCTTGAAGGTTACGATGCCCGACAGCGAAATCGTGAGCCCCAATTCGAGCACCTTCGCGCCAAATTCGGCTGAAGCGGTGAAGCAATGGATCAGAGCTGGGAAATGCCCCTGCTTCATCTCGTCAGCTAGGATTGCGAACGTATCATCCTCGGCATCGCGGGTGTGGATGATTAGCGGCAACTGCGTTTCGCGCGCAACATCAATATGCATGCGGAACAACGACTTCTGCACGCCTCTGTCCGACTTGTCGTAATAGTAGTCGAGGCCCGTTTCACCAATTGCAATCACGCGCGGGTGTTCGGTCGCGGCCAGTAACACAGCACGGCCGAGGTCATGATGCGCATCGGCTTCGTGCGGATGAATGCCAACACTTGCAAAGACATCCGCCTCGCGTTCGGCGGTGCCGACCACTTGATCCCACTCGCTTTGCCGGGTCGAGATATTGAGGAAAGCCCCTACCCCCGCATCCCGCGCACGGGCAAGAACCCCAACCTGATCTTCGACCAGACCTTTGTATTCAAGGTGACAGTGGCTATCGATCAGCATCAGGCGCTCGTGTCCTCGGCGGGGAGTTCAAGCCGGGGGAACAACGGGGCGGGTGCGATGATCCGGTGATCGCTTTCCGCCAATGGTGAATACCAGTGGCTGCGGATGCCTGCCAGCGTCCGCAATTCTTCAGGAATCCCGAGCGTTTCGAGCAGTTTGGCGCTGCTACCCGGGATCACCGGCGAAATCGCGACGGCCAGCTGCGCGATGCAGATATAGAGCGTTGCCAGCACGGTTTCCATCCGCTCAGGATCGGTTTTGCGCAGGGTCCACGGCGCTTCGCTGTCGATGTAGGCGTTACAGGCGAAGACAGCGTGCAACCACGCCTCAACCCCCTGTTGCAAAGCCAGATTTTCGAAAGCCTCGGGCATATCGATGGTGATAGCGCGATCGACCGCGGCGAATAGTGCGGAGTCCGCATCGGCATGGCCTCGGATGGCGGGCAAATAGCCTTCAAGGTTCTTGGCAATAAAGCCGAGCGTTCGCTGAGCCAGGTTGCCGAAAGCATTGCCTAGCTCACCATTTGCCCTTTGAACAATCGCTTCGGGCGAATAGCTGCCATCCTGTCCGAAGGCGACTTCGCGGATCAGGAAGTAGCGCAAGGCATCCACGCCAAACCGCTCCGACAATTCGACCGGATCAGTGACATTGCCGAGTGACTTCGACTCTTTCTGCCCGCGATTGAGCAGGAAGCCGTGGCCGAACACATGCTTGGGTGCAGACAAGCCTGCGCTTTTAAGGAAAGCGGGCCAATATATCGTGTGGAACCGCACGATATCCTTGCCGATCAGGTGCAGATCAGCGGGCCAGAAATCGCCCATGTCGTCCGGATAGCCGAGCCCCGTGATGTAGTTGGTGAGCGCATCGACCCACACATACATCACGTGGCCTTCGCTGCCGGGTACCTTCACGCCCCAGTCAAAACTGGTGCGGCTTACCGAAAGATCGCGCAGACCGCCTTCCACAAACGCAATCATTTCGTTGCGGCGGCTCGCCGGTTCGAGGAAGCCAGGTTGTCGCAGCAGATCAAGCAGATAGTCCTGATACTTCGACAGCCGGAAGAACCAGCTTTCTTCAACAGTCCATTCGACCGGGGTGCCCTGGGGCGACAGCTTTTCCCCGCCCTCGCCTTCAACTAGCTCGCTTTCGTCGTAATAGGCCTCGTCACGGACGGAATACCAGCCTTCGTAACGGTCGAGATAGAGGTCACCCGATGCTTCCATCGCCTGCCAAATAGCCTGGCTCGCGCGGTGATGATCGGGTTCGGAGGTGCGGATGAACCGGTCATACGACACATTCAGAGCATCGCACATATCGCGAAAATAGCCCGACATTTCGTCTGCCAGTTCAGCAGGCGTGCGGCCCTGCTCTTCGGCCTTGCGCGCCATTTTCAGCCCGTGTTCGTCTGTCCCGGTCTGAAACCGGACCCTGCGGCCTTTAAGGCGCTGGAACCGGGCTATGACATCGGCTGCAATCGCCTCATAGGCATGGCCGATATGTGGCCGCCCGTTGGGGTAGCTGATCGCGGTGGTGATGTAGAATGGAGTGTTTTCGGGGTCAGCCATGGGCCGGTTCGCTAGCTGGGGCGGCGGCGACAAGCAAGCTGCCGATCTCGAACGGCAACATGCCGGGATCGAAATTCGCGGTCGGCGCCTGCGCGGCGAGCGTCACCAGTGCGACGTGCGTTTCGATCAAGCGAGCGCGGTGATGCGGATCGTTACTCGCGCGAGCGGTGCGGGCAACCAGCGCCTGCGCCAGATCGAGCACTGCTTGCACGCGTTCACGGTCGGCACGCGGGCCGATCAAGCGTGCCAGCTCGCCGCGCCGGGCAAGTCCGTTCTCCTCGCCCGAAATCAGCGCGGTGATGGCGCGCGCCACTGGCGCAAGATCCTGCTCGGCAAACCGCAATGCAGCGCCAAAAGATCCTTCAGCAGCGGCAATTGCGCCCGGATCAGGCGGGAGGCGAGCGTCGCTCAAAAGACCGCCGAGTTGCGTATCGCTCAAAACGGGGAACCGCAGCGTGCGGCAACGCGAACGGATCGTCGGCAGAAGCCGCGCCGGACGGTGGGTGACGAGCAGGAAAAACGTGCCAACTGGCGGCTCCTCCAGGCTTTTGAGCAGCGCGTTGGCGGCGGATTTTTCGAGGTCATCGGCCGGATCGATGATGATCGCGCGCCTTGAACCCAAAGTGGGCCGGGTGATCAGCCGCTTTTGCATCGCGCGGATTTGCTTGATCCTGATCGACCGCGCGAGTTCGAACGGCTTGCCCTCGGCCTGCGCTTTCTCGCCCTTGTCATCCTTCGGGCCATAGGTCAGCACGATGATATCGGGGTGATCGCCCGCCGGTAGCGGTACGCCGGGTTCAGCGACCAATTCGCGCGCAGCGGCGATTGCGAAGTCGCGTTTGCCGAGTCCTTCCTTGCCTGCCAGCAGCCAGCCGTGGTGCATTCGCTCGCCCGACAGCGCATCGCGCCACTGACGCCATGCCTCGGTGTGATTGGGCCAGCGCGTCATTAGCCCGCGCCTTCGAGCAGTGGGGCCACTGCTTCTATCACGCGGGCGTGAACTTCTTCCGGTTCGCCCATTGCATCGACGCGGGCGAAAGCATGTGGATCGGCCTTGGCCAGTGCCCGGAAAGCCGCAGCGACCGCACGGTGATAATTAGCAGGACGGCCGCCAATCGCATCGGTGTTTTCGCCATCGCGCGCTGTGAGCCGGGCAGTAAGCGCCTCGCCTTCAGCTTCGAGCAGAATGACCTTATCGGGGCGCAAGCCGCCACTGCCAAAGGCGTGGAGATTGATGATTGCCGCATCCCCGAGCCCGCCTGCGCCACCTTGATAGGCCCGGCTCGAATCGACGTAGCGGTCGCACACCACCCACACACCGCGAGCCAGCGCAGGACGTATCAAGTTGGCAACATGATCGGCGCGCGCGGCAGCGAACAGCAGGGCTTCTGCCTCAGGCGTCCATGCTTCGCCCGGCGGTGCGAGCAGCAGGTTGCGGATCGCTTCAGCACCCGGAGTTCCGCCGGGCTCGCGCGTGGTAACCACGATCAGCCCGCGCGCGCGCAATGCCTCAGCCAGCAGCCGCGCCTGCGTGGACTTGCCCGCCCCCTCCCCGCCTTCGAAGGCGATGAAAACACCGCGCCCGCCGCTCATGTGAATAGCCCGGCAACGGCGTTGATGATCCGGTCGAGCGGCCCAGCCGTGTCCACGGCTTCGGCAGCGTAGAGCGGGATGCTGGCCGGCGCGATGCCGGGGCCGGATACTTCGAGCATCGCCACTTGATCGCCCTTGGCGAGCGGCGCCCGCAATGGCCCCTCGTAACGAATGGTGGCGATTAGCCTGCCCTTGCTGCCCCGCGGCAGGTTCACGCCAACCGGGCCGCGCGCGACCAGCGATACACCGCGCGCCGCGCCATCCTGCACCCGCGCCTCGCCAATCACCTCGCCGGGATCAAACAGCCGTCGCCGCTCAAACGCGGCAAAGCCCCATTCGATGTAGGAGCGCGCCAGCCGACCACGCAGGCGGCCATTTTCCACCCCGGCCAACACCAACGCAAGCCGCTGGCCATTGCGCCGCGCCGTGCCGAGGTACGAAAACCCCGACTCATTGGTAAAGCCGGTCTTGATCCCATCCGCCCCGGCAATCTTGCCGATCATCGGGTCGTGATTGATCTGCGCAATGCCTTTGTAATCAAATCCCATCCGCCCGACGTAGTATCCGAATTTGTCGGGATGCCGGGCCAGCATCGCGCGCGCCAGCGTGACCAGATCGTTGGCGGTGGTGAATGTGCGCCCTTCGTCAGGCCAGCCATTGGGGGTACCGAAATGGCTCCCCGTCATTCCCAGTTCGCGCGCGGTCGCATTCATTTGCGCCGTCCACGCTTCGATCGATCCGGCTTGGCCTGCGGCAAGCACCGCCGCGCCATCATTGGCCGAGACATTGGCGATACCCAGCAGCAGGTCGTCGACCCGCACCCGCTCGCCCGTGTCCAGAAACATGGTTGATCCTTTACGCCGCCAATCGCGCGCGATCACAGGGCTCATCGTGAAAACCTGCGCCGGATCAAGCTTGCCCGCCTCGATCAGTTCAAACGCAAGGTAAAGCGTCATCACTTTGGTCACCGATGCGGGCATGAACCGCCGGTCTGGATTGCGCGCGTGCAGCACTTGCCCGCTGCTGAGGTCGACCAGCAATGCGACCGGAGCCTCTGTTGCAGGCGGAATGGCGGCTAGAATCCCCTCGGGCGGCGGAGCAGCCGCGCGCGCAGGCAGCGCTAATCCAGCGGCACTCAGGGCCAGCGGTAGCAGGGAAAGGCGGAAACGCATCGGGAAAGCCATCACATCGGCGGCTATACCCCCACCCCCCGCGCTTGGCGAGGCGTGCAGGGCCGTCAGTTCACGATTTCGTCAGCCAATAGCCCAACGCTGGTCGCGTAATAGCTGGAGCAATTATATTCGAGGATCGCACGGTAATTGCCCGTCACCAGCCATGCGGGCGCGCCCGGGCCATCTGGTTGGAACAACGACACCATCACGTCGTCACTCATGCCGCGCTGAGCAACAACGCCTAACGCGCGCCACTCGGCCACGGTCATCCATCGGCTCAAGCGTTCATGCACCCGCGGGCATTGCGGCGCGGCGAGCCGGGTGCGGTAGGGATTGATGTCGAACCCGGTAGGCACCGCTGCGCGCACGCCCCACGGTTGCCCCTGCCGCCAACCGGCATCACGGAAATAATTGGCAATCGAGGCAAAGGTATCCGCGCGGTTGGTGAAGATGTCGGCGCGCGCATCCCCGTCGCCATCAGTGGCGAGCCGCAGGTAAACGCTCGGCAGGAACTGCGGATTGCCGAAAGCGCCGGCATAGCTGCCCACCAATTGCGACCTATCAAACCCCTTGTCGGCAATTTTCATGAGCGCAACGAATTCGCCTGCGAACAACTCACGTCGCCGTCCTTCCCACGCCAACGTGGCGAGGCTGCGGGCGAGATCGAAGTCGCCTTTGACCCGGCCATAACTGGTTTCGTGCCCGAAAATCGCAACGATGATCGGCCCCGGCACGCCATATTGGCGCTCAATGCGGGCGAGCAGATCGCGATGCTGGGCATAAACGGCGCGCCCGCCACCGATTCGCGCGGCGTCGACATGGGTGGCAATGTAATTGGACATCGGCGGATAACCGCGCGTGGTGGCGCTGCCGGGCTGGTTCTGATCAAGCCGGATCACGGTTGCGTTGGGGGTGAGGCCCACGGTCATTCGCTCGATAGTCGCCTCGGACACCCCCTCCCCGCGCGCGCGGGCTTTGAGCAGTTCGAGATAGGCTTCGAAGCTCAACCCATCGCTGCCGCGTTCCTGCGCGGCCACCGGCGCGTTGGCGGGCGGCGCGCCGATAATGGCAAGCGCGGCAATGGCAAGGGCGGCAGCGGGGAGCAGACGGAAGATCATGGCACTATGGATGTCACACCTTGGCTGAATACCCAATAACCGAAGTGGGATGACTTGCGCGTAAAGTCTGGTTATGGCGCGTTCCGCAAGCGGACAGGTGGCCGAGTGGTTTAAGGCAGCGGTCTTGAAAACCGCCGTAGGTGCAAGCCTACCGTGGGTTCGAATCCCACCCTGTCCGCCAGCTTCTCCTGGGAGGTCAATGTCGCCAGCATGCTCGACCCGGTATCCTCATTCTCGAAGCAAATCGTCCCGTTCGAGGAAGGCTATCTCTATTATCCCAGTCGGAAGTCGGGCGGGAAGTTTGTCTCGCACGAGGAGTACGAACAGTTTGTTGCTGGATGGGAGGCGGTAGCAGGCCGCAGGGGCATTTGGAAAATCACCCTTGCGATTATCGGGTGCGTGTTTCTTATCGTGATCTTTCAGTCCACTTTTGATGGTTCCGAGTGGCTGAGGCCCGTTTCGACGTGGATAGTCGTGCTCGCGGTTCTCGCGCGCTTCTTCTGGTTCAGCATGGCCCCGCGCAGGCTCGTCAGCGAGAGGCCCGATGCAGCGCCCCCACGTAGTCCTGCTGCAAGTAAGCGGGCGGCCAGATCAATGGTGTCTTGGGACATAATCATCTGGGCTTTCATTGTCTCAACAGCCATTTTCGGCGTGAGCTTAGCAGCCTATCCGAAATCCCTGTCGGTCTGGATATGGGTCGCTGGAAGCGGCGCAATGAGTGCAGCCTACCTGTGGGTTGCGATTATGATATATCGGGACGGACCCGACCAGTCGTAGCAGCTTGATCTGGTCCAACTCCACGGTCGTCAAAAATGATACGGGCAATCCAACGGTTGCGATTGGCCCCTACAACGCCCCTACCGGCATAGCCGCTGCCGCGACCGTTGCCGCAATCGCCTCTCGCTCTGCTGGCGACAGATCCGGGTGCCACAGGTCGAAGATCAGTATCACCCGCAGCTGATCTGTTTCGTTCTGCGCTTCGTGCTCGATTGTGTCATCGAACACCCAGGCCTTGCCCTGCTCAAAGTCGCGTGTCTCCGCGCCGACCCGGAACCAGCACCTGCCCGGCACGATCAGCGGCAGGTGGCACAGCAGGCGGAAATTGGCGACGCCGACATGGGCTGGAATCGTGGTGCGCGGGGCCAGTAGGGAAAACATCGCATTGGCCCCGCAGCCCGCCACCCACGGCTGCTCCATATCCTGCAGGAATGCCATCGTTTGCGGGCAATGCGCTGCGTTGCCTGCGACCGTCTCGCCGCGTTCGACAAGATGGATAGCGGTCCAATCGCGGCTGTGATTGAGCTCGCGCCACTGGGCCAGCGGCTCGCTGTCCGCATAATTCACGTAAGGCACCAACTGCGCATCGGCTGCGTTGGCGACTGTGTCCATCTCTGCGCGGATCTTCGGAGTCAGTGCTTCTAGCTCATCCAGCCACGGGAACAGCTCGCGGTCGTGGAATTCGGCTTCGCGCAGGCCGGGATAGTGGAAGTGGGTCGCCTCGGAATGGTAGGCGCGGGTGCGCCGGGCGATGTTGCTAGCCAGCCGGTCGGCACGGCGGCGTTCGGCCGTTGTAAGGTCCGCGCCGCTGGCTTCGACCGCGGCATTGATCCGGCCCTCCGTTCCTTGCTGATGTGCCGCCCACAGCGCTTCTGCGCGCGTAATTGCCTGCGCCAGCACGGTGGGCAACGGATCAGGACGCGGCTGTGCCAGCGCGCGGCCATAGGCCTCTCCTGCCTCGGCATGGCCAGCCTGATCGAGCATCCTCGCGCGCATCAACAGGTTCATGAAATCAAGCGGGGCGAGCGACAGGGCATGATCGATCGCTTCGATCGCCATGGCCGGGGCACCGGTCATCTGGCGCACCGTGGCGAGCCTTTGCCAGAAATCCGGCACCTGCGGATTTGCCGGAGCCGCACTCTCAAGAATATCGCGCGCTCGCGCCGGATTGCGTTCAGCCAGCGCACGGTCGGCGGCGATAATGCGCTGTTCAAGCTCAGGATCGGGTGTGCTCATTGTGCCGGAATGTGCCTTATCATGTGCGATTGCAAGCCGACAGGCAGCATGCGTCACAGCCTATGCGTGCGCTGTGACCAGCCACGCCTTGGCTCGTAACATTACCCCTTCGCCTTCTCGATAATGCCGGGTGAACAGCGCCAGCAAATCCGCCCGCGCAGCATCGCGCACCGCCGGCCCATGCTCCTCCAGCACACGGCCCGCAGCCATTGAGGCGAAGACAAAGTCGGTCGCTTCTTCCGGGCTTGCGTCCGGTCCACCAACGGGTTGATCACCCTCGTAAGCCACAATCTCCATGCCGCTGAACCCCGCCGCAGTAAGCACTTCTTCAAGGTAACAAACGTCCTCGAACGCAAACGGCCCCGGTGCGCGCGGAACGGCAGGGGCAATTTCAATATGCTGGCGCACCACGCCCATCATCTCCATCATCCACAGATTGTCGCGTGGGTTGGCCCACACAGCGAGATCGATCCGCGCCCCGGGCTTGAGCATGGCGCAAAGGTTGGTGAAAGCGGGCACCGGCGCTTCGAAGAACATCGACCCAAAGCGCGAGAATAGCCGGTCAAACGGCGGTTCATCGAGCGTCGCACTGGCCGCATCGGCGCAGATGAAACGCGCGGTGCTGCCCGCAGCGGCGGCGCGCTCTGTAGCCCGCTCAACCAGCATCGGTGCAACATCAAGGCCAACCGCTGCGCCATCCGGCCTCACCGTTGCAGCGATGGCAAGCGTAGTCGATCCCCCTCCGCAGCCTAGATCGAGCACCCGCTCACCCGGCTTATAATCCGCCTGCGCCAGCAACGCCGCACCGATGGGAGCGATCATGCCTTCAAACCGGTCGAGATTGGCGAGCCAGCGCGTGCCCATATCCCCCGCCCAGTCTTCGCCTTTAAGCGCTTCTGGTGCTGCCTGTGTCATGGTGCGCGCCTTCAGAAATGGATCGCCCGCCCGTATGCGTCGAGCACGCTTTCGTGCATCATTTCGCTCAAGGTCGGGTGCGGGAAGACGGTCATCATCAACTCCGCCTCGGTGGTCTCTAATACCTTGCCAACGGTGTAGCCCTGGATCAGCTCGGTCACTTCCGCGCCGACCATGTGCGCGCCCAGTAGCTCTCCGGTCTTGGCGTCGAAGATGGTCTTGATGAAGCCTTCCGCCTCGCCCAGCGCAATCGCTTTGCCGTTGCCGATGAAGGGGAAGTTGCCGACTTTGATCTCACGGCCCGCTTCCTTGGCCTTGGCTTCGGTCAGGCCGACGCTGGCAACCTGCGGGTGGCAATAGGTGCAGCCGGGGATCGCCGAGCGATCAAGCGGGTGCGGGTGCACATCCTTGTTGCCAAGTTCTTGCGCGATGGCTTCGGCGCAGGTGACGCCTTCGTGGCTCGCTTTGTGCGCCAGCCACGGGCCGGGCGTGCAGTCACCGATGGCCCAGAGGCCTTTGGTTTTGGTGCGGCCATAGGGGTCGATCTGGATGAAGCCGCGCTCCATGTCGGCAAGGCCATCAATCCCGATATTCTCGGTGTTGGGCACGATCCCGATGGCAACGATCACATGGGTGAAGTCTTGCGGCGCGGTCTTGCCGCTTTTGTCCTTGATGGTGGCCGTGATGCCGGTCGCGGTGACCGTTACATCCTCCACGCCTGCGCCAGTCAGGATGTTGATCCCCTGCTTGCGGAGCGATTTTTCGAGGAAGGTTGAGACATCCGCATCCTCCACCGGCACGATTCGGTCGAGCATTTCCACCACAGTCACTTCGCTGCCGAGGTCGTTGTAGAAACTGGCGAATTCGATCCCGATCGCGCCCGATCCTATCACCAACAGCCTTGCGGGCAGTTCGGTGGGGGTCATAGCGTGGCGATAGGTCCACACGCGCTTGCCGTCGGCGGGGGCAAACGGCAGGTCGCGGGCGCGCGCGCCGGTGGCGACGATGATGTGCTTGGCGGAGAGAGCTTCATCGCCCTTGTCCGATTTAACCGTCAGGCTGTTTGCGC
Source organism: Sphingomonadales bacterium Ga0077531 (assembly GCA_001464915.1). GTDB lineage: Bacteria > Pseudomonadota > Alphaproteobacteria > Sphingomonadales > Sphingomonadaceae > Erythrobacter. The sequence goes on from LNED01000007.1 coordinate 33,016, forward strand.
CGGTCAGCGTGCCGGTTCCGATATGCACGGTGATCTTGTTCTTCTTCATCAGGTGGCCGATGCCCTGATTGAGCTGTTTCGCCACCCCGCGGCTGCGCTTCACAATCGCGCCCAGATCCGCCTCGATCCCCTTGGCGACAAGGCCGTAATCGCCCGCGTGCTGCATATAGTGGAAAATTTCGGCCGAACGCAGCATCGCCTTGGTCGGGATGCAGCCCCAGTTGAGGCAGATGCCGCCGAGGTTCTCGCGCTCGACAATCGCGGTCTTGAGGCCAAGCTGCGCGCAGCGGATCGCCGCGACATAGCCGCCGGGGCCGGAGCCGAGCACGATCACGTCATATTGATTAGCCATTGTCGTTTTCCTTGGGGAGGAGAAGTGCTGCGCTGGCGGCGATGGCGCGGGGGCGCTCGTCGTCTCCGATCAGCACGAATTTGAAGGTGCCCTGGGCAACCTTGGTGGTCGCCTCGCCATTACGCTCGCGCGCGATGGCTTCGGCGGCGATGGTGAGCGAGGTGGTGCCGGTTGTGAGCACGTCGCAATAGACGGAGAGTTCATCCCCCACCGCCATCGCGCCGGGAAAGGCGAAGTCAGTCGCGGATACCACCACCGCCTTGCCCTGCCCCACGCGGCTCGCGAGAGAGCCAGCGCCCAGTGCCATTTGTGCCATCAGCCACCCGCCGAACACCCCGCCATAGGGGTTGGTGTCGGTCGGCATCGCAGTGACGCGGATTTGGGGGGTGCGGTCAGTCATCGACACTTTGGGCGAATGAGAGTTCAATCTTTTGGTGTTCGCCCTCGCGGTAGCGGGCACGCCAAAACGCAGCTCCCGGCCCGATTGGATTGAAGCCGTTAGTGACCCTGCCGTCCTTGCCTGTGGCCATTCGTTCGAAATCGATTTGAGTTCCGTCGACGATCAATCTGATGCACGAACCAGGGTGAATACTGGCGAGTGCTTCACGTAACGGACCCGGCTCAATATGCTTGAGCCACAGACATTGGTCCGTCAGCTTAGCGCCGATCATCACACCACCAGCCCCATCGGGTTCTCGCACAGCTGCTTGATCGCCTCCATCAGCTGCGCCCCGTCCGCGCCGTCAATGGCGCGGTGGTCGAAGCTGCCGCTCGCGTGGAGCACGGTCGCGACCTTAATCTCGCCATCGACCACATAGGGCGCCTGCTGCCCTGCCCCGACTGCTAGGATCATGCCTTGCGGCGGGTTGATTACCGCATCGAACTGCTTGATCCCGAACATGCCGAGGTTGCTAAGGCTCGCGGTGCCGCCCTGGTATTCGTGCGGCATGAGCTTGCCATCACGCGCCTTGCCGGCGAGGGTCTTCATCTCGGTCGAAATCGCAGCGAGGCCCTTGGTGTCCGCATGGGTGATCACCGGAGTGATCAAGCCCGAAGGCGCGGCCACCGCCACCGACACATCGGCGCGGCTGTAACGGCGCAGCGTGTCGCCGTGATAGCTGACATTGCATTGCGGAACCCGGATCAGCGCGCGGGCTAGCGCCTTGATCAGCAGGTCGTTGACTGACAGCTTCACGCCATCAGGTTCGAGCGACTTGTTGAGCTGCGCGCGCAGTTCCAGCAGCGGGTCGAGCCGGATGTCGATGGTGAGGTAGAAGTGGGGGACGGTCTGCTTGCTCTCGGTCAACCGGCGGGCGATGACCTTGCGAACGCCCGAAAGCTTTTCTTCCGCGAACGGCGCGCCGCCTTCGATCGCGGGTGCTGGTGTTGGCGCAGGCGCTGCCGCGCTGGCCGCCGATGCAGGTGCAGGGGCTGCCGCGCCGGGGGTGAAGCTCTCGACATCTTCCTTGACGATCCGCCCATTGGGGCCGGTGCCCGTGACCAACGCAAGGTCAATCCCCTTGTCCGCCGCAATTCGCTTGGCCAACGGCGAGGCGACAATGCGGGCGCCCGAAGGTGCCACTGCCACAGCCTGAATTGGCGCGGGAGCCGGAGCGGCTACTGGCGCAGGTTTGGCCGAACCGCCGCCCGCCGAAATCGCAGCCTCTACATCTTCCTTGGTGATTTTACCCTTGGGGCCGGAGCCAGTGATGCTCGCAAGATCAACGCCGTTCTGCTCAGCCAGCTTGCGCGCAGTGGGGCTTGCGGCAGGGCCATCAGCGGCAGGAGCGGGCGCAGGCGCTGCAACGGATGCAGGCGCTGCCTCCTCGCCCTCAACCGTCAGCCGCGCGATCACTGCGCCGACCTTCACGTTCTCGGTTCCGCCTTCGATCAGGATTTCGGCGATCACGCCTTCATCCACCGCCTCGAACTCCATCGTCGCCTTATCGGTCTCGATCTCGGCCATGATGTCGCCCGATTGCACCGTGTCGCCGACCTTCACCAGCCACTTTGCCAGCGTGCCTTCTTCCATGGTGGGCGACAAAGCCGGCATCTTGATGTCCAAGGCCATGATCCGCGATACTCCCGTGTTCGATCCTTGCCCCGTCTCTGGCCAATTCCCTTGGCCCGGGCAAGGCCCAGAATGGCCAGTTCGCGCTGGGACTTGCCAATCCATACGAATGCATTGATATCCTCAGCCTCAACGGGGCCTGACGATATGCGCACATTCCTGGTCATCATCGATGAAAGCGAAGAGGCAACCGCCGCCTTGCGCTATGCCGCGCGCCGGGCCGCAGCGGTCGGCGGCGCAGTGCATCTGCTAGCTTTGGTGCCGCAGCAGAACTTTTCCGCGTTCGGCGCAGTGCAAGCCACAATCGAAGCCGAAGCGCGTGACCGGGCCGAAATGCTCGCCCACGGGGTTGCGGGCAATCTGCTCGCCGAAAGCGGGATCATGCCGACGATTTCAGTCAAGATTGGCATGGGCCAGAAAATCGTCAGCGAATTCCTTGCCGAGCATCAGGAAGTCGCAGCTTTGGTGCTGGCCGCGGCCAAGGGTGGCAGTCCCGGCCCGCTGGTGACGCATTTTTCCAGCGCGGCGGGCGGCCTGCCCTGCCCGCTCTACATCATCCCCGATGACTATGACGAGGCGGCCAACACGCTGTTGGCCTGACGTGTATGGCCGCTACTTCTTGCGGCCTTGATGGCGGATATTGCCGGGGCGTCCCCGCTGACCAACGATGAACTTTCCAGCCTTTTTGGGCGGCCCGCCCGCCCCGCGCCGGCGATCGTCAGGCCTCGTGCCGCGCGGTTCAATCGCGTTGCCATCCACATCCACCGGCACGAATTTAAGCGCCCCGGTGAGTGCATTGGCTTCGGCCAGCTTCAGCTTCAGCCGGTCGCCCGAGGCGTAGGTGGTACCTGTGTCGGTGCCGATAAGCGCCTGCGCGGCTTCATCGTGGCGGAAAAATTCGCCGCCCAGCGTGGAAATTGGCACCAGCCCATCCCCGCCTAGGCCCACGATGGTGGCGAAGAAGCCGAACGCCTGCACCCCGGTGATGCGGGTGTCGAACACCTCGCCAACCCGCACCGAAAGCCATGCCGCGACATAGCGGTCGATGGTGTCGCGCTCGGCCTCCATTGCCCTCCGCTCGGTCTGGCTGATCGCGTCGCTGACCTGCTGCAAGCTGGCGCGATCACGGTCGGACAGGCCGGTGGTCGGCGGCAGCGATCCCGGAGGGGCTGGCTGTTCGAGCTTGTAAGCATCGACCAGCGCGCGGTGCACCAGCAGATCGGCATAGCGGCGGATCGGTGAGGTGAAATGCGCGTATGAACCGAGCGAAAGCCCGAAATGCCCGGCATTGGCGGGGCCGTAATAGGCCTGCGTCTGGCTGCGCAGCACCGCTTCCATCACCAGCGCCTTTTCGGCTTCGTCGGTGACGTCTTTCAGCATCCGGTTGAACAGCCCCGGCGTCACTACCTGACCCAGCGCCAACTTCTTGTCCATCGTGGCGAGATAATCGCGCAGCGCGATCAGCTTCTCACGGCTCGGCGGTTCGTGGATTCGGTAGACGACGGGGGCGGTTTTTGCCTCCAGTGCCTTGGCCGCAGCGACGTTGGCGGCGATCATGAAATCCTCGACCACGCGGTGCGCATCGAGGCGTTCGCGCAGGGCGATCTCGGCGATCTGGCCCTGTTCGTTGAGCACCACGCGGCGTTCGGGCAGTTCAAGTTCGAGCGGGTCGCGGGCATGGCGGGCAGCTGATAGCGCCTTCCAAGCGTCCCACAGGTTGGCGAGGTATTCGGGCGGATTGCCGCTATCGACCGCCTTCTGCGCGTCTTCATAGGCGATGTTATGCGCAATCCGCACCAGCGCGCGGGTGAAGCGGAAGCTTGATACTTTGCCATCGGCGTTGATGTGCAGGTGGCAAGCCATCGCCGCGCGGTCTTCGCCCTCTTTCAGCGAGCAGACATCGGCGCTCAGCACTTCGGGCAGCATCGGCACCACGCGGTCGGGGAAATAGACCGAATTGCCGCGTTTCCTCGCCTCACGGTCGAGTGCGGAGCCGGGGCGGACGTAGAAGCTGACATCGGCAATGGCGACGAGGGCGTTAAATCCGCCCTGCCCATCCGGCTCGGCCCAGATTGCGTCATCGTGATCGCGGGCGTCGGCGGGATCGATGGCGACGATCGGCAGATGGCGCAGGTCTTCGCGCGCCTTTTCGGACAGCTTGATTTTGGCTGAGCGGGGCGCTTCTTCGAGCGTGTCTTCCGGGAATATGTGCGGGATGCCGTGCTTGGCGATGGCAATCAGGCTGAAGCTGCGCGGGGCGAGCGGATCGCCCACCACTTCGATCACCTTCACCCCGGCGCGTTCGGAACGGCCGACTCGTTCGGCAATCACCAACTGACCGGCCTCGGCCTCGCCCACATCGGCAATCGGCGTTGACTGGCGCACGCGCTTGTCGACTGGGGCTAGCCAGGCCTTGCCGGTCTTGTCGATCTCAACCACGCCCATCAGCCCCTCGGTGCGCGAGGGCAGCTTCTTCATCGGATGCGCGATCCAGCCAGCTTCCGTTTCCTCTGTGCGGGCCAGCACCCGGTCGCCGCGCTTCAAGGCCGGCGGGCGCTTCACACCGGGCCGCGGGCGCGGTTCGCGGATAATCAGGCGCGGCGCTTTGCCGGGAGCTTCGGGATCCCAATTGTCGGGCTCGGCGATTAGATCACCGTCTTCGATGGCGACGATCCTGAGGGTGGTGACCTTGGGCACCCCGCCCATGCGGTGGAAGGCGGATTTCTTCCCGTCTATCAGACCGTCCTCGGCCATGTCTTTGAGCAGGGCTTTGAGTTTGATCTTTTCCTGCCCTTTGAGGCCGAACGCCTTGGCAATCTCGCGCTTGCCCGCGGGAATGTCGGAGGACTGGATGAAATCGAGCACCTGCTTGGCGGTCGGCATACCTTGGGGGAGTTTGGGGGGATTGGGCATGTGTTAGCCCTAACTCATCAATCTCGTCATTGCGAGGAGCCTTTAGGCGACACGGCAATCCATGGACGAACGACGCAACATGAGGAGTGTTTTGTCCATGGATTACTTCGCTCAGCTCGCAATGACGAAGGCTACTCCTTCACCACCGGTTCGAACGCACCGCCAGGCACAGCGCTGGCGACGGGTGAACAGAAACCCCCCTCAGGCGACCATGCACACGACGAAACGCCAAACAGCCAGTCATCGCCGCGCAGGGCCTTAACGTGACTGAACTCCCTCGCTTGTTCGGTGGCGTCACGATTGGCTTCGATCAGGCCGTCAATGTAAACCAACGTGACATCCCCGCCCCATTCCGGCTGATCGGTCGGCCGTGTGGCGACAGTATAAAGCGAGGCGCCGGGCACCGCCTTCCATTTGAGTTCCGTATCAAGCCGAACCGCTGCGTCCATTGTGACCTTTGGCGGCATCGGTGCGCGAGCGAGCGCATCAAGTGCCCGGACATTCAACTTCGTCACTCCCGCAAGATAGGCGAAATCCATCTCCTCCACCGTGTCGCCGTAGAACACCCCGTCCTCGGTGCGCAGATCCTGGTGCTGGTGATCGTAATCTTCGACCCCGACGGTAAAGCGGATTGCGGGGTAGCCCTTTTGCAGGAACGGCACCTGGTCCCCGCCCCGGCCCGTCCGGTCGGTGCGCCAGATTTGGCGGACTTGCAGGCCATCTGCGTTCTTCGCGGCAAGATCAGCCACCCAGCGCGATAGGTTGCGCCCTGGCGAATCGTTCTCGCCCCCGAAGCGTGTTTGCGCCGCACGCAGGCGTTCAGTCAGGTCAGCGCGCGGGCCTTCGGAAAAGACGCGCACCACCTTGGGCTCACAATAGCCGTCCTTGCCGCAAGAATTTCCGACGATATCGTTGTTGAGCACCGCCTTCACCGTGAATCCCTGTGCAGTTGCCCAATCGGCGAGGATGCGCCCGCCATGGAGGCCCTGCTCTTCACCCGAAAGCAGCGCGTAGATAATGGTTGTGGGGTATTTCGTCCCGCTCAGCGCCCGCGCAGCTTCCAGCACCAACGCGGTGCCTGAACCATCATCATTCGCGCCCGGTGCGTCCGAGGTCGCGTCCATCACGTCGCTGACGCGGCTGTCGATGTGGCCCTGCACGATCACGACTTCGTTGGGGCGCTCGCTGCCACGCTGGATTGCCACTGCATTGCGCACGAGCGTCGGGTTCGGAATGCGCGGGCCGGTGACGGTTTCACCAACCGGGAGCACCTCAAGGCAACCGCCGCACTTCGCGCCGATGCGCTTGAACTCCGCCAAGCCCCAATCGACCGCCGCGCCGATCCCACGTTCCGGATCGTCCTGCACCGACATCGTGTGACGCGTGCCAAAGCTGACCAGTTTTTCTACGTCGCCCTTGATGCGGTCCTCTGACACGCTGTCAGCAGGATGGGTTTGGGCGACGAGCGGGGTGGCGGCAAATGCCGCGAGCAGAAGGGTACGTTTGATCATGCACCCTGTCTGCCCTCACCGCCGCGCAGGTGCAAGCCCAAGAACTTGAGGTTAGTAGGCGCGCGCGATGAGAATGCGCTCGCTCGCTGGCGCGCCAGTGAAGATGCAGGCGCCGTCAGCAGCTGCGCTGCCGCGTGGCACGTTGCGGATGGTGAGCTTCAATGTTTTGAGCTTTTCGACCACCGCGTCCAGCGCCGTGCCGGTTGGCTTGGCCCACTCGACCTCGACCCAGCCGGGGTATTTGCCGCCATTTTCGAAATGCGCCGCCACCGCTGCCCAATCGGCCAGTCCGCGGGTGATATTAGCGTCGCGCCGGGCGCGGGCTTCTTCGTAAAGCGAAGTCTGGATCGCTTCGAGCGCCGCGCCCGCCTCGGCCACGAATTCACCGTGCGCCGGGTAGGTGAAGGCAGGCTTCCCATTCGCGACGTTCCAAAGCTGATCGCGGCGCAGCACGGCAATCTTGCCCTCGGCCATGTCACGCGGGCCGACTTCGATGATGATCGGGGCGCCCTTGCGGACCCAATCCCAGCGCTTGGCCGCAGCCTTGCCGGGCTTCTGGTCAAGCAGCACGCGCACTTTCTCACCAAGCGCAATTTGCCCAGCCAGCGCAGCACGCACGCCATCACAATAGGCGAGCAATTCGGCATCCTCGGGTGCCTCACGCAGCATCGGGATGATCACGATCTGCTGCGGTGCGATTGCCGGCGGCACACGCAACCCGTCGTCGTCGCCGTGGGTCATGATCACCCCACCGATCAGCCGCGTTGACACGCCCCAGCTGGTGGTGTGGCAGAACTGCTGCGCACCTTCGCGGTCCTGATACTGGATTCCCGCTGCATGAGCGAAATTGGTGCCGAGATAATGCGAAGTGCCGGCCTGCAACGCCTTACCATCCTGCATCATCGCTTCGATCGACCAGGTTTCTACCGCGCCGGGAAAGCGTTCATTCTCGGGCTTCTCGCCTGCAATCACGGGCAGGGCGAGGTCATCCTCGGCACACGCGCGGTACATTTCGAGCGCGCGGTGCGTCTCGGCCAACGCCTGTTCGCGGTTTTCGTGCGCGGTATGGCCTTCCTGCCAAAGGAATTCACTGGTGCGCAGGAACATCCGCGTGCGCATTTCCCAGCGCACCACATTGGCCCATTGGTTGGTCAGCATCGGCAGATCGCGCCAGCTTTGGATCCAGCGCGCCATCGCATCTCCGATGATCGTTTCCGACGTCGGGCGAACGACCAGAGGTTCTTCCAGCTTGGCTTCAGGATCGGGGATCAAACCGCCCTTGCCATCCGAAATCAGCCGGTGGTGGGTGACGACCGCCATTTCCTTGGCAAAGCCTTCGACGTGCTCGGCTTCCCGCGTGAAATTGGATAGCGGGATGAACAGCGGGAAGTAGCAGTTCTGCACCCCCGCTGCCTTGATCCGGTCGTCCATCAAACGCTGGATGCGTTCCCAGATGCCGTAGCCCCACGGCTTGATCACCATGCACCCGCGAACACCCGATTCCTCGGCAAGGTCAGCGGCGCTGATGACTTCCTGATACCATTTGGCAAAGTCGTCTTCGCGCTTCACGGTGAGCGCGTGGCGGATCTGGGACACGGTTCTGAATTCCTGAATGACGTAGAGCGGTCGGATGCCCGAAGCGCGCCCCGATTGCCTTATTTGCTGAGGTCGTCCAGCTTCTTTTGCATCGCCGCCATCTGCTCGCGCAGCAGCGCGAGTTCATCATTGGCGGGCGTGCCTGAAGCGGTTGACTTGTCCTTCGGCTTGGCCACCCCGGGCAAAAAGACATCGGCCGCCGCGCGCATCATGGCCATATTGGTCTGATGGATCGCGGTGAAGGGATTGCTGGTCATCCCCTTTTCAAAGGCTTCGCGTATCTTTGACTGGTTGTCGCGGAAATTGGCCATGCTGGCTTCGAGATAAGACGGCATCAGCCCCTGCATCGAATTGCCATACATCCCGATCAGTTGGCGCAGGAAGCTAACGGGCAGCATCTGTTCGCCATTGGCCTCTTCGTCCATGATGATCTGGGTCAGGATCGCATGTGTGATGTCATCGCCGCTTTTGGCATCAAGCACCTGAAATTCTACATTTTCACGCACCATTCGGGCGAGGTCTTCGAGCGTGATATAGCTTGATGAGGCGGTGTTGTAGAGCCGCCGGTTGGCGTACTTCTTGATGATGATGGCATCGCCCGCTTCGCCCGTTGCTGCTTTTGCTCTGCCAACCATGCCAATATGACCCCGAAAGATGACCCTTGATGCGGCGTCTTAGCACCTGCACAAGCTGCGGTGCAATAAAATGCCGGTGGACAGTCTAGCCGCCGCGCAATCTGCGCCCGATCACAGTCAGCATTTCGTACGGCGATAGCGAATTTTGCTGCGCAGCATCGGCGATGTTCCAAGGCACTTGCAGCCATTCTCCGGCGGCCAATTCGGGCGCTGCGGTGAGGTCGACCACCACCATGTCCATCGACACCTTGCCGAGAATGGGGAGGCGTCGGCCACCATGGTGCAGCGCATTGCCGGAGCCGCGGCTGCGCAGGAAGCCATCGGCATATCCCATTGATACTGTTCCTACGCGCATCGGGGATGGCGCGGTAAAGGCGGCGTTGTAACCGACACTGTCTCCGGCAGAGAGCGTTCGGGTTTGCAGGATTGCGGCCTCGACCTGCGTCACCGGACGGATCAAACCAGACAGCTCGGCGCGGGGCGCGCCGCCATACAGCGCGAGGCCGGGGCGCGTTAAATCAAAGGCATAGTCCGACCCCAGTCCGATCCCGGCGCTGTTTGCAAGGCTCAAACGCTGATGCGGAACCGCGCTCGCGACCGCCCGCAGGGCCGCCAATTGCCGCGCATTCATCGGGCTGTCTTCATCCGCGCAAGCGAGGTGACTCATTAGAATATCGACATCGAGTGCGGCAATCTGGGGATCGTTCGCATCACCTACAGCGATGCCGAGGCGGTTGATGCCGGTATCGACCATCAGGTGGCATCGCCCGCCGTCATTGGCCGTCCACAGCATCGCTTGATCGAGAGAGTTGATCACTGGCATTGCACCGGTTGCTTTGGCATAAGCGCAATCTGCGTCATTCAGAACACCATGCAATACAGCAACTTGCGCAGGTGGAACGTGCGCGATGACCGCCGCCACCTCGCTCCAATGCGCGACGAAAAACGTCTCGCACCCGGCATCCCGCAACACCGGAACGCAGGCATCGACGCCCAAGCCATAGCAATCCGCCTTGACCGCAGCCCCAGCTCTTCCGCCCACCGAGAGGGCATTCAACGCCTGCCAATTGGCGGCAAGGGCACCCCTATCGATGGTCAAGCGCAGGCTAGAGGGGGGCAAAACCGGGCTATCAGTCATCGGCGAAATCTGTCGGCGGACCGCTTGGCAATCCCCACCATGCCACTAGCAATCCAAACCCGACCACTGCCATAGTGTACCACAGCCCAGCATAGATATCGCCGGTACGCGCCACGATCACCCCTGCGATCAACGGCAGGAAGCCGCCAAGGTAACCTGCGCCGATGTGGTAGGGAATAGACATCGACGAATAGCGGATGCGCGGTGGGAACATTTCGCTCAGCAGCGCCGCGACCGAGCCGTAGGTCAGCGCCGACAACACCCCCAAAGCCAACAACACGCCGACGATGCCGATGATGTTGGCGGGCGCGGGCCGCTGCTTGGCGAAGTCGAAGCCATATTGCCCCAGCGCCGCATGTATCCCCGTCCGCCGTGCTGCGCCGTCCGCCATCCACGCCGGAGCGATCGCCACCGGATTGCCCCCTGCGGTCAGCGTCAGCTCAGCACCCGGCACCAGCGTGTAAGGCACACCCGAGGCGGTCAGCGTCTCAAGCACCTTCCCGCAATCGGTCTGTTCGCGCTGGAACAGTTCGGCGAAAGGATCAGTCTCGCACGCCGGGCCGCTCACCACAATCGGCGTACGCTCCGCCGCGTCGGCCAGCGCGGGATTGGCGAGGCTCCCCATCATCCAGAACAGCGGGAAAAGAAGTGCCAAAGTGGCCGCCGCGCCAATGATGATCGGCAGCTTGCGCCCGACCCGGTCAGACCATTTGCCGACCACGACATAGAACGTCATCACGATCAGGCCCGACACCAGCAGGATCAGCTCCACCGTCAGATCATCGACATGCATCGGCCCGCGCAGGAAGCTCATCGCGGAGAAGAACCCGGTGTACCAGATCGTCGTCAGGATGCCGGTAATCCCGAACAGCGCGACGAAAATCCGCTTGCCATTGCCGGGGTAGGTGAAGCTTTCGACAAAAGGATTGCCCGACGTCTCGCCCGCTTCCTTCATCGCCTGAAACACCGGGCTTTCCGAAAGCTTCAGCCGCATCCACAGCGAAATTGCCAATAGGATTATCGACAGCAGGAACGGCACGCGCCAGCCCCACGCCTCGAACGCTTCGGTCGGGATCAGGAACCGGCAGGCCAGCACCACGATGATCGAGAGGACAAAGCCGCCGGCAACGCTCGCCTGAATGAAGCTGGTGTAGAACCCGCGCTTTTCCGGCGGGGCGTGTTCAGCGACGTAAATCGCTGCGCCGCCATATTCGCCGCCCAACGCCAGGCCTTGGAGCACCCGCAGCAGGATCACGATGATCGGCGCGGCCATGCCAATCGTGTCGACTGTTGGGATCAAACCTACCCCCGCAGTGGCAATTCCCATCAGCGTGACGGTGACAAGAAACGTATATTTGCGCCCCAGTTTATCACCCAGAAACCCGAACAGGATCGCGCCCAAGGGGCGAAACGCAAAACCCACCGCAAAGGTTGACCACACCAGCAGCAGGCCCAGCGTTTCGTTATCGGTGGCGTAGAACGCATCTTTGAGGATGTAGGCGAGCGTGCCGTAGATGAAGAAATCGTACCATTCGAAGATGGTGCCCGCGCTGGATGCGCCGATCACCAGCCGGATTTCCTGCTCGCTCGGCTCGCGGTTTGCGAGCGCCTGCGCTTCAGCCATGTTGCATTATCCCCATCGTGCAGGCCTTGCCGACCCCTTTGTCTGATGCAAACCCTAGCCGCCTGCCGCGCCGCTTGAAAGCGCGATACAGGCAGCCTTCCACGGCAACAGCAAAGCCCCGTGCCGTCCGGGATGATCGCGCGCCGGGATCAGCGCGCCAAGACCGGGCCAATCGGGCAAGGCACCCTCGCCCGCCAGCCACTGATCGAGTGCTTCGGTAGTGGCGGCGATAGCGCCCGCGCTCGCGCCTTCAGCATTGCGCGCCAGCAACATTGCCGATGCCTGCCCGATCGCGCAGGCGTTCACCTGCATACCGATCCGGGTGATCTGCGCGTCATCATCCAACGCCAGCCCCAAGGTTATCGCACTGCCGCAGGTGCGCGACCGCGCCTCAGCCACCAGCGGCAGCGTTGGATCGAGAGGAAATTGCGCCAGCCCCGTCGCCAGCGCCAGCAGATCAGGCGTGTAGAGCTTCGCCGCGCGCGCAGTCTGCACCGCGATCAGCTCGCCGCGTTGGCCGCCGCGGCCTCCCGCGCATCGGATTCGCGGCGCAACTCGTCACGCTTGACCGCGATGATGGGCACCAATTGGCGTGAAAAAGCATCAGCTGCGGGATAGGTGCGCGCGGAGGTTACCCAGTTCGGGCGACCCTTGTAGCCCCAAACATCGTCGAACCCCATCACCAGCAGCGAAAAGGCAAAGACAGCGATAAGCGCGCCTTTGACCGCACCGAACCCAAAGCCGAGCACCCGGTCAATCGGCCCGAGAATTGCACCGTCAGATGCGCCGCTGGCATTGCCGATGATCAGCTTCATTGCCGCGTAGGGGATAAGCAGCAGTAACACGAACGCCAGCAGCGGCGTAGCAGGCTCGGCGTTGTAGACATTGCGCAGCCCATCAGTGAGCAAGGGGTGGAGGAAATGCAGCGCCAGCGCTGCCATGATCCATGATGCGAGGCTGAGCACTTCCTGCACCAGACCGCGCATGAACCCGCCAATCGCGGCAACGCCAACGATGACCACGATGAGAATGTCGAGTAGAGCCATGCGGCCTACGATTATGCGCTACCCATCACCTGGTCAACGAGGTTCGCAAGTTGTCCCAAACCACGATATTGGTCGCCCGGCCCGATGCCCGTGACCCCCGCCGGGCCATAGCAGCGCGCAAAGCCTAGCTTGGCCGCTTCGCGCAGACGTAGCGGAGCGTGGGCGACGGGCCGGATTTCTCCGGCAAGGCTGACTTCGCCAAACCATGCCGCCTTGTCGGGCAAGGGCTTGTCCGCCAGCGCCGATACCAGCGCAGCGGCCACCGCCAGATCAGCCGCCGGATCGGTTAGACGGTAACCGCCCGCGATATTGAGATAAACCTCGGCCGAGGAAAAATTGAGCCCGCAGCGCGATTCGAGGACGGCCAGCAGCATTGCCATGCGCCCGCTATCCCACCCGACCACGGCACGCCGCGGGGTCGCGCCTGATTGCAGGCGGACGATCAGTGCCTGGATTTCGACCAGCACCGGGCGGGTGCCTTCCAATGCCGGAAACACTGCACTGCCCGCCAGCGCCGTCTCGCGGCCCGACAGGAATAGCAGCGAAGGGTTGGCAACTTCCTCCAACCCTTCACCCGCCATTGCGAACACGCCGATTTCATCCACTGCGCCGAACCGGTTCTTGAGTGCGCGCAGGATGCGATACTGGTGGCTGCGCTCGCCTTCAAAGCTCATCACTACATCGACCATGTGTTCGAGCACGCGCGGGCCGGCGATGGTGCCATCTTTGGTGACGTGCCCGACCAGCACCACCACGCAGCCGGTTTCCTTGGCATAACGAATCAGTTCCAGAGCGCAGCCGCGTACCTGACTGACCGTACCGGGCGCGCCTTCGATGGTGTCGGAATGCATCGTCTGGATCGAATCGATCACCAGCAGCGCAGGCGGATCGCCATGTCCCAGCGTGGTGAGAATATCACGAACCGAGGTTTCCGACGCGAGCCGGATCGGCGCATCGGCCACCCCCATGCGGGACGCCCGCAGGCGCACCTGCCCAGCCGCTTCTTCGCCGCTGACATAGACGACATCATTGCCGCCGCGCGCAATCGTCGCGGCGCATTGCAACAACAGCGTGGATTTGCCGATCCCCGGATCGCCGCCCAGCAACACCGCACTGCCCGGCACCAATCCGCCGCCCAAGGCGCGGTCAAACTCGGCCAGCCCGGTCGATTTCCGAACCGGCAGAGCGGTGGGCGCGTTCAGCGGTTCAAACGCCACTGCTCGTCCGCCCCGCGACAGGTCGTGTTTTTGCGAGAACACCGTGGCGGGAACATCCTCCACCAGCGTGTTCCATTCTGCGCAATCAGGGCACTGCCCCTGCCAGCGCGGGGACACGCCGCCGCATGACTGACACACAAACCGCTTCTTCGACTTTGCCATAGGTACGCTTCCTAACGAGAACAGATGACGAACTCAATTGCATTACAATGCGTTTGCGCGTTAGAAAGCGACGATGCGCCAAAAGGAACTGCGCCTTGCCCTTGTCTGCTACGGCGGCGTCAGTTTGGCGGTGTATATGCACGGCATCACCAAAGAGGTGTGGCATCTGGCCCGGGCCAGCCGCGCGTTCCACCACCCATCGGCCGTGGCGCTTGATGGGGTTGCGGCGGCCTATCGAGATTTCCTGCGGCTGATCGAACGTGATCACGACCTGCGGTTGCGGGTGCTGCCTGATATCCTCACCGGGGCGAGCGCGGGCGGGATCAACGCGGTGTTCCTGGCGCAGGCGCTCCATGCCGGCCACAGCCTCGAACCGCTGACTGACCTGTGGCTCGAAAACGCCGATGTCAGCGAGCTGACCGATCCCGATGCCGAACCGATGTGGCGCTATGGCAAGCTGTGGGCGCAGCCGATTGCCGAGTGGTTCCTCAGCCGTCCTGGCAATGCGGTTAGCGCCACGGTCTCGCCCGAGACGCGCGAAGAAGTGCGCGCCAAGGTTTCGCGCTTCGTGCGGGGGCGTTGGTTCAGTCCGCCGTTTTCGGGATCGCGCTTTTCAGCAATGTTGTTCGAAGCGTTGAAAAAGATGGAAGCCGAGGGCGACGGCAACCCATTATTGCCGCCGGGTTATCCCATTGATCTCGCCGTGACCGCGACTGACTTTCGCGGGCATCCAGAAACCTTGCGGTTGAACTCGCCGCCGCAGGTCGAAGAGACCGAACACCGCCTGCCGATCACGTTTCGCGCCCGGGTGGGCGACGGGCCGGTTGCAGGACTTGCCGACCCGCTCGAACTCGTGCTGGCCGCGCGCGCCACGGCGAGCTTTCCCGGTGCGTTCCCGCCGATGACGGTGGCCGAAATTGATGCTTTGGCCGAAGCTGAGGGTCAAACTTGGGCAACGCGCGGAGAATTTCTTGGCCGTACAATGCCGGTGCACATGGCCAACGGAACGGTGGATCAAGTCGCGTTGATCGATGGCGCAGTGCTGGTCAACGCTCCGTTCGGGGCTGCTTTGGCCGCGCTTTACGGGCGCCCGGCGCAGCGCGAGGTTGACCGGCGGTTCGTCTATCTTGACCCGCGCCCCGAAGGCGGCGGGATTCTGCCCGGCCCGCGCACCCGTGAAATCGGTTTTTTCGGCGCGATTTTCGGTTCGCTTTCCACCATTCCGCGCGAACAGCCGATCCGCGATGATCTGGAACGGATCGACCACCAATCGCGTGATGCCGAACGGTTGAAGCGGATCGTGATGGATCTGCAACCCGATATCGACCGGGCGGTGGAGAAGCTGTTCGGCTATACCTTCCTGCTCGACCGGCCCACGCCCAAGCGGCTCGCAGGTTGGCGTGCCAAGGCGCAACAAGCCGCCGCTGAGCAGGCAGGCTATGCCTTCGGGGCATACGCCCTGACCAAGTTCGACGGCATTCTTGAACAGCTGGCGCGGCTGACGTTGAAAGCTGCCGGCCAATCGCAAGCCGATCCCGCATCGCTGATCCACGCGTTGCGGTGCGAGTTGGAAGCGCGCGGGCTTGACCGGCTGACCGATGCGCAGGGCGACGCAAACCCGGATGCCGTCGCCTTTTTCCGCGCGCACGACACCGGTTTTCGCATCCGCCGAGTGCAAATGCTGGCGCGCAAGCTGGCGCGTGATTGGCAGCTTGATCCCGATATTGCCGAGGACGCGCTCGACCGTGCGCGCGACCGGCTCTATGCGATCCTTGCGTTGTATTATCGCGCCGACGACCGCGTGCTGCAATCACCTGCCTTTAGCGAACTGGCTGCGGGCGCGGTGGACGCGCCGCGAGCTGTGCTCGATTTCCTCAGCGCCCAGCGGCTGCTCCCAGCAACGGATCTGGTCGCCGAAGAGCTGCTGATCGATGCGCTTGAGGATATGCCCAAGAACCTCAAGCGGCGGATGCTACTGACCTATCTTGGATTTCCTTTCTACGATGTCGCCACCTTTCCGCTATCGCGGCGCGATGGGTTCGACGAATTCAATCAGGTCAAGATCGATCGCATTTCGCCCGATGATGCCCGCAGCATCCGCGAAGGCGGCACCGCAGCGACTTTGCGCGGGATCGAGTTTTATAATTTCGGCGCGTTTTTCAGCCGCGATTACCGCGAGAATGATTATCTGTGGGGGCGGCTGCACGGGGCCGAGCGGATGATTGATCTGATTGCGTCAACCGTCAGCGGCGATGTGCCACAAGACAGCATCATCGCCGCCAAACGCGCGGCGTTTCTGGCGGTGCTGGAGGAAGAGGAAATTGCCGGGCGGTGTCAGCGCGGGCTGCTCGACCAGATCCGCGGAGAGGTACGCGAACGGATGGGTTAGGCTTTGAAGCCTAGGACTTTGGCCCGAAAAACAACAGCATCACCAATCGCGCATCCTCGCCCGTTTTCCCGAAACCCGGTGCGGCATTGTGGAACTGCCACGGTGAAAACAGCAGCAAACGGTTGAAGCGCGCCGGCACGCGCATGGTGCGCTCCCACTTGGCCGGGGTGGTGGTATCTCGGTTGACCACATCCTCGACCAAGGCATTGATATCGTTGTATCCCGATGCGGCGATCTTCGCAGGATCTTGCGGGGCTGCCTCAAATCCGGTGCGGCGATGGCGGAAGAAATCCGTGCCGCCTGCGTCCGGCTTGGCGCAATCTTCGGGGCGCGAGAGGTAAAGGATCCCCGAATAGCTCGCGGGGTCGATATGCACGCCGCTTTTGCCCTTATCGCCCTTGCGGGTCAGACGGCAGTGGCCGTGCTGCGTGCCGGGGGCTGCACCAAGTTTCACCCCAAGCAAGCGCGACACGGCGTCATCCACCGCGCCTGTATCAAGCGGCGCGGAAGAATTGAGGCCGGGAAAATTGCCGTGCTGCTTGGCCGGGTCATACTCCAGCGCCAACGCCGAGCGCCGCGCTGCCCACGGGTCTTTCAGAAAATCGTCGATGATCAGCAGCGATGGCAGCATCGGCACGGCTTAGCCGAAACCGCGCAGGCCGCAAACTGCACGGCCTTCAGCTGCCGAACACGTCTTTCAGCTTGTTGAAGAACCCGCGGCTTTCCGGGCATTCATCGCCGGTTTCTGTGGCCTTGAACTCCTCAAGGATTTCCTTCTGACGCCGGGTGAGTTTGGTCGGGGTTTCCACCGCGATTTCCACCACCAGATCGCCGCGCCCGCGCCCTTGCAGCACCGGCATCCCAGCGCCGCGAATGCGCAGCTGCTTGCCTGACTGGATCCCGACGGGAATATCAAGCCGGTTGGTCGAGCCATCCAGATCGGGGATTTCGACAGAGCCACCCAACGCAGCCGTGGTGAAACTGACGGGAATGCGCGTGGCAAGCGTCGTGCCTTCGCGTTCGAATACGCTGTGCCGTTCCACGTGGAGGAAGATGTACAGATCGCCCGGAGGCGCGCCGCGTTGCCCGGCCTCACCCTTGCCCGACAGGCGGATGCGGGTGCCGGTATCGACGCCAGCGGGAATATCGACCTTGAGCGTTTGCGCCTTGTCGACCCGGCCTTCACCGCGGCAATCGCGGCAGGGGCTTTCGATCACGCTGCCGCGTCCATTGCAGGTCGGGCACGGTCGTTCGATCACGAACAAGCCCTGCTTGGCGCGCACGGCGCCCATGCCGTTGCACAGGTTGCAGGTACGCTCGCTGGTGCCGGGCGTTGCGCCGCTGCCATCGCAGGTATCGCAGGGTTGGCTGACTTCGATTTCGATTTCGGTCGATTTGCCGTGGAACGCCTCTTCAAGCGTGACCTGCATATCATAGCGCAGGTCAGCGCCGCGCCGGTTCTGCTGGCGCTGCGCCCCTGCCCCGCCGCCGCCAAATGCGCTGCCGAAGATGGTTTCGAAGATATCGCCGATATCACCAAAATCGCCGCGTCCGCCGCCGAAGCCGCCGCCAAAGGGGCCTCCGCCGCCGCCGCCGTTCATCCCTTGGGTAAAGGCTTCGTGACCATAGCGGTCATAGGCCGCACGTTTCTGAGGGTCTTTGAGGCAGTCATAAGCCTCGCTGATCGCTTTGAATTTGGCTTCGCTGGCCGCATCGCCCGGATTGCGATCCGGGTGATACTGCATCGCAAGCTTGCGATACGCGCTCTTCAGCGCCGCGCCATCGGCATCGCGGGCGCATTCGAGGGTCTGATAGTAATCGGATTGGGCGCTGGACATCGTATTGACCTATTCCCCGTGACCATTGCCCGCCGCCGCGCCGGAATGGGAATCCGGTCGCAGCGGCGGGACATTGGGTTGCATCGGGGCGTTAGCCCTTCTTGTCTTCGTCAACCTCGGAGAATTCGGCATCGACGACTTCTTCGTCGGCAGCCGTTTCGCCCGCAGTCTCGGCAGCAGCATCAGGGCCTGCGGCCTGCTGCTGTTCGTAGATCTGCTGACCCATCTTCATGGCCGACTGCGTCAGCGCCTGCGCCTTGGCGTTGATGTCGTCGGCATCGCCGCCTTCAAGCGCGGTCTTCACCGCGGCGATTGCTTCCTCAACTTCGGTCTTGAGGGCAGCGTCGATCTTGTCGCCGTGTTCCTCAAGCTGCTTTTCGGTCGCATGAACAAGGCTGTCGGCCTGATTGCGCGCTTCTGCGGCAGCCCGGCGCTTCTTGTCTTCTTCAGCGAACTTTTCGGCATCCTTGACCATCTGGTCGATATCGTTGTCGGTCAAACCGCCCGACGCCTGGATCTTGATGGTCTGTTCCTTGCCGGTGCCCTTGTCCTTGGCCGCGACGCTGACAATACCGTTGGCGTCGATGTCAAAGGTGACCTCGATCTGCGGCACGCCGCGCGGTGCGGGAGGAATCCCGATCAGGTCGAAATTGCCGAGGATCTTGTTATCCGCCGCCATTTCGCGTTCGCCCTGATAGACCTTGATCGTCACCGCGTTCTGATTGTCTTCGGCGGTCGAATACGTCTGGGTCTTCTTGGTCGGGATCGTGGTGTTGCGATCGATCATGCGGGTGAATACCCCGCCGAGCGTTTCGATGCCGAGGCTGAGCGGCGTCACGTCGAGCAGCAGCACGTCCTTGACGTCGCCCTGCAACACGCCTGCCTGAATGGCCGCGCCCATTGCCACGACTTCATCGGGGTTGACGCCTGTGTGCGGCTTCGCGCCGAAGAACTGTTCCACAACTTCGCGCACGCGCGGCATGCGGGTCATCCCGCCGACGAGGATGACTTCGTCGACCTGATCCTTGGAAATGCCGGCATCCGCCAGCGCCTTCTTGCAGGGATCAAGCGTGCGCTGGATCAGGGTGTCGACCATCTTTTCAAGATCGGCGCGGGTGATCGTTTCGACCAAGTGCAGCGGGGTGGTGGTGCCACCTTCCATGCGTGCGGTGATGAATGGCAGGTTGATTTCGGTCGAGGCCGCGCTCGACAATTCGATCTTGGCCTTTTCCGCCGCTTCCTTCAGCCGCTGCAATGCGAGCTTGTCGGTCTTGAGGTCCATGCCTTCCTTCTTTTTGAAGGATTCAGCCAGAAACTCGACGATTGCATTGTCGAAATCTTCACCGCCGAGGAACGTGTCGCCGTTGGTCGACTTCACTTCGAACACACCGTCGCCGATTTCGAGGATCGAGATATCGAAGGTGCCGCCGCCAAGGTCATAGACCGCGATGGTCTTGCCATCGTTCTTGTCCATTCCGTAGGCGAGCGCGGCCGCCGTCGGCTCGTTGATGATGCGCAGCACTTCAAGGCCGGCAATCAGGCCGGCATCCTTGGTTGCCTGACGTTGGGCGTCATTGAAGTAGGCGGGAACGGTGATCACCGCCTGCGTCACGGTCTCACCAAGATAGCTTTCGGCGGTTTCCTTCATCTTTTGCAGGATGAAAGCGGAAATCTGCGAAGGGCTGTAATCTTCGCCGCCGGCATTGACCCACGCATCGCCATTCTTGCCTTTGGTGATGGTGTACGGGACAAGGCCCATGTCCTTCTTGGTCATCGGATCTTCGAACCGGCGACCGATAAGGCGCTTGATAGCGAACAGGGTATTGTCGGGGTTGGTGACTGCCTGACGCTTGGCCGGCTGCCCGATCAGGCGCTGACCATCCTTGGTGAAGGCGACGATTGACGGCGTGGTGCGCGCGCCTTCCGAATTCTCGATCACCTTGGGCTTGCCGCCATCCATGACAGCAACGCAGGAATTGGTGGTTCCGAGGTCGATACCGATTACTTTAGCCATTTTTACCCCATCCATTAGGACAATTGTTGGACACCGCGCCGATGCGCTTCCCCGGAATGGGCAAAGCGTGTTGGCGGCTCGTTTGTGAAGGGCGATATAGGTGCGGTTTCGCTTGGCACAAGAGACGCGGCAGCCTAGTTTTTGGCGCATTCCACAAGGGAGACAGTTGAAGTGATGATGATGAAGCGCGCCGCCTGCACCGCAATCGCGGCGTTCAGCCTGCTTGGGCTTGCCGCCTGTAACCCGGGCGAAGCCGATGCGCCGACCGGCGCTGAGACGGCGACTCTCGTCAAAGGCGTATCAATCACCAATCCCCGCTTGGTGCTCGCCCCGGTCGCGGGCAATCCGGCGGCGGTGTATTTCGAGCTTTCCTACGCGGGCGAGGACGGCGCAACCCTCAGCAGCGTAACGGTTGAAGGCGCGGGGATGTCGATGATCCATCAGACGGTCGAGAAAGATGGCGCGATGACGATGATGGATGCCGATCCGATTGCGCTCACCACCGGCACCCCGGTCACCTTTGCGCCCGGCGGAATGCACGTGATGGCAATGCAGCCTTCGGATGCCTGGAAGCCGGGCGATACCGTGAAGGTGACACTCACCCTGTCCGACGGCACCACTCATAGCTTTGACGCCCCCGTGCGCGCTGCCGGGGAAGATCGCTGAACGCGCCGCCGACCGGGATGAATAGGGATATGCCGGTGCAAGCCGCCCCCTACGCCTGCCCTGTCGGCGGGGAGCGTCCGCTGACGCCCGGTGAAATCGCCCTCGCCCGTTCAATGTTTGGCGATGCGATTGATTACGCCCCGGTGCGTATCCGGCGGCGCAAGTTCTTCCCGTTCCACCCACGCCGGGTGACGATGGCCCCGCGCGGCCATCTGCATTTCCACCCCGAAGCGCACCACTATTGCGACGATTTCGCCGCGGCACCGCTGCATCATCAGGCGCATTTCATCCACGAGATGGTGCATGTCTGGCAGTCGCAGCGGCTTGGCAAATGGTATCTGCTGCTGCGCCGTCATCCGTGGTGCCGCTATGACTACGCAATCAAGCCGGGCTGGAAGCTGGAGCAATACGGGATCGAGCAGCAGGCCGAGATAGTGCGCCATGCGTTTCTGTTGCGGCAGGGGGCGGTGGTGGCAGGAGTGGCGGACGGCGCTGTCTATGATGGGTTAGTGGCGTTTCCGGGGGCCGATGCGTGAGCGAATTCGAGTTTGTCTTTGTGCTCTACAGCTTGGTGCTCGGCCTATCACTGGTCGAGCTGCTGACCGGGCTTGGCCGGACTCTGGAATTCAAACTCTCGCGCGATGCCGATGACAAGTCCTTTGCGATCGGGTGGCTGACCCCGCTGCTCGCGATTTTCGTGATTCTCGACCTGCTGTCGTTCTGGATGTTCTCGTGGCGCGTTCGCGATCTGGTTACCGCCAGCACAGGGACTGTGCTGGGCGTACTAGTGTTTGCCAGCGCCTACTTCCTCGCCAGCAGGTTGGTCTTCCCCTCAAGCCCGGAAAACTTCACCGACCTCGACACCCATTATTTCCGGGTGCGGCGGGTCATCTTTGCGATGCTGATCCTGATGGTTGGGGTGCAGTGGCTGTTCCTGCTGTCATTGCCGAGCTTAGCCAGCCAGATCACCAACCTGCTCACGTTGGCGATGACTGCCGCGCTGGTAGTGCTGATGGTCGCGGCGGCGCTCTTAAATGATCGCAGGGCAAGCATCGCCGTGCTGGCCCTGCTGATCATGCGCTATCTGGTGGTTTATCTTATGTAGTTGGGCGAAGCCTAAGCGTCTGGCGCCTTCGCCACCGCCACCATTGCGGCGCGAAGCAGGCGGTCTTTGATCATCCACCCGGCCTGCATTTCCTGCACCACAGTGCCGGGTTCATGCTCGGCGGTCGGCACTTCCAGCATCGCCTGATGCTGGTTCGGATCGAGCGGCAGGCCAACGGCCGCGATGCGGGTGATGCCGTGGCTGGCAAAGACCTTTTCAATCTCGCGCTGGGTTGCTTCGAGGCCGAACACGAGGCCCTTCATGCTCTCATCCGCGCGCAGGATTTCGGGGATCGCCTGCACCGCGCGGGTCAGGTTATCAGACACGCTCAGAATATCGCGGGCAAAGCCGGTCGCAGCATAGGCGCGCGCTTCGTCTTTCTCGCGCTCCAATCGGCGGCGCACGTTTTGCGTTTCGGCCTGCGCGTACAGCACTTCCTGCTTGGCGTTATCAAGATCGCGGCGCAGCGATTCGAGCGCTTCGGCAATGGCATCAGCCTCAGCAGCACTACTGCCCTCGCGCAGCGATTCCGGCACGCCCTTCAATTCATCTTCGGCCGCCTGATCCAGCGGCTTTTCGTTCTCAGTCATGTCGTGTGGCTTTCCATTCAAGCGATCAGCTTGCCCAGTGAGCGGGCGGTCAAATCCACCATGGGGACAACCCGCGCATAATTCAACCGCGTGGGGCCGATCACGCCGAGCACGCCGACCACCCGCCCTTCACGATCGCGGTAAGGTGAAGCGATGACCGATGACCCCGAAAGCGCGAACAAGCGGTTCTCGCTGCCGATAAAAATCCGGGTCGCGTCAGCCTCCCGCGCGCTATCGAGCAGGCTCGCAACCGATTGCTTGTCCTCCAGATCTTCGAGCAAGCGGCGCACCCGTTCGATATCGCCCAGCGCGCTTTCATCGAGCAGATTGGCCGCCCCGCGCACAATCAATACGGGGCGTGCGGCGGCATCCGCGCTCCACACGGCGAGCCCGCGTTCGACCAGATCGCGCGACGCATCATCAAGCTGCGACTTTCCCGCGTTGATTTCTGCCCGCATCGCCAGCGCAGCATCAGCCAGCGTCCGGCCAGCAAGCCGCGCGGTAATGTAATTGCTCGCCTGATCGAGCGCGCCCGGGCTGATCGCGCCGCCGATGGTAACAACGCGGTTTTCCACCCCGCCGTCTTCGCCCACCAGCACCGCGAGCGCCCGGCCCTGCCCCAGATCGACGAGGCTGAACTGCGCCAAGCGTTGCTCGCGCGGGGCGACCAGCACCATGCCCGCCGCGCCAGAGAGATCGGAGAGGATAGCGCTCGCCTGCGCCAACGCCGCCTCAACCGGGCCAGCTTCGGCCAGGCGCGCTTCGATGGTGGCCTGCTCCTGCATGGTCGGTTCGGCCACGCGCATCATGCCATCGACAAAGATTCGCAGGCCCGCATCGGTCGGCAGCCGCCCAGCGCTCGTATGCGGCGCCGCGAGCAAGCCCGCCGCCTCAAGATCGGCCAGCACTGACCGGATTGAGGCGGGCGACAAGTTCAACGTGCCATCCGCCGCCAGCGTTTTTGATCCGACCGGCTGCCCGCTGTCGATATATCCCTCCACCACCCGGCGAAAGATTTCGCGGGCGCGGGAAGTCAGTTCGGTAACGGGGAGCGAGGTCATTGCGCGTACCTTAGTGTTTGCGCTTGCGGCGACAAGTGGCCCGCGCCTATTGGCCCCGAACTCATCAAAGGACACATCCCATGCGCCCATCAGGACGCGCGCCCGACGAGATGCGCGCTATCACCATTGAAACCGGCTTTACCCGCCATGCCGAAGGATCGGTGCTGATCGGGTTTGGCGACACCAAGGTGCTGTGCACCGCCAGCGTTGAACGCGGCGTGCCGCCGTGGATGCGCGGTAAGGGTGAAGGCTGGGTGACGGGCGAATATTCGATGCTCCCCCGCGCCACCCACACCCGCGTCCAGCGTGAGGCTGCCAAGGGCAAGCAATCGGGCCGCACGCAGGAAATTCAGCGGTTGATCGGGCGCAGCGTTCGCGCGGTTGTCGATCTGCAAAAGCTGGGTGAGCGTCAAATTACCTTGGATTGCGACGTGATTCAGGCTGACGGCGGCACGCGTACTGCCGCGATCTCTGGCGCGTGGATCGCTTTGCGGCTCGCTATCAATGGCCTGATGGCGTCGGGCGAGATCAAGCATGATCCGATCACGGCGCAGGTCGCCGGGATTTCCTGCGGCATCTTCAAAGGCACGCCGGTGCTCGACCTCGATTATGACGAGGATTCGAATGCCGAGGCTGATGGCAATTTCGTGCTGCTGTCGGGCGGGCAAATCGCCGAAGTTCAGGCAACCGCCGAAGGCGCGACCTATGACGAGGAAGCCCTGCTGCGTCTGCTGCGCCTCGCCCGGATGGGCTGCGACCGGATTTTTGCCGCGCAGCTGGATGCGGTGAAATGACACGGCGGCTCGGCTCCGGCTCCTTGGTGATTGCCACGCACAATGCGGGCAAGCTCAAGGAAATCGGCGCCTTGCTGGAACCTTACGGGGTGAAGTGTCTGTCCGCAGGGTCGCTCGGGCTGCCCGAACCCGCCGAAACCGGCACAACCTTTGCCCAGAACGCGCTGATCAAAGCGCGGGCAGCGGCGGAGGCTTCTGGCCTCGCCGCGCTGGCCGATGACAGTGGGTTGAGCGTCGCGGCGCTCGATGGCCGTCCCGGGGTCTATACCGCCGATTGGGCCGAGCGGCAGTGGTTCGAGGGTGCGCCCGGCCGAGATTGGTACATGGCGATGGGCAAGGTCGAAGGTATGCTGGCCGAACGCGGCGCTGATGTGGATCGCTCCGCTGCGTTCCACTGCGTGCTCGCGCTGGCTTGGCCCGAGGGCGACTATGCGATCTACGAAGGCCGCTGCGAGGGTTCGCTCACGTGGCCGCCGCGCGGGTTGCTAGGGTTCGGCTATGATCCGGTGTTCGTGCCGACTGGCTCGGCGCAAACCTTCGCCGAAATCGCGCCGGAGCAAAAACACGCCATCAGCCACCGCGCTGATGCCTTTGCCAAACTGGTCGCCGAGCAATTCGGCTGACGATCAGCGGCTTGACCGGCGGTTGAGCGGATCGAGCCTGGTGCCCATCACATTGCCTGCTGGCCAATACCGGCACACCAGCACTTCATCGCTGCGATTGCGCGCGGTGGCGCAGCCCACTTCCTGCGTTTCGGGCCAGATAATCTGGGTGTAATGTCCGACATCACTCCAGCGGCCGGTGTACGAGACATTGGGAAAGGTGCCGGGCCTGAAATCGCGCTTTTCCGCCACGAAGGCTGAAATCATCTGCCACGGCGAATAGCGATCACGGGTGCCCTGCCACAGGTTCTCGCCCTGCCCTTTGCGCACATCATAGGGGGCGTGCTGGAAGACGCGGCGCTCGGCCAAAGTGTTCGCCCAATTCTCGGCATCGCGGGCAAGGCTTGGGTTCCACTGCAAAGGCGCAAGGCCCACTTCCTCGCGGGCAATATTATGCGCGGCCAGCCAGACCCGTTCGGGTTCGAGCGGACTCAGATAATCTTGCGGCAGTGCCGGGGTGGCTGCCATAAGCAACGTCAATCCCACAGTGCGGGCGATATTGTTGGACACGAGACGGAAACTCCACATGCGATCAATCTATGGTCCAACGGTTAAGCGAGGCTGAAAATTCCCACCCCAATCCCCACTTCGGCGCGTGCGCTTTACATACATTGGCCGTTCTGCGCCAAAAAGTGTCCCTATTGCGATTTCAACTCGCATGTTCGGGCGGGTGTTGACGTTGCGGCGTGGCAGGCGGCGCTGATTGCAGACATGCGGGCCGAGGCGGCGTTAGCGGGCGGAGCGCCGCTGACGTCGATCTTCTTTGGCGGGGGCACACCTTCGCTGATGCCGCCTGCGCTGGTCGCGGCGTTGCTTGCGGAAGCGGAGCGTTTGTGGGGCTTTGCGCCCGATATCGAGATCACACTGGAGGCCAACCCATCCTCGGTCGAAGCGGCCAACTTCGCTGCCTTGGCCAGCGCCGGGATCAATCGCGTCTCGCTCGGCGTGCAGTCGCTGGATGACACGGAGTTGCAGTTTCTGGGCCGCCTGCACGGGGCCAAGGAAGCGCTGGATGCACTCGACACCGCGCAAGAACACTTCAAGCGTGTGAGTTTCGACCTGATCTACGCCCTACCCGGCCACACGCCCGAATTGTGGCACGACCGGCTGACCCGTGCGCTGAGTTTCGGCACCGGGCACCTGTCGCTGTATCAACTCACCATCGAACCCGGCACGCGATTTGCCAGCGATGTCCGGCGCGGGCGGTTGGTGCCGCTGGACGATGATGAGGCTGCCCAACTTTTCGACATCACTCAGGAATTATCCCTAGCGGGCGGCATGCCTGCCTATGAAACGAGCAACCACGCACGTGTGGGCGAGGAGAGCCGCCACAATCTCGTCTATTGGCGGTATCAGGATTATGCCGGGATCGGCCCCGGCGCGCATGGACGGCGCGGCGGAATGGCAACGGTGCGGCACAAGAAGCCGGAGAATTTCCTCTCCGCTGTCGCGCGTCAGGGTGATGGAATTGCCGAAGCGCGCGCGCTGGCGGTTTCCGAACAGGCGGCAGAGGCGCTGCTGATGGGACTGCGGCTGACTGAGGGAGTTGATCTTGCAGCGCTCATGGCGCGGTTTGCCCTGCCGCGCACCGGTTTGATCGAGGATACCGCGCTTGCCCGCCTGATCACGCTTGGGCTGATGTGGCAGGACGGCACCCGGATCGGGGTTGCGTTGCCGGGCCGGGGCGTGCTCGACGCGCTGCTGGCTGAGGTGGTGGCCGATACGCTGGTCGCGGCATGAACACCCCAGCGCTGATCGAGCAATGGCGCGCGCATCTCGCCGACAATCGCCGCCGTTCGCTCCACACCGTGCGCGCTTATGTGGCAGCAGCCGAGCGGTTGTGCGCCGCCAACCTGCTCAGCGATTGGGCAGCGGTCGCTTGCACTGAAGCCCACGGCTTGCGCACTTTCCTCGCCGCGCGCCGTGCTGAAGGATTAGGCAATGCCAGCACAGCGCGCGAGCTGTCGGCGCTCAAGGCTTTCATCGCCTTCGCCCGCCAGCAGTCCGGCGATCCTGACCCCACTGCCCCGCGCCTGCGCGGCCCGCGCATCAAAAAAGGCCTGCCCCGCCCTGTTACCCCCGATGAAGCGGTCAACCTAGCCGACATGATCGATGGGCTTTCCAGCGAGGATTGGATCGGCGCGCGCGACCGGGCGGTGCTGTTGCTGATGTATGGATCAGGCTTGCGGATTGCCGAGGCGCTGTCGCTGACGGGCCGCGATGTGCCGCTTGGCGAAGTGCTGCAAGTCACCGGCAAGGGCGGGAAGCAGCGGATGGTGCCAGTGCTGCCGATCACCCGCGCAGCGGTGGCCGAGTATGTGCGGCTGTGTCCGTGGCCGCTCTCAGCCAAGGAGCCGTTGTTTCGCGGGGCCAAGGGCGGCACACTATCGCCTGGCATGGTGCAGCGCGCGATGGCACAGGCGCGCCGCGCGCTCGGCCTGCCTGACACTGCGACCCCGCACGCGCTGCGCCATTCCTTCGCCACGCACCTGCTCAGCGCAGGGGCGGATTTGCGGTCGTTGCAGGAATTGCTCGGCCATGCGTCCTTGGGTTCGACCCAGATCTACACACGCGTGGATGCAGCGAGCCTGCTGGAGAATTACCGCAAGGCGCATCCCCGAGGATAGGGCGCGGAGAGAGCTATTCCTCCGGTTCGAACGCCTTGACCGGCTTCCATGTCACAAACCGATAGATGTAAATCGCAACGCCTGCGAGAACGAAGGCAACGATGGCATAGCCTGCCAGCGTCTCATACTCATCGATCAGCCCCGCTAGCGCCTGCCCGCCTAAAATCAGCAGCCCGTTCCAGATCAACGAGCCGAGGAACGTGAACATGGCAAACCGCCACACGTTCATTCGTGCAAGCCCCGCAGGCAGCGAGACGATGGTGCGCAGCAAGGGCGAAAACCGCAGCAGGAACACAATCCAATCGCCATATTTGCGAAAAATATTGCGCGCTTTGGTGAACTCATCCCATTCAAATGTCAGTACTCGGCCCCAGCGGTCGATCATGCGTTTGAGCTGTTCCTCGCTCCACCGGTGGCCGAGCCAATACCAGAACAGGTTGCCGACCACTGTGCCCACCGTGGCGATGATCCACAGCACGATGCCGTTCATCTTGCCCTGCGCCACCAGCACCCCCGCCGCGCCCAGAATCACCTCAGACGGCACCGGCGGGAACACGTTTTCAAGGATCATCAGCACAAAAATGCCGAGGTAACCGCCCTTGTCGAGCAGAGTGAGCAACAGTTCGGTCATCAGGTGTTGGCCCCTGCCGCATCCGATCGTTCAGCAAGGCGCCGCTCGATTGCGTCCCAGATCATTCCAGCTGTGTCCGTGCCGTTGAACCGGTCAATCGCCACGATCCCCGTGGGCGAGGTGACGTTGATTTCGGTCAGCCATTTGCCGCCGATCACGTCGATCCCCACGAAGGTTAGGCCAAGCCGCTTGAGATCAGGCCCGAGGGCGTCGCAGATTTCCTGCTCGCGCGCTGACAGGTCGGTCTTCTGCGCAGAGCCGCCCATCGCGAGGTTGGAGCGGAACTCGCCCTCTCCCGGCAACCGATTGATCGCGCCTGCAACCTCGCCATCAATCAGCACAATGCGTTTGTCGCCCTGCGCCACTTCGGGAAGGAAGGGCTGCACCATGTGTGGTTCGGGCCAAGTCTGGTTGAACACCTCGAACAGGGCGGTGAGGTTTTCGGCGTTCTCTCCAATGCGGAAGATCGCCTTGCCGCCATTGCCGTGGATCGGCTTGACGACGATGGCGCCGTGCTTCGCCATGAAACGCCGCACTTCGTCGACCGAACGCGTGACCAGCGTCGGCGGCATAAACCGGCGGTAATTCAGCACCATCACCTTTTCAGGCGAGTTGCGGACATTGGCCGGATCATTGACCACCAGCGTCTCCGCCGCGATCCGTTCGAGCATATGCGTGGCGGTGATGTAGCCCATGTGGAACGGCGGATCCTGCCGCATCAGCACGACATCGATGTCCTTCCCAAGGTCGATCCGCACTTGCTCCCCGCGCGTGAAATGGTCGCCTTCGACGCGCTGCACCGTCACCGGGTGGGCGTGAGCGAACAGCCGGTCATCCTCGTCAAGCGTCAGGCTTTCGACGTGATATTCATAGACGGTGTAGCCACGGCTTTGCGCGGCCAGGATCAGCGCAAACGAGCTGTCGCCGGCGATATTGATCCGGTCGATGGGGTCCATCTGGACGGCGATGCGCAAGGTCATTCTATCAACTCCGAGGTGGTTTAGCCGAACGGCATCCACGCGTTTTCGATGTGGGTCGGCTTGCGGCCCGGTGCAAGCAGGATCACGTCGATCCGAATATCCTCGCCTTGTGTGGCATATTCGTGAGCGACGATTTCCGCTGCTTTGGCCACCCGCGTCAGCCGCCGTTCGTCAATCGCATCGGCCAACGCGGCGCTGCGGGCGCGCCATTTGACCTCGACAAAGGCGACGAGGCCGGGGCGCTGAGCAATCAGATCGATCTCGCCCGCCTTAGTCTTGACCCGCTCGGCCACGATCCGCCAGCCTTGCTGGACAAGCCACATTGCTGCCTCGGCCTCGCCTTCGCGGCCGCGCTGGTCGGCTTCGCGGCGCTGGGGGGTGGTGCGTTGGGTGGTCATTGGCCTTTCAGCTCCAGCGCGCGGGCATAGAGCGCCGCCCGGTCGAGCCCGGTGGCTTTGGCAACGATCCCCGCCGCTTTGCCCGGCCCGGCATCAGCCAAGGCCGCGCGCAGCAGCGCATCAGAATCGGCCACGGGCGTTTCAGCATCAGCGGGCGGGCCGATCAGCAGCACGATTTCACCCTTAGGCGGGTGCGCGGCGTAGTGGTCGGCGAGAGTTGCAGCGGTGCCGGTGCGGCATTCTTCGTGCAGTTTGGTCAGCTCGCGCGCCACCGCCACTTCGCGCTCTGGCCACAGCTCGGCAATTGCCAGCAGCGACCGTTCAAGCCGGGGAGCGGTTTCGTAGAACACCAGCGTGGCGGCAATTCCCGCCAAGCCCTCCAGAGCATCGCGCCGGGCCTTGTCCTTGACCGGCAGGAAGCCTGCAAACAGGAAACGGTCGCTCGGCAAGCCTGCAATCGCCAGCGCCGAAACGGCTGCGCAGGCACCCGGTACGCTGATAACGGTGACCCCCGCCGCGCGGGCTTCGCGCACCAACCGATAGCCCGGATCGGAAATCAGCGGCGTTCCCGCGTCGCTGACCAGCGCTACCGCCTCGCCGCGCGCCAGATCGATCAACCGCGCGCGAAGCTCGGGCGGAGCGTGATCGTCGAGCCGTTGCAGCCGCGCCTTGATCCCGAAATGTTTGAGCAGTTTGCCCGTCACCCGCGTGTCTTCACACGCCACCACCGCCGCGCTGCGCAATACGCCGATTGCACGCAACGTCATGTCGCCAAGATTGCCAATCGGGGTGGCAACGATGTAGAGCCCCGGATCGGGTGTCCCTTCGGGGATGGATGGTAGCTCTGCGGTCATTTCGGCCGGATCAATGGAGCAGCAGCGAGGGATCGGCAAGGATGACGCGCATCGAAACCCAGAATTGGGCAGGCTGGCTGACGAATGCCGCGCGGCATTTCACCGGCCGCAACCTCGCGCTGGCGGGTGCGGCAATGTTGGCGGCAGGCTGTCAGGTCGTGCCCAAAGGCGATGTGGCCACCGCGCCCGCTCCGCTTCCGGCGCCCGAACCATCAGCAACTGCCCTGCCGACTGACACCGGCCGCCACCGCATCGCGCTGCTGGTGCCTTTGAGCGGTGATACCGCCGCAGTCGGGCAGGGAATCGCCAACGCGACCACGATGGCGCTGCTCGACACCAATGCCGATAATCTGCGCATCACCACCTATGATACGTCGGACGGCGTGGCGGGCGCGGCGCGGCAGGCGATTGCGGATGGCAACAAGCTGATTCTCGGCCCGCTGACCGCCGATGCTGTACCTTCGGTGCAAGCGGTGGCGCGCCCTGCTGGGGTGCCCGTGATTGCGTTCTCGAACGATATCAGCGTGGCCGGGCCCGATGTGTTTGTGATCGGCCTTGTGCCCGAACAATCAATCCGCCGTAGTGTCGAATTTGCCCGCGCGCGCGGCGCAAACCGCTTTGCTGCACTGATGCCCGAAGGGGACTATGGCATCCGCGCCGCCTCTGCGCTCGAAAACGCGCTGCGCGATTTTGGCGGGACGCTGGTTGGCACACAGGCCTATGCGCGCGGCAATACCTCGATCGTGAGTGCCGCCGCCCGGCTGCGGGCAGCGGGCGGGTATGATACCGTGTTGATCGCTGACAGTGCCCGGCTCAGCATTGAAGCCTCTGACGAATTGCAGCGCGGCGCGCGCACCCGCGCTCGCATTCTCGGCACCGAATTGTGGAGCGGAGAGGCTACCCTTGCCCGCGCCAAATCGATGGAGGGCGCGCTGTTCGCCGCCGTGTCCGATGGGCGCTACAAACGCTTTGCCGATAGTTATCAGGCCCGCTTTGGCGCGGCGCCGCACCGGGTAACGACGCTCGGCTATGACGCGGTCCTGCTGACCTTGCGCGTGGCGCGCGAATGGAAGGTCGGAACGCCCTTCCCCAAGAACGAGCTTTACGACAAAGGCGGGTTCCTTGGCGTTGATGGCCCGTTCCGGTTTGGCCGCAATGGCGTTGCCGAGCGCGCGCTCGAAGTGCGCGAGGTGCGCGGCGGCGAGATCACTGCGGTCGATCCCGCGCCAACCGGTTTTGCCCGCTGAGTAAAACCACGAGGGGTGGCTTGTGAGTGCCCTGCGCGCGGGCCTATAGCTGCGCGCATGTCCGACACCACACCCGACGATCTGTTCGCCAATACCCCGACCTCCAGCGGGGATTACAACGCCTCGTCAATCGAGGTGCTCGAAGGGTTGGAGCCAGTGCGCCGCCGCCCCGGCATGTATATCGGCGGCACGGATGACCGCGCGTTCCACCACCTCGCCGCCGAAGTGCTCGACAATGCGATGGACGAAGCTGTGGCCGGCCACGCCACCCGGATCGAAATGCGGTTGGAGGAAGGCGGGCGCCTTTCGGTAGCCGACAATGGACGCGGCATCCCGGTCGATGAACACCCCAAGTTTCCGGGCAAATCGACGCTCGAAGTCATCATGTCGACGCTGCATTCGGGCGGCAAGTTTTCGGGCAAGGCCTATGCCACCAGCGGCGGCCTGCACGGGGTTGGGGTCAGCGTAGTCAACGCGCTGTCGGTGCATACGCGGGTTGAGGTCGCGCGCGACAAGCAGCTGTTTGCGCAGGAATTCTCTCGCGGGATCACCCAAGGCGCGCTGGAAAACCTCGGCCCAACGCCCAACCGGCGCGGCACCACCGTCAGCTTTGTCCCCGATCCCGAAATCTTCGGTGACCGCAAATTCAACCCCAAGCGGTTGTTCAAGCTCGCCCGGTCAAAAGCCTATTTGTTCGCAGGCGTCGAAATCCGCTGGAAATGCGCGCCATCGCTGGTGAGCGATGATGTGCCGGCTGAGGCGACCTTTAAGTTCCCCGGCGGTCTGGCCGATCACTTGGCCGAACAGGTCGGCAGCCGGGAATGCGTCACCGCGCAGCCCTTCACCGGTAAACAGGACTTCGCCGCCATTGCGGGCGAGGCACAGGGCCGGGTCGAATGGGCGATCGCATGGCCACTTTATTCCGACGGCGCGTTCAGCTGGTACTGCAACACCGTGCCCACCCCCGATGGCGGCACTCACGAACAGGGCCTGCGCACCGCGTTGACCCGCGGCCTGCGGGCATTCGGCGAGCTGGTTGGCGCGAAGAAGGCCAAGGATATTACCGCCGATGATGTGATGACCGGCGCGGAAGTGATGCTGAGCGTTTTCATTCGCGATCCGCAATTCCAATCGCAGACCAAAGACCGCCTGACCTCGCCCGAAGCCGCGCGCCTCGTTGAAAACGCGGTGCGCGACCATTTCGACCACTTCCTCACCGACAATATGGAGCGCGGGAAGGCGCTGCTCGGCGAGGTGATGGAGAGGATGGACGAGCGGCTGAAGCGCAAGCAGGAACGCGAGATCAAGCGCAAGACCGCCACCAATGCCAAGAAACTGCGCCTGCCGGGCAAGCTGACCGATTGCAGCGGCGAAGGCGGGCGCGAGACGGAGCTTTTTATTGTCGAGGGCGACAGCGCCGGCGGCAGCGCCAAACAGGCGCGCGATCGCAAGTCGCAGGCCATTTTGCCGATCCGCGGCAAGATCCTCAACGTCGCATCCGCCACCGCCGACAAGATACGCGCCAATTCCGAAATCGCCGACCTGGCGCTGGCGCTGGGCTGCGGGACGCGCAAGGACTGCAACGCCGATAACCTGCGCTATGACCGCATCATCATCATGACCGACGCCGACGTGGACGGCGCGCATATCGCCACGCTGCTGATGACGTTCTTCTTTCAGGAAATGCCCGACATCGTGAAACGCGGTCACCTGTTCCTCGCCCAGCCACCGCTCTACCGCCTGACATCGGGCAAGGAGAGCCGTTACGCCCGCGACGATGCGCACCGCGCCGAGCTGGAAGCCAGCGTGTTCAAGGGGAAGAAGGTCGAAGTGAGCCGCTTCAAGGGGCTTGGCGAAATGAACCCGCAGCAATTGCGCGAAACCACGATGGCGCCCGAAAGTCGCGGGTTGATCCGCATCACGCTGCCGCAGGAGTTCGAGCAGCGCGCCGGCGTTGCGCGGCTCGTCGATGAGCTGATGGGCCGCAACCCGGAACACCGCTTCAACTTCATCCAGAACCGCGCAGGCGAAATTGATCGCGATCTGATCGATGCGTAGCGCCGCGCGGGCACTATTCGCCGCCGCAGCCCTGCTGTTGCTGGGGGCCTGCGGGCTCAAAATCCCTGACCCGGTGCCTTATGTGGCAGGCTGCGGGACCAATGATTTTGCTGTCGCGCCCGAGGGCGAATCGCAGTTCTTCTTCCTCTCCAGCGCCCTGCCCGATTGCCGAACAGGGGCATTGGTCATGGCGCCATTTCGCCACCCGACCCTGACCTATGGCAGCGGGCGCTATGGCTGGGAGGCTCCGCGCGAACCGCTGCCCGCGGTATTGGCACAGCATGACAAACAGCAATGGCTCACCGCGATCCAGCAGCAGGTCGCAGCGCCTGCCGCCAAGGGCCGGTTGATCGTCTACATCCACGGCTACAACACGACCTTTGACGAAGCGCACGAGACGGCGGCGCGGATCGGCGAGTTGGCGGGGAAAGAGGTTCCCGTGGTGGTGCTGCACTGGCCCTCACGCGGCGGCGCTTTGAGCTATTCGGTCGACGAGGCAACGGTTTCGTGGGCGCAAGGCGCGATTGACGATGTACTGGCGGAACTGACCATTCGGGCTGAGGATATCACCGTCGTTTCACACTCAATGGGCGCACGCGCGGCGATCCGTGCGGTCGTGGCGCTTGATGGCTTTCGCGGCGCGCGGCCCGACCGGGTGCAGCGGATCGTGCTCGCCTCAGCCGATGAAGACCGCGACCGTGTGCTGCGCAGAGGCGGCAGCGTTGATGAACTGCTGCGCTATAAACGCCAGGTGCTCGTCTATGCCAGCTACCGCGATGCCCCGTTGGATTTGTCGCGGATTGCGCATGGCTATGCCCGGCTCGGCAGCACCGATTGCAAGTATGATATCCTGTTCGCCCGGCGCATCCTCGGCAAGGAAGGCAATTGCCACAGGGCGGCGCGGCGGGCTGAGTTGGCGATGGTCAGCACCAGTCTGATCAACGCGAAAGATCGCTTCGATCACAACGACTTTATCGAGGACTGCCGCACCCGCGCAGATTTCGCCGCGTTCATGCGCGACGATCCGCCGCCGCCGTTCCGCCGTGATATCAGCGACGGTGATCTCGCCGGGTTCGAAATTGCGCCAGACATTCCCGATCCTGATGGGATGTGTTCGGACGATGACGCGGCGGGTTGAGATGAGGCCGATGGTTATGCGCGGGACAATTTTTGCGTTGATGTTGTCTGCGTTGGTGATCCCTTCAGTTCCAGCTTTGGCGCAAGACCCGCCCGCCATCGCATCAACACAATCTGCCATCGCGGCGCGCGCTGATCAGGTAGTGGCATTGCTCAACGGCAAGGCCGCGCCCGAAGACGTTTTCAGCAACGGCTTTCAGGCGGCGATCCCCGCTGCGCAGATCAAGGCATTGAGCACGAATCTCACCGCGCAATTCGGCGCTGCGGTAGAGGTCGTGCTGCTGGAACCGCGTGACGGAACCCGCGCGGCGCTGGAAATCCGGTTCGAACGCGGGCTGGCCAAAGGCGGCATTGCAATTGATCCGGCAGAAGACAACCGGGTGAGCGAGTTGGTGTTCACATCAGTCGATGTGCTGGCAATTGCAGGGGATACGCCGGAGAAGATCGCCGCCGATCTTGCCGCGCTTCCGGGCAGCGTCAACGCATGGTTCGGGCCTCTGGAAGGCGGCACCCCTGTCATCAACATCGGCGCGAACACACCGCTCGCGCTGGGATCGACTTTCAAGCTCTATGTGCTGGCCGCGCTGGCCGAGGATGTGAAGGCGGGCCACCGCCAATGGTCTGACGTCGTGGCGCTCACCGAAAAGAGCTACCCGAGCGGCCAGTTGCAGGATTGGCCGCAAGGCGCGCCCGTGACGCTGCACACGCTCGCCAGCCTGATGATTTCGATCAGCGACAATACCGCGACCGATCAGTTGATCGCAGTGCTAGGGCGAAACCGCATCCTCAAATTGATGCGCGACAGCGGTCATGCTGATCCGGCGCGCAACGATCCGTTCTTATCCACGCGCGAACTGTTTATTCTCAAGACGATGGATCCGATGTTTCTTGACCAATGGCGCACCCGTTCACCCGATGCGATGGTTGCCGCCGAAGTGCTGATGACAGTCGCAAATCCGTCGCTAGACGAGGTCAACGCCGCCTTTGCGAACGGCCCCAAAGCGATCGACATCGAATGGTTCGCTTCCCCTGCAGACCTCGCAAAGCTCTTCGCCCACATGCGTCGCAACGCCGATCCTAAGGTGTTCGACATCATGGCGATCAACCCTTCGGCCACGCCGCTTATCAAAGCCAACTGGGACTACATCGGCTACAAGGGCGGGTCAGAGCCGGGCGTAATGAATCTGACTTGGCTGCTGCGCGACACGGCGGGCCGCGACCATGTGCTAACGCTTGGGTGGAACAACCCGGCAGCGGCATTGGACGAAGGCAAGTTGAGCGCCATCGCCCAGCGCATCCTGCTGCTGCCTCACTGATTTGCCAGCTCCCACCCCCTTGCGCCGCGCGAAAGCGCCCCTTATCGCTGCGCGTCGAAAACCAGTCTCACAAGGAAACCCGATGTCAGATCAGCAGCGTTTCGAAGGCACCCAGTCCTATATTGCGACCGAAGACCTCAAGGTCGCGGTCAATGCCGCCGTTATGCTGCGCCGCCCCCTGCTGGTGAAAGGCGAACCCGGCACGGGCAAGACGGTACTGGCGCATGAAATCTCCAAGGCGATGGGTGCGGCGCTGATCGAATGGAACATCAAATCGACCACCAAGGCGCACCAGGGCCTGTATGAATATGACGCCGTGGCGCGGCTGCGTGATGGTCAGCTGGGCGAAGAGCGCGTCCACGACATCCGCAACTACATCAAGAAGGGCAAGCTGTGGGAAGCCTTTACCGCGCCCGAGCTGCCCGTGTTGCTGATCGACGAAATCGACAAAGCCGATATCGAGTTCCCGAACGATCTGTTGCAGGAACTCGACCGGATGAGCTTCGACGTTTACGAAACGCAGGAGCGGATTACGGCGATTGAACGCCCGATCGTGGTGATCACCTCGAACAATGAAAAGGAACTGCCCGACGCATTTCTGCGCCGCTGTTTCTTCCACTACATCAAGTTCCCTGACCGCGACACGATGCAGGAAATCATCGACGTCCACTTCCCCGGCATCCAGAAAATGCTGGTGAAGAAGGCGATGGATATCTTCTACGACCTGCGCGAAGTGCCGGGGTTGAAGAAGAAGCCATCGACCAGCGAGTTGCTCGACTGGCTCAAGCTGCTGCTGAACGAGGATATGCCGCTGGAGGTTTTGCAGAACAGCAATCCGGCCAGCGCGATCCCGCCGCTGCACGGCGCGCTGCTCAAGAACGAACAGGACATCATGCTGTTCGAACGGCTGGCATTCATGGCGCGTCGCAACCCGAGCTGAAGGGCCGTAAAATAGGCCGATCTAGACCCCTTCTAGACCCCGGCTAGACCCCTTCTAGGTCGTTTTTGAAGGACTTGCGGCCAATGTTTCGCGTGAAACATTGGCCAATCCGGCCCCTCAATCGAAACTGTAAGCCAGCTCGAAATCGCCCCAGCGCCGTCCGCCGATCACCAGCGGGACATAGACGTTGCGCACCACGACATAACTGTCGCTGCCGCTGTCCTGACGGTAGACGGCCATCATGTAGGGTGCGGCGGAAACCTTGGCCTTGCGGTCGATTGCTTCGAGCATGATCCGGCCGTTGCGGCAGAACTGGGTGTCGTGGTTGAGATCGCCGGTGGGGCGGCGTGAACGATCGGTCATGTGGGTTGGAAGGAACCCATTCATGTCGGTGCAAGCCGCAGCAAGCACGCGGGTGTCGCTGGCCTTGGCCCGGTCGAGGAAAGGGCGCCATTCGGCATCGGCCCAATCGGTCAACCGGGTGCGGAACAGCGGCGGATTTGTGCCGTGGATCGGCTGGTAATCAGTATCGAACACCGCCGCCAAGGTCACTGCGCCGCTCGCCAACGCGGCTTCGGTATGCGCCGCAACCGCCTTGGCAAATTCCTGAGCTTGGGCGACCATCGCGCTGTCTTCGGGGCTGAGGCCGGCCTGCACGATCCGGTCGAACATCTCGCTGGCGGTGATTTCCAGCTCTTCCATCTTGCGGTGCGCGCCGTGCAGCCGGTCTTCGTTGCTGCGCGATGCCGCATCGTAGCTGGAAAGCACGTGCTGCACTTTGTTGACATGACCGCTGATGGTGCCGGTTGACCGGGCGATGACGTCGTTCTGCTTGTCGACCTCCTCCACCAGCGCGCCAACATTGGCCATCGTGCTTTCGATCCGCGCAACCGAGGCGCGGGCTTCCCCGCTGGCCTTGGCGCCGGTTTCGATCCGGCCGATCATCACTTCTGCCTCGCCGCCCAAGGCATCGATGGTCTGGGCGATTTCCTCGGTTGCCTTGCGGGTATCATTGGCGAGGCTTTTGACCTCTGCCGCGACCACCGCAAAGGTGCGCCCGGCATCGCCAGCCCGCATCGCTTCGATGGTGGCGTTCAGCGCGAGGATATTGGTTGTTTCGGCAATATTGTCGATATCCTGCGCGCTGCGACGCACCTGCTCCATCGCGGCGGAAAAGCTGGTGACGTGCTGGCCTAGGGTATCGACGAGCTCGATCAACCCGGCGATCTGGCCGAGCGAGGACTGGATCAGCGCGGTGCCTTCCGACAGGCGTTCAATCGCGCGCTCCGACAGCAAACGGGCTTCGTCGCTGGCTTCCGCCACCTTGGTCTGGTCAGCCTCCAGCGCACGCACGGTTTCGCGTAGCGCCTCATGTTCCGACCGGAGCGCCTTGGACGAGGCGATTACCGCTTCCACCACGCCCGCGACGTCGGTGCAGCCGACGGTCACCGCACCGCAGCTTTCGGGAATCATCTCCAGCGCCTTGGCATTGGCGGTGTCTATGGCGATCTGATGCATTGCGGCGCGGCCCTTTTTTGGTTCGCCGCATTGCTAACCAAGGTTGGTAAGCGAAGGGTTAAGCGCCGGCCTAAAGCCCTCACAAGAATGGGGACTGGTCAGCGCGCAGCACGCGGGTTAAGCACCTGCCATGTTCTTCAATTTCATCGACGAGCTTCGCGCGGCCGGGATCGGCGCCAGTTTCAAAGAGCATCTCACCTTGCTGGAGGCGCTCGAGAAAGACGTGATCGATTCCACGCCTGAGGCATTTTATTACCTCAGCCGCGCGACCTTTGTGAAAGACGAAGGCCTGCTCGACCGGTTCGATCAGGTGTTCCACAAGGTGTTCAAGGGGATCATGTCCGATTACGGGCAGAACCCGACCGACATCCCCGAAGACTGGCTGAAAGCGGTCGCCGAGAAATTCCTGACGCCCGAGGAAATGGAAGCGATCAAATCGCTGGGCGATTGGGACGAGATCATGGAGACGTTGAAAAAGCGGCTCGAAGAACAGGAAAAACGCCACCAGGGCGGCAACAAGTGGGTCGGCACCGGCGGCACCTCGCCGTTCGGCAATTCGGGCTACAACCCCGAAGGCGTGCGCATCGGTGGCGAGGCCAAGCACGGCAAAGCGATCAAGGTCTGGGAAAAGCGCGAGTTCAAGAACCTCGATTCGACCCGCGAACTCGGCACCCGCAACATCAAGATGGCGCTCCGCCGCCTGCGCCGTTTCGCCCGCGAAGGTGCGCAGGATCAGCTCGATATCGACGCCACGATCAAGGGCACGGCCAAGCAGGGCTGGCTCGACATCCATATGCGTGCCGAGCGGCGCAATGCCGTCAAACTGCTGTTGTTCCTCGACGTCGGCGGATCGATGGACCCCTTCATCAAACTGGTCGAAGAGCTGTTCAGCGCCGCGACGTCAGAATTCAAGAACATGGAGTTCTTCTACTTCCACAACTGCCTCTACGAAGGTGTGTGGAAGGACAACAAGCGCCGCTGGCAGGAACGCACCAAGACCTGGGACGTGCTCCATAAATACGGGCACGATTACAAGATCGTGTTCGTCGGCGATGCAGCGATGAGCCCCTATGAGGTCACCCATCCGGGCGGCAGCGTCGAGCATATGAACGAGGAAGCGGGCGCGGTTTGGTTGCAGCGCGTGGCGAACACCTACCCCGCAACCGTGTGGCTCAACCCGGTTCCGGAAAAGCAGTGGGGTTATTCGCAGTCGACCAAGATGATCAAGCAGCTGGTCAATGACCGGATGTATCCGCTGACGCTCGACGGGCTGGATGATGCCATGCGGGAGCTGTCGCGGAAGCACGGGGCTTGAGATTGCGGTCAGCTTTGCTAGCCGGATTGGCATTGACCATCGCATCCTGCGCAGCGCAGCCACCTCAGCGTGACGTTGTGGTGGCCCGCTCTGAGGCCCTTCCGGTCGATGCCCAGCAATCGCAATTGACGGCCACGCAGTTCTCCGGGCCAGGACTGGTTTGTGGGATCGGCTTCGCGCTGGAGCTCAAACCCGACGAACGGCTCGTCCGCTTCGATCGCATGATGGATTTCGTCACCTATGAGCTGAGCGGCCTCGGCCGAGCGGCGCTGATTTATGAAGGGAACGCTCCGGACGCTCCTAATCTTACGGTTGAAACGGGCATGCAATTCCCCTCCGTAGTGGCGATACATCTCGACGCGGGCGGCTACGACAAGTCGCTTGCCCGGCGCATCGTTACGAAGGACGAGATCCCGCAGGCCTGTGCCGCGACCAAGTCTGAATGACGTCACCCCGCCACACCCGTTTCGAGGCCGTCCGCCTCCGCCTCGAAGCCTTCGACCCCGGCACGGGCTGGCGGCTCGCGTTCTACGAATTCCTGCTGTTCGGTTTCAAGCAAGGCTGGGCCTGTCTGTTTGGCGGCCTGCTTCTGGCGCTGTTGCTTGGCACGCACCTGTTCTACCCAGACACTGCGCCCCTCCACCGCTATGACTTCCTGACCCTCGCCGCTATCACCATCCAGGCCGGGATGCTCGCCTTCCGGCTTGAGACATGGCGCGAGGCGCGGGTGATCCTGATCTTCCACGTCGTCGGCACCGTGATGGAGCTGTTCAAGACGCAGGTCGGATCATGGACCTATCCCGAGGCAAGCGTGCTCCACATCGGCGCGGTGCCGCTGTTTTCGGGGTTCATGTATGCGGCCGTCGGCAGCTACATCGCACGGGTGTGGCGGATTTTCGACTTCCGCTTCACCGGCTACCCGCCCGCGTGGGCGACATGGCTGCTGGCGGCGGCGATCTATGCCAACTTCTTCACCCACCACTTCACCATCGACGTCCGCTGGGGCCTGTTTGCCGCCACCGCGGTGATCTTCTGGCGCACCCGCGTCCACTTCCGCAACTGGCGCGCGCATCGTTGGATGCCGCTGCTTTTGGGTTTCGGTCTCGTCGCGCTGTTCATCTGGTTTGCCGAGAATATCGCCACCTTCGCCAATGCCTGGAATTATCCGGGGCAGGAGGCGGAATGGCGCATGGTCAGCATCGCCAAATATGGCAGTTGGTATCTGCTGATGCTGATCAGCTTCGTGCTGGTCACACTTGTGCAACCGGTGCGGCCGCCAGATTAGCCTTTCTGATCCAGCTCGTCGTTGAGTCGCAACCCGCAGCGCCAGAAGAAGAACGCCGGAACCAGCCCCAGACACGCCGCGCCGTAGAGCACATAGCGCACGCTATCGGCGCCGTAGACCGGCTGAATCCAGTCTGACAGCATCCCGAAGAACAATGGCCCCAGCCCCAACCCGATCAGGTTCTGGAAAAACAGCAAAGTCGCCGCCGCGATCGCCCTTGCCCGCACCGGCACCAAACCTTGCGCTGCCGAATAGGTCGGCCCGTAATAGAACGAATTGAACACCGTCGGCACGAACAGCAATGCCAGCGCCAGCGGCCATGTCGGCGCCTGATAGGCGAGCAGTGCCAATGGCACCGCCAACGCCATGCCGATGGCCGGCGCGCTCAGCACGTGGCGGCGATTCTTGGTTCCGAACCGGTCAGCCAGATAGCCGCCCAGCCACGTTCCGAGCATTCCCCCGATCCCGGCCAGCAGCCCGAACCACAATCCGACCTCGCCCGGCGTCATGCCGTGGGTGCGCTGGAAGAAGATCGTGGTCCAAGTGGTCTTGCCATAGGCTAGGAATGACGCCGCAGACCCAGCAAACAGCAGCAGTACGAACGCGCGCGAGAGCATGACTTCACGCAGCGCTTCCTTCAGCGGCAGTGCGGCGGGCTGGCTTTGATTGCGCAGGATCGTGGCGGCGTCGGCATGGCGCGGGTCTTTCAGCACGAACCACACCAGCAATGCGAGCGCGATCCCCGGCAGGCCAACAATCAGGAAGGCCTCGCGCCACCCGAGGAAATCCACCAGCGTGCCGCCGATGATCATGCCCATCAATGTCCCAACCGGAATACCGAGCGAATAGAACGCCAGCGCCGAACTGCGTCGTTCGGGCGGCACCATGTCGCTGATCAGCGAATGCGCGGGCGGCGTGCAGCCCGCCTCCCCCACGCCTACGCCGATCCGGGCGAGCAACAATTGCGCAAAGTTCTGCGCCAGCCCGCACAGCGCCGTCATCAGCGACCAAAGCGCCAGCGCGATCGCGATCACCTTGGGCCGGTTGGTCGTGCCCCGGTCGGCGAAGCGCGCAATCGGGATGCCCAGCACGGTGTAGAACAGCGCGAAGGCCAGCCCCGTCATCAACCCGATCTGCGTGTCGCTCAGATTGAGATCACGGGCAATCGGTTCGGCCAGAATATTGACGATCTGGCGGTCGATGAAATTGAAGATGTAGACGATGAGCAGGATCCACAAGGTCACTCTGACCGAGCGGACGCGGGGCGCGCTGTCTGCTGTCGTTGCCATTCGTCTATTCCTCTCGATGGTGACAGTTTACCCGCCATCCTTTTGATGTTCGGCCAC
The DNA here is from genome assembly GCA_001464915.1 of Sphingomonadales bacterium Ga0077531. Classification (GTDB taxonomy): domain Bacteria; phylum Pseudomonadota; class Alphaproteobacteria; order Sphingomonadales; family Sphingomonadaceae; genus Erythrobacter. The sequence continues at coordinate 76,052 of LNED01000007.1, forward strand.
GTAAAAGGCGTACCGTCGTGACGTCAGTCAGTAGAGCAGATGCTCACGGACAGCCGCCACCCATGCGGCTTCATCATGTGACGTCACGGCGTCAAGATCATCGGGTGTGGCAGCGGCATCATCAACCCACTCGCGTAGCGAAGGGCCGCCATTGATGACGTCAATCGCCAACCGATCAAGCTCATACTCGTAAGGGAAATCACGCCACAGTTCGTAATGCGGATAGAGCCGCCGGATCGCCTTGAACGCCAGCGCCTGAAGCCGCCACGGCTTGAAGGTGTGGTGATCGTAGAAACCACCTTCTGCATGGATCATCAATGAATTACAGAGCTTACCTGCATGTTTGTGGAAAGTGGGCTCGAACCAGCATTCGCGGATCGCACAACCTTCAAGCCACTCAGGCGCGAGCTTTCGCATCACTTTCAGCACCCCGCCCGCATCAATGTCAGGCGCGCCAAACAAGACTTCTAGGGGTCGCGTCGTGCCTCGCCCTTCCGACAGCGTGGTTCCTTCCAGCATCACGGTGCCAGCATAGCAGCGCGCCATATTGACGTTGGCGGCATTTGGCGAAGGGTTGATCCACAGAAGTGACGTCGGCCAGCCCCAGCCTGTGCCCTGCACGCCGCCATCCTCATCAGGACGCCAGCCTTCCATTGCCACCACGCGATATTCGACGTCGAGACCGAAATGGGCGATAAACCAGTGGCCCATTTCACCCATCGTGAGGCCGTGGCGCATCGGCATCGGGGCGGCACCGACAAAGCTTTCCTGTCCCGGCACCAACAACGTGCCTTCAACCGGACGTCCGGCGGGATTGGGCCGGTCGAGCACCCATACTTGCTTGCCAGCCTTGGCCGCTTCTTCGAGCAAATACAGCAGCGTCGTGACAAAGGTGTAGATCCGGCAGCCCAAGTCCTGCAGGTCGAACAGGAACACATCAGCGCTCGTCATCATCTGCCCGGTAGGGCGGCGCACCTCGCCATAAAGCGAGAAGATCGGGATGCCGTAGCGCGGATCCATTTCGTCCGCGGTTTCGACCATGTTGTCCTGCTTGTCGCCCTTCAGCCCATGCTGAGGGCCGAACGCGCTCGACACATTCACGCCCGCTGCGATCAGCGCATCGAGGCTATGGGTAAGGTCTGACGTCACGCTGGCCGGATGCGCCACCAGCGCGACCCTGCGTCCCTTGAGCTTTGCCAGCAGTTGCGGATCGGCCAGCAGCCGGTCAATTCCTGTCTTCATACAGCATGGCGTGGAACACCGACAACGTAAAGGCAATGGTATTTGCGCCGCTTATGCCTATATCGGGGGTATGGATTGGACCTCAGCCTCTATCGCCGCCGCATGGGCTATCATCCTCGGCGGAGTGGGCGGCGCGCTCACCGATATTGGCCCGTGGTACCGCGAATTGAAAAAGCCGCGCTGGCAGCCGCCTGATTGGTTGTTCGGCCCGGCGTGGACGACGATCCTGGGCCTCGCGGGATGGAGCTTTTACATTGGCCTGACCTCCGCTCCCACGCCTGAGGCGCGGATGGCGGTGTTCGCCCTGTTCGGCGCTAACTTCGTGCTGCACTTCCTATGGTCGCCGCTGTTTTTTAAACTGCGCCGCCCGGATTGGGCACTGGCGGAGAACGTGCTGCTATGGTCTTCGGTCACGGCGCTGTTGGTCGTGTTGCCCCGCGTTTCGGGAGACAGTTTTGCGGGTTGGCTCAACGTGCCCTATTTTATCTGGGTAAGCTTTGCCTTCGTGCTCAACGCCGTGATCGTGAAATTGAACGCCCCATTCGGCACCAAGGCCGCTAGCGCTCAATAATCATCTGCCGGTTGGCTTCGGAGTGGAACTCCGGCGGCCCCGGCGGAAAAGCGAGCGCCCAGTATTGCTTGCCGCCATCAGCATGTTCGACAACCGCGTTTAAGGCGACTTGCGCGGGCGACGGCAGGTCGGCTGCGATGCTGGCGCGCAGAATTAGCTCCCCTTCATCATGCGAACAGTCGACCAATATTGACGCGACGGGCGCATCGCGCATCCCTTCGCGGAAAGAATCGAAGTCGTAAGTGGCCCAGCGTCCCGACGGTGAAAAATTGAATTCGCGGTAAGCGGTATCGCCAAGCGGTTGCCAGAAAATCTCGAAACAGGTGGTCTGCCACAGATTGTCCATCCGCTCTGATTGCTCGGGTGGCGGCAGGATGATCCCGCTGATCCTGCCATCAAGCCGGAATTCCGCCTGGCATCCCTGCGGTGTGGCGGTGACAGAAGCGGTAATGGCTCGGATCGGACCGAGGTCGCAGGTGCGGTGGAGCATGAGCGGGCGCATCGTGCGGTTGTGGCTGCTTGCGCCTGCCCCGGCAAGCCACTTCCCGTCGCCCTTCCCCCCTGTTAAGCGCGGCTCCCATGAGCACCTACGAATCTGCCCTCCTCACGCTGCTGGACGATCGCGGCTATATTCACCAGATGACTGATGCGGCAGGGCTCGATGCTCTCGCCGCCAAGCAGATTGTGCCCGGTTATATCGGGTTTGACGCCACGGCGCCCTCGCTTCACATCGGCTCGCTGGTCCAGATCATGATGCTGCGGCGCTTGCAGCAGACCGGCCATAAGCCGGTGGTGGTTATGGGCGGCGGCACCACGCGGATTGGCGATCCTACCGGGCGCGACGAAAGCCGCAAGATGCTGACCGACGAGACTATCGAGGCCAACATTGCATCGATCCGCACGGTGTTCGACAAGCTACTGACGTTTGGCGACGGGCCGACCGATGCGGTGATGGTCAATAACCACGATTGGCTGGGGCAATTGGGCTACATCGAATTGCTTCAGCAGGTCGGCACGCATTTCACCATCAACCGGATGCTGAGCTTCGATTCGGTGCGGCTGCGCCTTGAACGCGAACAGCCGATGACCTTCCTCGAATTCAACTATATGATCCTGCAAGGCTATGACTTCCGTCACCTTTCGCACACGATGGGCGTGCGTTTGCAGATGGGCGGCAGTGATCAGTGGGGCAATATCGTCAACGGGCTGGAATTGGGCCGCCGTATGGATGGCTCGGAATTGTTCGGCCTCACCACTCCGCTGCTCACCACCGCAGATGGCGCAAAGATGGGCAAGACCGCCGCGGGCGCGGTGTGGCTCAACGAAGATCAGCTGCCTGCGTATGATTTCTGGCAATATTGGCGCAACGTCGATGACCGCGACGTGGGTAAATTCCTGCGGCTGTTCACCGATCTGCCTATTGACGAAATTGCGCGGTTGGAGACACTTGAAGGCGCGGAAATCAACGCGGCCAAGGAAGTGCTTGCCAACGAAGTGACCAGACTGGTGCGCGGAGCCGACGCTGCGATGCGCGCCGAAGCAACCGCGCGCGAGACATTTGCTGGGTCGGGCGCGGGTGAGGATCTGCCGACTCTAGCCGTTGGAGCCGATGGTATGCGTATCGCTGCGTTGCTCACCGACATCGGCCTAACCGCCTCGAACGGAGAGGCCAAACGCAAGCTAGCCGAAGGTGCGGTGAAGCTGGATGGTGAAACGATTACCGATCCTGCGCACCTCGTGCTGCCTAGCGAAGGACAGACCCTGCGCCTCAGCCTCGGCAAGAAACGCCACGCCTTGGTGCAACGCTAAAACCAAACCTCTCACGCCATTTTTACCAATTATCAGCCTTTCCGCGTCATTCACTAGGTTCGAGCCCAATTATAGGGAGGATCGCAAGGCGTGGCTGGTGGAGCAAATCTCAGTGTAACCGACTTGCGGCGCGCCGCACGTCACCCGGTCGATTTCCCGGCCATCGTCGAGCATTTCGTGCACGGCGACCTTCACCTGCACGTTTGCAACCTGTCGGCCCATGGCTTCATGGTCGATGATGCCAAGCAATTGCAGCGCGGCGACCGGATCATTATCCGCCTTCCGGTGGTGGGCCGGATCGAGGCTTATGTGATCTGGACGCGCGATAATCGCGCGGGTTTCCAGTTTGAACGGATCATCCGATTGGATGACTTCGTTTCAATCATCGACCAACTGCAGCCCAACCCGCGCCTACGCCGTTCGCGCTAAGGCGCGATAGGCCAACCTCACAGCTGCAAAGTTTCACCTGCTTGGCAGCCGCCCCCGCGCCTGCCATGGCGCTCCCGTGACCGAACCGACTTCTCCCCTACAGATTGGCGATTACCGCCGCTATTGGCTCGCCCGCTTCATGGCGGTGTTTGCGACCATGTCGATGGTCGTTCTGCTTGGCTATCAGCTCTACGAGATCGCGCGTGACGATTACGGGATGAGCGTGGCCGAAGCCTCGTTCCAACTCGGATTGCTCGGCCTTGCGCAGTTTATTCCACTGTTTGTGCTGACCCCGGTCGCTGGACTGGCGGCTGACCGGTTTGATCGCCGGCACGTGGCTGCCTTTGCCAACGGCATCGATGGCTGCGTTGCGGTGCTGCTGGCGGTGATGACCTGGCAAGATGCGCTTACCATCCCGATCCTGTTCGCGCTTGCCGCGGCCCATGGCGCCGCGCGGGTATTCGTCGGCCCTTCGATGAGCGCGATTGCTCCTAATATCGTCCCCCCTGCCCTTCTGCCCCGCGCCATCGCGCTGTCTTCTATCGCATGGCAATCCGCCAGCGTTGCCGGGCCTGCGGTCGGCGGCCTGATCTTCGCCAAAGCGGCGTGGCTGCCTCATGCCATGTCGGCGGGGTTGCTGATGGCGGCGATGGTGTTGATCCTCACCGTGCGTCCGATCCGCGCCGTGCATGAAGGCCCGCGCCTGAAACCACTGCGCCAGATCGTTGAAGGGCTTGTCTATGTCTGGCGCGAACGGTTTTTGCTCGGGTGCATCACGCTCGATCTTTTCGCAGTGCTGCTGGCGGGGGCGACTGCGCTGTTGCCGGTATTTGCGCGAGATATCCTGTTTGTCGGGCCAGAGGGGCTCGGCCTGATGCGCGCAGCCCCAGCACTTGGCGCGGCGAGCGTGGCGCTGTGGCTGTCATTCCGCCCGCTTGAACGGGAGGTCGGCATGAAAATGCTGTGGGCGGTCGCCGCGTTCGGCGCGGTGACGATTGCCTTTGCTTTTTCACGCAACTTCATCCTGTCGCTGGCGATCCTCGCAGTGATGGGCGGGATCGACATGATCTCGGTCTTCATCCGTTCATCGCTGGTGCAATTGTTCACGCCGGATGACAAGCGCGGGCGGGTTTCGGCAATCTCGGGCCTTGCCATCTCGGCCTCGAATGAGCTGGGTGAGATGCAATCGGGTCTGGCCGCTGCGATCCTTGGCGCGACTGGCGCGGTTGTATTCGGCGGCGCGGGTGCGATATTCGTGACATTGGTATGGGCGTGGTATTTCCCCGAACTGCGCCGCGCGCGCAGTTTTGAACCCGCTGCGCTCAAAAGAGAGGTGACCACATGAAAGCTGACTCGATCCTTGCGACCATCGGCGCAACCCCGCACATTCGCCTGGCACGCATGTTTCCCAATCACGAAGTTTGGGTGAAGTCCGAACGCTCCAACCCCGGCGGTTCGATCAAGGATCGCATCGCGTTGGCAATGGTCGAGGATGCTGAGGCTTCGGGCAAGTTGCAACCCGGAGGTACCATTGTCGAACCGACTAGCGGCAACACCGGGATCGGCCTTGCGATGGTCGCCGCGGTTAAGGGTTACAAGCTGGTGCTGGTCATGCCCGAATCGATGTCGATTGAGCGCCGCCGGTTGATGCTTGCCTATGGTGCAAGCTTCGACCTCACCCCGCGCGAAAAGGGGATGAAGGGCGCGATTGAACGCGCGCAGGAACTGGTCGATCAGACGCCCGGCGCATGGATGCCGAGCCAGTTCGACAATGCTGCCAATCCTGCAATCCATGCGCGCACAACAGCGCAGGAAATCCTCGCCGATTTTGCCGACAGCCCGATTGACGTGATGATCACCGGGGTCGGTACTGGTGGTCACCTGACTGGCTGCGCTGAAGAACTCAAAAGGCACTGGCCCAGCTTCAAGGCCTATGGCGTCGAACCTGAAGCCTCGCCTGTCATCAGTGGTGGCCAGCCTGGCCCGCACCCGATCCAGGGCATTGGGGCAGGCTTCATTCCCGGTAACTTGCACACAGCATCAATCGACGGAGCCATCGCAGTCGGGGCTGACGACGCCAAGGAGATGGCCCGCCGCGCCGCGCGCGAAGAGGGGATGCTGGTAGGGATTTCATCCGGCGCGACGCTCGCCGCAATCGCCAAGAAGCTATCCGATCTGCCAACAGGCGCGCGCGTGATGGGTTTCAATTATGACACGGGCGAGCGTTACCTCTCCGTCCCAGATTTTTTACCGGTGGAGTAAGCCTTCTTAACCGGCCGACGGCTAGGCTAGTCTCAATCCGTTGCGCAATTCGCCTATCGGTTGGGAGATAAGCGATGAAATTCGTCCTGCTCGAATCGCGCGGCGGCAATTATCTTGTCGTGGCCGAAAACATCGCCTGGTTGCGGACAGGCGAAAATGGCCAGACCAATGTCGGCATGGTTGGCGGAAGCCCGTTGCTGGTGACTGGTTCAATCGAGGAAGTCGCGACGAAAGTTCTCGCTGCAACACAGCAGGACGATCAACCGGATGCTGCTGCGCCAATCCCCGCGCCGCCGCCCGCGGCAGTCCCCGACATACCCGTGACCGCGCAAGAACCAGAGACAACTGCTGCGCCTCGAACCCCGGTGCCGGAACGCTCGCAAGCCGCACATGGGCCGCGATCTTCACTGGCAGACCGGGTTGCGCGTGCCGCAGCGCCAGCGGTCAAAGCTGGCTCCCAGAGGCTAATGACCATCTCGGACTAGGCGGCGAAGGTACCAGATCGAAGCGCAGAGGGCGCGATTCTGCCCTAGATGCCAGCGCCGGCCGCGACGTATCAGCCGCGGCCGTGCTCTGATCCATTTAAGCAGCGGTAGCGAAAGCCTCAGCCGGGAGCTTCATCATGTATTCGCTACCCGCTTCCAGCTTGCGGCGCAGCGCGCCAGCGTCGGGCAGGAAACGTTCGGCGTAGTAATTGGCCGAAACCAACTTGGCTTCGTAGAAAGCCTTGTCCTCGGGATCACCAGCTAGCTTGGTCAGCGCAACCTTGGCCATCTTCAGCCAGAAGAAGCCCAATGTCACGATGCCCATAATGTGCATGTAGTGGTGCGCGCCCGCGCCCAAGTGGTTGGGGTTGGCCATCGCGTTCTGCATGAACCACATGGTCGCGGCCTTCTGTTCGCCCAGCGCCTTTTCAAGCTTTTCGGCCATGTCTTTCAGTTCAGGCACCTGCTTGCCTGCCGCGATTTCCTCGTCGATCATGGCGAAGAACGCCTGGATCGCCTTGCCGCCGTTTGACGCGAGCTTGCGGCCGCACAGGTCCATCGCCTGCACCCCGTTGGCACCTTCGTAGATCATCGCGATCCGGCTATCGCGCACGAACTGCTCCATGCCCCATTCCTTGACGTAGCCATGCCCGCCGTAAACCTGCTGCATGTTGGTGGCGATGTCATAGCCCTTGTCGGTGCCATAACCCTTGATCACCGGGGTCATCAGCCCGATCAGCAAGTCAGCCTGCTCACGCTCTTCCTCGGTCTGCGCCTTGTGGGTCAGATCGACCTGCAACGCGCCCCACAGGCACAGTGCCCGCATGCTTTCGGTGAAGACCTTGGCGTCCATCAGCATCCGGCGCACGTCAGGGTGGACAAAGATCGGATCGGCCTTGGCCGCAGGGTCAGCAGCGCCAGTCAGCGCGCGGCCCTGGCGGCGATCAAGCGCGTAGGTTACAGCGTTCTGGTAAGCGACTTCGGCCTGTGCATAGCCTTGGATGCCAACGCCAAGCCGCGCCGCGTTCATCATGATGAACATCGCGGCGAGGCCCTTGTTCTCCTCTCCGACCATGAAGCCGGTCGCGCCGTCATAGTTGAGCAGGCAGGTGGCGTTGCCGTGAATACCCATCTTCTTTTCGATGGAACCACAGGTGACGCCATTGCGCGCACCTGGGTTGCCGTCCGCGTCGAGCAGGAACTTGGGCACGATGAACAACGAAATGCCCTTGGTGCTGTCAGGCGCGCCCGGGGTCTTGGCAAGAACCAGATGGATGATGTTGCTGGTAAGATCGTGCTCGCCGGCCGAGATGAAAATCTTGGTTCCGGTGATCGCGTAAGAGCCATCACCATTGGGCACAGCCTTTGTGCGGATCATGCCGAGATCGGTGCCGCAATGCGGTTCGGTCAGGTTCATGGTGCCCGACCATTCGCCCGATACCATCTTGGGCAAGTAGGCTGCCTTCTGATCATCGCTACCCTTGGCCAAGATCGCCGAAATCGCGCCAGCGGTAAGACCCGGGTACATCGCAAACGCCTGGTTAGCTGTGCCAGTGTATTCCTCGAGCACAAAGCCGAGCACGTGCGGCAGGCCCTGTCCGCCAAATTCTTCAGGCTGACCAAGCGTGCCCCAGGCACTTTCGACGTAGGCCTGATAGGCTTCTTTGAAACCCGGAGGTGTGGTGACCGAGCCGTCTTCGTGGCGGGTGCAGCCGTATTCATCACCCGCCTGATTGATCGGTGCGAGCACTTCGGCGCAGAACTTGCCCGCTTCGTTGATCACCGTGTCGATCATGTCCGGGGTGGCGTTCTCAAAACCTGGCAAGTTGCCGTAGCTGGCGAGATCAAGCACTTCGTTGACGATGAAACGCGTGTCGCGGGTCGGGGCGGTATAGGTCGGCATCACTTTATCCCTTGGGTAAGCGTGGTTGGCGTAGCTTTGCAGATCGCCTGATCAGCGCAGGTCGAGCTTCTGGATCTCGGCGACAAAATCGGTGAGTTCCTTGATTGAGGAATCAATGTCAGCCCGCTGCGCCTGCAATTTGGCGATATGCGTGCGGCATTTCTCGATCGTGACACGGCGCTGTTCAACCCGGCCATCGTCGAGATCATACAGATCAATCATCTCGCGGATTTCAGTCAGGCTGAACCCGACATTCTTGGCGCGCATGATCCACGCAAGCCGGGTCCGGTCGCGCTTGGAATACACGCGGGTAAGGCCAACGCGGGCCGGGTTGATCAGGCCTTCATCTTCATAGAACCGCAGCGCACGAGCGGTGCAGCCAAACTCGGAAGTAAGATCCGAAATCGTGAACTGTTCGCGGGCGTGCTTATCTGGGCGATCAAGATGCGCTCCAGTGCGGCGCGGCTCGGCAGCGACGTCCGGATCAAGGTTTGTAGCGGGGTTCTGGGCGGGTGCAGTAGCCATGCCCACGCTATACCTTCCCTTTACGTGAGCGTCAAGTCTTGACCTTAACGAGAGCGGGCCCACCATCCCCAATTTCGACCCGCCGATAGAAGCAGCTTTGCGCGCCGGTGTGACAGGTTGGCCCGGCGGCGCGTGCGCGGATCACCAAGGCATCCTGATCGCAGTCGATCAGCACGTCTTCAACGGTCAGGTAGTTGCCCGATGTCTCCCCCTTCATCCACAGGCTCGCGCGGGAACGCGACCAGAAATGGACCCGGCCCGTCGCCAGCGTCGCGTCCAACGCCTCGCGGTTCATATGTGCAACCACCAAAACCGTAGCCGTGGCGTGATCGACCACCACCGCGGTCAGCAATCCTGCCGCATCAAATTTGGGCGCAAAGACGCTGCCAGATTCGCGCTCGTCAATGGTCAAGGGAATGTCGGTCACATCTGGCTCCGTGGCAATTTGTGCAGCGCAAAGCGGCTGCGGACTAAATCAATCATGCCGCAGGCCCGCAGCTCTTGCGACGAATGTTGCACGTTCACAACATCAAGATGCAAAAAAGTCGTCCGCTCAAGGTTTGGTCTTCCGCCTTATCCAACGAGATGAAAGAAGGGCACCGGAGCAGCCTTCGGGAGGTTCTCAACTGAACAGCGGCACCGCCTGGTGCCACGTTCGGGGGGTGATCGGGCCGCAGGCTGGCAGCGGGGTGCCAGCGCGACCGATTGAACGACAAGGGACAGGATCCCGGCGACCAAGTTAGGGGGTGGTCGCCACAGCCCGCAAGGGTGGATCCACACCGTTTCGTCACGTGGCGCCCGGGGTCCAAAAGACCCCGGGCGTTATGTTTTTCTGGTCACATGAACGGGCCGACATGGCTCTCATTGGCTTCAACCTGCGCAAAGCAGGCGATGGCGATGCTTGCGGGACGCGCTTGTCGTATTGCACTGATGCACGCACGGCTCGTTGCGCCGCTGGTAAAGACATCGTCGATCAGAATGATATCGCGGCCCTCCAGCATTGCAGCGCGGCCCGAATTTACTGCAATCGCCCCTGACAAGGCCCGGTCACGCGCCTCACGGCCCAACCCGCCAAGGCTCGGCGTGCGTTTCCGGCGGACCAAACCATCGACCAGCGCCTCGCCCTTACCCAACTTCGCCAGTTCGCTCGCAAGCAACGCGGCCTGATTGAACCCGCGCTGCCATAACCGCCAGCGGTGCAAAGGCACCGGGACGAGCAAGGGAGGCGCAGTTGCCTCGCGCATATCAGGCAACCGCGCCGCCATTAGCCGGGCCAATAGCTGCGAAAGCGCGATCCGTCCTCCATGCTTATAGGCCAGCACCAGCTTTCGCGACGTCTCGCCGTAGGTCGTCGCGGCAAATACCGGCACTATTGCGCGGTCCCCACCCATTTCGGCGGGCATTTCGAGCGTGCTCCAGCAATCGACACATAACCCGTGCTGATCTGCAATCGCTACGCCGCACGCTGGGCAGCGTGGGGGATAGATCAAATCGACCACGGGCTGGATACCCCGAACAAGCTGTGCGACCAACGCCATGTTGAAAGGTGTCGCACGGCTTGCGCTGTGCTTGCAAGCGCGGCAGGGCGTTGGCGATGAACAGCGCCCAAGTCCCGACTATCTTCGCCGAACATCGCCGTGTGGCACGGGCGCTGCGGTCGGCAGGGCGTATGCGAGATCACAATGATGCGGCGACTTTCCTGATCAACGACATCGCCGATGACATGATCGAGCGGTTGAGCTTTGTTCGAATTGAACCGCAACGCGCCTTGGTCATCGGCCATTACACCACCGGACTGGCAGGACACTTTCAGCACACAAATACGGCAGTCACGACAAGCCTTATCGCCAATCCGGCTGAGCCATTGTCCGAAGGCGGCTATGATTGCATCGCGGTCGTCGGGCAGCTCGATGCGATCAATGATCTTCCCGGCGCGCTGATCCACCTTCGCAACGCGCTCAAACCTGGCGGCTTGGTAATTGCCAGCTTCATCGGCGGGCAGAGCCTGCCAGCCCTGCGCCAAGCGATGATGGCAGCGGAGCCGGATCGGCCCGCCGCGCGCCTACATCCGATGGTTGATGCCCGCGCCGCGCCGCAATTGCTCCAGCGCGCGGGGTGGAAAGACCCGGTGGTCGATAGCCATGCGTTGACGGTGCGTTACTCCAGCCTTGACCGGTTGGTGGCTGACCTGCGCGATCAGGGCTTGGGCAACGCCCTCGCCCGCCCTGCTACGCCGCTCGGCAAAGCCGCCCTCGCCCGCGCCCGCGCCGCCTTTGCTGCGCGCGCTGATGGGGATGGCAAGACTGCCGAAACCTTTGAGATCATCACTTTGACGGGGCGCCGATCCCTCGCCGGAACTTAAGCCTTGAGTGCAGCTTGGGCCGCGGCAAGCCGCGCAATTGGCACGCGGTACGGCGAGGCGCTGACATAATCGAGCCCAACCCTTTCGCAGAACGCGATGCTCGCCGGATCGCCGCCATGTTCGCCGCAAATGCCCAGCTTGATGTCGGGCCGCGTGGCCCTGCCGCGCTCCGCGGCCAATTCAACTAGCTGCCCGACGCCTTCGATATCCAAGCTGACGAAGGGGTCGCGCGGGAAAATCCCCTTGTCGACATAAACGCTGAGGAACCGCGCCGCATCATCGCGCGATACGCCGAGCGTGGTCTGCGTCAGGTCATTGGTGCCGAAGGAAAAGAACGCGCCTTCCTCAGCAATCTCACCCGCCATCAGCGCAGCACGGGGCAGTTCGATCATGGTGCCGACAAGATATTCCACCCGCGTACCGACCTCGGCGAAAACCGCCTCAGCCACTCTGTCGACCAATACACGCAAAATCGCCAATTCGCGCTTGGTGGCGACCAGCGGGATCATGATTTCGGGCAGCGGTGCTTCACCCGATGACACTTTCACAGCGCAAACCGCTTCAAAAATCGCGCGCACCTGCATCTCATAGATTTCGGGATAGGTGATCCCCAGGCGGCATCCACGATGGCCCAGCATCGGGTTGAATTCGTGCAGCTCGCCCGCGCGGCGTTTGAGGTGATCAACCCCTAGCCCGGTCGCATCGGCAAGTTCAGCGAAATCCTCGTCCGCGTGCGGCAGAAATTCGTGCAGCGGCGGATCGAGTAGGCGGATCGTGCACGGCAAGCCCGCCATCACCTCAAAAATTGCGGTGAAATCGGCGCGCTGTTCAGGCAGCAGTTTTTCCAGCGCGCGGCGGCGTCCAGCCTCGTCATCGGCTAGGATCATCTGGCGCACCAGGCTGATCCGGCTTGCCTCAAAGAACATATGTTCTGTGCGGCAAAGCCCGATGCCCTCAGCACCAAACTGCCGCGCCATGCGGCAATCGTCGGGCGTTTCCGCATTGGTGCGCACCCGCATCCGCCGCAGCTCGTCCGCCCACACCATCAGGGTGCCGAAATCGCCTGCCAGTTCAGGTTCGACCGTGGGCACGATGCCGAGCATCACCTGCCCGGTTGCGCCATCGAGGGTGATGGCATCGCCCTCTTTGAGTTCGTGATTGCCGATCCTCAGCGTGCGGGTGGCGCGGTCGATCGACACGGCCCCTGCGCCCGACACACAAGGCCGACCCATGCCGCGCGCAACCACCGCCGCATGTGACGTCATGCCGCCACGCGCAGTAAGGATGCCCTGTGCCGCGTGCATCCCGTGAATGTCTTCGGGAGAGGTCTCAACCCGGACGAGAATAACCTTCTCCCCCCGGCCAGCCCATTGCTCGGCCGTATCGGCATCGAGCACGATCTTGCCCGCCGCCGCGCCCGGCGATGCTGGAAGCCCAGTCGTGAGCACGTTTCGCTCGGCTTGCGGATCCAGCGTCGGGTGCAACAACTGGTCGAGCGCCATCGGATCGACCCGTCGCACCGCCTCACGCGTGTCGATCAGGCCTTCCTCGACCATATCGACCGCCATCTTGAGCGCAGCCTTGGCCGTGCGCTTGCCCGAGCGGGTTTGCAGCATCCAGAGCGTGCCGCGTTCCACGGTGAATTCAATATCCTGCATGTCTTTGTAATGCAGTTCCAGCAGATCGAACACGCGGGCGAGTTCGCCGTAAGCATCGGGCAATGCCTCTTCCATGCTGAGCGGCTTGGCCCCGGCGGTCGCACGCGCTGCCTTGGTGAGGTATTGCGGCGTGCGGATGCCCGCGACCACGTCTTCGCCCTGCGCATTGATCAGGTATTCGCCGTAATAGGCGCGCTCGCCGGTCGCTGGATCACGCGTGAAGGCGACCCCGGTGGCGCTGGTATCGCCCATGTTGCCGAACACCATTGCCTGCACATTGACAGCGGTGCCCCAGTCTCCGGGGATGTCGTTCAGGCGGCGGTACACTTTGGCGCGGTCTGAATCCCAGCTGTCGAACACCGCGCGGATGGCGCCCCACAATTGTTCATGCACATCCTGCGGGAATGGGCGGCCGAGTTCGTCCGATACGATGCCCTTGTATTCGCTGACCAGCGCCTGCCAATCTTCAGAGGTTAGTTCCGTATCGCTGTAAAAGCCCTTGTCTTCCTTAACGATCTCTAACGCCTCTTCGAACAATCCGTGATCGAGGCCGAGCACCACGTCGGAATACATCTGGATGAACCGGCGGTACGAATCCCACGCAAACCGGGCATCGCCAGACGATGCAGCAAGCCCCGCAACGGTCGCGTCGTTCAGCCCAAGGTTGAGGACGGTGTCCATCATCCCCGGCATCGAAACGCGCGCGCCGGAACGTACCGACACCAGCAGCGGATCAGCGGCGTCGCCGAAATTCTTGCCCACGGTCGCTTCAACATGGGTCAGCGCGGCGGCAACAGCAGCTCGCAACTCGTCGGAGAAATCAGCGCCATCTTGCAGATAACGCACACATTCTTCGGTCGTGATTGTGAAGCCCGGAGGCACCGGCAGGCCGATGCTGGCCATCTCGGCAAGGTTTGCACCCTTGCCGCCTGCGACGGTCTTGTCCTTCTGGCGCGGATCGGAGTGGTCGGCTTTGCCCCCGAAAACATAGACCGTCTTCAATGTCATAGCGGTTCCCGAGCAGTGTGTTTAATTAAGAGCGGCGAGGAATTTCAACCCTCAATCCGGCTGAAATCGGCGACCCGGTGCACCGCATTGCGAAACCGTGCAAGCAGCGCAAGCCGCGCAGCGCGCTTGTTCGCATCTGCGTCGTTGACGATCACCTCTTCAAAGAAGCGATCGATGGGCGCGCGCAAGGTGGCCAGCGCCGCCATAGCATCGGCGAAGCGTTCCTCTCCCACAGCGTCGGCAGCGCGCGGAGCAGCGGCGGCGAGCGCGTCGATTAGAGCGGCTTCAGCGGGTTCTGGGGTATACGATAGCTGCACAACCACGTCGTCCCGGCCCCCGAGCCGGGATCCCGCTTCTTCATCGTCGCCAGAAAGGGAGCGAGACCCCGGATCAAGTCCGGGGAGACGGGATTGGGCGTCCCAGCCTTCCTTCTTGAGGATGTTCGCAGCGCGCTTGTAGCCTGCGAGGAGGTTGGTGCCGTCCTCGGTGGTGACGAAGGCCTGGAGCGCATGGACGCGGGCGAGTAGGCGGACGAGATCGTCGTCCTTTGCAATGACGGCATCGACCAGGTCATGCCGGATACCGGCATCGCGCTGTTGCACTTTGAGGCGGTCGAGAATGAACCAATGCAGGCCAGCCGAACCGGACGCAATTTCGTTCAGCAAAAGCGCGTCGAGATCGTCACGACAAGCCTGTCCTTCATCGTCACGGCGTCCCATCGAAATCACGTCGGTCATGGTTTCCAAGGTCGAATCGACCGAGAACCGCAGGCCGTTTTCAAGAACAAGTCTGATGACTGAGAGCGCCGCACGGCGAAGGGCGAACGGATCCTTCGATCCCGTCGGCTTCTCATCGATGGCGAAGAAGCACATCAGCGTATCCAGCTTATCCGCCAGCGACACCGCAACCGTCACCGGAGCCGTCGGCACATCGTCGCCCTGCCCGACCGGCTTGTAGTGATCGCGGATCGCCTCGGCGACCTCCTGCGGGAGGCCTTCCTTGGCGGCGTAGTAACCGCCCATAAGCCCCTGCAATTCGGGGAACTCGCCGACCATCTCGGTGACGAGATCGGCCTTGCACAAGCGTGCGGCATGTTCGGCGAGGTCGGGGTTGCCAGCGACAATCCCCTCCTCGCACAACCACCGCGCCAACTTGGCAACCCGCTCGACCTTGTCGGCGACCGTGCCCAGCTTTTCGTGGAAGGTGATCCGCTCCAGCCCTTTGGCGTGCTCGGCGAGGGTTTTCTTCTGGTCCTGCTCCCAGAAAAACCTTGCGTCGGAAAGTCTTGCGGCCAGAACCTTGCGGTTGCCATCGACCACCACCGCCGGATCAATCGCGTCGATATTGGCCGTGCAGACAAAGGCGTTGGCGAGTTTGCCCGCGCTGTCTTCGCACACGAAATACTTCTGGTTCACCCGCGCGGTGAGCTGAATCACTTCGGGCGGTACGTTGAGAAACGCCTCGTCGAAGCGGCCGAGCAGCGGCACGGGCCATTCGGTCAGGCCGGCATTTTCGATCACCAGCCCCTCATCAGCGACTAGGGTCAGTCCCGCCTCGGCCGCCGCCTTCGCTGCGCCTTCGCGGATGAGTTTGCAGCGTTCGGAGAAATGGACGATCACATGCGCCGCGCGCAGGGTTTCGATATAGGCCCCGGCGTTGGCGATATCGACCGGGCCGGAATGATGGAAGCGGTGCCCCTCGGTCGTGCGCCCGCTGACGATCCCGTCAATCCCGCAAAGGACTACCGCGTCGTCCAGCAAAGCGATGATCCCCGAGAGCGGACGCACCCAGCGCAAGCTTTCGGTGGTGATCGAAGCTGCGCCCCAGCGCATCGATTTGGGCCAGGGAAAGGCGCGAATGATCGCCGGGATTGTCTCGGCCAGCACCTCTGCGGTGTCGCGCCCCGGCTTTTCGACCACTGCGAAATACACACCGTCTCGCTCGGTCAGCTGCTCCGCATTGAGGCCAACCTTGCGCAGGAAACCCTCCAGCGCTTGCGGCGGTGCTCCGACCTTTGGCCCCTTGGTTTCCTCGCTCACAGCCGTGGTCGCCAGCGGTAGGTCTTTGGCAATCAGGGCCAATCTGCGCGGCGTGGCAAAGGTTTCGATCAGACCCGCCGCCAGACCGGCCTTGGCCAGTGCATCAGCGAACAGCCGCGCCAGATCCTCCTTGGCCTTCGGTTGCATCCGGGCAGGGATTTCCTCACAGCGCAGTTCGAGCAGGAAATCAGCCATCAGACGAGGCTCCATCCGGGATATTTTGCTTCCCATTCGGGTGTCATCTTGGCGGCATAAGACTCGCACGAAGACCGCGCCAAATCGCGCACCCGGCCCATGTAGCTGGCGCGTTCCTGCACCGAGATCACGCCGCGCGCTTGCAACAAATTGAACACGTGGCTCGCCTCAACCGCCTGTTCATAGGCTGCAATCGGCACGCCAGCGGACAGGGCATTGCGGCACTCGGCTTCAGCTTTGGCGAACAGGTCGAACAGCGCAGCGGTATCGGCGACTTCAAAGTTCCACTTCGACATCTGCCTCTCGTTTTCGAGAAACACATCGCCATACGACACCCCGGCGGTATTGAACGCCAGATCATAGACGTTGTCGACGCCCTGAATGTACATCGCGAGGCGTTCCAGCCCGTAGGTCAATTCGCCCGCCACCGGCTTGCAGTCGAAGCCGCCCATCTGCTGGAAATAGGTGAACTGCGTCACTTCCATCCCATCGCACCAGACCTCCCAGCCCAGTCCCCATGCGCCGAGCGTCGGGCTTTCCCAGTCATCCTCGACAAAGCGGATATCGTGGGCGAGCGGGTCGATCCCGATAGCGTTAAGGCTCTTGAGATAGAGCTCCTGGATGTCCGACGGCGAAGGCTTCAGGATGACCTGATACTGGTAGTAATGCTGCAACCGATTGGGGTTCTCCCCGTATCGCCCATCAGTTGGGCGGCGGCAGGGTTGCACGAAGGCCGCATTCCACGGCTGCGGCCCAAGCGCGCGCAATGTGGTCGCCGTGTGGAACGTCCCCGCGCCCATGCGCATGTCATAGGGCTGGAGGATCACGCAACCTTGCGCGCTCCAGAAATCATGCAGCGTCAGGATCATGTCCTGAAACGAGCGCGCCGGATCGCGACTCGCGGTCACGGACGATTCGCCGAGGGCGGTTTTGGCTATCGATTCCATCGCCGTGGCCATGGCTCATGCCCCCCAGCGGGTCAATGCCGCAGCGCAGCAAGCCCCGCTTTTACCTCCTTCAAACCCGCAGAAATCTGCGGTTTTCGTAAGGTGATCATGACCATTTGTAAGGTAATGTTGACATGGTCAGTGAATCGCGACATAAAGTAAGGGCAACCTGACATTCAGGAAGGTTGATGTGACAAACTTCTCATCCCCAGGAGAACCTGACATGCGTAACTTTGCCCTCATCCTCGCCCCTCTGGCGATCCTTGCCACCCCGCTTGCCGCCGCCCCAGCCGAAACGATCAGCCACGCTGACATCGACCTGACCACCAAGGCAGGCGTCGAACAGCTCAACCGTCGCGTCGAATCGAAGGTTCGCGGACTGTGCGAAACCGGCACCCCCGGCGTCGCCGCACGGCATTATGAACAGCAGTGCCGCGCGGTCGCTCTGGCCGAAGCCCGGACCAAGGTGCGCATCGCCATCGCCGAGGCCAATGCGAACAAGGCCCGCTTCGCCGAAGCCACCCCCGCCTCGCGCAGCACCAACCCCGGCGCGTGAGGCCCCCGCAGGCGGAGGGGCACGCCCCGCCCCTCCGCCGCATTGCCATAACCACTAGACCGCGAGCCACCAATGCAAAAAACGGACAAGCCTCTGAAAACCATACGCTATCGCAGCTATTTCTGGCTGATGGATTTTAGTGCCGCAGTAATGGCATTGTTCGTGTGTGTTTTGCTCGCAGACATGATTATCGACGAAGATCTTATAGAGGTACTTCCGTCCCCAATGACTAATTCAATGATTGTGCTCTTTCAAATTGTTACGTTTATCATTCTGCCGTTTCTCATCTGTGCAAAATTTATGCGGGACGACTATTCAGATACGTTGTGGCGCCGGAGCGTTTCAGTACTGGCGTACGCAAGTATAACCATCCCGCTGACAATTTTTGCAATTACCCAAATCTATTACCTTGGGGTGGGTCCGCTGAGCAAAGGGCCGCCGATGATCCGATGGGTCACAAACAAGATTACGGTGGATATGGCCATGATCAGTATCTGGGTCTGGTACATGATCCTGTTCGTCGCGATCTTCCAGTTCCTGCGATGGAGGGATGCACGATGACCCGTGAAGACCGCACCAAACTCTACCTCACCATGGCCCATGTCGGCGGGGTGGCGACGGTTGGCGCGATCCTCAGCTTTGCGTTTGACTGGCCCGATTTCGTCAAGGGCTTCGGCATCGGATTGATGGTCGTACCACTCGCAGTAATGCTGATCCGCCGCTTCCGTGACGAGTACATTGAAACCCTGTGGCAGTCAGGCACATCGCTCGCCTTTGCCGGCATGGTGTTCGGATTCCTCGGCCTGCCGTTCCTTGAGGGATTTTATGATGGTTTAACCGGCAATGAGAGCGGACGGGATATTCCCGCCGAAATAGCCGGGTTTTTCGCCATCATCGCGTTCTACATCGAGTTCCACGTCCGCTGGTTGAGGGGGTTGAGATGAAGAACCGTCTCAAGGTCCTGCGTGCTGAGCGCGACTGGAGCCAAGCCGATCTCGCGGTGCACCTCGACGTTTCGCGGCAAGCCGTCAACGCCATTGAAACTGGCAAGCACGACCCATCCCTTCCCCTGGCCTTTCGCATTGCCAGGCTGTTCGACATGCCGATTGAGGAGATTTTCCATGATGAAGCTTGATCCTTCCGATCTAGATCAGCAACCTTCGGATGGCGCAGTGCTGCTGAGGCGCGGCTTGATCGGCGTGGGCGGAGGTTTACTGCTCTTGTTCATCGCTAGCCTAATGGCCGGCTTTTCTTACGCAGCGATCAGCGATGGCAATTTCGGCCTGGTATTCATCGCGATCCTCGCAGTCATGGTGCTGGTCTTTGCCGGCGTCGCCTACGCAATGTGGCGCTTCTGGCCGCGCGGACACAATGAACCAGAGGCGCCGCGCGTGAAAAGCGCGAGGATGATTCTGATCGCGGCGATGGTTATCAGCATGCCGGTGGGAATCATTCTCGCCGCAAGTGACGACAGCGCGAACGGCGTGTTCTCTAACGCACCGATCACATCGGTCATCGCCATCAGCCTCATCGCCTTATGGCTTATCCCCGTCCCTGTCCTGACATGGATGTGGTGGCGCCGGGTCGATGAACACGAAGCCAATGCCTATCGTGATGGCGGTTTCGTCGCGGTCCATGCCTACCTGTTCCTCACCCCGGCCTGGTGGATCGCATCACGAGCCGGATGGGTGCCCGCGCAAGACCCGATGATCGTGTTCCTCGCCGTATGCGTCGTGTGGTGCTGTTTCGGCTTCGCCCGAAAGTATTTCTGACCTTTCGAAAACCCACATCTTTCCAATCCCTACAATCCAACCATTTAGTCCCAAGGAGAATACCCATGAAACTTGCCAATCTGCTTGCTCTGACCGCTGCACCCTTCGCCCTGTTCGCCGCCAACCCGGCACTGGCTGATCATCACGCCGCCACCGAAGCCGCCGCCACACCGGCGATGGCCAAGGGTCCGGCGCTGTGGAAAGTCGCCGATGAAGACACAACCATCTACCTGTTCGGCACCGTGCATGTGCTGCCCGAAGGGATCGAGTGGTACGATGCCACGATCGATAAAGCGCTGACGGGATCGGATACCTTCGTCACAGAAATCCCGATGGATCCCGCTAGCGAAGCGGCGATGGGACAGCTTGCCCAAACAAAGGGCATGCTGCCCGCAGGCACGACGCTCCGTTCGTTGCTGACTCCCGAACAGACCAGCACTTACGAAGCCGCACTGGCCAAGATCGGCGCGCCTCCGGCTGCGTTCGATCAGTTCAAGCCGTGGTTGACCGGGCTTACGCTGTCGCTGATCCCTTTGATGCAGCAGGGCTATACGCCCGGCGCTGGGGTCGAAAAAGTATTGCTGTCGAAGATCGGCGACAAGCCGCAGGGCGCGTTGGAAACGGCCGAATTTCAGCTCGGCATCTTTGACGGGATGGAGCAATCCGCGCAGGTCACCTTCCTGATGGAAGCGGCCGAGGGCATGGACGAAGTTGCACCGATGCTCGACCGGATGGTTTCGGAATGGGCGCAAGGCAATCCCGACAAACTCGCCGAGGTGATGAACGAAGGCATGACCGATCCAGCTGTGGCCGAGGCGCTGCTTTACAGCCGCAACGCCAATTGGGCCGAGTGGATCGACACCCGGCTCGATCAGCCCGGCACGGTGTTCATCGCGGTGGGCGCAGGCCACCTTGCCGGTGCCAAGAGCGTGCAGGATTACCTCGCCGACAAGGGCATCACCACCATGCGGGTAAAGTAAGTCGGAAAGGGTGAAGGTGTTCCACCTGAATGGGGCCAGCATGATGCATACTGCGCGCAGTCTTATTGCTGCCGTGCTGGCCCCCATCCTTGTTCTAGCCTTGGCCGGGTGCAGCGATGCCCTGGAAACGGCACCTGACAGCGGGCCGCCCAATCCGCTGCTCTACGAAATCGCCAACGCCGATGGCGCGGTGGAGGGCTGGATGATCGGCACCATCCATGCCCTCCCCGATGGCACCCAATGGCGCACGCCGGCGATTGCTGCAGCGGTGAATGAAGCGGACGTGCTGGTGGTTGAGATTGCAGCGTTGGATGATCAAGCCGGGCTGGCTGCAACCTTTGCGGCGCTTGGCCATACTCCTGAAATGCCGCCGCTTGAACAGCGGGTTACAGACGATCTCAAGCCAGCGCTCTCAACTCTTCTCGATAACGGCGGACTTGACCCCAACCAATTCAACGCAACCGAAACCTGGGCCGCCGCGCTGACACTGGCGCAGATCGATGCCGATGGCGATCCGGCCAACGGCGTTGATCGCGCGCTGATCCGCGAATTTGCCGGACGCCCTGTGCATGAGCTTGAAGGCGCAAAGGCACAGCTGTCGATCTTTGACCGCTTGCCCGAAAGTGACCAACGTGATTTGCTTGCGGCAGTGGTTTCCGGGTCAGAGGGTTCAAAGACACAGGCCGACAAGCTACGCCGCGCATGGCGGATGGGCGATACTGCCGCGCTGGAGCAGGCAAGCCGCACCGGCATTCTTGCCGATCCCGACCTGCGTGAAGCCTTGCTGGTGCAGCGCAACCGCGACTGGGTGGCTGCGATCATCCCGCGGCTCAAAGCCGAGCCCAAGCCACTGATTGCGGTCGGTGCTGCCCATCTGGTGGGGCCCGAGGGACTGGCTAGCCTGCTGCAAGCACAGGGCTACCGCGTCCAAAGGCTGCCCTAGCCTTGGCCTGACTCCGCCCTAATTCGCTTGCCAATTGGCCCGCTTGCCACTAACGGCCCGCGCTTCGACGTCCCGGTCATCCCTGGAGGCGGTGCGTTCGATAATCTCTAATCAACACGCATTCGAAAGGCACTATTATGAGCGAAGCTCTGAACCTGCCGGCTGAAGCGCGCGAACGGGCTGGCAAGGGAGCCTCCCGTGCAATTCGCCGCGAAGGTCGGACTCCTGCTGTCATTTATGGCGGCAAGGAAGAACCCACCATGATCCACGTCGAGCTGAAGGAACTGGTGCGTCAGCTGAACACCGGCCACTTCATGAACTCGATCGTCAACATCGAGATCGGTGGCAAGACCATTCGCACTCTGCCCAAGGATGTCGCGTTCCACCCGGTGACCGACCGTCCGATTCACGTCGATTTCCTGCGCATGACCGGCGACAGCATGGTCGAAGTGCAGGTGCCCGTCGTGTTCGTCAACGAAGAAGCCTCGCCCGGTCTCAAGAAGGGCGCCGTGCTAAACGTCGTCCGTCACGAGCTGGAACTGATCTGCCCGAATGCTGACATTCCGGAAGAAATTCAGATCGATGTCACCGGCAAGGAAATCGGCGATTCGATCCACATCAGCGAAGTCACCCTACCCAAGGGCGTGAAGAGCGCGATCACCGACCGCGATTTCACCATCGCCACCTTGGTTGCTCCGTCAGCGCTCAAGAGCACCGGCAGCGAAGCGGCTGAAGGCGAAACCGCCGAATAACGCATCATCGCCATCACTGGCTAACGGACGCCGGGCTTCGCAAGAGGTCCGGCGTTTCGCTTTCCCGCTTCCCTCGCTAAGGACACGCCATGCAAATTTGGGTCGGCCTTGGAAATCCCGGACCGCGCTATGCGCTGCACCGGCATAATGTCGGGTTCATGGCCGTGGACGTCATCGCCGATATGCACGGCTTTGGCCCGGTGCAGGCCAAGTTTCAGGGTTGGGTGCAGGAAGGGCGGATTGGAGCTGAGAAAGTTCTTCTGCTGAAACCCGCGACCTTCATGAACGAGAGCGGGCGCAGCGTTGGCGAGGCGCTGCGATTCTACAAGCTCGGCACCGACGCGCTGACCGTGTTCCATGACGAGCTCGACTTGGCCCCGTTCAAGGTCAAGGTGAAACAGGGCGGCGGACACGCCGGACACAACGGCCTGCGATCTATCGACCAACATCTGGGCGCAGAATTCCGCCGCATCCGGCTCGGCATTGGCCATCCGGGTCACAAGGACCGGGTGACAGGCCACGTACTCGGCAACTTCGCCAAGGACGAGCAGGACGACCTTGTCACAATGTTGGGCGCCATAGGGGCCGAAGCGGAATGGCTGGCGAAGGGCGATGACGTGCGCTTCATGAATGATGTCGCGCTCAGGATGCAGGGGTAAAGATCGTGGCTGTTGAGCGTAGTTTTCTGGATGTCAGCGATGCGCAGGGCGCCGCATTTTTCGGTACGCCTGACAACGGGCCCGTGGTGATGCTCAACCTGCTGCGCTTTCGCGAAGTGGCCGACTATTCGCACGCCCCTTCCCTCGCTCCAGAAGGCGGAACAAGCGGGCGCGATGCCTATGCGCACTATATGCGTGAAATGCGACCATTGCTCGAAGCGAGCGGCGGCGCAGTGCTGTTCTCGGGAAGCGCCTCACGGTTCCTAATCGGCCCGCTAGACGAGATTTGGGATCAGGTGCTCCTCGTGCAACAGGCGAGCAAAGCCAGTTTCCTTGCCTTTGCGAGCGATCCCAAAGCGCAGATGATCACCGCGCACCGTACTGCTGCGATCTGCGATTCTCGCCTGCTGCCAATCACTGCGGAGTGAGGCACACCATGCGCCGCGTTCTGGTCATCGGGCCATGTGGTTCAGGCAAAAGCACGCTGGCGCGCGAACTTGCACCCCGGCTTGGCTTACCGCTTGTCCACATGGATCAGCTTGGCTGGCAACCGGGCTGGGTTGAAACCGAAAAAACCGAATTGCACGCGCGCCTTGCTGACGCCGTGGCGCAGGACGCATGGCTGATCGAGGGCAATTACGGCAGCACGCTCGCTCCGCGGCTCGCACGCGCGGATACCGTCATCTATCTCGATTTCCCGATCCGCCTGTGTCTGTGGCGGTTGATCCGGCGGATTTTTACCCATCGTGGGCAATCGCGCCCAGATATGCCCGAGGATTGCCCCGAACGCTTTGACCTCGCGTTCTTCTGGTATGTGATGAATTGGAACAGCGGCCCTCGGGTGCGAACCGAGGCGCATATCGCGCCTTATGCGGACAAGGTGATCCGCTTGCGCCACCCGCGAACGCTTGCACTCTGGCGCGAACGCAATAACCTTGGTTGAGCTGCCGCTTACCAAGGAACTTGCAAATGCCCAATTTCGACCGCCGCTCATTGCTCGCCGGAGCTGCTGCCGCTGGCGCGCTCGTCGCCGCATCGCGCGCATCCGCACTGGCAGAGCCGGTCTATCGGCCCGATTTCAACTTCAAGGGCAAGAGCGTGCTGATCACCGGCTGTTCCTCGGGTTTTGGACGGCTCACCGCTGAACTGCTCGCCCGGCAAGGCGCGCGCGTGTTCGCCACGATGCGCAATTTGCCCCGGCCCGAAGCGGACGAACTGCGCGCGCTTGCCGCTGCCGAAAAGCTTGATCTCCACGTGATAGGGATCGACGTAACCGAGCTCCCCCAAGTCAACGCCGGGGTGGCCGAGGCGATGCGCATCAATGGCGGGCCGATTGATGTCTTGGTGAATAACGCAGGTATCGGCATCACCTCGCCGGTCGAAGTGCAGGACATGAACGCCACT
This sequence comes from Sphingomonadales bacterium Ga0077531, assembly GCA_001464915.1. Taxonomy (GTDB): domain Bacteria; phylum Pseudomonadota; class Alphaproteobacteria; order Sphingomonadales; family Sphingomonadaceae; genus Erythrobacter. Next base: position 100,553 of record LNED01000007.1, read on the forward strand.
CGCCTGATTTTTGATACCAACGTGTTCGGCCCGCATCGCATGGCCCGCGCGGTATTGCCGGGGATGCGCAAGCAAGGCAGCGGGCAGATCATCCAGATTTCCAGCCAGTTGGGCCGGGTGGTCGTGCCCTATTCCGGGCATTATTCCGCCACCAAATTCGCGCTGGAAGCGATGAGCGAACAACTCGCCTACGAATTGGTGCCGCATCAGATTGATGTCTCAATCATCGAACCCGGCGGTTATCCCACCAAGGTGTGGGTCAACCGCAACGCCTATTCCGCGGCGCTGAAGGAACGTTCTTTGACGGTGCACAGCGCGGGCTATCCCGAGCAGGTGGAGCGAATGGGGCACGAGGATGGATCAGGCCGCAGCAACGATCCGATGGACGTCGCGCGTGCGATTGCGGGCCTGATCGCCCAGCCCCCCGGCACCCGCCCGCTGCGTCTGCCGGTCTCGCCCGGTAACAAGCCGCAAGCCCCGATCAATACGGTGACCGCGCAGGTGCAGACCGAATGGCTCGGCAATTCGCCCTACGGCCCGCTGATCCGGGCGGTGCATGATGGCTGATGCTATGGCCTTACGCACGAAGCGGCGCTAAGGGCGGCGCTTTCCAGCTAGGCAAGAGATTACATCATGGGTTTCCGTTGCGGAATTGTTGGCCTGCCCAACGTGGGCAAGTCCACCTTGTTCAATGCATTAACCGAGACGCAGGCCGCGCAGGCCGCGAATTATCCGTTCTGCACGATTGAACCCAACGTCGGCCAGGTCGCGGTGCCGGATGAACGCCTGCAAACAATCGCCGCTATCGGCAAAAGCGCCAAGATCATCGAAACCCAGCTCGGCTTTGTCGATATCGCGGGTCTGGTAAAGGGTGCGAGCAAGGGCGAAGGTCTGGGCAACCAGTTCCTCGGCAATATCCGCGAGGTCGACGCGATCGTCCACGTGCTGCGCTGTTTCGAGGATGACGACATCCAGCACGTCAACAACACAGTCGATCCGATTGCCGACGCCGAAGTGGTTGAGACTGAGCTGATGCTATCGGATTTGGAGAGCCTCGAAAAGCGCGTGCCTGCCGCTGCCAAGCGCGGCGCGGCTGGCGACAAGGAAGCCAAGGCGATGGCGAGCGTGCTTGGGCAGGCGCTCGAACTGCTGCGCGAAGGCAAGCCTGCGCGTCTGACCGTGCCGGGTGATGAGGAAGAGGAGCGGCTGTTCAAACAGGCACAGCTGCTCACCGCCAAGCCGGTGCTCTACGTGTGCAACGTCGCTGAAGAAGACGCGGCTGAAGGTAACGCTTTGTCGGCCAAGGTGTTCGCCAAGGCTGCGGCTGAGGGTGCTGAAGCGGTGGTTGTCTCCGCTGCGATTGAGGCTGATCTGGTGACGATGCCGGTGGAAGACCGTGGCGAGTTCTTGGAAGCGCTCGGCCTGACCGAAAGCGGCCTCGCCCGCGTGATCCGCGCCGGGTATAAACTGCTGGGCCTCAAGACCTTCTTCACCGTCGGCCCCAAGGAGGCGCGCGCTTGGACGTTCCACGATGGCGCGAAGGCTCCGCAGGCGGCGGGCGAAATCCACACCGACTTCGAACGCGGCTTCATACGCGCCGAAACGATTGCCTATGATGACTACGTGACCCTCGGCGGCGAAGCGGGCGCGAAAGAAGCGGGCAAGCTGCGGCAGGAAGGCAAGGAATACGTGGTGCAGGACGGGGATATCCTGCTGTTCAAGTTCAACGTTTGAGGGGGTGGGTTAGCGCCCTTCCCTCAATGCCGCCCAAACAGCTTCTCGACATCCTCCATGCTCAGCTTCACCCAGGTCGGCCTTCCGTGATTGCACTGGCCTGAGCGCGGCGTCACTTCCATCTCGCGCAGCAACGCATTCATCTCGGCCACACTGAGCGTGCGCCCTGCCCGCACTGATCCGTGGCAGGCCATCGTTGCCAGCACCAGTTCGAGCCGTTCGGCCAGCAACAATGCGCCGCTGTCCTCTTGCCGCCCATGCTTGGCGATATCGTCGGCAAGGTCGCGCAGCAGCTTGGTGCTGTCGGCGCGTGGCAGTGCGGCGGGGAGTGCGCGGACGAGCATCGCACTTGGTCCGAAGCGTTCGATCACGAGGCCGTAGTGCGCCAGCCCCTCGGCGGCGTCCTCCAACCGGTCACAATCGACCTCGTCCAGTTCGACCACATCCGGCACCAGCATGGCTTGGCTGCGGCGGTTGGCTTCCCCTGCCCCGGCAGCGCGCAGGCGTTCGAGGACGAGGCGTTCGTGGGCGGCGTGCTGGTCGACCAGCACCAGACCATCGGCGGATTCGGCGACGATGTAGGTGTTGGCGACCTGCCCGCGCGCGATGCCGAGGGGGTATTGCTCGGCTTGCTCCGGCAGAGGCGCGGCTTCTTCGGCGCGGCCCAAGGGCATGGCGAAGGCGAGCGAGGCATCGCGCAGGAATAGGCCATCGCCTTGAGGAGAGGAGTTGGCGTGGAAAGTTTCGGGCCAGATTGGCACTTGCGACGTGCCCACCCCCAGCCCCTCCCGCGAGCGGGAGGGGGGAAGTTGCTCACTTACCCACCTTTGCATCGCTCCTCGATCCGGCCCTTGCGCGCTGCGCCTGTCCCCGGTGCCAAGCGCCTGCCGCAGCCCGCTAACGATAAACCCGCGCACGCCGGCTGAATCGCGAAACCGCACCTCGGTCTTGGCCGGGTGGACGTTCACATCGACATCCTGCGGCGGCAGGTCGAGGAACAGGGCGAGCACGGCATGGCGATCACGCGCCAGCATATCGGCATAGGCGCCCCTCACCGCGCCCACCAGCAGCCGGTCTTTCACCGGCCGACCATTGACGAACAGGTATTGGTGATCGGCCACGCCGCGATTGTAGGTCGGCAGGCCCGCGATCCCGGTCAGCCGCATCACCCCGTGCGGCGTGTCGCTCGCCTGTTCAATGGCGACCGAATTGTCTTTCAATTCATGCGCGATAATCCGGGACACACGAGTCCCCAGCTCCTCGCCTGCTTGCAAGGACAACACCGTTCGCTTGCCCGCATCACTTACCGTCTCCAGCGTAAAGCCAATGTCAGGGCGGGCCATGGCCAAGCGGCGAACCACGTCCAGACACGCAGCATATTCGCTGCGGGCGGTGCGCAGGAATTTGCGGCGCGCGGGCACCTTTGCGAATAGCTGTTCGACCCGCACACGTGTACCGGGCGGCAGCGCGGCAGGTTCATCGGCAAGCACCGCACCATGATCGACAACCCGCCGCCAGCCTTCATCCGCACCAGCCTCTCGGCTTTCGATCGTCAGCCGCGCGACGCTGGCGATGCTCGGCAAAGCCTCACCCCGAAAGCCCAGCGTCGTCACCAATTCAATCGCGCCGTCGGGGCCGATCAGCGAATCGGGCAGTTTCGACGTGGCATGGCGTTCCAGCGCCAATGTCATCGCATCCGGCGCCATCCCGCAGCCATCATCGACAACCTCGATCCGTTCCAGCCCGCCTTCCACCAGCGTCACACCGATTCGCCGCGCACCTGCATCAATCGCGTTCTCGACCAGCTCTTTGAGCGCCGCAGCCGGGCGTTCGACCACCTCACCGGCAGCAATGCGGTTCACCAAAGCGGAAGGGAGGCGGCGGATTTCGGGCATTTGTCGCACGCTAGCGTTGGGCGGTCGCAAATTCGAGTGCAGCACCCCAGAAATCACCAAGGCGGTGGACAAATATTTTGGCCTTTTGCGCAGGGATTCGCTAGGCGCATGGCGTCATGTCATAACCGGGTCGAATTTCCCCGCAGCCGGTGGCGCAAATCCGGCTGCGTCCCCGCCCCGCCACCACTGGAACACCACCACAGATGAGCTTTCTGTCCAACTTCTTCAAATTCGGCTCGCAGAACATGGCGATCGATCTCGGCACCGCCAACACGCTGGTTTATGTGCAGGATCAGGGGATCGTGCTGAACGAACCCTCGGTGGTCGCGATTGAGACGATCAACGGCATCAAGCGGGTGAAGGCCGTGGGCGATGATGCCAAGATGATGATGGGTAAGACCCCGGACAATATTCAGGCCATCCGCCCGCTGCGTGACGGCGTGATTGCCGACATTGAAGTCGCTGAAGAGATGATCAAGCACTTCATCCGCAAGGTGAACGGCAAGAAGAGCATGTTCCGCTATCCTGAAATCGTGATCTGCGTGCCATCGGGCTCGACTTCGGTTGAACGCCGCGCGATCCGCGATGCAGCCTCGAATGCGGGCGCATCGGATGTGCATCTGATCCTTGAACCGATGGCAGCGGCCATCGGCGCCGATATGCCGGTTACCGAGCCGGTCGGTTCGATGGTGGTCGATATCGGCGGCGGCACCACCGAAGTTGCGGTGCTCTCCTTGCGCGGTCTGGCTTACACCACCTCAGTCCGTACCGGCGGTGACAAGATGGACGAAGCGATCGTCAGTTACGTACGCCGCCACCACAACCTGTTGATCGGCGATGCCACGGCGGAGCGGATCAAGAAGGATTACGGCATCGCCATGATCCCCGAAGACGGTATCGGCGAAACCATTACGCTGAAGGGCCGCGATCTGGTCAACGGTGTACCAAAGGAAATCACGATCAATCAGGCGCACATTGCCGAAGCTTTGAGCGAACCGATTGGTGCCATCGTCGAAGGCGTGCGGATCGCGCTGGAAAACACCGCGCCCGAACTAGCCGCCGATATCGTCGATCAGGGCATCGTGCTGACCGGTGGCGGCGCGTTGATCCGCCGTTTGGACGAACACTTGCGCGAAGAAACCGGCCTGCCGGTCTCGGTCGCGGAAGACCCGTTGCTGTGTGTCGCCATCGGCACAGGCCGTGCGATGGAAGATCCGATCTATCGCGGCGTGCTGATGACCGCGTGACGCTTAATTATGGGAACCGGGCCAGCGTGAGCCGGGGCACCTGGCAGAAGGGACTCTAAGCGATGGCGCCCCCCACATCGCGCCGGTCGGGCTTTTCCAAGAAGGCACAATTTTCTCTGTTCACCGGCTACCTGTTGGCCGGTGGCTTTGCGTTGCTGGGTCTCGCGCTGCTGCTGCTGTCGCTGTGGCAACCGGCTGCGTTTGCGCCAGTGCGCGGCGCAGCCAGCGATGTGGTCGCCCCGGCTGGCGAAGCTGGCGCGATTGCGCGGTCGCAGTCGCAGGGCTTGTTTGCCAGCATCGGTGGCTATTTCAATGCGGGCTCACAGAATGCGGCCTTGCGCGAGGAGATGGAAATTGCGCGAATCCGCTTGGCCGAAGCCGACGCTATCAAAGCCGAAAACCACCGCCTTAAAGGCTTGCTGGGTCTGCGCGATAACGCGGTCAAGCCGGTTGCGATGGCGCGGCTGGTTGGATCGACTGCGACCAGCGCCCGCCGCCATGCCTATCTCAGCGCAGGCGGCAATGATGGGGTGAGGCCGGGGATGCCGGTGATATCGGATCGCGGAGTTATCGGCCGAGTGCTGGAAACCGGACGGACGTCTGCCCGAGTGCTGCTGCTGACCGATAGTGAAAGCGTGCTGCCGGTGCGCCGCGCCAAGGACGACGTGATCGCTTTTGCCGAGGGTCGCGGCGATGGCTTGCTGCGCATTCGGCTCGTGAATCTCGGGATCAATCCCCTGAAGGTGGGTGATCTGATGGTGACCAGCGGAGCGGGCGGGTATTACCGACCCGGCGTGGCGGTGGCCGTGATCAGTCAAACCACTCCCGACGGCGGGATTGCCCGTTTGGTGGCTGAACCTTCGGCCACCAATTTCGTCGCAGTAGAGCCGGTGCATCAGCCGGTGGCGGTGTCGGCATTGGAAGACGCTGGAGGCGACCTGTCCGGCAGTCCCGATTCCGGCCCCTCGCCCGCATCAACTGCAACGACCGCCAATGCGTCGGCGGACCCCGAGTAATGGAGCAACTTGACCCGCGCGCCCGGGCGGACATTTACGGCCAGCGGATCAACCGAGAGCCTTACCCTTGGCGGGTGCGTGGTGTGCCCTATGCCTCGATCATGCTCGCCTCGCTTGTGCCGGTGCTGCTGATCGCTGACGTCATGCCACTTGCCCCGCCGCTCGGGTTCCTAATGTTGCTGGGGTGGCGCATGGTGCGCCCCGGACTGTTGCCGCTGTGGGCGGGCGCACCGCTCGGCGCTTTTGACGATCTGGTGAGCGGGCAGCCATTCGGCAGCGCGATCCTGCTGTGGTCGCTGGTGATGATAGCGATCGAATTGATCGAGACGCGGTTTCCATGGCGAGGGTTCTGGCAAGACTGGTTCACTGCTGGCGTGATGGCGACTGCCTATTGGTTGGCGACATTGCTGGTGTCGGGCGCCCCGATGACTCAGGCCTTGCTGCTGGTGGCGTTGCCACAGGCCTTGATGGCGATCCTGCTCTACCCGATAATGGCGCGCATGGTTGCCAGCCTTGACCGTTTCCGGCTCGCCCGGGCGCGGAGAATTTCGTGATCAAGATCCCGTTCCTGCGCGACGGGCCAGGGCGCCGCGCGCCGCTGATCAACGCATCAATCCTGCGTAGCACGTTCGAACGGCGTGCAGTGCTGATCGGCGCGGTGCAAGGCGGAATTGGCGTGCTGCTCGCCCTGCGGCTGGGCTATCTGGCGATTGCCGAGAACGAGAAATACCGGCTCGAATCCGAAAGCAACCGGGTCAACCTCACGCTGATCCCGCCGCGCAGGGGTTGGATTCTTGATCGTGACGGTGCGCCGCTGGCATCAAATCGCGCCGATTTCCGTGTCGATCTGATCCCCGAACGGCTGCGTAATGCAGATGACACGGTTGACCGGTTGGGCGTATTGCTGGCGCTGGAACCAGCCCGGATCGCCGACATCAAGGACCGGGTCAAAACGTCGCGCGGGTTTGCACCCGTTGAGGTGGCGAGCGGGCTAAACTACGAACAATTCGCCGCGCTCAGCGTCCGTTTGCCAGATTTGCCGGGCGTGGTGCCGCAGCGCGGGTTTTCGCGGTTTTATCCAACCGCGTCGAGTGTTGGTCACCTGATCGGCTATGTCGGCCCGGCCTCTGCCGAGGAATACGAGAAAGACCCGAACCCGATCCTGATTACGCCGGGTTACAAGATCGGCAAGGACGGGTTGGAAAAGCAGTTCGAAAAGAACCTGCGCGGCGTGCCGGGTGCGCGCCGGGTTGAAGTGACCGCCGGGGGCCGGATCGTGCGCGATCTCGAAACGCGCGAAGATGTGCAGGGCGCACCCATCCGGCTTACCATAGACGGGCCGTTGCAGGACTATGCCGCGCGCCGCATCGGGCTGGAAAGCGGGTCGGTGGTGGTGATGGACTGCCAGACCGGCGACTTGCTGTGCATGGCCTCTATGCCGAGCTTCGATCCCAACAGTTTCTCCGATGGGATCGGCGGGGTCGAATATGCGATGCTGCGCGAGGATGAACGCGTGCCGCTGCGCAATAAGGTGTTGCAGGGTCTCTATCCGCCCGGCTCAACGATCAAGCCGATGCACTGCATGGCCTTTCTGCGTGCGGGCGTAAAACCAACCGAAACAATCGTGTGTGGCGGTGGGCGGCGCATTGGCAACCGCTTTTTCAACTGCCACTCCAGTCACGGCGTGGTCGATATGAACAAGGCAATCGCGCAAAGCTGCGACAGCTATTTCTACCACTTTGCGCAGGCTGTCGGCTTTGATGCAGTTGCCGACATGGCGAGCCTGTTCGGGATGGGTAAACAGTTCGAATTGCCGGTGAACAGCCAGTTTTTCGGAACGGTTCCCAACGCCGCCTGGAAGGAAAAGAAATTTGGCCGCCCGTGGGAACCGTTCGACACGGTCAATGCCTCGATCGGTCAAGGATACTATCTCGCCAGCCCGCTCCAACTGGCAGTGCAGAGTGCGCGGTTGGCAACCGGCAAAGCGATCAAACCCCGACTAATTATCGATGGCAAAGCGGACGAAGCCCCCGCATTTGATTTCAGCCCCGATAACATCGCCTTTATCCGTCAGGCGATGAGCGATGTAGTGAACGGCGCAGGCACGGCACGGCGCGCGCAATTGCCGCTGCCTGACGTCAAGATGGCGGGCAAGACGGGCACCGCGCAAGTCGTGTCCCTGAGTATTTCAGATGGTCGCAGCGGGCCGTGGAAGTATCGCGACCACGGGTTGTTCGTGTTCTTCGCCCCGTTCGACAACCCCCGCTATGCCGGCGCAGTGGTGATTGAACACGGTGGCGGTTCGGGCTCGGCCTATCCGATTGCGCGCGATGTGATGACCTTCATGTTCGACCCGCAAAAAGGGCTTGATGCCCTGCGCGCGCTGGAACAGCAGTGGGGCGGCACCGCGCAACAGCGTCTTGAGCAGCGCTACGCCGCCTATGCTGCTGAGCGAGGTGCAGCCGTAAAACCGGCACCGCGCCGCGAACAGGAAATCTTCGATCAGGTTGAGGCGGAGGCACGGGTCGCCGCGCGGCAGTCCGAAGCGATTGCCAGTGATGCGATTGTTCCGCGCGATGAAGCCAACGCAGCCATCCCCCCTGCCGACAGCACAGCCCCCGTTGCCGAGCCACAGCCGCAAAGCGCCCCCGCCCCCACCCCGCCGCAATTAGAGGTCAGCGAATGAACACCGCAACCGCCCGCGGGATTGTGCCGGCTCCCATAGCACGCCAGCCTTGGGAAATGCTGATCCCGCTGGTGCTGCTCACCACATTTGGCGGGCTGGTGCTGTATTCGGCCGGCGGCGGCGCGATGCAGCCGTTCGCGCAGTCGCACTTTATCCGCTTTGCAGTGTTCTCCGTAATGACCGCCATCATCGCCTCGCTCCCTCGTGAAGCGGTGCGGGTGCTGACTTACCCAGGCTATCTGGTGGTCCTGCTGATGCTGCTTGGGGTGGAAATCGTCGGTCAGGTCGGAGGGGGTAGCCAGCGTTGGCTGGAATTCGGGCCGATCCGAATACAGCCGTCCGAACTGATGAAGCCTGCCGTAGTGCTGGCAATGGCGCGGTTTTACGAAACGCTGCCGAACGGTTTGATCGGCACCTGGCGTTCAGCCGTGCCATCGGGAATGCTGATTGCACTGCCGATCGGATTGGTCTTGTTGCAGCCCGATCTTGGCACTTCGGTGGCGATTGCGTTTGGCGGCGTGGTGGTGATGTTTCTCGCAGGCTTGCCGCTGTGGTGGTTCATGTCGGCTGCCGGCGTTGCGATTGCCGCGGCCCCGCTGGCCTATTTCTTCGCATTGCGCGACTATCAGCGCGCACGGGTGACGACCTTCCTCGATCCCGAAAATGATCCACTTGGGGCCGGTTACCACATCGCACAGTCCAAGATTGCGATCGGATCAGGCGGAATCTTCGGTAAGGGATTCAACAACGGTACGCAAAGCCACCTCAACTATTTGCCCGAACCGCATACCGACTTTGTGTTCGCCACAATGGCTGAGGAATGGGGGCTGATCGGGGGCGTGTTCGTGCTGACAATGTACGCGCTGATCTTGCGCTGGGGTTGGAAAGTGGCGAGCGAATCGCAAGACCGTTTCTGCGCGCTGCTGGCGGCGGGAGCGACCGCGACGATCTTCTTCTATATCGCAATCAATCTGCTGATGGTGATGGGTATGGCCCCGGCCAAAGGTATCCCGCTGCCGTGGATGAGCCATGGCGGGTCGTCGATGATGACCAATATGATCTGCATCGGGCTGCTGATGATGGTGAACCGCTGGAATGCGGCGGCGCCGCGCCGCGGCCTGACCGGCTGACGAGAGGCAATTTCGGCGCGCGGCACGAAAAGCCGCGCAAGGGCTTGCCATCAGAGCGATAGGCGTTAAATGCAGCGCCTCACGCGAATCAGGGGCTGCGCAGGCATCGCCGTTTCGCTGTCCGTACCCTTCGCGGGGATAGTCGGAATGGACGCATAGCTCAGTTGGTAGAGCAGCTGACTCTTAATCAGCGGGTCCT
>LNED01000008.1 GCA_001464915.1 Sphingomonadales bacterium Ga0077531
CGTCACATTATACGCCAATTGATCCTCGGTCAGCTGAAACCCGACCAGCATTTCGAACCGGGTGCGGGCAATCGCGGCCTTCACTTCGGGATCGGCCAACGGGTCGAGCGCGGCTTCGGTATCGCCGGCGCGTCGCTTTTTGGTGATCTTTTCGCGGATATCATCGGGCAATGCGGCATCGGCGCGGTTGATAAAGCTGCCGACCTTGCCGGTGCCCGTCGTGCGGTCTTGCCCATCGGCAAAAGTCAGGGTGACCTGGCCCACGCGCTTGCTGACCACAGCGGTGCCGCCGCGCAGCACGGTCACGAAGTAGGGCAAAGTGATCGTGCGCGCGCCCTGCGTATCGGTGCGACGGGCGTTCACGGTAAAGCTCGCCTCGCTGTAAACCTGCTCACCCGTGTCGTTGCAGGTGGTGCGCAGATTGGTCATCGCCGCGCTGACATCAAGGCTGCCGATGCTGCGATCTTCGCCGCTGCGGAAGGTTGTGACATCGCCAGTATAGTCAGGAATGCCGACCGCCGGGCACAATGTCAGCACGCTGGCGATGCCAACGCCCTGATCAATCACCAGCTCGCCCTCCTTGGCGCAGCCGACCAGTGCCGCCGTCATGGCAAGAGCAGTAAAAGCGCGCGCACGAAGCATCATCAACAGCCGTCCTCGAAATTCTGATCCATTGCGCCCGTAAAGACGCAAGCACGCCCTAGCGAGGACGTGCACAAAGCGCTAGGGGGTGAGACATGAACGCGCCCTTTCCCGCATCACCCGGCTCTGCCTCCCCTGATTCTGTTGGCACGGCGACACGCCCGCCCCTTAACCTGCTGATCGCCGCCCCGCGCGGGTTTTGCGCTGGCGTAGACCGGGCAATCGAGATCGTTGAAAAGGCGCTCGAACGCTACGGCGCGCCTGTTTATGTCCGGCATGAGATCGTCCACAACAAATACGTCGTCGAAGGGCTGAAAGCTCAGGGCGCGATCTTTGTCGAAGAACTGGACGAAGTGCCCGATGATGCCCCGGTGGTGTTCAGCGCCCACGGCGTGCCCAAGGCGGTTCCGGCTGAGGCGAAGCGGCGCAAGCTGCTCTATGTCGATGCCACCTGCCCGCTGGTCAGCAAGGTGCACCGTCAGGCCGAACGCCAGATCGAAAAAGGCCGCCACATCATCTTCATCGGTCACGAAGGCCACCCCGAGGTGATCGGCACGATGGGGCAGGTTGAACCCGGCCAGATGAGCCTCGTGGAAACGATCGAGGATGTCGACAAACTGCCGTTCGATTCTGACGAGGAACTGGCCTATCTGACGCAAACCACCTTGTCGGTGGACGACACGCGCGAAGTGATTCAGGCGCTCGAATGGCGGTATCCGAATATCAGCGGGCCGCGTGCCGAAGACATCTGCTACGCCACGTCGAACCGTCAGGCGGCAGTCAAGGAACTGGCGCAGGATTGCGATCTGGTGCTGGTGATCGGTTCGCCCAATTCGTCCAACGCACTGCGTCTGGTCGAAGTGGCCGAGCGGCTGGGCACCCCGGCCAAGCTAATCCAGCGCGCGACCGAGATCGACTTTGCCTGGCTTGACGGGGTGGAGACACTGGGGCTGACCGCCGGTGCATCGGCGCCCGAAATTCTGGTGCGCGAAGTGGTAACGGCGCTGGCCCAATATCGCCCGATCCGCGAGAAAACCATCACGGCGGCGGAAGAAAAGATGGTGTTCAAACTGCCGCGCCAGCTGACCGAATAGGCTTGCGGCAGGCGCAGGCGCAGTGGCGGTCTATACCCATCTCGGCGCCGAGGATCTGGCTCGGCTGATCGCGCATTATGACGTGGGCGAACTGGTTTCGGCCAAAGGCATTGCCGAAGGCGTGTCGAATTCGAACTGGCTGGTGGAAACCACGGGAAGCGGGGATTCGGGCACGCGCTTCATCCTCACTCTCTATGAACGCCGGATCGATTATGCCGATCTGCCCTATTTCCTCGATCTGCTCGATCATCTGTCGGCCAAGTCCTGCCCAGTGCCGCGCACCATGCACGACCGGGATGGCGCATCGTTCCGCATGGTGGAGGGCAAGGCCGCCGCGCTGATCGAATTCCTCCCCGGCGTCTCCCCCACCCGGCCCTCGCCCGCGCAGGCCCGCAGCGTTGGCGAAGTGCTGGCACGGCTGCATCTGGCGGCGCGCGATTTCCCACTGGCCCGCGCCAATGCGATGGATTTTGCCAATAGCGCCGCGATCCTCGATACTTGCGGGGCAGAGCGGCTGGCGACGATCCACGCTGAGCTTCCTGCGATGCTCGAACACGCGCACGCCGCCGCTGCGATTGATCTCAGCGCGCTGCCCATTTCGCAGACCCACACCGATTTGTTTCCCGACAATGTGCTGATGCTGGGCGAACGGGTGACCGGGCTGATCGATTTCTACTTCGCCTGCACCGGGCCGATGGTGCTCGATCTGGCGGTGACCCACGCGGCGTGGTGTTTTGACGGTGCGAACCGCTACCTGCCCGAACTCGGCGCAGCGTTGATCGCCGGATACGAAAGCGTCCGCCCGCTGGAACCGGCCGAGCGCGCGCTGCTTCCCGATGTCGCCAAGGGCGCGTGCCTGCGGTTCGTCGCCAGCCGCGCCGAAGATTGGCTCGACACCCCGGACGATGCGCTGGTCACCCGCAAAGACCCGATGCAATTTGTCCAGCGCTGGCACTTCTACGATGAAGCGGGCGCGGGCCTGCTTGCGTAGCCGCCCATACCCGCCGTAGAGAGCGCGCGATGAAACAGGTCGAAATCTTCACCGACGGCGCGTGCAAAGGCAATCCCGGCCCCGGCGGCTGGGGCGTGCTGCTGCGGATGGGCGCGCATGAGAAGGAAATGTCCGGCGGCGAGCCTGATACCACCAACAACCGCATGGAGATGACGGCTGCGATCAAGGGGTTGGGCGCGTTGATCGAGCCCTGCACGGTCGATCTCTATTCCGACAGCAAATATGTGCTCGACGGGATGAGCAAGTGGATCCACGGTTGGCAGCGCAATGGCTGGGTGAATGCCAGCAAGAAGCCGGTGCGCAATGCCGATCTTTGGCACGACCTGATCGAAGCCGCACGCCAGCACAAAGTGAACTGGCACTGGGTACGCGGGCACAATGGCCACCCGGAAAATGAGCGGGTCGATGCGCTGGCGAGCGCCGAAGCGTCGCGGATTGCGGCGGGCGGATAAGGCCCGCCGCTCCGGTCAATCAGCTGTTATCTTCGACGTCGGCATCGGGGCCGTTTTTCTTGATCGAATCGATTGCGTTCTGTGCGCTCGCCTTGCTCGAATAGCCCTGGGTCGAGAACATCACTTCGGAGTTGTACTTGAACCGCACGCGAAACTCGCCTGCGTTGTCTTTGTAGATTTCAAACTTGTGCGCCATTGGCTGCCCCTTCCCTATTGCTGAATTAGCAGAACAAACGTGCCAGATCAGGCCACGCTTGGCTAGGCCGATTGCGCCTGCCGGGCGGGGTAAAACCGCTGTGGGATGAACATCGCCGGGTCGATCCGCGCTGTCATCGCATCAGCCCCCTGCCCCAATAGCAATTGCGCCCCCAACCGCGCGGCGGCTGGCGCGGTCTGGATGCCAAAGCCGCCTTGTCCGGCAAACCAGAAGAACGCGGGCTCGCCCGCGTCCGCGCCGTAAATCGGCAGACGGTCAGGCGCGAAGCTGCGCAGGCCCGCCCAGCGTCGCTCAACCGCTTCGATCCGCCAGTCGGTCACCTGTTGGAACCGATCGACTGCAATGGCAACGTCGAGCTCTTCGGGAGCGGCATCACAAGGATCGCTGTCAATTTCGTCATGCGGGCTGAGCCACAGGCGGCCCGCGTCAGGCTTGAAATAGAACCCGCCATTGATGTCGAGCACCAGCGGCAAATCGGCAGGCGCAAGCGGTGCGACCCGCAATACCGCCACGGTGCGGCGCTTTGGCGCGATACCGATGGGGGTGACACTGGCGAGGCGCGCGACCTGATCTGCCCATGCACCCGCCGCGTTGACGATGGTGGCCGCGCGCCACGTCTCACCGCGCTCACTGGTGATCGCCCACACGCCGCCTTCACGGGTAACCCGAGCGATCCGCGCGCGGCATTCCACCGCAACGCCATGCCGCCGCGCTGTCCCCAGATAGTGCTGATGCAGACCTGCCACATCAATATCGGCGCAGGCAGGTTGGTGCAGGGCCTCGCTCCAATCGGGGCGGATATGCGGCACCTTTGCGGCCAGCTCTTGGGGCGAAAGCCGCTCGATCGTCACCCCGGTTCCGGCAAAGGTCGCAATATGCGCGTCCATCGCCGCGCGGTCTTCGCCGCGCCCGACATACAGCGCGCCGCGCGGGGTGAGAAAACCGTGTTCTTTCAGATACGCGCCCGATGCCAGCGTCAACGGCACCACGCCAGGGCCGCCATAACATTCCTCCCAGAACGCGGCAGACCGCCCGGTGGCGTGGTATCCCGGCGCGTCCTCGGCTTCGAGCAGCAGCACGCGCGCATGGGGGGCGAGTTCCGCGGCAATGCTCGCGCCCGCCATTCCGGCACCGATCACGGCGAAATCGTAAATCAAGCCGCTCATTTTGGCGGCGCCACCCGGTCAAGAAATTCGCTCACCGCCGCCATCGCACGGTCGCGCACCGCGTCCACCTCGCGCAGGATTTCGTGGTGCGCCTCTTCGCCAAACGCAATCATCTCGCCTCTGGGCAGGCGATTCGCGGCGCGCAGATTGGCGGGGTGGCTGACCAGTTTGTCCGCTGCGGTCGATAGGAACAAGACCGGCGTTGTCACCGCTTCCAGCAGACCGGGTGCCTCAATCCGCCGCCACGAAGCAAACGCGCGCTCAACCCAGCGCCAGCTGGCCGGGCCCATAACCAATTCGGGGCGGTGATCGCGCCACCAGACTTCATCGGCATAGCGATCCGCATCATGGGTCAAAAGGTGCGCCCGGTCAGCGGGGAGCTCGCCCGGCTTCTCGCTCCATTTCCACGCCTGCCGGAACGGATCGCCCACCGCGCACATCAGCTTGGCGACTGTGTGCAGCAAGGGAAGCGGCAGCGGCGGGCCGGCCATCCCGGTCATTGGCGCGCTCAGCACGGCTGCATCGGGCTTCACGCGGTGGTCAACCAGTGCGCGCAGCACCACGTGCCCACCCATCGAATGGCCCGCCAGCACGTGCGGCCCCGGCGTTTGCGTTGCCCAGTCGGTCCAGAACTCGACAAGATCATCGATCCAAATGTCAAAATCTTCGATATGGCCAGTAACAGGATCCTTGCCGAGCCGCCCTGATCCCGCCTGTCCGCGCCAATCGGCGGCAGTCACCCGCCATCCGGCCCGGTGCCATTGTTCCAAAGTTTCGAGATATTTTTCGTAAAAATCCCCGCGCCCCGGAAAAAACAGGATCGACCCGCGCGGTGTAGCCGCAGCGCCCTCATCGCTACGGGGCCAATCGATCCGGCGGATCACATGCCCGTCTGCCGCCTGCCACGTGCTTTCGCGCGCATCGGCCGGGATTGTGCGGCGATCAATCGGGTCACTCAGATCAACGTCGTGAATATCAGCCTCCGAGCGTGGTTACTATTTGGTAAGTCATAACCTGTAGCACTGCCTTTCAAGAAGCACCGCCCGTGCACGTTGCACGGCATCTTCGGGGGCATATTGTGACTGACACCATCCACTACGGTCTGCTGATCGCCTTGGCAATTGCGCTGGTCGTGGCCGCGTTCACGGACATCCGCAGCCGCCAGATCAGCAATTGGCTGAACGGCGCGATCGCGCTGGGTGCGCCGCTGTTCTGGTGGGCGAGTGGCTTGGCGCTGTGGCCCGATATCGCAATGCAGTTGGGCGTCGCAGTCGCAGCCTTTGCCGTGTTCGCCGGATTGTTCGCATTCAAGCTGATGGGCGGCGGCGATGTCAAACTGCTGACCGTGCTCGCACTGTGGGTGAGCCCTGCGATTTTCATGCAATTGCTGGTCGTCATGGCGCTGGCCGGCGGCGTTCTGACAGTCGCGATGGTCATGTGGCACACGGCGCGTCGGCAGAAAGACAAGCTCGCCATTCCCTACGGCGTCGCCATCGCATTTGGCGGCCTGTGGGTGCTCGCAATCAATTACCTGCCCGCAGCGTCGAAAGTCGCTTTGGCAGCGTGAACCCGATTTTAACCAATCAGAACGTAACCACTGCAACCATACCTGCCCGCTAACCAAACCTAGGGCAATTACGAGGGGGCTCAATCAGCCATGGATAGGAAGAAACTGGTTCTGCTGCTCGGCGCGCTGATCATTGCGATCGGGACGGCCTTTGCCGCACGGAGCATCTTCGTCGGAGGCTCAGCCCCGTCAGCCGAAGCTGCCGCTCAACCCACTGGCCCGCGGGTGCTGGTCGCCAAGCGGGCGTTGCCCTCAGGCACCATCATCACCGCCGATGCGCTGGGCTTTCAGCCCTGGCCCAAGGAACTGGTGCAGGACGCTTACTTCATCGACGGCGAAGCCGACATGAACGAGCTGATTGGCACCGTGGTGCGTTTTCCAGTCACCGCTGGTGAGCCGGTGACGCAAGGCACCTTGGTGCGGCCGGGCGATCGCGGCTTCCTCGCAGCGGCTCTCGGGCCGGGCATGCGCGCCGTGACGGTGCCGGTGTCGGCGATGACCGGCGTGGCCGGCTTCATCTTCCCGGGCGACCGCGTTGACCTTGTGCTGACACAGGAAGTTCAAGGCCAGGATGGCGGTGCGGGCCTCAAGACGGCGGAAACCGTGCTGCGCAATCTGCGCGTGCTCGCCACCGATCAGACCACCGAAACCACCACCGACGAAAACGGCAAGACCGTGGTGACCGAATTCCGCACCGTCACGCTCGAAGTGACGCCCAAGATCGCGGAAAAGGTTGCCGTGGCGCAAACCATCGGGACGATCAGTCTGGCGCTGCGTTCGCTGGCCGACAACCAGTCGGAACTGGAGCGGGCGATAGCATCGGGTGACATCAAGATCCCCGACAATGCGACCCCCGAACAGGAAGAAAAGCTGCTCAAGGCCGCGATGGCCCGCCCGCTCGACAAGGGCACCACATTTGTCACTGGCGGCGATGTCTCGCGCTTCCAGCGTTCCACTGTGCCAAGCAAGTCTGCCACCACCACCAACGTGCCTGCCCAGGTGGCCAGCACTGGCGGCGGCGGGGCAGCCGTGCCGGTCTACAGCGGGCCGAGCGTCCGGGTGACCCGCGGCAAGGATACCGTCGACACCCCGGTGAGCGCCAAGGCCAATGGCGGCGCAATCCTCAGCGGTCAGGCAAGCGGCATCCGCCGGGCCACCTCGATCGTGAAGAACTGAGGGGGATCAGATCATGACGACCGCAAATTCGTTTCGTCCGCTTTCGACCAAGGCGGCCAGTGGTAAAGCCGAAGGGGGCCAACCCATGACTCGCAATTTCAAGACCAAGCTGTTGGTGGCGGCGCTTGCCGCAGTGCCGATGGCGGTAATGCCTGCGACCACTGCCACCGCGCAGCAAGTCGTCAGCCCGGCGCAGGAAATCGTCCTGTCGATCGGCCGCGGTGAACTGGTAACAGTGCCCGGTACAATGGCCGACGTGTTTGTCGCCAACGACCAGATTGCCGATGTCCAGGTGAAATCGCAGCGTCAGCTGTACGTGTTCGGCAAAGCGGGCGGTGAAACCACCATCTATGCCAGCAATGAACGCGGCGATGTGATCTTCTCGGCCAATATCCGGGTCGGATCGAACATCGGCAGCGTCGATCAGATGTTGGCGTTGGCGATGCCCGACGCCAAGGTGAACGTATCGACGATGGGCACCAACACCGTGCTGCTGACCGGCACTGTGGGCGCGCCCGAAGATGCCGCCGAAGCTGAACGTCTGGTGCAGGCCTTCCTTGGCGATCAAGCCAACGTGATCAGCCGTCTCAAGACCGCGACCCCGTTGCAGGTGAACCTTCAGGTGAAATTCGCCGAAGTCAGCCGCAGTCTGGTGCGCGAAATCGGCGCCAACCTTACCTCGGCTGACAGCGGCAACGGCTTTCAAATCGGGATTGGTACGGGCCGCGGCGCATTGACGCAATATACGCCCGGCGGACCGGTTGGGACCAATGTCACCGATGGCGGTGCGGGAACTTCAGTGATCACCACCGCCGGTGGCACGACGCTGGCAGGACTTGGCCGCCTGTTCGGGGTTGATCTGGCCGGAACGCTCGATCTGTCCGAACGACTGGGTCTGGTGACGACGATTTCGGAACCCAACCTGACTGCGCTGTCGGGCGAGACGGCGACGTTCCTGGCAGGCGGTGAATTCCCGATCCCGGTCTCGCAGGGCCTCGGTCAGGTGACGGTACAGTTCCGCCAGTTCGGCGTCAGCCTCGCCTATACCCCAACGGTGCTCTCGAACGGCCGGATTTCGATGCGAGTGCGTCCCGAAGTGTCCGAACTTTCGACGCAGGGCGCGATCACGCTGAACGGTTTTCAGGTGCCTTCAATCACCACCCGCCGCACTGAAACAACGGTGGAACTGGGTTCGGGCCAAAGCTTCATGATCGCTGGACTGATGAGCGCAAACTCACAGAACTCGCTCGACAAAGCGCCGGGTCTGGGTGACGTGCCGATCCTTGGCAACCTGTTCCGCAGCCGCGACTTCCGCCGCGGCGAAACCGAGCTGGTGATTGTGGTTACGCCCTATCTGGTCAAGCCGGTGGATGCCAAAGACATCAAGCTGCCAACCGATGGCTACCGTTCGGCCAGCGAATTCGAGCAGCTGCTGGGTTATCAGGACAATGCCGGCAAGTCTGGCGAACAACGTCCCGCGCCGACCTCGTCAAACCCCGACGCGCCGATGCCCAAGGTGAGCGAAGCTGATCCAGCCGCCATCCTCCCGACGCAGCCGGAAAAACCGCGCCGCGCCGACAAGAAAACCCGCAAGGACGAACGCGAGGCCAATGCAGCGGCCCCGGGTTTCAGCCTCTAACGTGAGAAAGGTGAAAACGATGCCTGTTGCACGACACAAAATGCTGGCCCGAATGCCTGCTCTCGCACTCGCCGCCACGCTTGGCTTTGGCTTGGCAGGTTGCGGCGGGATGGCAACCAACACCTCGCTTTACAGCGTTAAGCAGCCGGTGGTGGAACGCGCCAACTTCACGATGGATGTGACCACCACCTCGGCGGGCCTGCCAATTTCGGAACAACAACGCCTCAACGGCTGGTTTGAAACGATGGACCTTGCCTATGGCGACCGGATTTCGATCGAAAACCCCAGCCAGAATCCGGCAGTCGCCAACGCCGTGCGCGATCTGGCTGCCCGTTACGGCCTGGTAATCAGCGATACTGCACCTGTGACCAGCGGGTTCATCAATCCGGGCCAAGCCCGTGTGGTGATCACCCGGTCGAGCGCAGCCGTACCCGGTTGCCCTGATTGGTCAGCGAAGTCGGATTCGAACTACAACAACGGCACAAGCCCCGGCTTTGGTTGCGCCATCAACAGCAATATCGCCGCGATGGTCGCCGATCCGCAGGACCTGCTGGAAGGCAAGAAGGGTTCGAGCGAAACCGTGATCGCCACGTCGAACAAGGCGATTTCAACTTATCGTGAAACGGCTCCGACCGGTGCGGGTGGTCTGCAAGACGCCGGCACCGCAAGCGGCGGCGGCGGCGGAGGAAACTAAGTCATGAATGCTCCCTGGAAATCCGGCTTGCCCGGCAATCGCGACCCGTTTGCGGCCTATATCTGCGATGACACCGCATTGGACGTGATCCGTCCGGTGGTGATCGAACTGGGCTGGCAACCGGAGAAGTGCAACAAGGGCGGCCTGCGCAATGGTGTGCAATCGCTCTCGGTCAGCGCGAGCCCCGCGATCCTCATGGTCGACCTGTCGGAATGCGGCGATCCGCTAAACGATATCAACGCGCTGGCCGAAGTGTGCGAGCCGGGCACGGTGGTGATCGCCATCGGTCAGGTCAACGACGTGCGCCTGTATCGCGATCTGCTGTCGAGCGGGATCCATGATTACCTGCTCAAGCCATTGTCGCCGCAGCAGGTGCATGATGCGCTCAATCAGGCGCTGGCGGTGTTCATGTCGCCCAAGGCGGGCGATGCCGATGCGGCCAAGCGTCACATCTCCACCGCGGTGGTGGGTACGCGCGGCGGCACTGGTGCCTCAACGCTGGCAACTTCGCTGGCGTGGCTGTTCGCCGAACAGCACAAGGCCCCGACCGCGCTGCTTGATCTCGATGTGCATTTCGGCACCGGCGCGCTGGCGCTTGATCTCGAACCGGGCCGCGGCCTGACCGACGCGATCGAAAACCCCAGCCGCATCGACCCGCTGTTCATTGAACGCGCGATGGTGCGGGCGGGCGACAATCTGTCGATCCTGTCGGCCGAAGCCCCGATCAACCAGCCGTTGATGACCGATGGCGCCGCTTTCGTGCAGCTGGAAGACGAATTCCGGCAGGCGTTCGAAATGACGGTGATCGATCTCCCGCGCAACATGCTCATCAATTTCCCGCAGCTGCTGGCTGACGTGAACCTGGTGGTGCTGGCGTGCGAGCTGACGCTGGCCTCGGCGCGTGACACGATCCGGATCCTGTCGTGGCTGAAAACCAATGCCGGCCACGCACACCCGATGATCGTCGCCAACAAGGTGCAGCCGAGCCTGGCCGAGATCAGCAAGGCTGATTTCGAAGCCTCGATCGAACGCCGGATCGACTTCATGGTGCCTTACGACATCAAGGCAGCCTCGAACGCGGCAAAGCTGGGTCAGGTGTTCGTCGATGCCAACCGGTCGAGCAAGGCCACAGCCGCGATCCGGCAGATTGCCGAACGCGTCATGGGTGTCAGCGCGGACGATCTGTCGTCGCTGGGCGAAGAGAAGAAATCGCTGCTTGGCGGCTTCGACTTCAAGTCGCTGCTCGCCAAAAAGGCAAAGAACGAGCCGACCGCGGCCGAATAAACGCAATCCGGCAAGGGATGTGAGGCGCTGCGGTGCGTCCACCCCAAGCCGCTGGGCACAGGAAGGGGACCGCCACATTCCGGCGGGACAAGGCAGGAAGCAACAGCATGGACTTTTTCCAAACCCTGCTCATCACGGTGGCGATGTTCGCCGCTCTGGTCATGACGTATCAGGTTATCGCCGGATCGGGCGTGGCCAAGGCGCAGAAGCGCCGGATGGAGTCGCTGCGCTACCGGCACTCGGAAAGCCTCGACGCCAAGATGGAGTCCCAGTTCAAACGCGCGGTCGCGGCCCGCAAGCCCAAGACCTATAGGATCAAGGGGTCGGGATCACGCACCGAAGCGCTGGCCGCCCGGCTTGACCGCACCGGCAAGAACTGGACCATCACGCAGTATATCTACGCCACTGTCGGGCTGATCCTAGGGATCGCAGTGGTCGTGTTCATCTTCACCAGAGCACCGCTACTGGCACTGGGCATCGGCCTGGTCGTTGGCGCGGGCCTTCCGCACCTTTGGGTCAACCGCCTGATCGGCAAACGGACCAACGCCTTCATCAACAAATTCCCCGACGGGATCGATCTGCTGGTGCGCGGCCTGCGTTCAGGCCTGCCGGTGACCGAAACGCTCGGCATTGTCGCCACCGAAGTGCCCGGCCCGGTCGGATTTGAGTTCAAGACCGTGATGGATCGCATGAAGGTCGGCAAGTCGATGGAAGATGCGTTGCAGGACACGGCTGACCGGCTGGCGATCGCGGAATTCAACTTCTTCACCATCACGCTGGCTATTCAGCGCGAAACGGGCGGTAACCTGGCCGAGACGCTGTCGAACCTCGGTGATGTGCTGCGCAAGCGCGCGCAGATGAAGCTTAAAATCCGCGCGCTCAGCTCGGAATCCAAGGCTTCGGCCTACATCGTTGGCGCGCTGCCTTTCATCGTCTTCGGCATGATCTGGTTTATCAATCCAGAATACATGGGCGGATTCCTGACGGACGACCGCCTGATCGCCACCGGTCTTGGGGCGATGGGATGGATGGGCATTGGCGTGTTCATCATGGCCAAGATGGTCAATTTTGAAATCTGACGCCGGGGGTATCTGAATCATGTTCGCACAACCCGATGGTCCAACGCTGCTTGGTTTCGACGTTTTCTTCGTCGGCACTCTGCTGGCTGGTCTCGCCGCCTTTGCCGTGATGCTGGCGATCTACGCCGCGGTCACGATCCGCGATCCGATGGCCAAGCGCGTCAGGGCGCTCGAAGCGCGGCGCGAGCAGTTGAAGGCCGGAATCATCACTTCCGGTACGAAAAAGCGCGCCAGCCTGGTGCGTCGGACCGATACCACTGACAAGGTCAAGGACAGCCTTGGCAAGATGAATGTCCTGCAGGACAGCCAGATCAAGGTTGTCCAGCAAAAGATGGCCCACGCCGGGTTCCGTAACAAGGAACTGGCTGTGCTGATCATCGGTATTCGCGCAGTTCTGCCGATTATCCTCGGTGCAATAGCAGGACTGCTGATCTATGGTATCGAAGTGTGGCCCGACTGGAGCCCGTTCATGCGCCTCGGCGTGTTCGCGGCCGCCGTGTTTGTCGGCTACAAAGGCCCCGAAATTTACATCAGCAACATCGCATCCAAACGCACCAAGGAAATCCAGAAGGGTCTTCCAGACGCGCTCGATCTGCTGGTGATCTGCGCTGAGGCCGGCCTGACTGTCGATGCCGCATTCAACCGTGTTGCCAAGGAATTGGGCCGCGCTTACCCCGAATTGGGCGATGAATTCGCGCTCACCGCGATTGAGCTGAGCTTTCTCAACGAACGGCGAATGGCGTTCAATAACCTTGCCTACCGCGTCAATCTGGAAGCGGTGAAAGGCGTGGTGACGACGATGGTGCAGACCGAACGTTATGGTACACCGCTCGCCAGCGCACTGCGCGTGCTGTCGGCTGAATTCCGTAACGAACGCATGATGCGGGCCGAAGAAAAGGCCGCTCGTCTGCCAGCGATCATGACCATCCCGCTGATCATGTTCATTCTGCCGACGCTGTTTGTTGTTATTCTTGGCCCGGCAGCCTGTTCGATCTCGGATAACTTCCTCAACAAGGCTTCGTAAATAAGGCTTCGTAAATTAAGCCATGCACAAGGCCGGAGCGGGGATAATCACTGCTCCGGCCTTTCCTTTTGACTGCTGGGCCGGAGCGGGGATCACCCCTGCTCCGGCCTTTCCTTTTGACTGCTGGGCCGGAGCGGGGATCACCCCTGCTCCGGCCTTTCTTTTTGACTGCTGGGGTTCTGGCCCTGCGCCAAATGGTCGGCACGGTTGCGCATCTGGGCGAGCAAGCGGCGCAGCAGTTCTTCCTCAACCGGCACCAGTCCGGCGAGCAATTCGCGCTCAATCTCCCTGGCCAGCGGCATAACCTCAGCATGGATTGCCCGGCCCTCCTCCGTTAGTTCGAGCAAGTGGGAGCGCCCGTCGCCCGGATTGGGCACACGCGCGACAAGACCGCGTTCTTCCAGCACCTTGACCGCGCGGTTGACCGCGACCTTGTCCATCACCGTGGCGGCCGTCAGATCGCGCTGGGTCATCGGCCCGGCCCCATCACCGCTATCCCCGAGCACCGCCATGACCCGCCATTCTGGGATCTTGAGCGCGAAGCGTTTGCGGTACCTTTCGGCAATCAGGCTGCTGACCGCGTTGGACGCGACCGATAGCTGATAGGGGAGAAACCCCGCCAGCTGGCCCGGTTCGTCACTCATACGGGCGCGCATCCCACCACGGATAGAAATCGGGCATGTCGGCGCTGACCTTGCCCGGATACATGGGTTTGCGTTTATCGAGGAAGCTGGCGATGCCCTCCTTCGCGTCGGCTCCGCGCGACAGGCGATAGATCGCGCGGCTATCGATCTTGTGCGCTTCCATCGGGTGATCGGTCGCCGACAGCCGCCACATCATTGCTCGCGTCATGGCGACCGATATGGCCGAAGTGTTGTCGGCAATTTCGCGCGCGAGGGATTGGGCGGCGTGCAGCAAATCCTCGGGCGCGTGAACCGAACGCACCAGCCCGCCCGCTTTGGCTTCGGCGGCATCAAACACTCGCCCAGTGTAGCACCATTCAAGCGCCTGAGAGATGCCGACGATGCGCGGCAAAAACCAGCTCGATGCGGCCTCGGGTACGATCCCGCGCCGCGCGAACACAAAACCATAGCGTGCGGTTTCGCTTGCAAGGCGAATGTCCATCGCCAGCTGCATGGTCGCACCGACGCCGACTGCAACGCCGTTGCAGGCGCTGATCAGCGGCTTTTTCGATTCAAACAGCCGCAGGGTCAGCAAACCGCCACCATCGCGCACGCGGGCATCGGACAGGTCATCGACCTGTGTGGGGTCGGAGAACACGTGCCCTCCCCCTTCGGGCGTCAGGTCCGCGCCCGCGCAGAACGCGCGCTCACCGCTGCCGGTGAAGATCACGGCGCGTACCGCATCATCGGCGTCGATATCGTCCATCGCTGCCATGATCTCCTCGCCCATGGTGCGGGTATAGGCGTTCATTTTGTCCGGGCGGTTCAGAGTGACGGTGGCGATGCCATCGGCCTTGGTGACGATGATCTGGGTATAGGTGGTCATGGAAATCCTCTCATTGATTTGCACCAGTGATGCCACGCTGCGGGCAAAAGAAAACCCCCGCAAAAGCGAGGGTTTTCGAAGTCACTGGCGATGAACCAAAATGGTTTAGCGCGGGGCCATGCGGATTGCGCCGTCGAGCCGCACGTCTTCGCCATTGAAATAGCCGGTCTCGATCATGGTCATGGCAAGCTTGGCATATTCCACCGGCATTCCCAGACGCTTGGGGAACGGCACGCTGGCGGCCAGCGCATCGCGTACGTTCTGGGGAGCTGCGGCGAGCAGCGGGGTGTCGAAAATGCCCGGCAGGATGGTGTTGACGCGAATGCCTTCGTTCATCAAGTCGCGCGCGATGGGCAGCGTCATGCCGATCACACCCGCCTTTGATGCAGCATAGGCCGCCTGACCGATCTGGCCGTCTTCACCCGCCACCGACGCGGTGTTGACGATCGCGCCGCGCTCACCGAATTCGTCGAGCGGGTCGAGCGTCAACATTCCTGCCGCCGATTTGGCGATGCAGCGGAAGGTGCCAATCAGGTTGACCTGAATGACGAAATCGAACGCGCTGACGGGGAAGTGCTTGATAGAACCATCTTCCTTGGAACGGCTGGCGGTTTTGATCGCATTGCCGATCCCGGCGCAGTTGACCAGAATCCGCTCTTGCCCGTGGGCGGCGCGGGCCTTGGCGAAACCGGCGTCAACGTCGGCGTCGCTGGTCACGTTGACCATGCAGAACACACCGCCGATTTCTGCGGCGAGCGCTTCGCCCTTTTCAGCGTTCATGTCGAAAATCGCGACCTTGGCGCCCTTGGCCGCCAGCGCGCGCGCGGTGGCTGCGCCGAGGCCCGAGGCACCACCGGTGACGACGGCGGGAGTATTGGCTGAAACTTCCATCATTCTCTCCTGATATTCAAATTGGGGCAAATTGGGGGTCGAGAGGCTCAGAGTGCCTCGATAATCGTCACATTGGCGACGCCGCCGCCTTCGCACATGGTTTGCAGGCCGTATTTCTTGCCTTGGGCCCTGAGCGCGTGAACCAGCGTCGCCATCAGCTTGGTGCCCGAAGCGCCGAGCGGGTGGCCGAGCGCAATCGC
>LNED01000009.1 GCA_001464915.1 Sphingomonadales bacterium Ga0077531
AATCGTGCTTCACGGGACGCTTGATCCCAAAACGCCTTTTCACGGCGCCGATGAGCACGTCGCAAGGCTGAAGGCGTCGGGAGACATAAAGTTGATCCGGGTTGAAGGTGCGCCGCATTTCATCCTCATGACGGCGCCTACTGAGTTTACACGATTGGTGCAGAAATTTCTCAGCAAGGAATGAGGTACGCCAAGCCGCTGGAAGTCGTGGCCAGCGGAAAGCAGCCGTTCCGTTTTCCACCCAGTTGCGGTCATTTCGAACTATTCGCGCTTTTCCCAAAAGCTGCTCTTCGTGCAAGAATGCAAACCCGCGCAGCGACCTTACAATCGCAACGCGTTCTAACGTGGTGTGGGGAAGCTTTAGGCCAGCTAGGCCTAAGAGCTTGGAAAAACTAGATAATTTGGAGGTAAATGGCTCCCCGAGTAGGATTCGAACCTACGGCCAAGTGATTAACAGTCACCTACTCTACCGCTGAGCTATCGGGGAGCAACTCTTCCAAGCGGTCTCAGGAAGAGCGGAAGCGCGCCTATATGGGGCGGGGCGGCGGATTGCAAGGGGGTTTTGAACGCCTCGCCGTCTCCATCACTCGGTAACGAATTGCTCTGCGACAATTCGTTCTTCCAGCGATTGGCCGGGGTCGAACAGCAGGGTAAGCTCAATATCCTGCGCGATCTGGAGGCGCACTTCGGCGATGTCGCGCAATTCTTTCTGATCGGCCACGGCGGCGACCGGACGCTTGGCCGGGTCGAGCACGCGCAGCACAATTTTCATCCGGTCAGGCAGAATTGCCCCGCGCCAGCGTCGCGGGCGAAACGGGCTGATCGGGGTGAGGGCGAGCATCCGGCTGTCCAGCGGCAGGATCGGGCCGTTGGCCGACAGGTTGTAGGCGGTCGATCCCGCTGGCGTTGCCACCAGTACCCCGTCGCAAACCAATTCCTTGATCCGCACCCGGTCGCCCACGCTGACTTCGATCTTGGCGGTCTGGCGAGTTTCGCGCAGCAACGAGATTTCGTTGATCGCGCACATCGCATGGCTCTCACCATCCTGCGTGATCGCCTCGACCTGCAAGGGTGCAATTGTCCAACGCCGTGCCCGCGCAACCCGCGAGGCAATTGCCGCGCGTTTGTCATAGCGGTTCATCAGGAAGCCGACCGTGCCAAGGTTCATCCCATAAGCTGGCACCACCCGCCCGGAGTCGATCATCGCGTGCAAGATTTGCAGCATGAAGCCGTCGCCGCCGAGAACCACCACGGCGTCCGCTTGATCCAGCGGCACCCATTCGTGCTGCTGCAACAGCGCTGCGTACGCCTCCTCAGCGCGCGGCGTATCCGAGGCGACCAGCGCGAGCCGCTGAAAAGCCGATCCATTGCTCGCCATGTGTCCCCCTCCCCGGGCCAAAAGTGGATGCGGGCCACTTATCCCCGGCGCGTCTCAAGCGGAATGCCCTGATGTGCCAGATTCGGGCGGATTGCAATTGATGCAGGCATTGCGCCAATTCGATGGTTAAGGAAGACAGGCAAAAAAGGAACGGAATGGAACAGGGTCGGACATCCTTGCGCGGCAGCGTTACCCGCGGGCGCTTTCCCGGTGTCAGCGTCGGCGCGCTCGAGGCCGATCTGCTCAGCGCTCTCGACCGGCGCGAGATCGAGGTGTTGTTCCAGCCGCAATTCTCTTGCCTCACCGGCGCGGTGGTCGGGGCCGAGGCGCTGGCGCGTTGGCGGCATCCGTCGCTGGGCGAGATTGGCGCGCGCGATCTGTTTGCGATTGCCGAGCGGGCGGCCTTGGTCGCGCCGCTATCACGCCATGTTGTGGCCCGGGCGCTGGAGGATGCGGCGACCTGGCCTGAGGGGCTGACCCTGTCGTTGAACATTACGCCCGAGGAATTGGGCGACCCGCGTTTTGCCGCCGATTTCGCCGCGCTGATTGGCCGATCCGACATCGCACCGCAGCGGTTGATGCTGGAGATTACCGAGGATTTGCTGCTGCGCAATCTGGCGCAGGCGGCGTCTGCGTTGAAGGCGCTGCGGGGGCTAGGGTTCCGCACTGCGCTCGACGATTTCGGCGCCGGGTTCTGCAACTTCCGCTATCTGCGCGAACTGCCATTGGATGCGTTGAAGCTCGACAAGGCGATGGTCGAAGGCATACCGGGCGATGCCACCGCGCTCGCCGTGATGCGGGCGATACTTCAACTGGGCAAGGCGCTCGGTTTGGCCGTCTATGCCGAGGGGATCGAAAGCGAGATCCAGCGCGCCGCGATCACCGCGGAAGGTTGCGATTACTGGCAGGGATTTTTGCGCGCGCAACCTATGCCGAGCGAGAGTGTGGTGGCGTTGGCGCGAACGGCGCGGGGGATGGGGCACGGGTAGGCTGTGGTCGCCAAGCTGACTGCTTTTGGTGTGGTAGTTTTGATCAGCGAATGACAGGAACTGGGTGGATTACTGACTGTCCGGTCTCAATGCGCAAGAGGTGAAAGCAGCAGTCAATTTGACTGCATCACGAAAGTTGCGGTGTAGAAGCTGCGCCCTACACTTCCTCCAATTTGCCAGACATTTGTGATGCCGCTCAAAGCAGCTGGTTCGAACCCATCATCCAGATCGCGCAGAACCCGATTAGCAATATGAGCTGAAGATCGGGGAACGGGGCGCTCGGCACGTACCATTGTGGCCCACTGATGAGCAACATCACGCGGATTACGCCCCTCGAACTGCGACACATAGGTGCCGCCATCGTAATCGCAAACGACAGTGAAAAGTCTCATACGTCGGGTTTTAGCCATGTTATTACGCGTCAGCAATTGAGGTTGATGATCGCGAAAAGCAATGACCGATTAGGAGGCGTTTGCTGAATGGCAACTTTCCGCACATTGGCAGCGACACCCGCTCTCAACCCGCCTTCCGCCCCTTCGCCGCCTTCTTCACAATCCCACTCAAACCCTTGGTCAGCTGAAACAGCCCGTTCAAGCGGCTCTGCGGATCGCCCCAGGCGCGGTTTATCACCAGCTTCATGTCCGGGCGCAGCTTGGCGGTGTCTTTGGCGCTGGCGTTGAGGCGCTCGACATAGGCGATCAGGCCCACAGGATCGGGGAAATCGTCCTTGTGGAATGCCACCAACGTGCCGCGCGCACCGACATCGATCTTGGCGATGTTGGCGCCGATCGCCTGATGCTTGATTTCGATCAGGCGGATCAGGTTCTTGGTCGGTTGTGGCAGGTCGCCAAAGCGGTCGATCATCTCGGCCGCCATGCTTTCGATCTCGTGCTGCCCCTCGGCCTGGTTAAGGCGGCGGTAGAGCGCCATGCGCACCGCAAGATCGGGGACGTATTCCTCGGGGATCATGATCGGGGCATCGACGGTGATCTGCGGCGTGACCTTGTCGCGTGCAGGTTCCAGCCCCATTTCGCCCGCCTTGGCCGCGAGGATCGCCTCCTCCAGCATCGCCTGATAAAGCTCAAATCCGACTTCTCGGATGTGGCCCGATTGTTCGTCGCCGAGCAAATTGCCCGCCCCGCGAATGTCGAGATCATGGCTCGCCAGCTGAAAGCCCGCGCCGAGACTGTCGAGATCGCCGAGCACCTTTAGCCGCTTCTGCGCGACTTCTGAAAGGGCCACGTCTTTCTCATGCGTCAGATAGGCATAGGCCCGCAGTTTTGCCCGGCCCACGCGCCCACGAAGCTGATACAACTGGGCAAGGCCAAAGCGGTCGGCGCGGTGGATGATGATGGTATTGGCGCTGGGGATGTCGAGCCCGCTTTCGACGATGGTGGTCGATAGCAGCACGTCATATTTGCGATCGTAGAACGCGCCCATCCGTTCCTCCACCTCACTGGGGCTCATCTGGCCGTGGGCGGAGACCGATTTGATTTCGGGTGCGTGTTCGCGCAGCCATTCTTCGACATCAGCCATGTCAGAGATGCGGGGCACGACGATGAAGCTCTGTCCGCCGCGGTGATGTTCACGCAGCAGCGCCTCACGCATCACCATGTCGTCCCACTCCATCACATAGGTACGCACCGCGAGCCGGTCGACCGGCGGGGTCTGGATGGTGGAGAGTTCGCGCAGGCCGCTCATCGCCATTTGCAGCGTGCGCGGGATCGGGGTGGCGGTCAGGGTGAGCACATGGACGTCAGTGCGAAGCTGTTTCAGCTTTTCCTTGTGGGTGACGCCGAACCGCTGTTCTTCGTCGACGATCACAAGGCCGAGATTCTTGAACTTGGTCGACTTGGATAGGATCGCGTGGGTGCCAACCACAAGATCAACCTGCCCGTTCTCCAGCCCTTCGCGCGTCTCGGTCGCTTCCTTGGATGTAACGAGGCGCGACAACCGCCCCACGTTCAGAGGGAAACCTGCGAAACGCTCGGCAAAATTCTGATAGTGCTGCCGGGCGAGCAGGGTAGTGGGGGCAACAATCGCAACCTGTTGGCCCGCCATTGCCGCCACAAACGCCGCGCGAAGGGCCACCTCGGTTTTGCCGAAGCCGACATCGCCGCAGACAAGCCGGTCCATCGGGCGGCCGCTTTCGAGATCGCCGAGCACATCGGCAATTGCGCGTTCCTGATCCTCGGTCTCCGACCAAGGGAAGCGGTCGACGAACTGGTTCAGCGTCGCGTGATCTGTTGCCAGAACGGTCGCTTGCCGCAGCGCACGGGCGGCGGCGACCTGCATCAATTCGCCTGCGATGGCGGTGATGCGTTCCTTGAGTTTGGCGCGGCGGCGCTGCCATGCTTCGCCGCCCAAGCGGTCGAGCGGCACTGCCTGTTCGGACGAGCCGTAGCGGCTGAGCACGTCGATATTCTCGACCGGGATGAACAGCTTGTCCCCGCCAGCATATTCGAGCGCGACGCAATCGTGCTGGCTTTTGCCGACCGGGATCGGTTCGAGGCCGAGATAGCGCCCGATCCCGTGTTCGATGTGAACGACCAGATCGCCTTTGCCGAGCGCCTGAAGTTCGGCGAGGAACGCATCGGAATCCCGCCGCTTTTTCTTGCGCCGCACCAACCGATCGCCCAGCACATCGGCTTCGGTGATCATGTCAAGCGTATCGCTGGCGAACCCGGTTTCTAGCGGCAGGACAACGACCGCCGCTTTGCCTTTCGCCGACAGCCCCAGCGCCCGCTGCCAATTACTGGCAAGCGCGGTAACTGCGCCCGCTTCGTCCAGGATCGATGCGATCCGCCGCGCGCTGCCGGTGGAATAGGCCGCAAACACCGGCTTGCGCCCCGCCTTGCTGACCGCCTTCAGGTGCGCGGCGGCGGCCTCATAGACATTCTCGCCGCGCCCGCGTTCGGGCGAGAAATCGCGCGCTGAACGGAAGCCGAAGTCGAGCACGTTCGCGCCGCCTTCCGCCACAAACCCGCTCGCCCGGTGCGCCGGCATAATGGCGAGACCTGCGTCGAACTCAGCGCGGGTGAGATACAGCGCGTCGGCCCCAAGCGGCCGGTAGCTGCCCTTTTTCTCGCTAGCGATCCGGCTGCGTTGGTCGTGATAATCAGTAATGTCGGTCAGGCGCTCCTCGGCCGCGCCGACCGCGCCCTGATCAATCACCACCACATCGTCTTTACCAAGGTGATCGAACAGGGTTGCCAGCTTGTCCTCGAACAGCGGCAGCCAATGCTCCATCCCGGCGAGCCGCCGCCCGTCGGACACGGCCTCATACAGCGGATCCTGCGTGGCATTGGCGCCGAACAATTCGCGGTAACGGCTGCGGAAGCGTTTGATGCTGTCCTCGTCGAGCAGTGCCTCGGACGCAGGCAGCAGCAGGTGCGACTCCACGCGTTCCACCGTCAACTGCGTGGCGGGATCGAACAGTCGCAGGCTTTCCAGTTCATCCCCGAAGAAATCGAGCCGCAGACCCGCATCGAGACTGGAAGGGAAGATATCGACAATCGAACCGCGCACCGCGAATTCGCCGTGGTCGATCACCGTGTCGGTGCGGCCATAGCCCTGCCGGGTCAGCAGCTTAGCGAGGCTGGCGTGGCCGATCGTCGTGCCCACTTTGAACTCGCGCACGCTTTCGCGCACCCGGAACGGGGTAAGCACGCGTTGCAGCACGGCGTTTACGGTGGTGACCAGCAATTGCTGTACGGTGCCGGGCTGCTGCAACTTGTGCAGCGCGGCGAGCCGTTCGGCGCTGATCGTCAGCGCGGGGCTGGCGCGGTCGTAAGGCAGGCAATCCCACGCGGGGAAGGCGAACACGTCAATCTCGGGCGCGAAGAACTGTGCCGCTTCCACCGCTGCGCGCATCGCTGCATCGTCGGGCGCGATGAACACTGCCCGGCGCTTGGCCGCGCGGGCCAAATCGGCAAGCACCAACGGCAAGCTCCCGCGCGGGAGCGAGGCGAGGGTCAGCGGGCTTTGGGCCGCGAGGATGCGGGAAAGGTCGGGCATAGGTTTCCAGTCAAGCGGCGCGGGCCCAAAGCGTTCCCGCCCGGCGCCAGCGCTCAGCGCGGAATGTCGACGTAATCGAGCTTTTGCATTATGATGAGCAGGTCGCCCGCCAGATGTTCGGGCGGGGGCTGGGAGCCGAGCGCCCAGGCCATCACATCGACATCATCCTCGTCGAGCAGTGCTTCAAACCACACCAGTTCGGCATCGCCCCAGCCGCTATGGTAGCGATCATAATAGCCGCCGATCATGTAATCGGCTTCACGCGTGCCGCGGTGCCAGGCGCGGAACTTCGCGCGAGCGAGACGCTGTTCTAAAGTTGGAGTGTCGGTCATGCGCCCCACCTAGCGATGCACCGCAGTGCCTTCAACTCGTCATTGCGAGCCGAAGGCGCGGCATCCACCATCGGTGGCAGCGAATGAACGTGACAGTGGAACATGGATTGCCGGGTGTTTCTTCGAAACAGCTTCGCTTCCGCCTTCGGCTCCTCGCAATGACGAAAGATGAGTGGTAGCGAACCATCATGCGCCCCGAGGCTCTCAATCCGCTTTTTGCCGAAGTCCAGACGCTCGAAGGCGTCGGGCCGAAGGTGATGAAGCCGCTCGAAAAGCTTGGCCTGACGCGGGTCAAGGATGTCGCGTATCACCTTCCGGAACGCTTCGTCAGCCGTCATGCGATTGCCGATCTGGACGCCGGGAGCGAGGGCGAGCAGGTGATCATTGCGCTCACGCCGATCGAACACCGTGCCCCGCGCCCCGGCAGCCGCGGGCCGTACCGGGTGCTGGCGCAGGACGCGGTGGGCAATATCTGCGCGCTGAGCTGGTTCGGAAAAGCGGCCTATTCCGCCAAAAAGCTGCTCCCCGTGGGTGAGCGGCGCTGGATCGCCGGGCGGCTCGACCGATACGGTGACATGCTCCAGATCGTCCATTCCGATCATATCGAGGTTGAAAGCGCGGCCAATATGGGGCGGCTTTCCGAGCCGGTCTATGGGCTGTCCGAAGGGTTGACGCAGCCCAAGGTTGCCAGCCTGGTGGAGCAGGCGCTCGCCCGTCTGCCAGAGCTGCCTGAGTGGATCGAGCCCAGCCAATTCGCCCATTCCGGCTGGCCGGCTTGGCGTGATGCCTTGGTGCTTGCCCACCAGACCACCGACGAGAAAGCGCGTGACCGGCTGGCCTATGACGAGCTGCTCGCCAACAGCCTCGCGCTGCTGCTGGTCAAGGCCGAGGGACGGCGGCGCAAGGGGATGGCGCTGGCGGGCGACGGTGGCCTGCGTGCGAAACTGCACCTGCCGTTTGCGCTGACCGGAGCGCAGGTGCGATCAATCGCTGAGATCGAAGGCGACATGGCGCAGGAAGCCCCGATGCTGCGGCTGCTGCAAGGCGATGTCGGCGCTGGCAAGACCGTGGTTGCGCTCAATGCCATGCTTATCGCGGTGGAGGCGGGAAAGCAGGCGGCTTTGCTGGCCCCGACCGAAATCCTTGCTCGACAACATTATGAAACCTTGCGTAAAATGCTTGGCCCGACGGGGGTGGAGATTGCGCTTCTGACCGGGCGCGCGAAAGGCCGGGAACGTGAAAGCATCCTGATTGGGCTGATGGATGGCTCGATCCAGATCCTCGTTGGCACCCATGCAATCTTTCAGGATACGGTGAATTACCGCGATCTGGGGCTGGTGGTGATTGACGAACAGCATCGGTTTGGCGTCGCGCAACGTCTTGCTTTGGCAGCGAAAGGCCGCCGTGCGCCGCATACTCTGGCGATGACGGCGACCCCGATCCCGCGCTCGCTGACGCTGGCGCAATATGGTGAGATGGATGTCAGCCGCCTCGACGAATTGCCTCCGGGACGGCAGGCGATCGACACCCGCGTTGTCCCGCAGGAGCGGATGGACGAAGTCGTCGCAGGCGTCGAGCGGCACCTCGCCAGCGGGCAACAGGCCTATTGGGTGTGCCCAATGGTGCGCGAAATCGACGGCGCGCCAGACATTGCCGATATCGCCGCGGCAGAGGCACGCTATGCTGCACTGAAGGAGCGGTTTGGCGATGCGGTGGTGCTGGTTCACGGCCAATTGCGTCCGGAAATCAAGGATGCCGCGATGGAGCAGTTTGCCAGCGGGAAGGCGCGATTGCTGGTGGCGACCACCGTGATCGAGGTCGGGGTGGATGTGCCGACTGCGACGCTGATGGTGATCGAACAGGCCGAACGGTTTGGCCTTGCTCAGTTGCACCAGCTCCGCGGACGGGTGGGGCGGGGGGCTGAGAAGTCCACCTGCCTACTGCTGCGCGGCGGGGCCTTGTCGGAAACCGGGCGGGCGCGGTTGGCGCTGATGCGCGAGACGCAGGACGGTTTCCGAATTGCCGAGGAAGATCTGGAGCTGCGCGGCGGGGGCGAATTACTGGGCACCCGGCAATCGGGGGATGCGGCGTTTCGGATCGCTAATCTTGAACAAATGCAACGGCTTTTGCCGCTAGCCCATGCCGATGCGCGGCTGTTGATCGAGCGGGATGGGGGGCTGAATTCGCCACGCGGAGAGGCGGCGCGGCGGCTGCTTTATCTGTTTGAACGCGATTGGGGTGTGCAGCTGCTGCGCGGGGGTTAGCGGGTGAGGCTGGCCGCCTCGGCGCGGAGCTGCATGAGCAGGCCTGCCACCCCTTCATCGATGGTCGCCCAGGTGCTTGCAAAATCGTCGGCCGTGCCGTGATAGGGGTCTGGCACCGAATGCCCACCGCGACCGGGGACCGCGTCAAACAGCATACTGATCCGGGCCGTGCCATCGCGCGGGGCGCGGGCCTTGATCCCTTCGAGATTGGCGCTGTCCATCGCAATGATGTGATTGAAACGAAAGAAATCCTTGGCATCAATCTGGCGCGCATATTGCCCGCCGATTTCAATTCCGTGGGCGCGAGCAATGGCAATTGCGCGCGGATCAGGCGCATCGCCCAAGTGGTATGAGGCAGTCCCGGCTGAATCCACAACGCAGTCCAGCCCGCTGCGGTGGGCAGCGGCGCGGAATGCGCCTTCGGCCATCGGTGACCGGCAGATATTGCCGAGACACACGAACAGCACCGATATTCTATGATCAACCCCCCCGAGCATCGCGGCCCAATATGGCAAACCTTTGCAAAAGTCCATGCCATGACGCCAATGTTTCACATGAAACATTAACCAAGCGGCAGGCTAACCGGGGTCTAGAGGGGGTCTAGACCGGCCTAACTGGCATCAAGCGGCGGCTGCGGGCAGCGGTGCGGTGCTTCCCAGCACTTCTTCGGTGATCCGCCGGATATTGACCTTGGCCTTCAACCGCGCGCCGAGCAGCGCCGTTCCGGAAACCTTGCGCTGCACGAACAACGTTTCAATCGGCGGGAAGGCCCAGGTGTCTTTGTCCTGCGCGATGGCATAGCCTTCTTCGCGCAGGAGCGGGATGAACGCCCGGTCGCCGAAATCGAACGGCGCATCTTCGCGCATTTCGCCGATCACGATCTCGATCATCTTGTTCACCCGATCCGGGTGTTTTTCCGCGACAATCGGCATCATGAACCCGGCTTCGATCGTGGCGGCCAGCACCTGCGCTGCGTCGCCTTCCAATCCGGCGGCGAGCATCTTGCGATAGCCATTTGCCACCGCCGGATCGACCGGACGGCAGGCGCCGAAATCGAGCAGGATGATCTCACCCGTTTCGCGCCGGTAACGGAAATTGGCGAAGTTGGGATCGGTCTGCATCACGCCGAAATCAAACAATTCGCGGGTCACCAGCCGAATCAGCCGGGCGAACACCTCATCGCGGCGTTCGGGCGGCTCATTGCCGAGTTCCTCAATCGAAACGCCGTCTTCAAAACTCATCGCGAGGATCGATCCGCGCGTCAGCCCTTCGTGCAGGCGCGGGACGACAAAGCCGGGGGTACCCGCCAACCGTTCCCGATATAGCGCCATTTGCTCGCCTTCGCGGGTGTAATCGGCCTCTTCGTGGAGTTGCTGCTTGGCCGCTGCCATCAGCTTGCCCATTTCCAATTCAGGCGGGGCAAAACCTGCGACCTTCAGCAGCGTCATCACATTATCGACATCGCTGTCGATCGACTTGGCGACGCCGGGATATTGCACCTTGATCGCCAATTCCTCGCCATCGCGGGTCAGCGCCTTGTGCACTTGCCCGATACTGGCAGCGGCAATCGGGCGGGGGTTGAACCAGCGGAATTGCTTGCGCCAATCCGGACCCCATTCGGCGCGCAGCACGGCGTCGAGTTGCTTGGTCGGCATGAAATTGGCCTGATCGCGCAGGGTGGCGAGGATTTTCGATAGCTCGTCCGGCAGGAAATCGCCGGCATCCAGGCTGATCATTTGCCCCATCTTCATCGCCGCCCCGCGCAAGTGCGACAGGCGATCGGTCATGCGCTGAACATTGCCGGGGGTGAGGATCAGGTCGCGCGCCGAGATACCTTCACCGCTGGCAATCCGCCGCGCACCTTCTGCCACCATCCCGCCTGCAACCCCGCCAACCAGCCGCCCAAAGGTGCCGAACCGCGCAATCCGGCCCGATGGCACGGCGCGTTGGCGATTGCGGTCTTCGGGCAGGTTATCGAATTCAGGAATGGTATCGTCGGACACGGGGAGGGGAGTTCCATCTGCGAGAGGCTTTTGCTGGCAACGGCTTCGGCGAAGCTGCGTTCCGCGAGAGATGGTGCCTGCCAGCCAAAGCGCAATTAGGAAATGCAAAGCCCTCCATCCACGGGCAGGCATTGCCCGGTGATGTAATCGGAGTGCGAAGAGGCAAAGAACACCGCCAACCCCTCCAGCCCCTCATGATCGCCAGGGCGGCGCAGCGGGATGCGTTTGGCCATCCATTCACCGAAGCGGGGATCGGCCTTGGCGGTGATGTCTGTTTCGTAAAACCCGAACAACAGCGCGTTCGCAGTGATCTGGTGGCGCGCCAGTTCAAACGCGGCCGCACGGGTGAGGCCGTTCAATGCGGCTTTGGATGCGGCGTAGTCTGAGGAGCGGTTGACCCCCATGATCGACTGTCCGGATGAAGTCGCGATCAGCTTGCCGCCCGCATCGCCTTCCTTGGCGCGGGCGATCATGTGACGGGTCACGTGCTTGTAAACCAGCGCCGCGCCGCGCGTGTTGATTGCCATCGTGTGATCCCAGCCTTCCGCCGTAATGTCAGGAATGGCCGTGCCCGCGCCCGAAATCCCGGCATTGGCAAAGCAGATATCGACCCGGCCAAGCGCTTCGAGCGTTGCGCCCATTGCGGCCTCGATGCTGTTTTCGTCGGCGATGTCGCAGGCGAGGGTGATCACTTCGCCGCTGCCCAGCGCCTTGAGCTCCGCGCGGGCGGCAGCGTTTTTATCGGCGTCGCGCGCCCAGATGGCGATATTGGCGCCAGCCTTGGCCAGACCCCGGCCCATCGCCAGGCCAAGCCCGCCATTGCCGCCAGTGATGATGGCCGTGCGGCCCGTGAGATCGAACAGGTTCATACCCCTTCAAGTGGCGCAATCGGCGCTGGCTCGCAAGTGGGGCGGGAACCGGGCGGCGGGCTGGCGACTTGTGGCGGGATGGACGAACAAACATTGCCCGCCGCCGCCTCACTCTCTCCCACCGCTCGCGCGCTCGGCTATGCCGGGCTGCTGCCGCAAGTGTTCTGTGTGGCGATGGTCGTGAGCGGGCATGAATGGCGCTATTCGGCGCTGGCGGGCGGGTTTGCCTATGCGGCGGCGATCTTCAGCTTCCTTGGCGGAGTGTGGTGGGGGCAAGCATTGGCGAGTGCCAAAGCGGGTCAACCTGCTACAACTGGCGCCTATATCCTGGCGGTGATGCCGAGCCTGCTGGCGGTGGCGTTGTTCCTGCCGTGGACGTTCGGGTGGGAATGGCCCGGCCCGGCGCTATTCTATCTCGGCGCGCTGATCATGTTGTCGCCAATGGTTGACCGTGCGCTTGGATATGCTGCGGCAGACTTCATGCGGCTGCGCTGGCACCTTTCGCTCGGCCTTGGGGCGCTCTCGATTGCGCTTGGCATGGTGGCCGGACAGGTCGTGTAAACCTGCGCGAAGACCGTTTGCGATGAATTAACCAACGTGTCCTAGGGTTAACGCGAGCTCTCCTTCGGATGTCGCACGCGCAATGATCAGAATACTGCAATCCCTGGCAGGTTACGTGCGCCGCGAGCCCCGCACGACCGGCGACGGTGTGGCCGCGGTATTGGATGGCGAAGATGCTCTGCGGTCAGGCGGCGCACTGCTCCGCCGCAAGCGCGCCAAAGTAGCGGCGTTTGCGATACTGTTCGGGTTGCTTTCCGGCCTTGTCGACCTGCCGCTGCCGGCTGAGGACTTCTATCGGGCCATCCGCGCCGAACTGCGCAGCCGGCCAGCGCCGCAGGATATCGTCATGATCGCGATTGACGATAGGACTATCAATAACTTTGGGGGGAAGCTTCCATCGCGCGTGGATGATAGCCAGTTGCTTGATATCCTGTTTAATGCGGGCGTAGCGATGGTTGCGTTCGACCGTGCCCATGCTGACCCCGAAAGCCCGGCTGCCGATGCAGCGTTTGCAAAGGCTCTGGCAAGGCACGAAGGCAAGGTCTGGCTCGGCTTTGTGCCTCGGCAGGAGATCAGTTTTCAGGTCGCTGAGCAAATCGTCCCACGGCCCGAATTCCGCCAGAAAGGCGGTCTTGCAGCTATGACCGGTCTGGGCAGCCCGTTCAACCTTTCGGTCACATTTCCCACCGAGGTCGAGCTTGATGGTCAGAACCATCCATCTCTGTCGGCATTGTTGGCCGATTATACCGGCCCGGTGCGCGACTATCGTCCCGACTATGCATTCAATCCCAGCACAATACCGACCATTAGCTACATCGACATTGCCCGGGGCCAGTTTTCACCTGAAAAACTCGCCGGAAAAAAGGTGATTGTCGGTCAGGCTTTCACACTGTCAGCAGATTATTATCGGATGGTTTTGCGCGACGGCAAGGTACCTGGTGCCTATTTTCATATCATGGGGGCCCACACGTTGAAACGCGGCGCGCCGATTGATCTGCGCTGGTATCCCGCGCTCCTGATCGTCGGCCTTTCGCTTTTGTGGCAGGTGATGGGCCGCTCCAAATCGACGCAAGCACTGGTGCTGGCTGGGCTCGGATTGCTGGCGTTGCCGCTCGTTCTTGATGAGCTGGGAATCAACATCGATGTGCTTTCGGCGCTGCTCGCCTTGACCGGCGCGGCAATCGGATTCCACCGCATCAACCGCAAATACTACAGCACCGAAGCCGATGCGATGACGACTTCTGCCTTGAGTTCGGATCGGACCAATGCGGAACGCGATGTCTACGCGCTCAAGATCGCGGGTCTTGCCGAAATGTCGGAAGAATGGACCACGCGCGAATTGGGCGAATTCATCAACACGCTGATCACCTATATCAAAGGGCCGGGCGAAGCAGGCGACGTCGCATTTGAGCGGGACATTCTGGTGTGGCTCGCCCCGCGCATGGAAACTATTGAGCTGGAACGCCATGCCGACGGTTTGGCGTTGATGCTCAAGACCGCGATCAGCCATGACTGGCAGTCGGCGGGTAGCGGCCCGGCGCTCGGCATTGATACCAATTATGCGCTTGCGCTGGGTCAGCGGATTAAGAAGGCGATGCAGGCGGCGGACGAGGCAGCAACACGCGGTGTGCGGTTCATCATCAACGATGCCGCCTATCTGGAAGCGCGCAACAGCCGGCTGGAAATGCTGCGGGTGCTGGAAAAAGGCCTGCGTGAGCGTAGCATCGGGGTTGCCTACCAGCCCAAGATCGACCTGATGACCGGACGCATTGTCGGCGCAGAAACGTTGATCCGCTGGCAGCCTGATGGCGTGGAGTGGATCAATCCGTTGGAACTGGTGCTGGCCGCCGAAGCGGGTGACCGGATCAACGAACTCACACTGGTGGTGATGGAGGCCGCGCTGGTCGACGGCAAACGCGCGATTGCACTCGATCCCGAATTCAAGCTGGCCGTTAATATGTCGGCCAAAAGCCTGAGCGATACGCACCTGCTGTTCGACATCATGACAATGCTGGGCCGACATGCATTTCCGCCCGAAAATCTCACCCTCGAACTAACGGAGACGGCCAAGCTGGAAGACAAGCGCATCGCCCCGCAGATCGCCGCGTTGAAGGCGCGCGGGATCTGCCTGTCGATCGATGATTTCGGCACGGGGCAATCGAATCTGGAATATATCGAGAAGCTGCCAAGCTCCGAACTCAAGATCGACAAGCGGTTTGTCCAGAACATGGCGACTTCGGAAGAAAGCCGCGCGGTGGTGCGCGCCACGATCGAAATCGCCCATTCCCTCGGAAAAATCGTGGTGGCGGAAGGTGTCGAGCATCAATCGGTCGCCGCCGATCTGCTCGCAATGGGCTGTGATCACGCCCAAGGCTACTTGTTCGCACGGGCGATTGCGATGCCCGAACTGCTTTCGATGATGGGCGGTGGAAGGATCATAGTTAACGGTTGAATATAGTTAATTTTGTGTTAAAGCACTCCTACAGCAATTGGCGCTGACAGGAGAAAAGTTATGTGGGGCTGGATCTCTCACGTGTTCGGCAGCCGGTAAAAAACCGGGTCGCTCGGATTTCAGAAAGCCTCGGGAAACCGGGGCTTTCTTTGTTTTAGGGGATGTTTTCGCGGGTGCGCGGTTCGCGCGCGGAACCTGAGGCTAAGAGCCTCACCCACGTTCTCGAATCAAGGTTAATTGCGAGTCGCGTCAGAGCGCGAAATTGGTCGGGGAGAGAGGATTCGAACCTCCGGCCCCTGCCTCCCGAAGACAGTGCTCTACCAGGCTGAGCTACTCCCCGACCGTGTCGCCCTGCGCGAAGAAAACCCCACGCAGGTCGAGGCAAGGCGCGCCCTATAGGTGTGGATGACGAGGGTGGCAAGCGGGCAATTGCGCCGTATGATGCGGCACATGGCCACTGCTGCAACCCTCCCTTCCGACGCTGCGAATCGGCACCCCGAACAGCAATATCTCGACCTGATGCGGACCATCTGGGAAACCGGGAGCGAGCGGATCGATCGCACCGGGATCGGCACACGTTCCATCTGCGGGGCGATGCTGCGGTTTGATCTGGCGGGCGGCGCGATGCCGCTGCTCACCACCAAGCGGGTGTACTGGAAAACTGCCACGCGCGAACTGCTGTGGTTCCTGACCGGCTCAACCAATATCCGCCCGTTGGTGCTGCAGGGCGTGAAGATCTGGAACGAATGGCCGCACGCCAACTATGTGCGCGAATCCGGTGAAGCGATCAGCCTCGATGATTTCGTCGCGCGAATCGCCGCTGACGAAGCCTTCGCGGGCCGCTGGGGCGATCTTGGCCCGGTGTATGGCAAACAATGGGTCGATTGGCCGACCTACCGCTACCGCCCCGATGGGCTGTACGAGGCGGGTGAGGGGATCAATCAGGTTGCCGCCGTGATCGAATCGTTGCGCAGCAGCCCCGGCAGCCGCCGCCACATCATCGAGGGCTGGAACGTCGCCGAGCTTGACCGCATGGCGCTGCCCCCGTGCCATAAAACCTATCAGTTCCATGTCGCGGGGGAGGGTGCAGACGCGCGGCTCAATTGCCTGCTGTATCAGCGCAGCTGCGATGTCGCGCTGGGCCTGCCGTTCAACCTATGGTCGGCGGCGCTGCTAACCCGGATGATCGCGCAGCAGGTCGGGCTGAAACCGGGCGAGCTGGTGTGGATGGGCGGCGACGTGCACCTCTATATCAACCACGCGCATCTGATCGAAGAACAGCTGTCCCGCCAGCCCCAAGGCCGCCCGACGCTGGAGATTACCCGCACCCCTGAAACAATATTCGACTACACAATCGATGATTTCGTGGTGCATGATTACGCCCCGCTACCCCCGATCAGCGCGCCTGTTGCGGTCTAGGCCCGCGTTCTGCTGCGCGCTTGACCGCTCCCCTGCGTTGAAATAAAAATACGTATTCAAGCAATGATCGCACCGGCAGTGAGCGGGTGCCAGCTTCGGGGAGAGCGCCAATGGCTGAACCAGCAAAACCGGCTGATACCAATCGCCCGGCGCTCGCGCTACACGTGCCAGAACCGACTTATCGCCCCGGCGATCCAGTCGACTTTGCGCATATCGAGGTGCCCGCCGCAGGGCTGCAGCCGCGCCCTGATGAAAGCGCGCTCCCGGCGGATATGAAAGACCTCGCCTATACCCTCGTGAGGGTGCTGGGTGATGACAATCAGGCGCACGGCCCTTGGAACCCGCGCCTCAGTCCGGACACCCTGCGCACCATGCTCGGCCACATGGCGATGGTGCGGGCGTTTGATGAACGGATGTTTCGCGGTCAGCGGCAGGGCAAGACCAGCTTCTACATGAAATGCACCGGGGAAGAGGCTACCTCGGTGGCATCCTCGATGGCGCTCGCCAGCGATGACATGGTGTTCCCCAGCTATCGCCAGCAGGGCATCCTGATCGCGCGCGGTTACCCGCTGCTGGAAATGATCAACCAGATCTATTCGAACCGGGCCGACAAGCTGAAGGGCCGCCAGCTGCCGATCATGTATTCAAGCCGTGAGCACAGCTTTTTCAGCATCTCCGGCAATCTCGCCACACAATGCCCGCAGGCGGTGGGCTGGGCGATGGCAAGCGCGATCAAGGGCGACAGCCGGATTGCCGCGACCTGGGTGGGTGAAGGCTCAACCGCCGAGGGCGATTTCCATGCTGCCTGCACTTTTGCCGCGGTCTATAACGCGCCGGTGATCCTCAATGTGGTCAACAACCAGTGGGCGATTTCCAGCTTTTCGGGCTTCGCTGGCGGGGAACGCACCACCTTTGCCGCGCGGGGCTTGGGCTATGGCATCGCGGCGCTGAGGGTGGACGGCAATGATGCGCTGGCCTGCTATGCCGCTGCCGAATGGGCCGCAAACCGCGCGCGCGGCAATCATGGGCCGACGCTGATCGAATACTTCACCTACCGCGCGGAAGGTCACTCCACCTCCGACGATCCGAGCGGCTATCGCAGCGCACAGGAACGTGAGGAATGGCCGTTGGGCGACCCGGTCATGCGCCTTAAGAACCATCTGATCGCGATTGGCGAATGGGACGAAGATCGCCAGACCGCGATGGATGTGGAATGCGCCGAACTGGTCAAGGCCACCACCAAGGAGGCCGAGAAGAACGGCATTCTGGGCCACGGTCTCCACCACCCGTTCCACACCATGTTTGAGGATGTTTACGAGGAGCTGCCCTGGCACCTTGAAGAACAGGCCGAGCAGGCAATCCGCGAACGCATCACCAAGTTCGGCAGCGAAAGGCCTTTCGGATGAGTGAGGATACCGCAACCGTGGGCGATGCCGTGACAGCCGATGCGCCTGAACGCCGGATCAA
Organism: Sphingomonadales bacterium Ga0077531; assembly: GCA_001464915.1. Taxonomy (GTDB): domain Bacteria; phylum Pseudomonadota; class Alphaproteobacteria; order Sphingomonadales; family Sphingomonadaceae; genus Erythrobacter. Next base: position 17,752 of record LNED01000009.1, read on the forward strand.
CATGATCGAGGCGATCAACGAAGCGCTCGACATCATGCTGACCCGTGATCCCGATGTGATTATCATGGGCGAAGATGTCGGCTATTTCGGCGGGGTGTTCCGCGCCACCGCCGGGCTTCAGGCGAAACACGGCAAGAACCGCGTGTTCGATACCCCGATCAGCGAATGCGGGATCATTGGCGCAGCGGTGGGGATGGGGGCTTACGGCCTGCGCCCGGTGCCTGAAATCCAGTTCGCCGATTACATCTATCCCGGCCTCGACCAGCTGATTTCGGAAGCAGCGCGGCTGCGCTATCGTTCGGCGGGCGATTACATTGCGCCGATGACGGTGCGCTCGCCATTCGGCGGAGGCATTTTTGGCGGGCAGACCCACAGCCAAAGCCCCGAGGCATTGTTCACCCACGTCGCGGGCCTGAAAACCGTGATCCCCGCGACGCCTTACGATGCCAAGGGCCTGCTGATCGCCGCGATTGAAGACAATGATCCGGTGATCTTCTTTGAGCCGAAGCGCATCTATAACGGCCCGTTCACCGGGTTTTACGACAAGCCGGTTGAGCCGTGGAAGAAGCATCCCGATTCTGTGGTGCCCGAAGGCTATTACCGTATCCCGCTGGGCAAGGCGCGCCACGTGCGCGAAGGCGAGGCGCTGACGGTGCTCGCCTATGGCACGATGGTCCACGTTGCGCAGGCCGTGTGCGAGGCCAAGGGGGTGGATGCCGACATCCTCGATCTGCGCACGCTGGTTCCGCTCGACATCAAGGCGATTGAAGCCTCGGTCGAGAAAACCGGCCGCGTGCTGATTGTGCACGAGGCGACCCGCACGAGCGGCTTTGGCGCGGAGCTTTCCGCTCTGGTCACTGAACGCTGTTTCTACCACCTCGAAGCTCCGGTCGAACGCGTCACCGGGTTCGACACGCCCTATCCCCACAGCCTCGAATGGGCCTATTTCCCCGGCCCTGTCCGCATTGGCGAGGCCATCGACAAGCTTTTGAGCGAGTAACCGCACCATGGCCACATTCACATTCAATATGCCCGATGTGGGCGAAGGCGTTGCCGAGGCGGAAGTCGTCGAATGGCACGTCAAAGTCGGTGACCGGGTTGAGGAGGATCAACACCTCGTCGACGTGATGACCGACAAGGCGACGATCGACATCGAAAGCCCGGTCGCGGGTATCGTCACTGCGGTGGCGGGCGAGGTAGGCGATGTGATCGCCATCGGCGCAATGCTGCTGGTAATCGAGGTTGAGGGTGAGGCGTCGGAAGAGGTTGAGGCCGAACCCGCAACCCAGGCTCCGGCGGAGGCCGATCCCGAAGTGGAAGCCGAAGCCGCTGCTGAGCAGATCGAAGACGAAATGTCGGATGCCGAGAGCGCAGAGGTGTCCTCTGCGCCATCGCCATCGCCAGCGCCGGCCAGCGCGCAAGCCAAAGTCCTCGCCAGCCCCGCTGTGCGCCAGCGTGCGCAGGATCTTGGGGTTGATCTGGCGCAGGTGAAACCGGCCGAGGATGGCCGTGTGCGCCACGGCGATCTCGATGCGTTCCTCGCCTACAACGCGGGCAGCGGCTTTGCAGCGGCCGGTGCGCCGCGCGCTGACGAGGCGATCAAAGTCATCGGCCTGCGCAAACGCATCGCTCAGAACATGGCTGCAGCCAAACGCAACATTCCGCATTTCACCTATGTTGAGGAATGCGATGTCACCGATCTTGAGGTGATGCGGGCGCAGTTGAACGCCGCAGGCGGGGATCGGCCAAAGCTGACCATGCTGCCGTTGCTGATCACTGCGATCTGCAAAATGGTGCCGCAGTTCCCGATGATCAACGCGCGTTACGATGACGAAGCGGGCGTGGTCACGCGTTATGGCAGCGTGCACCTCGGCATGGCGGCGCAGACGGCAAACGGGTTGATGGTGCCAGTGATTCGCGACGCGCAAAGCCGCAACCTGTGGCAATTGGCGCGCGAGATTGGCCGCTTGGCCGAAGCTGCGCGCACGGGCAAGGCGACATCGGAGGAGCTTTCGGGCTCAACCCTGACGATCACGTCGCTTGGCCCCTTGGGCGGCGTGGCGACCACCCCGGTCATCAATCGGCCCGAAGTCGCGATCATCGGCCCCAACCGGATCGTCGAACGCCCGATGTTCGTCAGCGACGGCATGGGCGGTGAACGAATCGCCAAGCGCAAGCTGATGAATATCTCGATTTCCTGCGATCACCGGGTGGTCGACGGGCATGATGCGGCCAGCTTTGTGCAGGGCATCAAGCGGCTGATCGAAACCCCGGCGCTGCTGCTGGTGGATTAAGGAAAAATATTGCGCCGGGCCGGGCGTTGAGGGCGTTGACAGCCCGCAACACCGGGCCTAATGGCGCTGCTCCAATCGCAAGACAGCCTCGGCTGGAACGGCGATGAACGCGCAAATACGCGGGTGTAGCTCAGTTGGTTAGAGCGCCGGCCTGTCACGCCGGAGGTCGCGGGTTCAAGTCCCGTCACTCGCGCCACTTTCCTCAAACGGAAAGTCGCGCACTCCCAAACAGGATGAATTGTTAGCGGAGCTTATTCGCCATCGTTCGGCGTTGTGGGCGGTGACCAGCTACCGGTCTCCATCCAGATCAGAAAGCGCCGCAAGGGCAACAGCCAGATCAGCCCCAGCACGACATAAACGACTGTCTGCGCGAGGCCCGGCCAGCGTCCAATCAGCCCCGGCGCATAGCGCGCGATCACCACGCCGTAGACGATCAACGCTGCAAACAGGCTGAAAATGCCAAACGGAATTCGCCAGGTCGGGGTTTCGCGCATCACAGGCTTCCATAAATCCGGGTGGGGGTGATCACCGCGTCAAGCCGCCGGTCATGCGGCTCAGTCGGCAGGTCGGCGCACAATTGCGCATCCCATGCCAGCCCAATCGCCAAACGCGGCGGATGTTCCGCCAACCAGCGATCATAATGCCCGCCGCCTTGGCCGAGCCGATCGAGCGCGGCGGTGAAGCCGATCAACGGCACAAACAGCACATCGGGGGTGAAGGGCGCTGCATCCTCGCCCGGTTGCAGCATCCCGAACGGGCCGGGGCTGAGGTCGGAGCGATCATAGGGGTCGGTATGGCGGCGGAATGTCATCGCCGCATCGCGCGCGGTGAAATGGGGCAGGGCGAGCGTGTGCCCAGCATCGTGGAAGAACCGGGCGTAGCCATGTGCGGGCGTTTCGAATGGCCCGGCATGGTAGAGCCCGATCACCGCATCCGGTGCGATCTGAGCGGCGATGGGCGCAGGCGGGCGATGGAACAGCAGCCCGCGGATCGCATCAGACTGCGCCTCAACATGCGCACGCCGCGCAGCGCGAAGGGAGCGGCGGAGTTGGTTTTTGGTGATTTCGGTCATCCATGGGAGCGGTAGCCCCCGGCCCAAAGGGCCGCAAGCCCGACCGGGCGCCCGAGCCTTTGCGAGGAAAGCCAAGCGTGCGGACGCGCGCGCCGGCGCTTGAGGCCTCAAAAAATAAAGTGACGGAACCACCATGGGTCGTTTGCGCTAGAAATCCTCTGACGCGTTTTACGTCAGGTGGGCGCCGTATGCCCAAGCTTTCCGGACGAACCAGCAAGCAAGGGCAGGGACAGCTCCCATTTGGATTACTTATAGCCTCAGGGATGTTCAATCGGCTCGTACCGGGCAGTCCCGCCGTAACCTATCTAGGCGCTTGTAGCCGCCGCTTCAAGCGCTTCGGCGCTGGCCTCGACGCGGGTGGCCAAGGCTTCGAGTTGCTGGGCTAACTGATCTTCGAGGGCAGGGCCGCCGAATAGGTCGGCGGATGGCGGGGCAACAGTCTCAGCCCGTGCGGCGGCGAGATCGCCTTCCAGCTGCGCAATGGCACTGCGCAGGGCCTCCATCGCTTGCGGATCAGCCGTAGGGGCAGGCGCGGCCTTGGGCGCCTTGCGCTTGCGTGCTTCAGCCAGTTCATCGGCGAGGAACAGCGCGGCGAACAGCAAGTTCTGCGCTTCAAGCGGCGCGCGCGATGCGCCAAGCTTGCTGTATTTCTCGGCGATGATTGCGCCCAACGCTTCGATATGGGCTTCTTCGCCATCGGCGCAGGCGACAGAGTAGCTTTTGGGGCCGATGGTGAGGGTGACGGTGCTCATTGCTCATCCTCAAGCTTGGCCAGCAAATCATCCAATTCGCGCAGGCTTTCCGCGACTTGCTCGCGCAATTTCTCATGCGCATTGACCAGTTCGACGACCTTGGCCGAGCCTGAGCTTGCTTTTGCGCCGTCACTGGCCGCCTTATCGCGCACGGCATCGATCCGCTCCATCGCGGCTTCGATACGCTTGATCGCGCTTTCAATACGGTCAACACTCATGGGGCGGAGGAATACCAAGATAGCGATGCCCGTGCAAAGGTTTGGGCGGGGCTGTTGATAAGTGGCGGTGGACAGCAGTGCCAAACCGCCAGCCCGCTGCCCTCACGCAAGGTTGACCTCACCGGGCGGCTCGGCAATGGCACAGCGCACCGCAACCGGGGTCGAATCGCGCAAGTGTCGCGGCGGCTCCCGCAGGAGAATAGCGCGCTCATGAGCATCGATGCCGCCCGCCTTCAACCGATGGCCAATGCGATCCGCGCCCTGTCGATGGACGCGGTTGAGGCTGCCAATTCAGGTCACCCGGGGATGCCGATGGGCATGGCCGATGTGGCGACCGTCTTGTTCACCCGGCATCTGAAGTTTGATCCGTCCGCGCCGCACTGGGCCGACCGAGACCGGTTTGTCCTGAGCGCGGGCCACGGTTCGATGCTGATCTACAGCCTGCTGCACCTGTCAGGCTATGCCGCGCCAACGATGGACGACATCAAGGGTTTCCGCACGCTCGGCAGCCCGTGCGCGGGCCACCCGGAAAACTTCCTGCTCGACGGGGTGGAATGCACCACCGGCCCGCTGGGGCAGGGCGTGGCGATGGCGGTCGGCATGGCGATGGCGGAACGGCATCTGAATGCGGTGTTCGGCGATGACCTGGTTGATCACCGCACCTGGGTGATCGCGGGCGATGGCTGTCTGATGGAAGGCATCAACCACGAAGCGATCGGGCTTGCGGGCCACCTTGGTCTTGGGCGGATGAATGTGCTGTGGGATGACAACCGCATCACCATCGACGGCGCGACCGATCTTTCGACCTCCGAAGACATCAAAGCGCGTTATGCCGCGACCGGTTGGCACGTCACCGAGTGCGATGGGCATGATTTCGCCGACATCGACCGTGCGCTGACCGAAGCGAAGGCCGACCCGCGCCCATCGCTCGTCGCCTGCCAAACGGTGATCGGCAAGGGCGCACCGAACAAGCAAGGCACCAGCGCCACCCACGGCGCTGCGTTGGGCGCGGCGGAAGTGGCTGCGGCGCGTGAGACTTTGGGTTGGACCTCAGAGCCCTTTGTGATCCCGTCCGACATCCTCGCCGATTGGCACTTGGCGGGCGAGCCGGGCCGTGCGGCGCATGGGGCGTGGGCCGGACGGCTCGAAGCGTCCGCCCTAAAGGCCGAGTTTGAGCGGCGGATGGCGGGCGACTTGCCCGAAACCTTCAGCCTCGATGACCACATCGCTGGCCTGATCGCCGCGCCGCAGAAAATCGCCACCCGCAAGGCATCGGAAATCGCGCTTGGGGCGCTCAACCCGATGCTGCCCGACACCATCGGCGGCAGCGCCGACCTGACGGGGTCGAACAACACGCTGGCGGGCGGGATCGGCACCTTCAACCGCGACAATTACGCGGGCCGTTACGTCTATTACGGCATCCGCGAGTTCGGCATGGCCGCCGCGATGAACGGGATGGCGTTGCATGGCGGGGTGATCCCTTACGGCGGCACGTTCCTCGTTTTCACCGACTATGCGCGCGGCGCGATCCGGCTTTCGGCGCTCCAGCATTGCCGCGTGATCTACGTCATGACGCATGACAGCATCGGGCTGGGCGAAGATGGGCCAACCCACCAGCCGATCGAGCATCTCGCATCGCTGCGCGCCATGCCCAACCTGCTGGTGATGCGCCCGGCAGATGCGGTGGAGACGGCCGAATGCTGGGAGCTGGCCTTGCGCCAGCCCGACCGCCCGACCGTGCTCGCACTGACTCGCCAGAACCTGCCGCAGCTGCGTTTGGAGGCGGGCGAGAACCTTTCGGCCAAGGGTGGTTACCGGATCAAATCGGCGGGCTCGGCGCGCAAGGTCGTGATCCTGGCCAGCGGTTCGGAGGTCGAAATCGCGCTCACCTGCGCTGCGCAGCTGGAAATGGGCGGCATTGGCGTGGATGTTGTGTCGATGGTTTGCACCGAATTGTTCGATGAACAGCCGGAAGCCTACCGCGCCGACCTGCTGCCCGCGGATGCCCTGATCGTGTCAATCGAGGCGGCCAGCACCTTTGGCTGGCAACGCTACACTGGCACCCACGGACTCAACATCGGGATCGACAGTTTTGGCGCGTCGGCTCCGATTGCCGATCTCTACGCCCATTTCGGCCTGACCGCCGACGCAATCTTTCCGAAAATCCAAAGCAAATTGAACGCTTAAGCAGGAGAATTTCTTATGGCCACGAAGGTTGCCATCAACGGTTTTGGCCGCATCGGTCGGTTGGTCGCGCGCGCTATTCTTGAGCGCACCGATCATGATTTCGATCTGGTTGCGATCAACGATCTGGCTGATGCCAAGTCCAACGCGCTGCTGTTCGCTTACGATTCGGTGCATGGCCGCTTCAAGGGTGAAGTCACCGCTGATGGCGACGCGATCATCGTCAATGGCAAGCGGATCGCGGTGACCAAGGAACGCGAACCGGGCAAGCTGCCGCACGGCGAAATGGGCGTCGATATCGTGCTCGAATGCACCGGCTTTTTCCAGTCGGACGAAGCCAGTCGCCCGCATCTGGCCGCAGGCGCCAAGCGAGTGTTGATCTCTGCCCCGGCGACCGGCGTGTCCAAGACCATCGTGTTCGGCGTGAACCACGAGAGCCTGACGGGTGACGATGTGATCATCTCCAACGCCAGCTGCACCACCAACTGCCTCGCTCCGGTGGCCAAGGTGCTGAACGACGTGATCGGGATTGAACGCGGGTTCATGACCACGATCCACAGCTACACCAATGATCAGCGGATGCTCGATCAGATCCACCCCGATCTGCGCCGCGCGCGGGCAGGTGCCGTGAACATGATCCCGACCACCACCGGCGCCGCGCGTGCTGTCGGTCTGGTGCTGCCTGAGTTGAAGGGCAAGCTCGATGGTTCATCGGTGCGCGTGCCGACCCCCAATGTCAGCATGGTCGATCTGGTGTTTGTGCCGAGCCGCGATACCTCGGTCGAGGAAATCAACGCCGCATTGAAGGCCGCCGCCGATGGCCCGATGAAGGGCGTGCTTGATTTCACCGATCAGCCGCTGGTTTCGAGCGATTTCAATCACTACCCAGCATCTTCTACGGTCGATTCGCTGGAAACCAGCGTGATGGAGGGCAAGCTTGCCCGGGTGGTCAGTTGGTACGATAACGAATGGGGCTTCTCCAACCGGATGATCGACACCGCCGGGGTGATGGCGAAGTTTCTCTGACGCGACGCCTCCAGCGGAGTTAGCCCTTGCCCAAGTTCAAAACCCTCGATGATCTGCCCGCTGACCTGACCGGAGAGGTTGCGTTGGTGCGCGTTGATCTCAACCTGCCGATGCACGATGGCTCTGCCACCGATGTGACGCGGGCGGAGGCGGTCAAACCGACCATTCTCGAACTCGCCGGGCGCGGGGCCAAGGTGCTGATGCTCGCGCATTTCGGGCGGCCGGGTGGGCAGCGTTCCTCGATGCTGTCGACCAGCATGGTGGTCGGCGATGTTGAAGAAGTGCTGGGCGAGGAGATCATGTTCATCCCCGAGCTCACCGGCCCGGTGGTGGCGCAATCAATCGGCATTCTGCGCGCCGGCGATATAGGCTTGCTCGACAACACCCGTTTCTGGCCGGGTGAGGAAGCGAACGATCCCAATTTCGCGCAGGCGATTGCGGCCAACGGCACGCTGTACGTCAACGACGCTTTCAGCGCCGCGCACCGCGCGCACGCGACCACCGAAGGTCTCGCGCATTTCCTGCCGGCATACGCTGGGCGGTCGATGGAGGCGGAATTGCGCGCGCTCGACGCTGCGCTCGGCTCGCCCGAAACGCCGGTCGCCGCCGTGGTTGGCGGGGCCAAGGTATCGTCCAAGCTCGCCGTGCTCGAACATCTGGTGGGCAAGGTGCAGCACCTGATCATCGGCGGCGGTATGGCCAACACCTTCCTCGCCGCGCGCGGAGTGAATGTCGGCAAATCGCTGTGCGAGCATGATCTGGCGGACACCGTCACCCGCATATTGGAAGAGGCTGACCGCGCAGGCTGCACCGTGCACCTGCCTTACGATGTGGTTGTGGCCAAGGAATTCGCCGCGAACCCGGCCAGCTTGCGCACCTGCAACGTCCACGAAGTCGCGGCGGACGAGATGATCCTCGACCTCGGCCCGCAGGCGACCGAAGCGCTGGCAGATGTGCTGAAGACTTGCCGCACTTTGGTGTGGAACGGCCCGCTGGGCGCGTTTGAGACTGAGCCGTTCGATACCGCCACCGTGGCCCTCGCGCGCACCGCAGCGGCGCTGACGCTCGAAGGGTCGCTGACCAGCGTGGCCGGTGGCGGGGATACGGTCGCGGCGCTCGCGCAGGCGGGTGTGACCGGCGATTTCACCTATATTTCAACCGCTGGCGGAGCCTTCCTCGAATGGATGGAAGGCCGCGTGCTGCCCGGCGTCGCCGCCCTAGAGGCCTGAGATGGCCAACACGCCCGCCGAAATTGAAGCCCTCGCGCTCGGCGTGATGCGCGCCTGGGTGGCGGGTGATGCCAAGGCGATGAAGAAAGCGACCGCGCGCGATTTCATGTGCATGGTTGGCACCTTGCCGCCGCAACTGCTTGACCGGCCTAGCTTCCTTGCGGGGCTTGAGCGCGGCTTTGCCTGCACCAAATTTGCATTCCGCGAAGTGTTCGTGCGCCAGCATGGCAAATGCGCGTGGCTGGTGGCGGGGGCCGAATTGGAACTTCGTTTGGGCGGCAAGGTGTGGAGTGGGCCGTTCCTCGTCACCGGAATGTGGCGGCGTGGCGCGCTTGGCCGCAGCTGGAACCTTGCTGAACTCAGCCTCGCCAAGCTGGATGAAGGCGACCGCCTCGCCGAGAGTGTGCGGGCATTGCAATTGTGGACGTGATGATGAGCGAAGCAGTCGAAACCAGTTATGGCACTCTGACCACCGTCGAAACCGGTGAATTTGCCGGGTGGCGGTATTGGCAGGGCGATCCGTTCGAAACCCGTTCCGGCCCGTTTTTCATGCGGCGCGAGGATGATGGCAGTTACGTCAGCGCCTTCCGGGCCGAGCCGCGTCATATGAACGGCGGTGGGTTCATGCATGGCGGGTGTTTGCTGACCTTCGCCGATTTCGCCCTGTTCGCTATCGCCACGGATGAGTTGGCGGGCGATCATGCGGTGACATTGAACCTCGCGGGCGATTTCCTCGGCTCGGTGCAGGATGGCGCGTTGGTCGAAGCGCGCGGCGAGATAACGCGCGGCGGTGGCAAGACGATCTTTGTGCGCGGCCTTATCACCGGGGACGGCAAGCCTGCGTTGAGCTTTACCGGGATCATCCGCCGCCTTTCTCGCCGCTGATTGTGAGCAGGTGCAGCATGGGTGGTTGCAGCGCGCCTGACCGCTCGCTAAAGGCGCCGACACGGGGCTTTGCATAGGTATGCATAACCTTGCCCGCCAATGGAGAACGCCGCAATGAACACCCAAGCCATGACCGATCGCATCGCAACCGGACAGGGTTTCATCGCCGCGCTCGATCAGTCGGGCGGCTCCACGCCCAAGGCGCTGCGCGGCTACGGCGTCGATGATGGCGAATGGTCGGGCGAGGATGAGATGTTCCAAGCGATCCACGCGATGCGCGCGCGCGTGATCACATCGCCCTGCTTTGGCAGCGGCAAGGTGATCGGCGCGATTTTGTTTGAGCGGACGATGGATGGCGAAGTCGACGGCGTTTCGACCGGCGATGCGTTGAAGGCGCGCGGGATCGTGCCGTTCATCAAGGTTGATGAGGGTTTGGCTGACGACGCGGATGGCGTGCAGCTGATGAAGCCGATG
>LNED01000010.1 GCA_001464915.1 Sphingomonadales bacterium Ga0077531
GATCTTGGCGGCGACGACGATCTGGGCGTTGCCACCACCGGCGATGACGACGACGTCGAGACTTGATTTAACTCTTGCCAAGGGATGGCGGCCCTTATAATGGCCGCCTCCCGCGGGTAGGGCTGTATGCCCCGCTCGCATGATGAATGGTTCGGGGCCTTAGCTCAGCTGGGAGAGCGCAACACTGGCAGTGTTGAGGTCAGCGGTTCGATCCCGCTAGGCTCCACCATTCACCTTTATCAAAGTCGGCACTTCGATGGTGAAGTCCGCAACGCTGGCTGACGAGGTTTCGTCCGCCGGCGTTTTTCGCATGATGCGGACGCTGCGGCGTTCGCGGGGAGTAGCTGGCGATGTTTGACACGCTATCTGACCGTCTTGGCGGGGTCTTTGACAAGCTCAAAGGCCGCGGCGCGCTGCGTGAGCAGGACGTGCGCGA
>LNED01000011.1 GCA_001464915.1 Sphingomonadales bacterium Ga0077531
GCCAAGCTCGCCAAACTGATCCGCGAACGCCACGGCAAAAAGGCGCTGATGGCCTCGCTCGACGTCAATCGTCCGGCGGCGCAGGAACAGCTGGCGGTGCTCGGCACGCAGGTTGACGTGGCTACGCTGCCGATTGTCGCAGGCCAGCAGCCGGTCGATATCGCCCGGCGCGCAATGGAAGCCGCGCGGCTCCAGAATTTCGATGTGCTGCTGCTCGACACCGCAGGCCGATTGCACGTTGACGATGCCCTGATGGCCGAAATGAAGGCGGTCGCCAGCGTGTCGGCCCCCAACGAAGTGCTGCTGGTGGTGGATTCGCTCACCGGTCAGGACGCTGTCAATGTCGCGCAGAATTTCAGCAATGAAGTACCACTGACCGGCGTGGTGCTGACCCGGATGGACGGCGACGCCAGAGGCGGCGCGGCGCTGTCGATGCGCGCCGTGACGGGCAAGCCGATCAAATTTGCCGGCACCGGCGAAAAGCTCGACGCGATTGAGCCGTTCCGTCCCGCCAGCGTGGCCGACCGCATCCTTGGCATGGGCGACGTTGTCAGCCTGGTCGAGCGCGCTGCGGCGACGATCAAGGAAGAAGACGCCGAAAAGCTCGCCCGCAATCTGGAAAAGGGCAAGTTCGACCTCAACGACCTGGCGATGCAGCTCAAACAGATGCGCGCAATGGGCGGGCTGGGGATGCTCGCAGGCATGATGCCGGGCATGAAGAAGGCCAAGGCGGCGATGGCCAATTCCGGGATGGACGACAAGGTGCTCGTCCACATGGAAGCCATCATCGGATCAATGACGCCCAAAGAACGCGGCAACCCTGATCTGCTGAACGCCAAGCGTAAAAAGCGCGTGGCGGCAGGCAGCGGTACCGATGTGCAGACGGTCAACAAGGTGCTGAAGATGCATCAGGAAATGGCCCGCGCGATGAAGCAGATCAAGAAGATGGGCGGCCTGAAAGGGCTGGCTTCGATGTTTGGCGGCGGCGGCGGCATGGGCGGCCCCGGCGGCCCGATGGGCGGCATGGGCGGTTTGGGAGGCGGCGCAGGCGGCTTGCCCGGTCTCGGCGGCCCCGGTTTCGGCGGTGGACTACCCGGTCTTGGTGGCCCCCCGCGCGGCAAGAAATAGATTTCGGTTCAATTATTCAAGTTCAACAATTCCAATTCATTTCAATCGAAAGGTAGCATTCCATGTCCATTTCCATCCGGCTTTCGCGCGGCGGTGCCAAGAAGCGTCCCTATTATCGCATCGTCGTCGCCACCAGCCGCAGCCCCCGCGACGGCAAGTACCTTGAGCAGGTCGGCATCTATAACCCGCTGCTCGCCAAGGATAGCGCAGAGCGCGTGAAGTTGGTCGAAGATCGCGTGCGTTACTGGCTCGGCGTTGGCGCACAGCCGACCGACCGTGTGGCTCGCTTCCTCGACGCTGCTGGCATCCTTGAGCGTGCAGCGCGCGAAAACCTGAAGAAGGGCGAACCGGGCGAAAAGGCCAAGAGCCGCGCCGAAGACCGCGCTGCCAAGATCGCCGAAGCGGAAGAAGCCGCTCGCGCTGCTGAAGAAGAAGCCAAGGCCGCTGCTGCTGCTCCGGTTGCCGAAGAAGCGCCTGCCGCTGAAGAAGCTGCCGCCGAAGAAGCTCCTGCTGCTGAAGAAGCTGCCGCTGACGAAGCACCCGCCGCTGACGAAGCTCCGGCCGCTGACGAAGCGCCGGCTGCCGAAGATCAGGCAGAAGGCTGAACACGGCCATGACCAAACCCATCACCCTTGCCGCCATCGCTGGCGCGCACGGGGTGGCGGGCGAGGTGCGCCTGAAGCTGTTCGGGCAGAGCGTCGCCGCGCTGTCCGAACACAAAAGCTTCAATGAAGGCGCACTGACGCTTGTGAAAGTCCGCGAAGACGGGAAGGGCGGCGGCGTCGCCCGCTTTGCCGAGAGCAATTCCCGCGCCGATGCCGAACGGCTGCGCGGCACCACGCTCACCGTCCCGCGCGAGGCGCTGCCCCCATTGGGTGACGGCGAGTTCTATCATGTCGACCTGCTCGGCTTGGCCGTCGTAACCGATGCGGGCGACGCGGTGGGCCGAGTGCTCGCCATCGAGAATTTCGGCGCGACCGACATTATCGAAATCACCCGCGAACCTGCCCCGGAAAAGGGGCCGAAAACCTTCATGGTGCCGATGATCCCCACGGCGGTGATTGAATGGGATGCAGCAAGGCTTGTGATCGCGGCAGGTTTCGCCGAAGATTGAAGTCATGATCGCTGCCGTTTTTGCTCTCGTGTTTGTCACGATCATACTTGTCATGGCCACGCTTGGCGCAGTTCTCGTTGCGCGGTTTTTGTTCGGCGGGAGCTATGCATCTCGCCGAGTGATAGCCGCTGCGATTGGCGGGCCTCTGACCGTCATTCTGCCAACCTTGGTTTTCGTTGTCTTGGATGCTGGTGCGGTTGATGCATCGGGTGCTATAGGGTTCAGCATTGTGCTGGTCATCGCATCCGGGATCATTGGCTGGCCCATCGCCCATTTCGCTACACGGCGGCTTGACCGGCTGACCCGGTTCGACCCGCAAGTGTTCGAGTAGCGGGCGCGGGCGGTGCAGGCGACGCTTTCCGCGCTCTGGCACCGTATCGCCGCGCACTCCATCGGCCCCGATGACTCTGCGCTCACCTTTGCCGCCCGGCTCGCGCGCGAAAACCGCTGGAGCCTCGCCCATGCCGAAGCGGTGGTCGGCGAATACAAGCGGTTCTGCTATCTCGCCATGACCGCCGGGCACGAGGTCACGCCGTCCGACGCGGTTGATCAGGCGTGGCACCTGCACCTTACATATTCGCGCGACTACTGGCAGACATTCTGCCCCGAGGTGCTGGGGAGCGACCTTCACCACGGCCCGACCAAAGGCGGCGCGTTGGAGCGGCACCGCTTTTACGACCAAGACGCCGCGACCCTCGTCGCATATGAAGCCGCGTTCGGCACCCCGCCTCCGCCCGATATCTGGCCCGCTGCGCGCAAGCGCTTCACCATCGACCCTATGGGGGTGCGCGTTAACTTTTCCGATGGTATCTTTCTCTCACGCCGGGTCGCGCTGGCGCTGGGCATCACCGTCTTCGTGGCGGGATTGCTCACAGGAAGGATACTATAATGCAGCTGTTCTCGTCCTGGACGGGCAGCGATTTTTTGCTGTTTTACATCATGCTGCTGGGCTTCAGCGCCCTTGCTGCATGGTGGATCCCGGCGCACCTGCGTGATCAGGGACGCCGCAGCGAATCACCCGACGCTGAAGACCTGGCGATGCTGGAGGGCGGACGGGTTAGATACACCGACTCGGTCATTGCCGATCTGTTTGCTCGCGGCGGCCTGAAGAACGACGGCCAAAACAAGCTGCGCGTGGCCGAGCCCGGCCTGCCAGCCAGCCCTGCCGGACGGGCATTGCTGGCTGCGCGCGATCCGTTCAGCCGGAGCGAAGCTGATAATATGCTCGCCACCCATGCCAGCCGGATGACTGCGCGGCTGCGGCGTGAAGGGTTGTTGCTGCGGCCCGATGCTCTCTCCCGTCTGCGCTGGTTGTCAATTGTGCCGATTGTGGCGGTCTTTGTGATCGGGCTCTATCGCCAACGTGCGGGAGCTGCGCTGGGTGAGCCGACCGGGTTTCTGGTCGTGTTGCTGGTGCTGACTGGGGTGCTGGCCGTGATCCGCTTTGCCAAGTTCGATGGGCGCACCGTCGCCGGAATTACCGCGGTGATGCAAATGCGCGAAAAGTCCTCGCGCCTGCGCCGCGCGCCGCAAGCAGGCGAGGCGGGTATCGCCGTTGCGCTGTTCGGCACCGGCATCCTGGTCGGAACCCCGTGGGAACCTGTGCACGCCATGCGGCAACAAGGCAGCGGCGATGGTGGCGGTGGCAGTGACAGCAGCAGCGATGGCGGTGGAGACGGCGGCGGCGGTTGCGGCGGTTGCGGGGGCTGATTTCCCCTCAGGAGCATCGCGCCGAAAAGTGGGAACCGGTTTTCGGCCTCTAGCGATGCGACAATAAGCGGATAGAGCAGCTTGCGTGATTCCCAAATCGCGCAAGCTGCTCTAAGCGGCGGGGATGACGAAGCTTTCAAGTTCCTTGGCTGTCGCCGTTGTGCAAGCCGCCCCAATCCCGCTCGATTTCGGTGCGGGGATCGAGAAGGCCGTTCGCCTCGCGCGCGAAGCCATTGATAATGGCGCGCGGGTCGTGGCCTTTGGCGAGACGTTCCTTGGCGGCTATCCGCTGTGGCTCGACGAAGCGCCGGGTGCCGCCCTGTGGGATCACCCCGGCACCAAGGCGCTCCACACAATCATGCTCGAACAGGCGGTGGTCGCCAATGATGAACGGCTGCTGCCCTTGCAGGAACTGGCCGATGCAAGCGGTGCGGCGATCAGCATCGGCACGCATGAACGGGTGCGGCGCAGCCTTGTGAACAACCAGATGACTTTCCGCCCCGGCCTGCCGGTTCTCGATCACCGCAAGCTGGTGCCGACCCATGGCGAGCGCCTGATTTGGGCGCGCGGCGATGGCTCGACGCTCGGCGTGCATCAGGCCGAATGGGGGCGGCTCGGCACCCTGATCTGCTGGGAACACTGGATGCCGCTCGCCCGCGCGGCGATGCATAACCTTGGCGAGGATGTGCACGTGGCGGCATGGCCGACGGTGCGTGAGAGCCATGCGATTGCCTCGCGGCATTATGCGATGGAGGGGCGGTGCTTCGTGCTGGCGGCGGGGCTGGTGCAGATGAAGGATGATCTGCTCGATGGGTTGGAGCGCGTGGGCGGTTCGGACGAGGCTCGCGAATTGATCGAGGCAATCCCCAGCGAGGTGCTTAACAAGGGCGGCTCGCTGATCGCTGCGCCGGACACCCGCGTCATCGCGCAGGCGGGCGAGGGCGAGGAGACTTTGCTGGCGAAACTCGACCTTGATGAAGTTGCGGCGGGGCTGACTAGCCTCGATACGGACGGCCATTATGCGCGGCCTGATGTGTTTGAGCTAAGGGTTGATGTGCGGGCCAAGGAGGGCGTCCAATGGAACTTAGACTGAGCAAACCACGCGAAAAATGGTTCTTTCTGATCGCCCTGCCAGTGGTTGTCGCGATCGAATGGGCGTTCGCCCGCTCGCTCGACTGGGGCGCCTATCCACGCAGTGAGTGGGTCGCGCTGTTCGACTTGTGTGTTTTCATGCCGCTTATGTATCTGCTTATCTTCAGCAGCGATTTGACACGAAAGGCCCGTTTGCTGCGCTGCCTCGGCATTGCCGGAATTGGCCTGTTCGCATCGGGCTGGATTGTGCCCGAACCTAACCAATTCATCATTGGCGAGCTTTCAACCCTTCGAAAGGCGGCGATCGTCGTCATCCTCCTCTTCGAGGGTTGGATCATGTGGAAGGTGATCGGCGCGGTCTATCGCCAGAATGCCGATGCGAAGGCGCTGGAGCGCGAGTTTGCGATGCCGGAATGGATCGCGAAACTGATGGTGCTGGAAGCCAAGTTCTGGAAGGCTGTTTGGCAGTTCTTGCGCCGCAAATGACCTTCGCCGCCACCATCCTCACGCTCTACCCGGAGATGTTCCCCGGGCCGCTCGGGCACTCCATCGCGGGCCGCGCGCTGGCTGATGCCAAGTGGGGGTGCGAGACCGTGCAAATCCGCGATTTTGCCGAGGACAAGCACCGCACCGTCGATGATACGCCCGCAGGCGGCGGGGCAGGGATGGTGCTCAAGTGTGATGTGCTGGCGCGGGCGCTCGACAGCGCGCCTGCTGCCGGTCGCCCGATCCTCGCCATGACCCCGCGGGGCAGGCCCATCACCCAACAGCGCATCCGCGAAATCGCCAGCGGCCCCGGCGTCATCATCCTGTGCGGGCGGTTTGAGGGCTTCGACGAGCGCCTGTTCGAGGCCCGGCCTGAGATCGAGCAAGTCTCCCTCGCCGATATCGTCCTTTCCGGCGGCGAGATGGCCGCGCTCACCATCCTTGATGCTTGCATTCGCCTGCTTCCCGGCGTAATGGGCGCGGCTTCCAGCGGGGATGACGAGAGCTTTGAACAAAGCCTCCTCGAATACCCGCACTATACCCGACCTCAGGAATGGGAAGGGCGCACGATCCCCGAAGTGCTGCGATCGGGGGATCATGCGAAAATCGCTGCTTGGCGCAAGGCAAGGAGCGAGGATGACACACGGTTACGCAGGCCAGACCTTTGGGAACGTCATAAGGGCGTTCGGGTCCAGCCTGCCTCTGGCGCGCGGCGAAAAGACAAGGAACCGGACCAGTGAACCTGATCCAGCAGATTGAAGCCGAAGAAATCGCCAAGTCCGGCAAGGACATCCCGACTTTCCGCGCAGGCGACACCGTCCGCGTCGGCGTGAAGGTGAAGGAAGGCAACCGTGAGCGTGTTCAGATGTACGAAGGCGTCGTGATCGCCCGTTCGAACCGCGGGATGGGCAGCAACTTCACCGTGCGCAAGATGAGCTTTGGCGAGGGCGTCGAGCGCGTTTTCCCGCTCTACTCGCCGATCGTCGAAAGCATCACCGTGGTCCGCCGCGGCGTGGTGCGTCGTGCGAAGCTCTATTACCTGCGCGGCCGCACCGGCAAGAGCGCACGTATCGTCGAGCGCCGCGACTACACGCCCAAGGCGTAAGGCTTTCAAGCCAGCGAATATCGAAGGGCGGCCTCGCAAGAGGTCGCCCTTTTGCTTTGGGGGCAAACATCAATTCGTCATTGCGAGCGTCTGCGAAGCAATCCAAGGTCAGGCCTTGGATTGACGCGCAACCTTGGTGTTGCTCGCAACGACGAGGTGAAAATTGACATGCGTTCCCTGCTTCTTGCTGTCGCCCTGCTGTCCGCTCCTGCCACCGCTGAGGACGCGATGATCACTGAAGCACCCACACTGAGCTTTGAGCGTGTCTTCGCCAGCCCCGGCCTCGATGGCCCGGCACCCCGGCAGGTGAAGCTGTCGCCTGATGGCCGCTACCTCACCCTGCTGCGCAACCGCGCCGATGATCGTGAGCGGTATGACCTCTGGGGCTACGACATTGAAACCCGCGAATGGCGGATGCTGGTGGATTCCGAGGCCTTGGGATCGGGTCGCGAGCTGTCCGAAGATGAGAAGATGCAGCGCGAACGCGCGCGGGTGGCGGGTCTCAAAGGGATCATCGCCTACCAGTGGGCGAGCGATGGTTCTGGCGTGCTGGTGCCTTTGGATGGCGATCTGTTTCTGGCGAAGCTGGACGGAACCGTTACTCGGCTGACGGATACCGAGGGGACGGAACTCAACCCCAAGCTGTCGAGCAAGGGCGGCTATGTCAGCTTCGTGCGCGACCGGCGGCTTTGGGTCGGCCCGGTAGGCGGGGATGCGCAGCCTGTGACCCCGCAAGAGGGCGAAACTATTCGCTGGGGTGAGGCCGAGTTCGTCGCGCAGGAGGAAATGGCGCGGCTTCAGGGCTATTGGTGGTCGCCCAATGATGATCGCATCGCGGTTCAGCGGACCGATGAGGCAAGCGTCGGTATCGTCACCCGTGCGGCTATTGGGGCGACGGGCACCAAGGTGTTCGACCAACGCTACCCGGCGGCGGGCACGGATAACGCTGTGGTCGAACTGTTCGTGATGAATCCGGACGGCTCGGGCAGCGTGAAGGTCGATCTCGGCGTCGATCTCGACATCTACGTTGCCCGCGTCGATTGGGCGCCCGATGGCAGCGCGATCTACGTCCAGCGGCAGGATCGCGCGCAGACGAAGACCGACGTGCTCAGGGTGGATCCGGTGACGGGCGCGAGCACGGTGTGGTTCACGGAAGAAGCCGCGCGGCCTGATTACTGGATCAACCTCAGCGATAACTACCGCTTCCTGAAGGACGGTAGCCTGCTGTGGTGGTCGGAACGGGACGGTTACGGACATTTCTACCGCTATGTTGGAGGGCAGTGGACGCAGCTGACCCGCGGCACTTCGCCCACCACGAGCCTTGTCGGAGTGGACGAGGCGGCAGGGACGTTCACCTATCAGGCGACGGCGGATGTGCTGACCCAGCAGATCCACCGCGCGCGGCTGGACGGGACGGGTGAGCCTGATCTGCTCACCGATCCGGCATTCACCAACAGCGCCAGTATGGATGGGGCGGGGCGACTGCTTTACGTCACCCGCTCGAACCCGAACCAGCCACCGCAGTCATACCTCGCCACGCCCGATGGCAAGCAGGTTGCCTGGATCGAGGAAAACGCGGTGGTGGGCGAGCACCCCTATGCGCCGTTCCTCACCAGCCATGTCGCGCCCGAATACGGCACTATCCCCGCCGAAGACGGCACGCCGCTGCATTGGATGATGCTCAAGCCGAAAATGGAGCCGGGCAAGCGTTACCCGGTGTTCTTCAGCCACTACGGCGGCCCAGGCCCCCAGATGGTGACCAAAGGCTGGGGCGGGGCGTTGGCGCAGTCGATCGTCGACAAGGGCTACATCTACTTCGTCCTCGACAATCGCGGATCGGCCAACCGGGGCGTTGATTTCGAACAGCCGATCTACCGCGCGATGGGCGGGGTGGAAGTGCGCGATCAGAAGGCGGGGGCGCAGTTCCTCAAGACCCTCGATTTCGTCGATCCGGCCAAGATCGCGATCTACGGCTGGTCTTACGGCGGGTATATGACGCTCAAACAGTTGGAGGCAGACCCCGGCCTTTACGCCGCTGGCATCTCGGGCGCGCCGGTGACGCGGTGGGAACTGTACGACACCCACTACACCGAACGCTACATGGGCGACCCGCGCGAGGTGGCTGAGGCTTACGAGAAAGCCAGCGCCATCCCTGATGCCGCCAAGATCGTCGATCCGCTGCTGCTGATCCACGGCATGGCGGATGATAATGTGGTGTTCGAAAACTCGTCCGAACTCATCAGCGTGCTTCAGGAAAGCAACACGCCGTTCGAGATGATGCTCTACCCCGGCTACACCCACCGCGTTGGCGGGGAAAAGGTCAGTCCGCATGTGTGGAACAGCATCATGCGCTTTCTCGAAGCGCACGGTGTGACGCCGCCCGAATAGGTATAGGTCTGCATGGCCGACGATAGCGGTTGCGCTCCAGCGGGCGCACGCTATCTCGCGCAGGCACAGTCTCAGGAGAATGCACAGTGGGTTACCGGGTGGCAGTGGTCGGCGCGACCGGCAATGTCGGGCGCGAAATTATGCAGGTGCTTGCCGAGCGTGAGTTCCCGTGTGACGAGGTGGCTGCGGTTGCATCAAGCCGCTCGGTCGGCTCCGAGGTTGAATTCGGTGACACTGGCAAGATGCTCAAGTGCCGCAACATCGAACATTTCGACTGGGCCGGATGGGACATCGCGCTGTTCGCCGCAGGCTCGGGCCCGGCACGCGAATATGCGCCCAAGGCGGCAGCTGCTGGCTGCGTCGTGATCGACAATTCCTCGCTTTACCGCATGGATCCCGATGTGCCGTTGATCGTGCCGGAAGTGAACCCGGACGCGATTGATGGCTACAAGGCGCGCAACATCATCGCCAACCCCAATTGCTCAACCGCGCAGTTGGTCGTCGCGCTCAAGCCGCTGCACGATTTCGCCACGATCAAGCGCGTGGTCGTCAGCACCTACCAATCGGTCTCCGGCGCGGGCAAGGCGGGCATGGACGAGCTGTTCCAGCAAAGCCGCGCGATCTTCGTTGGCGATCCGGTCGAACCGGCCAAGTTCACCAAGCAGATCGCCTTCAACGTGATCCCGCACATCGACAGCTTCCTTGATGATGGTTCGACCAAGGAAGAATGGAAGATGGTGGTGGAAACCAAGAAGATCCTTGATCCCAAGATCAAGCTCAACGCCACCTGTGTGCGGGTGCCCGTGTTCGTCGGCCATTCCGAAGCGGTGAACATCGAGTTCGAGAATGAAATCAGCGCCGAACAGGCGATGGACATCCTGCGCGAAGCCCCCGGCGTGATGCTGATCGATAAGCGTGAAGATGGCGGCTATATTACGCCCGTCGAATGCGTCGGCGATGCAGCGACTTTCATCAGCCGCGTGCGCGAAGATCCGACGGTCGAAAACGGCATCACCCTGTGGTGCGTGTCCGATAACCTGCGCAAGGGCGCGGCATTGAACGCGGTGCAGATCGCGGAATTGCTCGGGCGTCGGCATTTGAAGAAGGCTTAAGATCATGCGGCTTGTTCTCCTCACTCTCACCGCCGCGCTTGCGCTTACTGGCTGCGATAGCGGCACGGTGCCGAGCCCGGCTGAACGCCAGCAGGGTGAGGTGGAGCAGCAGGCAGTGGCCGCTAACGCCGTCGAACTGCGCTCTGAAGGGCTGGCCGCTGGAGCAGAAGCCTTTTTCTTTGCCGCCGGGCAGGCCGAGGTCGAAGCCGCGCTGGCCAAGGCGCTGGGTGCAAAATTGCGCACCGGATCGTTCAACGAGTGCGGTGCCGGGCCGATGACCTTCACCGATTTTTCCGGCGGGCTGACAGCGCATTTTCAGGAAGGTCGGTTGGTCGGCTGGAACTGGCATCTGGCACAGGATGGCGATTTGCCCGGCTCCGGCACGGTCAAGCTGGCCGGCGACGTGCAGCTCGGCAGCCCGCGTAGCGCTGTGCAGGCCGCCCCCGGCTATGCTCCGGTCGAAGGCAGCACGCTGGGTGAGGAATTCGCACTGGGCGACCGCATCGGCGGCTTTGTCGAGGCCGACAAGGTCGGGATGCTGTACGCCGGAACACAGTGTTTCTTCCGCTGAGCCTGCGCGCATGACGCTCCGGGCCGATCTGTTTTTCAGCTTTCGGTCGCCCTATTCCTATCTGGCGATCGGGCGGTATCGGATGATGACCGAGGCGTATGACCTCGAAATCGCGCTAAGGCCGGTTTACCCGCTCGCCATCCGGCAGCCGGATTTTTTCAAGCGCAACCATCCCAACTGGCTTGGCTACACGCTGCGGGATGTGCTGCGGGTGGCGCAGTGTGAAGCGATCCCGTTTGGTGCGCCGCGCCCTGATCCGATTGTGCAGGATATGATGACCGGCACCATCGCTGACGATCAGCCCTATATTCGGCGCATCACCCGGCTGGGACAGGCGGCTGCGCGGCGCGGGCAGGGGGTAGCTTTTGCGCACGAGGCCGCGCAGTTGATTTGGGGCGGGGCGGAAGGCTGGCACGAAGGCGATCATCTTGCCGGGGCGGCGACGCGTGCGGGGCTGGATTGGTCAGAACTGGAGGCCGAAGCCGCTGATGACGCCGACATTCTCGACACCGAAATTGCCGCCAATCAGGCTGCGCTGGAAGCGGCGGGCCATTGGGGCGTGCCGACTCTGGTGTTCCAGGGTGAGCCGTTTTTCGGGCAGGATCGGATCGCAATGGTGCAATGGCGGCTGGAGCAGCACGGGCTGACGCGGCGCTGAGGCACGCGCTACTCCGACAGGACCACAGGGCCTGCTGCGCGCCCTTTGTTGCTGCGCATCAAAAATGCAAACGGGGCGGCGGCTAGCGTGATCCACATCATCAGCCAGAAATCATCGATATAGGCGATCATCGCCGCCTGCCGGTTCACCTCGGCATCGATCAGCACCATCGCCGTGTCGCCCAGCGCCTGAAACCGGTCGGTCGTGGAGAAATCGACAATGCTCCCGGTCGCGGCGGTGACATTGCTGCCAAGGTCGGCGTGAGCAGTCTGGATATTGCGCGCCAGCAGCACCGTCATCCACGAAATTCCTGCTGACGCGCCGAGCGATCGCATCAGGTTGAGCAGGCTTGATCCATCGGTGCGCAGCGCCGGACGCAGGGTAGCGAAGGCGCTGACCTGCAACGGAATGAACACCAGACCCATGCCGAGCCCTTGCAACAGCCCGCTGACGATGACGTGAAGTTCGTCCACTTCGAGTGACCATTGCGCCATCTGCCACAGCGACAGCGCGCAGATCAGGAACCCGCTCGCCACCACTGGACGCGCGTCGACCCCGCGGCGCATCAGCAGGCCGGACACCTGCATCGAAATCAGAATTCCGACCCCGCGCGGCATCAATACGATGCCGGTATCGATCACGCCGTAACCGAACAGGTTCTGGAGCATTGGCGGCAGCAGCGCCATCACTGCGAACATCACGATCCCGACCACCACCATGAAGGCGAGTGCGATGGTAAAGTTGCGATCAGCAAATAACGCGCGTTCGAACATCGGGGCCGGGGCCGTAACGAAGTGCACCACCACCATCCACGTTGCCGACAGGGTCAACAGCAGGTAGACCCAGATCTCGGCTGAGGCGAGCCAATCGGCCTGCGCGCCGCGATCGAGCATCAGCTGAAACGCTGCGAGCGCGATTCCCAACAGCAGGAACCCGGTGATGTCGAACCGCCGCTCGCGCCGTGGCCGCTTGGGCAGGTAGGCAATCAGGATCGCCAGCGATGCGATGCCAACCGGCAGGTTGACGAAGAACACCCAGCGCCAATTGGCGGTCTCGGTCAGCCAACCGCCAAGGATCGGGCCAAGGATCGGGCCGATCATGATCCCCATGCCCCAGATCGCCATAATCTGCGGGTGGCGGCTGGGGCGGGTGGCATCAAGCATGAAGGATTGGCTGAGCGGGGCAATGAAGGCGCCCGCCACCCCTTGCAGCGCCCGGAACGCGACCATCTCTTCAAGGTTCTGAGCAAGGCCGCACAACATTGAGGCGAGGATGAACCCGGCAACCGAACCGATGAACAGCCGCCGCGCACCGATCCTGTCGGCAAGCCAGCCGGTGATCGGCAAGGCTACGGCAGAGGCGATGATATAGCTTGTCAGCACCCAGGTGACGGTATCGACCGTCGCGCCCAGCGAGCTTTGCATATGCGGCAGCGCGACATTGGCGATGGTGGTGTCGAGGATCTGGAGCAGTGACGCCGCCATCACGCCAATGATCATCAACGGATAGTTGCCGGTGACAAATTCAGGTGCGTCCAAACCCGCCGTAGCCGCATCTTGACCCCCTCCAGCCTCGTCTTGCTGCGGGCTAGAGGCGGGTTTGGCCGTGCTTGCCCCCTCGATTGTCATGTCAGTCTTGCGGATTTTCGTCGGTGAATACCGTCACGTCGCTCGATAGCCCGGCAATCAACCGGCGCGGGCTTGTGCCGTCCAACGCGATCCGCACCGGCACGCGCTGCGTCACCTTGACCCAGTTGCCGGTCGCATTCTGTGCGGGCAGCACCGAAAACTCCGACCCAGTGCCTGCCCCAATCGAGGCAACATGGCCCTTGAGCACGACGTCGGGAAAGGCATCAAAGTGGACTTCAGCGCGCTGGCCCACGCGCATGTCGGCAAGGTCGGTTTCCTTGAAATTGGCTTCGACATAGGTCGATCCTTCGCGAACCAGCGTCAGCACGGGAAGGTTGGGGACGACCTGCTGGCCGATCTGCAACCGCTCAGCCTGCGCGATCCGGCCAGCGGCAGGAGCGCGAACCTCGGTGCGGCGGAGCGCCAATTCGGCATTGGCTCGGCTCGCCTGCGCGGCGGCGATCTGCGGGTTGACGCCGGGCACTGCGGGGCCGTTTGCCAGCCGGGCGCGCGCTTCGCGTTGGCGATCTTCGGCCTGCTGCACCGCCTCACGCGCTTGCGCCACCGCCTGCTCCGCGGCCTCGAAATCGGCCTTGGTGGAAAAGCCCTTGTCGCGCAGCGCCCGTACGCGCTCAAACCGCGCCTCGGCAAACCCGACATCCAACCGTGCAGCGGAAATGTCGGTGTCAGTCAGGTCGGCGGAATTGCTGAGGGCGATGACATTGGCCTGCGCGCTGGCGATGGCTGCATTGGCCTCGGCAATCTGGAGCCGGAAGGGTTCAGGATCAATCTGGAACAAGAGCTCGCCTGCCTTGACCACTGATCCTTCGGCAACCTGGACGGCTACAATTCGCCCGCCCACTTCGGCGCTGACAGCAACCATATCCTGTTTGATATAAGCGTTGTCGGTCGAAACCTTGCCCGAAAGGCTCTGCCAATAAAGCAACGCGCCTGCGACAAGAATCAGCGGTACCGCCAGCATGATCGACCAGCGAAGCCACGGCCTGCCGGCAGACGTTCCTGCTGGCGGATCGAGCGTGGTTGCAGCGCCGGCAGTCGTCGTGCCGGTCGGATCGGCGTCAGCCATTGATCACCTCCGGCTGACGCGCGGCAGTAAGGTTTGCGCCGATGCGTTCGAGCAAGCTGGCAAATGCCGCGCGCTCGCCCGGATCAAAGCCGCCCAGCATATCTTCAAACAGCGTTTCGACAGTGGCGCGCAGGCGGGTGACGATGCCGCGGCTCTTGTCGGTCAGGTGGAGGATACGTGCGCGTCGGTCGCCGGGATCGCTGCGGCGTTCAACCCAGCCCGCTTCCTCCAACCGGTCAACGATGCGGGTGAGGGTGATCGGTTCGATCTCCAGCTGATCGGCATGAAACACCTGATTTTCATCCGGATTGCGCTCAAGCGAAAGCAACAGCCGCGCCTGCGCGGCGGTCAGCCCAAGACTGCGCACCCGTTCATCAAACAGGCGGCGCAGTTGGCGCGAATTGTCGGCGAGTCGGTATCCTGTCGCAATGCTCATGTGCTTACATATAATAAGGTTGCTTACTATCATCAAGCACTCTGGCAGCCCGTGCCAGATCGGGCTAGCAGGCTGAGTATGAGCCTATCGACCGACAATTTTACCAGCTTCGACGGCACCCGGCTTGCCATCCACACTCTGGGCGAGGGTCGCCCGGTGATCCTGCTCCACGGACTGTTTTCCTCAGCCCAGATGAACTGGATCAAGTGGGGGCACGATACGCGGCTGGCAGAGGCTGGTTTCAAGGCCATCATGCTTGATTTCCGCGTCCACGGAGACAGCGAAGCCCCCCGCGATCCGGGCGCCTATCCACCCGGCGTGCTGGTGCGCGATGTGGCCGAGTTGATCGATCATCTTGGGCTGGCAGAGGGTGAGTATGACCTCGCTGGCTTCTCCTTGGGCGCGCGCACGGCGGTGCATGGCTGCGCGAATGGTGTGTTCGCGCCGCGCCGTTTGGTGCTTGCCGGGATGGGGGTGTCAGGCCTTGCAGACTGGAAGCGGCGCGCAGGGTTTTTCACCCGCGTGATAGACGAATTCGACACGATCGAGCGCGGTGATCCGGCCTACCTGTCGCGCCAGTTTCTCAAGTCGCAAGGCGTGGATCGGGTTGCTGCGCGGTTGCTGCTGAGCGCGTTCGAAGACCTTGATCTGACCACACTTGCAAACGTCACTACCCCGACTCTGGTGATTTGCGGCGACCGTGATCAGGACAACGGCTCGGCGCAAGATCTTGCCGCGCTGCTGCCCAACGCAATCTATGTTGAAGTGCCGGGTGGGCATTTGGACAGCGCGACCAAGCCCGACCTTGGTGAGGGGATCGTCCGCTTCCTCACGGCTTGATTCCGTCCGCCTGTCAGTCCACACCTGCCGCCATTGTCACATTGGACTGACGGGACCCCTGCCATGACGCTTTCTGCCCTTTCGCTGCGCGCCTCTGTTGCTGCGCTTGCCATCGCTTTTGTTGCGCCGCTGGCTGCGCAAGACGCGGTAGCTCCAGCCGCTGAGGCGACGACGCAATATCCCGAAACGCCCGAAGGTGCGCAGGCGTGGCTTGCGGCGGTCGAGGCTGACTTTGCCGCGTTCTCAGAAGAATACGCCCATGTCTCGTGGATCAACGCGACCTATATCATGCATGATACGGATACGCTGGCGGCCAAATATGGTGCAGAGTTGACGCTCAAGCAGGTGGGCTACGCCAACGAGGCCGCGCGCTATGCCCGGATCGCCGGGCTGGATGCCGAAACTGCGCGCAAGCTTGATATGCTGCGCAACAGCATCTCGCTGCCAGCCCCAAACCGCGCGGGCGCAGCGGAGGAAATGAACGACATCGCCACGCGTTTGGGCTCGGCCTACGGGCGCGGCAAGGGGACGCTGAACGGCGCGCCGATCAACGGCTCGGATATTGAAGCCGAGATGGGCAATCTCGAACGATCGCCCGAAGAGCTGAAGGAAATGTGGGCCAGCTGGCATGATAATGTCGGCGCGCCGATGCGGGAGGATTACACCCGTATGACCGCGATCGCTAACGAGGGCGCGAAAGAGCTGGGCTTTGCCGATCTCGGTGCGATGTGGCGGTCAGGCTACGACATGCCGCCCGCGCAATTCGCCGCCGAGACCGAGCGGATGTGGCAGGAGGTGAAGCCGCTTTACGTCGCGCTGCACACCTATGTCCGCGCCAAGCTCAACGACAAATATGGCGACGCGGTGCAACCGCGCAGCGGCCCGATCCGGGCCGACCTGCTCGGCAATATGTGGGCGCAGGAATGGGGCAATATCTACCCCCTCGTCGCTCCCGAAGGCGCAGGCGATATCGGCTATGATGTGACCGATCTGATCGCCAAGAAGAACCTCGACGCGATTGGCATGACCAAGGTGGGCGAACAGTTCTTCTCTTCGCTGGGATTTGATCCGCTGCCCGCAACCTTCTGGGAACGCAGTCAGTTCACCAAGCCAGCCGACCGTGAAGTCGTGTGCCACGCATCGGCCTGGAACATCGACAATGTCGATGATCTGCGGATCAAGATGTGCATCAAGCCGAACGCCGATGACTTCATCACCATCCACCACGAACTCGGCCACAATTACTATCAGCGCGCGTATAACAAGCAGGATTATCTGCATTTGAACGGCGCCAATGACGGGTTCCACGAAGCCATCGGCGACATGATCGCGCTGTCAATCACGCCGGACTATCTGGTGCAGATCGACATGCTCGACCCCAAGGATGTGCCGAGCGCCGACAAGGATATCGGCCTGTTGCTGCGGCAGGCGATGGACAAGGTCGCGTTCCTGCCATTCGGCCTGTTGCTTGACCGCTATCGCTGGGGCCTGTTCGATGGCTCGATCCCCGAAGCGGAAACCAACACCGGATGGAACAACCTGCGCCGCGAATATCAGGGCGTTGTGCCTCCGGTTGAACGAACCGCCGAAGGGTTTGATGCGGGTGCAAAGTATCACGTACCGGGCAATGTGTCCTACACCCGCTACTTCCTCGCGCGGTTGTTGCAGTTCCAGTTCTACAAGGCCGCGTGCGACACCGCAGGGTGGGAAGGGCCGCTCCATCGCTGCTCGATTTATGGCAACAAGGATGTCGGCGCGAAGCTCGACGCAATGCTGGCGCTGGGCGCGTCCAAGCCTTGGCCCGATGCGCTCGAAGCCTTCACCGGCGAGCGGCAGATGAACGGCACCGCGATGGTGGAATACTTCGCCCCGCTGATGAAATGGCTCGAAGAACAGAACAAGGGCGAGGTCGCCGGTTGGTAAGCGCACGCGTGCCACTGGTGGTTGGCTGGCGCGAGCTTGTCAGCCTGCCCGAACTTGGCCTTTCCGATATCCCGGCCAAGATCGATACTGGTGCGCGCACATCATCGCTGCACGCCGTTGTGCTGGAGGACTTCGTCCGCGATGGCGAACGCTTCGTGCGGTTCGCGGTGGATTGGGACGGGGTGCGCCATCAATGCGAGGCGGTGCATGTCGATGTGCGCGGCATCACCAGTTCCAACGGCGACAAGCAGGAGCGGTTTGTCATAAAGACGCCGCTGACCGTCGGTAATCTGACCTTCAGAGCGGAGATCAGCCTGGCTGATCGTTCGCAGATGCAATTTCCAATGCTGATCGGGCGCACGGCGCTGCGGCGAAGAATGGTGGTTGATAGTGGTCATTCGTGGCTGCAATCGCCGGAAAATGCGATTAAGGCGCGCATCCGCCGGTAGAACGCCGGTCTTGAAAGGGCTTTCATGAAAATCGCGATGCTGGCGCGCAACGCCAATCTTTATTCGCACCGGCGCCTGAAAGAGGCGGCCGAGGCGCGCGGCCATACGCTCGACATTCTCAACACGCTGCGCTGCACGGTGCACATCGCCAGCCACCGGCCCGAGGTCTTCTATAACGGCGTGCCGGTTGCCGCCTATGACGCGGTGATCCCGCGTATCGGTGCCTCGATCACCAACTATGGCCTAGCGATCCTGCGGCAGTTCGAGATGCGTGGGTGCTGGCCGCTGAACGAAAGCGTCGCGATTGGTCGCAGCCGGGACAAGCTGCGCAGCCTGCAGATCCTCGCCAAGCACGGCCTCGGCCTGCCGCTGACGGCCTACGCCAATGATCCCAAGCAGGCCGAGGAGATCATCCGCGCGGTCAAAGGCCCGCCAGTCGTGATCAAACTGATCGAAGGCACACAGGGTATCGGCGTGGTGCTGGCCGAAACGATGAGCAGCGCGAAATCGGTGATTGAGGCGTTTCGCGGGGCTAACGTGAACATTCTGGTGCAGGAATTCATCAAGGAAGCCGGCGGCACCGATATCCGCGCGCTAGTGGTGGGCGGCAAGGTGGTCGCCGCAATGAAGCGCACCGGCGCGCCCGACGAATTCCGATCGAACCTGCATCGCGGCGGAAGCGCGCAAGTGATCAAGATCACCCCGGAAGAACGCTCAACCGCCGTGCGCGCGGCCAAGCGGATGGGGTTGAACGTCTGCGGTGTGGATATGCTGCGCAGCAATCACGGCCCGGTGATCATGGAGGTCAATTCCTCGCCTGGTCTGGAAGGCATCGAAAGCGCCACCGGCAAGGACATCGCCGGGATGATCGTGGATTTCATCGCCGCCAATGCCAAGGACGGGCAGACCAAGACCAAGGGGCGGGGTTAAGCCCTCCTCAGGCATTCCGCGCCATCAGCCCGCCATCGACCGGGATCGCAACTCCGGTGATATAGCTCGCTGCGGGGAGAACCAGCGACAAAGTGATGTGCGCGACCTCCTCCGGCTCGCCGTAGCGCCTCAGGGCGGTGCGGCGTTTGGCGAAGATCGCCTTGTGCTCCTCGGTCACGGTATCGGTCATGGCGGTGCGGATCGGGCCGGGGCAGATGCAGTTCACGGTGATGCCTTCCGGGCCGAGATCGACGGCTAGGCCTCGCGTCAGCCCGATCACTCCGGTCTTGGCCGCGACATAGGGCGTATCGCCGGGGGTTGCGCCCAATCCTTCGGTCGAAGCGATGTTGACGATACGGGCGGCGTCGCTCTGCCGCAGCCACGGCAGGGCTGCACGAACCGTGAGTTGGTGCGCGGTCAGCATCACGGCCAGCGCGCGGTGCCAGATGTCCTCATACGCCGGATCGTCGAGCGTGCAGAAGCTCGATACGCCCGCATTGTTCACCAGGATGTCGATGCGCCCAAAATCAGTCGCGATCTGCGCCACGGTGCGGGTAATTGCGTCGCCATCCGCCACATCGAGCGCGTAGGCGCGGGCGTTGGCTCCGCATTCGGCGGCAACATTTTCGCAGGCCGCAAGGTCAAGGTCGGTCACCGCGACGTGGGCGCCCTCAGCCGCGAACAGCTTGGCCGTGGCGCGACCCATGCCGCTCGCGGCACCGGTGACGAGAGCAACGCGGCCTGCGATGGAGCGGGAGCGGTTAGGCACAGCTTATCTGAAGGGCGGTTCGTTAAACGCCCGCAGCTTGCGCGAGTGCAGCCGGTCGCCTTCGTCCCGCAACCGATCCACGGTGACGATGCCGATCTGCAAGTGGGCGGCGATGGCTTCCTCGTAGAACTTGTTCGCCTGCCCCGGCAGCTTGATCTCACCATGCAACGGCTTGTCCGACACGCACAGCAGCGTGCCGTAGGGCACCCGGAAGCGGTAGCCCTGCGTGGCGATCGTGGCGCTTTCCATATCGATCGCAATGGCGCGGCTCTGCGAGAAGCGCTTGGCCGACGAGGAGTAGCGTAGCTCCCAGTTGCGATCATCGGTGGTGACCACCGTGCCGGTGCGCATCCGTTGCTTGAGGTTCGCGCCCTGAACGCCCGAGACTTCCTCGGCCGCCTGCGCGAGCGCCTGTTGCAGCTCGGCAATTGGCGGGATCGGCACTTCGGGCGGCAGTACGCTATCGAGCACGTGGTCATCACGCAGGTAGGCGTGAGCGAGCACGAAATCGCCAATCTTCTGGGTCGAGCGCAGGCCGCCGCAGTGGCCAATCATCATCCATGCATGCGGGCGCAGCACCGCGAGGTGGTCGCAGATAGTCTTCGCGTTGGAGGGGCCGACGCCGATATTGACCAGCGTGATCCCGCGCCCGTCTTCGCGGATCAGGTGGTAGGCCGGCATCTGATGGCGGCGCCATGCGGTATCATTAAGCTGGTCTTGCGCGTGCGCAGTCGGCTCACGAATATCGAGCCCCGCTGCTCCTGTCAGCGCGACATAGCCATCCTTGCCGATTTGGGTCGCGCCCCAATTCACGAATTCATCGACATAGCGGTGATAGTTCGTGAACAGGATGAAGTCCTGAAAGTCGCTAACTTCGCTGCCGGTGTAGTGCTTTAGGCGCGCGAGCGAGTAATCGGTGCGCAGGCCATCGAACAGCGACAGCGGCATATCCTGATCCTCGGCGAACTCAATCCCGTCGGCAAGTTCGTCGCCGATCAGGGCCAGATCGGTCGAGGGGAAGTGTGCAGCAATATCCTGCGGCGCGATGCCGACCATTGCCGCGCCAGATTCGCCATCGAGGACATATGGGAACGGGATTTCCTGCCGCGAACGGCTGACCGTCACCTCGACCTCATATTCGGCCGCAATCAGTTGGAGCTGCTCGGTCAGATAGACGGCAAACAGATCAGGACGCGTGATCGTGGTGGTGTAGGTACCCGGCATCTCCAGCCGTCCGAATGCGCGGCTGCGATCCCGAGGCGCGCCGACACCCGCGTAGTTCAAGGTGATCTGCGGATAGGCATAGCTGCCATCAACGCGCCGATGCGGCGACGGCATCGTGCCATCACGGCCAAAGGCGATCACATCATCGCGCAAAGTGCGCACAGCATCGTCATAGTGCTGCTGCAACTGAGTGAGAATGGCCGGAATGTCGATCATGGCAGCTGCTGTGCTCCTTTGTTGTTATCTTTCAGCGACAGGTGCGCGGCGGCAAGGCCCTGTTTACAAAAAGGGCGCGGAGGTCATGCCGACCACCGCGCCCTTCGTGATTTCGAGCCTTCACAGGCACGCAAGGATCAATCGTCGCCGTCGCGCTCTTCGAGCAGTTCGGCGGGGATTTCACCCGGTTCGAGGCTGGTGTCGATGCGGGTGGCATCGGCCTGTTCCTCGATCTCGCGCTGTTCGTCCTGGAACATCTGTGCCAGCACGTCCACGCCTTCGCTCTGCAGCTTGGCTTCGTCGTCCGAACGGGCGACGTTGGCCTTTACCGTCACGCGAACTTCAGGGTGAAGCGCAACAGTGACGTTGTGCATCCCGATGTTCTTGATCGGTGCGCCAAGGATCACCATGCGCTTGTCAACATCGTGCCCTTGGTCGGCGAGACCGGCAACGATGTCACGGACGCTGACCGAGCCGTAAAGCTGGCCGGCGTTCGATGCGGCGCGGATCAGCACCACTTCTGCGCCTGCCACCTTTTCACCGAGCTTTTCAGCTTCGGTGCGGCGTTCGGCATTATCAGCCACAAGCCGGTCACGATTGGCTTCGAACACCTTGCGGTTCGCTTCGTTGGCGCGCAGCGCCTTCTTCTGCGGGAGCAGGAAGTTGCGGGCGTAGCCATCCTTCACAGTGACAACGTCACCGATCGAGCCCAGCTTCTCGATCCGTTCGAGGAGAATGATATCCATGTTCTTTCTCCTCTTACTTCACGATGAAGGGAAGCAGGCCGATTTGGCGCGCACGCTTGATCGCCTGGGCGAGTTCGCGCTGCTTCTTGGCGGAAACGGCAGTGATACGCGACGGCACGATCTTGCCACGTTCGGACATGAAGCCCTGCAGCAGGCGCACGTCCTTGTAATCGATTACAGGGGCGTCCTTCGCTGCGAACGGGCAGGACTTGCGGCGGCGGAAAAACGGGCGGGCCATCAGTCGCGCTCCTCACGGGTTTCGCGGCGCTTACGCTCGCGTTCGTTCTTGCGCATCATCACGGACGGGCCTTCTTCGTGGGCGTCCACGCGGATGGTCATGTAGCGGATGACGTCTTCGTTGATACGGGTCTGGCGTTCGAGTTCTGCGACAACCGAGCCGGGGGCTTCGATGTTGAGCAGCACGAAATGCGCCTTGCGGTTACGCTCGATCTTGTAGGCGAGCGACTTGAGACCCCAAGTTTCAGTCTTGGTGACCTTGCCGCTACCTGCTTCGACGATTTCGGTGGCTTGCGCCGCCAGCGCGTCAACCTGAGCCTGGCTCAGATCCTGACGTGCGAGAAAGACGTGCTCATAGAGCGCCATCTTCGCGTCCTTTCACTTCAATGCCGATCGTTGGCTGATCCGTTCCGAATGAACGGGGCCCCTCCGGCTTTCTTCAAACAATCGCCGGGCGGTTCCCATGCGAAGCGCGGCCCCTTACAGCTTTGGTCTGCAATTGCAAGACTTGTCGCGCGGGAACCGGACGGGCAGGCGAGCGGTTCACATGTAGCGATTCGCAACGAGGGGGTTTTGTCGTGCCATCAGGTCTGGTCGCTTTGCTTGACGATATTTCGGTAATTGCCAAGGCGGCGTCGGCCTCGATCGACGATATTGGCGTGGCGGCGGGCAAGGCGGGCTCCAAGACCGCCGGCGTGGTGATTGATGATGCTGCGGTGACGCCAAGCTATGTCACTGGGCTTTCCCCGGCGCGCGAGCTGCCGATCATCTGGAAGATCACCAAGGGCAGTCTGAAGAACAAGCTGTTGTTTTTGCTTCCGGGTGCATTGATACTTTCGGAGTTTCTGCTGGGGGCCATCATCTGGCTGCTGATGTTGGGCGGGGCATTCCTGTGTTATGAAGGCGCTGAAAAGGTGCTGGAGAAGCTCGGGCTGGGTAAACACGGCGCGACGCTGGAGGACGAAATCACCGATCCGGTGGCGTTCGAGAACGAGCGCGTGGCCGGCGCGATCCGCACCGATTTGATCCTCTCAGCTGAAATCATGGCGATCACGCTTGCTGCGCTTGATCTCGATGTATGGTGGGAACGCGGGCTGGCTTTGGCGCTGGTCGCGATCATCGTGACTGTGGCGGTTTATGGTGCAGTGGCGATGATTGTGAAGATCGACGATGTCGGGCTTCATCTTACCAAGCAGGCGGATGCGTGGAAGCAGTCGATTGGTCATTTTCTGCTGCGGTTTGTACCCAAGCTACTGGTGACGCTGTCGGTTGTTGGCACGGTGGCGATGCTGTGGGTTGGCGGCGGGATTATTGTCCACGGCACGCATGAAGTCGGCTTCCATGCAATTTACGATGTTGTCCACGGCGCGGAAACGGCTGTGGCAGGAGCGACTGGCGCGCTTAGCGGAGTCCTAGGCTGGGCAACCTATGCCGCGCTGTCAGCGGTGGTCGGGTTGGTATTGGGCGGCATCATTGCCTTCGTCCTGCACAAAGTGCTGGGTGTAGGCGCTGACAAAGCGCACTAACTTCGGGCCATGACCAAACCGATCTTGTACACCTGCGCCCGATCACGCGGGCTGCGCGCCACCTGGGCGGCCGAGGAGGCGGGGGTCGATATCGACTTGAAGATCCTGCCGTTCCCGCCGCGCTACCTCGCGCCGGAGTTTCTCGCGCTGAACCCGCTCGGCACCGTGCCGCTGCTGGTGGACGGCGACGCGCAGCTGACCGAAAGCTGCGCGATTGCGCACTACCTCGCCACCCGCGATGGTTACACCTCACTGGCCATCGCACCGGGTGAGCCGGACTATGCCGCATATCTGGACTATACCTACCACGCCGACGCCACGATCACCTTCCCGCAGACAGTCTACATGCGCTTCGCCATCTTCGAGAAGGAGAAGGGCTGGGCGGAGGCCGGGCTCGCCTATGCCAAGTGGTTCCACAAGCGGTTGGTGAAGGTCGAGCAGCGTTTGCAGGGCCGCGAATTCCTGTGCGCGGATCGGTTTACGGTGGCGGATATTTGTGTCGGCTATGCTCTGATCCTGGCAGAGAGTGTTGGGCTAGATGATGGTGTGCCCGACAGCCTCAAGGATTACCGCGCGAGGTTGACCGCGCGGCCCGCGTACAACCGCGCTATTGCGCGCGAAGAAGTGGGGCGGTTGGCGCTAGGACAGTAACGATCGCAAGAGCCATCAGCCTTGCCGCGTCAGCGCTGGCTGCACTTTAGATCGATTGTGCGCAGTTCCAACCGGGAGGGCGAGCCGGCGAATTTCGCCACCTCCTCATCGATGCAGGCTTGCCTTGCGGTCCGGGTGTCCCTTGGCTTGACGGGCACGAGATAGACATTGCCATATCCCGGTACCTGAATAACGCGCAGCAGCGCGCGCGGGTCAGCGTCGACAACCTCCAGCACATAGACCGGGCCAAGATTGGGCAGATCAACAAGGCGCGGCTGTTGATCGCCGATTTGCGCGGCCACCGGATGCGCCGCTACCAGCGCTAATGCGACCCCGGCCATTGCGGCGGCATATGAAGCGAAACGTCTCATAGATAATAAACTGCGCCTTCAAAGACCTAGCGTCAAGGCCGGTGGCGGAGTCGTGTTCAGGCCGCCTGATCGGGCGTCACCAGCCTAGTCGATAGCTCACGCCGCAGCAGTTTGCCGATTGGGTCGCGCGGCAGGCTGTCCACGAATTCGATATAACGCGGGCGCTTGTATCCAGCGACTTGCCCCTTGAACCGCGCCGTGATCTCCTCGCGGGTCAGGGCCATCCCCGGCTTCAGCACCACAAACGCCTTCACCGCCTCGCCCCATTGCTTGTCGGGGACACCGCAGCAGCCCGCGTCCGCAACCTCGGGCATGGCGGCGAAGACTGCGTCGACTTCAGCCGGGTAGACGTTTTCGCCGCCGGTCTTGATCAGCTCCTTGGCGCGGCCGAGCAGGTAGCCGCGCCCGCGTTCATCCATCGTGCCCAGATCGCCTGTGCGCAGCCAGCCGTGGCCCAATGCGGCCTCACTCGCCTCCGGGTTGCGCCAATAGCCGAGCATGACCGAGGGGCCGCGCAGGCACAATTCGCCCTCCTCGCCGGGGGGGAGCTGATTGCCTTCAGGGTCGAGCACGGTCATCTGCACATGCGGCAGAGTCCAACCGATCGAGCGGGGATGATCGAGCATATCGGGATAATCGATGAAGGTCGCAAAGCCGCAGATCTCGGTCTGGCCATAACCGCCGACGACCCGGGCATCCCAGTCGCGCTCAATGAATTCGTACATCTGCGGGCGGCCCATCCCTGCGCCGCCGGTGTAGTTGGTGAGCGGCATCACGCCATCACGGATCGGCTCCATCGCCAGCCATGGAAAGCAGATCGTCGGAAAGGCGCTGGTGGTGGTGCAGCCTTCGCGGTGGAGCAGATCGAGGATGGCGGCATTGTCGTCATCGCGGCCTGCAAACACTGATGTGCCTCCGCAGGCGAGCATGGCGGCAACCTGCTGCATCCCGACGACATGGAACAGCGGGTTGACCGAGAGCAATCGCTCGGCGTGGCTGAACCCGCGATGCTGTGCGAAGCCGAGCGCCGAGGTTGCCACCGCGCTCCCGGCTTGCAGGCAGCCCTTGGGCTTGCCGGTCGTGCCGCTGGTGTACATCATGTAAAGCGGGCGATCGGAACTTAGGTTGCGGCCCATATCGTATCGATGTTGGATTGGCCCAAGGGTGGTTCCTACAACGCTTTCGAAAAAGCCGTCGCTCGCGTGTATTTCATCAACTTGCTGGATATCTCCCGCGTCGCTCTCGGCCAAAAGGTGCAAAAAGCGCGGGTTCACGAAGGTTATCACGGGCTCGGAATTGCCGATAATCCAGGCGATTTCCGCCGGGGCCAGCCGCCAGTTGAGTAGCACCGCAATCGCCCCGATCCGGCCGCAGGCGAGCAGTACCGTAAGGAACGGCGCACCATCGGTCAGTAACAGGGCGACGCGGTCACCCGGTGCAATGCCCTTGGTCAGCAGCCAATTGGCAAGGTTGGTCACCCGCGCATCAAGCTCGGCATAAGTCAGGCGCTGGGCACCATCGACCGTAGCAATGCGGTGGGCATGGCGCGCGGCGCAATTGGCCAGCAGGGTGTCGAGGCTGAAGTCGCGCGGGTGCATAGTGCGAACGCTATCCTGCCGCAGCCGTCTCATCCACCATCGATTTTGGTTAGCTGCGTGTCCAGATCATCCCCGCAGCGGGTGCATATGCGGTTGGGCCAAAGAACCACAAAGATGCCCCGAAAAAAGGCGTTCTTTCCGCAACTCTGGCAATTGAACCGCAGCATCGGGGCGTTGGCGATCAGCAGCAGGATGATACCTGCAGCAAAGGCGAGGGTCGAATGGCCGTAAAACCGGTCAACAACCGCTACCAGCAACACCGATAACGCCAGCACGGCCAGCATCCGCCACGCATGGCGCACGGCGCGGCGATACAGGCTCAACTGAGGCGGGCGAGCAGCGATTGCGCGAACTCCGTCAGCGTATCGTCGCGCGCGCCCATCACCACGATTCGGTCACCGGGTTGGGCGAGGGCGGCAATCCGCTCCACACAATCATCGCGCGCGGCGAGATGTTCTGCTGTGCCGCCCGCTTCAGTGATCAGGCGGACGATCCGCTCGCTGCCTTCACTGCGATCAACCGTACCGCCAAAATAGACCGGGTCGCACAGGATTGTGATATCATCCGGGTCCAGCTCCCGCGCGAAAGTCTGAGCCAATTCCGCCCCCATCTGACGCAGCGGGCCATAGCCGTGCGGTTGAAAGAACGCGATCACCCGGCCGGGAGTGGCTTTGAGCGTGCGCAAGGTTGCTGCGCATTTCTCCGGGTTGTGGCCGAAATCGTCGATCACCGTGATGCCCCCCGGCGAGGTGCCGATCACATCAAACCGCCGTGCCAGACCGGCAAAACTGCGCAGGGCATAGACCGCACGACCCACGTCAATCCCAGCCGCGCTAACCGCCGCAATCGCGGCCAGCGCATTGGAAAGGTTGTGCCGCCCCGGCATCGGCAGGATCAGCGGGAACACTTCGCGTTTGCGATTGTCGATCACCGCTGCGCGAATGCCCAGTTGGCTCTGGTCAATCGAGTCCGGCTCGACCGTTATATTCGCGTTGCGATTGGTGATGCCGAAGGTCACGCATTCACGCCCGCGGGGCACCAAATAGGCGGCTTCGGGGCTATCGAGATTGATCGCCGATGCACCCGCGGATTTGACAAAATTGCCGAACAGCACCCGCAATTCCTCGATGCTTTTGTGATCAAGGCTTACGTTGAGCAGCACGGCGATAGTGGGGCGATACAGCGCAATCGATCCATCGCTTTCATCGACTTCGCTGACAAACAGGTCAGGTCGGCCAATTTGCGCGCTGGCAAACGGGTTGGCGGGCGTGACGAAGTTCTTCATCACCGCACCGTTCATGACCGTCGGGTCATGCCCGATTTCGTGCAGGATCCAGGCAATCATCCCGGTGACGGTCGATTTGCCCGAAGTGCCGCCAACTGCGATCGAAAACCCAGCGGCGTTGAAGAGCGTGGATAGCAATTCCGCCCGGCTCATCCGCGCGCAGCCGATTTCCTTTGCACGGGCAACTTCCGGAACTGTATCTTCGATAGCGGCCGATGCGATCAAGATCTGCTCGGGCGAGGTCACGCCGCTGCCATCCTGCGGAAACAGGGAGAACCCGTTTGCTTCAAGCCACGCGAACTTTTCCGGCGTGCGGCCCTGATCCCGGCTGCGATCTGACCCGGCAACGGCATGGCCGAACCCGTGGGCGATCTGCGCCAACGGCAGCATCCCCGATCCCCCGATGCCGCAAAAGAACAGCGGACGCTCGGCAAGCGACCCGGTCATGACCCCATTATCCATAACTCGCACGGTTATTGACTTGCACCCTGACTGACAAGCGCCCTAGTTTGCCTCGCATGACGAATATCGCGATCTGCGCACCTGCGACCCCTATTACGCATGAACAGCGCGATGCCCTGATGGCGCTTGTGGCGGCAGAGTATCCGGCGCACCGTGTGACGTTTCATGATCAGTGCTTTGAACGCTCCGGCCATTTTGCGGGCGACGATTTGCGGCGCCTGACCGCGCTGCTTGAATGTGCGAATGATCCCGCGTTTGACGTGGTGTGGTTTGCCAAGGGCGGATACGGCTCCAACCGCATTGCCGAGGCAGCGGTGGCGCAAATGAACGCAGCGGCGCGGGCAAAGACCTATGTCGGCTTTTCCGACGCTGGCTACCTGCTGGCTGCGCTGTACAGGGCGGGGATCGGGCAAAGTGTGCACGGCTCGATGCCGGTCAGCGCGCGGTCTGAAGGCGGTAAGGAAGCGATCCGCCGGGTGCTCGATTGGCTCGGCGGGGATACCAGCGGGCTTGAGCCGAGCCTTGATGGCACTACGCCGGCCGCCGCTTTCAACCTCATCACGCTGGCGATGCTGGCAGGAACGCCGATGATGCCTGACCTGACCGGCCATGTGGTGATGGTCGAGGAGGTGGCCGAACATCTTTATGCGATTGACCGGATGTTCTTCCACTTGGCCGGAACGCTTCCCCGGATCGCGGGGCTGCGGTTGGGCGCGATCACCGACGTGCCGGAAAACTATGTCGAATTTGGTCAAAGCGAGGAAGACATTGCCCGCTTCTGGTGCGCCCGCGCGGGCATCCCTTACCTTGGCCGCGCACTGATCGGACACAATTCTGCCAACAGGGTTGTGCCCTTCGGCCTTGCCAGCCCGCCCGTGCGGACGTAACGGCGCGCCCCAAAATCTTACAGAACGGGGTCAAACATGCGCGCGTTTCTATTTCCGGGGCAGGGCAGCCAGAAAATCGGTATGGGCGCTGAACTCGCCGAAGCCAGCCACGCCGCTCGCGAGGTGTTCGGCGAGGTTGACGAGGCGCTGAAGCAGAAGCTCTCCACGATGATGCGCGAAGGGCCAGAGGATCAATTGACCCTCACCGAAAACGCGCAGCCCGCAATCATGGCTAATGCCATCGCCACGCTGCGGGTGCTGGAACGTGATTTCGGTGTTGCGTTGACCGCGCACGGCAATTGCGTCGCGGGCCATTCGCTCGGCGAATACAGCGCGTTGTGCGCAGTGGGGGCGTTCACGCTCGCTGATACTGCCCGGCTGCTCAAACTGCGTGGGCAGGCGATGCAGGCCGCGGTCCCGTTGGGCGAAGGGACGATGGCGGTGCTTTTGGGTGCTGATCTCGATCAGGCCTTGGCGTTGGCCGAAGCGGCGGCGCAGGGCGAGGTTTGCGAAGTCGCCAACGACAATGATCCTTCGCAGGTTGTGCTTTCGGGTCACACTGGCGCGATTGAGCGTGCTGTGGCGATGGTCAAGGAACACGGGATCAAGCGCGGGATGATTCTCAACGTCTCGGCCCCGTTCCACTGTTCGCTGATGCAACCCGCTGCGACCCGGATGGCCGAGGCCTTGGCAGAAACCCCTCCGCAAGCCTTCACCTTGCCGGTCTACGCCAATGTTACCGCAGCGAGTGTCACCGACCCCGACACAGAGCGGGCGCTATTGATTGAACAGGTCACCGGCCGTGTGCGCTGGCGCGAAAGCGTGCTTGCCATGCGCGCCGATGGAGTGGAAAGCTTCGTTGAACTGGGCGGCAAGGTGCTCGGCCCGATGGTTGGCCGGATCGACAAGGAGGCGCAAGTGATCAGCCTCGTGACGATGAGCGACCTTGAAGCATTTGCGAAGGAATTGGTCTGATGTTTGCACTCACTGGCATGAACGCGCTCGTCACTGGCGCAAGCGGCGGGATTGGGTCGAGCATCGCCCATGCGCTCGCCAGCCAAGGCGCGCGGTTGGCGCTGTCGGGTTCCAACCCGGCAAAGCTGCGCGCCTTCCGCGATGAGCTCAACGAAACCTACGCCCACCATGACCATGATGGCCATGTCGAGATCACCTGTGATCTGGGTAACACCACGCAGGTCGAGGAATTGATCCCGGCGATGCTCCACACGCTGGGCACGATGGATATTCTCGTCAACAATGCCGGGATCACCCGCGACAATCTCGGGATGCGGATGAAGGATGATGAATGGGATCAGGTGATCCGGATCAACCTTGAAGCTGCGTTTCGCCTGATGCGCGCGGCCGCCAAACCGATGATGAAGGCGCGGTTTGGCCGGATCATCAACATCACCAGCGTGGTGGGCGCGACCGGCAATCCGGGTCAGATGAACTATTGCGCGGCCAAGGCGGGCCTGACGGGCATGACCAAGGCGTTCGCGCAGGAAGTCGCCAGCCGTGGGATTACCGCCAATTGCGTCGCTCCGGGCTTTATCCGCACCGCAATGACCTCCGCCTTGGACGAGAAGCAGCAGGCCGCGATCAATGGCCGCATTCCGATGGGCCGGATGGGTGAGGGCGCTGAAATCGGCGCCGCCGTCGCCTTCCTGGCCAGCCGCGAAGCCGCCTATGTCACCGGCGAAACACTGCATGTGAACGGCGGCATGGCGATGCTGGGGTAGCCTCGCAGGCTCTCGGCGCGCCTTATCCCCAGCGGAGTCACCCCTCGCAACCCTGCCAACTTGCCCGTATGATCTGCCGCGCTAAGGTTTTCGTGATAAATTCCGGCGCTTGGGGGGCGATTCCTCGCACCTTACCGCCACCAACAGGAACGATAGGCAAAAGCGATGAAGGCCACGATCGAACGCGCGACCCTGCTGCGGTGCCTCTCCCACGTGCAGTCGGTGGTTGAACGCCGCAATACCATTCCAATCCTGTCAAACGTGCTGATCGAAGCCAGCGACGATGGCCGCGTGCGGGTGATGGCGACAGACCTCGATCTGCAAGTGGTCGAGTCTATGTCGGCCTCTTCGGTCGAACAATCGGGCGCGATTACGGTGTCCGCCCATCTGTTGTTCGATATCGCGCGCAAGCTGCCCGAAGGCAGTCAGGTCAGTCTGACCACCAGCGAAAACCGGTTGGAGGTCAAAGCCGGTCGTTCGAACTTCAAACTGCCGACCTTGCCGCGCGATGATTTCCCCGTGATCGTCGAAGGCGATTTGCCCACCAGCTTCGAACTGCCTGCGCGCTTGCTCGCCGAACTGATCGACCGCACCCGGTTCGCCATTTCGACCGAAGAAACGCGCTACTACCTCAACGGTATCTTCTTCCATGTGACGGACGAGGATGAGCCGATGCTCAAGGCCGCGGCGACCGATGGCCACCGCCTCGCGCGCTTCACCGTGCCGCGCCCCGAAGGCGCTGCCGGGATGCCCGATGTGATCGTGCCGCGCAAAGCCGTGGGCGAACTGCGCAAGCTGCTCGAAGAGGCATTGGACAGCAATGTGCTGATCGACCTGTCGGCCAGCAAAATCCGCTTCACCTTTGGCGGCGAAGGCGGCGTGGTGCTGACCAGCAAGCTGATCGACGGCACCTTCCCCGATTACAGCCGCGTGATCCCGACCGGCAATGACAAGCTGCTGAGGGTCGATCCCAAGCTGTTCTTCTCAGGCGTGGACCGCGTGGCGACCATCGCCACTGAGAAGACCCGCGCGGTCAAAATCGGCCTCGATCAGGATCGCGTGACGCTGTCGGTCACCTCGCCCGATAACGGCACCGCGGCTGAAGAGCTGGCGGCGGATTACAAATCCGAAGGCATGGAGATTGGCTTTAACGCCAACTATCTCAAGGACATCCTCGGTCAGATCGATTCCGACACGGTTGAACTGCACCTTGCCGATGCGGGCGCGCCAACCCTGATCCGCGAGAACGAAGGCAGCCGTGCGCTGTATGTGCTGATGCCGATGCGGGTCTGATGGGCGCGTCTGAGGCGATGTCTGTCACTCAAGTCCATGTCCGCAAAGGCGCGCTGAGCGAAGCCGCGTTGGTTGAGACGCCGCTTGTACCTCTGGCTGATGGCGCGGTGCGGCTTCAAATAGAGAGTTTCTCGGTCACCGCCAACAACATCACCTATGCGGTTGTGGGTGACGGGTTCAAATATTGGGACTTCTTCCCCGCCCCCGAAGGCCTTGGTATTGTGCCGATGTGGGGCCATGCGCGGGTAATCGAAAGCAATTGCCCTAGCATAGCGGTGGGTGAGCGGGTCTATGGCTACCTGCCGATGGCGACCCATCTGGACGTTGTGCCGGGCAAGATCCATTCGGGTGGCTTCACCGACATGACCGATTATCGCCAGCCGATGAGCCCGGTCTACAATGCTTACACGCGCCTAGCCGCCGACCCCGAGCATGATCCCGCACGCGAGGCGGAACGGATGATTTTTGGCCCGCTGTTCAAAACCGGGTTTGTGATCGACTACTTCATGCGCAGTCAGGATTGGTTTGGTGCGACACAGGTCGTCCTGACCAGTGCTTCTTCCAAAACAGCGATGGGGCTTGCCAGCGTGGCGCAGCAGAATTCGCCGGGGATCAGGCGGATCGGTCTGACATCGGCGGGCAATGTTGATTTCGTCAAAGGCACCGGGCTGTATGACGCTGTCTATGCCTATGACGATCTTGGCGCACTGCCGGTCGAACCCAGCGTCAGCGTGGATTTTGCGGGCAATGCCAAACTGCTCGCCGGGGTGCATCACCACTTTGGCGATAACCTCAAATATTCATGCCTCGTTGGCGCGACCCACATCGAAGAACGCGGTGCCGGATTTGGCGGGGCAGGCGGTCTGCCCGGCCCGAAGCCAACACTGTTCTTTGCCCCCGATCATTTCGTGTCGTTTTTCAAGCAGCACGGCGCGGTCGAAGGCGGCAAGATGGCCGCTGCCGCTTGGCACGGCTTCCTAGAGGCAGCCGGCTCCTCGGTTGAAATCGTGCGATTGCAAGGGCTGGAGTCCGCGCGCGCGACCTTTCTTGATATGATCGGCGGACATGTCGACCCGGCCAAGGGTATCGTGATCGAACCCTAGGCCGGGCGCGCCGCTAGCGGCAGATCATTCCGCCGCTTCAGCCAGTTCCACCCGCTGCGGGCCGCGGATCAGGCCGCCCGGTGCTTCGCCCGTCCAAATGCCATCACGGAACGTGACCGCGCCGTTCTTGATCGTGCAAACATAGCCATCGGCCTTTTGCAGCAACCGCTTGCCGCCGGCGGGCAAGTCAAACGCCAACCATGGCTTGCCGAGCTTTATACTCTCCATGTCGATCACATTGAGATCGGCCAGATAGCCCGGTGCGATCACTCCGCGATCTTCAAGCCCGTACAGCAGCGCGGTATCGCGGCACTGCCGCTTGATAGCCTGCTCCAGACCGATCCTTGACCCCCGCTTGCGGCTTTTCACCCAGTGTTCGAGCATGAAAGTGGGTGAGGCGGCATCGCAAATCGTTCCGCAATGCGCGCCGCCATCTGACAGCGAATTGACCGTGTCGTCGGCATGCTGGAGTGCGTGCAGAAAATCGAGATTTCCGTCGGCATAGTTGAGGATCGGCAGGTAAATGAACCCCTTACCCTCACCGCGGCACAGCAGGTCGTAGGCGTATTCCTGCGGGTCGATCCCGGCAATGGCGGCGCGGGCGTTTACACTGGCTTCCGGCGCTGGTTCATAGTCGAAATCGGGGTCCATTTCGTATTGCAGCGCCCAGCCTTGGGAGATCACCATCACCACCCCAAGGATATCTTTCGGGGCGGCGGAATAGTCATTGGGTTCGGCGAGCAACTGCGCCTTGAATGCAGGGTCGAGCAGTTTGGCCCGCTGCGCTTCCCACGGCAATTCCTTGATCGCCTGCCAACTTGGGCGAAAGGCGAAGGGGTTCACCGTGCCTTGCCACGCCATGATGATCCCATTGCCGCGCAGTGCGATCTGAGCGACGATATTGGCGCCATTATCATTCTCGGCGCGCATCAGGGCGATCTGTTCGTCGAGGGAAAGTTCCTTGGCGATGGATTGCAGCGCGGCGAAGGTAACGGGGATGCCAGCCTCGCGGCTCAGCTTTCCCATCCATGCAAATTCATTCCATTCGCGCTTGAGATCGCTCGCCATTTCGAAAACCGCATGGCCGCCCGCTGCGGTGGCGCGGCCCATCGCCTTGCCGATGGCGATCAATTCCTCGGGGGTGGCAGTGGTGCCGGGAACGAGTTCGCCATCAATCGACTTGTGCAGCACAGTGCGAGAGGTCGAGAAGCCAAGGGCCCCGGCACGCACGCCTTCCTCAACGATGGCTGACATGGCAGCGATGTCTTCCGCTGTCGGCACTGCACCCGGCTGTTCGCGGTCGCCCAGCACGTAGGCGCGCACTGCACCGTGCGGCACGTGGGTACCGATATCGACTGTGCGAGGCAGCTTTTCCAAGGCATCGAGATATTCGGGGAAGGTCTCCCAATCCCACTTCATCCCTTCGGCAAGCGCGGTGCCGGGGATATCCTCTACGCCCTCCATCAGGCTGATGAGCCATTCGTGGCGGTCGGGCTTGGCCGGCGCGAAGCCGACACCGCAATTGCCCATCACGACGGTGGTCACCCCGTGCCAGCTCGATGGGGCCATTTCCTGATCCCAGGTCGCCTGCCCATCGTAATGGGTGTGGATGTCG
Source organism: Sphingomonadales bacterium Ga0077531 (assembly GCA_001464915.1). Lineage (GTDB taxonomy): Bacteria > Pseudomonadota > Alphaproteobacteria > Sphingomonadales > Sphingomonadaceae > Erythrobacter. Next base: position 34,380 of record LNED01000011.1, read on the forward strand.
ACGAAACCGGGGGTGATGACCTTGCCGCTTGCGTCGATCTCATCCGCGGCAGAGCCGTTGATCTGACCGACGGCGGCGATCAGCCCGTCCTTTACCGCCACGTCACCGACAAAGCCGGGTGCACCGGTACCGTCGACGATCGTGCCGCCCCGGATGATCAGGTCATAATGCGCCATATTCTCTCTCCCATTTGCGGGAGAGAATGTCGCAATCGCGGCAGGCTGTCCAGCGCAGCCTAAGCTGCCGCCATCCGCCGCGCTTCCTTTTCCGTCTCCGGCGCGTCGAGAAACTCGCGGATTGCGGCCACACTTTCATCGGCATGGGTCAGCAGGAACAGGTGACCGCCACCCGCAAAAGTCATCAAGCGGGATTTCGGGATCATCGCCTTCAAGATCTTGCCGTTGATCACCGGGACGATCTGATCGTCCTCACCCATCATGATCAGGGTTTCCTTGGTCATGAAGGGCAGGGCGGGAAGGCTGCTCCAGCCCATCATGCACAGTAGCTGATACATGTAGCCGCGCGGGGAAGGGGGCTTGAGACGGCCGATATGGCTGTCCTTCTGGTGCCCGGCTCCATCCTTGTCCACACCGCCATAAAGCGTAGCGAAGTGTTCGTTCATGAATTCGGGGTCGATATAGCGGCGCGGATTGGCCATCTTCGTAAAGGCGGCTGGATTGCCCGGCACCATCAACATTCCCGGTGTGGTTGCGATCAAAGTCAAGCGCCGGGTACGCCCGGGGTGCTGCAACGCAAAATGCTGCGCCATCGCGCCGCCCCAGGATACGCCCATCACATCCACCTGATCCAGCCCGTAGCGCCCTAGCAACTGCGCTGCTGTCCAGCTCATCGTGAACGGGTTGTACGGGATTAGCGGATCAGGCGATTCGCCCGTCCCCGGCATGTCGAACATGATGAACCCACGTTCCGGCATGGCAGCGGCAAGCGGGGCGACCGCTTCAATATTGGCACCGATTCCGTTGAAGAACAGAACGGGCAGGTGGTCCGACGGCTGATCGAGCCGCCATGCAGCAGTCCGTAGCGTCCGTCCGCCCACTTGTTCCATTGTGACGACAGCGCCGTCCATTGCATTTGCCACGAATTCACGTCCTTTCTGGCGCCCCAAATGAGGCGCGGGTCGGGCGCGCTCGTTGATCCCTAAACGAGCGCGCCCATAAACTTGCGCAGGATTGCGGCTGCCCCCCCCGACAGCCCCCGCGCTGCAGTGCAATATCAGACTTCTTCGAGAACGTAGAGTCCCGGTGCAGCTTCCATTGCCGGATAGGTATCATTGCCCAAGGTGGCAGGAGCAGCCTTCTTCTTGCCAGAACGTGCCTGCACCCATTCCATCCACAGCGGCCACCAGCTGCCTTTGACTTCCTCGGTGCCCTGCAACCACTCATCGGCAGTGGCGGGCAGTTTGCCCTTTTTGCTCTGAACGAAATACTTGGCTTTGGGATTGGTCGGCGGGTTGAGGATCGCCTGCATGTGGCCCGACTGGCTCAGCACGTAGGTCACGTCCTTTGATCCGAACAGCTGGGTCGAACGATAGGTCGCCTTCCACGGGGTGATGTGATCGGTTACCCCGCCGAGGATAAACAGGTCGCCGGTTACCTTGGAAAGGTCGATCTTGTGATCCACCATCTCGACCTCGCCGTGCTTGGTGAAGGCGAGCGTTTCATAGACAGTCAGGAAATCGCCCATCAGGCTGGCAGACAGGTTGGTGGCGTCGGCGTTCCAGAACAACACGTCAAACGCTGGCGGATCAGCGCCGAGCAGGTAGTTGTTGATGACGTAGTTCCAGATCAAATCATTGGGTCGCAGCCATGCAAAACCGCGCGCCAGATCGTCGGCCTTGATCACGCCCGCCTTACTCGCGCGCTGGCGGGCGAGCTTCATGCCGTTTTCGCTGACCAGTGATCCGGCTTCGATATCGGTTGCCATCGGGTGCAACACGCACACCATCAAAGTCAACGTACCGAGCAGGTCAGATTTGTCGGCGGCCAGCTTAGACGCCAGCATTGCAGCGGTCTGCCCGCCCGAACACCCGGCGGAGACATTGACCTTTTTCGCGCCAGTAATCGCAGCCACCGCTTCCATCGCTTCGCGGCACGAATGAACGTAGTCGGCCATACCCCAGCGGCCCTGTTCCTTGGTCGGATTCCGCCAAGAAATCACGAAGGTCTGAATGCCGTTATCGAGCTGCCATTTGACCACAGACTTATCGGGGCTCAGGTCGTTGATATACATCTTGTTGATCTGCGGCGGGATAGTCAGCTGAGGAATTTCATATACTTCGTCTGTGGTTGGGGCGTAGTGGATTAGCTCCATCATCTCGGTGCGCAGCACGACCGATCCCTTGGACGTTGCGACATTCTCGCCCAGTTTGAACGGGCGCTTGTCAACCTGGCTGACCATGCCCTTGTTATGGACAATGTCGTTGTAGGCGTTCTGCAAGCCCTTGATCAGGCTCAGCCCGCCTGAATCGATCACCCGCTTCTGCGCTGTCGGATTGCCGATCAACGTGTTGGTTGGTGCAAGGCCATCGAGGATGATGTTGGCGATGAAATTCGCGCGATTGCGCTCCAGCTCATCGAGCTCCAGCTCCTCCAGCCAGCTCCGCATCCCTTTCTGCACTGCAAGGTAATACTGCGCGCCTGCCCGGAAAAAAGGGTTGTAGGCCCAGGCCGGATCCATGAACCGCTTGTCCTTCGGATCAGGCGCGAGTTCACTTTTGCCGGTAAGGATTTTCACCATATCCTGCGCCATCGCGGTCGAGTGGCGAATGAACCGGGTGGGGTCTGACGCAGTTTCGCGTAGCAACAGTGCGACCGCGCTGACGAAGTCTTCACGGGCCACGCCGATCAGCGGGCCAAGCGCATTGGTGGACTGGGCTGCCTCGTTTTCAAGCTTCACTTCGCTGCGTGCCATGGAATCCCCTCTGTCTGGCATCCGCCCATTGGCTTGGTTGGCCATCGGTTAACGGTGCCTCGTGGATCAGAATGCAGCGAGCCATGTCAAGTTGCAAGCGTGCGTGCACACGAAACATTTGTCAGGACCGGCCTCGCTCACAAAGAATTTACCCTTGCGATTAACGCTTCTCTCAAGGGTTATCGTCAGAGGCTTGACGATGGCCGGGCAGCGCAATCGAAAATTGAAAACGGGCGGAATGCCGTCGCGCGGAGACGCCCCTGAATTACGCGATGTTTCTGTCAGCGACCTGCCGGACGGTAACCTGCGCGAGCGCAGCGAACGGCGCCGTCCGGAACGCAATCGCCCCGAAGAACTGACTGATCTGACGCAGGCGGTGGTTGCGCCCGCCGGTGAGCAGATGTTTTACCTGCCGCTCCAGTCGGGTGGGATGGCTGTGTTTCTGCTGGCGGCCTTTGCGATCGCTTCAGGGGTGGCCAAAGGTCTGCCTTCAGCAATGACGGGCGCAGCGGCTGCGGCGTCGGTAGTCTTGTTTGCGTGCGGATGGCTGTTCGCGGCGACCGAGCGCAATGTCGAAACTTCGCGCACGGCGCGCTTGTTAATTGTGCTGGTTGCGATTGTGTTGCCGATGGCCTGCGCGGGCTTCGCACTGGCAGCATGGGTTGGGGAGGGCCTGCCCTGGCAGTGGGCGGTCGCGACCCTAGTATGTATTAACGCAGCGGCGGCAGCGTTGTTCAAGATCCGGATTAGGTCGCTGCTTAGCGCAAAGTTGGCAAGTTGGACGGGTTTTGCGAGCCTTGCCCCCGGATTGCTGACGTTGGGCGCTTTATCGGCGGCAGCAATTGCGTTGGCTCTCATCGCGCGGCTCGAATGGACAGCAGCCGAGCGTCGCAGGTTGGTGCGCGAGGCCCGTGAGCGGGTCGCAGCGCGGGCTGAGGATATTCTTCGCAGCTTTGAGGAAACCGGCCAGGGTTGGTTCTGGGAGACTGACCGGCGTGGCCTCATCACCTACATTTCGCCTAAGGCAGCGAAGATTCTCGGCAGAACTGCGGATGCTTTATACGGAAGTCCCCTGAGCGAAATCGTCGACTCCGCCTCAGGCTCACATGATGCGGAGCGAACCCTAATCTTCCACCTTTCGGCGCGTTCTGCGTTCCACGATGTTGAAATGCGCGCCGCGACCCATGGCGAAGAGCGCTGGTGGGCGCTGACCGGGCGACCGGTGTATGATCCCTACCAGAACTTCTGCGGATTTCGTGGCCACGGCACTGACCTCACAGAAAAACGTCGCAGTGAACAGCAGGTCTCGCGGCTGGCGCACTACGATTCGCTGACCGGGCTCGCCAACCGCGTGCAGATGAGTCAGGCGCTCGAACAGATCCTTGCCGCACCCAGTGCGCGGGAGCGGGCCTGCGGTGTTCTGATGCTCGATCTCGACCGGTTCAAGCAGGTCAATGATACACTCGGCCATCCTGCAGGCGACGCGCTGCTCAAGCAGGTTGCGCAGCGGCTCGAGCGCGCGATTGACGGCGCGGGGCGGTGCGGGCGGCTCGGCGGCGACGAATTCAAGGTGATTGTGCCCGGCCAGCAAAGCCGCGCTGCGCTCGGCCATCTCGCGCGCGAAATCATCGATGCGCTGTCGCAGCCCTATTCGATCCAAGGGCAGAGCGTGGTGATTGGGGCATCGGTGGGGATCGCGATGGCACCCGAACACGGATCGACCAGCGAAGAACTGATCCGCAACGTCGATCTTGCGCTTTATGCAGCAAAGGATGCCGGACGCGGAGTATTCAGGTTTTACGCCGAGAATCTCCACGCTGCGGCCGAAGAGCGTGCCGAGCTTGAGCAAGACTTGCGCGATGCGATGGCTCGCGGCGAACTTCAGATGTATTACCAGCCCGTCGTTTATGCAGCGACCGAGAAGATCGTCGGATTCGAAGCATTGATGCGCTGGAACCACCCAACCCGCGGTTGGCTTTCTCCTTCGCGGTTTGTGCCGATCGCCGAAGACGCGGGCCTGATCGATCGGTTGGGGCAATGGGCGCTGCGCACGGCCTGCGCCGATATGGCGCGCTGGCCAAGCCCGATCCGCTGCGCCGTCAATGTCTCAGCATTGCAGTTTGCCAACCCCGAACTTCCCAGCATCGTCGCGAACGCGCTGGCGCATAGCGGGGTTGCGCCGTCACGGCTCGAACTTGAGATTACTGAGAGCGTGTTCCTTAACGACAACGCTGGAACCGAGGCGATGTTCAAAGCGCTGAAGCGGGTCGGCGTGCGCCTTGCGCTCGATGATTTCGGCACCGGCTACTCATCGCTCGGCTACCTCAAGAAAGCGCCGTTCGATAAAATCAAGATCGACCGCAGTTTCGTACAGGGCGCGACCGAACAAGGCAGCCGCAATGGTGCGATAATCGCGTCGATCACCAGCCTTGCTGAAGCACTGCATATGGATACGACGGCTGAAGGGGTCGAGACACTCGACGAACTGGAACTGGTGCGATTGTTGGGGTGCAGCCACGTTCAGGGGCACGTTTACTTCCAACCCATGAATGCGAATGATGCCGAGGTGCTGGCAGCCGGTGAACTTCATGCTGAACCGGTTGGCCCGCAAGCCGCCCGCGCTGTGCGCCAGAATCTGCTCCGCCGGGTGGTGGTTGTGGACGATGGCAACGCCTTCAACGCCACCTTGCGCAACATTTCCGAAAGCGGAGCGATGCTTGAGGGCGTGTGGGGTGTTCAGGCGGGAAGTTCAGTGCTGATCGAATTGTGCGCTGATCATGCTGTCGCCGCGCAGGTGCGCTGGGCGCGCGAAAATCGGCTCGGGGTCGAATTTCAGCAACCCTTAAAGCGCCGGGCCGATGGTTCCTTCGTTGTGCTGCTGGGGCGGGCCGGCTTGCAAGCCAACGCCTGACTCCGTTCAATGCCGCCCGAGAAGCGGGTCACCACTGCCTTCTATAGGGAAGATTGCTGTGGCCCATTAGGACAAAAATAACCATCTGGCTTTACTTCTAGGTATCACAACCAAGCGGTCTTGCATGATCGCTGGGCCTGATATCTGGAGGTCGTACGCGAGATGTCCCTCAAGGGTCTCTTGTTATCCCGTGGGAGCGCTGCATCCCGCTACCAACGAGCCACTGTCGCCTCGGCTCTGTCCGATGGTGAACGGTTGGCGATGCTGGACGAGCTCGAGCAATCGGGGCTGGGCTGGTTCTGGGCAAGCGATGCGAAGGGCAACCTAACCTATCTGTCGGGCGCAATCGCTGCGCGGCTTGACCTTCCGCTCGGCGACCTCTTGGGTCAGTCACTCGCTTCGATCTTTAGCGGCGCCGACCGTGATGGCCGTGGCAAGTCACTGCCGTTGATGCTGGGGGCGCACAAGGCATTCTCTGGGATGGCAGTGCGCGCGGCGCGGCGTCCCGAGGGCACGGTGCTGCGGCTGTCTGGGCAACCGTTGTTTGCCGCGGATGGCCGCTTTGCCGGGTTTCGCGGCACCGGCGCGGACATCACGGATGAATATCACCGCGAGGAAGAGACCGAGCGTCTGGCGCGGTTTGATTCGCTTACCGGACTCAGCAACCGTCACCGCATGGCCCAGCACATCGAAACAACGCTGACCGCGTTCAAGGCCGCGCGCCGTAACTGCGCGGTGATGATGATTGATCTTGATCGGTTCAAACACGTCAACGACACGCTTGGCCATGCGGCGGGTGACGAACTGCTCAAGCAGGTGGCAGCGCGTCTGACCCGCGCGATTGATCGCGAGTGCGAGATCGGACGGCTGGGCGGTGACGAATTCCAGATCTTGCTGCCCGATCTTGATGACCGCGGTGTGCTCGGAGATCTGGCGATGAAGATTATCACCATGTTGCGCCAACCATACAGCCTTGAAGAGGGGCGATGTGTGATTGGCGCATCAGTTGGGATCGCGATCGCCCCGCATGACGGCATTACGCGCGAGGAAATTGTACGCGCGGCAGATCTTGCTCTGTACGCCGCTAAAAATGGTGGGCGCGCCCAATATCGCTTTTTTTCGGGCGAGCTTGAGAATGAGACGATTTTCCGCCGCCGACTGGAGCAGGATCTCGGAACGGCGCTGCGCGATGAGCAATTGTTCCTGCGGTTTGAGCCGATCGTCGAAGCAGCCTCGCTATCGGTCTGCGCGCTCGAAGCGCACGTGTGCTGGCACCATGCGGCACGTGGGATCATCGATGAGGAAGAATTCGCGCAGATTGTTGAAGGCTCAAGCCTGATCGGCGATGTCGGCAGCTGGGCTATTGCCGAGGCCTGCCAGCGCGCTGCATCGTGGCCGGAAACAGTGCGCGTGGCGGTAAATTTGCCCGTGGCGCTATTCCTCGCTGAGGGCTTTGTCGAACAGGTGGCGCAGGCGGTCGATGCGGCAGGGATTGCGCCTGCACGGCTTGAGTTGGAAATCAGCGAGGCTGTGTTTTTTGGTGATACGAACATTGTCGACCGGACGCTGGCTGGGCTGTTCAAACTTGGTGTGCGGTTGACGTTGGACGAATTCGGCAGCGGTTATTCCTCGCTTGCGTATCTGCGCCGCGCCCCCTTCGACAGCATCAAGATCGATGAGAAACTGGTCGCCGAAGCCGAACGTCACGACAGCCGCGAACTGGGGTTGGTGCGGGCGATTGTCGCACTTGCGGGCGCTTTGCAGATGGACACCATCGCTAACGGCATAGAGAGTGCGAGTCTCCTAGCTGCGCTCAAGGATTGCGGGGTTCGCTACCTCGAAGGCCCGATCTTCAGCGAGCCGGTTGATCACGATACCATCGCAGAAGAACTGGCTGGGGGCGGCTGGAAGATTGAACCCGGCAGCGAACGCACCCGCCGCGCGCGCCGCCGTACGGTGTTCCGCAAGATCCAAGTGATCCACGATGACTATGCCTATGAGGTGACATTGCGCAACCTGTCGAAGACAGGCGCGCTGATCGAGGGGCTGGCCGATGTGCCCAAGGGTACGCAGTTCGTGGTCGATCTTGGTGGCGGGCAGTTGGCGGTGGCAACTGTGACCCGTTCCAATGGCGATGTGCAGGGACTGGAGTTCGAACAATCACTGATCGAGGACGGATCAGGCGGGCTATGCACCCGCAACCGGGTGTCTCCCTATGCTCTTGCGGCCGCCGGCTCACCGCTCGCCGCATTGGCGCCGGGAAGCTTCCGCGGGATTGACCAGAGCGGGGCGATACCCAAGTTCGGCTACGCCATTCCAGCCCGCGCCGAACAGGGGTGATGTTGGGCGGGGGGTGTTGCGTTTTTCTCGAATGACATCGCAGTGACCCGGCGCTAAGTCGCGGGGGATGACTGACCTTTCCCACATTCGCAACTTTTCCATTATTGCGCATATTGATCATGGCAAATCGACGCTGGCGGATCGCTTGATCCAGTTCACCGGCGGCCTGACTGCGCGTGAGATGTCTGAGCAAGTCCTTGATAACATGGACATTGAGAAGGAGCGCGGGATCACCATCAAGGCCCAGACCGTCCGCCTCAACTACACTGCCAAGGACGGCGAGACCTATCAGCTCAACCTGATGGACACCCCCGGCCACGTCGACTTCGCCTATGAAGTCTCCCGCAGCCTCGCCGCGTGCGAAGGCGCGCTGCTTGTCGTGGACGCCGCGCAGGGCGTCGAAGCCCAAACCCTCGCCAACGTTTACCAGTCGATCGAGCACGACCACGAAATCGTCCCCGTCATCAACAAGATCGACCTCCCCGCCGCCGAACCCGAGAAGGTGCGCAAGGAGATCGAGGACATCATCGGCATCGACGCATCCAATGCGGTGATGACCAGCGCCAAATCGGGCATCGGGATCGAAGACGTGCTCGAAGCCGTCGTCACCCGCATCCCGCCGCCCAAGGGCAAGATCGATAGCCCACTCACCGCCAGCCTGGTGGACTCGTGGTACGACCCGTATCTCGGCGTCGTCATCCTCGTGCGCGTGATCGACGGCAAGCTCACCAAGGGGCTCAACATCCGCTTCATGCAGGGCGGCACCCAGCACCTTGTCGACCGCGTCGGCTGCTTCACCCCCAAACGCACCGATCTGAACGAACTCGGCCCCGGCGAAATCGGCTTCATCACCGCGCAGATCAAGGAGGTCGAACAGGCCCGCGTCGGTGACACCATCACCACCGTGAAAAACGGATCGGACGTCGCGCTGCCCGGCTACAAGGAAGTGCAGCCGGTGGTGTTCTGCGGCCTGTTCCCGGTTGACGCGGCGGACTTTGAAAAGCTGCGCGAATCCATCGGCAAACTGCGGCTCAACGATGCCAGCTTCAGCTTCGAGATGGAAAGCTCCGCCGCGCTTGGCTTCGGCTTCCGCTGCGGGTTCCTCGGGCTGCTGCACCTTGAGATCATTCAGGAACGCCTGACCCGCGAATACGACCTCGACCTCATCACCACCGCGCCCTCGGTCGTCTATCGCATCCACCTTGGCCACACCAAGAACGAGGACGCCAAGGTGATCGACATTCACAACCCCGCCGATTGGCCAGACGTGAACCGCATCGACGTGATCGAGGAACCGTGGATCAAGGCGGTGATCTACACCCCCGACGAATACCTCGGCCCGATCCTGAAACTGTGCCAAGACCGCCGCGGCATCCAGACTGAACTCACATATGTCGGCGGCCGCGCGCAGGTGACGTATGAACTGCCGCTCAACGAAGTGGTGTTCGATTTCTACGACCGGCTGAAGTCGATCAGCCGCGGCTATGCCAGCTTCGATTACGAACAGAT
>LNED01000012.1 GCA_001464915.1 Sphingomonadales bacterium Ga0077531
GGTTCGACCATCGCGCCGAAATCGCTCGACACGTCAGCCTGGAACTTGCCCTTGCCCGCCATCGCAGCTTCGCCGATTGCCTGGCAATACAGACGCACCGCGCGGCTCGCATCGTCGTTGCCCGGAACCGGGAAAGCGATGTGGCTGGGATCAACATTGGTGTCGAGAATCCCGATCACCGGAATGCCGAGCACGGCGGCTTCCTTGATCGCGAGGTCTTCCTTGTTGGCGTCAATCACGAACATCACGTCCGGAATGCCGCCCATGTCGCGGATGCCGCCAAGCGACGCTTCCAGCTTCTCGCGTTCGCGGGTCAGCTGGAGCACTTCCTTCTTGGTGAAGCCCGAGACATCGCCGTTCAACATTTCTTCCAGCGCCTTCAGACGGCGGATCGAGCCGCTGATCGTCTTCCAGTTGGTGAGCATCCCGCCCAGCCAGCGGTGGTTGACGAAATGCTGGCCCGACATGCGCGCGGCTTCAGCAATCGGCTCCTGCGCCTGACGCTTGGTGCCGACGAACAGCACCTTACCGCCCGAACGCACGGTCGATTCGACAAAATCGAGCGCACGCGCGAACAGCGGCACGGTCTGCGACAGGTCGATGATGTGAACACCGTTACGCGCGCCGAAAATATACGGCTTCATGCGCGGGTTCCAGCGGTGGGTCTGGTGGCCGAAGTGAGCGCCGGCCTCAATCAATTGCTGCATCGTGACGACTGGTGCCGCCATAGATAATTCCTTTCCGGTTGTTCCTCTGGAAAGCTGGAACCGTGATGCGGAGATCCCGCAGACGGCACCGGTATGTGCGCTTTCCATGTGAATTTGCGCCGCGATGGACCTGATGCCCGTCCCGATGCGAGCGCGCCCTTAACGCCGGACCGCCGCAAAATCCAGCCTTGATTGCGATGGAGCGCGAAAAATTCCGGGCCATGCCCCCACAAAAGCCGCTTGACACGTAAGAACATGTAGGGAACAAGGCTTAGGAACAAAGAACGAACAGTTAAGGATTCAACCATGCTCGCACCCGCTCTTGCCGCCGCCATTACCGTGTTGTTCACGGTCGCCGGGATCGCCGGTGTGCTCGTGATTGCCGACAGCTTGATAAAGGCGCGCCGCGCCTACGATCAGCTGATGCGCGAAGCGGCGCTGATGCAGGCGGGCTTTGCAGTGCAAGTCGAAGCGCGCGAATTGCGGATGCGGCGCGCGCCGGTGCGGGTTACCCCGCTGCGCCGCTCGCAAGCGCTGCGGATGCAAGCTGTTCCTGCTTACGTCGCCGCTTGATCCGTCCGTATTTGACCAAGCCGTATGGCATCAACCCCAGATAGACGGCGCTGATCGCGGCCAGCGTCCACCACGGCTCCATCAGCAGCGCAGCAAAGGCGAGGCCGCTGAATGCAATCAGGCCCAGGCGGATCGACTTGCGCGGACGAACCGATGCCCAACTGATGGTGGCCATGTTGGAAATCATCAGCGCCGCAATCACCGCCAGCCAGATGGCGGTCACCACCGGGTTGCGGAAAAATTCAATCCCGGTCTCGGTCCACAGGTAAAACGGCGTGAACGCCAGCCCGGCCCCTGCGGGCGCGGGCACTCCGGTCAGGAACCCTGCGGATTTGTGCGGCTGATCATCGGAATCAATCCGGGCGTTGAACCGCGCCAGCCGCAGCGCGCAGCAGATCGCAAAGGCCAATGCGGCGAACCAGCCGAACCGCGGCCAATCCTGCAACGACCACATGAACAGGATAAGCGCCGGGGCGACCCCAAACGACAGCGAATCCGCCAGACTGTCGAGCTCCGCGCCAAACCGCGATTGCGCGTTGAGCAGCCGCGCCACCCGGCCATCAATCCCGTCGAGCACGCCCGCCAGCACCACCAATGCGATGGCAAATCCCCACTGACCTTCAATTGCGTAACGGATCCCGGTCAGGCCAGAACACAGCGCAGCAGCCGTAATCGCATTGGGCAGCATCGCCCGCAGCGTCAGCCCGCCTGCGATGCTCGCATCGCGCAGGCTCGCGCTTTCATCCTCGTCTTCGGCGGCCTTGGGCCCAACCCGCGCGGGAAAAAACGGCATCCGCCGCTGCTTAGGTGGGCGGCTCATTGCGCAATCCCTTCGATCAGGCCGCGCTGGCCGATTTCTGCCAAGACCGTCTCGCCCGCGATGGTCGTTTGCCCGATCATCACCTTGGGATCAGTCCCGGCGGGAAGATAGACATCGACCCGGCTACCAAACCGGATCAAGCCGACCCGCTGGCCTTTACCAACCATATCGCCGGGCTTCACAAACGGCACAATCCGCCGCGCCACCAACCCGGCAATCTGGGTAAAGCCCAACAACAACCCATCATTGCGTTCAATCAGGATATGCTGGCGCTCGTTCTCGTCGCTGGCCTTGTCGAGATCGGCGTTCATGAACTTGCCGGGGATATAGACCACGCGGCGCACCGTCCCGCCCACCGGGGTGCGGTTGATGTGAACATCGAACACGCTCATGAAAATCGATATGCGGGTGACCGGCCCACTGGGCAGGACGGCGTAGCCCAAGCCATCGTCGATCTGCAGTTCGAGCGGCGGCTCAACCTCCTGGATCAGCGTCACCAACCCATCAGCGGGCGCGACAATCGTCAAATCCCCCTGCGGCACGACGCGTTCCGGATCGCGGAAGAACGCGAATATCCCGGCCGACAGCAGCAACAGCGGCCAGCCGATCAGCTCCCAATCGAGCGCGAGCAGGAAGAACAGGCTGGCCGCTGCCGCGATCAGTCCGAATTTGCGCCCTTCCGGGTGGATCGCGGGCCAGTTCCAGCCCGCCTCGCCCCGGCCTTTGTTATCGAGAATTTCGCCTGCCATCGTTCAGCTTGTAGGGTGCGCGGCGCGTGGCCGCAAGCAACTCGGGCTCACCCTTCAGTCTCACCTTCGACCTCAGCCGACCTTGCGCACGAACACCGTGCCTGCCGAATAGCCTGCGCCAAAGCTGCAAATCAGCCCGGTATCGCCGGCGTGCAGATCATCGTGATGCAGGTGGAACGCGATGATCGACCCGGCGCTTGACGTGTTGCCATAAGTATCGAGCACGGTCGGACTTTCATCCTCGGTGGCCTCATGACCCAACACCTTGTGCGAAATCAGCCGGTTCATGCCCGCATTGGCCTGATGCAGCCATAGGCGGCGCAGAGTGTGCGGATCGATCCCCAGCCGGGCGGCTTCATCAAGGATCATCTGCGCCACCATCGGCACCACTTCCTTGAAGACCTTGCGCCCCTCCTGCACGAACAGCTTGTCGGCGGTGCCTGCGGTTTCGGGGTGGGCGCGATTGAGGAAGCCGAAATTGTTGCGGATGTTGTTGGAAAACACCGTCTTCAGCTTGGTGCCGAGGATGTCCCAACGGCTGGCGGGCGCAATCGCTGCGTCCTCCACCAGCACAGCGGTGGCCACATCACCAAAGATGAAGTGGCTATCGCGGTCGCGCCAGTTGAGATGGCCCGAGGTGATTTCGGGGCTGACCACCAACACGCTTTTGGCATTGCCCGCGCGAATGTAATCCGCCGCCGTCTGGATCCCGAAGGTGGCGGAAGAGCACGCGACATTCATGTCGAACCCGAACCCATCAATCCCCAGCGCTTGCTGGATCTCGATCGCGATAGCCGGATAGGCGCGTTGCATGTTGGACGCTGCGCACAGCACTGCATCAACATCCGTGGCATCGCGCCCGGCCCGCTCCAGCGCCTGACGCGCAGCGGCGACGCCGATTTCGGCCATGATCGACAACTCGTCATTGCTACGCTCGTTCCAGCGCGGCGCCATGATATCGGGGTCGAGGATCGGCGCCTTACTCATCACGTGGCGCGATTTGATCCCGCTCGCCTTTTCGATGAACTCGACCGAGGAATAGGTCAGCGCCTCAACCTCCCCTGCCGCGATCGCATCGGCGTGCGCGGTGTTGTGGCGATCGACAAAGGCATTGAAGCTAGCGACCAGCTCTTCGTTGGAAATGCTGTCGGCGGGCGTGAACAGGCCGGTAGCGGAGATGACCGGGCGGCCAGTAAGTGCGGGGGAGCTTGATTGCGAATTTTGCATGGTGCGCGCTTTACTGCTCGCCCAGCAGGCCTGCAACCCTCACCTTTATGCCGATTTCGGGTCGGTCTAGGCTGAGCTTGACCCCTGCTAGACCCCCTCTAGGCCTTGCTTGCCACGATGTTTCACGTGAAACAAAACGGGAAAGTGTTGGACAGGGCTGGATTGTCGCCTGCGGCGTCTTTGCTACGCAAGACCGCCCCAGCGGCCATTGCTGACGCAATGGCTCACGCTGGTTCGCCAGAAACGTTGGAAAGTGGTGGACAGGGCTGGATTCGAACCAGCGTACGCTTGCACGGGCAGATTTACAGTCTGCTGCCTTTAACCACTCGGCCACCTGTCCACACAGTCCCCTCATAACAAGGGGGGCGTTCCTGAGCGTCTGACGCTCTGAAAAAGCGCGAGTCCATGCCGGGCCCGCCGCCGAGAGGCGCCCCTTTGGCGAAGCACTGCTTGCCTGTCAATGGCCGTGCTGGCAGGGGGCGCGCTTGATGCCTGTACGAAGGAACCGACATGTCTAATGACCAAGGGCCCAAGCATGAACGCAAACGCGCCCTCAGGGGCCGCGCAGGCCGCATGAAGGGCGGGCGCGGGTCAGGCCGGGCCGGCACCGGGCAAGTGCGGCTGTGGGGCCGCCATGCGGTTGAGGCTGCGCTCAGGAACCCCGAACGCCAGCACCGCAAGCTGTGGGCCACGCCCGAGGGGATCGAGAGCCTCGACGGAGAATTGCCCGAAGGCTTCGCGGTCGAACATGCGCAGGCGGCTGATTTGGCTCGGCTTGTTGCCAAGGATGCGCCGCATCAGGGGCTGGTACTGGAATGCGCGCCGCTGGAAGATGTGTTCCTCGATGAGGTTGCGCTGGGCGAGCCGGGGCGCCCTATCGTGGTGCTCGATCAGGTCACCGATCCGCACAATGTCGGCGCGATCATGCGTTCGGCTGCTGCCTTTGGAGCAGCCGCCATCGTGACGCAGGATCGCCATGCTCCGCCCGAAGGCGGCGTGCTGGGCAAGGCGGCATCCGGCGCGCTGGAGACGGTGCCATGGGTCAGGGTGGTGAACCTCTCCCGTGCGCTCGATGAACTGGCCGAGGCGGGGTATTGGCGGATCGGGCTGGCAGGCGAGGCCGAAGCGGTGCTGGCCGACATCATGCCCACCGGGCCGCTGGTGATCGTGCTCGGCGCGGAAGGCGAAGGGCTGCGGCAGAACATCGCGGGGCACTGCGATGTGCTGGCAAAACTGCCGATCTCCTCGGCGATTGAAAGCCTGAATGTGTCGAACGCGGCAGCGATCGCGCTCTATGCCGTTGCAACCCGGAGTTAAGATCCGCTGGGTAAATATGGGCCGGTTACAAGCAGGGGGATTTTCCATGACCATGTTTTCAACCATCCGTTTGCGCGCTGTGGCAGTGCTGACAGGCTGCGCGCTCGCGCTGTCGGGTTGCTTCATCACACCGGGCAAATTCACGTCCGAACTGGCGCTCACCGGGCCGGATAGCTTTACCTTCAGCTACGAGGGCGAGATCTTCTTCCTCGGCCTGTCAAAGCTGGCGCAGATGGGTGCGGCGATGGACGACAGCTTCACCGCCGAATGCTTCGATAATGCCTTCGAAACCCGCGAATGCACTGCTGAGGAAGAAGCCGAGCAGCGCGCCCAATGGGAAGAAGGCGCGGCTGAGCGCATGGAATCAAAGAAAAAAGAAGCCCAGCAGATGGCCGCTCTGATGGGCGGGATCGATCCATCTGACCCCAAGGCAGCTGATGAACTGGTCACACTGCTCCAGCGGCAAAAGGGCTGGGATCGCGTCGTGCACAAGGGCGACGGGGTGTTCGACGTCAGCTACCGGGTCTCGGGCACACTGGGCCATGACTTCCTGTTCCCGATGATTGAGGGCTTTCCCGCCGCCAATCCCTTCGTGCAGATGATCCAGCGCAAAGGCGGCCAGGTGCGAATCAATGCGCCGGGGTTTGCTACGCAGAGCGGCGATGCTGGCGGCATGGGCGGTCTTGGCAGCATGATGGGTATGGGCTCGCTCACGGGGCTGGCCGCCTTGGGCGCGGCTGAGCAAGCCGAAAAGTCAGGCGAGGACGCAGCAACAATCCCCGGCATACCGATGGTCGACGGCACCTTCACCGTGCGCGCTGCGCCGGGGATGCGCATCCTTGCCAACAACACCGACGAAGGCCCATCGGCAGGCACCGCAGGCGGTCAAGTGCTGACCTGGCGTATCACACCGCGCACGGCACAGGCGCCCACCGCGCTGATTGCCGCCGCGCGCTAATCCAGCCGTAACGCAACAAGAAACCCCGCCAGCCTATCCAGCTGGCGGGGTTTCTTATGCCCCTGTCTGCAAATCCAATCGGAGCGCCAGCAGCGCCCCGGCGCGATCAGTTGACCGCGTCTTTCAGTCCCTTGCCCGCCTTGAACTTGGGCTGGGTCGAAGCCTTGATCGGCATCGGTTCACCAGTGCGCGGGTTGCGCCCCATCGATGCCTTGCGCTTGGCCACGGAGAACGTGCCAAAGCCGACCAACCGGACTTCATCACCCCCCGAAAGGGCCTTGGTAATCGCGTCGAATACGCTCTCAACAGCGTTTGCGGCATCGCTTTTGGAAAGGCCGCTGGTGTCGGCAACGGCGCCGATAAGGTCGTTCTTGTTCATGCGGGAACCCCCTCGCTTAAGGATATCGTTGGGTGCGCGTGAATCGCACGCCCTAAAGCGGACAAATTGAGCCGTTTTTGCAATGCCTGTCAAAGGCAAATAGCCTGCGGTCACATGCGAAGCGAAATCCGCACAAATCTGAGCGCCATTCAGGTAACAGCCGCACCAAAATAAGGCAAACGGCGTCGAGCAAGGAACAAGGCTGCCCTTGCCGCGAATCGCAGCAAGGGCAGCCTTGGTCGCTTAGTGCGCGGTGGGGACGTCTGGCACAGGCACAGCGGGAGCTACCGCGCCCGGCTGGCTCGCCAGATCATCCGCCTCGGTCCATTCGATCGCCACCGGCGCTTCGACCAAGGCAATCGCCAGCACCTGGTCCACATGGCTGACAGGGATGATCTCCAGCCCCTCTTTCACATTGGCCGGGATTTCCGCGAGGTCTTTGACGTTGTCTTCGGGAATGAGGACGATCTTGATGCCCCCACGAAGAGCGGCCAGCAGCTTTTCCTTCAATCCGCCAATCGCCAGCACGCGGCCGCGCAAGGTGACCTCACCCGTCATCGCCACGTCGGGGCGCACCGGGATCCCGGTCAATGTCGAGACGATCGAGGTAACCATGCCGACCCCGGCGCTCGGCCCGTCCTTGGGCACCGCACCTTCGGGCAAGTGGATGTGGACATTGCGGCGCTGATACAGGCTCGGCTTGATGCCATAGGCAGGGCTGCGCGCCTTGACGAAGCTGAAGGCAGCGGCGACGCTTTCATTCATCACCTGCCCCAGCTTGCCGGTGGTCTTGACCTCGCCCTTGCCCGGGGTGGTGACACTTTCGATGGTGAGCAATTCCCCGCCAACCGATGTCCACGCAAGCCCAGTGACCGCGCCGACCTGCGCCTCATCCTCGCTCATGCCATGCTTGAACTTGCGCACGCCGGAATACTCGCCGAGGTTTTCGGGCGTGATGGTGACGCTGGTCACCTTCTTTTCGAGGATCTGGCGCAACGATTTGCGGCACAGCTTGGCGATTTCTCGTTCCAGCGTCCGCACGCCTGCTTCGCGTGTGTAAAAGCGGATCAGATCGCGCAAAGCGTCCTCAGTAAGGGTGAACTCGCCCTTTTTCAGGCCGTGCGCTTCGATCTGCTTTTCGATCAGGTGGCGCTGCGCGATTTCAAGCTTCTCGTCCTCGGTGTAGCCTTCGAGCCGGATGATCTCCATCCGGTCGAGCAGCGGCTGCGGCAGGTTGAGGCTGTTGGCGGTGCAGACGAACATGATGTCCGACAGATCAAGATCGAGTTCGAGGTAGTGATCCTGGAACTTGGCGTTCTGTTCGGGATCGAGCACTTCCAGCAGTGCCGACGCCGGATCGCCGCGGAAATCCTGACCGAGCTTGTCGATCTCGTCGAGCAGGAACAGCGGGTTCGATGTGCCAGCCTTTTTCAGGTTGGCGACGATCTTGCCCGGCATTGATCCGATATAGGTGCGCCGATGGCCGCGGATTTCGGCCTCATCGCGCACCCCGCCCAGCGATTGGCGCACGAATTCTCGGCCCGTTGCCTTGGCAATCGACTTGCCGAGGCTGGTCTTGCCCACGCCCGGCGGGCCGACGAGGCACAGGATCGGGCCCTTCAGCTTGTTGGTGCGCGCCTGCACCGCGAGGTATTCGACGATCCGGTCCTTGACCTTCTCCAGCGCATAGTGATCGGCATCGAGCACTTCTTGCGCCTTGCCAATGTCGCGCTTCAGCTTCGATTTCTTGCCCCACGGCAGGCCGAGCAGCACGTCGAGATAATTGCGGATCACCGTCGCTTCGGCGCTCATCGGCTGCATTGAACGCAGCTTTTTCAGCTCCGCCAATGCCTTTGCCTTGGCCTCCACCGAAAGCTTGGTCTTCTCAATCTTCTCGGTCAGTTCGGCGATTTCGTTGCCGTCGCCGTCATCGCCGCCGCCCAACTCGCTCTGGATCGCCTTCAACTGTTCGTTGAGGTAATATTCGCGCTGGGTCTTCTCCATCTGGCGCTTCACCCGCCCACGGATACGGCGTTCGACCTGCAAGACCGACAGCTCGCCCTCCATGAAGGCCATCACCAGTTCCAGCCGCTTCAGCGGATTGGTCTCGGTCAGCAGGCCCTGCTTGTCGGACACCTTGGCGCTGATCGCAGCGGCGATGGTGTCGGCCAGCTGCCCGGCATCATCAACATCGGTGAGATCGATGCCTGCGTCCTCGCCCAGCTTCTTGTTGAGCTTCAC
Source organism: Sphingomonadales bacterium Ga0077531 (assembly GCA_001464915.1). GTDB lineage: Bacteria > Pseudomonadota > Alphaproteobacteria > Sphingomonadales > Sphingomonadaceae > Erythrobacter. The sequence continues at coordinate 8,972 of LNED01000012.1, forward strand.
ATATTCGCCGAATTGTTCGACCACCTGCCGCATCAAAGCGGTGACCTCGCTGCCCGAAACCGTGTCAGGATCGATCAACTCAACCTCGGCGAGAACGTGCGAACCTTCGTCCACCAGCGCCGCGAGCTTCGCGCGGGACTTGCCTTCGACCAGCACGCGCACGGTGCCATCGGGTAGCTTCAGCAGCTGGAGAACCTGCGCGATCACGCCAACATCATACAGATCATCGGCTTCGGGATCATCGCAGCCCGGATCAAGCTGCGCGATAAGGACGATGTCCTTGGACGCCTCCATCGCCGCTTCGAGCGCGGCCACGGATTTATCGCGGCCGACGAACAGCGGGACGACCATTCCGGGGAAAACCACGATGTCGCGCAAGGGGAGGAGGGGGAAAGTTTGAGTCATGATTTCGTGTCCGCGGCGACCAAATGGGCCTGCCTTTGAAGTGAATATGGGTAGCAGCTGGGCAGGCCGCAATGGCTTTGCGGGGAGAAGCTGTGGAACGTGGAGCAAGCCGTTAACCGCTTGGACCTATCCTAGCGGTCCAAACGAAAGAGGCAGGCGATGAAACCGATTGCTTGGATTGCTGGCGGCTTCGCATTGTCGGGCTTGGCAGCGGCGCTTGAAAGCTTTGGCGACGTCGGAAGCAATCCGGCGGCGCGCCTGCCGCTCTATATCCCCGCATTGTTCATTCTGCTTGGCGGACAGTACTGCTTTTGGCGAGGGTTTCGTAGCGGGATCGTTGCGCTTTGGTCCGGAGCCTTTGATCGCCGCCGCAAATCGCCAAACGCGACCACACCAAAACCGGCATATCGGATCGACGACAGCGAACCAGCGGGCGGATTTGATGCTGATGCTGCCTTCGCCCGCTACATGACGCAGCGAGAAGCGGGTCAGGCCGATCCGTCCCCGCAGCCGCAGCCGCCCGCGCCGCTTGCGACCTCGCCGACAAGACCGACCTTTGGACGACGGGCCATTTAGTTGCCGCGCGCGCCTTTCACCCCAGACCGGGCAGATTGAACCCCGGAGGAAGACCCATCGAGCTTTGCATCGCCTGCATTTGCTCGTTCGAAACGCGGTCAGCACGGTCGCGCGCGTCGTTGAAAGCGGCCGCGACCAAATCCTCGACGATCTGCTTGTCATCGGGGTTCATCAGGCTGTCGTCGATCGAAACGCCGAGGATGCGGCCCTTGGCGCTGGCGCGGACTTTAACGAGGCCGCCGCCGGCGGTGCCTTCGACCTCGATCCCGTCAAGCTTGACCTGCATTTCGTTCATTTGCTTCTGAATGGTCTCAGCAGCTTGCTGCGCCGCCGCCATCATTTCTTCCATCGATTTCATCTCGGGGTTCTCCTCAGTGCCAGGGGGGGCTGGCGGATTGGGCCACTTGGGCTTCGGTGCCGATCAGTTCGGCATCGGGAAAGGCTTCAAACGCTGCTTTGACCAGCGGATCAGCCCGCACACGTTCCTCGGCAGCGCGCCCCTCGGCCTCGGCAGTTTCGCGTAAGGATGGCTTGGCGGTGCCGCTGCCACGCTCGACCTGCCAGCGTTTGCCGGTGACCTTGAACAACGCGTCGCGGATATCGGACGCCGGATCATCGGGGAATTTGTCGGCCTGTTCGAACACTAGCTTTTCGGGCGCAAGGTCGATTACCCGCACCCGGCTGCGCATCACTTCGGCTACGTGCAGCATCCCGGCGCGGTCAACTTGATCCACCAGTGAGGCCCAATCGAGCGTTGGCCCGGCGGCGACTTGCGCGGTCGGCGCGGCACCTTCAGCAGCAGGCACGACGGAAGGTGCGGGCAGAGCAAGTCCGCCCGCTGCCAGCTCTTCTATCCGCCGGGCAAGCTTACCCGGATCGGGCATTTGCGCCGCGTGCAGAATGCGCAGCAGCGCCATCTGCAACGACACCAGCGGATCGGGCGCCGCGCGCACTTCTTCGTGGCCCTTAAGCAGCAATTGCCACAGCCGGTGCAATTCCGCAGCTCCCAGTCGTGCGGCAAAATCGCCCAGCGCGGCGCGTTCTTCCTCTGCCGGTGCATCGGGCTCCCCGCCCGAAATCTGCGCCAGCGTGACCCGGTGTGTCAGGTCCATCAGCGCCCGGATCAACGCCAGCGGCTCAACCCCCAGTGCATATTGTTCGTCCACCGCCGCCAGCAACGCCTGTGCATCGCCTTCGAGCAGATGGCCGAGCACCCGGCGCTGCGCGCTCTTGTCGGCCAGCCCGAGCATATCGCGCACCCGCGCGGCGGTAACCCTGCCCTCCCCGTCAAGGTCAGCATGGGCAATCGCCTGATCGAGGATCGAGAGACCATCACGCACCGACCCTTCGGCAGCGGCAGCGATGATCCGCAGTCCTTCGATGTCGGCCTCAACCCCTTCGAGCCCACACACCTTTTCAAAATGGTCGGCCAGCATCCCGGCGGGGATCCGGCGCAAGTCGAACCGCTGCGTCCGGCTGAGCACTGTCACTGGCAGCTTGTCGACCTCAGTGGTGGCGAACAGGAACTTCACATGCGGCGGCGGTTCCTCAAGCGTCTTGAGCAAGGCATTGAATGCATTGCGTGACAACATGTGAACTTCGTCGATGATGTAGATCTTATAGCGCGCCGAAACGGCGGCATAGCGCACCTGCTCGATGATCTCGCGCACGTCGTCCACGCCAGTGTTCGAGGCCGCGTCCATCTCGATCACGTCGATATGACGACCCTCGGCGATGGCGACGCAAGCTTCGCACACGCCGCATGGATCGATCGTCGGCCCGCCCTGCCCATCCGGCCCCACGCAGTTCAGCGCCTTGGCAATCAGCCGCGCGGTTGAGGTTTTGCCGACCCCGCGCACGCCGGTCATCAGGAAGGCGTGGGCCAGTCGGCCGCGCGCAATCGCGTTGGCGAGCGTGCGCACCATCGCCTCCTGCCCGATCAGTTCGGAAAAGGTTTGCGGTCGGTATTTGCGCGCCAGCACGCGGTAAGGCTGGCTGGTCGCGGCGGGCGATGCCGCAGGCTTCGCCGGGGCGGGAACCGGTGGCGGCGTAGGCGCAGGCGCTGGGTGGTCGCCGAACAGCGCATTCTGTCCGGCCGCCTCAAGCTCCGCCGCAGTCGGGCCAGTGTCGTCTTCGGGCAGGTAAGGATCGGAATCGCTCATGCCGACAAGCTAGGCGCTCGGGCGCCATTTGTCATGCTGCGCATCGCCGCGAATGTGGTGAAAAAGGAGCCGAGCGACCCGCTGCAATCTACCTTGGCTGCTTCCTTCCGGACCTGACCAGGTAAGCAGACGCGAACGTCCACCCGACTCCCGGCGCCGCATATGGCGCGGCTTCCCGAAAAAATCAACTCAGCGAAAATTATCCGCGTAGGCTTGCAGTTTTAGCCGCTTGGGCGGGGTAGCATGGACGCGCGACGCGATGCCGTATCTGTCGGCATAGGCCTTGGCCGCATCCTTGTTCGGAAAGGTCAACCGCACCTGCGACTGCGTATCGCTCGTTCCCGTCCAGCCCATCAGCGGATCGGCAAAGCGCGCCTGCGACGGCGCAAATTCGAGCACCCATTCATCGGTATGCGCCTTGCCCGATTGCATTGCGTGCTTGGGCTGCTGATAAATTCTTGCGGTCATAATCGTACTCGATCCTCGCTCATGCGGCCTTACGGCCGCGTCGCTGCGGGCGGGCGGTCGCCCTTGCGGGCCGCTTACGCGACCCGAATTGTGCGAGGCAGATAGCGCATTGCTATTCGCGGTTGAAGGCGTTTTTGGTTTTGAGGCTCGGCTTTTCCAGCCACGGCTGAACGGGCCACCGGTGGCGCGGGTAGCGGCCTTTCATATCCTTCACCACATCGCCCCAGCTGCCGCGCCAAAAGCCGGGCAGGTCGCGGGTCGACTGGACTGGACGCCCGCCGGGGCTGGTCAGCTTCAGCAATAGCGGCGTGGTGCCAATCATTGGCTGCGTATCGAGGCCGAACAAGGCCTGCACCCGCACTTCTACGCTGGGTGCATCATCGCCAGCATAGTCAATGGCGTGCCGAGTATCAGCGGGCGAAGTGAAGTGGGTGGGCGCAGCGCGGTCGAGCGTTTGTCGCGCGTTCCAGTCGAGCAGGCCCAGCGCAGCTTCAGCAAATCGGTGCGCGGGTAGATCCAAGTCGCGCCGGCCAGAGAGGAGGGGCACGAGCCATTCGTCAGCGCGGGAGCGTAGCGCGTCGGACGAAATCTCTTCGAACCCGGCAAAGCGCGCGCGGGCGAGGAAGCCTTGCGGCAGCACTTCCCCCAGCTTGTCCAATGCCTTCTCCACAAGGATATCAACAAGCAGCAGCGGATCAGGCGCAGGCTCTGGTACGCTGGCGAGGATGATCGCGCCCAGCCGCCGCTCGCGTCGCGCTTCGACCCGTGCTTTCTCGCTGTTCCAGCGGGTTGTGATCCGTTCCTGCAATTCCCTGGCAAATAATGCGGCGATGCGATCAGCCGATATTTCAGCCCCGGCCGTGATCCGTGCACCTTTGGCCTGCCCCTGCGCGTCGCCAATAACGATCCATTCGGCGCGTGCCAGCGGTGAGGCCGGATCGAGTACATAGCCGCGCCCGCCTGCACTCAACCAATTTTCTCCCGACGAATCACGCTGTCGGGCGACAAAATCGGGACGAGCGACTGCCAACGCCTCGGCTGCGTCGGAAACCGCGCTTTGGCCGATGGCTTGGGCCAACTTCGCCGCTTGCTTCGCCCAGCCCTGGGCAATCCGCTGTGCCGATACAGCGCGCGGCGCACGATCGCCCCGCCAGCGAGAAAGCCGCTGCATCAGGTCTTCGCCGCGCCCCCCCAGCCCGCGTTCCTGCAACAGCATCACCAGCCTTGCCGCATCGTCACCGCAGCCTGCGCGCGCACCGTGCAGCACCGCCGCCGCCTGATCAGGTGCCATCGGCAGCGCGGCGATAGACTCGCCAAGATCGGTAATCCGTCCATTCCGGTCGAGCGCACCAAGCCCAGTTAGCGCTGCTCGTGCCGCAGCAACCGAGGCTTCGGGCGGGGGGTCGAGCCAGGGCAAGCCAGCCAGATCGCTCGCCCCCCACTTCGCCAGCCGCAGCAACAGCGGGGTCAAATCGGCCTGCGCAATCTCGGGCGGGGCGAATTCGGGGCGACCCGCGTGACCCGCCTCCTCCCACAGGCGATACGCCACACCCGGACCCTGCCGCGCGGCGCGGCCCGCGCGCTGCGCTGCCGAGGCTTGCGAGGCTCGGCGGGTAACCAAATGCGTAGTGCCCGCCGCACGGTCGAATTCAGCCAGCCGCGCCAGCCCGCTATCAACCACCACGCTCACTCCATCGAGCGTGAGCGACGTTTCCGCAATCGCGGTGGCCAGCACAATTCGGCGGCGGCCCTGCGGGTCACGGCGGATCGCAGCGCGCTGAGCGGCGGGTTCGATCTGGCCGTGGAGTGCGTGGATCGGGACGTTCGGCAAGCGCGGCTCCAGCCGTTCGCGCACGCGTTCAATCTCGCGCACGCCGGGCAGGAAGGCGAGGATATCACCCTGCTCGTCGCGCCAACCGGTCATGACTGCGCTTGCTACGCGATCCTCGATAGCTTGCGAGCCATCGCCGCCAAGCCACTTGATCACCAGCGGAAAACTTTTCCCTTCGCTTTCGATCACCTGAGCATCATTGCCCAGCAGCCGGGCAAAGCGCGCCCCATCGATGGTCGCCGACATCACCAGCACCCTTAGATCTTCACGCAGAACCGCGCGGGTTTCGAGCGCCAGCGCCAACCCCAGATCGCTGTCGAGCCCACGTTCGTGCGCTTCGTCAAATAGCAGCGCGGACACGCCGCGAAGTTCGGGATCATCGACCAGCCGGTTCACCAGGATCGCATCAGTCACAACCAGAATGCGGGTCTTGGCCGAGGTCTTGCTGTCGAGCCGGGTGAGATATCCGACAGTCTCACCCGGCGCTTCGCCCAGCATCTCTGCCATGCGTTCAGCAGCGGCGCGTGCGGCGACGCGGCGGGGTGATGTGAGGATGATCTGGCCGGTGCACCAAGCCTCGCCCAAAAGGTCAGGCGCAACAGCAGTGGTCTTGCCCGCCCCCGGCGGCGCGATCAGCACGGCGGCGCCCGGCCCAGCGAGGGCAGCGCGGATATCCGGGAGGACAGCGTGGATCGGAAGGTCGGGGTGCATTGCCCCGCCCGTTACCGCGATCAATGCCCGCGCGCGACCGCGAATTGCGCGGCTTCGGCCATCGCCGCACGCGCCTTACCATCGGGGAAGATCGAAATCGCGTCGATCGCCCGGTGGGCGAAATGGCGAGCGCGTTCGCGCGTATCTTCCAGCGCATTGTGCTTGGAAATCAGCGAAATCGCGTGAGCAAGATCATCGTCCGACGAACGGTGCCCGATGATCGCATCCTTCCAGAACTTGCGCTCTTCCTCGTTCCCGCGCGCATAGGCGAGGATCACCGGCAGGGTCATCTTGCCTTCGCGGAAATCGTCGCCCTGATCCTTGCCCATTTCGGCAGCGTCGGAATCGTAATCGATCGCGTCGTCGACCAGTTGGAACGCGACTCCGAGGTTGCGGCCATAGGCTTCGAGCGCGCGCTCTTGTTCGTCCGAACATTCAGCCACCACTGCGCTGATCTGGCTTGCGGCGGCAAACAGGGCGGCGGTTTTGGCGCCGATAATGTGGAGGTATTGTTCTTCGCTGGTGTTGATCTGGCGCTGGGCAGAAAGCTGCGAAACTTCGCCTTCCGCGATCACCGCGCTCGCCCGGCTGAGGATCGAAAGGACGCGCAAGCTCCCGTCCTCGGTCATCAATTCAAACGCGCGGCTAAACAGGAAATCGCCGACCAGCACAGTCGCGGGATTGCCGAAGATGATATTGGCCGCCGCCTTGCCGCGCCGCAACTCGCTGCCGTCGACCACGTCATCGTGAAGCAAAGTCGCAGTGTGGATGAACTCGACCGCCGCGGCGAGCTTATGGTGGCGAGTGCCCTGGTAGCCGACCAATTCGGCCCCAGCGAGCGTCAGCATCGGCCTGAGCCGCTTGCCCCCACCCGAAATGAGATGCCCGGCAAGACGCGGGATTAACGGGATCTCGCTCTGCATCCGATCAAGGATCACGGCGTTCACCGAATTCATGCCCGCCGCCGTCAAAGACAGCATCGGATCGAGTGTCGGTGCCTTGCGCGGCAGGGGAATGATGTCGGCACTCATGATGCCCCGGCTCTAGGGCGGCCTGCGCGTGCTTGGCAAGCGCAGAATTGCTGCTAGTTTCGCGGCCAATGTCGCAACAAACGCAAACCTCCGCCGAGCCCGATCCGGTGCTTGCTGCCTTCCGCAAGAGCATCGACAATATCGATGCGGCGCTGATTCACATCCTGGCCGAACGGTTCCGGATCACCCAAGCGGTGGGCGAATACAAGGCCAAGGTGACCTTGCCCCCCGCCGATCCCGACCGCGAAGCACGTCAGATTGCGCGGCTGCGCAAGCTATCGGAGGACGCCGATCTTGATCCCGAATTCTCCGAGAAGTTTTTGCGCTTCATCATCGAAGAAGTGATCCGTCACCACGAACGCGCACAGCAGGGCTGACAAAAAAAGGGGCACGCAGCCGGGTCAAAAGCTGCGTGCCCCCTCGGGCAGTCTGGCGTTGTTCCACCTGATCAACGGCACACTACCGCACTGCGCGCTCCATCGGGTTTGAGGTCTGCGGGGCCGCTTTTCCTCTCAAACGCGCAATCGGAATGCTTAGCCGCGCGGGCGCTTGCCGCGAGCGCGCGGCGGGTTGAAGCCTTCTGCACGGGTGCGGGTGACATTGCGGCTCACCTGCCCATCGGCGCGGGTCGTGGTGCGGTTGCGCGAAGCAAGCGTTGCGCCGTCGCTGTTGGTGATCGACTGGCTGGCGGCGGAATTGCCCTGCCCGTCGCGGCTACGGCTGCCGGCCAACCCGTAGGTTTCGCCGCCGCGCCCGGTGGCCGTGCCGGTGAAGGTCGATCCGTTTTCGGTGCGTGTACGCTCGCCCTCAACGCTGCGGGTGCGGCCTTGCGGGCCGGTTTGCACGACGCCGATGGTCGATCCTGTTTCGGTGCGCTGACGCACGGCGCTGCTGCTGGCGGTGTTGCCGGTGTTGAGGTTGGTCACTTCACGATTGCGCGTCGCGGTGCCGGTGTCCTTGTTAACCGTGGTGGTCTGGCTGGCGCTGACATTGTCACCTTCAAAAGTTTTGGTGCGGGACTTTTCCTGCGCAGCGGCGGGGATGGCAAGCGCCAGCGCGGTCAGCGAGGCAATCATCAAGCGGGACGTAAACATTGCGGTATTCCTCCTCAAATCAGACTCTTGCGAAGTCAGACCAGTCGCTTGGGTTTCGCTGCTGGTGACATGGAGGAAACGTGCCTGGGCGCCGCACCCTTCGCCGCGCGGCAATTTTTCTGGGCGATCAGGATTGGGGCTGCGCAGGCGGTTCATCGGGCGTCGGCTCGGGCGCTGGGTCAGGAGCGGGTGCCCCTGCTGCGCCGCGCCGCACCCTAAATTCTTCTGCCAGTGCGCGGCGCTGTTCCGGCGGAAGGGCTTGGAAGGCCTCACGCCGTTCTTGCGGGGTCATCTGCCGCAGTTCCCGTAACCGCTCGCGCCGTGCGGCGGTGGTTGGATCAAGCTGTCGTGACCCGGCAATATCATTGCTGGTCAAAGCTTCGCCATTTTCGACCTTGCGCGATAACTCCTCGCGGCGGGCCTTGATGCGTTCATCGGCGCGCTGCTGGCGAAGCGCCTGCGCTTCATCGATCCGTTGACGCAGTGCGGCTTCTTCCTCTGCCGTCGGCACCGGCAAGCCTGCGGCACGGCGGCGTTCGATGGCGCGGTCGATCCGCTGGTCGATGACCTGCCGCCGTACCGCATTGCGGCCCTCGCGCACTTCGTCGATCCGGCGAAACGCTTCGGAGAGTTCTTCGGGTGTATCGATTGGCCCCTCGATCACCACTGGGGCGAACGCGGCGGAAGCTGGCTCGGCAGGCTTGCTGATGATGGGAGCCGCAGCAACCGGCGTTTCCTTACCGGTCAGGCTCGCCCAAACCTTTTCAGGCGAAGGAACGGCGATGTCGAAGCGTTCGAGCACGCCCGTTGCCGCAGCTGCCGTGGCTAGCGCGCCAAAACATGCTGCTCCAATCATAATCCGCCGGCCCATGCGCCAGCCGCGACCGCCGCCGCCGCCCACGCTTTTGCGGCGCAATTCGGGCAGCGGCGCAGCGCGGTTCTCTGCTGCGGTCAGCACCCGATCAGCAAACCCGGCACTGAATCCCGGCACTGGGTAATCATCCAGCGCACGCGCCAGCGGGCTGCCGGGGATGATATCGTCAACACTCATAGCGCGCCTCCTTCAGCACGGGCTGCATAGGCATGGCGAAGCGCAGTCCGCGCACGCAGCAGCAGCGATTCAAACGCCTTGATATTCATGTCGAGCGTTTCGGCGGCGGCGGCATTGGACAGTTCCTCATAATAGGTCAGCACGATCGCGGCGCGTTGGCGTTCGGGCAGTGCGGCGATCAGCGCGCGGGCTGACCGGTCGCGCTCACCTGCTTCGATCAGCGCATCGGCAAGCGGGGCGTCATCCTCGCTATCGGGAACCTCACCGTCCGACAGCCGCCGCGCACGGCGCAGTCGGTCAATCGCGAGGTTGGTCACAACCCGTTGCAACCAACCGCCGAGCCTGAGGGCACCGGCCGCCTGACTGCCGACTGGGTGGCGCGCGGCAATGTTTGGCGCGTGGTCCCACAATCGCAGCATGGCTTCCTGCACGATATCCTCTGCCTCATGTGCGTCGCCCGTCATCCGGTACGCAACGCGGTGAAGCGCGGTGGCATGCGACGCGATGGCCTCGCGCAGCGCCACTGGATCGCGCGCCGCCAACCTCGCCGCCAAAGACGCATCAGCGCCGTTGGCCATGCCGGACATGGCGGTGGTGGATGGCTCGCCGCTAAAGTTCATGTTTGCGCGCAAAGGGCCCCGTTTGCGTGTGCGTTTCTGGGTTTCTTACCCCTACAACGCAGGCGTTGAACAAACCCTTCGCGCCGGGATCAATCCGCGCGCGGCAGCCGCAGTTCGACCAGCAACCCGCCCAGATCTTCACTGGTGCCAAGGGTTACGCTGCCGCCATAAATCTCGGCCACATCGCGCACGATGGCGAGGCCCAAGCCGGTACCGGGCTTGTCGGTATCGAGCCGCACACCGCGATCGAAGATGCGCACGCGCTCGGCCTCTGGGATGCCCGTCCCATCATCCTCGACCCAGATGAGGCACTGATTTGGATCAAGCGGTGCCCCGTCGTCGTCTTCAGGATCGATCGTGACAAATACGCTGCCGCCGCCGTATTTGGCGGCGTTTTCGATCAGGTTGCCGAGCAGTTCGTCCAAGTCCTGCCGTTCGAGCGCGACCGTGGCGGTGCGGCTGCCTGCAATATCGAGCCGGCCATCGGGGTAGAGCCGCTCAACCGCGCGGCGAACCGCCACGGCGCTTGCCATCACATTGGTACGGGCATGGCCCACGGCGCGGCGGCCAACCGCTCGGGCGCGGGCCAAGTGGTGATCGACATGACGCTGCATCGTACGGGTTTCGCGCATCACGGCATCGCCCAGATCAGGTGCGCGCGCAGTCGCGGCGTTGGTCAGCACCGTCAACGGGGTCTTCAAAGCATGGGCGAGGTTGCCTGCATGGCGGCGCGCTTCCTCAGCTTGCTTTTCGGAATGTTCGAGCAGCGCGTTCAATTCTTCGACCAGCGGTTGCACCTCCAAAGGGAGCGGTTCGGTTATCCGTCCTGCCCCGGTTGTGCGCAAGTTCTGGATCGCCGCGCGCACCCGGCGCAAGGGCGACAGACCGTAGCGGATTTGCAGCAGCGCCATCACCAGCAGCCCCAGCCCCAGCACTGCAAAGCTCCAGATCAGGATCAACCGCACCCGCCCGATCTGGGTGTCCATCTGCTCGGTCGCGCTCGCCACAGCGAAGGTCCAGCGCGTTTCACTCCCGGGCAGGATGACCGTCCGCTCTGCAATCCGCAGCGGTTCACCAACGAATTGATCGGAGTTGTAGAAACGCGCGTCGCTGTCGAAACTCTCTCCCTTGACGACCGCCCCTTGCAGCTTAAGCGTCCGATCCCACAGGCTGCGCGAGGGCCACGGCACTCTGCCGCTGATCTGCCAATACAGCCCGCTGCCGGGTTCAAGAAACCGTTGATCACCCAGCGTGCGATAGAAATACACATCGCCATTGGGGTCGATTTCGGCCGAAGCGATCATCGCGGTGAGAATATATTCAAGCTGCTCGTCGAAATTGGCTTCGACCTGCGACGTGAGCGTTCGCTCCAGGGCGACGCCGCCGCCGAGCAACAAAACGAAAATCCACCCCGCTGCGATCAACCCCATCCGCCGTGCAAGGCTGGCGCGCGGGGCGGCAGGAGGGGGCGCCGTTACGTCATCCGCAACAGCACTGCCCTCGCCCTGAGGCAAGACTGTGCGCGCGTCGCCGCCCGTGCTCGCCGCCTCAGGCGCGCGGAGCGTCGGCGGGGTCGTCGAGGCTGTAACCGAGGCCACGGATGGTCGTTATCACGTCTGCGCCAAGCTTCTTGCGGATACGGGTGACGAACACTTCAATGGTGTTCGAATCCCGGTCAAAATCCTGATCATAAATATGCTCGATCAGTTCGGTGCGGCTGACCACCTTGCCCTTGTGGTGCATCAGGTAGCTCAGCAGCTTGTATTCCTGCGCGGTCAGCTTGACCGGCTCGCCGTCCAGCGTCACCCGGCCCGAGCGCGTGTCCAGCCGCACATCGCCTGCGGTCAGCTCGGACGAAGTATTGCCCGAAGCGCGGCGGATCAGCGCGCGCAACCGGGCGATCAGTTCTTCAGTCTGAAACGGCTTGGCAAGGTAATCATCGGCCCCTGCATCAAGCCCGGCGACCTTGTCGCTCCAGCTGTCACGCGCAGTCAGCACCAACACCGGGAAGGTACGCCCTTCGCGCCGCCACATGCCAAGCACTGTCAGCCCGTCAATTTCAGGCAAACCAAGGTCGAGTACGACCGCGTCGTAATCCTCGGTCGAGCCCATGAAATGCCCGTCCTCGCCATCGGCAGACAGGTCGACGGCATAGCCTTGCTGCTCCAGCGTCGACTTGAGCTGCGCGCCGAGGGTCGGTTCATCTTCGACAATCAGAATGCGCATAATCCACCATTTTCCTGCATTGGTTTGAAGCCGGTCGTGCGCTTTTGAGAAGAGAGCGTCAAGCAAGGCCATGGCGCAGACACCAAGGCTTTCCCCCGATGTTCGCGCATCATGCCCGGCCCGTTAACGCGACTGCCGAATGATCTTCCCCGTCCGGGCATCAACATCGACATAAGTGACACGGCCCTCACGGATGAACTTCAACCGGTAGGCGCGCGCGGTCGAGTCATAGGCCGGGCCGAGATATTCGCTGCCCTGCATTTTCGGCAGGATGCGCCGTTCGATCTCTCGCAAAGGCAGCTGAGTGCCCGCGCGCATTTCTTTGATCGCCTCACCCTGATCGCCGCGCAGCTGATCCTGCGCGGTCGCGGGAGAGACAGCCACGGTCAGCGCCAATGCTGCGCCAATGCTTGCAAGAAAGGAACGAGACAGTTTCATAATATTGTCATGCCTAGCGTTGGACCATTGAACAAGCCGTGAATGGCTGATCACTCGGCAGCGGACGAAGCATCCTTCACCAATTCATACTTGATGGTGATGCTGATCCCGGTCGAAACCATACCGGGCTGCACCGGCGGCGGGGCATCCGCTTTGGCAGCGTTCATCCGACTTTCCGCCATTTGCGGCATCGGCCCGCGGGCTTCGATGTTTTCGGCAATCGCCAGCACCTTGGCGTCATCATAGCCGAGCATATCGGCATAGGCTTTTGCCTGCGCCTGGGCCCGCTCAAACGCGCGCTTGCGCGCTGAATCCTTGGCAGCATCGTCATTCTCGATGCTAAAGCTTGGGCCATTAAGATCATTCGCGCCCGCGGCAACCAGTGCATCGAGCACCCTGCCAGTATCCTCGATCTTGCGCAGGGTCACACTCACCCGGTTGGATACCTGGTAACCGCGGAACACCTGACGCTGGGTTTCCTGATTGTAGTCATACATCGCATTCAGGTTGATCCCGGTGGTCTGGATGTCCTTCTCAGCCACGCCCAGTGCCTTGATCCGCGCGATCACCTTGGTCATCTCTGCCGAGTTCTGCTGCAAAGCTGCGGTCGCGGTAGGCGCTTCGCTCGTGACGCCCGCGCCAATGGTGGCGATATCAGGGGCGACCGACACACTTTCGAACACGTTGAGTTCCACCACCGGGCCATTTGCTTCGATTTCGATCTCAGCCGCGGCAAGCGTGTGCGCGGGGATCGAGAGAGCGCTGGCAGCGAGAAGGGCAATAGCGGGACGGATCATTGAACAGGTTCCTTCAGGAAAGATCGTCCATTGGCGCTGATCAGCTTTCGCAGGACTGAACCGCCAGCATGTCAAGGATACCGGCACGGGGTTGTGGCGCGGCTGCCAAGTCCCTACCTGCCGCACCCAATGGCGCAACCTCCCATCTTTTCGTTCGAAGGACTCGCTTTGCAACAGGGCGGTCGCTGGCTGTTTGGCGGGCCGACACCCACCAGCGGCGCGGCGCCAATTGATCTGCATGTGCTTCCCGGAGATCGGCTCGCACTGATTGGCCGCAATGGAGCGGGCAAAACCACGCTGCTGCGGCTGATTATGGAGCGGATCGACGCGGATCGCGGGCAGCGGCGCGTCAAGCCAGGAACGCGGATCGTGTTTCTGGAGCAGGACCCCGATTTCTCTGGCACCGGTACGCTGATGGACTTTGCGCTGGGCGGTGATGATGCCCCAGCCGAGCACGAGGTGGATGCCATCGCCGGCCAACTCGGGATCGACATGAGCCGCCTGTCCGCCACCGCCAGTGGCGGTGAACGACGGCGCGCGGCGCTGGCCCGGGCGCTGGCGCAAGACCCCGATCTGATCCTGCTGGACGAGCCGACCAACCACCTGGATTTGTCGGCGATCGATTGGCTCGAAGACTGGCTGACCCGCTATCGCGGTGCCTTCATCACCATCAGCCACGACCGCACTTTTCTCACCCGCCTGACCCGTTCAACGCTGTGGCTCGACCGCGGCACGATGCGGCGCAAGGATGTCGGTTTCGGCGGGTACGAGGCGTGGGAGGAACAGGTTTACTCCGAAGAAGCGCGCGCGGCGGAGCGGATGGACGCCAAGCTGAAAATCGAAGCCCACTGGCTCGAACGCGGCGTCACTGCACGGCGCAAGCGCAATCAGGGCCGCCTTGAAAAGCTGTTCCAGATGCGCGCGGCGCGGGCTTCGATGATTTCAGGCGCTGGGACGGCCAAGCTCAAGCTTTCGAGCGATGATGACTTCAAATCCAAGTCGGTGATCGTCGCGGAGGGTATCTCAAAAACCTTCGGCGACCGCGCCATCATCAAGCCATTTTCGCTGCGAATTCAGAACGGCGACCGCATCGGGATCGTTGGCTCGAACGGCGCGGGCAAGACCACCCTGCTGAAAATGCTCACGAAAGAACTGGAACCCGACACTGGCACCGTCACCCATGCCAAGACGCTGACGGGGGTGATGATAGACCAGCAGCGCAAACTGCTCGAACCGAACGCCACCGTGCGGCAGATCCTGGCCGAAGGCGGCGATTGGATCGACGTTCGCGGGGTGCGCAAGCATGTCATGGCATACCTGAAGGACTTCCTGTTCGATCCCGGTCTGGTCGATACCAAAGTCGGCATTCTGTCGGGCGGAGAACGCTCGCGCTTGTTGCTGGCGCGCGAATTTGCCCGCACCGCCAACCTGCTGGTGCTGGACGAGCCGACCAATGATCTTGACCTCGAAACGCTTGATTTACTTCAGGAAGTGATCGCCGATTTCGATGGCACCGTGCTGATTGTCAGCCACGACCGGGACTTTCTGGATCGCACGGTGACGGTCACCCTGGGCCTCGATGGATCGGGCAAGGTGGACATTATTGCCGGTGGTTACGCCGACTGGGAAGCGAAGCGCAAACAGGGGTCTGGCGCGGTCAACACGGGGTCTAACCGGCAGCAAGCGCGACCTAACGGGGGCCTGGACGAGGCTAGCACCGTGCTGCCGATCAAGTCTTCCTCACCCCCCAAACTGTCCTACAAAGACCAGCGCGATTACGAAATCCTGCCGGCCCGGATCGAAGAATTGGAAGCCGCAATTATCCGCGGCGAGGCGCTGCTGAACGATCCTGAACTTTACGCCAAGGATCCGAAGAAATTCGCGACAATCAGTCAGGGCATCGCCAACGCCCGCGCAGAAAAAGACGCTGCCGAGGAACGCTGGCTGATGCTGGCGGAGCAGGTTGAGGGCTAAATTGGCTGAGTAGCTTCATCCGATCCGGTAATATTCAGCCACCCGCTCCAGCGCGATTTTGAGCACCAATTTACCGCTTCGGGCGGGCCAGCCGAGCGTTTTTTCAGCGTCCGGCAGCGCCTCTCCCGCACACACCACGCGCCACAGGATGTCTTCCAAACCTTTGCCCGCCGCCTTGATCGCGCCGTCAAACCGCTGGCGCGCAGCAATCTGGCGTTCGCTGGGAGACAGGCCGCGATCCCCGGTTGATTTCACCCGCACCGTATCCCACCGCATGGTGACGCTGGCGGACAAGGCGCTGCGTTCATAATCGGCGCGCAGCTTTTCGCCCGCATCCAATAGCCGCTCGGACAAATGCCCGCGTGCATGCAGCCATGCCAACGGCGATTCGGCCAGATTGACCGTGACCGTTCGCGACGGAAGAGCGCCCCTGGCCCCTGCCCCGCGCCGCGGACCTTCGGGGGTGAGTTCGCGTTCGACCAATTGGCGCTTCATGGCAATTTCTCCGCTTGTTGAAGGCAAGCGGCTTGCCAAAGCGGCGCGACTGTAGGAAAGAATAAACCAATCCGGTTAATTTGAAACCATTTAGGATGAGGTCGGCCCGATGAATCGCATCCGTGATCTGCGCAAGGCCAAGGGACTGACGCTGGCCGATCTGGCCGTCGCCTGCGATCCGCCCACCACCGCGCAGACCATCGGGCGGCTGGAAACAGGGATGCGCAGCCTCTCGCTCACTTGGATGAACCGTATTGCTGCGGCGCTGAATGTCGATCCGGCCAACCTGATGCGGGCGGAAAGCGGAGAGCATGCGCAGATCGTGGCCGAACTCGGCGCAACCGGCCCCGACCCCCTCACCGCCCCGCGCGAGGCGGTGCTGCCGTCCGATCTCGCCGCCGATCCCGATGCGCCTGCACCACTGGTGCTGGCGGTGCGTGACAGCGTCGGCGAATACCGGCCGGGCGACCTCATTTGGCTGCAAGCGTTCACGCCCGATGCTGACCCAGCCACCATCAGCCGCGCGATGAACCGGGACTGCCTTGTGCCCCGCCCCGGTGGGCGCTTTGCCTTTGGTCGCCTAATCGACCGTCGCGGCACGTTGGTCGGCTTGCTACCCCCAGGGGCTGGGCAAAAGCAGGTCGTGGTCGATAATCCAGCATGGATTGCAGTGGCGATCATGCTGGTCCGGCCGCTCTAAAGGCCGCGCCGGTGAAACACGTGCTCGCCCTGTCGACGCTTTATCCCAACGCGGTTAATCCGCGCTTTGGCACCTTCGTCGCGCGATCGCTGGAGGCGTTGGCCAAGCGCGGCGATTGGCGGGTGACGTTGGTGAACCCTATCGGCCTGCCGCCGCTGACATTGGGCCGCTATCGCCCGTTGGCTGACCTGCCTACGGTTAGCGAGGAAGGGGGCATCACCATCCACCGCCCGCATTTCACTCTGATCCCGCGCATCGGCGCGCGCCGCAATGCTGCCGCCATCGCCCGCGCGGTGCTGCCGCTGGTCAAGCGCATTCATGCCGAAACCCCGATCGACGTGCTGGATGCGCAATTCTTCTTCCCCGATGGCCCTGCGGCGGCGGAGATCGCGCAAGCAACCGGCCTGCCGTTATCGATCAAGGCGCGTGGTAGCGACATCAGTTTCTGGGGCGACTATAGCTATGCCCGCGACCAGATGCTGAGCGCCGCGCGCACGGCCACCGGGCTGCTGGCGGTCAGCCACGACCTTGCGGGGCAGATGGCGGCGATGGGCATGGATGCCGACAAGATCACGGTGCATTACACTGGGCTTGACCGGGATCGCTTCCGCCCGCTCGGCCACACGCAACTGCGTCGTAGGCTTAGTGAGGAGCTAGGTTTTGAGCTACCAAACAATGCCCCGCTGCTCGCGTGCGTCGGCGCACTGATTGAGCGCAAGGGACAGGGCATCGCCATCGAGGCCTTGCGCGACATTCCCGGCGCACGGCTGGTGCTGATCGGCAAAGGTGAGGACGAAGCGCGGCTGCGTTCCCTAGCGGTGAGTGAGGGCGTGGCAGACCGGGTGCATTTCGCGGGATCGATCGATCACGACCTGATGCCGCTGATCCTGTCAGCCGCCGATGTGATGGTGCTGCCGACCGTGGCTGAGGGACTGGCAAATGCGTGGGTCGAGGCGCTCGCCTGCGGCACGCCGGTGGTGACCAGCGATGTTGGCGGAGCGCGCGAACTCATCAATTGCGACACCGCCGGGCGGCTGGTTGATCGCAACGCCGCTGCGGTGGCGGCGGGGATCAACGCGGTCCTCAACAACCCGCCTGCGCGGGCAGATGTCGCCGCGCTGACGGAAGGTTTCAGCTGGGAAGCCAACGCCGCAGCATTGGCAGCGCATTATGAAAGGTTGGTGAGCGAGGGCTAGAGCCCCCACCCCTGAGTCTTGGCCCGCCTCACGCCTCGCCGCGCGCGATCTTTTCCTGACGATCCAGCTTGCTTTCCTGCGGCACGAAACTGTCCGAGGTTACCCCCATCCAGATCAGCAGCGGGCCGGCCATGTACACGCTCGAATAGGTGCCGATGAACAGGCCAACCGTGATCGCCGCAACCATGCCGAACAGGCTTGGCGGGCCAAAGATCAGCAGCGGGACCAGCGCGATGAACAGCGTCAGCGAGGTCATGACCGTGCGCGCCAGCGTTTCATTAACCGACAGGTCGAGCAGCTCGGCAAGCGGCATCTTGCGGAATTTCTTGAGGTTTTCGCGGATGCGGTCGTAGACCACGATGGTGTCATTCAGCGAATAGCCGATAATCGCGAGGATCGCGGCGACGATCTGCAGGCTGAACTCCATTTGCGTCAGCGCAAACAGGCCCACGGTGACCGAAACGTCGTGCACCAGCGCGAACATCGCACCGACGCCGAACTGCCATTCGAACCGGATCCAGATATACAGCGACACGGCCGCCATGGCCGCCAGCAGCGCGAGAATGGCCTGATTGCGGAATTCGCCAGCGACCTTGCCCGACACCGTGTCGTTGCCATCGGTGCGCGCATCGGGGTATTGCTTGGCGATGGCGGCAATCACCTCGGCGCCAATTGCAGTCGCAGCGCCCGGTGTGTCCTCAGCCCCTTCGGGCAGGGCGACACGGACAGAGACTTGGTTGGGCGCGCCGAATTCCTGCACCACTGGATCGCCATAACCCAGCCCGCCGACCAATTCGCGCAAGCTCGGGATCGGCGCGGTATCCTGATCCTCGAAAGTGATGCGCACCTCCTGGCCGCCGACAAAGTCGACCCCCAGGTTCAGGCCGTTGACCAGCACCGCTGCCCAGCTTCCGAAAATCAGCACGAGGCTGAGCACGAAGAACGGAATGCGCAGTTTCAGGAACTTGATATTGGTGTTGTCGGGAACGAGCTTCAGAAGTTTCATCGTCTCGTGCTCCTTAAATCGTGATGTCAGTGGGGCGGTTGCGGCGCAACCATCCGGCGACGAACAGGCGGGTCAACGTCACGCCGGTGAACACCGATGTGATGATGCCGATCACCAGCACCACGGCAAAGCCTTTGACCGGGCCGGAGCCGAACGCGAACAGCGCGACGCCGGAGATGACGTTGGTAAGGTTTGCGTCCCAGATCGCGCGGCTCGCTTCCTTGTAGCCGGTTTCGACCGCGGCGACGACCTTGCGCCCGCGCGCGCGTTCTTCGCGGATACGTTCGTTGATCAGCACGTTGGCGTCTACAGCCGCGCCGATGGTGATGACAAAGCCCGCAATCCCCGGCAGCGTCAGCGTAAACCCGCCGAGCGCCATCAGGCCGAGCAGCATCAACACGTTGAACACCAGCGCGATGGTCGCATAGACGCCGAACCGGCCATAGGTCGCCACCATCAGCGCGATCACCGCAAGGCTGCCGATGCCCATCGCCAGCAGGCCCTTGCGGATCGAGTCTGCTCCCAGATCAGGCCCGACGGTGCGTTCTTCGACCACCGTCAGCGGCACCGGCAGCGCGCCTGACCGCAGCGAAATCGCCAGATTATTGGCGCTTTCGGGGTTGAAGCTGCCAGAAATCCGGGCCTGACCGCCGCGGATCGCCTCTTCGAACACGGGAGTGGAGAGTACCTTGCCATCCAGGATGATCGCAAACGGCTTGCCCACGTTTTCGGTGCTGAGCTGCGCGAATTTGCGCCCGCCGTTGGCATCGAAGGTGATGTTGACGACGCTCTGATTGTTCTCGTCAACCCCGGCCTGCGCGCCGGTCAGGCTGTCGCCGCGAATGCCGCCCAAACGCCGCACGGCCTCAAATTGGCCTTCTTGCGGAGTGCCGGGAGCATAGGGGAAAATCTCGCTGCCCGCGGGCGCGACCCCGGCAGCCACGTTTTCCGGCAGGGCGTTGATATCGACCATCTTGAATTCAAGCTGCGCGGTCTGACCGAGCAGGTTCTTGAGCGCCTCGGGATCTTCCAGCCCCGGCACCTGCACCACGATCCGGGTGTCGCCCTGACGAATGATCGTTGGCTCGCGCGTGCCCAGTTCATCGATCCGGCGGCGCACCACTTCGGTGGCGCTGTTCATCGCGTCGTCGATCGCCTGATTGACCCCGGCATCGGTCTGTTCCAGCACAACGCGCTGGCCATCGACGACAGTCAGTTCCCACTCACGCGTGGTGCTCGCGCCCTGCATCGTCGGTTCGATCAGCCCGCGCGCCCGGTCAATATCGGCAGCGTTTTCAAGGATGAACGAAAGCCGCCCGTCACCGGTCGAAACGTCGCCAATCCGAATGCGCGGAGTCGCATTGCGCATGAGTTGGCGGGTGTTTTCTTCCATGTTCTCAAGCCGCTGCACACGAACATCGTCTGCCTTGGCTTCAAGCAGCAAGTGCGAACCGCCCGCCAGATCGAGCCCGAGATTGACCTGCGGGTTGGGCAGCGCGTCGGGCCAATCAAGCCCTGCGACATTGAACAGCGAAGGCAGCGCCAGCACCGACGCGGCCAGCGTCAGGCCCCACAGCCACAGCTTTTTCCAGAGAGGGAATTCGAGCATTGCGTCAGGTTCTCACGCGCAAAGGTTCAGGAACGAACCGCGTTTTCGCGGCCGGATCAATCATTCGCGGGCGTGCCGCCGGGCGGGATGATGTCGCCGATGGTCGCCTTGATCGCCTTCACGCGGACATTGGTGCCCAGTTCCAGTTCGACATATACGTCATCGACCTTGGTGACTTTGCCGACGAGGCCGCCCGCGGTGACGACCTGATCGCCCTTCTTGACCCCGGCAATCTTGGTCTGGTGATCTTTCTGCCGCTTCATCTGCGGGCGGATGATCAGGAACCAGAAGATCGCGATCATGCCGACGATGGGCAAGAAGCTGATCCAGGCAGGCGGCGCAGCGGCAGCGCCTGCACCAGCGGCGGCGAGAAGGTCGATTGTCATACGATAAAGCCCGTCAGGATTCCGTTGTACATATACCGGCGGCGTCGTCCCGGACGCTCTGTTGGAGCGGCGGTCTGGCTTGCCTCCCGTTCAAGTGGGCGCGCCTAGCAGCAATGCAAGCGCCCCGCAATCGGGGGGGATGCAAGCGGTGCAAGGCAGCAACACCCACAACCCTTTCAAACCTGCTTGCCAGCCAGAAACCAGCGCCCTATAGGCGCCGCTCCACTGGATCGGGACGTAGCGCAGCCTGGTAGCGCATCACACTGGGGGTGTGGGGGTCGGAGGTTCGAATCCTCTCGTCCCGACCAGTGGACCCTCTTTCTCAGGACAAGGCCGCAGGGTTCCTCAACTTTTGAGGAATTAAGCGATGAAGTTCGGAGTCTGGACTCCCAAAGTGTGCACCAACCTGTGCACCTTAATGTGCACCAGTTGTCGTGCGCGGCCGAAAATGTGCTCGCAGCGGCCTGCCGAGAGATCGCAATCAAGTGGCAGCGGCCAATGAGTATCTATCGGCGAGGCGCCGTGTTCTGGTGGCGACGCCGGCTCTCCGTGAAAAATCTTGATGCGCGATGGGATCCAGTGGCGCCGACCTTGGGCTCGCCTGCTGCGCGATCTATAATACTCCGTATATCGCTGAAGACCACCGATCGGCTCGAGGCGAGGCGCAGGGGACTATCCCTCGATGTGGAGTTGGAAATGGTAGCTGTTACGATGCCGGAACGGGTGAAAGCGCCAGACGCCAAGCAGCTGGCGTCGATCTATCAAGAGGCTTTGCGGTTCAAGATCGATCAGATCGAGCGCCTCCAGAGCCGGCCTCCTTTCAATGACAACCTGCACGCGGCATCGAATAAAGCCTACGCGCTGCTCTTCGGAGCGATCGCTCGCTCGGGCATTTTCCCCGAGATCGGAACGCCTGACGGCGATCACCTGCTGCAGAATCCAGACTTGAGCTCCACCGAGCAGGAAGTGCTCAACGAGATCTTGCAGGTGCACGCCCCAAGCAGCAGCACCGAAGCCTTGGAAGCAGTGGCCTCAGCCTCAAGACAGGCAATCGGTGAAGATGAGGCAAGCGCAAGGCCTGCGCTCGGTTACCCGATCATCGCTCCAAGGTTCATCTCCAACTATATCGCCAATGCCGGCTTGCCGGAGACGCCGGAAAATCGAAGGATTGCGCTGGCGCTTGCCGCCTCTGCCTATGGCGATGCCTGCAATCAAGCGCATGCTCTTCTGCAAAAGCACATTGATGACGGGCAAGATTCCGTCATGCCGTCCGTGCTCGCCAGATTGATTTTTGGCAACCAGAACAGCATGAGCGCTGGCGACAGACTCACCAACTTGGATAAAGCGGCCAGCTTACCGAACGTGAAAGATCAAGGTGCCGAACAGACCGGGCTGACGGCCCATATCTCTGCTATCCTTACTGCTCCTTCGCCTTCCGACAGCCTCATCGATCTCACAATCTCAGAGGTATGTGAAATGGCTGTCGGGGAGATGGCTAGCTCTGGGGCATGGCGTGACTCCGCTCAGCGGAACGCCAAGGTCATTACGATGCTCTTCATCGCCGTTAATGGCGATCTTCGGATGAGCGAGATCAACCGCACCCACCTCGTCGCATTGAACAATCGGCTTAAAACTATGCCGACGATCTGGGGGAAATGTCGAGAAGACCGAGAAGGGGGAATCGCCGCTGTCTTCAGACGCGGTGACGTGCTTGCTTCACAATGGTCGGCAAACCCAGACCGGGCCAGGCTGGAGAAGCTACCCAAGGTCGGATTGGCGGCGGCCACGCACAATCGGCACATCAACACTCTGGGCCAATTGTTCAAATATGTAGCGGACTTGGAAGATAGCGACGGCAACAAGACCCACGTCCATCCGCGGGTAAGCTTCAGCAAGCTGACGGTGACTGACAAGCGCAGGAAAAACAAACGCAAACCAATCCCGCAAGAAGACGAACTGCGAAAGCTTCTGAGCGGCCCGCTCTTCTCGGGCTGCAAAGATCAGGACGACCGCTTCACACCGGGACCATACGTCTTCCACGATGGAGGCTACTGGGTTCCGCTGATGCTCGTTGTCTATGGAGCACGCTCGAACGAGTTGTGCCAGATGCCGCTGATGGACGTCTTCGAGGACGCGCCGATTCCGTATTTTGTCATTCGAGAGGATACTGGCCGTAAGCTTAAAACAGAAAGCTCGACCCGTTGGCTTCCGATTGCCCCGAAGCTGATCGATTTGAACTTCCTTGAGTATGTCCGTGCGCTGAAAGAACGAGGTGAATACTGGCTCTTCCCTGAATTCAATCAAACGAAGATGCCTCCCCGTAAAGCGTTTAGTGATCGTATATTCTCAAAACTGCTTGAATATCACTTTCCCGATGGCACATCAGGACTATTCGAAGATAAGGACATCGACACACAATCGATGCGTAAGGTAGTCACAACATGCTTGAGGCAAGGCAGACCAAAGATTGACCTTGGCATTAGACAGTATTTTATTGGGCACTCTAGATCGACCACGATAGAGGAGGTTTATGAAGATGACCCAAATCTTGAAGAACTTCTTCCATGTGTAAAGAAGACGCAAAAACTTATCGCCCATGTTACCGCATTTACTCTGCGGCTTAGAAACTCAGAGCCCTAAACGATCTGCTTATTGGCTGCGGTCATCTCGCTCATTCTCCCGCTCGATCGCAAACGATCACGCATGCGGAGATTTTAGTCGCAATCTTAAGGCAGAGGCTGGGACAAAGCCGTCGTTCCTAAACGGCAGGCCGAATGACTGGTATTGCTACAAGCGGACACAGCCCTGCCCGGGAGCGTAAATGGCGGCTATTGAAGGTTTACCTCCTGAAAACCGACATGCAGGAAACGATCCCGTTTCAGACATTCAAATAGGGTTTGAACGGCCTCGACGTCGGAAAAAATTTATTGCGGTATGCGAGGCCGCCGCAGCCGCCAAACCGAGCAAGATCGATACGAGCATCTGGCTTGGCCAATGCCCACCCAACACAACCCTTGCCGTGGCTCCCGTGATGATCAGAAACGCCGCGAGCACTTGGAGCAAGGCCGTGTCCCGACGCTTGGCCCGGGACATAAGCACAACCCCAAAGACGCCGCCAAAAACCAACCCGAATGTCGATGGCAGACCGCTGGAACTGCTCGCACTGGCGACCTCGACGACATCGGCCGCCGGACGCGGGGCGAAGATCAGCGCGCGCGAAGCCTTGTCGATGAGCCAGCCAAACCCAAAAGCCAGCGGCACCGCCAACGCGGCACGCCAGCCAGCGATAAGCCACGCCAACCCCGCAGCAACGACGATTGTTGCGACCACCAGCGGCGACTTGGCCGTGTCGGTCAGCCATTCAGCCCATTGCGGCGAAGCACCGAAAGCCGATTGCAAAGCGAGGGTCACGGCAACATCCCCCGGCAAAGGTCCCAGCACTGCTAGGCAAGCTGCTCCCAAGACGAGGGCAGAAAGGGTGAGGGTGACAACTATGCGCATGGCTTCTGCGGCGCACCCTTCAGCACGGAGAAATGAATGGTCAAGGAAAGTTCCGACGTGAAGCGCGATATTGGCCTGACCGGAACCGTGCTGCTCGGGCTCGGGTCGATGCTGGGTTCAGGCGTGTTCGTCAGCATTGCGCTGGCCGAGAATATGATCGGGGCATGGGTGCTGCCTGCAATCCTGCTGGCGGCGGCTCTGGCCGGGTGCAACGCTCTGTCGAGCGCGCAGCTCGCTGCAAGCCATCCGCGCGCGGGCGGCACCTACGAATATGGTCATGTCTATTTGTCGCCCTCTGCGGGCTTTCGGGCGGGCCTTGCGTTCCTCATGGCGAAAGGGGCTTCGGGGGCGACGGCCGCGTTGGCCTTTGCCGCCTATTGCGATGCGCTTGCCCCGACGATGATCCCGCGCGTGCCGGTAGCCATTGCGCTGGTCGCCTTGCTCGCCGCTCCGGTGCTGGCCGGGCTGCGACGGGCGAACTGGCTTAATGCCGCGATCGTTGGCTTCGTGGTGCTGGTGCTGTTAGCGTTGATTGTCAGCGGCAGCCTTGCGCGAGGTGTGGCACCGGACTTCGCTGCCGGTAACGTAGGTGCCGACATCTTCCTTCATGCCAGCGCGCTGCTGTTCGTCGCTTTCACTGGCTACGGCCGAGTTGCGACGCTGGCCGAGGAAGTGCGCGATCCGGCTCGCACCATCCCGCCAGCCATCGCCGTTACGATCGTTGCGACCAGCCTGCTTTACCTCGGGATCGGATGGGTGTTGGCGCGCGTGCCGCTGGGCGAGACCGAAGCGGCGACAGTGCTGGAGGCCGCGGCTCTTGCCATTGGCTGGCCCGGCCTGGCGCTTGCAGTGGCGCTGGCGGCGCTGTCCGCCATGGCAGGCGTGCTGCTCAACCTGCTGCTCGGCCTGTCGCGCGTGCTGCTGGCGATGGGGAGGCGCGGCGATGCGCCTGCGGCTCTGGCTGGGCTACGGGGGGATCAACCCGTTGCTGCCATTATCGCAGTCGCACTCGGAATTGCGGGCCTCTGCCTGATCGGTGATGTGCGGGTAGCCTGGACACTCAGCGCGGTAGCCGTGCTAATCTATTATGCGGTGACCAACCGTTCGGCCTTGCGACTGCCACCCGCGCACCGCCTGTTTCCGCGCTGGATCAGTTGGGCCGGACTTGCAGGATGCGTAAGCCTCGCGGTGTTCATTCCGCTTGTCTATTGGCTGTGGGTTGCCTTGGCCGCAGTCATATCATTCCTGCTGCGGGGGATGCTGACCAAGCGAGCGCCAAGTTGATGCATGCGGCAGAAATTCCCCCAGCATCGGCAATATAACGCGCTGCTGCAGCGGCCTGGAAACTGACACGCGGCTTTTCTGCATTGCGATGATACAACGGCTTAGCCATTAACTCACCCCGAGCGTAACAGCTTCAATTCACTCGCCCGCAAAGCAGGCGCTCGGCGTCAGGCGGCACATTTACTCATCGGTTCTTTTCGCATCGCCGGAAACCACCCAACAAATGGGCCCACTTGGGAACCTTGATACGTAAGACCCAACTTGCCGGATTCCGCGGTGCGCAACCTCGACAATCGAGCGGTCCTGGAGGCCCAAGTTCGCAGCATTCGCAACCAATCATCGCATTTCTCCTCTGGCGTGCGAGTTACATCACGACGGCGATAATTCCCGCAATCGCGAGGCCGAACACGGCGACTGCGACCGGCACGATCAGAATCTGACCGAATACTGCACCGCGCGACATCGGGCCGAAGGCAGTTTGCAGGGTGGCGCCATGCCGTTCGAGAGGGCTTGCGCTTTGCGGCGGGCCTTGTCGGGCGATCACCCGCGCAGTGCCGAAGAACATGATGATATATACTGCCGAGACTGCAATCGCGAAGCCCGCTCGGCCGCCGCCCGTGCTCGCCAGCAAAGCGGTCAGAAAGACAGCATAGCAGGCGATCATGCCGAGCCAGATCGCGCGCGGCAGATCGAAGGTCCGCCGTTCGCCAACCCGCTCGAAGCTCGGGTGATTATCATTCGCCTCGTGCTGAACGACGGGGGTGATTGCCGGACCGGTGTCCGTAACCACATCGTTCTGAACGTGAACGCCATGATCCGCAAAGGCTTGTGTGTTCGGGGCTTCAGGCATGAGGCAATTCCCTTCCTGCGCGCCCCCCGGCCAATCCGGAACGGCGCATTTCGATGGCGGTGAACAGGCTGTCGGCGATCATCCGTGCCCGACCCGCGACCAGTCCGGTCGCTTCGGGATGGCGTTCGAGCTGGCGCAAGGTCGCGTAGAATAGGTCGAGCCAGCGCACGAAGTGGCCAAGTTCCAAGCCCGGAATAGCCAGATGCTTAAGCATCGGATTGCCCGAAAACTCGCCGCTATTGTGCAGCACGGACCGCCAGAAGGCTTTCATCCGGGTGAGATGTGCGGGCCAATCGTGGACGCGGCTGGCAAAAATCTCAGCCAGCAGATCATCGGCGCGGATAGCGGCGTAAAAGGTCTCGACCATGGCATCGATGAAATCGGCATCGACGCCAATCGCTTCAGCCGCCGCCCGCTTTTCCGCCCGCTTTTGCAGCGCGAAAGTGCATGCATCAGACTGGGGCTGGACCGGCGTGGAGGCGGTATTCAACATGTGAATTCCTCTTAATAGGTATATGAGTTACCCATTAAGCCACGTTGCTCTTAAAAGCAATATCTGATATGCATATTTTCATGCAGCTTAGCCTTCACACCGATTACGCCCTGCGTGTGCTGATGACCCTTGCGGCCACTGACCGGCACTTGTCGGTTGATGAGATTGCCCAACGGTTCAGGATTTCGCGCAACCACTTGGCCAAAGTCGTGCAGCGGCTGCAGGCGGAAGGGCTGATCGAGACATTTCGCGGTCGCGGCGGCGGGATGCGGCTGGCGCGCCCTGCCGACACCATCACCGTGGGCGAAGTGGTGCGCCGGTTCGAGAACCTGGACGCTTTCGTGTCCTGCTTTGCCGCGGGGTCTGGCTGCGCGATCAACGGAATGTGTGGCCTCAAACCGCTTTTGAGCGAAGCGATAGAGGATTTCCTTACACGGCTCGATCAGCGCCGCATCAGTGAGCTTATCCCTGACCCTAAAGGTTTCCGGGATTGCTTGCTGCGTGAACCAGCAGCACCATTCGAACCGCAGCCCAGTCCTGCCTGACCCGTCAGCAACCACGACCCATCAGAAACAAGGAGATCAGGTCATGGCCCTGCATCATGCCAGCCCCGGTGAAGTGATCGACCTTGGCCTGCCCGCTCAGGCGCCAGACACACCCGGCACAAAAGCGATCGTCAAGACCGACCGGTTTGAAGCCATCCGGCTCGTGCTGAAACAAGGGGATTCCGTCCCCGCCCATCAAGTCGGTTCGCAGATCACGCTCCATTGCCTTCAGGGCGCAGCAAATGTGAAGCTGGCTGACCGAACGCTGCCACTGCATCCCGATCAATGGGTGTTCTTTGCCGCCAACACCGTCCACGGCATCGACGCCGTTACTGACACCGTGCTGTTGATGACGATCATGTTGCCCATTGCGCAGGACACCTAATCCGTAGGCGCCAACGCGCTGGCCAATACCGTATGATGCGCCAGCACAGCCAACAGATCCGATCGTGTGACGATCCCCACCAACTGGTCGCCATCCACGACGGGGGCCGCCTGCACCCCGCCATCGGCAAGCAATTGCACCAGCACGCCGACCCCGTCCTGCGGGCCGACGGTCTTTAATCTGGTGGTCATGATGTCGCGCGCCGCAAGCGCACGGCGGGCCGGATCGAGCAATGCGCGCAGGCTGCCGGTAAATCCGTCTGCTGTCGGCAGGGCGAGCGTCCGCGCCCGCTGGATCAGGTCATTCTGCGAGATGATCCCTTCAAGCCGCAGCCCCTCCCCCACCACCGGAAGTGTCTTGAAGTGATGTTTGCGGAACAGATCGGCCACCGCGCCGAGTGGAGCATCCGGCCCGACCGCAACAATATCGCGCGACATCACTTCTCCGCAGGTCAGCCCGGCAAAATGGTGACGCGCGGCTTCGGCTTCAGCCGCAGCAAGGATCCGGCCGAAATCTTCCGCGCCGATATTGGCGCCAAGATTGTAGCGTTCGAGCACCCTTTCCAATGCTTCCGGGGTAAGACCCAGCCGCCGGTCCGGCACCACATCGGTCGTTTCGTGAACACCTGCCTCAGGTGACTGACGGAACGGATAGTGGCGCCCGGTCAGCCGGTTATACCCGATCGCCAGCAGCACCAGCAGCGCGGTATCAAGGAACACCGGAGACAAGGCAAAATCGAACCCGACTGCGCCGCCCTCCAGCGCGATCAGCACGGTTGCCAGTGCCACTGCGCCGCCGGGCGGGTGCATGGCGCGCAGGCTCGCCATGGCGACTATCGCGCTGCTTACCGCCAATCCCACGCTGATTTCGGCCGGCAAGCCAAGCTGCAAAATGGCGACCGCGATCAGAGCCGACACCGTGTTGCCGACAACCGCCGACCACGGCTGCGCCAGCGGCGAGTTGGGAATGGCGAACAGCAGGAACGCAGTTGCCCCCAGCGGCGCAATCAGCAGAAAATTGGCAAGATCGCCGCGCCATGCGCTCAACATCACGAGCAAACCGCCGCTGAGTGACAAGGCGAGCCCCGCCCCTATCCCCGCTCGCAGTGCCTCTTGCGTGCGCGGGCGCGGCATCGCCGGTCCGGCGGCACGCAGCGCGCGGCGCAGGCGCACGCGCATCCGCCCAGCGCTTGGCACGGGATCGGCCACGCTGTCGCCTTGCGGGGGCATGGCGTCACTCCCGGCTGTGACCTGCACCTTAGTCGCCATTTCCATCCTCTCGGGCATAATACCTGAAGCTCTTCAACGGCAGGCTTAACGCACTACGCGCGATTACGCCCCGGTCGGCACCGATAGAAATTCTTTGCGGGACGACAGCGCGAGGAAAGGTCGGTCGATCAGATGGGCAATGTAACGCTGGTCGGTCTCAGAAAATCGGACTTACACCGAACAGCAACGGATGGACCGCGATCAGGCCCGCGTAAAGAGCCGCGCCCGCAGCCAGTCGCAGGGGCTGTGCGAACAACACCCCCCCGGGGCCGGGGCGCTGGATTGCGCGCGTCAGCCGGTGCCACTCAGAACCCATCTCGCGCTGGCGGCGACGGTCAATCAACTGGCGACCGATCAGAGCAAATCCCGCAAAACTCCCGAACAGGATGACGTGAGCGAGCGTCCCGTTGGCGAAGGCGTGCGCGCCCGCCCATAGTGCAAGCGCGGCTAATAGCGGGTGGCGCATCCAGCCGACGATGCCGGGCCGTGAGGGATTGAAAGCGGCGTTGTTCGCCCCGCCAAACGACAACGGATTGGGCCGCCCGATCGCCAACGCAAGGATCAAGCACGCAAACGCCATCACCGCCAGCACCAGATGATTGTGCCAAGGCTCCCAGCTCCACAGCAGCACGAACGGCGCCCGCCCCGCCGCCACGATCAGCCAAGTCAGCACCGCCAGCGACAACAGCGAGTAGACGAAGGTAAAGCCGCGCTGGCCCAGCAGACCCACCAGCCACGGCTTGACCGGCGGGCGCACCGGCAACGCGTGCGAGAGCAGGAACACGCCGAGCGCAGCGGTGAATTCCCCCCACTCCATTGTCTTCATCTCGTCGATTGCCGGGGGCGCAGCAGCATCGGGCCGTAGATGGCGGCAAACCCTGCGAAGGCCGCAATCCAGCTTGCCCCCGACAGGCTGTGGAGCACGCCCGCCGCCTCCGGCCAGACGCCAGCACAAATCCGTGCCAGCACCGCGAAGATCAACGCGCCATAAATCGTCACAGTCCCGCGCCCCGCAGTCAACGCGTGGCCGGTATGACCCAACGTCGCGCGGGTCATCACCGCCAGCGTCATCAGGCCTATCCCGCCAGCCATCCACAGATGCTGCGCACTTCCAGCGCCGAATAGTCCATTGCCAAGGATCTCCGCCGCGCCCGCCAGCGCCCCCAGCGGCACAAAGACATAGCCAAGGTGCAGCACCAGCACGAGCGGCTCTGCCAAGGTGCGGTCCCCCGCCCAGCGCGCCATCCGCGCCAGATGCACCAATCCGGCCAGCGCCAGTGCGATGCCTGTAAATGGCGCGAACGGCGCGGCCACCCACGCCAGTAGCGCCGCCAACAGCACACCAAGCGCGAACAGGTCAAACCGCTGCATCGGCTGCACCGGAAGCCTCCCCGCACCCTGCTTCGTCAGCCAGTTGCGGGTGAAGGACGGCACGATCCGCCCGCCGATCACTGCGATCATCATCAAGACAGCCGCAAGGCCAAGCCGCAAGCCCATCCCTTGCGCCGCATAGGCGCCGCTCGCCGCCTCCCAGTGGAACAGGGCATTGGCGCAGCCGAACAGCGCCAGCAAACCGACCACGGGAAGATTGCGCCAGTTCTTGCCAATCACGATCTCGCGCCCCAGCAGCACCGCCAGAACGGCGACCAGCGCAAGATCGGCTGCCGCAACGGCCTGCGGCGGCAGGCTGCCCGAGAACGTCACCGCTACCCGCCCGGCGAACCACAGCGCCGTCAGTCCCGCCAGCGGCCAGCCGGTCACAGGCAATCGCCCGGTCCAGTTCGGAACAGCGGTCAAAAGAAACCCGGCAATGATCGCGGCGAGATAGCCGAACAGGAATTCATGGGCGTGCCAGGTCACCGGATCGAATGCAGTTGGCAGCGCCAGCTTGCCCGCCAGCATCGGAACCCAGAGCGCCATAGCCAACGCCGCCCACAACGCACCGAGCAAGAAAAACGGGCGGAAGCCGAAACTCAGCAGCGCGGGACCACCCCATGCACGGTGGCGCTCCATCGTGGTGGTGGCAATGGTCATCGCGAGTCTCCTTTGGCTCGGCCTAGCCGGTATAAGAGGTAATTAGTATGCCTATTTATTGCAATGATGCCGATAGCGACGCCGTTCCAAAATGCGGCCATTCCGCCTATTGTCGACCAGCCCGATAAAGGACGGGCAGTAGCTATGACCCGATCCGATAATCTTCATCCCCCCGCCATAGTCATCGCCGCCGGTGGAGAAGGTCAGCGGATTGGCGGAGACAAACCGCAGCGGATGCTCGGCGGGCGGTCGCTTCTTGCCCATGCGATCGAATGTGCCGTCGCGCAATCGGACTGCGTGGCTCTTGCAGTGCGCGAACAAGGCCAGATCGACGCGGGCGGCTTGCCGGTCCTGCACGACGCTGTTGTTGGAAATGGGCCAATCACCGCGCTGGCGAGTGCTTTCGCCTTTGCCGCCGCACAAGGCCGCGCGCAGGTGCTGCTGATCGGCTGCGATCAACCCTTCCTGCCGCGCGATCTAGCAGCGCAGCTCGGAGCGGCTCTGGGCGAGCACAGGGTCGCCATGCCGGTAAGCTGCGGAAAGTATCAACCGTTGGCCGCGCTGTGGCGGGTCGATCAGGCGGCGCTGGCGGATTACATCGCACAAGGCGGCGCATCGCTCTGGCGTTTTGCCGCCGCGCAGGGGGTGGTTCATATGGAATGGTCCGAAACCGCCGCCTCTGATCCCTTTGCCAATATCAACGATCCCGCTGCGCTGGCCGGGGCTGAGGCGCATCTCAGCACCCTGGCTCGAACGCCAGCGCCCTGACCAGCCCGCCCACCGCTTCGGCAGGCGCATTCGGCGCTCGGCGGATCAGCCAGTCGGCGCGGGCCAGCGCGCCTTGTGCGCCGCTGTCCTGATTGCCAATCGGGGCGAGACCCTCCGCCTCCCACACTGCCCTCACAAAAGTCTCGCGCGCGCCGTTAAAAGGCAACGACGCGGCCAGCGGCAGGCGTCGCCAACGCAGCACATCGCTTATCGGCAGGCCTTGCAGCGCGGCGAGCAAGGGTAGCAGGAACAACCGCGCCGTCACTATCGCCGAAGTGGGATTGCCCGGCAGGCCCAGCACCCACTTTCCCTGCGCCCGCCCCAGCCACACCGGCTTGCCCGGCTTGACCGCGACCTTAACAAACAGCAATTCGAGTCCCTGAGCTTCGAACATCGGCTTGGCGAAGTCACGTTCCCCGACCGAAGCCCCACCGGTGACGATCACCAAATCGGCCTGCGTCAAGGCTGCCCCGGCAAGACGTTCAAGCTCCGGCAGACTGTCCGCGCCAATAGTCCGCCGCACGACCAGCGCCCCCGCCTGCTCAGCCATCGCGGCAACCCCGAAGGTGACGCTTTCTGGAATGGTATCAGCGTTGAGGTAAGCCTTGCCCGGAGCGGCCAATTCGTCGCCCGAGGCAATGATCGCTACCTGCGGTCGCCGCGCAACCGTGACCATGGCCCTGTCGGTCGCCGCCGCCGCGATCATCGCCCGTGCGGTGAGGCGTGTGCCTGCTTCGAGGAGAATGCTTCCGGCGGCGAAATCGCTCGCCGGCGCGCGCACATGCCAGCCGGGGCCGTAGCCTTCAGCAAAGCACACGCTGTCACCATTGGGCGACGCATATTCCTGCATGATGCAGCGATCCGCGCCAGCGGGCATCGGGGCACCGGTAAAAATCCGCACCGCCTCGCCTGCAGACAATGTGCCCCGAAACCCTGCCCCGGCACGCGCCTCGCCGGTCAGCTTGAGCACCTCTCCGGGCCGGGTCGCGGCATCCAGCACCGCATAGCCATCCATCGCGGCGACCGCGACGCGCGGGCCATCGCTGCGGGCGGTGAGCGGCGCGGCCAACACGCGCCCCGCTGCATCGGTAACCGGCACCTCTTCCGACCCCAGCGGACGGGCCGAGGCTTCAAGCAGAGTCAGAGCCTCGTCAAAGGTGATCACGCACACACATCCCTCAGCCGCGGCAGCGCGCCCGCGATCGAGCATGGCTTGTGGCGGCTGTCGAATTCCAGTTCGAGCAGCCCGTCCCAAGCATCGCGGCACGCACCAGTCGATCCCGGCACGCAGAAAATGAAGGCATCGCCCGCCTGCCCCGCAAAAGCGCGCGACTGCATCGAGGCGACCCCGACGCTGGCGAGGCTTTTCTGGTGAAAGGCAATCGAAAACCCGTCCATCTCGCGCCGCAGGAGGGGTTTGACCGCTTCGGGCGTGTTGTCGCGCGGGGAAAAACCGGTGCCGCCAGTAGTAAGGATGATTTCAATCTCGGGCCGCGCCAACCACGCCTGCAACTGCGCGCGTATATCGGCGATCTCGTCGCGAACGATGCCGCGGTCGTGCAGTTGGTGCCCGGCCCCTTGCAGCCGTTCGCACAGCAGCGCGCCCGAAGTGTCGGTATCGAGGCTGCGGGTATCGGAAATGGTCAGCACTGCCATACCGAGCGGATGGAACGTAAGACCGTGATCAATTCCCGGCATTGTTCACTCTTTCCTTTCGTGCCAGCGCATGGCGTCTTCGCGATCCTTCGCAGTCGGTTCGATCCAAGTTGAGGAACCGCCGTGCTCCTCGCGCTTCCAGAAGACGGCTTCGGTTTTGAGTCGGTCCATGAGGTAGTCCGCCGCCTCAAACGCGGCCCTGCGATGGCGTGAGGCAGTAGCAACGAAGACGATTGCCTCGCTCGGCACGATCCGGCCAGCGCGGTGGATGACGAGGCTCGCGGTGATCGCGAACATGCTGTGCGCATCGCCCGCTATTACCTGCATCGACTGGAGGGTGACGCCGCGATAGCTCTCCAGCACCAGCGCAGACATCGGGCCTCCGCCGCGGCTCTGCCCCCTTGCCCGCCCCGTGAAGCTGACCACAGCGCCCTCGTCCCCGAGCGCCGCCGTAAAATCGGAGAGGCGCAACGCAGGATCAAAGGACGCCTGCGCCAATTCAACCTGCATGGTCATCCTCCCGACACCGGCGGAAACAGCGCGACGGTGTCGCCGGGACGGACAACCGCCTCTTCGGAAACGATGGTCTCGTTGATGCAGGCCCTGATACGGATACGCCCAAGCGCGTCACTGACTGCCGGGTAGGCGCGCGCAAGGCTGGCCAGCATCGCTGTCACCGGCAGGCCATTCTCCGGGATAGTGAGGCGAAGTGAAGGCCCGCAGGAATCGGCAAGGCGTCCGCAGAGCTCCACGTCGAGTTGCGCGTGAATCATTGTCACCCTCCGATCGATGCAAGGTGCGGGGTCGAACCGCTGTTACCGTCATGCAGTCGATGCGCCGGGGCCTTGGCGCCGACAGCCGCGCGAATCCGGGCGATCAGCGGAGCGACGTCATCGGCGGCGAGCAACGGTCTCACATCGATGCCGCCATCGCCGAACAGACACAGGTGCAGCTTGCCGTCCGATGCCATTCGCAGCCGGTTGCAACTAGAACAGAAGTCCCGCGAATAGGGTGCGATGATGCCGATCCGCCCCCTGGCGTGGGAGTGGCCGAGTTCCACTGCCGGCCCAGCTCCTGCCACGCGCGGCAGTCGCTGCCAACCCGCTGCCTCAAGCCGGTCGATCACGCTTTGGCCGGCCACATGGTGCTGATCGAAAAAGGCTGCGTTGTCATTGGTGCGCATCACCTCGATAAAGCGCAAGGACAGGTCGCGGGTGGTAACGAAATCGACCATCGCGGCGAGTTCATCATCATTGACTCCGCGCATCAGCACAGCGTTCAATTTGATACTGTCAAACCCGGCATTCTGCGCCGCCTCGACCCCGCGCAGCACTTCGCTTAAGCGGTCATGCCCAGTAATCGCGGCAAAGCGCGCCGGATCGAGCGAATCCACGCTGATGTTGATCGCGCTGATCCCGCAGTCGCGCCAGATTTGCGCCCGCTCGGCCAAGCGGTAACCATTGGTTGTCATCGCGATGCGACGGACGCCGGGGACGCTGGCGACCGCGCGGGCGACCTCATCGAAATCGCGCCGCAAAGTCGGCTCACCGCCGGTGAGGCGCACCTTCCACAGGCCCATCTGTGCGAACCCCGTCACCGCGCGGCGGATTTCCTCCACCGTCAGTTCGGCGGGGCGCTGGCAGGGCTTCTTGTAGCCATCGGGCAGGCAATAGGTGCAGCTGAAATTGCACACCTCGGTCAACGACAGGCGCAGATATTCGAACCGGCGGCCGATTGCGTCCGATAGCGGCAGGATGTCAGAGGCGCGACTGATGGTCACTGGACCAGCGGCCCGTCGGCAATCGGCAGTTCCACCCCTTCGATGGGAGTCTGGCTTGCAAGGATCGACAAATATTGCGCCACCGCCTTGCGGGTGCTGGCCTCTTCCAGGTAATCGCGGATTGTCGTTTCTACCGCTTCAAACGGCAGTTGCTGTCCCTCGGCACGACGACCGGCGCGGATCACGTGGACACCGAAGCGGGTGCGAACCGGATCGGGGCACAGCTCGCCAGCACCCAGCGCGAACAGTGCGGCTTCAAATTCCGCCACAGTCTGCCCCTTGCCGATCTGCCCAAGATTGCCGCCCTGCTCCTTGGAAGGGCAAGCCGATTTGGCCCGCGCCAGTTCGGCAAAGCAGGCCGGATCGGCTTGCACCGCCCGGATCGCCATGCGCGCATCGCCGACCGCGAGGCTATAGGCGAATTCATCCGCCGGGTTGGCCGAAAACAGGATGTGCTCCGCCTCGACCAGCGCCTCGCTGGCGAAACGTTCGCGGTGGCGATCATAGAAGCGCTGCGCCTCGGCTTGCGTCGCGTCAGGCACGCGCACTTCCCGCTCAAGCAGAGCGTCAATCCGCGCATCATCGGCTGCAAGCGGGCGGCCCTGCGCGTCCAGCCGTTCGTCCGGATCGATACCCAGTCGCTCGGCTTCGGCCAGCAGCAATTGCCGGATCGCGAGCGCCTCGGCGGCCTCGTTCCAAGCGGTGGTAGCGTCCGGTGCGGGGTGGTTCTGCGCTTCGGCGGCGATGGCTGCGGCGGGTATTTCCACCCCACCAACCCGGACGGCTGCGCGTTCGACTACGTCATCCATGGCTCAGGCTCCTACGCGAACGCACGATCTGATAACCGCCGCGCCACAGATAGCGGACAGGCGCGCTCAACATGTGCACCAGCCGGGTGAACGGAAACAGCAGGAAGATCGTCAGGCCCAGGAAGATGTGCAGCCGGAATATCCAATGCGACCCTTCCATGAACAGCGATGCGGTGGGGTTGAAGGTGAAAATCCCGTTTGCCCACGCCATGAAGCGCACCATCTGTTCGCCATCCATATGGCCGAGCGAGATCGGCACCGTGGCCAACCCGATCGCAAGCTGAAGCCACAGCAGCGCTATGATGCCGGTATCGGCGAAGGTCGAATTGGCACGCACACGCGCATCGAACAGGCGGCGATGCAGCAACATGCTGGCACCGATGAAGGAAATCAGCCCGGCGGTGCCGCCACCATAGACCGCCAACGCCTGTTTCCATTCGTGCTTCACAGCGAGCGTGTCGAATATCCAGATCGGCACCAACAGTCCGAAGATATGGCCAAACAGCACGAACAGGATGCCGCCGTGGAATAGCACCGAGCCCCACATCAGCTGCTTGCGACGCAAGAGCTGGCTGGAGCCGGAACGCCAGCTATAGGGCTCACGGTCGAACCGGACAATCGATCCGATGACCAGCACCGACAGCGCAATGTAGGGGTAGATCCCAAAGATCAGATGATCGATGTAAGTGTTCATGACTCAGCTCCTTTTCGAAGCGGTGGCGGGTAAGGGAGCGCGCATCCGGTCAAGGATGGCGCTGACCTGTGGACAGGCAGCATTGGGATCGGGCGCGGCGTCGGCAGTGAAGCGAATTTCCTCTTCCTCCCACTGCGCGTCCAGTTCTTCGAGTGTTTCGGGATCTTCAACCGGCGGCAATGCGTTCGCCGCCGCCTCGTCCATTTCCAGCCCTGCGATCTCGCACAGCAGCGCGAACAGAGGCGCATAGTCCGATCCCTTGTCCGCCAGCCGCGCCGTCAGCGCGATCAACACTACGCCGGGTTCGGCCAGCGTATCGCGCGCCAAAGCGACAGGCAGGGTCGAGCAGTAGTCGAGGAACAGCGGCAGATAATCGGGCAGCTCGTTACCTTCCGGCTCCAGACCGGCATCAAGGTAACGTGCTCGCAGATCGACCATCGCTTGCCCGCGGTCGCGGCTTTCCCCGTGGACATGTTCGAACAGGTGCAAGCTATGCGCCCGCCCGCGGTCGAACAATTCCACGTAAGTCTCCTGAACATCGTAGATGTCGCAAGTCGCCAGGCGGGTCAGCAGCGGGGCAAGTGCCGCCACCTCGGTTTGCGGCAATGCCGGATCTTCCACCAACCGTTGGCGGATTTCACCTGCCACTGCCTGCAACTCGCGCGAAGGATATTGCAACAGCAACGAAATGAGATGAAGCGCTTGCATCAGAACACCTCCGAAGGGGTCTGGAGTTTCTTACGGGCGGGGGAAGCGCCGAACAGATTGCTTTCGCTCGATCCGCTCGAACAGCCATTGCCGAAGGAGAAGCCGCAGGAACCGCGTTCCTCGAACATGTCCTCGGCATCCTCGCGGTGGCCGGTGGGAATCACGAAGCGATCTTCGTAATCGGCCAGCGCCATCACCTTATACATTTCTTCGATCTGCGCGCCGGTGAGCCCGACATCCGTGGCAATCGCCTCGTTCTGCACGCCTTCGATCGATTTCGACCGCATATAGCCGCGCATCGCCAGCATCCGTTCAAGACACAGCGCAATTGGCTCCTCGTCGCCTGCGGTAAGCAGGTTGGCGAGGTATTTGAGCGGGATGCGCAAAGACCGCACATCGGGCATGTTGTTGTTGACGCTGATCTGCCCGGCGCTGGCGGCGGCATTGATCGGCGAGAGCGGCGGCACATACCACACCATCGGCAGGGTGCGATATTCGGGGTGGAGCGGGAAGGCGACCTTCCATTCCATCGCCATCTTCCACACCGGCGAATGGCGCGCAGCCTCCAGCCAGTTTTCGGGCACGCCGTCCTTACGCGCCTGTTCGATCACCGCCGGATCATGGGGGTCAAGGAAGATATCGAGCTGCGCCTGATAAAGGTCTTCGACGTTTTCGACGCTGGCCGCTTCCTCGATTCGGTCGGCGTCATAGAGCATCACGCCGAGATAGCGGATGCGCCCGACACAGGTCTCGCTGCACACCGTCGGCTGGCCTGCCTCAATGCGTGGATAGCAAAAAATGCACTTCTCCGATTTGCCGCTTTTCCAGTTATAGTAGATCTTCTTGTAGGGGCAGCCCGACACGCACATGCGCCAGCCGCGGCAGGCCTCCTGATCGATCAGGACGATGCCGTCTTCCTCACGCTTGTAGATCGCGCCAGACGGGCAGGCGGCGACGCAGGTCGGGTTGAGGCAATGCTCGCAGAGTCGGGGGAGATACATCATGAAGGTGTTTTCGAACTGGCCGTAGATTTCCTTCTGCACCCCTTCGAAGTTGTAATCCTCCGACCGTTTGGCGAATTCCCCGCCCAGGATTTCCTCCCAGTTCGGCCCCCATTCGATCTTCTCCATCCGCTGGCCCGAAATCAGGCTGCGCGGACGCGCGGTCGGGAAGGCCTTGCTTTCGCCCGCCTTTTGCAGGTGAGCGTAATCGAAGGTGAAGGGTTCATAGTAATCGTCGATCTCGGGCAGATCGGGATTAGCGAAGATCTTCGCGAGCAACCGCCACTTGCCGCCCATCTTGGGCCGGATTGACCCGCCCGGCGTGCGCACCCAGCCGCCGTTCCAGCGTTTCTGGTTTTCCCAATCCTTGGGATAGCCGATACCGGGCTTGGTTTCGACATTGTTGAACCAGGCGTATTCCATGCCTTCGCGGCTGGTCCACACGTTCTTGCATGTGACAGAGCAGGTGTGGCAGCCGATGCACTTATCAAGGTTCAAGACCTTGCCGATCTGTGCGCGGATTTTCATGCTACGGTCTCCCCTTCGGCCAGGGCCCCTTCGAGCCAGTCGACCTTTGTTAATTTGCGAACGATGACATATTCGTCGCGGTTCGATCCCACGGTGCCGTAGTAGTTGAACCCGTAGGCCAGCTGGACATATCCGCCGATCATGTGGGTGGGTTTCAACACCGCGCGGGTCACCGAATTATGGATGCCCCCGCGCTGCCCGGTCAGGGGCGATCCGGGCATATTCGTGATCTTCTCCTGCGCGTGATACATGAACAGGGTGCCTTCCTTCATTCGCTGCGACACGACCACTCGGGCCACCAGCGCACCGTTGGAATTGAAGGTTTCCACCCAGTCATTGTCGACCAGCCCCGCCTTGGCCGCGTCCACTTCGCTCATCCACACGATCGGCCCGCCGCGCGACAGCGTCAGCATCAGAAGGTTGTCGGTATAGGTCGAGTGAATGCCCCATTTCTGGTGCGGGGTGATGAAGTTGAGGATCACGTGCGGCGCGTCCTTGGCCTCGTCCAGCATCGGCTTGACCGCCTTGGTATCGATCGGCGGGCGATAAACGCAGAAGCCCTCGCCAAAGGCGCGCATCCACTTGTGATCCTGATACAGCTGCTGGCGCCCGGTCAGCGTGCGCCACGGGATCAATTCGTGAACGTTAGTGTAGCCCGCGTTATAACAGACGTGCTCGCTTTCGATCCCCGACCAGGTGGGCGAGGAGATGATCTTCCTCGGCTGGGCCTGAATGTCGCGGAAGCGTATTTTCTCGTCTTCCTTGGGCAGCGCCAGATGGGTATGATCCAGCCCGGTTTTCCTACCCAGATCAGCCCAGGCTTTGACCGCGACCTCGCCATTGGTTTCGGGTGCGAGCATCAGGATCATCTCTGCGGCATCGATCGCGGTTTCGATCTGCGCCATTCCCTTGGTCGGGCCATCTTCGAGCACCGCGCCATTCAGATTGCGCAAGGCCTCAACTTCGTGATCGGTGTTCCAGCCGATCCCCTTGCCGCCATTGCCGAGCTTTTCCAATAGCGGGCCCAGAGCGGTGAAGCGCTTGTAAAGACCGGGGTAATCGCGCTCAACCAGCGCCACTGTCGCCATGGTAACGCCGGGGATCGGCTCAACTTCACCCTTGCCCCAATCGGCCACGTCATAAGGTTGCGCGATCTCGTTCGGGCTGTCGTGCTGGATCGGGGTCAGCACCACGTCCTGTTCGATGCCCAGCACTTCGGGCGCGACTTCCGAGAACGCCTTGGCAATACCCTTATAGATGTCCCAATCGCTGCGCGATTCCCACACCGGGTCCACGGCCGCCGACAACGGGTGGATAAAAGGGTGCATATCCGAGGTGTTGAGATCGTCTTTCTCATACCAACTCGCGGTCGGCAGCACGATGTCGGAATAGACGCAGGTGGTCGACATTCGGAAGTCTAGCGTCACCAGCAGGTCAAGCTTACCCTTTGGCGCTTCATCGTGCCATTTGACATCCTTGGGTTTCTGCGCCCCGGTTTCGCCCAGGTCCTTGCCTTGCACGCCGTGCGCGGTGCCGAGCAGGTGCTTGAGGAAATATTCGTGGCCCTTGCCCGACGAACCCAAGAGGTTGGACCGCCACACGAACATGTTGCGCGGCCAGTTGGCTGGGTCATCAGGATCGAAGCACGACATTTCCAGCGTGCCTGCCTTGAAGCCTTCCGCCACGTAATCCTTCGCTTCCTTGCCGCTAGCCCTGATCGCCTTGCCCACCTCCAGCGGGTTGGTCTTCAATTGCGGCGCGGATGGAAGCCAACCCATGCGTTCGGCGCGCACATTGTAATCGATCAGGCTTGCGTCCCAATCACCATCGGGCGCGGTAGGGGAGAGGATTTCCTCCACCCCCAACGTCTCATACCGCCACTGGTCTGTGTGCGCGTAGAAGA
This sequence comes from Sphingomonadales bacterium Ga0077531, assembly GCA_001464915.1. GTDB lineage: Bacteria > Pseudomonadota > Alphaproteobacteria > Sphingomonadales > Sphingomonadaceae > Erythrobacter. The sequence continues at coordinate 49,955 of LNED01000012.1, forward strand.
AGCTGGTCGAATTCATATGCCGCGGCGGTCGGTTCCAGTCGAGCGCGAAGGCGAGCGGTGCCCATCCCGTCTGCGGGCGCAGCTTTTCCTGCCCGACATAGTGCGACCAGCCGCCGCCCGATTGGCCCACACAGCCGCACATCACCAACAGGTTGATGATGCCGCGATAGGTCATGTCCATGTGATACCAATGGTTGATCCCGGCCCCTAGGATCACCATCGATTTGCCCTTGGTAATCTCGGCATTGGACGCGAACTCGCGCGCCGCAGTGATGATGTGATCGGCGGGAACCCCGGTGATCTTTTCAGCCCATGCCGGTGTGTAAGGCTCCATTTCGCTGTAATCGCGCGCAACATGGTCGCCGCCCAGTCCGCGGTCGAGACCGTAATTGGCGCAGAACAGATCAAATACGGTAGCAACGAAGGCCTTGCCGTCCTTAAGCTGCAACTGGCGCACCGGCACTCGGCGCTTCAGCACGCTGGGATGATCGGTGCCCTGGAAGTGATCATGTTCAAGGTTGCCGAAATAGGGGAAGGCGACCTCGATCGCCTCATCATGCTGGCCATCGAGGATGTTGGTAAGGCGCAGCCGGGTGGCATTTCCGCGCCCGTCTTTTTCCTGAAGGTTCCACTTGCCTTCCTCGCCCCAACGGAACCCGGCCGAGCCTGACGGCACCACCACTTCATCGGTTGCCTCGTCGATGGCGACGGTTTTCCAGTCGGGATTGTTGGTTTCGTCCAGCCCATCGAGGAAATCGGCTGCGCGCAGCAGGTTTGCGGGCACCCACGCGCCGTCCTTCTCCACCAGCTTCACCAGCATCGGCATATCGGAGTATTTGCGACAGTAATCCTCGAAATACTCCGCTTGCCTGTCGAGGTGATACTCGCGCAAAATGACATGACCCATCGCCATGGCGAGTGCAGCGTCGGTCCCCTGCTTGGGGTTGAGCCACAGGTCGGCGAACTTGGTCGCCTCGGCATAATCGGGGCTGACCACCGCGACCTTCGTGCCGCGATAGCGTGCCTCGGTCATGAAGTGCGCGTCGGGCGTGCGGGTTTGGGGGACGTTCGATCCCCACATCATCAGGAACCCGGCGTTATACCAGTCGGCGCTTTCAGGAACGTCGGTCTGTTCACCCCAGGTCTGCGGGCTTGAGGGCGGCAGATCGCAATACCAGTCGTAGAAACTCATGATCGTCCCGCCAAGCAGCGAGAGGTAACGCGAACCCGCGGCGTAACTGACCATCGACATCGCCGGGATGGGGGAGAAGCCGATCACCCGGTCTGGGCCATAGGTCTTGGCGGTATAGGCATTGGCAGCCGCAATGATTTCGTTCACCTCGTCCCATGTCGACCGCACAAAGCCGCCATGGCCGCGGATAGCGGTGTAGCTTTTGCGCTTGGCCGGATCTTCGACGATCGAGGCCCAGGCGGCCACCGGGGTGCGCAGCACGCGCGCTTCGCGCCACAGCTTCAGCAGGCGCGAACGCACCATCGGATATTTCAGCCGCTGGGCCGAATAGATATACCAGCTATAGCTCGCCCCGCGCGGGCAGCCGCGTGGTTCATGGTTGGGCAGATCAGGCCGCGTGCGCGGATAATCGGTCTGTTGGGTTTCCCAGGTTATGATCCCGCCTTTGACGTAGATCTTCCAGCTGCACGATCCCGTGCAGTTCACCCCATGAGTGCTGCGCACGATCTTGTCGTGCTGCCAGCGCTTGCGATAGCCGTCCTCCCAATCGCGGTTTTCGTTGGTGGTGACACCGTGGCCAGCGGAAAAGGCCTGTTTGGGCTGACGGAAAAAGGTCAGGCGGTCGAGTAGCTGGCTCATGCAGCAGCTCCTTTCAGGGTCTGGGAAGTGGTGGCAGGAGCAGGCGTGCGCCCGCGTTCGATATCGTGCAGCAGGCCGCTGCGGCGGGTGTAGATGAACCACGTCAGCGCAGCGCAGCTGGCGTAGAAAATGAAGAAGCCCCACAGGGCCGCCATCGGCGATCCGGTCGCGGCAATCGCGCTGCCGAAGCTTTTGGGGATGAAGAAGGCCCCGTAAGCCGCGATGGCCGACGTGAAGCCGACAATCGCGGCGGATTCCTTTTCGGCCTGCCGCAGCGCGGCATCGGGGGCGAGTTCCGGCATCAGGCGCGGAACTTCCTGCCGCATGATGTTGGGGATCATCTGGAAGGTGGAGGCATTGCCCACCCCGGTCATGAAGAACATGAAGATGAACGCGCCCAGGAACCCCCACCAGCTGGCGGCTGCGATGAAATACATCACCCCCAGCACGCCCAGCATCATCAGCACGAACACCCAGAAGGTGACCCGCCCGCCGCCCCACTTGTCCGACACCCAGCCCGTGCCCGCCCGGCTCAGCGCACCGACGAGCGGGCCGAGGAACACGAATTGCAGCACGTCAACTTCGGGGAACTGCTGCTTGGCGAGCAGCGGCAGGCCAGCCGAAAAGCCGATGAAGCTGCCGAAGGTGCCAGTGTAAAGCCAGCACATCAGCCAGTTATGCTTGCGCTGGAAGATCACCGCCTGCTCGGCAAAGCTGGCCTTGGCATCGGCAATGTCGTTCATCCCGAACCATGCCAGCAGGCTGCTGGCGATGATGAAGGGCACCCACACGAACCCGGCGTTCTGCAGCCACAGCTGCCCTCCATCCGCGGTCTGCTGGCCCGCGCCGCCCAGCGCGCCGAACACGCCTGCGGTGATGATCAGCGGCACTGCGAACTGCATCACCGACACCCCCAGATTACCAAGGCCGGCGTTCAATGCCAGCGCATTGCCCTTCTGAGCCTTGGGGAAGAAGAAGCTGATGTTCGACATCGACGAGGCAAAATTGCCCCCGCCGAACCCGCACAGCAGCGCCAGCACGAGAAAGATGATGTAGGGCGTATCGGGGTTCTGCACCGCATAGCCGATGCCGAACGCCGGGATCAGCAGCGAAGCGGTGGAAAGAGTCGTCCACAACCGTCCGCCGAAGATCGGCACCATGAAGCTGTAGAAGATGCGGAAAGTCGCACCCGACAGTCCCGGCAGGGCCGCCAGCCAGAACAGCTGATCGGTGGTATAGGCAAACCCGACCTGCGGCAGCTTGGCGACCACCACCGACCACACCATCCACACCGCAAAGGCGAGCAGCAGGGCGGGGATCGAGATGTAGAGATTGCGACGTGCGATGCGTTCGCCCTGCGCCTGCCAGAAGGCGGGGTCTTCCGGCTTCCATTCGGCCAGCACCTTGGTCGGCTCGGCGGCGGCATGGCGGGCTTCATCGTGCAGGCCCGCCATTTCCGGGAACTGCGGCAGGCTGCGCGCATCGATCCCGCTCGCCTTCTGCTCCATCTGGCGGATCGCGATATGCATCCAGGCCAGCGCCACGCCGACCAGCGCGAACAGCACCATGAAGCAGCTCGTCCAGATGCCGGTGAGATCGCTCACCGCGCCGAACACGATCGGCAGCACGAACCCGCCCAGCCCGCCGACCAGGCCCACCAGCCCACCGACTGCACCAACGTGATTGGGGTAATAGACCGGAATGTGCTTGAACACCGCAGCCTTGCCCAGCGACATGAAGAAGCCGAGCACGAACACCGTGATCACGAAGGGCACCAGCCCCATCGAGGTCGAAAACGCGATGTCACCCTCGATCCCGTGGATCACGTAATCGGTCGCCGGGTAGGACAGCATGAACAGGCACACCAGCGACACGCCGAAGGTCGCATACATGATACGCCGCGCGCCATACTTGTCCGACAGCATCCCGCCATAGGCGCGGAACAGGCTGGCCGAGAGCGAGAAGGTCGCCGCCAGCATCCCGGCTGTTTTAACATCAACCTGATACAGGCTGACCATGTATTGCGGCAGCCACAGCGCCAGCGCCACGAAGGCGCCGAACACGAAGAAATAATAGAGCGAAAAGCGCCACACCTGCTCGTTCTTGAGTGGCGAGAGCTGGTCCTTGAGCGTGCGGGCCGGGATCCCGCCTGCCTTGCGCGCGGCATATTCGGGATCGTCCTTGGCAAGGATGTAGAACAACACCGCGACCACCGCGAGCACGCCGGCCCACACCTGCGCCACGCCCTGCCAGCCGATCGCGACCATCACCCAGGGGGCAAGAAACTTGGTCACCGCTGCGCCGACATTGCCCATCCCGAAAAAGCCGAGCGCTGCGCCCTGCCGTTCCAGCGGATAGAACTTCGACACATAGGCAACGCCCACCGCAAATCCGCCGCCCGCTAGGCCAAGGCCGAGTGCGGCCAGCAGCATGAGGTAGTAATTGTCGGCATAGGACAGCAGGAAAGTCGATGCCGCCGAAGCCAGCATTGTCAGAGGGAAGATGATCCGTCCGCCGAACTGATCGGTCCAGATCCCCAGAATCAGGCGGACTAGCGATCCGGTCAGGATCGGTGTGCCGATCAGCAGGCCGAACTGCGTATCGTTGAGGCCAAGCTCTGCCTTGATCTCGATCCCGATGATTGCGAAGATCGTCCACACCGCAAAGCAGATGGTGAAGGCAAAGGTGCTCAGCCCCAGCGCGTGGCCTTGCTCACTTTGCGATGCTGTAGCCCCCGGCCCCATGTGCAACTCCCGTTCCGATCCAAAGTTCGGGTTGCTGGTGCAAGGTCTCATGGACGCACAGTTTGACCAAGATCAAAACGGTAGGGCAAGCCTAGGCTAAATCATACTCACCTGATTGACATCAGAATCCAGGACGCTCCAAATCAAGCAATCGATTGATATTCGTCAATTGGATGGCTATGTTGAACTCCTATTGGGCAGGAGTGATGAGCATAATGAGAATCGGCGAAAAGCCAGAGATCGCCCGCCTGCCACTGTTCCGTGACATGGATGATGCCATGCGCGAACGCGTGCTGTCCGGCTCCTTTTTGCAAGTGTTCCCGCCGCAACTGACACTGTTCGAGCTTGGACAAAATGCCGATTTTTTGCACGTTCTGGTCGATGGGCTGGTCGAACTTTACGTGACCGGCGCCGGGCGCGACACGACCATGAAGATCGTCGAGCCGGTCACCAGCTTCATCCTTGCTGCGGTGATGACCGACCTGCCATACCTGATGTCGGCGCGCACACTGACTTCGTCACGCGTTTTGCTCGTGCCTGCAGCGTTGATGCGAGAGGTGATTCACAAGGATACCGCGCTCATGCAGGCGACCATGCACGAATTGGCGCTGGCCTACCGCGATATGGTGCGGGCGCTGACCGACATGAAGCAGCGTCAGTCGGCCGAGCGGCTCGCCAATCACCTGCTCGAATACAGTGCCCAGCGCGGCAATCTCTGGGAGTTCGACCTCAGCGGTGAAAAGCGCTTGCTGGCCTCGTTGCTTGGGATGACGCCCGAAAATCTCAGCCGGGCGTTTGGCACTTTGAAAGCGCACGGCGTCAAGGTGAGCGGCGCAAGAGTTAGGGTCGAAGATCGCGCAGCGCTTACTGCCTTTGCACACCCCAATCCGGTGCCCGCCGACCGCTGAGACGCGATGTCAGAAGCTCCATTGCAGGGATAGCCAACCTTTCGTGGTGTCGACCGCAAAGTTCTGCGCCTCATAATGCGCAAACTTGCCCAGCAGCACGAGTCCGGGGCCGATCGGATAGACCGCGAGCAAGTTAAGTTCCTGCCCATAGGCCGCATCGCCTCTAGTGGCAGCAAAATCATGCGCGATTACCCGCAGAACCATCCCGTTGAAAGGGCCGGCAGCAAACTTGTAGCCAACCTCGCCATAGAGATCGCGCAGGCCACCTGGCGGAGTGACGAGGAACTTGTCAGCCCAGCCGTTGAAGGCGTGCAGTGTCGCCAGCGGAGTTTGCAGGGAGACCGCGCCATTGCCCTCCAGCCGCTCCAGCCCGGCCTTCACGGTCCACCCGCCAATCGCCACGCCGGGTTCGATCAGCAGATAATCGAGATTGAACTCGCCCGGATTGGCTCCGTGATCGGACTGTCGGGCATATTCGGCGGCGTAGATCAGCCTCGCGCTCTCACCCAACGGCTGGTCACCAATCAGACGCACGCCAAGCGTGCGCGATGAACTGCCCGGGTGCAAAGGAATGTCGAGCCAGAAGCCATAGGCCGAGGCCGCACCAATCGGGCTGGTTGCCTGGGCGATCCGCACGGCGTTGATGTCGGTATCGCGGAACACGCCCTGCGGCGAATCCTTGCCAAAGATCCGGTCCACCCGCCAAACGTTGAAATAGTCGATCGACACGCCTTTGGCCGGGCGCAGCGTCACTTGTGCCAGATCAAGCGTCTGGTCGTTCTGCCGCCAGTCGACTGAGCCGATCCAGCGCTGGTTATCAAGATTGACCGCCCGCCGCCCCGCCGCCAGCTCGATGGCGGCATGGGGCTTCCACCGGAGGAAGACCTGATTGAGCTGCACCGATTCGGAATCGGCCACCACCGGAAAGGCGGTCTTGCCGTTGACCGTGTCGTTGTAATTCTCCGGCCCCACATGGACGATCCCCTCGCCTTCGACCTGCAGGCTGAAGCCGCGCCAATCGCCCAGCTTGAACCCGGCCCGCATGCGCAAGGTGGACGCGGCGGCATCTTCAGGCAAGCCGTCCTGCTCGACCACTTCGAGCCGGTATCGCAGATCACCATAGAGATCGAGGGTGACGGCGTCGGTTTCAGGCGGCGGCGCGGTTTCGGCTTGCGCCGCTGTGGGGGCCGCCAGCGCGGCCGTGAGTGCGAAAAAGGGGATCAGCGCTTGATTCATGCCATCTGAAATAGCCCGATTCATGCAGTCGCAATTGACCTGCATCAAAGATGTTATTCAGCCGAGCCTCTAACCCATCATGCATGGACATCGACTGGTTTACCCTCGCCCGCGTGGCGCATGTCGCTTCGGTGGTCGGCTGGATCGGCGGGGTCTGGTTCGTCACCTTCGTGGTGATGCCCGCCATCGCGCGCAGCGAAGCCCCTGCTACCCGCCTCTCCGCCTTTCACCGGATCGAGCAAGGCTTTGCACCGCAGGCGCAATTCTGGGTGCTGCTGGCGGGTGCTTCGGGGTTCTGGATGACGTGGGAGGCCGATCTTTGGTGGCGCTTTGCTGATCCGGCCCTGTGGTGGATGCACGCAATGCTGGGGTTGTGGCTGGTGTTCGCGCTGATGCTGTTCGTAGCCGAGCCGCTGGTGCTGCACCGGCGCATGGCCCATTCGCCCGATCCGGCAGCTGACTGGCAACGCATGGTTTGGGTGCACCGCGTGTTATCGGTGTTCGCACTAGTGACGACGTTAGGCGCGATGGCCGGAGCGCACGGGCTGATCTGACCGCATTCAGGAAGAAGCAAGCGCCGGCTCGGCGGCATCTTTCGAGGTCGCCACTGTGCGCGGTTCGACATTGCCCGCCTGCTCGGCCAACCGCGCCAGATCGTGCAGGATGATGCAGGATCGTCCGCGCGTGTCGATAATCCCTTCCTCTCTCAGCTCGGTGAGCTGGCGACTGACGGTCTCGATGGTCAGGCCGATGCTCTCCCCGATATCGCGGCGCGACATGGGCAGGTCGATGCAGCCGGGCTCGTCATCGGGACACTCAAGCCGCTCCGCCATGCCAAGCAGGAACCCGGCCACCCGTTCGCGGGCGGTCTTACGACCAAGGTTTACCGCCTTGTCGCGGCAGCGGAACAGCGCGGTCTGGGTGCGTTCGAGCAGCGTGCGCATGATCCGCGGACTGGCCGCAGCGCGGCTATAGAACGCCGGCGCCGGGAACAGCGTCAAGGCGCTGTCGCACAGGCCGGTGACCATATGGCGGTGCAGCCCCTCTGGCGGGACCGAGAAAATATCTCCGCCAAAGTGGAACGCAACAATCTGGTGCCGCCCGCGTGACGCCAGCGCGCTCAGCTTGGTCGCGCCTTCGGTCAGAAACACCAGCGTGGCGGCATCGGGATCGGTTTCGACCGTTTGCCCGCGCTTGATCTGAACCTGCCATGCCAGCTCGCCGAGGCTACGCCCGAGTTCGCTCCCGGGCTCGATCCCGAAAGTGGCACGCAGGAAAAGGTTATACGAGCCGGGATTCGCCATGGCAGCCTCGCACAGAAATTTCGATGATCAGCTGATGGCCGCCTGACGCGAAAGTCGCCTTGATATATATCAATGCCAACGCGGCCGCAGCTTGCTTACAAAAGTGTCAGTAGCAGAGGGAGCGTCATCACCAATGCCGATGATCATCTATGTCGAACACGACGGCACGGCGCATACAGTCGCCAGCCCCGTTGGCATCAGCCTGATGGAAGCAGCCACGATGCACAAGGTGCCGGGGATCGAGGGTGATTGTGGCGGCTTCTGCGCCTGCGGAACCTGCCATTGCTATGTGGCTTCCGATGACGCGACGCGCCTGCCCGAAATGCACGAGCTGGAACGCGCAACGCTCGACTTTGCGCATGACGTGGACTCTCGCAGCCGCTTGTCGTGCCAGATCCCGGTCACGCCGGCGCTCGACGGAATCATCGTCCATCTGCCTGCGCGCCAATATTGAACATCCAGCCACACCAAGGGAGAGAGCGATGGAACTGGCTAAAGAAGGTAAACCGGCAGACCCACTGCCGCACTGGCTGCGAGGCAAGGCGCCTGACGACATCTACCGCAGCCCGCTCGAGATCGCGTGGACCTTCGATTACCTGATGTCGGGCGACAAGATTGAGGATCTGTATCGCCGCGCCAAGCAGGAGCAGTGGAACTGCGATGAACGCCTGCCGTGGGATCTGGCGGTCGATCCGTCGAAGCCGCTGATCAATGACGAACAGGACATCTATCACCGGATGCCGTTCTTCCAGAAGCTGTCGAAGTCGCAGCAGGAACGCTTCACCGCCCATTCGACTGCGCAGATGCTGTCGCAATTCCTGCACGGGGAACAGGGCGCGCTGATGACGGCGGCCTGCGTGACCCATTCGGTGCCCGATGCCACCGCCAAGCTCTATGCCGCGACGCAGACGATGGACGAAGCGCGCCATGTCGAGGTGTTCGCGCGTTACTGCGACAAGGTGGCGATGGTCTATCCGATGTCGGGCTGGCTCAAGCAGTTGATCGACGCCACGCTGAAAGCAAATCGCTACGAGAAGATCATGATCGGCATGAACATGATCGTCGAAGGGCTGGCACTGGGCGCGTTCAATAACATGTATCGCTCGACCCAGTGTGAATTGCTCAAGCAGCTGACCTTCAACGTGATGCGCGACGAATCCCGCCACGTGTCGTTCGGCCATGCCTATCTCGCCCCGGTGATCGGGGCTCTGGCCGAGGACGAGGTGGAAGATCTGGCCGATTTCGCCTTCGAGGCGGTGAATATCCTCGCCTTTGCCGGAACTGCAGGCACGATTGCCAGCCGGATCGATCCAGGCTTCATGCTGGTGCTGGAAAATTGCGAGATCGACGCGGATGATTTCTTCACCGGGCTCAGGGAGGCTGAACAGCTCGGCATCACCCGGCAATTGCCGCCGGGCCAGATCCACTCGCTCGAACACCTGATGCTGCCGGCGCTGGCCCGCGTTGGCCTTCTCACGCCGCGGGTGCGCGGCCGTTACGAGGAGGTCGGCATTCCGCTTACCGAAGACCCGCGCATCCTCCACGCAATGGAAGGCGGCCACCCGATCGCTGCCTGAGACTCCGTTCGCTCCCGTCCCTCCCAGGGGAGTGACCTACCGCCTCCCGGCCACTTCGGTCGGGGGGCGGTTTTGATTCGTGTGGACGGCGCAGGCTCGACAATATTTCTGTGGGCATGTGATCCAATTGATGAATGTCAATCCACTGCCGCCACTACCTGCTTAGATCGGTATGACACCAGATGATGTAGCCGTGCCATGCGGCGAGCCACAATATCTTAGGGAGAAGCCTGAAATGCCCTCTAATGCCACAGCCACCACCGACCGCATCGCCGCCCTGCGCAGCGTGGCAAACGCAGGCCGCAGCATCGATTGCGGCGCCACGGTCGACGAATATATCTCGGGCACGGACTGGCGGATCAAGGCCAACGCCAATGTCGGCTATTCGCACGCTGGCCTCATCAGCAATGTCGCGGGCAAGGTAATCGCCAATTACTGGCTCGATCAGGTCTATGCCCCCGAAGAAGGCCTCGCTCACCGTCAGGGTGACATCCACATCCACGATCTCGACAGCCTCACCGGCTATTGCGCTGGCTGGTCGCTGAGGGCGCTGCTCAATGACGGGTTCAACGGGGTGGCAGGCCGGGTATCCTCGCGCCCGCCGCGCCATTTCCGCGAGGCGTTGGGGCAGATGGCAAATTTTCTCGGCATTCTGCAATCCGAATGGGCCGGCGCGCAGGCTTTCTCCAGCTTCGACACCTACCTCGCCCCCTATGTTTTCCGCGATAATCTGAGTTTTGCCGACATCAAGAAGGCGATCCGCCAGTTCGTTTACAACCTCAACGTGCCCGCGCGCTGGGGGCAGTCACCCTTCACCAACATCACGCTCGACATCACCGTGCCCGAGGATTTGCGCGATCTCTACCCGACCGCGCATGACCGCCACCTGTTTGCGGGACTGGAGGACTCCGCCCTACTCGACCGGGTGCGCCAGCGTGATCTGGGGCTGCGCAGTCTGGAAGACCTGACCTTTGCCCATTTCGCTCCGGAGATGGAGCAGATCGTGATCGCCTATTACGAGATCATGACCGAAGGCGATGCCACCGGTCAGCCCTTCACCTTCCCGATCCCCACGGTCAACATCACCGAGGATTTCGACTGGGACAGCCGCGTGGCAAGTGCGATTTTCGACAATGCCGCCAAGGTCGGATCGTCATACTTCCAGAACTTCATCGGTAGCCAGTATCTGCGCGATCCTGCCACGGGTGAACGCCGCCCCAATCCCGAAGCCTATGCGCCCGGCGCGGTGCGCTCCATGTGCTGCCGGTTGCAGCTTGACCTGCGCGAATTGCTGAAGCGCGGCAACGGGCTGTTCGGATCGGCCGAGATGACCGGATCGCTGGGGGTGGTGACGATCAACATGGCGGCGCTCGGCTATCGCTTCAAAGGCGACAGTGATGGGCTGATGGCCGAACTCGACCGGCTGATGGACATCGCCAGCTCCACCCTGGAGAAGAAGCGCGCCTTCGTTCAAGGCATGTATGATCGCGGGCTTTATCCCTACACCGCGCGCTACCTGCCGTTCTTGCGCAATCATTTCTCGACCATCGGGGTCAACGGCATGAACGAGATGGTGCGCAACTTCACCGGCGATGCCGCCGATTTGACCGTGCCGGAAGGCATTGCCATGGCGATCACCATTCTTGATCACATGCGGTCTGCGCTGGTCGGCTATCAGCAGCGCACCGGCAATCTCTACAATCTCGAGGCGACCCCGGCCGAAGGCACCACCTACCGCTTTGCCAAGGAAGACTGCAAACGCTTCCCCGACATCCTTCAGGCGGGCGGGGGCGAGAATATCTACTACACCAACAGCTCCCAAATTCCGGTCGATCACACCGAGGACCCGTTCGAGGCGCTGGAATTGCAGAATGACCTGCAATGCAAATACACCGGCGGAACGGTGCTGCATCTCTACATGAGCGAGAAGCTGTCGAGCGCCGATGCGGCGCGCGGGTTCCTGCGCACGGTGCTGACCCGCTATCGGCTGCCCTATGTCACGCTGACCCCGGTGTTTTCGGTGTGCGACACCCATGGCTATCTCGCCGGCGAGCAGCCCGAATGCCCCCAATGCGGCGCACGCACCAAGGTATGGACGCGAGTGATGGGCTATTTCCGTCCGGTCGACAGCTTCAACAAGGGCAAGGTCGGCGAACACCGCCAGCGCCGCCACTTTACCGAGGACGCCGCAATGGTGGAGGACTTGTTTGGCGACGCTAGCTGACAACGAACGGCGCGAACGCAGGCGGGCGCGGCGGGCCACCCCGTTCCACGCGATCACGCCCTTCACCCTGCTCGACTTTCCCGGCCGCAGCGCCTGCATCCTGTGGGTGGCGGGGTGCAACATGCGCTGCGGTTACTGCCACAACCCCGACATTGTGCTGGGCGAAGGAAAACTCACCGAGGAGGATGCGCTTGCGTTTCTGCGGCGGCGGCAGGGGCTGCTGGACGGCATCGTGCTGTCGGGTGGTGAGGCGACCATCTGGCCCGGCTTGGCCGATTTCGCCGCGATGGCCAAGGCGCTCGGGTTCGCGGTCAAGCTCGACACCAACGGGCTGCGTCCCGATGTGGTCGCGCGGCTGTTGGATCGCAGGCTGATCGATCAGGTCGCGCTCGACTACAAGGCTCCGGCTGCGCGGTTTGAGAAGGTGACCGGGACGCCCGCCTTCGCCCGTTTTGCGCGCACGCTCGATCTGCTTTGCCGGCAGAGCGATGTGCCGTTCGACGTGCGCACCACGGTGCACGATGCGCTGCTGGACGAAAATGACGTGCTGGACATCACCATCGACCTGACCAGGCGCGGCTATAGCGGGACACTGGCTGTGCAACAGGCCGTGGCCGGACCGGATCGCCCACTGCTCACCCCGCTGCCGCCCGTGCGGCGCAAGCTTGACGCGGTGTGGCTGGCAGCCCGATCAGCGCTCCCATTGGCATTTCGCTAGTCATTTCCTGAAATGAACTTCGGATATTCAGCGTCGCACCCATGCCCGCTAATGACAGCGGCCAGTGCGCGATCCCGAAAACTGCATGACCGCTTCGGTAGAAACCAGACGTTCGATCCGTTGGTGGCGAACAGCCGGTGCTGGGTCG
>LNED01000013.1 GCA_001464915.1 Sphingomonadales bacterium Ga0077531
GTCGTTTGCTGAAAGGCAGCCTTTGGCGCAAATAAGCGGATAGCTGCCAAGCGAACGATTTGGGAGCGGCCAAGGGACAAGCCCATCCTCGCCCTTTGCATCACTGCGCAGCGCCAGTTCGGACACAAGACGGTGCACCCGCCCGGTCATCCGTGCATCAAGCGCCGCGCCGATATCCGCCAGAATGCGAAGCCGCAGCCAATCAAACAGCGCCTGAAATGCATAAACCAGCGCCACCATAATCAGCAAGCCGAACAGGGTCGCAAAACTCCCGCTTGGCAGGACTGAGTCGTAAATCAGCAGCATGTAGATCGGGCCGCCGAGCAGCAGCACGTTGATCAGCGCACTGAGCCACGCGACCGTAACGAGCGCAGCCTTTGAGCGATCCAGCGCAGCGCGCAATTCGGAAGGGGCCTGAGTTGGCATAGGTGGCTCGACTGCGCGGGTTTTACGACAAAATGGCGACTCGCTCGCACGCTATGTGCCACCGATTGCACGGCGGTACATGGTCTTGATTGGCGCACCGGCAATTTCATGAGGTGCAGTTTTGATCAAAGCCCCTCGTGAGCCGGGATCAACCTGGCAGTCGCGCCTCACAACCCCGCTAACAATCGCGCACCAACTACCAGCACTAGCACTGCGGTCAGCCTCCTGATCCACTTGGGCGGGAGCAGACGCGCGGCGAGCTGGCTACCGATTTGCCCACCAATCACTACTGCCACCAGCAATGGAAGCGCCGTGCTGATCGCTTGTCCGAACAGGCCGGGACCATTCTTGAGCATCTGCCCCCCCAGCCCGAATAGCGAGTTCACCAGAATGAACAGGCTCGCCGTGGCCGCTATCCCGCGCGCGCTTTCCCAGCGAACGAGGTGAAGCAAGGGCGCAAGGAAGATACCGCCGCCGATCCCCACCAGGCCAGCGAGGTAGCCAAGGGGGGCAGCGGCAAGCGGCGTCCACTGGGCAAAGCGTGATGGCGCTCCGCTGTCAGTCTCGCGCACCGGGATCAGCATGGTGAGGCTAGTCAGCACCAGACTGGCACCAAGCAGCGTGAGGAAGGTGGTCTCCTTGATCGGTGTTAACCCGCCAAGAAAGCTTGCCGGAGCACCCAGCGCCACGATCAGCAAGGCCTTGCGCCATGGGGTCAGGCCGTTGCGTGCAAAGCGAATACTCGACCCCGCCACCACCGCGATGTTGCAGGCAAGCGAGATCAGCGGCAGCAGCCGGTAATCAAGCCCCGATAGCGCCAGCAGCGCTGAATAGGTCGAACCCCCGCCAAACCCGACGCTGGCGTAAAGCAACGCGGTGACGAGGAACGCCAGCGCCAGCAGCGCCGGAACAGCCCCGATCATCACCGCTCCTCTCTAACCTCGCACCGCGCGCCGCTCAGGCAGTCTGCGGAGCGCCAATCGCGCCATGGCAGTGTTTGTACTTGTTGCCGGATCCGCACGGGCACGGTGCATTGCGGTTGATATCAAGATTGGCGAATGGATTGTCGGTGTTTGCCCCGCCCGGCCCCGTTGCTGCGCGCGGACTGCCCGCGAGCGAACCGAACAATTCGGGACGCAATTCCGATCCATCGCCATCGCCTGAATTGTCCATGCCGGTGAAGGGGTCGATATGACCGGTCAGGAAATCGGGCAGATCGGGCAGCGACTGCATCTGCGGCGGTTCGACCCGCAATTCTGCACGGAACAGAATCCGGGTGACTTCCTCGCGCAGGGTATCGAGCATCGATTCAAACAGGCCGAAAGCTTCCTGCTTGTATTCGTTGATCGGCTGCTTCTGGGCGATGCCGCGCATCCAGATCACCTGCCGCAGCGCATCAAGCGTCGCGAGGTGTTCCTTCCAATGGTAATCGAGCTGGCGCAGCAGCACGTCCTTTTCGACGATCCGCCATGTCGCCGTATCGGCAGAGACCTTTGCGTCGGTCAGCTCGTCAGTCATCAGGCGCAGCTTTTCCTCCAGCAGATCAGGCTCAACCTGATCTTCCGCCAGCCATTCGTCAATCGGCGGCTCAAGGCCGAATATCTCGACGATCTTGGTCTTGAGCCCGGCGATGTCCCATTGTTCAGGATAGGAGCCCGGAGGGCATGCGGTGCCGACCATCGTGTTGATTGTGTCGTGGCGCATATCGACCACCACGTCATCAACCGCTTCGGAATCCATGATTTCAGCGCGCTGCTCGTAAACCACCTTGCGCTGGTCGTTCATCACGTCATCGTATTGCACGACCTGCTTGCGCGTATCGTAGTTGCGCGCTTCGACCTTTTTCTGCGCGGTCTCGATCGCCTTTGACAACCATTTCGAGCCAATCGCCTCACCATCGGCGAGATTCGATTTCATCATCTTGGAAAACAGCGTGTCAGGGCCGAAGATGCGCAGCAAATCGTCTTCGAGGCACAGGTAAAAGCGCGAAAGCCCCGGGTCGCCTTGACGGCCCGAACGGCCACGCAGCTGATTATCGATCCGGCGCGATTCATGGCGTTCAGTGCCAAGTACG
Source organism: Sphingomonadales bacterium Ga0077531 (assembly GCA_001464915.1). GTDB lineage: Bacteria > Pseudomonadota > Alphaproteobacteria > Sphingomonadales > Sphingomonadaceae > Erythrobacter. The sequence goes on from LNED01000013.1 coordinate 2,501, forward strand.
AACAGGCCGCCTGCGGCGATCACCTGCTTTTTTTCTTCCGCCACCTCGGAACGTATGCGAGCAACGGCTTCGTCGCGCTCTGGGCCTGCGGGCAATTCCGCAAGCTCATCGCGGATCCGATATTCGATATTGCCGCCAAGCTGAATATCGGTGCCGCGTCCAGCCATGTTGGTGGCGATCGTGACCGCGCCAAGTCGGCCCGCCTGCGCCACAATCCGCGCCTCCTGTTCATGGAAGCGGGCGTTCAGCACGGCGTGCTTGACACCTTCCTTATCGAGGAACTGGCTAAGCAGTTCAGATTTCTCGATCGAGACTGTACCGACCAGCACTGGCTGACCGATCTCGTTCTTTTCCTTAATCGCCTTGGCAATCGCGCCAAATTTATCGATCGTGCTCTTGTAGAATTCGTCTTCCTCGTCGATCCGGGCAACAGGCAGATTGGTCGGGATTTCGACCACACCGACCTTGTAAATGTCCCAGAATTCCGCTGCTTCGGTCGCGGCGGTGCCGGTCATGCCTGCCAGTTTTGGATACATGCGGAAATAATTCTGGAAGGTGATCGACGCCATCGTCTGATTTTCCGGCTCAATCCGCACGCCTTCCTTGGCCTCGACCGCCTGATGCAGCCCGTTCGACCAGCGACGCCCATCCATCATGCGCCCGGTGAATTCGTCGATAATGATGATCTTGCCATCTTTGACGATGTAATCCGTGTCCCGCTTGCGGGCGAAGTTGGCTACCAGGGCCTGATCGAGGTGATGGACGACCTGCGTGTTTTCGACATCGTAGAGGTTGTCGGTCGCCAACAGCTCTTTTTCGATCAAGAGCTTTTCGACTTCTTCCAGCCCGTCTTCAGTCAGCTGAACCCGCTTTACCTTCTCGTCGATATCGAGCCATTCGACCGGAATTTCCCGCGCGACTTGATCGAGCGCGACGTAAAGATCGGACTTGTCCTCGGTCGGGCCGGAGATGATCAGCGGGGTGCGTGCTTCGTCGATCAGGATCGAATCCACCTCGTCAACAATTGCGAAGTTGAACGGACGCTGCGCCATTTGCGCGCGCTCGTGCTTCATGTTGTCGCGCAGGTAATCAAACCCGAATTCGTTGTTGGTGCCATAGGTTATGTCGGCGTTATAAGCGCCGCGCTTGTTCTCCTCGGGCATGTTCGGCACAATCACACCGACGCTGAGGCCGAGCCAGCTGTAAAGCTGTCCCATTTCCTCCGCGTCCCGCCGCGCAAGGTAATCGTTCACCGTTACGACGTGGACGCCCTTGCCTTCGATCGCGTTGAGATAAACGGCGAGCGTCGCCATCAGCGTCTTGCCTTCGCCGGTGCGCATTTCGGCGATTTCGCCACGGTGGAGCACAAGCCCGCCGATCAACTGCACATCAAAATGGCGCATACCGAATACCCGCACCGAAGCTTCCCGCACAGTGGCGAAGGCTTCAGGCAGAATGTCGTCAAGCTTGGCTCCATTGTCGATCAGCGCGCGCAGCTTGGCCGTCTGGCCTTGCAGTTCGCTGTCAGTGAGTGCCTGCAACTGCGGTTCGAGCGCGTTGATCTCGGCGACGATCTTGCGCAGCGATTTGACATAACGGTCGTTGGTCGAACCGAAGACGGATTTGACGATCGAATTGAACATGTAACACAGACCTTTGACCTTGGGTGGCCCGGGATGGCGGGCCTAAAACGAATTCGGATAAAACCGCGAGCGGCCTTGGGGCGCAGCGCGTCAGAACGGGGAATGCAGGCGAACTGCGAGCCTATTCGTAGGCGCGTTCGATCCCCATCAGCACCGGCAGGCGCAACGAAGCCGGGGGAGCCGGGCGGCTCTCGGGTGCTTCGACTTCGCGGGTTTCTTGCAGCGTTGTCGGGGCGGGCTGCACAGCAGCGTTTTCGCTTACCTGCGCTTCCTCCCCAGCCGCTGCGGCGATGCTGGAATTGCACGCCAAAGCCTCGGCCAGCGACGCTTGTGCCGGGCTGCCGAGTGCAGCAAGGCCGGTGAGCAGCGCCAGAAGAGCAAGAATGTGCCGGGTCATAGTCCCTGACAAATAGGGAAACTGATGCGCTTCGTCCACCGACTTGTGCGATATTTACGCCGGGCCTCTCCCGCCCTAGAGCGCCGCTATGCAAATCGAACCCTCGCCCCTCGCTCGCCCCTTTCCCCAATTGCCTGCAATCTCGGGCGTAGCGTTGCGCGTTGCGCGGGCGCGTTACAAAGATTGGGACCGCTGCGATCTGACCTTTGCGGAACTGACCGAAGGCACTGCTGTGGCAGGCGTATTCACCAAGAGCGCCTGCGCCTCGTCAGAGGTCGAGTTGGGACGCGAGCAGGTTAAGGCAGGCCGTGCGCGCGCGCTGATCGTCAATGCCGGCAATTCCAATGCCTTTACCGGGTACCGCGGGCGCGAAGCAGTGGAGGCCATACAAGCGCAGGTCAGCAGCGCGCTCGGCTGCGAAATTGACCAAGTGTTTGTCTCTTCCACCGGAGTGATCGGCGTGCCGCTGCCGATAGACAAGGCTCGCGCCGGCATCGCCGCTGCACTGGAAGCGGAACTCTGCGGTTGGGATGAGGCGACAAACGCCATCGGCACTACCGACACCTTTGCAAAGGGTGCGGGCGCGAGTGCCATGATTGGCGCAACGCGCGTCGAACTGGCTGGGATTATCAAGGGCAGCGGTATGATCGCGCCCGATATGGCGACGATGCTCGGCTATATCTTCACCGATGCCGACGTCGCCCCCGCCTTCCTGCAGGACGCGCTCGAACGCGCCAATGCGGTGACGTTTTCCTGCATCACCGTCGACGGTGATACCTCGACCAGCGACACGGTGCTGGCGTTTGCGACTGGCAAAGCGGGCAACGCGCGGATCGAAAACTGGAATAGCCCCGGAGCGGACGCCTTTGCGGCGGCGCTGGCCGATGTGTGTCGCCAACTTGCCCAATTGGTGGTTCGCGATGGAGAAGGCGCAAGCAAGTTCATAACCATCCGCGTTTCCGGCGCGGCAGACGATGACAGCGCGCGGCGCGTCGCGCTAACCATCGCAAACTCGCCGTTGGTGAAAACCGCAATTGCGGGCGAGGATGCCAATTGGGGCCGCGTGGTCATGGCGGTAGGTAAAGCGGGCGAACCAGCCGACCGCGACAGGCTTTCAATCGCGTTCGGCGGCATCTGGACTGCTAAAAACGGCCTGCCGGTGGATAATTATGACGAAGCGCCCGTGGCCGCTCACCTTAAAGGTGAAGAGATCGACATCGCGGTTGACCTAGGGCTTGGCGAAGGTCGCGCCGTGGTATGGACCTGCGACCTTACCCACGGTTACATCGCAATCAACGCGGATTACCGCTCGTGAGCGCGCCCAGCCTGTCGCACCTTGACCAAAAAATCCACGACTTGATGCGGTTTGCAGCGCAGCGATCAATGCTGCCGCGCTTCCGTCAGCTCGCCGCGCACGAAATCGAGATGAAGGGCGCAGATGACCCCGTCACCATCGTTGACCGCGAGGTTGAGACCTTCCTCACTGAAGCCCTGACTAAGCTCGCCCCCGGCGTCGCGGTTGTGGGCGAGGAAGCGGTGCATGCCGACAAATCAGTGCTTGATCACCTGTCAGGCCAATGCTGGATCATCGATCCACTGGATGGCACCGCCAACTTTGCCGAAGGTAAGGAACCATTCGGGATCATCATCGCACTCGCCGACGCGGGGCGCGCAGTTGCGGGGTGGATATACGATCCTAACAAAGACCGGTTCTGCCACACCCGCGCGGGTGAAGGCGCGTTTGTGAACGGCGAACGGATCACTGCGCGCACAACCGGACAGGATCGTCCGGTTAGCGCAGTCAGCCGCATCTTCCTAACCCCCGAACAATCGGCGATGGTCGATGCCAAGCTTGCGCCGCACTACACACTGGTCGACATCCCGCGGTGCGCCGCCGAGCAATATCCCCGCCTCGCTCTCGGTGAAAACGACGTCTCCAGTTTCAAGCGGACATTGGCGTGGGATCATGCCGCCGGTATCTTGTGGCTCAACGAGGCGGGCGGCAAAGCAGCCCGCCTCGATGGCAGCGAATACAGGGTGGATGAGCAGGACAAGCCGGGGCTCGTCGGTGCATCCAGCCCAGCAATCTGGGACGAATTCGTAGCGCGCGTGCTGGCCTAGCCTTACAGTTCGCTTTCGAGCCATGCCTTGAGCTGGCTTTTCGGCGCAGCGCCAAGCTTGCGTGCGACCGCCTCGCCGTTCTTGAACAGCACCATCAGCGGGATCGACTGCACGCCCATTTGCGCGGCGATGTCGGTATTTTCCATGATGTCGATCTTGGCGATCCGCACCTTACCAGCCAACTCTTCGCTGATTTCCTCCAGCGCCGGCGCGATCATCTTGCATGGGCCGCACCAATCGGCCCAGAAATCAACCAGCACAGGGGTGTCGCTGTCGAGCACATCGGCCTGAAAGGTAGCATCGGTAACATTGACGGTGGCCATGATTGCATTCTCCTGTTTGACCGCAGCATAGAAGCGGCAAGCGTTGGATTGCAATCTAGTGCGCAGCCTTGTTCACTCAATAGCGAGCGGGAAATAGGATTGCTGCGCCGCCTGCAACCCTGACTTGTGCGCGGCGAGCGCATCGGGAGCGAGGTCGAAAAGCGCTGGCGTATGAGTGTAGAGCACGCCTGCACGCACTTCGCGGTCCGGATAGATCGCTTCCAGCGCGGCGACATAGGCGGCCATCTGGCGCAACGTCGCGGCCGGGATTGCGGCTGCGGTGGCGGGCGGGCGACGGCTCGTCTTGAAATCAACCACGGTGACGCGCGCGTCCTCAATTAGCAGCCGATCAGCCGTTCCTGCCACCACCACACCGCCCACAGTCGCGGCGAGCGGCACTTCGGCAAGTGCTTGCGGGGAAAACAGCGCAGCGAAATCGGGGTGATTGAGGACGCCGAGAGCCGAGGCGAGTATTTCCTTGCGCACTGTCTCGGTCAGATCACCCGCCTGCCGTGCAAGCCAGCCCCCCGCGACCGCCGCACGATCATCTGTCGGCACGTCGGGTAGGCGTTCAAGGAGCATATGGATCAGGCTCCCACGCCGCGCCGCATCGCGCATAGCGTCAGGCGGCAGAGGCGGCTCGGCACCCGTGTCCTCCCCCGCGTTCGATGGCGCTAGCGGGCGCGGTGGGCGTGGTTCGGGGCCGATTGGCGTCACCATCCAGTGCGGCAAGTCGGGCACAGTCTGCTCGACTAGAGCCGCTGCATCGTCCGGCACCAGCGGTTCAGCGCGGTAACCCCATTCCTTGCGCCAACTCCAAACCGGATCAACGATTTCCGGGCCATCGAAAAGTGGTGCCAGGCGGGTGTACCAGCTCTCGTCATGCGGCACGCCCTTTTTCGCTTCCCGCTTATTGAGCGATCCACCGATAAACAGTGCCTCCTCGGCGCGAGTCAGGGCGACATAAAGCAGCCGACTATGCTCCTGCTGGGCCGAAGCCTTGGCAACTTCGGCGGCCTCGCTGATCCGGCCCTTGCGTTCGTCCTTGTTCAGCGGCGGAAGCGGCACTTCACGCACCCGCTCATGATCGGCCGCGGTTCCAAATGCGTCATCATCCAGCGCCAGATCGCCAGCCTGGCCCGGCTCCCCCGTCGCATCGGCGAGGATCACGATTGGCGCCTGCAAGCCCTTCGACCCGTGCACGGTCATCACCCGAACCTGCCCGGTGGAACTGTCCGAATCGCGCTTCAAATCTCCCGTCCCGGCATCGAACCACGTCAGGAACCTTGCAAGGCTCGGCCAATGTTCCGCCTCAAAGGCGAAGGCCGTGTTGATCAGTTCGTCGAGCGGATCATTGGCCTCGCTCCCCAATCGTTCGACCAGCCGTGCGCGGCCCTGCCACGGGCCGGTCAGCAACCAGCTGATCAGCGCCTGCGGGGTCTGGTAATCGGCCAGGCGCAGCAATTCTCGCAGTTTATCCGCAGTGGCAACGACCTGCGGCGGCGCATCATCGCGGCGCACATGGTTCCACAGCCGAACCTTTTCAGGCCGGGGTACATAGGCGAGGATGTCGTCCTGGCTCCACCCGATCAGCGGCGAGGCGAGCAAGTTGGCCAAGCTCAAATCGTCGAGCGGCTGCGCAGCAAAACGTAGCGCCGCCAGAACATCCTTCACCGCCAACGGCGCGCCCAGCCGAAGCCGGTCAACCCCAGCCACCGGCACACCGCGCGCGTGCAGTTTGGCAACAATCTGCGCGGCGAGTTCCTTACGCTTTTGCACCAGCACCATGATGTCGCCAGCTTGCGCGTGGCGGCGGGTACCTTTTGCGAGCACGAAGGGTTCGCCGTGCGGGCTGAGCCAGTGCTGGACTTGTCGCGCTATTTTATCTGCCAGCACGGCATCATGGCGTGGCAGCCAATCGCTGCTTTCGCTGTCGCTACCCTCGTCGTCGTCATCGCTGTCGCCCTGCTCTGGCACGATTGGAGGCCACAGTGTCACAAGGCCGGGGCGCTCAGCACCCACATGATCGGCAGACGGCTTGTCGAGCCCAAATTCGGCGAAGCCCAGCAGCGCGATCATCCGATTGACGAAATCGAGCACCACATTGGCCGTGCGGAACGATTGGCCAAGGTCGAGCTCCTGCCAGCCCGGTTCACGCCGATTGTTCCGGCTGGCGCGAATACCGTCTCGCGCCTGAAAAATGCGCTTTTCGACTTTCGCCTTGGCGCGGGCGAAGTTTTCCGGGCTGGTGCCCTGAAAGCCGAAGATCGCCTGCTTGTAATCGCCCACGGTGAAGATGGTGCGTAGCTTGTCGCCGCGCGCGCCTTCGCCGCTGAAGAAATCATCGATCAGCGCGAACACGATGTCCCACTGGCTCTGGTTGGTGTCCTGCGCTTCATCGATCAGGATGTGATCAAAATGGCGGTCGAGCTTGTAGCGGATCCAATCTGCCGCTTCAGAATTGCCAAGCAGGTGCGCGGCCTTGCGGATCAGGTCAGCAAAATCGAGCAGGCCTTCGCGGGCTTTGCGCGCTTCCCACCGCAGCGCAAAGGCACGCCCGATTTCAAGCGCCGCGATGACAATCTCGGCGGTGGCAAGCAGGCCTTGGCGGATTTCGACTTCTTCAAGCGCGGAGCCGACGGTTTGCTGGTTCGTCACGAAGTCCGGGTCAAACTTCACTGCATGGCGAAGATTGCCGTTTGGCAACAGCTCGGCATTGAGGACCCCGCCGACCAGACAATCCAACGCACTGGCACGTTCGCAGTGCTCCAGCCGCAGCCATCGTTCGATCCCGGCGATGGCCTTGTCGCCAGAGGCCTTTCCCCACTGACGCAGGGCGTTAAGTATCGACAGTAATTCGTCGTCTGGAAATATATCCGGATGCAGCGGCTCGTTCGCCCACGCCGCATCAGCATCGGCTGGCATACCCAACATCTGGCGCACTCGCGCGTCCATCGGCGAAAGCCATGCGTCGCGCCCGTGCCACATTTCATGGGCATCGGCGGCGCGCATTAGCCATTTTTGCAGCGCGGCGGGTTCCTTGCGGGTGGTGAACAGCCTGATCGCATCAATCACCCGGACATCATGCGTAGCCTCGGCTTCCTTGATCAAATCGGTCAGGACTTCGCGCGCCAGCAGGTCGCGCGTCCGGTCGTCCATCACCCGCGTGCCGGGCGCGAGGCCCGCTTCCTCAGGAAAATTGCCGATCAGGAACTGTGCAAAGGCATGAATCGTATCGATCCTGAGGCCGCCACCCGGACAATCGAGGACGCTAGCAAACATGCTGCGCGCACGTTCAAGCGTGGCGGGGCCGAAATCTGCGCCAAGATAGCCCAATTCCTTGGCCAGCGTGCCTTCGGGCAAGCGCACCCAGCGTGCCAGCACTGCATTGATGCGGTTTGCCATTTCCGCCGCGCCGGCCTTGGTAAAGGTCAGGCACAGGATCTGCGACGGCGCGACGTCCTCGCGCAGCAGCAACCGCAGCACCCGGGCTGACAGCACCTGCGTCTTGCCGGTACCAGCTGATGCTGACAGCCAGACGTTGTCTTCCGGATCAGCGGCCTTCAGCTGATTGTCCTGCAGCGGAAACACCAGCCCCCCGCCCCCGCTCATGCGCCGTCTTCCTTGTCGGTCAGGGTTGTCACCCATTCATCCAAACGCATCAGCTGGTCATATTCGTTGTAGCCTTTGTAGTCGGGGTTTTCGCGGGCAGTGAACGGCTCTCGACCCTTGATGTAATCGCGGATCGCTTCGGAAAGTTTGACGGCATGGTGTGGGAGAAACGCCTCGGGCAGCAGTCCGCCTTCTCGCGATGAAAGCTTCATCGGACTCTCGCGTTTGCCGAAGCTCCCATCTTTTCTGGCGAATGACCAATACTCAAAACGTGATGCGTAACCGGTCACCACTTGCCCGGTTTTCGGGTTCTCGAACCGACCGTGCTGGGCGATCAAACCGAGCATACCGAGTTGCAGCGCAAAGCCTGCCTCAACCTCCCGCTTGCTCGGCACGCGACCGGTCTTGTAGTCAACTATTGCGAGCGTGCCGTCCGCCAGCTTATCAATGCGGTCTGCCCGGCCAATAACTTTTACGCCATCAAACGTCATTATGCCTGAAATCTCTGTCGCAAGGACGGCGCGATCATCGGCCTGATCGGCATCAACCCACGCTTCGAACCGCTCCAGCGCCTCAATCAGGCGCGGCTGCCAAAGCGCGCGGAATAACGGGTGAACCCGCGCGGCGGCAAACTGCGCTGCTGCGAAGGGCGCGATCGGCAGAGCAGGATCTGACTCGCGCGCCCTATGCCACTTGTCGAGGATATCGTGCACCAACGTGCCCCGCAGCGCCGGGTCGCTGAACGGATCGGCAGCGAGCGGCTGCAACTGTCTGAGGTCGAGGATCGCCTGTGCATAGAACTGGTAGGGATCGCCCAACAACCGATCAAGTGCTGTGACCTTGATCGTCACATCGCGTAAATTTGCTGCCGGATCAGGCGCAGGGCGCTGGTAAGCGGCGGCCCTGGGTCTGTCGCGGTCGAGATAGGGAAGCAGCGCCGGGATGGTGGTTTCTCGGTGCTCCTTGGCCAGATCATCGCCCAGCAGGGCCTCAACCCGCAGCAGGAACCGCGAAGGCAGCGTCGGCCCTTCGGCGTCGCGCAGGCTGCGGCTCAGCACCACCTGCGGCGCGCCCAGCGCTCCGGCAAGGTCATGGGCGGCAAGCCCGATGCGGAACTCCGCTCCGGGCACGCCCAACGCACGCAGAACAGCCGGTGCAAGCAGCGGATCAGCGGCAGGTGGCTGCGGCCAGCTGCCTTCATTCAGCCCGGCGCAGACCACCATATCAGCCCGCGCCATGCGCGCTTCAAGCAAGCCATATATCGCCACGCGCGGATGCCCGCCATAACCGGGGCGCACCGCGACTTCGTCCATTGCATCACGAAGGATGCCGGCGATGTCGGTGCTTTCGATCTCGGTGCCGAGCGCCTCCGCATGACCGCGCAATTCTTCGATCATCGTGCCGAGCGCGCGGCCATCCTCACGTTCCCACACCAGTGATCCGGCGACGGTCTCGGCGGCCGCTGCCAGTACAGCAAGAGCATCGGATAGCGCGATCCGCAGGGGCCATTCGGTCAGCGGCGCAATCAGCGTCTCGGCTTCGGCCCACCATTCCGTCACGCCAGCCTTGTCCGCCGCCTTACGCAGCGGATCAAGACCGGGAGCTGGCGCTGGACCGCGCAACTGCCGGTCAAATGCGCGCAGGCCAATCAGCCAAGCGCGGCGCGCATCCCCGTCACCGCCGCGCACCAGCGGGTGGCCGAAGGCTGCGATCAGATTGGATGGATCAGGGCCATGCGCCGCAATCTCGGCCAATAACCCGACAAGCCTCCCTGCCGGGGTGAGTGACAAGGGCTGCCCGGCGGTGTCATCTGCGGTGATGTTCCAGCGCGTCAAATGCTGCGTCACCCGCCGCGCCAGACCACGATCTGGGGTCACGACCGCGATGCGCAGTTCGGGCTGCTCCAGCGCCTCGCGCACCAGCAGCGCAATCGCCTGCGCCTCGACTTCAATGGTCGCGCTGGTCATCAACCGCACGCCTGCCAAGCGCCGATTTTCTGCCTCCAGCTTGGCCCATGATCGGCTCGCTTGCGGCGGCAAAAACAGCGAGGAAATCGCGCGGCTGCGCGCCGGCTCTGCCGCTGAAATCCCGCGCCGATGCCACTGCTGCACCTCGGCGCGGTTCACTCCCATGCGGTTCAAGAGCAGTTTGAGATGGTACTGTGGGTGCGACAGCGCATCGTCTGACCCGAACACTGCTCCGCCGGGTTCATCCGACGCGCCTGCTCTGCCAAGCTCATCCCAGGCGGCATCGTTCATCGCCATATCAAGGTCGGGCAGCACCACAGCGCCTTGGGGCATGTCGGCGACTACGCGCAGCAACCGCGCCAGCGCAGGAGACGCGCTCGTCACCCCCGCAGCAACAATCGGAAACGGCGGCGGCGCCTGTTGCCACCGCCGCGCAGCGCGATCAAACAGCAAATTTCGCCGGGTCGCGGCATCGACCTCGCCGCGCACATCAAGCTCTATTTGCCAACGCGCGTTGACCCGAGCGAAAAGGCGGATGGCGCGCTTCCAATGTTCGGCCACTCCCGCAACGCTGTCCAGCACCTGATCGTCGAGCAGGTCACCAGCAGTCTTTTCCTCAACCAGCAGCCGGTCCATCGCGCGCGCCATTTCGCGCGCCAGATTGAGGCGCGCCCGGCCCGGCAGCGATTCCATGCCTTCCGCCGCGCGCTCTTCGGCAATCAACCTGTCCAGCGACAGCCAGCGTCGCACGGGATCGCATGCCGGGGGAATGTCTGCCGCCCCCAGCGGATCGAGCGCCGCACCCAGCTTCTCATCAAGATCGAGATCACCGACCGCAATCATGCGTGGCATCAAAAGCCCGCTTTCACCCGCATCGCCAGCATGGCGTATGAAGGCTTCGGACAGCGTGCGTGCCGCGCGGCTTGAAGGCACCAACAGCGTCAGGCGGGCAAGGCCGAAGCCGGGTTCGCGATAACGCGGCACCAAACCGGCGACCAGCGCGTCGGCGAAGCCGCGGTGCGCAGCGATGGAGTATACAAGGGGCCCAATCCGGCGCGGCTCAGCCACCCTGGAGCGCCTCCTCGGTCGGGCGGATCGCGTCAGGCGTGCCGACTTCGAACCACAGGCCAGTGAAGGACATGCCGAAAAGCCGCCCCTCCTCCATCGCCCGGTTCCAGAGGATATTGGTTGAAAATGGCCCCTCGGGCGCATCGCGCAGAAGGCGGTGGGATACCAGCTGAATTCCGGTGTAGATGAACGGCGCGATGCGTCCGTCACGGCGGCGCGACAGCTTGCCCAGCGGATCCATATGGAAGTCACCGGGCCCGCTAAAATTGACCGCTCGCGCATGCGGCACCACCAGCAGCAGCGCGTCCATTGTATCCGGATCCCAGCGGCGCGAAAGATCGTGGAACGCGCTTTTCGGCCCGTCGAGCCAGATGTTGTCAGCGTTCAAGGCAAAGAACGGATCGGGCAAGTCCTGGCGCGCGCGCGCCATCCCGCCCCCGGTTTCCAGAAGCAACGCCCGTTCGTCCGAAACGGTGACCTTAGGCACATCGCGCGCGAGCACATGGGCTTCCAGCGCATCGGCAAGATAGTGCACATTCACCACTGCGCGCGCCACGCCAGCTTCGCTTAGCCGGTCGAGCGCATGGTCGATCAACGCCTTCCCTGCCACCCGCACCAGCGGTTTGGGTTGGCTGGCGGTCAGCGGTCGCATCCGTTTGCCAAGCCCGGCGGCAAGGATCATCGCTGTGTCGGAGGCGAGCACACTCACGCGGAAACGGCCCCGAAAGCAGCGCGTAGCTCTAACGGGATATTGGCATCGAACCACCGCGCCACCGGAGCCAGCGCCGGATGCGCTAGATCGCGCTCCAACGCTGCCCATACGCGCGGAATCATCTCAAGGTACTTGGGCTTGCCATCCCGGCGGTCGAGCCGGGTAAAGATGCCGACGATCTTGGCGTTCCGCTGCGCGCCTAGGCGAGCGTAATCGGCGAGGAAATCGTCACTGCTCACCTCTGCGGCTTCGCAATAATGCGCCAGCATCGCCGCCTCCAGCGCCTCCGGTACATCACGCCGCGCGTCTTGCAGCAGAGAGACAAGATCATAGGCCGGATGGCCGACCAGCGCGTCCTGAAAATCGATCAGCCCCTGCGGCGCTCCCGCTTGCCCGCCAAGCAGCATGATGTTTTCAGCATGATAATCTCGCAGCACTGTGACGCCGGGGTTCTGGCGGGCGAGCATGGGCGAAAGCACATCTTCCCACGCCGCCGCATAGCCACCTGCGTCCGCAGTCAAACCCTGCGCAGGGCAATACCACTCGGTGAACAACGCCGCCTCGCGCAGATAGCCCGCCATGTCATAGGGCGCGAACGGCCCCGACGGCAGGCGATGGAGCGAAACCAACGCCTCGACGGCTGCCGCATAGGCCGCGTGTTCATCGGTCGGATGCTCATCAAGCCAATCGCGCATCCGGTCATTGCCAAAGTCTTCGGTCAAGACCCATCCGTGCGCCGCATCCTCGGCAAGGATCGCAGGTGCGCGCATCCCATTAGCATTCAACCATTGGGCTACGTGCAAGAACGGCGAAGGGTCTTCGTGCGGCGGCGGCGCATGCATCAGCATTGCCGTTTCGTCCGGTCGGGAGAGCCGGAAATACCGCCGGAACGAGGCATCGCCGGGCAACGGATCAATCGCCGCTCCCTCCCATCCAGCGCGGACGATAAATTCAGCAAGGCCTTGGGGAAGCATGTTCATGGCATTCGCCCTACCCAATCTGCGCCGCCGCGGGCAATCGCAATCCGTCCGCCCGCGCCGCTTTCCCCCACCAATTCGCCAACCACTTCGAGCGTGATCGAAAGGCACCCCGGTTCATGCGCGAACCCACCCGCATGATCAGGCCATTCAGCGAGCAGCACCGCGCCCTCGCGGTAATCGTCCAGCCCGATTTCGGCGAGTTCGTCGGGGTGCTTCAACCGGTAGAAATCGGCGTGCACTACCGGCAGGCGCAAATGCGGCGCGTCATATGTCTCGATGATCGTGAATGTGGGCGACGGCACCTCGCCTTTATGCCCTAGCGCCGCCAGAATAGCGCGCGCCAAGGTGGTCTTGCCCGCCCCCAGCCCGCCGGTCAACGCCACCACATCGCCCGCACGCACACGGGCGGCGATCGCAACGCCATAGGCTTGCATCGCGGCCAGATCGGGCAAAGGCGTGAGCACTTCACTCACGGCAGATGGATCGTTGCAGTGGTGCCAGTGCCTTTGCGGCTAGCGATTTCGAGCGTGCCATCATGCGCTTCGATCAATTGCCGGGCGAGCGGGATGCCGAGCCCGGTGCGACGTTCGGGCGCGCCGTCCTTGGTCGACTTCAACCCGCCCTGTGCACGGGCGAGTTCCTGCGTGCTCATGCCCCGACCATTGTCAGCGATCACGATTTCGCAACCCCAGTCCGAGCCTTCGGGCGCCTTGCGCAGATCAATCACTATGCGCCCACCTTCGGGCGTACCGGCGATCGCGTTTTCGAGCAGATTGCCGAGCGCCCGGCCCATCTGGCGCGGATCGGCCTCCACCACCCGGCCCCGGCGGCCTTTCAGATCGAGGCTGAGGCCCGCCGCGATGATCGCCGCCTCTCGTTCGCGCACCAGTGTTGTGAGGAAGTCGAGCAGATCGACCCGTTCTTTGCGGATCGGTAGCAGCCCTGCCTCGCTCTGCGATAAGTCGAGCACGTTTTCGACCTGTTCGGTCAGGCGCTCGACCGCGCTGAGGATCGCATCGACATATTCGCCTGCCTGCGCCGCGTCGCTCGCCACTCCGCTCTTGAGCAGTTCGGCATAGCCGCCAATCGTGGTCAGTGGCGTGCGGAATTCATACGACATATTGGCGAGGAAGCGCGCCTTGACCGCGTCCGCTTCCTCCAGCGCCTCGGCCCGCTCACGCAGAGCTTGCTCGGCCTTTTGTGAAGCCGTGATGTCGAGCACGGTCAACAGCCCATTGCCATCAGGCAGCGGGATCCCGGCGAACCGCAGCGTGCGCCCGTCCGCCAGATCGACCTGACCGCCCTTCTCGCGCCGATCAAGCGTGGCGGCGCGCACTGCTGCGCCAATCAGCCCAGCTTCTTCTGGCCGCACAAGATTACGCCCAATGGCGTTCAGAAGTTCGTCCGCGCTCGGATGCTGGTCGAGCAGTTCGGTCGTCAGCCCCCAAGTGCCGGCAAAGCTGCGGTTCCACAACTGCACCGAACCATCGGGCGCAAAAATCGCCAGAGCTTCAAACAGGCTATCGAGCGTCGCGGTGCGGGTGCGCAATAGCGTGTCGCGCACAGCGGAGAGAGCAAGGCTTTCGGTGCGGTCTTCAGTGATCAGCACCAGCCCACCATCAGGCATCGGCTGCGCCACCACCCGGAGGTGCGTGCCACCGGGCAGCGGCCAGGCTTCCTCGCCAGTTTCTCGCATTCCGAACCACGCCTGCCGTTCGCGCCGCCACTCGGGAAAATCGCGCACTTCGGGCGTGCGTCCGCGTTCACGCGCCTCGGCCAGAAAGCGATCGAACGGCGTGAGCGCCTCAACCGCTTCATCGGTGAGTGAGAACAACCGTCGGAACGGACGATTGGCAAAGGTCAGGCGCTCTTCAGGGTCAAACTGCGCAACGCCGACCGACAGCTGGTCGAGCATCGCACGCTGCGCATCTCGGAACGCGCGGAATTCGCGGGCGACCTGCTGCTGTTCCTCAATATCGATGGCATAGCCTGCCACGCCCTCCTGCCCCAAAGGCAGATCGCTGACCCGCAAAGTGCGCCGCGCGCCGTGAATGGTGGCGGCGACGATGCGCTCAGATTTGCCTTGGCTCGCTAGCGAGGTGCCCGCGATTTCTGCCGGCGTTTGGCCGTCTTCAGGCTCAAGCAGTTCGATCTGGTTTTGCACGACTTCGGCGGCACCTTCCCCGCCTACCGCGTCGACATAGGCCTGATTGACCAGTTGCAAGGTCAGGTCACTGCCCCGGAACCACATTGGCATTGGCGCAGCTTCGATCAGGCCAACCAGCGCAGCAAAATCGCCTGTCGCCCGCGACGCGGCGGCGCGCAGGCGGGCAAGTTCGGCATGGCTTTCGGTAAAGTCGAAAACCCAGACCAGCGCCGCCCCGCCCGGCGAAACCTGCGGATCGGCGAGCGTACCATAGAGTGCCAAACTGCGCTGCGATCCGGGCAGGTTGATTGCCATGCGGAATGGAGCCGCACTTTTCTGCGTCGCCTGGACCCGCGCCCAGAGCTGATTGGCTTGCTCAGGCGATAGTCCGCCATTCTGGCCGCCGCCCTTCGCAACGGTGGCAGCGGGCGCGAGTTCACTCAGGTATTTGGGGATTGTCGCAAGGCCGAGCAACCGTGCCAGCTTGTCCGGCGCTTCGATCCGACCATCGACCCGCACCAACAACGGAAGCGCGGGTGAAATGTCGAGCAGCGCCTGCATCCGCTTGAGGCTGGATTTGAGCGCCTTGGCTCGCTTCATTCCCCGGTTGGCTCGCAGGATTACGACCGCCGCGCCCGCCGTCCATGCGGCGAGCATCAGTCCTATCAGCACAAGCAAAAGGGGCGAGACATCCATAGCCTACCAGCTATGCGCGCCTGCGCCCCAGTGCAACGGCGATAACCCCGCCCGCCCCCAGCCCCGTTCAAAAACAGGTGAGGACGAGCGGATTTATACCATCAATAGCGGTAATGATCGGGCTTGAACGGTCCAGCTTCGGGCACGCCGATATAGGCGGCTTGCTTCTGGCTCAGCTGGGTCAGCTTCACGCCCAGCTTTTCAAGGTGCAACGCAGCAACCTTTTCGTCGAGATGCTTGGGCAGCACATAGACGTCATTGTCGTACTCGTCGGCCTTGGTGAAAAGTTCGATCTGAGCCAACGTCTGATTGGTGAAGCTTGCGCTCATCACGAAGCTCGGGTGGCCGGTGGCGCAGCCGAGGTTCACCAGGCGGCCCTTGGCGAGGATCAGGATCGACTTGCCATCGGGGAAGGTCACAAGGTCGGTGCCCTCCTTGATTTCCTTCCAGTCGTAGTTGTTGAGGGCGCTGATCTGGATCTCGCTGTCGAAGTGACCAATGTTGCAGACGATGGCCATCGGCTTCATCGACATCATGTGCTCAGCGGTGATCACGTCTTCGTTGCCGGTGGCGGTCACGAAGATATCGGCACGCTTGACCGCGTCTTCCATCGTCACGACCTCAAAGCCGTCCATCGCCGCCTGCAATGCGCAGATCGGGTCGACCTCAGTCACCATCACACGCGCGCCGCCATCCCGCAGCGACGCAGCCGAACCCTTGCCGACATCACCGTAACCGGCAACGCAGGCGACCTTGCCGGCCAGCATCACGTCGGTCGCGCGGCGGATCGCGTCAACCAGCGATTCCTTGCAGCCATAGAGGTTATCGAACTTCGACTTGGTGACGCTGTCGTTGACGTTGATCGCCGGGAACGGGAGCTTGCCCGCCTTGGCAATCTGATAAAGGCGCATCACACCGGTGGTGGTTTCTTCCGACACGCCCTTGATCGCTTTCACCGTCTTGGTGAGGTAGCCGGGCTTGGCGGCGACAAAGGCCTTCAGCGCACGCTGGAATTCGATTTCTTCGGCGTTGGTCGGCTCACCCATTTCTTCGCCTGCTTCGATGCGTGCGCCCCACAGCGCGAACATGGTGGCATCGCCGCCATCATCGAGGATCAGGTTGGTGGTGAGGTCGGGGTTTTCATCGGTCGCCCAATCGAAAATACGCCCGACGTAATCCCAATATTCGGCCAGCGTCTCGCCCTTGATTGCGAACACCGGAATACCGCGTTCGGCGATAGCGGCAGCGGCGTGATCCTGAGTCGAGAAGATGTTGCAGGTCGCCCAGCGCACTTCGGCACCGAGTGCCACCAGAGTCTCGATCAAAACCGCAGTCTGGATCGTCATGTGCAGCGAGCCGGTGATGCGTGCGCCCTTTAAAGGCTGGGCCGCGCCATATTCTTCGCGCAGCGCCATCAGGCCGGGCATTTCGGTTTCGGCGATTTGGATTTCGTCACGGCCAAAGCGGGCGAGTGCGATATCCTTGATGACATATTCGTGGGTCTGCGTGGCAGCTAGGGTAGCCATGATGTGTCTCCTGCGCGGGGCGCGCTTTACGGGGGTAAGTTGATAAAACACGCCCGTAGCGGCACACCCGCCATAGGGCAAATATAAACTTATCTTTATATGTCTAATTGTTGCTCGTGCCGCAGCTGCCGCTATAGAGGGAGGCAGAATTCCACCGACACAAAGGATGCACACTCCATGACGATTTCCGTAGGCGACACCCTCCCCGATGTCACATTGGTCAAGGCCACCGCCGAAGGGCCGCAGGCGGTAAAATCCTCGGATTACTTCGCCGGCAAGCGCGTGGCGCTGTTCTCGGTCCCGGGTGCCTTCACCCCGACCTGCTCGGCCAAACATTTGCCCGGGTTTGTCGAAAAGGCCGCCGACCTGAAAGCCAAGGGCGTTGACGAAATCGTCGGCACCGCAGTGAATGATGCCTTCGTGATGGGCGCGTGGAATAAGGCATCTGGCAGCGACGACATCACCATGCTGGCTGATGGCAATGCTGAATTCGTCGAGGCGATCGGCCTTACCATGGACGGTTCGGGCTTTGGCATGGGCACACGCGGCCAGCGGTTTTCGATGGTGATCAACGACGGCGTGGTCGAGCAACTCAACGTCGAAGCACCGGGTGATTTCAAGGTGTCGAGCGCGGAGCACATGCTCGGCCAGCTGTAAGCGAAAAGTCACCGTTATTTATCGAAAAGGGCGCCCCGCAAAGGGCGCCCTTTTTCGTTCATTGAGGGGTCAGTAGATCAACCTTCGCGGTTATTTGCCCGCACTCCGTCAGCTTCTACGAGCAGAGCGGTTCGATCCTGTTCGACCAACGCCAACATTGCCGCGCGAAAGGCTTCGCGACGTGCATCCACCAACCGACCAATTGCCTTGGCATTGGTTTCACACCAGCCCGGCTTGGATCCTCTAGCTACATCATCGCGGGTCAGCAGCCGGCGGGTTTGCAAAGTCTCGCCAACCTTGGCGGTACGCTCGACGTTCAGCGAGGCCGTCCAGTTGCAGCGCAGCGTACTGGGCCGACCAGCCACGCCAGCTGTCCCGACCTGTTTGGTCTCAATCGCGACCTTGCCCTGATAGTCTGCGGCAATCGGGCCGCCAGCGTGATCGATCACCACCTCGTGCTCAAGCGCCACCGCAGGCGAAGCAAGGCACGCACCGACAACCAGCCCTGCAAAGCAGAGTTTCTTCATCATCATGTCTCCTGCATTATCCCGACCTTATTTGGCCGGTGATGCAGATGAGGATAGCAATCGGATTGGCTCAAGCAAGGCTATCGGCAGGTTAGTAGCCCATCAGGCTCATCACTTCCTTGCGACTGGCGTGATCGTCGAGAAAGCAGCCGAGCACACGGCTGGTGATCATGCCGACGCCCGGCGTTTTGACTCCGCGCCCGGTCATGCAGCCATGCTGCGCCTCGATCACCACAGCCACGCCGTGGGGGTCGAGATTCTCCCAGATGCACTGCGCAACCTCGGCCGTCAGACGCTCCTGAATCTGCAACCGCTGGGCATAGCCGTGAAGCACGCGTGCCAGCTTGGAAATGCCAACGATCTTCTTGTTTGGCAGATAAGCAATCGCCGCCTTGCCGATGATCGGGGCCATGTGATGTTCGCAATGCGATTGGAACGGAATGTCCTTGAGCAAGACGATCTCGTCATAGCCGCCGACTTCCTCAAAAATCCGCGACAGGTGGATCGAAGGGTCTTCCTTGTAACCTTCGCAATATTCGAGCCATGCCCGACCGACTCGTTTGGGTGTGTCGAGCAGCCCCTCGCGCGCGGGATCATCGCCGGCCCAAGCGATCAGCGTGCGGATGGCATCTTGCACATGATCGGGCACATCGGGCTTGCCCATCGGGTTGTCCGGATCAAAGCCCTCATCATGATCGTGGGCGGCAGTCACGTAGTTCATCGGTGGTCGTCTTTCTTCGCAATGCAGCGGGCCACTTTGGCCCAACGCCGGTCGATCCAGAGTGACGTCAACCATCATAGACGCATGACGTTCCGAGGCGCGATGTCGATTGTTCATGGCAGGCAGGGCACCCGGTCGTTTATGTAGGAGTCAATTTCGGCAAATCACCTTAATTTTTGATACCAGCAAGGAGCAGCCTTTGCGCCATCACAGCACCGCCGAATTCGAGGCAGAAGCGCGCAGCGTGATGGACCGCTTGCCTGCCCAATTCCGCGAACCCTTGGCCGACGTCGTGCTGCGGGTTGAGGAATTTGCCACCGCTGAGCAGCTGGAAGCGTTCGGCATGACCGACCGCTTTGAATTGACAGGCCTCTATGAAGGCGTCCCCCTGCCTGAGCGATCGCAGTGGGATTATGAGGTCATGCCCCCCACCATCACATTGTTCCGCCAGCCGTTGCTGGAAGAGCTGATGGAGACCAAGGTAAGCTTTGCAGCCCTGATCCGCCACGTGGTGATCCACGAAGCGGGCCACCATTTTGGCCTGTCAGACGATGATATGCACGCGTTGGAGGATAGCGTCAGGGACTGATTCGAGCCGCCCCAGCTAGAACCAACAACGCCCGCCCCTCTTGCGAGGAGCGGGCGTTGTTGGTGCACCCGGAAGGATTCGAACCTCCGGCCCCCAGATTCGTAGTCTGGTGCTCTATCCAGCTGAGCTACGGGTGCACTTTGGAGCGCGGCACATAAGGGGGTCCTTGCAGCTTGGCAAGGCCTGTTTGGCGTGTTCAGTGATTTTGAAACAGCCCTTGCGCAAGGCTGATATCAAGCGGCGGCTTTGCCAGTGCCAGCACCTCTTGCGGGGTAAACCAATCAACTACTCCCCCTTCAAGCGCTTCAGGCGTGCAGTCCCAATCGGTCACTTTGTAAAGCAGGATTACAATTGCCTGGCCTTCGGTTTCGGCTGTGGATTCGGCAAAAACAACGGGAACGCAAGCGTCGGCACGGCAGGCAATTCCGAGCTCTTCACCCAATTCCCTGATCAGAGATTCCGTTGGCATTTCATCGGGTTCTACCTTGCCACCGGGGAACTCCCACAGGCCCGCATGGTGCTTTCCAACTGGGCGGCGATGCATCAGCCAGCGCCCATCGTCGCGCGGTAATGCCCCTGCCACCACGGTAATCCAGCCAGCAGCAATGTCGGTTTTTTTTCCACCCAAGCTCATTTCATCAACCTTTTCTTAACCCGCAGCAGCGATTTTCAGTCTCGTCAGGAAGCAAGCAATAGGTGTTAACCCCATGATCTCGACAGTGATGAAAGACCTTGTCGAAGACCAGTCCGGGGCAACGGCTATTGAATACGGACTGATCGCTGCTCTCATTGCAATCGCCATCATTGGTTCGGTCGCCGCCATGGCGGGTGAAACGATCGAATTGTGGGGCAACACTGAGCGTAGCGTGACCGATGTAACCGACGGCCCTGATACGCCCCAAGCGGATTAGGAATTTTTAAAGAGTTGCCGGTTAATTCAAATTCGTCAGATCGCCAGGGGGTGATCGGCACGGGTACCAAAGACCAAACCAGGAGACTAGACATGACCTTCTTCAAAAATCTGCTTCGTGACGAGCAGGGCGCCACCGCCATCGAGTACGGCCTGATTGCTGCTCTGATCGCAGTTGCTGCCATCACCGCCATGACCGCCCTCGGCGGCGAACTCAGCGAAACCTTCAACACCGTTGAGCAAGACCTTGACGTTGCCAACAAGGCTCCGCCGCAGCCGGTCGACTAAGCTTAGCTTAGCTACAAATGAGAAACGGCGGGGAGCGATCCCCGCCGTTTTTCTTTGTGTGCTGTGGTGGTGGCAAATGAACCGCCTGAAATGCGCTAAAAAATCAGCGCGCGCGCACCACCAGCTTCACCTTCTGCCCAGGTGTCAGACTGGCTCCACTGGACAGCCCGTTGAGCACCCGGAACCGTTCTTCCTGCGCGCTGGTATAGTCCATCCGCCGCGCCAGACTTGCGACAGTATCGCCGCGAGCAGCCGTCACCACCTGCAATTTCTTGGGCACAACGCTGGTTGCTTCGGACTGGGTGATTCGCCGCATCGACTGGAACATTGCGTTGAACGTCCCCGACTGTCCGGCAGGCGCGATCACTGCAAAGTGATAGGCCCGGTCGCGCGCGAATTCATAGGCGAACACTGTCACATCGACTTGGCTGTTGCCGTTAGCGACGCGCGCTGTCCCATAAGCGGCGGGAAGGCCGTTGACCGTGGTCCGTTGCATCTGTGCGGGCGCGAGCGTGCTGTCCTTTCCGCCCAGCGCGGTAAACTGCTGACGAACATAGGTTTCAAGATTGCCGCTATACGGCGCCAGCGTCATCTGCGCCTGACCGCCCTGCCCCTGAATGCTGACCGCGCGGGCACCGTTGACCATGTAGAAGCCCTGCGGCGCGGTGAAAGCGAGACGCAGTTCGGGATGGATGAAGGTGCTGCCTTCGATCAGCCCCTGCGCGGGGTCATCACCATACAACAAGCCATCAATCCGGGTGAGGAAGGTATCACGATTTGTTACGCCGCCGCCAGCCGTCCCGGCCTTGGCGAGCGCGCTTTGCACTCGGCTAGCGGGATCGGGGTGAGTCGAGGCCCATTCGGGAACGCTGGCGTTCCTGCCCTGAAGCCGCGCATCGAGCGAATTCTGCGCCGCGAGGCTGGCGAGCACTGTCCCCATCGCGCGGCGATCATATCCCGCCTTAGCGAGATACTGGATCCCGAGATCATCAGCCTCCAGTTCCTGCGAGCGCGAGAAGCTGAGTGTGAGCAGCTGCGAGCCTTGGAGAAAACCCTTTGATAGCGTGTTGCCGATGCTCGAATCGCCCAACAGGATCGAGCTCCCGATCGCGCCCAGCACGCCGAGGATCGAATTGCGCTGCGCGTTCTGCTGGCGCCGCTGACTGTGGCGCGCGGCCACGTGGCCGACTTCGTGGCCCAGCACACCGGCCAGTTCGGCCTCGTTGTTCATCAGCGTCACAAGCTGCCGGGTGGTGTAGATATAACCGCCGGGCACCGCGAAAGCGTTGTGAACGGGCGAATTCAGCAGGCTGACGGTAAAGCTTTCACGCGCATTGCCGAGGCCCGATTGCACCGCGATATTCTTGCCCACTTGTTCAACATAAAGCGCATGCGAACCTGTCATTGCGCCGCCGAATTCGGCAAGGAATTTCGGGTGATACTGCGCGCCTTGCTGCGCTTCGGTCTGCGTGATCGGGGTTGATGCCGAAGGAACAGGTGCCCCTGCAACGCAGCCAGCCATAGCGATCGGCGCTACTCCGATCGCGAGTGTCCTGAGTGAAATTCGTGGCATTGATTGTTCTCCCGCCGGGTTCTTCTGGCGGGAGATTACCCGCAAACCAAGGTTGCGGGAACCCTCGGGAATTACGCCTTAACCGCCGATGGCCAGAAACCGTTCTTCGCGCGCAGCAATCAGCGCGTCGCCACTGTGGCCGGACAGAAGATCAAGTTCCTCGGTCAGAGCTGCACCCAGTGCCCGTGCCGCTGCCACCGGATCGCGCTGCGCCCCGCCTAGCGGTTCCTTGACGATCCGGTCGATCACCCCGTCACGCTTGAGATGCTGCGCGGTGACCTTCATCGCCTGCGCCGCATCGGCCGCCTTGTCCGAAGTGCGCCATAAGATCGAGGCGCAGCCTTCAGGTGAGATCACCGAATAGACAGCGTGCTCCATCATCAGCACCCGGTTAGCCGCTGCCAGCGCCACTGCGCCGCCCGAACCGCCCTCACCCACGATCACCGCGACCATTGGCACGGGGAGCGCAAGGCATGCCTCGGTCGAGCGGGCGATAGCTTCGGCCTGCCCGCGTTCTTCCGCTTCGATCCCCGGAAACGCGCCCGAGGTATCCACCAGCGTCACCACTGGCAGTCCGAATCGGCTCGCCAGTTCCATTAACCGGATGGCCTTGCGATAGCCTTCGGGCTTACCCATGCCGAAATTGTGCTTGATCCGGCTTTGAGTGTCGTTGCCCTTTTCATGCCCGATCAGCATGATCCGGCGCCCGTTCAGCTTGGCAAAGCCGCCCATGATCGCTTGGTCGTCGCCAAACAGCCGGTCCCCGCCGAGCGGCATGAAATCGGTGAAGGCGTGGGCGACATAGTCATGGAAATGCGGCCGCTGCGGATGCCGCGCGACTTGCGTCTTCTGCCACGGGGTGAGCGAAGCATAGGTGCTGGCCAGCAGTTCGATGCTTTTGGCTTCGAGCCGGCCAATCTCGCTTGCCACATCCACATCGTGCAGCGCATTGACGCCGCGCAGTTGCCCAATGCGCTCTTCCAGCGCGGCGACCGGCTTTTCAAAATCGAGGTACGAAATCATCCTGCGGCGCTAGTCCGATGCGGGCTTTGTGGCAAGCGGGTGGCGGGAATTGACCAAGGCCACCAGCCGCGCGGCATCGACATGGGTGTAGATTTGCGTCGTCGCAATGTCGGCATGGCCCAGCAAGGTTTGCAGCACGCGCAGGTCTGCCCCGCCTTCGAGCAAGTGGGTGGCAAAGGCGTGGCGCAGCACGTGCGGACTGATCGCAGCGGGATCGAGCCCCGCGCGCGCTGCCAGCGCCTTGATCAGCTGGAACAATCGCACCCGGCTGAGATGCTGCCCGGTGCGCGAAGGGAACAGATAGCGTGAGGCGGGCATAGTCGGGCGCAGCAGGGCCCAGCGCCCCACCGCCTCCAACGCCCGCGCGCCGACCGGCACCAACCGGGTTGCCCCGCCCTTGCCCGTGATTGTCAGGAACGGCGCATCGCGCGGCACAGCGCTCAGCGGCAGTGCGACCAGTTCCGTCGCGCGCAGACCCGAACCGTAAAGTAACTCGATCAACGCCAGCTGCCGCACAGCCTTGGGATCATCGCCCGCCGCCTCCAGCTCTGCGCGCTCAAACAGCGCCGCGATGGCACCATGTCCCATCACCTTGGGCAACGGACGGCGCGTGCGCGGCGAAGGCAGCGCGCCCGACGGATCATCGCCCCGCCAGCCTTCGTCCACCGCGAACCCGAAAAATTGCCGCAGAGCCGATGCTTTACGCGCCACACTTGCCGGAGCCAGCGCGGCCCATTCGCCTGCGAGGGTAGCCACCGCATCGCGCGGTGCGGCGGCAAGGTCACCTATTGCATCCTCGGCCCCGTCCAGATCGCGGCGGTAGGCGGCGAGCGTATTGAGCGCCGCGCCGCGTTCCGCCGCCAGCATTGCGAGGAAAGCCTCGGTCGCGGCGGACATCAGCCCAGCCTCAGCCGCGCGCCACAGCCTCAGCGGCGATCATCCGGGCCTCGGCCTGCAATCCGACTCGGTTCAATGCCGAGGTGATGTGGTAGAGGTGCAGCGGAGTCATCTGCTCCCAGCTTGAACCCTGCATCCCCAGCCCGGCGAGCAGCGCCACTAAAGCAGCATTATCAACCGCCGCAGCACGCGAAATAGCCCGGCTCCAACGGGTCTGGCGCGCCAAATCAATGCCCAGATCATCGGCCAGCGCGCTGGCATCGCCATCGCTCAAGCGGCCAAGTCCGGCGAGGCCCGCCACCAGAAACGCCGACTTGCGCGAACCTTCGCTCTCGTCATCGCTGATGAAGCTGTCCACTGCGCCCTGCCCCACGCCGCCGCTGCGCGGTGCGGAGAGCACGATCAGCGCCCAGCCGAGCGAGCCATCATCCACCACATTGCGCCACGCCAATGCGTCCCGATCAAGTCCGGCAGAAAGCATGGCGGCGATCAGATCGCCCGCGGCATCGGTCTGCGCCGCATCAGCCGGAATGCGCGCGGCGGCATAGGCGGTCAGCACCCGCGCGCCGTAACCATCCCCGCCGCCCAGCGTTTTGCCCGCTGACCACAGCCGCTGCATCGCGGCGATCCGCGCTGCTGGATCGGTAGCGAGATAGGCTTCGCGCAAGGTCCGGGCATGCTGCGCTGCGTCGCCCTCTGCCGCCGGATCGGCATAGACTTCGGAATAAAGGTCGATAATCGCGTCGGCCGACAGGATCCCTTCGCGCGCCGCACGTCCCGCATAACGCGCCCGTGCTGTCGCAGGCAGCATCGGCAACAATGCGCCCGATCGGGCGTAATAAGCCCCGCCGCTTGCCGTCAGCGCACCGTCCATCACTGGATCAGGCACCGGCTCACCCAGTGCAGTGGCGAGCGCAAAACGCCACGGATTGAGATCATCGACCTCATCCCACTCAATCTCGACCGCGCGCTGCCCGCGCCCGGCTGACCCAGCAAACCGCCGTGCCAGCAGCACATCGATACGCGGCGCAATCCCCCGGCCCAGTGCCCGGTCAAGCTGCGACGCGGCAAGCGCGCTCTCCCCGGCATAGGCGTTGCAGATCGCCTGCCACATCTGCCATTCGCCGTCTTCCCGCGAGGATCCTTGCAGTCGCACAGCCGGGCACGCGCCAGTGATATCGCCGCTCGCCAGATAGGCGGCCAGCGCCTCGTTGGTGAGGCCGGGCGACCAATTGGCGGTGTCGATATCCTGCACCAGCGCGCGGGCCATCGCATATTCGCCGATGCGGTTGAGCACCCGCGCACGCAGCGCAGCGAATTCAATGGCGTCCATTCCCAAAGGCGGGGCCATCCGGCTCACCAGCGCGCGGCGCAACAGGATATGGCCCCAACGCGATACCAGCGGCCCCTTGGTGCCAGCCAGCGCAGCGCGCACCAGACTGGCAGGCTGATTGGCGAGCGCAACCGGCGGTAGCCCGCCTTCGGCTCCTGATAGCAGACCGACGCGGGTCAACGCGCGGCGCGCACCGGCAGGAATATCTGATTTAGGCTTCAAGCCGAGCAGCTGATCAAGCTCCTCGGTCGACATGCTTTCGAGCTCGTCGAGGCTTGGCAGGCGGCTAAGTTCGCTGCGCGAGATTGCTGGCAAAGGCGGGAGGCTCGCGGGGTCCACCGCCACCGGCGGCGCGAAAGTTCCCGGAGTTGGTGCAGCCCCCCCGACCGGATTGACCGGGGCAGCGGTTGGCGCAGGGGCCGGACGCGGCGGAGGCGTGGGGGTCGGATCATCAAAGCCCGGCGGCAGAATCGATTCGGGCTTTTGCTGCGCCGCGGCGAACCCGGTGATACCCGCGCCGCCTACTGCTCCGGCTAGCCCCAAGGCCAACACGCTAGCGGCCAATCCCCGGCGGTTGCGCGCAGGCTTCATCGCGGTTGCTCCGGCAGTTGAACAGGCTGTGCCATAGTGCGCACCGGCTCTTCCCCGCCATCGATCCACGCCAACGCCAGCAGCGCCAGAAACGCCGCGCCCACCACAAGCGGCCAACGCGGCAAGGCACGCCGCAACTGGGCGGACGGAACGACTTGCTGTGGGCGAAGTGAGCGACGCAGGTTTGCCATATTGCGCCCGCCCTAGCCCATCTATAGGCCCTGCCGCAATGACAGGAACGCAGCCCCTTGCCGAACAGGAATTCGCAGGCATCGCCGCGCGCATTACCCGCCCGGTGGTGCTCGTCGGCTTGATGGGCGTCGGCAAATCGACCGTCGGGCGCAAACTCGCCAGCCTGCTGGGGCGCGATTTCATCGATGCGGACGAAGCGATTGTCGCGGCGGCGCAGCGCTCCATCCCCGAAATATTCGAAGCGTTTGGCGAAGCGCATTTCCGTGACGGCGAACGCCGCGTGATCGCGCGGTTGGTGGACGAAGGTCACGGCGTGATTGCCACCGGCGGCGGGGCCTTCGTCGACCCCGACACCCGCGCACTGGTGCTGGAACGCGGCATCGCTGTCTGGATCGATTGCGACATTGATACGCTGGTGGAACGCACCGCGCGGCGCAGCAATCGGCCGTTGCTGAAGACCGGCGATCCCCGCGAAATCCTCACCCGGCTGGCGCAAGAACGCACGCCTTTCTATGCTCAAGCCCCCATCCGCGTGGTGAGCGAGAACGGCCCCCACGCCGACACTGCACGGGCGATTATCGAGGCGATTGACCAATGGCTGTGATCAACGTGGCGCTGGCCGGGCGCGCTTATGATGTGGTAATCGAAGCAGGTTTGCTGGCGCGCTTGGCGACGGCAGCGGCGCGGTTTCTGGCGAGTTATGCCGGCGGACGGGCGGTGCCACTTGTCGCGGATGAGAACACGCATCGGCTGTATGCGGCGTCGGTAGAAGCGAGCCTAGCCTCCCACAGTCTCACCGCCGACTGGTTTGTGGTTACCCCTGGCGAAGATGCCAAAAGCTGGGCGGTGCTGGAAGAGCTAACCGATTGGCTGCTGGCGCTGGGCGTTACCCGGTCGGATCATGTCTTTGCGCTAGGCGGCGGGGTGGTTGGCGATCTGGTCGGCTTTGCCTGCGCGATCACCAAGCGCGGTTGCGGGTTTGTGCAGATCCCCACAACCCTGCTGGCTCAGGTCGATTCGTCGGTTGGCGGCAAAACGGCGATCAACACCAAAGCGGGCAAAAACCTGATCGGTGCTTTCCACCAACCTTCGCTGGTGCTGATCGATCCGTTGGTGCTTGGCACTCTGCCGGAACGCGAAATGCGCGCCGGATATGCCGAGGTTTTGAAGTACGGATTGCTCGGCGATGCGGCGTTTTTCGATTGGCTGGAGGCCAACGGAAACAAGGTCTTGGCCCGCGAACCGGCGGCGCTTGAACACGCGATTGCCACCAGCATCGCAATGAAAGCGGCGATCGTTGCCGAAGACGAACGCGAGACGCAGGACCGCCGCGCGCTGCTCAATCTCGGCCACACCTTCGGCCATGCGCTAGAGGCCGAGACGGGGTTCTCGCAGGCCTTGCTGCACGGCGAGGCTGTGGCGCTGGGCATGGTGCTGGCGGCCCGCTATTCGGCGCGGCGCGGGGAGATTTCCGCCGCCGATGCCGAGCGTGCCACAGCGGCGATTGCGGCGGCTGAACTGCCTGCCGCCCTCCCCGCATTGGGCCTGACCTGCGATGGGGCGCGGTTGGTTGAGCATATGCGCCATGACAAGAAGGCTGAGGCCACAACCCTGCCGTTCCTGCTGCTGAAAGCCATTGGTGAGGCTTACGTGGCGCGCGATGTTGATCTGGCTGATATTGCGGCGTTTCTCGACGAGGAACTGGCTGCAAGATGATCGTCATCGCCGACCTTGCCGACACGCAAGTTCAAGCGCTGATCGGATACCACCAAGGCGACTTGCAGACCGTCTCTCCGCCCGGTCACAGCTTTGCTCTCGACCTGTCGGGGCTAGCCGATCCGGCGGTCACGGTTTGGGCCGTTTGGGTGGATGACCGGGTGGCAGCGATTGGCGCTTTGAAGCGGCTTAGCCCCAATCATGCCGAGCTCAAATCGATGCGCACCCACCCCGATTTTCTGCGGCGCGGGATTGCTGCTCGTTTGCTCGAAACGATCATCGACCATGCCCGAAGTGAGGGCATCGCCCGGCTCAGTCTGGAAACCGGCACGGGGCCGTTGTTCGAACCGGCGCTGGCGCTGTATAGCAAGCGCGGGTTTGCCAATGGCGACGCGTTTGGCGATTACACCCTGACCGATTTCAACCAATGCCTGCATCTGGAGCTGGCCTAAAAGGGGTCTAGCGGGGGTCTGGGACGACCTAACCGGGGCCTAAACGGGCCTAGATTTCACCTATTTCCATTATTTCACAGATACATAGGTGATTTCGCGCAAAGTTTCGCCGCGAAATCACCTATGTCTTGCATTTTGGCCCTTGGCCGGTGGGTAGGAAAGCGCCCTATTCCAGCTCGAGGATCACCGCGTCCACCGCCAGGCTCTCGCCTTCCGCCGCGTTGATTTTGGCGATCACGCCTTCTTTTTCAGCGCGCAGGATGTTTTCCATCTTCATCGCTTCGACCGTGGCGAGGGGTTGGCCGGGCTGCACTGTCTCACCCTCGGCCACGTGCAGTTTCACCAGCATCCCCGGCATTGGGCAGATGAGGAAGCGCGACAGATCGGGCGGCACCTTTTCCAGCATCAGCGATTCGTGCCGCGCCAGCCGCAGCGGCAGCACCAGCGCAGTGTGCGCGGCCCCACGCGTGGTTACCTTCCAGCGGTTGCCGACACGCTCAACCATCAGGCCAAAGCGCACCTCTGCACCGTCGCCAACCTTTCCCGTCGCGCTTGCCTGCACCATGCCCGGCAACCAGTCACAGGTGCCGTCCACCCGCACACCATCAACCATCGCATGGCCATCGCCCAGCACGACCTCGTGCTTTGTATCGCCCAGCTTCACCAGCCATTCGTTTGTCACCGGCATCGGCCCATCAAGCTGGCCGGAAATACGCCGCGCGCGCGATTGCAGCGAAAATTCGTTGCCCGCGCACACGGCAGCCAGAATGCGGCGGAGATCCTCGGAAGTCGCCGCGCCGTGGAAGCCTTCGGGATATTCCTCAGCGATAAACCCGGTGGTCAGCTCGCCCGATCGGAACCGCGGGTGTTGCATGATCGCGCTGAGGAAATCGATATTGTGGCTCAGCCCCTTGATCCGGAAATTGTCGAGCGCTTCGATCTGCAAATCGGCCGCCTCGTCGCGGGTGGGGGCCCAAGTGATCAACTTGGCGATCATCGGATCGTAGAAGCGCGACACTTCACCGCCTTCGTACACGCCATCGTCAACGCGCACCGAACCGGCGCCGTGCGCCACCCCGCGCCGCGCCTTGCCTGCGACGGTTTCATCCTCGCTCCAACCCGGCAGCGGCGGCGAATATTGTACCAACCGTCCGGTCGAAGGCAGGAACCCGCGATAGGGGTCTTCGGCATAGACGCGGTTTTCAATCGCCCAGCCATCGATGCCGATATCGTCCTGCGTGAAGGCGAGCTTCTCACCCGCTGCAACGCGGATCATTTGTTCGACAAGATCAATGCCGGTGATCGCTTCGGTCACCGGGTGTTCGACCTGCAAACGCGTGTTCATTTCGAGGAAGTAGAAGCTCTCCCCGCTCGGGTCGGCACCGCTGACGATCAGTTCGACCGTGCCCGCACTGTAATACCCCACCGCGCGCGACAGGGCGACGCATTGCTCACCCATCGCCTTGCGCATTTTGGGCGTGACGAAAGGCGACGGCGCTTCTTCGACCACCTTTTGGTGGCGGCGCTGGATCGAGCATTCACGCTCGTTCAGATAGAGGATATTGCCGTGCTGATCGCCGAGGATCTGGATTTCGATGTGGCGCGGGTTGAGGATGAACTTTTCGATGAACACGCGGTCATCGCCAAAGCTGCTCAGCCCCTCGCGCTTCACCGCTTCAAAGCCTTCGCGCACATCAGCCTCGGAATAGGCAAGGCGCATCCCCTTGCCCCCGCCGCCAGCGCTGGCCTTCATCATCACTGGATAACCGATTTCGTCCGAAATCCGCACCGCGTGTTCGGTATCGTCAATCTCACCGACAAAACCGGGGACGACGTTGACGCCCGCCTGCATCGCAAGTTTCTTGGATTCGATCTTGTCGCCCATAGCCGCGATTGCGCCCACTGGCGGGCCAACAAAGGCGATACCTTCCGCCGCAAGCGCCTCGGCAAAGGAAGTGCGTTCCGACAGGAAGCCATAACCGGGGTGGACGGCATCAGCCCCGGTCTGTTTGCAGGCGGCGATGATCTTGTCCGCGATCAGGTAGGATTCCGCCGCGGGGGACGGGCCGATATGCACCGCCTCGTCCGCCATGGCGACGAAGGGCGCGCGCGCATCAGCATCGGAATAGACCGCGACGGTTTTGATCCCCATCTTGCGGGCAGTGGTAATGACCCGGCAGGCAATTTCGCCGCGGTTGGCAATTAGGATTTTCTTGAACAACAGGAACCTCCGGGGGCGTTACAGGCTTGGACTGCCTATGCCGCCCCCGGAGCCCGGTATCAACCTGACTAATTCAACTGCGCGACATGCCTAGTGATCGCTATGCGCATGGCCGATCTGAGTCACCTGCGCCGCGATCAGGGTATCGAACTCGGCCATCAGCTTTTCGGCGGCCTCTTTGCTGCCCGCCAGCTTGATCATCTCAGCCATCCATTTTTCGCCTTCGGGCGAATTGCGCTTCGCCAGATCGCCCGGGCCACCTTTCATCGGGAAGACATAGATGACGTCCCATTCGCCGGTATCGAGATGGATGCCGTGGACGCCCGAATCCACGCCCGACATCCGGTCAGCCTTGGCGAAGTAATCCTTGATTATCTCAAGCGCGCGGTCGCGTTTGCCGGTATGGAACCGGGTCATCGTCACGCTGGCCCAGGTTACCTCCTCGGCCTGCGCAGCATCCTGCGCCTGTGCGGCAGCCGGCATGAATACGAGCGCCAATGCAAGCGCCGCAGCCGTCGCAAGTCCTTTACCAATATTAGAGTTTCGCATGTCCATTCCTCCCCATTACCCCATGGAATGCGACCCGCAGTGTCACCTAGCGGTCAATCATGGCAAGCATAAGGCGAGGATGCCGTAGCGTCAGCGCATGTCACCCAGCTCTGATTACTGCGTTGCAATCAGCTCCCGCAGTTCATCGGTGCGCAGCCGGGTCAGGCGAGCCTTGCACGTGGCGCTGAACAAGGGTTCCAAGCTGCCGCCGCGCGCGGTGTAGCCATCGACCCGGCAATGCGCATCGCGATACCGCAGCCAGCCGCGCTGCGCTTCGAGCAGGCTTTCAAAGTATCCTTCGCGGGTGTCATATTCACCCCCGCCGCTCGCGGCGAAATCGGCATCGCGGGCTTTCATCACCGCGGCAGTTTCTTTCCACTGGGCATTGAGGCGTTCGTCCGCGACCTCGAAATCGCGGGCAGCACACTGGTTCATTTCCTGCTGGGCGATGGGATCATCGCAGTTCCACTCGGGCACGGGCGGGGTGGCGGATTGCAGCAGCAACGGGAGAATGAGCGAGGCGATCATGCGGCGTTCCTTTGCGCGTAGGCGATCAGGCTTTCAGCATAGGCGGGCGCGCCGCGCCTGTCGCCCTCGCCGCTGACAAGGGTTTGCACCGCTTTGCCGAGCATGGCGATATTGGCGGGCGAGAGGTTGCCGAGCGGTTCGACATAAATGCCGATGCCAAACAGGATCGCGCCCGTCTGCGGGAGCCGCCGGAGTGTCTGGCGTTCTGAGCGCACGAACAACGTCTCGCCCGCGTTGTCGGGAGTGACATGGGCGAAGGCCTGCTGCGGCGGGCGGTCGGGCAGCCAGCGGCGGTTGCCTGTGGCGGCGATGAACCAGTTGCAGCGGGCGTAAATCGGGCCGGGTCGCAGCGTTTCCATGAAGCGATCAACCCCGGTGGCGAGTTGCTCCTCATACCCCGCAATCGGCGCATGGAGCGCGCGCAGGGGGAGGCCGATTTTCTGCGCGGGGTGCCAGTCGGAGGGCCAGGCAACCGCTGCGCCGATCAGGCGGTAGACGTCCTCATCCTCGCGCTTCGTGAGCAGGCACAGGTCTTCGTGGGTTGCGAGCGCGGCTTCGGGCAGCGCGCCTTGGGTGCCGAGCATTGCCGCGAGTTCGCGCCCCGGTGCGTCTGCTTCGGGGGTGAGTTGCACGCCCTGCGGCCAATCGGCAAAGCCCTCAGCGCGCGCCGCCAGATCGGGTTGCGGCTCTCGCCAATCGCGCTCCTCCAGCTTCACCAGCCCCATGCGGAGTTGCCCACCCCCGCGCGCCTTGGGCAGCAAAGCGTCGACGGAAAAGCCGAGGGTCATTCAGCCGCCCCGACGCTCACACCGCAGCACCATCCCGAATTCGTCCAACCAATCCGCCTCGGTCGGCAGCAGATATTGCAGCGCTTCGGGGAGCAGGCCGTGAAGGCTCGTCGCGTGGCGCAATTGGGTGCGGCGGTCTGAGAAGCAATAAGGCTGATCTGCGGGCAGCACAGCCAGCAGCCGCTCCATGCCCGTCTCGGTCGCCCCGCCCTCGTCCGCGAGGCTGAGGTAAAGCGGCGGGCGCTTTGCCTCGCCCAACCCGCGGCGGCTCAACGCCTCAAAGTCCCATTGCAGACTTGGCGAGATCGCGCCGTAGCCGGTGAACATCTGCGGCGCGGTCGCCCAGGTCTCGACCACGAAATGCCCCGCAGCGCTTTCGCCCACCAGAAACGCGTTGCCATCGTGGCGATAGCGCGCCTCGACCATCGGCTTGACCGCCTCGGCCATCCACGCACGGAAGGCGGTGCTCTCACCTGCGGTGGGATACTTCGCACGCTCGGCAGCATCACCGGTCGCGGGGAGCAATTCGCGCGTGCGGTCCCGCGTCTCGATCCCGACGATGATCGCGTCCTTGCTCCGCCCCCACAGCGCACCCCAGCGCATCAGGCCGGCGCCCATCATCAAATCCTGCTTCATCGCCCCGTCGAGCAGGTAGATCACCGGCCAGCGCTTGTCCGGCTCGGCGGCGTAATCGGGCGGCAGGATGATGTTGACGCTGCGCTCCGCCCCGAGCGCCTCAAGCGTCACCGTCTCGCCAATGGTCAGCGGTTGCGGCTGCGGCGCGGGTGCCACTGCCAGAGCTCCTGCGGCGAGCAGGCCGATCATTCAGCCGGCACCGCTGTCTTGCAAGCGCGCGCGGGTTCCTCGCCCTTGAGCGCCGTCAGGCCCAGCTTCGCAAACAACGCGCCGTCGCTGTCATCGCCCGCATTGGGCGCGGTCAGCAGCTTGTCGCCGGTGAAGATCGAATTCGCGCCGGCAAGGAAGCACAGCGCCTGCGTGGCTTCAGACATCGACTCGCGCCCCGCCGAAAGCCGCACCATCGAGCGCGGCATGGTGATGCGCGCGACCGCGACCGTGCGGACAAACTCGATATCGTCGATTTTAGCCAGCGGCGTATCGGCCAACATATTGCCCAGCACCGTGCCCTTCACCGGCACCAGCGCATTGACCGGCACGCTTTCGGGATGCTGCGGCAGCGTGGCGAGGGTGTGGACGAAGCCCACCCGGTCCTCACGCGTCTCGCCCATGCCGACAATCCCGCCAGAGCACACATTGATCCCCGCCTTGCGCACATGATCGAGCGTATCCAAGCGGCACTGGAAATCGCGGGTGGAGATGACGCGCTCGTAATACTCAGGGCTGCTGTCGATATTATGGTTGTAGTAATCCAGTCCCGCCTCGGCCAGCATCTCCGCCTGATGCGGCTCCAGCATCCCCAGCGTCATGCAGGTCTCGAGCCCCATGTCGCGCACGCCCTTCACGATCTCGACAATTGCAGGCATGTCGCGGTCCTTGGGATTGCGCCACGCCGCCCCCATGCAGAACCGCTGCGAGCCCGCATCCTTGGCCTGCGCCGCACGCTGGAGCACGGCCTGCACGTCCATCAGCTTGGTCGCTTCCACGCCGGAATCCGCGCTGACCGACTGCGAGCAATATCCGCAATCCTCCGGGCACCCGCCGGTCTTGATGCTGAGCAGAGTGCAAAGCTGCACCTGCGTGGGCGGGTGGTATTCGCGGTGGACGCTGGCGGCCTGAAACAGCAGCTCGGTGAAGGGCAGGTCGAAGAGGGCCGCGATTTCGGTGCGGGTCCAGTCGGTGCGGGGGTGGGTCATTTATTGCTTTCTCGATTCTTGAGAACGACGCTGGCGGCAATCGCTACAACGCCAAGCGCGAGGGGAACAAATCCGATGGGCGAATGCCATTCCTTGAACGCTGTGCAGGGGCCTTCCAGCAGATCAACCGGCTTCATGCCGCAGCGAAAAACATAGGACTTTAGCGGTGAGGTCAGGAAGCCCGCGAAGACCAAAGCTACGCCGAAAATTTGCAAACTTCGCGGAAATGTCACGGCGCGCACCCCTTCGTCATTGCGAGGAGCCGCAGGCGACGCGGCAATCCAGTTTCTGCCGTGGCCACCTGCGTCTAGGTCAGGAGCTGGATTGCTTCGCCTTCGGCTCGCAATGACGAGGAAGTAGACGCTACTCCGCCGCCTCGTCCAGCCCTTCGCCGAGTGGTGGCATGTTGTGCCCCAACAGCACGAGGATATCCGCCGCGCACTCCACCACATTTGAGCCGGGGCCATAGATCCCATGCACCCCCGCCTCGCGCAGGTAGTCGTAGTCCTGCGGCGGGATCACGCCGCCCGCGGTGACCTTGATATCGCCGCGCCCGGCTTCGCGCAGCAGGCGGATCAGCTCGGGGATCAGGGTCTTGTGGCCTGCCGCCAATGACGACGCGCCGACGACGTCGACGTCGTGTTCAAGCGCCATGGCGACGGATTCCTCGGGAGTCTGGAACAGCGGGCCGGAGATCACCTCGAAACCCATGTCACCGAACGCGCTCGCGATCACATTGGCGCCGCGATCATGCCCATCCTGCCCCATCTTGGCGACCATGATCCGGGGCGCGCGGCCCAAGCGGCGGCCCACGGCCTCGACGCCGTCCAACACCTGCGCCCAGCGGCGGTCGAATTCATAGGCGCTGGCATAGACGCCGCTGACCGGCGCGGGGGTGGCATCGTGACGGCCGAACACCTCTTCCATCGCCGAAGAAATCTCGCCGAGGGTGGCATCGTGGCGCGCGGCATCGACTGCCAGCGCCAAAACATTCGCACCGTCTGCACAGCCCGCCGTTAACGCCGCCAGCGCCGCGCGGCACGCCGCCTCGTTACGCCCTTCGCGCACCTTGGCGAGGCGTGCGATCTGCCCAGTGCGCACCTTCTGGTTGTCGATATCCAGAGTATCCATCGGGTCTTCGCTGTCTTTGCGGTACTTGTTGACCCCGACGATCACCGTCTCGCCCTTGTCGATCCCGGTCTGCTTTTCCGCCGCCGCACGCTCGATCGCGGCCTTGGGCGCGCCGGTGGCGACATAGGCGGTCATGCCGCCTGCTGCATCGACCTCGGCCATCATCGCTTCGGCTTCGGCCACCAAGGTCGCGGTCAGCGCCTCGATATAGTGCGAGCCGCCGAGCGGATCGACGACGTTGCAGATGCCGCTTTCCTCTTGCAGCACCAACTGTGTGTTGCGCGCGATGCGGGCCGAGAAATCGGTGGGGAGCGCGATCGCCTCATCCAGCGCATTGGTGTGGAGCGACTGGGTGCCGCCCAGCACCGCCGCCATTGCCTCCACCGTGGTGCGGATGACGTTGTTGTAGGGGTCTTGTTCTTGCAAGCTCACGCCCGACGTCTGGCAGTGGGTGCGCAGCATCTTGGAGCGTTCGTCCTTCGCCCCGAGATCGTCCATCACCTTGTACCACAGCGTGCGCGCGGCGCGCAGTTTGGCGATCTCCATGAAGAAGTTCATGCCGATGCCGAAGAAGAAGCTGAGGCGGCCTGCGAAAGCGTCGATATCCAGCCCCGCGGCCATCGCGCGGCTCGCATATTCCTTACCATCGGCGATGGTGAAGGCCAGTTCCTGCACCGCGGTCGCCCCGGCTTCGTGCATGTGGTAGCCGCTGATCGAAATGCTATTGAATTTCGGCATGTTGGCCGAGGTATATGCGATGATGTCCGAGATAATCCGCATCGAAGGTTCGGGCGGGTAGATATAGGTGTTGCGGACCATGAACTCCTTGAGGATGTCGTTCTGGATCGTGCCTTCCAGCTTGTCCTGCGACACGCCCTGACGTTCCGCCGCGACGATGAAGAACGCCAGCACCGGGATCACCGCGCCGTTCATCGTCATGGAAACGCTCATGGAATCCAAGGGGATCTGGTCGAACAGGATCTGCATGTCAGCGACCGTATCGATCGCCACCCCCGCCTTGCCGACATCGCCGACCACGCGCGGGTGGTCAGAGTCGTAGCCGCGGTGGGTGGCGAGATCGAAGGCGACGCTGAGGCCCTTCTGTCCCATCGCCAGATTGCGCCGGTAAAACGCATTCGATTCCTCGGCGGTGGAGAAGCCCGCATATTGCCGGATCGTCCACGGACGGCCCGCATACATCGAAGCCTTCACCCCGCGCGTGAAGGGTGCGAAACCGGGCAAGCCGGGGTCAAAGCCTTCGTGATCTTCAATGGTATACAGCGGTTTGACCGCGATACCTTCGGGCGTGTGCCACGTAAGATCGCGGCCCTTCACCTCCTTGTCGGCGAGGGTGTTCCAGTCGGTGAGAGTCGGTTTTTGGGTCATGTCGGGTACCATATCCGTTCGTGTCGAGCGAAGTCGAGACACCGCGCGGGGTATCTCGACTGCGCGCTTCGCGCTCCGCTCGATATGAACGGAGGTGGTGGGGGTTTACTCCCCCTTGAATTCCGGTTTGCGCTTTTGCAGGAACGACATCCCGCCCTCCATCGCATCAGCCGTCGCGCCTGCTACCCGCTGCGCTTCGGCTTCGGCCAACAGCACCATTTGCAGGTTGGTGTCGAGCGCGGTGGCCAGATTGCGCTTCATCTGGGCGTAGGCGATGGTCGGGCCATTCGCCAGTTTGGTCGCCAGTGCGCGGGCTTCGGTCATCAGGTCGGCATCATCGACGCACTTGTAGATCAGGCCCCATTCCTCGGCCTGTTCACCAGAGATTTTCTCGCCCAGCATCATCATCCGGGTCGCGCGCGCACGGCCAATCGCGCGGGCGAGCAGCCAGGTCGATCCGCCATCGGGCACCAGCCCGATATTGACGAAGGCTTGCAGGAAGTAGGCGCTCTTGCCAGCAATGGTGAAGTCCGCCGCCAGCGCGAGGCTGCATCCCACGCCCGCCGCCGGGCCATTCACGGCGCAGATCACCGGCACATTCGCGCGGATCAGCTGGCTGATGGCGGGGTTATAGTGATTGATCAGCGCCTCGTGACTGCCACCCTTCCCGCCGAGCGCCGAGCCGCTGCCGCGTGCCGAAAGGTCGGCGCCCGAACAAAAGCCCTTGCCCTCGCCGGTAATCAGCACCGCGCGCGCGTCTCCAAGGTCATAGAACGCCTGCCCCAACTCGTCCGCCATCTGCGGCGGCATGGCGTTGAGCCGCTCGGGCCGGTTCAGGGTAATGGTGAGCAGCGGGCCGTCACGTTCGACGCGAATGGTTTCGTAGGACATTTCTCTCTCACTTTCGTCATCCCGGACTTGACCCGGGATCTCAGGCGGCGGGCGACCCCGGCTCGGTGGCCGGGGTGACGGAATTGGGGTTAATCAGACCAGTGGGTGCCATCTTTGGGCGTTTCCATGATTTCGGTAAGCATGCCGCCCATGTCCTTGGGATGGACGAAAAAGATAGGGGTGCCGTGCGCGCCGATCCGTGTGGGGCCGAGGATGCGCTTGCCGAGCGCCTCAAATTCCGAGCGCGCTTCGGCGATATCGGGCACTTCAAAGCATAGATGATGCTGGCCGCCCAAGGGGTTCTTGGCGATGAAGCCAGCGAGCGTGCTGTCCGGCCCGAGCGGTTCGACCAGCTCAATCTGCGTGCCATTCATCGCGCCATCCGCACCGGGGGTGTCGACGAAGCAGACCTTCACGCCCTGTTCGGGCAGGTCGAAGGGCGTGTGGATCTTGGTCGCGCCCATGACGTCGCGGTAGAACGCGATCGAGTCCGCGATGGAGGGCGTGGCGACCCCGATGTGGTTGAGACGGCCGAGTTTCATGTTGAAATCCTACGATAAGAGGGCGGTCACAGTAGTCGAACCATCGGCAAGGGCAGAGACCGCCCCATATGCACGTAGCGCCCAGTCAGCTCTGTCAGTTTGCTCTTTGACGATGTCGAGGACCGAAAGCGTTCTCACCACTGTGGCCTTGCATTTTGAAAGGATCGCCTTCTGAAGCTCATCACCTCCATCGTCGACTATATTAGC
Organism: Sphingomonadales bacterium Ga0077531; assembly: GCA_001464915.1. GTDB lineage: Bacteria > Pseudomonadota > Alphaproteobacteria > Sphingomonadales > Sphingomonadaceae > Erythrobacter. The sequence continues at coordinate 41,236 of LNED01000013.1, forward strand.
CCCTTCAAGCGCCAAATAGGCTTGAATTACATCTCGCAAGCCCTCTAGAACGTATCCACTACCAACCCATTCAAGCCTCTCTAGTCGAAATATAAACCGCGCAAGTCCATCAATTAGAGCCTGACGAATAAAACTCTTTTCGTCAGATTGCAGATCAATAAGCCAACCAAATAAATCATTGACATCTTGTAAAATCTCTTCTCGCTCTTCTTTAGTCAATTTATGATAAGAGACATTTTCTCGAATTTGGCTGGATAGCATCTTAAGTACTGTCGCATTTGCACCGGAAACAGTCATCCGAAGCTGATTTATGTCTTGGTCAAGCACTTTCGGGTTGGCGAAAACAGCACGGATCGCCTTCAAACTCCTAATAGCATCTTCCATGACATCTTGATCAAGCGGTAGTTTTTTGACTTCAGAAATGACTAAATCCGAACGATCAATAATTTCGAAAATAATCGAAAACAAAGATGACGACCAAGGCTCTACATTTGCCCTAGACGTTAGCCGTGAGACAATTTTTTCGTTAGGTTCTTCAGATAGAAGCGCAAGTGTTTCTACCAGTTCTCGTGCGGGATCTGTCAGTGCCATACTACCTCACAGCGGAATATTGTCATGCTTCTTCCAAGGGTTCTCCAACTGCTTCGTCCGCAGCTTGCGTAGCCCCAGCGCAATCCGCCGCCGCGTCGAGTGCGGGTGGATCACCTCGTCAATATACCCGCGCGACGCCGCCACGAAGGGATTGGCAAACCGGTCTTCGTATTCCTTGGTGCGCTCGGCGATCTTGGCCGGGTCGTCCTTTTCCTGCCGGAAGATGATCTCCACCGCGCCCTTTGCGCCCATCACCGCGATTTCCGCTGTGGGCCAGGCGTAGTTCAAATCGCCGCGCAGGTGCTTGGACGCCATCACGTCGTACGCCCCGCCATAGGCCTTGCGGGTGATGACGGTGATTTTAGGCACGGTCGCCTCGGCATAGGCGAACAGCAGCTTCGCGCCGTGCTTGATGATCCCGCCCAATTCTTGGCTCGTGCCCGGAAGGAAGCCGGGGACGTCGACGAAGGTCAGGATCGGGATGTCGAACGCATCGCAGAACCGCACGAACCGCGCGGCTTTCTTCGATGAATTGATGTCGAGGCAGCCTGCCAACACCATCGGCTGGTTTGCCACCACGCCCACGGTGCGGCCCTCCACGCGGCCAAAGCCGCACAGGATATTGCCTGCATGCATCGGCTGAATTTCGAAGAAATCGCCCTCGTCCAGCACCTTGGCGATGACTTCGTGCATGTCATAGGGCTGGTTGGCGTTGTCCGGGATCAACGTGTCGAGGCTGTTGTCGATCCGGTCCCACGCGTCGCCGGTGGGCAGAACGGGAGCTTCGTCGCGGTTCGACAAAGGAAGGAAATCAAAGAACCGCCGGGTCGCCAGCAGCGCCTCGATGTCGTTTTCATACGCGAGGTCGGCCACAGAAGTCTTGGTGGTGTGGGTGATCGCGCCGCCCAATTCTTCCTGCGTCACGACTTCGTTGGTGACGGTCTTCACCACATCCGGCCCAGTGACGAACATGTACGAGCTGTCCTTCACCATGAAGATGAAGTCGGTCATCGCCGGGCTGTACACCGCCCCGCCCGCACACGGCCCCATGATCAGGCTGATCTGCGGCACCACGCCGCTGGCGAGCACATTGCGCTGGAACACCTCGGCATAGCCGCCAAGGCTCGCCACGCCCTCCTGAATCCGCGCCCCGCCCGAATCGTTCAATCCGATCACCGGCGCACCGACCTTCATGGCGGTGTCCATCACCTTGCAGATTTTCTCGGCATGGCGTTTCGAAAGGCTGCCGCCGAACACCGTGAAATCTTGGCTGAAGACATAGACCAAGCGCCCATTGATGGTGCCGCTGCCCGTTACCACCCCGTCACCCGGAATGCGCTGGGTTTCCATGCCGAAATCATTGCAGTCGTGCTCAACATAGGCGTCGACTTCTTCGAAGCTGCCTTCGTCGAGCAGCACGTCGAGCCGTTCGCGCGCGGTCAGTTTGCCCTTGGCGTGCTGGGCTTCGATGCGCTTGGCCCCGCCGCCCATGCGGGCAGCTTCGCGGCGGCGTTCCATTTCGGCGATATTGGCGGACAATGGGGTTCCCCTGTTGTTTGCTTTGGCATCTGCGTTGCCTTAGCCGGTGCGCAGCGTCAACGTGGCAAAAGTGGCGAGACGCAAACGCGAGGGCAGCGATGAAGCAGGCGGATGTGCTGGTGATCGGCGGCGGGATTGCGGGGCTATCGCTGGCCGCGCGGTTGGCGGCGCGTCTGGGAGATCGGGGCCGGGTGGTGGTGCTGGAGGGCGAAAGCGCGCCGGGATACCACGCTTCGGGCCGCTCGGTCGCATTTGCGCATTATGGGCTGGGCAATGAGGCAGTGCGGACGCTGACGGCGCTCAGCTTGGCAGAACTTGCGACACATGGCAGCGTGCACCCTGCCCTGCATATTGCTGCGGCGGATCAAGTCGCGGCTCTTGATGCTCTGGAGGCGGTGCACGTCCAGTATGGCTGTGATTACGCCCGCCTTGGCTCGGACGAGGCGCGTGTATTGATGCCCTGCCTGCGGGAGGAAGCGTGTCACGCCGCGCTGGTCGATCACGCGTCGCTCAAGCTTGATACCAACGCGATGCTGCAAGCCCATGTCGCAAGCCTGCGCGCCCACGGCGGCACGTTGGTCACCGGCGCGCAGGTCAGCGCGATTGCCCGGCAGGGTGCGGAATGGCGGGTGCTGACGCTGGCAGGGGATTTTGCCGCTCCGATCCTCGTCAATGCGGCGGGCGCATGGGCGGATGTAATCGCGCGCATGGCGGGCGTCACACCCATCGGTATAGAGCCGCGCCGCCGCACGGTCATCAGCTTTGCTGCGCCAGAGGGTGATGATGTGCGCAGCTGGCCCTTCACCAAGACGGTGGGCGAAGGCTTCTATCTGCTCCCTGAAGGGCGCGGACAGTTGCTCGCATCAAGCATGGATCAGACCCCGAGCACGCCGTGCGATGCAGCGCCCGAGGAATTGGACATCGCCGTCGCAGCCGACCGCGTGGAGCAGGCGACCACCCTCCCGATCCGCCGGATCGCGCATAGCTGGGCGGGCCTCCGCAGCTTCGCGCCCGACGAATTGCCAGTTATCGGCCACGCGGCAGGTGCGCCGGGGTTTGTGTGGGTAGCGGGGCAAGGCGGAGCCGGGTTCCAGACCGCACCGGCATTATCGCGGATTGCCGAGGCAGCGACGCTCGGTCTGCCCTTCCCGGAAGATTGCGCGGCAGCGGGCTTAGCGCCGGAGTTGTTCTCTCCGGCGCGGTTCGGAGCCTAGAAGCGGCGCATGACGCTGCGCGCAAGCGCCGGCGACAGCGAATAGACCGCGCGCAGCAGCTTCACCATCCCGACATTGGCCTCAGCCCGCCCGCCTTCGAGCGCAGTGATGATCTGGCGGGCGCATTCCTGCGGCGGCATCTTGGACGTGTCGCGGTCGGCGGTCATCTGCGTGTCGACCATCGGCGGCAGCGCCTCGATTACCTGGATCGGCTCGCCCGCAAGCTGGCTGCGCAAGGCCATGGTGTAGCTGCGCAAACCCGCTTTGCTCGCGCAATAGACCGAACTGGCCGTGTTGGGCGCAATGGCGAGGCCGCTGGTGACGTTGATGATCGCGGCTTCATGCCGGGTGCGCAGGCGCGGCAACAGCGCGGTAATCAACCGGATCGGCGCGGAAAGGTTCGCATAGAGGCAGCCGTCAGCCGCATCGGCATCGGGCAAAGCATCACGCACATCATGCGGCACGCCCAGACCGGCATTGTTGATCAGGATATCGATCGGCCGATCGCCCAGCGCGGCGACCAGCGCATCGACGCCCGCCGCGTTCGACAGGTCGGCGGCGAGCACCGCGAACCCATCCGCTTCCATCGCCGCCAGCCGCTCCGGATCGCGGCCGGTAAGGATCACATGCGCGCCCTTGGCCTGAAGCTGCCGCGCCAGCTCACGCCCGATCCCGGCGCTGCCGCCGGTGAGCAGCACCACCTTGCCGTTCACATCCATCCCAATTCCCCTGTTTCGCGCCCAGCCTACTTAAACAGCACCAGCTCTTCCGCCATCGTCGGGTGGATCGCCACTGTCGCGTCAAAATCGGCTTTGGTCAGGCCCGCCTTCACCGCGATGGCGGCGGCCTGCATGATCTCGGGCGCTTCGGGGCCGATCATGTGGATGCCGACGATCCGGTCATTCGCCGCATCGACGATCATCTTGTACAAGCTGCGTTCGTTGCGGCCCGCGACGACGTTCTTCATCGGGCGGAAATCGGCCTGATAGACCTTGATATTGCCAAGGCTGTTGCGCGCCTCGCCCTCGGTCATGCCGACAGCGGCAATCGGCGGATGGCTGAACACTGCGCTCGGCACGCAGGAATGATCGACAGCGTAAGGCTCAATCCCGCCGAAGACTGAATCGGCGAACGCTTGGCCCTCGCGGATCGCCACCGGAGTCAATTGCACCCGGTCGGTCACATCGCCCACGGCATAAACGTAATCGACGTTCGTGCGGCTGAAGGCATCGACGACGATTTCGCCCTTTGTGCCCACGTCGACCCCGATGGTTTCCAGCCCCAGCCCTTCGACGTTCGGCACGCGGCCAGTCGCGACCATCACAGCATCGAATTCGCGCGCGTCTTGCCCGGTGAGTTTGACCAGCAAGGTGCCGTCATCCTGCTTGTCGACCGATTCAAATTCGGCGTGGAACAGGAATTCGATCCCCTTCACCATCGAGATCTGCAGCAACCGATCCCGCACGCTGGTGTCATAACTACGCAGGATCGTGTCCGAACGGTTGGCGATCGTCACCTTGGCACCGAATTCGTTGAAGATGCCGGCGAATTCATTGGCGATGTAGCCCCCGCCCGCGATCAGGATACGGCGCGGGATGGCGTCCAGATGGAACGCTTCGTTGGAGGTGATGACGTGTTCATTGCCGGGAAAATCGGGGATCAGCGGGCGCGCGCCGGTCGCAATCAGGATGTGCCCGGCGGTGATGACCTTGCCGCTCGCCAACGTCACTTCGTGGTCGCCGGTGATGGTCGCGCGTTCGGCGAAGACCGTGACATTGTGGTTGCTTAGCGTCTGGCCATACAGCCCTTCGAGCCGCGAGACGTCGGCCTGCACGTGATCGCGCAGCTTGACCCAGTCGAAGCTTTTGCCTTCGATGGTCCAGCCGAATTGCTTGGCGTCCTCAAGATCCTCAGCGAAATGTGCTCCATAGACCAGCATCTTCTTGGGCACGCAGCCACGGATGACGCAGGTGCCGCCGACCCGGTATTCCTCTGCCACCGCGACCCGCGCGCCGTGCGCGGCGGCGACCCGGCTGGCGCGCACGCCGCCCGATCCTGCGCCGATGGTAAAGAGGTCATAGTCATATTGGTCGGCCATCGCGCTGCTCCCGCTTGAGTGCTTGCGCATATGGGCGAGCGTCCCGATGGCGGCAACCATCGGTGGGCGAAAATCAGCATTCCAGACAAAGAAATGGGGGCGCTAGGGCCCCCACTCTTATTTGTTATCAGGCGCTGGCAGAGCGCGGTCGACCACCGCCACCGCCGCCGGGACGACCACGGCCACGATTGCCGCCGCCGCCGTTACCGCCGCCGCCTGAAGGACGACCGCCGCCGCTTGGGCGACGATCACCACTGCTATTGCCGCCGGGCTTGGAACCAAAGGCGCGGCGATCGCCTTCAGGACGACGCTCGCCTTGCGGCTTACGATCACCGTCTGGGCGACGATCACCCTGCTGCGGACGACGCTCGCCTTCAGGACGGCGCTCGCCACCCTGCGGCTTGCGATCGCCTTGCGGACGCTGGCCGAGTGGGCGCGGGTTGACGCGCTTCATCGGAGTGCGGGCCGCTGGCTTGGTCGGGCCTTCGCCTTCAACAACCGCGCGGAAGTTATCCGGCAGCGGCAAGCGTTCCAGTTCTGCACCGGTGACCTTGCGGATATCCTTCAGATATGCGCGTTCATCCTCGGCACAGAACGCAATCGCGACCCCATCCTTGCCCGCGCGCGCGGTGCGCCCGATGCGGTGGACATATTGTTCGGGCACGTTGGGCAGTTCGTAGTTGATCACGTGGCTCACGCCCGGAATGTCGATCCCGCGTGCGGCGACATCGGTTGCGATCAGCACCGGCACGCGGCCCTTGCGGAATTCATCAAGCGCGCGCTGACGCTGCGGCTGCGATTTGTTGCCGTGGATCGCGTTGGCTTCGATCCCGGATTGTTCCAGCCGCTTCACCACCCGGTCCGCGCCATGCTTGGTACGGGTGAAGATCAGCACGCGTTCAATCGTGCCGGGCACCGGATGGCGGCCCTTGAGGATCATTTCGAGCAAGCTCAGCTTTTCGTCCTGCTGCACCATGAACAGGTGTTGGTCGATCCGTTCGGCCGTGGTGCTTTGCGGAGTGACCGAAACCTGCACGGGATTGTTGCAGAACCCGCTGACCAGTTCCTTGATCGCCTTGGGCATGGTCGCGCTGAAAAACAGCGTCTGACGATCCTTGGGCGTGATATCGCGGATTTTGCGCAGCGCGTGGATGAACCCGAGATCGAGCATCTGGTCAGCTTCGTCGAGCACCAGAATTTCAATGCCGTTGAGGTTCAGCGCCTTCTGGTCGATCAGATCGAGCAGACGGCCCGGCGTGGCGACCAGAATGTCAGCGCCGCGGTGCAGCTTGTTGCGATCCTTGCCGACCGAAGTGCCGCCGACGATGCATTGCACCTTGAGGCCCGCAAGCGCGCCGTAATCCTTGGCGCTGTCGGAAATCTGCACCGCCAATTCGCGGGTCGGTGCGAGCACCAGCATCCGGCAGGATTTGAACGGGATCGGCTTGTCTGATTCGCGCAGCCGATCAATGCTGGGCAGCATGAAAGCGGCGGTCTTGCCCGTGCCGGTCTGGGCAATGCCAAGCAGATCGCGGCCCTTGAGCACGGCGGGAATGGCCTGTTCCTGGATCGGGGTGGGGGTGTTGTAGCCCTTCATGTCAAGGGCCTGGAGCACGGGCTGCGACAGCCCGAGTTCAGCAAAAGTAGTCATATAAAAAATGCTCGCAAATAATCTGCGACGCGCGCTGGGCTGCCCAAACGCCAAGCGTCAAAGGGCACGCCACGCGCGGCGCGGGGGTTGAAACCGCCCGCGTGAAAAGGGAAGTCTTGGGTAGAACCGAGGCGCGGCCGGGGCGGATGCTTTTAGATTTCCGCCGCTTCACGCATGGCTAGCGCGCTTCGATAGGGCGCAGATGGGCGTAAAGTTGCGGAAAGTCAATCAATCATTGCGCAGCGCCAAGCATCACCCCAACCCAGCCGCCGCCATCAGCGCCTTGGTGCTCGGGTCGAAATCGCCCTCCCCGCTGGCGATTTGCTTCGCAATCGCCTTGCCCAGTTCCACGCCGAATTGGTCGAACGGATTGATGCCCATCAGCACCGCGTTCGCAAACGTCCGCTGTTCGTGGAACGCGATCAGCGCGCCCAGCGCAGCCGCGTCGCAATCGTCGAGCAGGAAGGTGGTCGAGGGGCGATCCCCCGGATAGGCGCGCGCCGGATCGTCCGACGCCTTGCCCGCCATCAATGCCGCGCCTTGCGCCAGGCAGTTCATCAGCAAGGTGGTGTGATGCACCGGATCAAGCGCGTCGCCCGGCTCGATGCTCACCAGAAAATCGACCGGGATCAGGTGCGTGCCCTGATGCAGCAGCTGAAATACTGCGTGCTGCCCATCGGTGCCAACCCCGCCCCACGTGACCGGCGCGGTCGGGCCATCGACTGGCTGTCCATCGACCGTCACGCTCTTACCGTTCGATTCCATCTCCAATTGCTGGAGATAGTCGGGCAGCAGCGCGAGCCGTTCGTCATAAGCGAACACCGCGCGGGTCTGGCAGCCTTTCAGACGGGTATAGAATTGATCGGCAAAGGCGGCGAGCAGCGGGGCATTCGCCCTGCCTTTGGTGGTGCGGAAGTGATCGTCCACCGCCTTTGCGCCCGCCAGCATCGCACGGAATTCGTCCATCCCCACCGCCAGTGCAATCGGAAAGCCGATCGACGAAAACAGCGAATACCGCCCGCCCACGCTTTCGGGAAACGGCAGCACGCGGGTTTCATCGACACCCCATTCGACCGCCTTTTCGGGCGCGGCGGTAAGCGCGATCACCCGCCCGCCCGGATCTTCGACACCATTATCTGCCAGCCACGCAAGCGCGCTTTCCGCGTTGGTCAGCGTTTCGATGGTGGTGAAGGTTTTCGATGCCAGCGCGATCAGCGTCGTTGCGGGGTCGCACCGAGCAAACGCCTGTTCCAGCGCGAGGCCATCAATGTTCGAGACGACATGCACATCGACTTGGCAAACATCGCGAGTCAGCGCGTCAATCGCCAACGCTGGGCCAAGCGCCGATCCGCCGATGCCGATGGCGATGCAGTGGCGGATTTCGCCCAAGGCGCCTTCGTGGATCGCCTCAACCAGCATCCCCATGCGGGCGAGCAAAGCATCAGCTTCCTCAACCTGCGCATCTGTGCCGCTGCCGCGCAATGCGCCGTGGGTGGCGGCGCGGCCTTCGGTGACATTGACGATCCCGCCGCCGAACAAAGCCTCGCGCGCCGCGCCAAACCCGCGCGCGTCAGCCAAAGCTTCAAACGCGGTCAGCGCCGCATCATCCAGATGCGTCTTGGAAAAATCGATTCGCATCCCCGCTTCCGCGTCGCCGCCAAGCGCGCTGGGCCATGTGATGCGGCGGGTGAAAGCCGCTGTCCGCGCCAGGTCTGCGGCGAACAGCGCGGCGAGCGTCACCGGTGCCATCGCGCGCAGATCGTCCCATGCCGCAGCGATGCTGTGTTTCTGAGCCGATCCGTTCATTGCCGTTCCCCTTTGCGCACGTGTGCGGCTGCGAGTAAGGGCAGGCGTGATGGATGTTAAGACCCAATCTCTCGGCGACGTGCTGCCCCCCGTTTTGCCAGACGCCGCTGCCAGCGATGCACCGCGCGCCGAAATCCGCGCAAATCAGGGCTGGGGCGGCTTTGTGTGGTTCCTGATCAAGCTGCTGATAGCGGTGCTGGCGTTCCGCACGCTGGTGTTCTCGCCCTTCTCGATCCCATCGGAAAGCATGTTGCCGCGACTGATGAACGGCGATTATCTGCTGGCTGCGAAATGGCCCTATGGCATCTCGCGCCATTCGCTGCCGTTCGATCTGCCCTTGCCCGAAGGTCGGCTGCTGGCGAACCCACCCGAACGCGGCGATATCGTGATCTTCAAACACCCGATTGACGGGCGCGACTATATCAAGCGGGTGATCGGGTTGCCGGGTGACACGGTGAGCGTTGTCGGTGGGCAAGTGGTGCTGGGCGGCACGCCGGTGCCGCGCGTGGCGGTGGCCGATGCGCTCATCGTGCAATCGCCCAACACGGGGTGCGAATGGGGCGGTGAACTGGTGCAGCGCGATGATGGCGGTGCGGCGTGCCGCTACACCGCTTTCCGCGAAACCCTGCCCGGCGGCAAAAGCTACACAGTGCTCGATTTCGGCATGACCCCGGGCGATGGCTTTGCGCCCAAAACCGTGCCCGAAGGCATGATGTTCGTGATGGGCGACAACCGCGACAATTCGCGCGACAGCCGGTTTGACGCGGCCGAGGGCGATGCGGTTGGCCTCGTGCCGCAAGACCTGTTGGTTGGCCGCGCCAGCATCATCGTTTGGTCGACCGATGGCAGCGCCGATTGGCTGCTGCCGTGGACATGGTTTTCCGCCGCGCGCTGGGACCGCATCGGAGACGGATTGTGAAACACCTCGATCCCGCCGCGCGCGATTGGCTGGAGGCGCAGGGCTTTGCGATAGCCGATGAGGCTCCGTGGCTCGAAGCGCTCACCCATGGCAGCTTCAACGGCACGGGCGCGGAGGCAGCGGATTACCAACGGCTCGAATTTCTGGGAGACCGGGTGCTGGGCCTGTCGGTCGCCAGCTGGCTATTCCGCGCAACCGGCGCGCCCGAAGGCAAGTTGTCGCAGCGATTGAACGCGCTGGTCAGCGGCACGACTTGTGCGCGGATTGCCCGCACCATCGGTCTGCCCGCGCACATCCGGCTTGGCAAACAGGCCCGCGATGATGGCGGGACGGATAGCGACAAGATCCTCGGCGATGTGATGGAGGCGTTGATCGGCGCGTGTTTTGTCCAGCACGGGTTTGATACCGCCCGCGACATCATCTACCGGCTGTGGGCGGATGAGCTGGAAGGCGACGAAGGTAAATCCAAACACCCAAAAAGCGCATTGCAAGAATGGGCCGCCGGTAACCGACGCGCCATCCCTGCTTACGAAGTGGTGGGCCGCAGCGGCCCTGATCACGCCGCGCGCTTCACCGTGCGCGTCAGCATCCGCAACGTCGGCGAGGCGGAAGCCACCGCCAATAGCAAAGGCGAAGCCGAACGGCTCGCCGCCAAGGCATTTCTCGAACAATACGGGTAACGTCCCGAATGGAACCATGATGGAAACTGAAACACCCACCGATACTGGCCCCACCCCCGGCCCCACCCGCTGCGGCATGATTGCCGTGATCGGCGCGCCGAACGCAGGCAAATCGACACTGGTGAACCAACTTGTCGGCCAGAAGGTCGCGATCACCTCGGCCAAGGCGCAGACGACCCGCGCGCGGATGCTGGGCATTGCGCTGCACGAACTGGCGGGCGTGCCGGTGCAGATGATCCTGGTCGATACCCCGGGCATATTCGCGCCCAAGCGGAGGCTCGACCGCGCAATGGTCAGCGCCGCATGGGAAGGCGCAGAGGCGGCCGATGCGGTGCTGCTGCTGGTCGATCCGATCAAACAGCGGCGGCATGAACTGGAGCCGCTGCTGGAGGCGCTGGCGACCCGGCCCGAACGCAAAATCCTCGTCATCAACAAGGTCGACCGCAGCAAGAAGGAACCCATGCTGGCGCTGGCGCAGGATCTGGCGGGCAAGGTCGATTTTGCGGAAATCTACTTCGTCTCGGCCCTGACTGGTGACGGGGTGCCCGAATTGAAGGACGCGCTAGCGGGCATGATGCCCGAGGCGGAATGGATGTATCCCGAAGATCAGGTCTCCAACGTTTCAGAACGCCTACTCGCCACAGAAATCACCCGCGAACAGCTGTATCAGCAACTGCACGAAGAACTGCCGTACGACAGCGCCGTGCGGCCCGAGAAATACGAAGTGCGCGCCGATGGCAGCATCGAAATCCACCAGCAGATCGTGGTGGCGCGGGAGACACAACGCGCCATCGTGCTGGGCAAGGGCGGGTCACGGATCAAACAAATCGGCGCCGCCGCGCGCAAGGAATTGTCCGAAGTGCTGGGCGTGCCGGTGCACCTCTATCTCCACGTCAAGCAGCTGGAAAACTGGGCCGAGGACAAGGAGATTTTCGAGGAAATGGGGCTGGACTGGGTACGTTAGACGCCTCAGCTTAGCCCGGATCTGAACCAAAACCTGCCGTTCGGCTAGCGACCCCGAAGCAGACATTTGCGTCTTCCCAAAATGCCAGCACGTATCTGCTCTATAATGCTGGAGAAAAACGCTGTGGTTCACGTGACCAAAATGGCCCGAATGCTGGCCGCAACTTTTCTGCTGGTTTCGCCGACAGTGGCTCAAACATCGATCACGAGCACGCCCGGCAATCCTGATCCAACGCCCATCATCGAAAGTGTGAAAATCGGCACGCAAGTGTGGATGCGGGAGAACTACGCAGGTACGCGCTTTCGCAACGGCGATCCGATTGCGCTGCTGACCGATGATTCTACTTGGGCCGAGGCAGGGCGAAACGGAGTGCCGGCATATACGACCTATTCCAATCAGATGCCTCCACCAGCCAAGTGGGGGCTGCTCTACAACTTCGCGGCCGTTACCGATGAACGTGGCATATGCCCGGAAGGTTGGCGTGTCCCAGACAATCGCGACTGGCTCGTGCTTGAAGATTTCCTTGGTGGCGGAGCGCAAGCCGCAAAGGCATTGAAAGCTACTGAAGGCTGGCCCGGAAGATACGCAGGGTCGGACAGCACCGGCTTTGGGGCACTTCCGGCTGGCTGGCGAACGCAAGAAGGCATCTTTTATCTAGCCGGACGCATCGGCTATTTCTGGACCAGCGAAAGATCACCGGACGGGACTGTCATGTCCCATATGGTTTTCGATGTCGAACGACCGATTTTCAGGATTGGCTATGATCCTGGGATGGGCCAATCTTTAAGATGTATCGCCGAGTAATCTGACCGGCGAAAACTGACGTTCCGGATTCCACCCATCAGCGGCCATGAGCGACGATCTTCCGCAATCCCGTAAGCTGACCTGCGTCTTCGCTGCTCGTAATGGAGAGGCTCTATCGCCCCGTGCTTGACACCGCGCGACGAGGGGTTTGCAATCACCCCCGCCCTAGCTTCTCCAGCTTCGCCTTCAGCGCGGCCTCGTCGAACGGCTTGACGATGTAATCATCCGCTCCCGCTGCGATGCCATCATGGATGTCCTTCGCCTCGCCGTTCGAGGTGCAGAACACTACCACCGGTTCTTTGGGTGTGGGGATGCCGCGCAGTTTGGTGACGAATTCGATCCCGTCCATTTCGGGCATGTTCCAATCGGTCAGCACCAGATCGGGCATCGATTTCTTGCAGCGCGCCAGCGCTTCTTCGCCGTTTTCAGCTTCGACCGGGACATAGCCCAGGCTGATCGCGATCTTCGACGAAACCTTGCGGATCACGCGGCTATCATCAACGATCAGGCAGGTCTTGGTGACAGCCGCAGGCGCAACGGCCCCGGCATAGCGGTCGCGCATCGCCTTGGCGGCAGCGACGATCGAATCGGTGTCAGAAGTGCCTGCGACATGGGGTACCATCTGCGGCGCGGCCGGAGCGGGAGGGACAGGTACCGCAACCGCCTCAGCCGACGGTTCAGGAGAGCGCGCTTGCGGCACTGAGGCGGCGCGCTCGACGACGGCCTTTTCCGCATCCTCGGCTTCTTTGGTGAGCGCCGCTTCGTTCAACGCCAGCTTTTCAGCCAGCGTGCGGCCTTCCATCCCGGCGCGGCGGGTCTGACCGGATGTGCGCTTGATAAGGTTCTGCACGTCTATCGCCCCCCGCCCAGTGTCGCAAAGCCCGCCTCAAAAGCATGGGCAGCGTAATCATCGGAATAGGGATCGGCGGCATCTAGGGTGCCGACAGCCTCGCCCGGGGTCAGCCGCACGTGGAGGTAGGGCATCCAGACATCACCGTAATCGGCTTTCTGATACCACACGTCGATCACGTCATAGCTCGCCCACATGCCATCGGGTTCGCGCAAGCGCAGACCTTCGCCGATGCGCGGCACTGCGGCAAAGCGAACGCGATCCTGCGTTTGGTGGGTCTCGTTCTGGACTTCGATTTCTATCACGGTGCGGGTCCCTAGTCTCAGGACTCGGGTGATAGGCAGCAATGCTTTATGATTTACCAACGCCGCGGCAGGAGATGGCGCGGCTGCACCTTATTCGGTTGCAGCCGCTGCCTTTTTCGCCGGGGCCTTCTTTTTCGCCGGAGCCTTCTTAGGGGCTGCCTTTTTGGCAGCGGGTTTTTTCGCCGCTGCCTTTTTGGGTGCGGCTTTCTTCCTGCCCTTCTTGGCGGGCGGGCCCTTGGCAATGCGGGCGTCGATCAGCGCGATGGCGATATCGATGGTGACATCCTCGGGCTTCATGTCTTTGGCGATGGTCGCATTGGTGGTGCCATCGGTGACATAGGGGCCGTAGCGGCCCGGCATCACCTTGATCTCCCCGCCGCTGGTGGGATGCGCGCCCAACGTGGCGATGGGCTCGGACGCGGTGCGCGTTCCGGGGCCACGATTGGCCGCTTGCGCGAGCAAATCGACCGCGCGGTTCATCCCCACCTCGAACACGTCTCGAGTGTTGGTGAGCTTGCCGTATTTGCCATCGTGGCGGAGATAGGGGCCATAACGCCCTATATTGGCTTCGATTTCCTTGCCCGTATCGGGATGTGCGCCAACGATGCGTGGCAGATCGAGCAGCTTCACCGCCCAATCCAAGTCGAAATCGTCGAGATCCTTGGGGATGCTGGCGCGTTTCGCTTCCTTGCCGTCGCCCATCTGGACGTAGGGGCCGAAGCGCCCGGTCTTGCGGTGGATATCCTCGCCGGTTTCGGGGTGCTGGCCCATCACGCCATCATCCGCGCCGTCCGCGCCCTCGCCGCCCGGTTGGGCAAAGCGGCGGGTGAATTTGCATTCGGGATAGTTCACGCATGCGACAAACGCGCCAAACTTGCCGCCGCGCAACGATAGCCGCCCATTGGCGCGACCTTCGCTGGCGCACAGCGGGCAGGCGCGCGGGTCGGCACCGTCTTCGCGCGGGGGGAACAGGAAATCGGAGAGATATTCGTCCAATGCCTCGGTCACTTCCGAAGGCAGCTTCTCCATTACCTCGTCGGCCTTGGGCTTGAAGTCCTTCCAGAAGCGGGCCAGCACCGCCTTGTAATCCTCGCGCCCGTCAGAAACGACGTCGAGCTCGTCTTCCATCCCGGCCGTGAAATCATAGGCGACGTAGGTGGGGAAAAAACGTTCGAGGAACGCGGTCAGCAAGCGGCCGGATTCTTCGGCGAAGAAGCGGTTCTTCTCCATCCGCACATAGGCCCGGTCGCGCAGGGTCTGGATGGTTGAGGCGTAGGTCGATGGCCGCCCGATGCCGAGTTCTTCGAGGCGTTTGACAAGGCTGGCTTCGGAGAAACGCGGCGGCGGCTGGGTGAAGTGCTGCGTCGCATCGACCGCGCGTTTGGCGGGCGTGTCCCCGGCCTTCATTACCGGCAGCAGGCTGCCATCATCATCGTCAGAATCGTCAAAGCTTTCCTGATAGACCGCGAGAAAGCCGGGGAAGCGAACCACCTGTCCGGTGGCGCGCAGCTCGTGCTGGCCGGTCGCATCGCGCAGGGTAACGGTGGTGCGTTCCAGCTGCGCGGTCGCCATCTGGCTCGCCATCGCGCGCTTGAAGATCAGGTCATACAGCTTGCCCTCGTCACCCGTGCCCACGCGGTCGCGGGTGAAATCCGTCGGGCGGATCGCCTCGTGCGCTTCCTGCGCGTTCTTGGCTTTGGTGCTGTAGAAACGTGGCTTTTCAGGGCGGTAATCTTCGCTGAAGCGCGCCGCGATGGCATCGCGCGCGGCCATAATCGCGCTCATATCCATCTGCACGCCGTCGGTCCGCATGTAGGTGATCGCGCCCGCCTCATACAGCGATTGCGCCAACCGCATGGTGTGCTGCGCTGAGAAGCCGAGCTTGCGCGCGGCTTCCTGTTGCAGCGTCGAGGTGGTGAACGGCGGCGCGGGGTTGCGTTTCAGCGGCTTGGTTTCAACGCCTTCGACGGTGAAGCGCCCGGCCTCTACGGCGGCCTTGGCCTCCATTGCAATGCCTTCAGCCCCAAGGCTCAGCTTCTCCAGCTTATCACCCCGGAACCGCACCAACCGCGCATCAAACTCGGTGCCATCGTGCATCATCCGCGCAACGACGCTCCAGTATTCGTCCGCCCGGAAGGCTTCGATCTCACGCTCACGCTCAACAATCAGGCGCAACGCGACCGATTGCACGCGGCCCGCGCTCTTGGCACCGGGAAGCTTGCGCCACAGCACCGGCGACAGGGTAAAACCGAACAGATAATCGAGCGCGCGCCGCGCCAGATAGGCATCAATCAACGGCTGATCGAGCTCGCGTGGGCGGGTCATCGCCTCGGTCACGGCCTGTTTGGTGATCGCGTTGAAGGTGACGCGGTCGACCAGCGCGGGCACGCTTTTGCGCTTTTTCAGCAGTTCGAGGACGTGCCAGCTGATCGCTTCACCTTCGCGATCAGGGTCAGTCGCCAACACCAGACGGGTCGCGCCCTTGGCCGCATCGGCGATTTCCTTGAAGCGGCTTTGTTTGTCGCGGTAGAGTTCCCACTCCATCGCAAAGTCGGCGTCGGGATCAACGCTGCCATCCTTGGGCGGCAGATCGCGGACGTGGCCATAGGACGCGAGAACCTTGAAGTCCTTGCCCAGATATTTCTCGATAGTCTTCGCCTTGGCGGGCGATTCAACGATGACAAGCTGCATGATGGTTCCGGGCCGTCCCTTACGTGTGTACGCGCGAGGGTGAAGCGGGGCTCCTTACGGCGTCAAGCGCAATTCACAAGCCTGCAAGCATCATGACCAGCAGCGCAAGCGCCAGCAATGGCAACACCCGATCTAGCGCCCGCCGCCACGGCGAGGCAAAATGCGCGCCGCCCAGCACCAGCACCGCAAGCGCAGCCGGAACCGCGAAGAAGAGGAACAAGGCGCCAAACGCCAAGGCGCCGAGAAAGAAAATGAAGTCGTCGCCGCTTTCCATGGGCGCCTGCCCCCAGATCGCAAGAATGCCCAGATAGACGCAGCCCACCGCTATGATGATCAGCGATGCCCGCTCGCTTGTCGTCCGCCTTGTCCAAGCGTTCTCGGCCCATGCGTTCTGGGCCCACGCGTCCCGGATCGTCATCGGCCGAGCCCATTCGCAGCAAGCTCAGGCCCGCCCATCACCCGAACACTTCCTCAATCGAATTGTCCTGCGGCCCCAGCAACTCGTAGGTAGCAGTCGACAATGCGAACAGCAGCAACGGGATTAATTGCAGCTCGATTACGTCGATCGGTTCCGCCGCGCGATCTGTGCCAAGCCCGGCAAGCAAGCCGCCGATCCCGCCGATCAGCCCTCCGATCAGACTGACTCCGATGAATATCAGCGCAGCCGCCCCGGCAATCGGCAGGGTATGGCCGCGCACCGCCCGCCAGCTATTGATCGCCGCCGCAAAAGCGCCGTCTCCGCGTGCAACAATGTAAGAGGGCGCGGCGATGTAGCGGGCCACCAGAAATAATCCCGGCAACACGAACAGCCCAATACCAAACATGATGGGAATGATCAGCACCGCAGCTAAGCCGACGAAAGCAAAGATGTGGATGCGCGGCGTCTCCACCAGACCGCGCGCCTTCAGCAGTGAACGGAAAAGCCAATATTGGCCCGCGAAATAGAGGATCAGGCCCACCAGTCCGGTCGGCTCGTCACCCACCAGTTGTCCGACGAACGCCAGCACGGTGGCAACGGCAAGATAGGCCAGCAACTGCCACCAGACGAGCCTGAGGTTGGCAAACATCCCCGACACGAGCGCGCCAAAACTTACATCGCGGCGTGTCAAATCCCTGACCTTCGCACCAAACCACTTCCCTCACGTTCAATTTCGCCCGCCAGTTCGAGTTCCAGCAGCGCCATGTGCACAGCGGCTGTGCTCGATCCCGATTGGCGGATCAGTTCATCAACGCTGATGGGAGCGGAGGAAAGCAGCGCGGCGATGGCATCCGCACCCTCTCCGCCCACGTCTGCATCGGCCAGTTCCGCGTAGTCAAAATCCGCCGCGCCCTCGCTCACCCGGAACCGTGATCGCGGGGTGCCGGTGAAGCTTTGCAGCAGTTCCACCACCTCATCGGGCGTCTGCACCAGCACCGCGCCTTCGCGGATCAACTGGTTGCAGCCACTCGCGCGGGTATCGAGCGGGGAGCCGGGGATCGCCATCACCTCACGCCCCGCCTCGCCCGCCAGCCGCGCGGTGATGAGGCTGCCCGATTGCGGTGCAGCCTCGACCACGAGCGTGCCAGCGGCCAGCCCAGCGATGATACGGTTGCGGCTTGGGAAATGCCTCCCGCGCGGTTCGGTGCCGGGGGGCTGCTCGGCGATCAGCAGCGCCTCATTGGCGATGCGTTCCTGCAAGGCGGTGTGCTGCGGCGGGTAGGTGATGTCGATCCCGCTCGCGATTACGCCGATGGTGGCGCGGCTGTAGTGGCCGAGCGCGCCTTCATGTGCCGCGCCGTCGATGCCCCTCGCCAAACCCGAGACGACGGTGAACCCCGCCTCGGCCAGTGCAGCGGCGAATTCGCGCGCCAGCTTCACGGCCGCTGCGCTGGCATTGCGCGCACCGACCAGCGCGACGCAGGGTTCGGATGCAAGCGCCAGCTTGCCTCGGCAGGTGAGGATTGGCGGGGCTGAGTCCAGTTCGGCCAACAAACCGGGGTAATCGGGCTGATCGTGGAACAGATAGCGGGCACCTGCTTTGCGCACCGCTGCGACTTCGCGTTCAATGCCGTCAGTGGGAGCCGGACGGTATGGCCCCTTCCCGCGGGCAGCAAGATCGGGCAGCGCATCAAGCGCCGCCGCCGCCGTCCCGAACCGCGCCAGCAATTGGCGATAGCTCACCGGGCCGATATTCGGCGAACGCAGCAAGCGAATCCGCGCGAAGGCTTCGTTTTGTGAAAGCATCGGCTGCGACCCTTGGCTTTCCATCAGATGCCCCCCGGCATCACGGCTTGGCCGAGCCGATCTTGGGCTCCTCCCCGCGCATCAGCCGCCCGATATTGGCGCGGTGCTGCACCAGAACGATCGCGGCAATGGCGAGCAGCGGTGCGATCGTCTGAGGGTAGCCCAACCCCCACGCCACCGCAGGCGCGGCGACCACGGTGGTCATCGATGAGACCGAAGAAATCCGGCTGAGATACAGCACCGCCGCCCAGATCGCGGCGCAGGCCAACATTGCAGGCCACGCCAGCGCCAGCAGCGCGCCCGCTGCACTCGCGAACCCTTTGCCGCCCTTGAACATCAGCCACGGGGTGAAGCAATGCCCTGCCACCGCTGCGACGCCTGCCACCCCTTCCGTGCCCGGCCAGACTTGTCCGGCGATCAGCACCGGCACCGCCGCCTTGGCCGCGTCAAGTAGCACTGTGGCCGCCGCCAGCCCCTTGTTGCCCGTCCGCAGCACGTTGGTCGCGCCGATGCTGCCGCTACCTATGTCGCGCACATCGCCCAGCCCGGCGGCGCGCGTGAGGATCAGACCGAACGGGACTGATCCCAGCGCAAAGCCCAATAGTGCGGCGAAAACAGCTTCCAAGACACTCTCCGTTCGCCCTGAGCTTGTCGAAGGGCCGCACTTCTTCTAGCGCCCAGAGTGCCAAAGGAAAGACGAGGCTTCGACAAGCTCAGCCCGAACGGAGATTTTTTTGAACGTCAAAGCATCCTCCCCCATCCTGCTGTTCGATTCCGGCGTTGGCGGGCTGACGGTGTATGACGCCCTGCGCGAGGTGCTGCCCCATGCCCCGGTGATCTACGCCGCTGATCTCGCCGGGCTCCCCTATGGCACGAAGACCGAGACGCAGATAGCTACGCGGGTCGCCGGATTGCTCGGGCGGATGGCCGAACGATACCAGCCGCGCCTTGCCTGCATTGCCTGCAACACGGCGAGCACGATTGCGCTCGGCATGGTGCGCGATGTGCTGGAGATACCTGTGGTCGGCACTGTGCCGGCGATCAAGCCTGCCGCCGCGCTTACCCGCACCGGCACCATCGGCCTCGTCGGCACCGAGGCGACCATCCGCCAGGCGTATGTCGATGATCTTGAGGCGCGCTTTGGCAACGGCACCCGCCTGTTGCGGGTTGCCGCCCCCGGTCTGGTCGCGGCAGCCGAAGCGAAGCTGCGCGGGCACCCGGTTGATCCCGCCATTATCGCCGATGTCCATGCGCGGCTTACCGCCATGCCCGGGGCGGCAGATATCGACACGTTGGTGCTAGCCTGCACCCACTTCCCGCTTCTGTCGGATGAACTCACCGCTGCGTTCGGCGACAACGTCCGCCAAGTCGACGGCGCGGCCGGCATCGCGCGGCGGATCGCGCACCTGCTCGAAGGCCAAAGCTTCGCCGCAACCGGCCCCAACCGTTTCATCGTCACCGGCCCATTGGCAGGCGCCGCAGGGCTGGAAGCCGCCCTCGCCGCGCGCGGATTTGGCCCGCCTGAAGCGTTCTGACCTGCTGCGAAGGCTTGCGAAACGCTCGCAAACATCGCGGTGGTAAATCGATCACTGCAACCTTAAATACCCGCGAAACATTTACCCCACTTGTGGGTTATGAGCGCAGACGTTCGGAACAGGAATGGGCAGGCCGCACCATCGGCCCCGCCCTCAGCACAAAGAGCCGCGTGTGAACTACGATCAAATTTTCGACCAGGCGATTGACCGGCTGCATGAAGAAGGCCGTTACCGCGTCTTCATCGACATCATGCGCAACAAGGGCGCCTATCCCAATGCGCGCTGTTTCCATGGGCATAACGGGCCCAAGCCGATCACGGTGTGGTGCTCGAACGACTACCTGTGCATGGGCCAGCATGAAAAGGTTATCGGCGCTATGGAAGCTGCGCTGCACGATGTTGGCGCGGGTTCAGGCGGCACCCGCAATATCGGCGGCAACACCCACTTCCACGTCGAACTGGAACGCGAACTCGCCGATCTGCACGGCAAGGAAACAGCGCTGCTGTTCACGTCGGGCTATGTCTCGAACGATGCGACGCTTTCCACGCTGGCGCGCTTGCTGCCGGGCTGTGTGATCTTCTCCGACGCGTTGAACCACGCCAGCATGATCGCCGGCATCCGTAATTCGGGCTGCCCCAAGCGCGTGTTCCGCCATAATGATGTCGCCCACCTGGAAGAATTGCTGGCCGCAGAAGACCCCGACACGCCCAAGCTGATCGCGTTTGAAAGCGTCTATTCGATGGACGGCGATGTCGCCCCGATCCACGCGATCTGTGACCTTGCCGAGAAATACAACGCGCTCACCTACATCGACGAAGTCCATGCGGTCGGCATGTACGGCGCACGCGGCGGCGGCATTTCGGAACGCGATAATGCCGCGCACCGGATCGACATCATCGAAGGCACGCTCGGCAAAGCATTCGGCGTGATGGGCGGCTATATCGCGGCAAGCAACAAGGTGGTGGATTGCATCCGCTCCTATGCGCCGGGGTTCATCTTCACCACGTCACTGTCGCCGGTGCTGGTCGCAGGCGTGCTGGCTTCGGTGCGGCACCTCAAGGAATCGTCAGTGGAACGCAACGCGCAGCACCGCGCGGCAGCGCAATTGAAGCTGAAGTTTGCCGAGGCCGGGCTGCCGGTGATGGATAGCGTCACCCACATCGTACCGCTGATGGTCGGCGATCCGGTGCGCGCCAAGAAGATCAGCGATATTCTGCTGGCCGAATACGGTGTGTATGTGCAGCCGATCAATTTCCCGACCGTGCCGCGCGGCACCGAGCGCCTTCGCTTCACCCCCGGCCCGCACCATACCGAGCCGATGATGGACGAGCTGACGGCGGCGCTGGTGGAAATCTGGGACCGGCTGGAAATGCGGCTCGCTGAGGCGGCGTAAGCATCACGTGATCGCCTGCAAGCGGTCTGAATTCGCCCGGCGTGCTGGGCGCTTCATCACGGCCAATGAACCGATGCGATGAAATGCTGTCAGTTCATCGCAAACTGCCCGTCGATGTCGCTTTTGTACAATAGCCCCCCCAGCGTTCGATTGCCATAGATGCCGAAGGGTCGCAGCCCCGGCAAAGCTCTTGCCGGGGTCGAATTGCTCGGAGGAACAATGATTAGATTGGGTCGTAGTCTCGCATTCGTGATCGGATGCGCTCTTCTTTCAGCGTGCGGGGGCGAGGATAACGGCAAGCCGCCGCCGACCGGAGGCGGAGGGACACCAACCCCGACACCCACGCCGACCCCGACGCCGACGCCGACGCCATCCTATCCGCTGTTTTCAGCGCTGACGGGCGATCAGCAGTTTTCAAGCGCCTGCGCCGGGACGACGGAACAGGGCGGCCAGATCGCCGCCCTCACCGATGTCGGTTTCATCCGGTCGAGCACCTTCCCGTTGGCGATCGATCACGATTTCCTGTCGGGCACCAACAGTTGGCGGATCGCAAGCCGCTCGCCCGATGGTGTGGATTACACCAATACCTTCGGGCCGGCGGACGTCATCACGACGGCCCAGCCCAACACGGTCGCATACCGGCAGGTGGACGCCAATAATTTCGGCAACCGCTTTGCGATCACCCAGCCAACATTGGGTGCCATCAACGCGGAATATGTTCGGGCCACCCGTGTTTTGGTCCGTCCGGGCAGCGTTCTCATCAACGCTTTCTGTGTCATCGGGGTGCCGACGCTGCTCACCGATCGTCCGTCGACATCGGTTTCCTACACGCAGTTCGCCTATAACGCGACGGCCTTCATCACCGACCGGACAACGCTCGCGCGGCGACAATTCGATATCAGCGAAAGCACCGCACAGCTCACCGCCAATCCCACCACTGGCGCGATCAATGTCACTCTGACGATCATCGGCCGCGAATTCCTCGCGGGCGGCGCGCTCGCCACCACTACGACCCCGCTCGGCACCTATGCCGGGCAATCGGGCATCGACGGGACCCAGCAGAGCTTCGCGGCGCCCTTGAACCGCCAACCGGACGGTTCGGTCGGCGGCGGCTTCTCAGGCTGGTTTTTTGGGCCACAAGGGCGCGAGGCGGGCCTCGCCTTCAGCTTCAGGATCATCGACGGGAATAATGATCTGGCGCTGGGCGGCTCTCTCACCGCACGCCGCTGACCCCTTGCATTCCTCTCCCCTTGCGCTAGCCGACGAGGCCAGTTGCAAGGGAGAGCACAATGGGCGGCACGCCTGACCAGACTTTTGCCGAGGTGGTGCTCGGTCGGCGTTCTATTCGCGGGTATCTGGACAAGCCGGTGCCGCGCGCGCTGATCGAAGAGGTGCTGACGTTGGCGATGCGTTCGCCCACTTCGATGAACACGCAGCCATGGCATTTCCATGTGATCACCGGCGAACCGCTCGACCGCATCCGGCGCGGCAATACCGAACGGATTCTGGCAGGCGAGCCCGACAGCCGCGAATTCCGGCGGGGTGAGCCTTTCGCAGGCGTCCACCGTGATCGGCAGGTTGAAGTTGCCAAGCAATTGTTCGGCGCAATGGGGATCGAGCGCGACGACAAGCCCGCGCGGCAGGATTGGGTGCTGCGCGGATTCCGCCAGTTCGACGCGCCGGTGTGCGTGATCGTCACCTACGACCGAGAGCTTTCGGGCAGCGATGACACCGCTTTCGATTGCGGCGCCGTAACAACTGCATTGGTCAACGCCGCATGGTCGCGCGGGCTTGGCTGCGTCATCAACTCGCAAGGGATCATGCAATCGCCAGTCGTGCGCGAACACGCGGGGATTCCCGATGATCAGGTGATCATGAAGGCCGTCGCGCTCGGATGGCCCGATCCGGATTTCCCCGCCAACGCGGTCATCAGCCTACGCAAGAGCGTTGACGAGGCCGCGCGATTCGTGGGGTTTGATTGAGCGGTTGCGGGTGTGCCTGCAAATGGCGGCTTTGCTTAAGGCGCCCGACTGCCATCCCTCCATTGATCGTGAACAATTACTGCGCGGTGCTTTCCTGCTAAAAAGCTGATGTTCCGACCGCCGCTGATGGTGGCATGGAGTCGGTCAGGCAGTCTGGAGGGAAGGCTTATGAAGATCGAACACGGCACGCTGGTGATGGTCGCTGATGGAGCGCAATTCCTCGTTTTCCGAAACGAAGGGGACGAGAAATTCGTGGTCCTCGAAACCCTCTCGCATAAACAGCAAAATAATCCCGCATCGCACGAACAGGGCAGCGATGCTCCCGGACGGACGCATGCCAGCACGGGAGAAAGTCGCAGCAGTTATGGCGAGACCGACTGGCACCAGAAATCCGAGGATGACTTTGCCCGCCATGCTGCGGACGTTCTCGAAAAAACCGCGGCCGCGCATCCGGACAACGGGATCGTCGTTATCGCTGCGCCGAGGACGCTTGGCACGTTACGCAAGCACTATGGCCGCGCAACCGACGAGCGCCTAATTTCGGAAATCGACAAGGATCTGGTTGGCCATACGACCGATGATGTGATTGCCGTACTGGGCGCACATCAGGCCGATTGACGGCTCACGCCCATAAGCACCTGCTTATGGGCCGTCATTAAGCGCCGCTCCAATGGAACCGGAGGCAAGCCTTGCCCACGTATCCTTTGCAATGAACCGCAAAGGAAAATCGTGATGACCGTGCACACACCAACCCGCCGCTGGGATCCGCTGGTCAAGATAACCCATTGGGGCGTTGCTGCGGTGGTGGTGGTCAACGCGCTGATCGTCGGCGAAGGATCGATTGCCCATATCTACGCCGGATACACTCTGGCGGCACTGCTGGCGTTGCGCATATTGTGGGGATTTATCGGCACTTACTCTGCGCGGTTCAGTTCGTTCAAGCCGAGCCCTTCCCGCGCGCTCGGCCATATTGCCGACATCCGTGCGGGTCGCCACGAGGTTCACAAATCGCACAATCCGCTTGGCGCATTGATGGCCTATGCTCTGTGGGCTTGCCTTGCGGTGATCATTGCTAGCGGCATCGGCATGGCGGGTGCGCCGCCCGCTGTCGATGCATCGATCAGCGCGTCCGAATTCATATCAGGCGAATATGGTGAAGGCTCAGAAGGCAGCGAACGCGAAGAAAGCCAAGCCGAGGAACTGTTCGAAGAAGTGCACGAAATCGCCGTCAATCTTCTCTATGTGCTGATCGCATTGCATATAGCTGGCGTCGCTTTTGAAACCGCACGAAGCGGAAAGCGCACGATCACCGCAATGCTGCCAGGAGGAAAGTGACCAACGGGGCTATTACGACCACCCAACGCGGCGACCGCCGGATCCCGGTGGTCGTCGCGATTGTTGTGGTGCAGGCGATTGCGGCAGTGTTCTTCATTGCCGACGCGGCGGTTGACATTACGGCGGGCGAATGGGGGCTGCATATCCTTGCCGAGGTGCTGATCGCCTTGGCCTTGCTGGCCGGGGTTGCGTTGGGGGCATGGCAAACCCGGCGCATGTTCGAAACCGCGCACCGCAACGAACAGGCGCTGCAGATTGCCCGCGGCGCGGTTGCGGAAATCATGGCCAGCCGCTTTATCGAATGGCGCCTGACCGATGCCGAAACGGAAGTCGCGCTATTCGCGCTCAAAGGGTGCGAGACCCCCGAGATCGCTGACCTGCGCCAAGTCGCCGAGGGAACCGTGAGAGCGCAGCTCACCGCGATCTACGCCAAGGCAGGGGTTTCATCCCGCCACGCGCTCTCCAGTCTGTTTCTGGAGGATCTGATCGAAGTATCGACCGATAAAGGGATTTTTGGCAAAGGCGCCCCGCCCGAAGGCGGGGACGCAAATTAGCGCAAGCTCACCACATTATCGCTGGCTTCGCGCACGCGGGTGCCGTTGAACAGGCTCATCATCGGTTCGTCTGCCACAGTCACAACTTGCGCTGCGCCATAGCCGTTGAAACCAGTCTTCATCGCCGCACCGTAGGCACCGATCATGCCGATTTCGATGTAGTCCCCCGCCTGAATGTCAGCAGGCAACGCGAACGGGCCCTTCATGTAATCGGCATCGTCGCAGGTCGGCCCGTAAAAGGCGAAGTCGGCGACGTCCTCGATCAGGTCGTCTTCGAGCGCGCGCACAGGGAAGCGCCACGCGACGTGCGCTGCATCGTAAAGCGCACCGTAAGCGCCGTCGTTGATGTACAGTTCTTCGCCGCGACGCTTGTTCACTTGCACGATCATCGAGCTGTATTCCGCGCTCAAAGCCCGGCCGGGTTCGCACCACAGTTCGGCGTTGTAGGCGATCGGCAAGGCTTCGAAGTGACGCGCAATAATGGCGAAGTAATCTTCCATCGGCGGCGGTTCGAGACCGGGATACGCGCTCGGGAAGCCCCCGCCCACATCGATCATATCGATCACCACCGAAGCTTCGGCAATCGCGGCGCGGGTGCGGTCAAGCGCCTGAACGAAGGCAAACGGGCTCATCGCCTGGCTGCCAACGTGGAAGCACACGCCCAACCAGTCGCAATGCTGGCGGGCTTCCTGAAGCAGCGCGGGCGCTTCGATCAGGTCGCAGCCAAATTTCGACGCAAGGCTAAGCTCGGAATACTCGCTCGACACGCGCAGCCGGACGCACAACCGCAGGTCGCGCGGTGCGTCACCGGTGGCAGGATCGCGGCAGGCATCGATGATCTTTTCCAGTTCCTCGACCGAATCGAGGCTGAAGGTGCGCACGCCGTGCTGGAAATAGGCTTCGGTGATCGCCGCCGGGGTCTTCACCGGGTGCATGAAGCACAGCACTGCAGTGGGAAGAATCCCGCGCACCAGCCGCACTTCGGCAATCGATGCGACGTCATAATGTGTCACGCCGGCGTCCCACAGCACCTCGATCAGGTCAGCGGCAGGGTTCGCTTTGACAGCATAGAGCACCTTGCCCGGAAACTTCTCGACGAAGAAACGAGCGGCGCGCCGCGCTGCGTGCGGGCGGTTGAGGATAACGGGTTCGTCCGGCGAAAGGGCGCGAACTACAGCCAGTGCGTCAGGGAAAATGTGCAACTCAAGGGACCCCCAAAACGGTTTTTATAAAACCATAAAACGACAAGCTGCCTTGCGGTTTGGAAGTCCCCTTGGGGCAGCGGAAGGGGGCAAATAGGGCTTGGGGGGGGAAATGCAAACGAAAAATGGGTCGCAGCGGGGTGAAATGTTACCTTTTGAAGACACTCACCCCAACACGACCGGAATGTGACTGAAATTCAGTTATTTTCGCCCAACTCTAACCTTTTAAAATGAAACGCGCGGCACCTGATCGACGCTGCCCTGTTCGCTGTCGTCGAGCCGGTGAAAGTCTGCCTCGGCAAATCCAAGCGCGCTGGCAAACAGCACCGCAGGGAAGGATTCGCGCGCGCTGTTGAACCGGGCCGCAGCGGCATTCAATGCGCGGCGAGCCGCAGCCAGCTTATCCTCGACATCGCCAAGCTCGTTCTGGAGCGACTGGAAATTGGCGCTCGCTTTCAGGTCGGGATAGGCTTCCCCCAAGGCCAGCAGATTATCGAGCGCGACGCGCAGTTGCGCTTCACTGTCTGATGAAGGCTCTCCCTTGGCCGCGGCGTTGCGCGCGGCGATCACGGCCTCGAGCGTGGATGCTTCGTGTCCGGCATAACCTTTCACCGCTTCGACCAGATTGGGGATCAGGTCGTGCCGCTGGCGAAGCTGCGCATCAATATCCGCGACGCCTTGGCGTACGCTCTGCCGCAGACCGACAAGGTTGTTGTAGATGCCGATGACCAGCAAGACCACCAGAGCGACGACCGCCAGCACGATCCAGAACAGCAGATCCATTGTTACCCCCCCTTTACCTAACACCTACAATTATGGTGCAAACATGTTAAAGAATCGCGCGGGAGAGGCAATGCGCACGAACATTGATGCCCTTATGCAGGGACAGCTGGGCGAATGGCTTGCCGGGCAGGCTCAAATGCGCTCGGCTGCCAAGGAGAAGGCGACCTCGCGCTGGGTGTGGGGCGTGGTGATTCTTTTGCCTGCAATCGCGTTCCTGTGGTTTGGCCCCGGTATTCCGCCAATGTTCAAGGCAATGCTGGTGGTGGGCGGCGTGCTGGCGGCAGGATTGTGGGGTTATCAGCCGATTGCCGACGCGCAAAAGGCGATCAAGATCGGCATCAATTCGGCCATCGCGCAGAGTTTCGGTGTTGCTTACGAACATGATGTCGAACCCGGTGCCGAATTTGAAGCGGCGCAAACCTACGGCCTTGTCCCTGATTTTGACCGATCTGAATTTGAAGACCGCTGGTACGGCACGCTCGAAGGGCACAGCTTCAACCTATATGAAGCGCACCTTGAAGAACGTCGCGGTTCGGGAAAGAACCAGCGCTGGGTGACGGTGTTTCGCGGGGTGATCATCCAGATGGGGTTTGGCCGCCGGTTCCGTTCCACCACGCTGCTGCAACGCGCGGGCGCGCACCGCAAATGGCTGGGGCTTGGAGGGGTCAGCGATCATGTCAGCTTTGGCGGGCACCGGCTGGACCGCGTGGATCAGGTGCACCCCGCATTTGCCGAGGTGTTCGGGCTGTTCAGCGATGACAGGATCGAAGCCCGCGTGCTGGTGCACCCCAGCTATGTCGAACACCTGTTGCAGCTGGAAAGTGCGTTTGGCGCGAAGGAACTGCGCGCGCTGTTCGCAGGCGGGCAAGTGATCATTGCAGCTGAAGGCGGCAATATGTTCGAAAGCGGTTCGATGGATGCCAGCACCGATCACGCCCGCGCCCAAGAAGCTGCCGAACATTTCGCTGCGCTGGCAGGCCTCGCGCTAGCAATCAACCAGAATGAGCGTGGACGCGCGGGCGAACCAGGATCGTCGCTGGCAAGCTGAGCCTACTGCTCGCCCGCTGCGACCGGGTAAGCTTCTGCCACCAAGGCCAGCAGCACATTCACATTCTCGCGGATATTGGCCATCGTCACCCCGTTATCGAGCACCTGATAGCGGGTGAACCCCAATGTCTTGCCTTCAAAATCGGCCCAACTGTTGAGCGCGGCCTGTTCTAGATTGGCCTTCGCCAGCGTTTCAAAGGTGGTGGTGGGCGGCAGGTCAAACCGCAATTGCATCATGATCCCCTGGCATCCGGGCACGTCGTTGACGTCACAGGCGGTGCCGAGCAGAAAGTAATTGGTCGCGTCCTCAGTCTGCGCGACAACGAACACTTGGTCATCCTCGCCCTGTTCAAGCACCTGATGGCCGAGCGATCCGACGATCGCGAATAAATCAGCCTGCGTGACCGACTTTTTGATTCGTTCAGGCGCGTAATCCTGCGCAGCGGCGGGGGCGGCGCCCACGGCGATCAGAATTGCCGCCGCGGCAAAGACGTGCTTCATCATATCCCCCTGCGCGCATGAAGCGCTAGCTAGCTCAAGCGATCCCGGAAATCTTCGTAATCGAACCGTTTGATGCAGTCGAGCGCGTCGGTTTCGCTGTCCCACATCCAGATGCTGGGCAATTGCACACCGTTGAAGGTGTTGGTCTTGACCATCGAATAATGCGCCTGATCAAGGAACGCGAAACGCGCGCCGGGTTCGGCGGGGACGGGCAAGCGGTAATCGCCGATCACGTCGCCTGCGAGGCAGGACGGGCCGCCCAGACGGATCGGGATCATGGTGTCATCGCTGATTTCGCCTAGCATTGCCGGACGGTATGGCGCTTCGAGCACATCGGGCATGTGGCAGGTCGCGCTGATATCGGTGATGCCGACCGGCACTTCATTGAACATCGTGTCGAGCAACGTGCCGACCAGAATACCCGCGTCGAGTGCGACTGCCTCGCCCGGTTCGAGGATGATCTGGCAGCCGGTATCCTCGGCCGCGTCCTTCAGGAATTCGACCAGTTCTTCGCGCTGGTAATCAGCCCGCGTGATGTGGTGACCGCCGCCCATGTTGATCCATTTGAGCTGACCGAAGAACGGCTCGATCACGTCGAACACACGGTCCCATGTGGCTTTCAGCGGTTCAAAATCCTGTTCGCACAGGTTGTGGAAGTGGATGCCTTCTACGCCTTCCATGTGCTCTTCGGTCAGCTGATCGAGCGGGAAACCGAGCCGCGATCCGGGCGCGCTGGGGTCATACTTGGCGACCTCGCCGGTGGCGACCTGCGGGTTGATGCGCAGGCCGACGCTGACATTCGCCCCATTCGCCGCTGCGTGGTCGAGGATCAGGCGGGCGCGTTCATGCTGGAACGGCGAGTTGAAGATGACATGGTCGGAAAGGCGGCAGACCTCTTCCAAGTCTTCGGGCTTGAACGCAGCGGAATAGGTCGCGATTTCGCCGTCGTAGAACTCGCTGGCGAGCCGCGCTTCCCACAGGCCGGAGGTGGACACACCATCGAGGTACTCGCCAATGATCGGCGCGGCTGACCACATCGAGAACGCTTTCAGAGCGGCAAATACCTTGATGTCCCCGCCGTCCGCCGCCGCCGCATCGCGCACCTCGGCGAGCACGCGGCAATTGGCGCGCAGCTTGGCTGCGTCCACGACGAAAGCGGGGCTGTCGACGCGGGACAAGTCGAAATGGGCGAACGCGCCCGGATCACCGGCTTTGGTTTGCATCAGAATCCAACCGGCCCGGCCATTTCCTCGACCGTCCACGGCAGGCCGTGGGCGTTGAGCATATCCATGAACGGATCGGGATCGAGCTGTTCGATGTTGAACACGCCCTCACCCTTCCAGTCGCCGCGCACCATCATCGCTGCGCCGATCATGGCAGGCACGCCAGTGGTGTAGCTGACCGCCTGATTGCCAGTTTCCTCGTAAGCTGCCTCATGCGAGCAGATATTCTTGATGTAGAACGTCTTCTCGCCGCTGCCGTCTAATGCCTCACCCGTCGCGATCACGCCGATATTGGTGTTGCCCTTGGTCGTCTCACCCAGTGATTCCGGCTTGGGCAGCACGGCGGCGAGGAATTGCAGCGGGATGATTTCGCGGCCCTGATATTTCACAGGCTCAATGCTGGTCATGCCGACATTCTGCAGCACGGTGAGGTGGGTGATGTATTGATCGCCAAAGGTCATCCAGAACCGGGCACGCTCCAGTTCGGGGACGAACTTGGCGAGGCTTTCCAGCTCCTCGTGATACATCAGATAGGCGTTCTTCTTGCCCACCGCTTCGAAATCGAACTCGGTGCGGACCTGCATCGCGGGCGTTTCGACCCATTCGCCGTTCTCCCAATGGCGCGCGGGCGCGGTCACTTCGCGGATGTTGATTTCCGGGTTGAAGTTGGTCGCAAAATGCTGGCCGTGATCGCCGCCGTTGCAATCGAGAATGTCGAGCTGACGAATGGTCTTCAGCTTGTGCTTCTTGAGCCACATGGTGAACACGCTGGTCACGCCCGGATCGAAGCCCGAACCCAGCAGCGCCATCAGCCCTGCGTCCTTGTAACGATCCTGATACGCCCACTGCCAGTGATACTCGAACTTCGCCTGATCCTTTGGCTCGTAGTTGGCGGTGTCGAGGTAATCGACGCCCGCTTCAAGGCAGGCGTCCATGATCGGCAGATCCTGATACGGCAGCGCGAGGTTGACGACGAGGCCTGCACCCGTCTTGCGGATCAGGTTGACCATCGCCGGGACTTCCTCGGCATCAATTTCATAGGTTGCGATATCGCGGCCGCAGCGTTCCTTGACGCTTGCAGCGATGGCGTCGCATTTCGATTTGGTGCGACTCGCGAGGTGAATCTCGGGGAAGATGTCTGGATTGAACGCCATCTTGTGGACGCAGACGGAACTCACCCCGCCAGCACCAATGACAAGGACCGTGCTGGATTTTGCTGCCGACATGATAGGAACCTTTCGTAATGCGAATCTTGCGCTGCGCTTAGTCGAATGCATGGATGGGGACAAATGATCCGAGACGATGTCAGAATGCCGACCCGCGAAGGCGTGTTCGCCGCCGCCGAAGCGGTCGCCGCGATCCTCCCCCCCACCCCGCTGTTGCCGGTCGAGATTGGCGGCGTGCAAGCTTGGGTGAAGGCCGAGGTGCTGCAACCCATCGGCGCCTTCAAGATCAGGGGCGCGTGGTGGCGATTGGTCAGCATGACGGCGGACGAACGCACGGGCGGCGTGGTCGCGGTGTCATCGGGCAACCATGCCCAAGGCGTAGCATGGGCAGCGCGGCGGCTTGGCATCCAAGCCACCATAGTGATGCCGCATGATGCGCCTGAGGTGAAGCTGGCCAATACCAAGGCGCTGGGAGCCGAAGTGGTGCTGTATCAACGCCCCGGCGAAGACCGCGATGCCGTGGCGGCCAATCTTATCGCCGAGCGGGGCGGCACACTCGTCCACGCTTTCGGGGATCCGTGGGTGATCGAAGGGCAAGGCAGCGCCGCGATCGAGGCCGCCGCGCAACTGGGCCGCGCACCCAGCCGCATCATCGCGTGCTGCGGCGGCGGCGGGCTGGCGGCGGGATTGGCGCTCGGCGCGCCAACGGCCAAGATCCATCCGGTTGAACCGGTTGGCTGGGACATGGTCGGGCAGTCGCTGGCAGCGGGCGAACTTGTCCACGCTGCCGCCGACGCCCCCAAGACCATCTGCGACGCACTGCAACCCAACGTCACCAAACCGCTTAATCTCAGCCTGCTATCCGGGCGCGCAGAGCCGGGTGTTGCGGTGACCGATGCCGAAGTGCGCACCGCGCAACGCTTTGCCTTTGCGAACCTGCGGCTCGTGGTCGAACCCGGCGGCGCGGCGGCGCTCGCAGCAGCGCTGGCGGGCAAGGTGCCGGTGGACGCCGATACAGTGATCATGCTCACCGGCGGCAATGCCGATCCGGCCGCATATGGTGGCACCATCGCTGGCGCAGACTAGCCTGTGGAAACCGTCACATTGCCGACACGCTTCCCAAATATGACACGCGCCTGACGTGACACAGGACAGAACAGACATGGGTGTACAGGCAAAGCGGATTATCGAAGATGCAGTGATCCGCAAGGACGCAGGGATCGGCGACAAGCTGCTCGACAAGGCGTTCGCGCTCGCCTTCAAAGGCTTGGTCTATGCTCAGATCTGGGAAGACCCGGTGGTCGACATGGAAGGGCTCGATATCCAGCCCGATAGCCGCGTGATGTGCATTGCCAGCGGTAGCTGCAACGCCCTGTCATACCTGACCGCCAACCCCGCAAGCGTAACCGCGGTTGATCTGAACAAGGCGCACGTCGCATTGGGACAGCTCAAGATCGCGGCGATCAAGCACCTGCCCAATTACGAACGCTTCCACCGCTTTTTCGCGCACGCCGACCACAAGGAAAACAGCGCGGTCTACAAGACCATGATCGCCCCGCACCTCGACCCGGTCAGCCGGGCCTATTGGGAAAAGCGCGATCTGACTGGGCGCAAGCGCATCTCGTACTTCACCAAAGGCATCTACAAAAAGGGATTGCTGGGCAATTTCATCGGCCTCGCCCACGTCTTTGCCAAGCTTTACAAGATTGACCTTGGCCGGGTGCTCGAAGCGCAGACGCTGGAGGAACAGCGCGAGGTGTTTGAGCGCGAGCTTGCGCCGGTGTTCGAGAAGAAGTTCATCCGCTGGCTGACCGATCAGCCCGCTTCGCTGTTTGGCCTCGGCATTCCGCCGGCGCAGTTCGAACACCTCGCCGGCGATGAACGCATGGCCGAAGTGCTGCGGCGGCGGCTGGAAAAGCTCGCCTGCGATTTCGAAGTGAAAGACAATTACTTCGCGTGGCAGGCATTTGGGCGCGGGTACAGCCGGGCCGAGGGCGCGCCGTTGCCGCCCTATCTGCAACGCGCCAATTGGGAAGCGATGCGCGAGCGCGTGGAGCGGCTTGATGTGATCCGCGCCAATATGGTCGATTGGATCGGCGCGCGCGACGAGGCGAGCATGGACCGTTTCGTGCTGCTCGACGCCCAAGACTGGATGAACAACGCGCAGCTCGATGACCTGTGGACGCGGATCACCCGCTCGAGCCGCCCCGGTGCGCGCGTCTTGTTCCGCACCGCGGCCGAGCCGAGCCTGCTGACCGGGCGGCTGGATGACAGCATCCTTGGCAAGTGGCGTTACCTTGAGGAACAATCGGCCGACCTCACCCGCCGCGATCGCTCGTCGATCTATGGCGGCGTGCATGTGTACGAGCTGGCCTGATGGCATCGGCTAGCAAGCCCGCGGGCCACGCCGCCTTGATGGACGAGGTCTATCGCGGTCAGCGGCACATCTATGATTTCACCCGTAAATATTACCTGTTCGGGCGTGATACGCTGATTGCGGGCCTCGCCGCTCAACCGGGAATGCTGGTGCTTGAGGTCGCCTGCGGTACGGGCCGCAACATGGCCAAGATCGCCAAGGCATGGCCCGGCGTGCGCCTGTTCGGGCTCGATATCTCGGCCGAAATGCTCAAGAGCGCGCGGGCTGCGCTGGGGGATCAGGCGCGCTTGGGAGAAGGCGATGCCTGCTCGTTTGACGCCGCTGCACTGCTGGGTGAGCCGAAGTTTGACCGGATCGTGCTGTCCTATTCGCTGTCGATGATCCCCGGTTGGGAAAGCGCGTTGGATCACGCGGCGAGCTTGCTGGCGGATGGCGGTGCGCTCCACATCGTCGATTTCGCCGACCTTACCGGCCTGCCCCGCCCCATAGCGGCTGGCTTGCGGGCATGGCTGGCAAAGTTCCACGTCGAACCGCGCGCCGCGATGCCCGTTGCCGCCGCCCGCATTGCCGCCGAGCGCGGGCTGACGCTGACGAGCACGCGCGGGCCCTTGGGTTATTTTCAGCTGCATGTGCTGCGCGCGAAATAGGTTGCAATTGACAATCATTCCCCGCTCTCGCAGTTAAGCGGTATAGGCAATCGAGAGGGGATCAATCGATGCAAGCGCAAATGCTCGCGCCCGCCGCCGTGCTGGTGCTGTGGTCGCTGATAATTCTGTTGTGGATCATTCCTGCGCGGTTCGGCGCGGTCGCCAAGATGGCTGACAAGTCTGCGCTGCCTACCAAGCCGGGCATGCGCGGCAATGATCTGGAGGGCGTGATTCCCGATAAGGCCAATTGGCCGGCACACAATTACGCCCACCTCCACGAACAGCCGACGGTGTTTTATGCTGCCGCGTTGATCATTGCGATAATGGGGCCTGCCGCGCTCGATGTGACTTTGGCGTGGGTCTATGTTGCCCTGCGGATTGTGCATTCGCTGTGGCAGAACCTTGTGAACACGGTGCCCGTGCGGTTCGCGCTATTCCTCGCCAGCACTGCCGCGCTGGTTGTGCTGGCCGTTCGTGCGGTGATGGCAACGCTGCTGGCCGACCCTTCGGCGCTCCCGGTTTAAGGATAGAAACATGATCGGAATGGATATTCTACAACCCGTCGTCGCGCTGTTGGCGTGGACGATGGTGATGTGGCTTTGGATGTACGCCACCCGCATTCCGGCGATGAACAAAGCCGGGATCGATGCCAAGAACTTGGTCGGGAGTGACGGGGCAAGCCTGCGGGCCAAGCTGCCCGATACGGTCAGCTGGAAAGCCGATAACTACAACCACCTGCACGAAGCCCC
>LNED01000014.1 GCA_001464915.1 Sphingomonadales bacterium Ga0077531
GCTGCCATGCAGCCCATGCCCGCCGCGGTGACGGCCTGACGGTAGACATGATCAGTCACGTCCCCCGCGGCGAACACGCCGGGGATCACGGTCTTGGGCGTGCCGGGTTCAGTCAGCAGATAGCCGTTGTCGTCCATCGGTAGCTTGCCCTTGAACAGTTCGGTCGCAGGCGCGTGACCGATGGCGACAAAAGCGCCGTCAACAGCGATGGTCGACGCCTCGCCGGTCACCGTGTCGGTCAGTGCGAGGTGATCGAGCATCCCGGTCGCGCCCGCATTGAAGCTGTCGACCGCCTTGTTCCACAACACGGTAATCTTGGGATTTGCAAACAGCCGTTCTTGCAGGATTTTCTCCGCGCGCAGGCTGTCGCGGCGGTGGATCAGGGTCACGTCGTCGGAATGGTTGGTGAGATATAGCGCCTCCTCAACGGCAGTGTTGCCGCCGCCAATTACCGCGACTTTCTTGCCGCGGTAGAAGAACCCGTCACACGTACCCTTGCCGCCCAGCTCCATCTCACCCGGGGCGCCAAGCCACTTGGCCTGCGCGCCGGTGCAAATTACCAGGCTCTCGCCGATATATTCATCCCCGCTGTCGCCAATCGCGCGGAATGGAGGGCCGTTTTCGAGGTCGACCGAGACGATCGTGTCCCACATCATCCGCGTGCCGACATGTTCGGCCTGCGCCTGCATCTGTTCCATCAGCCACGGGCCTTGCACTACGTCGCGAAAGCCGGGGTAGATGGTGAGCTGTCCGCCGGGCTGAAGTCCTTGCACAACAATGGGTTGCAGCATCGCGCGTGCAGCGTAAATGGCAGCGGAATAGCCCGCCGGGCCGGAGCCGATGATCAGCATTTTGGTATGATGAGTGGCCATGATGGTGTGCCTCTATTGAATGTCAGGCCCGCGATATGGGATGCGATGCGGCGATTGTCACGCCACGAAGCGGTCGCGCAGACGCTCTTTTCTTGCCTCATCCACACCTAATCTTGCCGCGAGATAGGCGTCCATCGAACCGTGATCACGCGTTATCTCTGCAAAGTAAGTGTCGATATATTCAGGCAAAACACCCATCAGATTGTGCAACGCTTCGGGCTCGATAGCGCCATAATGCGCCTCCATCCGGGGGAGCGATTGGCGTTCGAGGATTTCGCGGGTTGGCGCAGCGTTTGTCAGCAAGAATTCATCAACAATATCATCGTGATGCACGCCCAACGTATGGAGCAACAGCGCGGCCGCAATGCCGGTGCGGTCTTTACCGGCGAAGCAGTGGACCAGGCTCCCGCCATCGTTTTCGTCCAACGCATTGAAATACCGCGTGAACATGTCGATCATCGCGGGGTTGACCGGCATCCGCGTATAGACCGCCAGCATCCGTTCGCGCGCCCTTTCAGGGGTCATCACCACCTGTCCGCCGCCCCCTTCGTGTGGCGGAGAATTGCTCGTTTCGCCATCATAGGCAATGACTTGTGCAGCAAAGCTGGGATGGCGTCTGCACGGAAAGCCATCGCGCTCGCTCACCCCGCGCAGGTCGATTACGGTGCGGATATCGAGGCTGTCGAGCAGTGCCAGATCGTTGTCCGAGGCTTCCATATGCTGGCCCGACCGAAACAGCACGCCGGAGCGCACCTGTCCGCCGCCTGCCACGCGATATCCGCCATAATCCCTAAGGTTATGAATGCCTTGAGTGACATAGAACGACCCAGTCCGGGGCGTGTTGGGGGCTTGGCTGGGGGTTTCTCGAATCATCGTGGGCGACATTGGCAGGGGGGCAAGACGGGGGCAAGACAGGGTCTGGCAGGGGTCTAGGGAACTCTACGAGGGGTAAAGCCAAGCTGGCCCCAACCGCGCATGGTTAATACCCCATTTCCCAACAGCTTTACGACGCGAACCCCGATGGCCCGAATTCTGATTGCCGATGATGATGAACTTATCGCCGAATTGGCCAGCGAAGTGCTGATCGATGCTGGCCATGCCTGCGGCTGGGTGACGTGCGCCGAAGCCGCGTGGGAGTGTGCGCGGCGCAAGCGGCCCGATGTGCTGCTGTTGGATCAGGCGATGCCGGGCGAGAGCGGCCTGACCCTGCTGCGGCGGTTGCGCTGTTCGCCTGAGCTTTACGACCTGCCGGTGATAATGTTCACCGCGATGCGCGGCGCGGATGATGAGGCGCAGGCAATCTATGCCGGGGCGCAGGATTTCATCTCAAAGCCGTTTGAGCCGGCGTGGCTGGTGACGCGGGTTGCGCGCATTCTCAATCGCCGGGGTGACCGCCCGCGCCATGTCGATCTGGCAAACGCGGTTCTGCCGCAACCAACAGTCCGCGCGCCGCTGCGCCGGTTTATCTAAGCGGCCGCCGCAGCGCGCTGCGTATTCAGCAACCCGCGCCCGATCACCTGCGCCTGAATTTCGGCCGCGCCTTCAAAGATGTTGAGGATCCGCGCGTCGCACAACACCCGGCTGATCGGGTATTCGAGCGCATAGCCATTGCCGCCGTGGATCTGCACCGCATTATCCGCCGCACTCCACGCGGTGCGCGCGGCGAGCAGTTTTGCCATCCCCGCCTCGATATCGCAGCGGGCATGGCGATCTTTGGCGCGCGCGGCAAAATACGTCAGCTCGCGCGCCATCACCGTTTCCACTGCCATCAGCGCCAGCTTGTCGGCCACGCGCGGAAACTGGGTAAGCGCCTGCCCGAACTGCTTGCGTCCCAACGCATAATCGAGCGCGAGGTCGAAGGCATTCCACGCCACGCCCACCGCGCGCGCGGCGGTCTGGATCCGCGCGCCTTCAAAGGTGCGCATCAGCTGCTTGAAGCCCTGCCCTTCTTCGCCGCCGAGCAAACCGTCCGCTGCCACTGCGAATCCGTCCAGCCCCAGCGCGTATTCCTTCATGCCCCGGTATCCGAGCACTTCGATCTCGCTGCCCTCGATCCCGGCATCGGGGAACGGCGCGGCATCGGTGCCGCGCGTCTTCTCGGCCAGCAGCATCGAAAGGCCCGCATAGCCCGGCTTTGCAGGGTCAGTGCGCACTAGCATCGTCATCAGGTCAGCGCGTGCGGCGTGGGTGATCCACGTTTTCGCCCCCATCACGCGCCAGCTGCCATCCGCCTGCCGATCCCCCCGCGTGCGCACGGCGGCAAGATCGCTGCCGGTATCGGGTTCGGTGAAGACAGCGGTGGGCAGGCACGACCCATCGGCAATGCGCGGCAGAAACCGCGCCTTTTGTTCGGGCGTGCCATTATGCGTAATCAGCTCGCCCGCGATTTCCGAACGCGTGCCCAGCGATCCTGCACAAATCCACCCGCGCGAAAGCTCTTCGGACACCAGCGCCATCGCCAGCTTGCCCAGCCCCAGCCCGCCGTGTTCTTCGGGAATGCACACGCCGAACACGCCAAGCGCCGCCATTTCGGCAATCACCGTGTCCGGGATCAGCGCATCATCAAGGTGCCATTGGTGGGCAAACGGCGTGATCTGCGCGGCTGTGAAGGCGCGGAATTGCTGGCGGATCAGGTCGAGCGTATCGTCGCCCAGCCCCTCATCCGGGCGCACGCCATCGGCCAGCAGCGCCGCCAGCGCCGCGCGGGTTTTGGGCGTGTTGCCGTCCGCCAACAACCGCGTGACCGCCGGATGCGCGGCGAGTGTGCGCGCCGCATCCTCGGTGCCAAAGGCAGAAGGGCGCACCACTTCGCTCGCGCTCATTGGTAATCCGCTGGCGATCTGAGCAAGGTATTCGCCGAACCCGATCCGCAGGGTCAGCGCCTCGCACTCGCCAAACGCCCCCCCTGCCTCGGCCCGCGCTGCCCAATCGAGCGTCGCCTCCAGCGCAGCAACGCTCGAAGCGATCCACGCAAAGCCGTGCACAATATGCTGCGCACGGTCGATCAGCGCCGGATCAGGCGCGCCATCAGGGGCAACCTGCTGCGCCACCGCAGCGCGCACAACATCCGCATATTCCCGCGCTGCGCCAAGGCTGGCGCGCGCTGCACTAATCCATTCGTTCATGCCGGGGTGCTAGCAGAGCCATTGCCAGCGTGCGAACCCGCAAATGCGCGAAGGCGGCAACAATTGTTGCGCGGAGGTGACACTTTGCGAACAAAGCCAAGCCTCAGCCAGAAATCAACCGACGATGGCTTGTGCCACGAACTGCTCAATGCGTAATACTGTCAGAGTTGGAACCAACCGAAAGGTTGGTGGCTTATCTTACGGGGCCGCATGGCACAGGGCGAAAAGCCCGGCTGGCGATCTCGCGCAGGACGGAACCGATCAGGCACCCGGCACCGGTGGGCACTCAGCCCCTGGAACACGGAGCGCTTGACGACCACGGCACGGCGATGCGCCGCTTCACAGCGGCTGCATGTCCTGCCTTCGGACACACCGTCTACGCGAGGATTCGACATGCGCTTTCACAACCACTCCCTTTCATCGTCATCGTTGCCCGCGCTTGCAGCCGCTTTGCTGGTGTCGGCGCTCGCCCCTGCCGCACTCAGCGCACAGGACAGCGTGGCTGACGCTGATGCCGCGGCTGACGCGCCTGAAGATGCCATCGTCGTCACCGGCTCACGCATCGCGCGCGATCCCAATATCGGCGCGCCTGCTCCGATCATTTCGGTGACGGCGGAGGAATTGCGGCGTTCGGGCACGGCTGATGTGGTCGATACCTTGCGCGACATTCCGGCGCTGTCGACCTCGACATCGACCGAAGGCTCGATCGACGGGGTGTTTTCGCAGGCGGTTGGCCAGTCGATCCTCAACCTGCGCGGATTGGGTTCGAACCGCACACTGGTGCTCGTCAATGGCCGCCGCCACGTTTCGGGCGTCGCGGGGGAACAGGCGGTCGATATCAACTCGATCCCGTCGGCATTGATCGAGCGGGTCGAGACGATCACAGGCGGCGCCTCGTCGGTTTACGGCGCGGACGCAGTGACCGGCGTGGTTAACTTCGTGCTGAAGGAGGACTACGAAGGCCTGCAAGCCAACATCCAGACCGGCATCTCGTCCGAAGGCGACGCATGGCGGATCAACGGCGACCTGACATGGGGGGCGAATTTCGCTGATGGCAGGGGCAATATCACGATCTCGGGCGAGTATGCCCGCAATGACGAATTGCAATTCGGCGACCGCGGCTTCTCACGCGACAACGGCATCGCGGATGACCAGAACAACCCCGCGCTGCGGTTCCAGTCCGGCGATATCAGCACCAGTACCCCCAACTTCCGCGATTTCTTCGCGGTTGGCGTAGGCGGCTTCCCGACCGGGTTCCTCATTCCCACCGGCAATGCGCTTGCCGACTTCATTGATCAATATGAGGCCGAATTTGGTGCCCCCCCGACCTTCACCGCAGCAGAACAAGCGCTGATCGACCGCGCCACCAACGCCCCGCGCCGCTTTATCGCGCGCAATCCCACCTTCTCGCTCTCATCAGCTGGCGGGGTGATCGCGCCGGGCGATATCGGCCTCAGCGACGGGCCGGACATCAACAACAATGGCGTTCCCGATTGCCTTGAAAGCTCGGTCGGCTTCAACTCGACCTTCAACAATGGCGCCTTCGGTCTTGCTGGCGGCTGTGCGGTGATCAATCCCGATGGGTCGGTCGGCGTTTATCAGGATGGCGCCATCACCGGCCTGTTCAACGCTTTTGGCGGCCCGGGCATTCCCAACAGCTTCAACGAAAACTCGCTCATCCCCGAGACCGAGCGTTATTCGATCAACGTCAACCTCTCCTACGAGATTTCGTCGGAGGCGGAGCTGTTCTTCGAAGGCAAGTATGTCTCGAACACTGCCGAGTTCCAAGGACAGCCCAACACCTTCTACGATCTATTGACGATCCGCGAAGACAACCCTTTCATCACTCCGCAGCTTGAACCCTTTGTCAGCGAATTGTTCTTCGGCGACGGGGTGCAGCGCGGGCTCTACATCACCCGTGACCCGGCTGACCTTGGCCCCAACCGCGACCGCAACGAATTTGAGACCTACCGCTTCGTCGCCGGGATCAGAGGCGATATCACCCCGCATTTCTCGTATGAGATCAGCGGAAATTACGGCACGTTCCAGCAGACCAGCTTCGATAATAATCGCGTGATCACCGACCGTTTCTTCGCGGCGATCGACGTGGTGACCGGGCCGAATGGCAATGCGATCTGCCGTTCGGACATCGACTCGACCCCGCCTGCCACTACGCCATTCGGCATTCCGGCAGGCGATCCCGGATTCTACACTTTCAACCCCGGCGACGGCCAGTGCCGCCCGGCCAACATCCTTGGCGGGGTAGGATCGATCAGCCAGGACGCAATCAACTTCATCACCACCACCACGACAAGCGTGTCCGAGCTTGAACAGTTGGTGTTCGACGTGATCTTCACCGGCGATACCGGAGCGTTCCTCGAACTGCCGGGCGGCCCAATCGGCTTTGCTGCGGGCTTTGAATTCCGTGAGGAAGTGAGCCGCTCGACCTTTGATCCACTGGCGCTTGGCATCATCCCAGTCACGACCGATTTCGCCAACGCTGGCGACCAGATCGGCGACATCACCGGACTCGTGCAGAATTCGCTGGTGTTCGACCCGGCAACCCAGCTTGCCAATTCTGGCGGGGAATTCACCGTCTACGATCTGTTCGGCGAGGTTCGCCTGCCGATCCTGAGCGGCGTGCCGTTTGCCGAAACGCTCGAACTGAGCGGCGCGGCGCGGTATTCGAACTACACCACCGTGGGCAGCGCCTTCACCTGGAACGTAGGCGGGCTTTATGCGCCGACCAGGGACATCCTGTTCCGCGGCACCTACGCCGTGGCGGTGCGCGCGCCGAACATCTCGGAACTGTTCAGCCCGGCGCAGGGCGCGTTCTTCCGTCCTTTTGACCCGTGTGACGTCGGCAACTTGGTGGAAGCGGATGATCCGGCGCGGCGGCAGGCCAACTGCACCGCCTTTTTCCAAGGCATCGGGTTTGATCCCACATTCGGCACTGGCACATACAGCTATGTCGATCCGCTCACCGCGCGCTTCTCGGGCACGGTCAGCGGCAACCCCGAACTGCAGGAAGAAACCGCCACCACCTGGACAGTCGGCACGCAGATCACACCGACATTCCTGCCGGGCCTTGCCCTCAGCGTCGATTACTACAACATCCAGATCGACGACGCGATCAATGCGATCGACGATCAGGACATCGTCGACAACTGCGTGGATGCTGCGTCCATTGATAACCCGTTCTGCCCCCTGATCACACGCAATGCCAACACGGGGGGCTTTACGGGGTTGCAGCAGATCCTGCTCAACTTCGCACGGTCGGAAACCTCTGGGGTCGAAGCATCGGTGCAGTACCGCTTTGATCTGGGTGAACACAACTTCACGCTGAACGGCAGCGGCACCTGGGTTGAAAAGCTCAACAACTTCCCCGATCCGCTCGACCTGACCTTCGTCGATCCCGAACTGGGCGAACTCCAGCGGCCCGAATGGGCAGCGCGCGGTTCGGCGACGTGGGACTGGAAGGGTCTTTCACTAACCTGGTCGACCACCTGGCTTGATCGCCAGGCCTTGCGCTCGGTGGAAATCGAGAACGTTGGCACCACTGGCAATGATACCTTCTCGCCCGAGAACGGTCTCGCCAGCGACACCTTCATCCACGATGCGTCGTTCAACTACGAAGCGAGCGACAAGTTCACCCTGTATGGCGGGGTGAACAACATCTTCAACAAGCGCCCGTTCATCACCGAACAGGCCTTCCCGGTCAGCCCGGTGGGGACGTTCTTCTTCCTCGGTGCGCGCGCATCGTACTAAGCGCCGCTTGAGCGACAACAGAATGGGGCGCGAAGGCAGTGACCTTCGCGCCCCTTTTTCATTCGTCGCTCTGTTACTCGTAAGTGCCGAGCAGTTGCCGCGCGACGACCCAATTGTGGATCTCGCTCGGCCCGTCATAGATCCGCATGGTGCGCAGCTTGTTCGACATCAGATACAGCGGCAATTCGCGCGTCATCCCCATCCCGCCAAACATCTGCATCGCGTGATCGACGATTGTGTAGGCCTCCTCGATGCAGAAGCTCTTGATCATCGAAATTTCGCTACGGGTGTCGCGACCTTCGTCGATCTTCCACGCGCAATCATAGGTCATCAGCCGCATCGCATGGATTTTGGTCGCGGCGTCCGAAATCCAGTTCTGCACCGTCTGGCGCGCCGATAGCGGCTTGCCAAAAGTGGTGCGCTGCGGGGCGTATTCGATCATCATATCCAGCGCGCGCTGCGCCATGCCGATTGACCACGAAGCCATCTCAATCCGCCGCGTGCCCAGCCGCACCTGCATCGGCGCGAACCCCTGCCCGCGAGTGCCGAGCAGTTTCCACCCCGGCACCCGGCAATCGTCGAGCGCGATTTCATAGGTCGCGGTGCCATCGATCATCGGGATTTTGCGCAGCACGTTGAAGCCGGGGGTTTCGCGGTCGACCAGAAACGCCGACATGCCGTTGCGGCCATTGGGGTTCTTGTCGGTCACCGCCATCAGGATGGTGAAGTGCGCTTCGGCCCCCTTGGTGATCCAGATCTTGCGGCCGCTGATGATCCAATCATCACCGTCCTGCACCGCGGTGGTGGTCATGCGCTGCGGATCGGCCCCGGCGCCGGGCTCGGAAATGCCGATGGCTGAGATGGTTTCCCCGCGCACATAGGGTTCAAGATAGGCAGCGCGCTGGCGTTCGTCAGCCGCGACCATCAGCATCCGCAGGTTGGGGGAATCGGGCGGCAGGTAATAGGGCACGACCGTTTTGCCCAATTCCTCACTGACCCCGACCATCGCCACCATCGGCAGGTTCATACCGCCCACTTCCTCGGGCGCATCCAATCCCCACAGGCCTAGTTCGCGGCTGACAGCATCCACCTCAGCGGTTTCGTCGGGCGTCAGGTAGGTGCCCTGCCCGACATTCTCGCGCGCCATTATGGCGGCTTCACGTGGCAGCAGTTGGTCGCGCACGAACTTGGCGACGAGGTCTTTGAGCATCACGTGTTCGTGGTCGAGCTCGAAATTCATTGGCGTGTGATCCCTGCGTGGTGGCTTGTTTGCCCCCTGTCACCACACAATACGGGCCAAGTCACCCGCAGGATTGATGGGGGCGCGCGTTTTTTGCCTGCTGCGACGGGGAATTCCTTTGGGTGCACTGCAATAGAC
Organism: Sphingomonadales bacterium Ga0077531; assembly: GCA_001464915.1. Classification (GTDB taxonomy): domain Bacteria; phylum Pseudomonadota; class Alphaproteobacteria; order Sphingomonadales; family Sphingomonadaceae; genus Erythrobacter. The sequence goes on from LNED01000014.1 coordinate 9,144, forward strand.
TGGTAGGGGGCCGCCCATGCTTACCATCGACGGTGTCACAGTGCGGCTTGGCGGCCGGGCCATTCTTGAACGCGCCAGCGCAACCGTGCCGGTGGGCGCGCGCGTCGGGCTGATCGGCCGCAATGGCGCAGGCAAATCGACCCTGATGAAGGCGTTGATTGGCGAGATTGAGCCTGACGACGGCGAAATCAGCAAACCATCGCGCGCCCGCATTGGCTATATCGCGCAGGAAGCGCCGAGCGGTTCGATGACGCCCGAAGAAGTCGTGTTAGCCGCCGCGACCGAGCGTGCGGAGCTGCTGGCAGAACTGGAAACCTGCACCGACATGGACCGCATGGGCGATGTGCACGAGCGCTTGCTGGCGATTGACGCCTATTCCGCCCCGGCGCGCGCGGCCAAGATTCTCAACGGGTTGGGCTTTGACGAGGAAATGCAGCAACGTCCGGTCGATAGTTTCTCCGGCGGGTGGAAAATGCGGATCGCCTTGGGCGCGCTGCTGTTTTCTGAACCCGACATTCTGCTGCTCGACGAACCTTCCAACCACTTGGATTTGGAAGCGACGCTGTGGCTGGAGAACTTCCTCAAATCCTATCCCGCCACGCTGGTGGTGATCAGCCACGAACGCGATCTGCTCAACAAGGTCGTCGATCACATCCTGCACCTGCAAGGCGGGCAGCTGACGCTGTACCCCGGCGGGTATGATGCGTTTGAAAAGCAGCGCGCCGAACGCGCCGCGCAGCTCGCCTCGGCCAAGGCTTCGCAGGATGCACAGCGGGCGCGGTTGCAGGATTACGTTGCCCGGAACTCAGCGCGCGCCTCCACCGCGAAACAGGCGCAATCGCGCGCCAAGATGCTCGCCAAGATGCAGCCAATCGCCGCGCTGATGGAAGACCCGACGTTGAGCTTCGATTTCCCCGATCCGGCGGAAATGAAATCGCCGATGATCACGCTGGAACAAGCAGCAGTTGGTTATGGCGAAGCGCCGCCAATCCTCAAGCGGCTGAATTTCCGGATCGAGGCTGATGACCGCATCGCGCTGCTGGGCCGCAACGGCAATGGCAAGACCACGCTGGCGCGGCTGCTCGCCTCGCAACTCGCGCCGGCTGAGGGCGCAGTAAATGCGCCGGGCAAGCTCAAGGTGGGGTACTTCACCCAGTATCAGGTCGAGGAGCTGGCGGGCGAGGACACGCCGATTGATTTAATGACCCGCGCGATGGACGGGCTGTCGCAGGGCGCGGTGCGCGCGCAGCTGGGCCGCTTCGGCTTTTCCGGCCCGCGCGCGAACCAGCGCGTCGACAAGCTTTCGGGCGGTGAACGCGCGCGGCTGGCGCTCGCGCTCATCACCCGCGATGCGCCGCACCTGCTGATCCTCGACGAGCCGACCAACCACTTGGATGTCGACGCGCGTGAGGCGCTGATTCAAGCGCTCAACAATTACACCGGCGCGGTGATCCTGATCAGCCACGATCGTCACATGGTCGAACTGACCGCCGACCGGCTGGTGCTGGTCGATGGCGGCACCGCGCGCGAATATGCCGGCAGCATGGACGACTACATCGACTTCATCCTCGGCCGGAAGCCAAAGGGCGATGCGTTTAAAAGAGACGCGGGCAAGGGCGATGCTGCGAAGGCCAAACAGCGCAGCCCCAACACCGCCGCCGAAGCGCGCTATGCCCAATCGCAGTTGGAAAAGGCCGAGAAGCTGCTGGCCCGCCTGACCGCAGAGGTTGAACGGCTTGACGCGCAGATCCTCGCGTTGAGCAGCAAGCCTGCGCACGACGGCACAAAGCTGCAATTCCTGTTGTCCGACCGCGCCAAAGCCGCCGATGCCTTGGCCGAAGCCGAACAATCATGGCTCGCCGCCGGTGAGGCGCTGGAAGTGCTGGCGTAGCGATAGATTGCCGCGAAGGCCGGCAGGTTGGTAGCGGAGTGGCAAAGCCGAGTACTGGCAACTTGCGTAGATAAATGGGCGAAAGCTGCCTGGTCGTATTCGCCCTTGTTGTGACCGACCCCGCAAAGTAGATTTGATAGCATCGGGGCGAAGCAACCTCCCGTTCAGGCCGAGAAAAGCCCAAGCGTTGCCTCGTCACCTTGCCATTTTTGGCGGGATAAACCGTACGAGGTTGCCTTGGCTTCAGCGGCATTCACCCCTTCTGTTTCGTTTGCCGACCTGCTGCGCGCCTTCACCCGCATCGGCCTGCTAAGTTTTGGCGGGCCAGCGGGCCAGATTGCACTGATGCACCGCGAACTTGTGGAAGAACGCCAGTGGATCGGCGAGGAGGATTTCCTCCACGCGCTCAACTTCTGCCACCTGCTGCCCGGCCCCGAAGCGCAGCAGCTCGCCACATGGATCGGTTGGCGGTTGCACGGTTGGCGCGGCGGGCTGGCTGCAGGGTTGCTGTTCGTCATCCCCGGCGCACTTATCATTCTGACGCTGTCGGTGCTCTATGCCATCGCGGCCAATCTTGCATGGGTCGAGGCGCTGTTTCTCGGCGTGAAAGCGGCGGTGCTGGCGATTGTGGTGCAGGCGCTGCTGCGGATTGCGGGCCGTGCGCTGGACACAGGATTGAAGCGCGCGCTGGCAGCGGCGGCGTTTATCGGGCTGTTCCTGTTCGATCTGCCCTTCCCGCTGATCGTGCTGGGTTCAGGCGTGATCGGCATGGTGGTGGCGGCTAAACGGCCTGACCTTTTGGCGATCAAACCGGGCAAGACGGGCGAAGTTCTGCCCGCCCGCCCGTGGCGCAGCACGATCCTGTCAATTGCACTGTGGGTTGCGGTGTGGGCCGCACCGATGCTGCTAATCGCGGCCACGCTGGGGCAGGATCACGTGCTGTGGGAGATCGGCGCATTCTTCTCCCAGCTTGCCATCGTAACCTTTGGCGGGGCTTATGCCGTGCTGGCCTATATGGCGCAGGAAGCGGTGCAGGGTTTCGGTTGGCTACGGCCGGGCGAAATGGCCGATGGACTGGGCCTTGCCGAGACTACGCCGGGGCCATTGATCCTCGTGACGCAATTCGTCGGCTACCTCGCTGCGTTCCGCGCGCCCGAGCCGTTCACGCCTTTCTTTGCGGGATTGCTGGGCGCTGGGCTGACGACGTGGGTGACGTTTGCACCGTGCTTCCTGTGGATTTTCGCCTTTGCGCCGTGGATCGACCGGTTGGGCAACGCCGTGCGGCTGAAAGGCGGGCTGGCCGCTGTGACGGCAGCGGTGGTGGGTGTGATCGCCAACCTCACCGCTTGGTTTGCGCTGCACGTGTTGTACGCCGAGGTAGGCCAGCGCCAATTCGGCCCATTGCGGCTGTATTGGCCTGATCCGGCCAGCTTCGACTGGCGTGCGGGCGTTCTGGCGGTGCTGGCCTGCGTGTTGGTGTTCGGCTTCAAATGGTCGGTGCTGCGCGTGCTTGGTGCTGCGGCGCTTGGCGGCCTGGTTCTGGTTTTCGGAAGCTAGGGAGGACAGCATGACCATCATTACACGCAGGCAAGCCATTGGCACCGCAGCATTGTCCGCCACCGGCATTGCGCTGGCAGGAACAGCAGGCCCTGCCACGTCGATCGGCGAGTCAGCGTCCTTGCCTCCCCCCAAGAAGCTATTTTCGTAAGGATCCCTAGGCGTGACTCACACGAAGGGAGGAAATGGGATCATGTCGTTGCCCTGCACGGCTCATGAGGCGTTATAAGTGGATCGAAAAGTGACCACAACTGGGTGGGAAGGTGACATCGCGATCCGGCCAATTGGCTTTATGCGGGTCTATTCGCAAAGGCCCGCAGCGCGCTGGGCCAGGCCCTTCAATCCCTTGCATTTGGGCTTTCGCGGCTTTGTCTGTTCCCCCGCCCCGCTGGCGGCTGTATCCTCCCGGCCGATGCCTGCGGCCATGCCCTCCATTCCAGGAATCAGCATGGTGGAAGAGCGGAACCGCACCCGCGCTACCCATTCCGGGTTCCACGGCTTGCGAGCATCCGCCGGACGCGGCGGGTAGGCGAAATCGGCCTGCGGGCCATAGGCTTGGAGATTAACAATCATCCCCTCACCGGTGGCCTTGATCACCTCGGCGGGAATGGTGCAGTCGCGCTGCTCGGGCGGCATTACCGTTCCGGCTGCGATCAGCTTGCGCACGCCGGCTGGCGAGATCCAGTCCCATAGCGGACCGCCAAAAGCCTGCTGCTTCGAGGAAGCCCACCACACCAACTCGGTCGGTGTGCCACCGCCCCCTGTATCCTTGGCGCCCATCGCCCACGCATAATAGCCCGTCGCCTTGTCGATCCCGCTCCAGGCGAGCTGGCTTGCACCCCCAGCCGCAGTGCTTGTGCGGGCCTCAAGCGGCGGCATGAAGTCCTCGCCCAGAGTGAAGTTGATCTCCTTGGCGTAGCTGGCGGTGATCCGATGCCCTCCGATCAGCGAGCCGTTGGTGGGCACGGTCTTGTTGTCCCTTCCCTGCGGCCAGGTGGTGTAGGTTCTGCTACCCGAGTTGCTGAAATTCCAGTCTTCGCCGAGGTCCACCCCGCTCATCAACAGGCCTGGCGGCATTTCGCCCGCGGCAAGCTTGGCAAAGTCGATCACAACTGGCTGACCCTTGGGGGCCTGCGCACCGCAACCCCAATAGAGCAGCAGCCGCCCGCTCGGTCGTTCAAAACCCGGCTCCCCTCCGGCCTCTCCGCGCGTAGGGGGGAGCAGCCGCACCGATGCCCCGAGACCTGCGGCCTTGGGCATGAAATGATCAGCTTGCGGCTTGGGCGCGGTGGTACTCGCGCCGTGGTGAAGGGATAGCAGCCGCACCGCCTCGGGTGGGCCGCCGCGCATCATGTCCATCATCGCCCCAAAGCCGCCGCCGCCTGCCATTGCTCCCATGCCGCTCATGGTGGCGGCATCCATCGCATAGCGCACCGGTCCGGGCGCTGAAGTCTGGGACAAGGCGGTTGCGGACAAAAGCGTGGCAACGCAGCCCAATCTGCCAAGCGTGGTGAGAGCCGACACAGTAATGCGCATAGTGATTCTCCCCTCTCAATACCCCTTAAAAGTATCACAAAGCAGACACCGAGAGATAGCGAGTACTGGTCTACCTGCCGAGGTGGTGGCGCGGCGACCGCATCGGGGTCGTTTGCTGAATGGCAGGAAATATCTCCGATTGCGAAAAGTCGGCCTTTCAGACCCGGCTTCCTTGGCGGTCAAGCTGCGCTTCGCAGCTGCCGGTCGATAATGAATTGCCAAAAGTGACATTGAAACATTACCGTCATACTTGCCCATTCCCCCTGTGCTGCCCGCCGATCTCATGATAGTTTGCCTCTGGGATCGCTGACCGGTGGGCCGTTTTAATGGCGGGGGGGGGGAAGCATGGCCTATCGGTACAAGGCTTTCATCAGCTATAGCTGGAGCGATGCCCGCTGGGGCAAATGGCTCCATAATGCTGTCGAGACCTATCGGACCCCGCGCAGTCTGATCGGCACCGAGGGTCGCCGTGGCCCGGTTGCGGCGCGGCTGAAGCCCCTTTTCAAGGACCGCGAGGAAGAAGCCGCAGGCTCCAGCATCGGCAATGCCGTGGATGAGGCGCTGAACGGATCGGAATTTCTGGTCGTGATTTGCTCACCCCGGTCGGCCCAATCCCAATGGGTGAACCGGGAGATTGCCTGGTTCAAGACCCACCGCGATCCCGCCAATATCCTCGCCCTGATCGTCGATGGTGAACCGGGGGCATCGGCCATTCCGGGCCGCGAGCACGAAGAGTGCTTCCCCAAGGCGCTGACCCACCGTGTCACTGACCAGATGGAAGTCACTGACGCGTTCGAGGATGCTCCGCTCGCCGCTGATGCGCGCGAAAGCGGCGACGGCAAGCGCGGCGCACGGCTCAAGATTGCGGCCGCGTTGCTGGGGGTTGGCCTTGATGAGCTGGTCAACCGTGATGCGCGGCGGCGGGCCATTCGCATGCGGATTGTGGTTGCGGCTTCGCTGACATTGGCGCTGGTTATGAGCGGGCTGACGCTGGTCGCCGTGCAGGCCCGCAACGAAGCGGATCGGCAGCGCGCAGAGGCAGACGGTCTGGTCGAATTCATGCTGACAGATTTGCGGGAGAAACTCGAGCCGGTCGGGCGGCTCGACGCGCTCGATGTGGTGGGTCAGCGCGCGTTGGCATATTATGCGCGCCAAAAGCTCTCTAGCCTAGATGGGGATTCACTCGGCAGGCGCAGCAGGGCGCTGCACCTCGTCGGCGAAGTGAGTAACATCCGGGGCGACAGCGAGGTCGCGCTGACAGCATTCAAACAAGCCGCGAATACGACGAGCGAACTGCTAGCGCGCGATCCAAGCAACCAGCAGCGCATTTTCGATCACGCGCAGAGCGTGTTCTGGGTCGGATATATTGCCTATACGCGCGGCGAGCAAAAGGATGCCGAAGCGCAGTATCGTGAGTACAAGCGCCTGGCCGACCAGCTGATTTCACTCAATCCCGGCAAGCCCGAATGGCAGATGGAAAGCTCTTATGCGGAGAGCAATCTGGGGGTGATGCTGAACGAGCAGGAAAGGCACGCCGAAGCGGAACCATTTTTCGCACGAGGGCTAAAGCGGATCGAAGCCGTCGCCCAAGCTGAGGGATATGATGCCGGGCGCCAGATCGAGGTTGGCGAGACACTAAACTGGCTTGGCCAAACCAAGAGTGAGCTTGGCAAGCATGAAGAGGCCCTGTCGCTCCATCAACGTGAAGTTACGCTTTTCGAAGATGTCTTGAAGCGGGACCGGACGAACGCTCAGGCCAAGTATCGTTTGGCGGTTGCGTTGCAATTTGTCGGCGACCTTGAAGTCCGCGCGGGAAAATTGGAGGCCGGAATTGCTGCCTATCAGGAATCGCTGACGGTGACGCAGAAATTGCGCGAACTCGAGCCGCGCAACACCGAATGGCAGGAAACCCAAGTGCGTGCGTTGCTCGGGCTTGCGAAATCGCACATCTCTGCGCGTAGGTTCGTGCAGGCGGAAGAACATGTCGCGCGAGCAGATCGCCTGCTCAAGCAACTGATAGCTTCAGATCCGAACAATGAAATCTGGTCGATCGAGCTACGCGATGCCGTGAGCGACCGGCGCGCGCTATTGCCCTGATCATCGTTCGAGATAAGCTCGGCAGGCAGGGCGTTTGAGGCCTTGCCTGCCGGGCCGGAAATCGGAGCTAGGCTTGGCGCGTGCCCTTGCTGGTGATGAGCGGATCATAGGAAATATAGTAGCCGCCGTAACCATCGAGCGCGAAGGCGATGCAGTAGCCATATTCGGGCGTGCCCAAGATCGTATTGTCGTCGATTTCCAGAACATTGTCGCTTTTGCGCGTAAACGTCATGCCCGGAATCGCGATTGGTGGAACGGGATCATATCCCGATGGCGCCGCGGGATTAGGGGCGCAGAACCAGCCAAAACCCACCGGCACGCCGCCGCCGCCGGGCAAGGGATAACTTCCTTCACCGTCATATGCCCAGCGCGCCTTGCCGGTCAGCTTGGTGCCATCGGCATTCTTCATATTGCTGTCGTCCAGCTTGATCGTGATGTCGATGTTGTCTGTATATTTATCGTCTTTCGGCATCTTCGAAATGTCGATTTTGCCAAGCGCGCTAATGACGCCTCCCATGGGCGGATCAGTGACGCCCACGCCGTCGTCCTGAGTGAATTCCATCGTCGCTTGGATGTTGAGATGGTTGGGATCAGTGTTCAGCCATATCAACGTGGGTTTGCAATTGATCTGGATCTTGCGATCCTTTTTCGTCGGCGTCGGCGAATCTGTGGTTTGAGTCTGTTCCATGGAATGTCTCCCTCCCCTTGAGTCCACACGAGGAGATGAGCCGCCTCAAGGGTTTGACCCGGCATCACATCCTAAGCTCGCGACCCAGTTGAGTTGATGACTTCGCCTGCACTATTCAGGCTGTGCAGTCCGAAAACCGGCTGCTCCACCAATCTTGGCCCTGGCCCCCAAAGGCGATCCAGAACCAAGCGAGATTGCGCCAATCCAAAGCGATTGTAAATCATCCCCGCGTTGCCACTGTGCCGAGCCTTGACCTGCGCGAGACGGATCCTCCGCCTTGGCAGGGATGGAGAGCGCGGTAGGCCCCGGCGCCCGCCCCGCCTTCCGGAAACCATGTCGCGCATATGTTGCACGGACTAGCGGGAATTGACCGGAAAGCCGCGCAACAAGATGCAACAAGGCATTTCCGCCATGCACCGCCTCGATTTGATAAATTTTGACTATATTCGAAGTGATTGTTGGTACCGGAGGAGGGACTCGAACCCCCGACACGCGGAACAGCTATCGGCGTGGGATGCTTTCCATTCTCAGGATTTTTCCGACCCAATCGGGCGCTTCGGCCGCATCGGCAAGCAGCCTTGCCACATCGCCCCGCGCCGCCACGCCTTCGGGATCGACATCGTCTCCCAGACGGATATCGCCGCTGCCGTCATCATCCGTCAGCGCCACGGGGCGCAAGATGGCATATTCGAGGCCGCTCAATTGGAGATGCTCGTCCGCAGCATGTTTGGCCTTGAGGTAGTGAGCCAGATCACCCTGCGGGTCAGTTTCGTCCGCGCCGATGCTGCTGAGCATAACGAAGCGGCGGACATTGCCCGCGACTGACAGATCGATGAGCCGCTTTGCACCGTCGCGATCCACCTTGTCGGTCATTTCCTCGGTTGAGCCGCCGCCGGCACCGGCAGCAAACACCACAACTTCGCAGCCTTCGGTCACACCCGCGCTAAGATCGGTTAGGTCGCCCTCGCGTTGCTTCACCGTGTCAGGCAGGCCCGAGGTGTCCGAGCTGGAGCGCACTAGCGCGATGGGGTCGTGCCCGCGCGCCTGAAGTTCGCGCACAAGCCGCGTGCCGGTGTTGCCGGTCGATCCGGCTACGAGAATTTGCATATCTTTTCTCCGATGTCTTTTGTGGGCGAAGCGATCGTCCGTGCCTTACGAGGGCAGGAAGATCGCTTTAGCATTGACGAATTCCTTCATCCCGAAGCCCCCGTGCTCGCGGCCGTAGCCCGAGTTCTTGACGCCGCCGAAAGGCATGTTGGGATCGGCCGCGCCGAAGGAATTGATGCGCACCATCCCGGTGTCGAAATGGTCGCGGGCCATGCGCACAGCCTTGGCTTCGTCCTTGCTGAAGATGCCGCCGCCCAGACCATAGCGGCTGGCATTCGCGATCCGCATCGCGTCTTCATCATCCTTCGCGCGGATGATGGCAGCGACGGGGCCGAACAACTCGTCATCATGGGCGGGCATTCCAGGCTTGCAGTCGGCAAGCACGGTTGCCGGATAATAACAGCCCGTCGCATATTCGGGATCGCCGCCGCACAGCAATGTCGCGCCGCTGGCCAGGCTCTGCTCAACCTGATCGACGATCGTATCGAACTGTTCGCGGCCGGAAAGGGGCCCAAGCTGGGTATCCTCCTTCATCGGATCGCCCATGGTCACCGCTTTCATCGCCTGCACGAAGGCCGGCACGAACTCGTCGTAGACCGCGTCGGTCACAACAAATCGCTTGGCCGAAACGCAGGTCTCGCCGTTGTTAAAGATGCGGCCCGCAACGCAGGTCTTCACCGCCAGAGGGATATCGGCGTCCTCTAGCACCAGGTATGCATCGTTCGATCCAAGCTCCAGCACGGTCTTCTTGAGGTGCTTTGCGGCAAGCGAGCCGATATGGCTGCCGGCGCCATCGCTACCAGTCATGGTCACCGCGCGGACCAGATCATGCCCGATCACCTTGTCGGAGAGGTCGTGGCCAGTGACAATGACTTCGAACAATCCCGCAGGAAGGCCAGCTTCAAGGCACAGATCGCGTAAGCGCAGACCACTGCCGGTGCAGATCGACGCATGTTTGAGAATGACAGCATTGCCCGCCATCAGATTGGCCGCGAGCACGCGGACCGGCTGATAGGCCGGGAAATTCCATGGCTGCACGGAGTAGATTACCCCGATCGGCGCAAAGGTGATGATCCCGCGCTTCTTGCCGCCACTGTGTTGGCGCTCTTCGTCAGCGAGCTCTGCCGGGCCATGATCGGCCGTGTATTCAAAGATGCGCGCGCACAGCTCGATCTCGGTCTTTCCGTCGCGCAGCAGCTTTCCCATTTCGCGGGTCATCAGCTCGGAGAACTCGTCGGCATTTTCGCGCAGCACTGCCGCGATCTTGCGCAGATAGGGAGCGCGCTCTTCGTGGGATTTTAGTCGCCAGCTGAGGAATGCCGTGTGCGCAGCCTCAACCTTCGCGAAGACCTCGGCCTCATTCTCCATGGAATAAGTCGCGATCTCTTCGCCGGTCGCTGGATTACTGGTTTGTATGGTCGCCATTTAATGGCCCTTTCTCGTTGCCTGGATGAAGCGCTCGCAGACGCACTTTGCGGCGAGCGGCTCGACTGCGAGGCGCAGCATCATGAAGCTAACGAGAGCGGCGACAGCAATGTTCCGCTTCCCCGCGGCACAATGCCGGACTTTGCGCTGGAGCGTGCTGCGATCGGGACATGACCAGGATTGCAACGAAGATGGTAGCGGAGGAGGGACTCGAACCCCCGACACGCGGATTATGATTCCGCTGCTCTAACCGACTGAGCTACTCCGCCCCATGGGCCTCCGGCTGATTGCAAGCCGGATTCGCAAGAAGCCCGAGGCCCGTGCGAGCGGCGCACTTAAGGCGCGCCTGCCGCGTGGTCAAGCATTCTTAGAGCCGTTCCCGCCCGCGAAAGCTACATGTCTTGACCCTCTCCCACGGCCCACCGCGATAGTGCCACAATTCCAGTGCCGGTAAGGTGAAGCAACCCTTAGCGATCCACGGGGCCAGCACCGGGCCAAGGCTGGCCTGAAGCGCCCTCGCCTCTTGCTTGGTTACCTTGTTCTGGATGGTGATGTGCGGGCGCGGTTCGTGGAGATCTTGCGATGTCAGGCTGCCGTGGAAATGTTCGGCAACCAGCGCGCGTAAAGCGAGCAATTGCTGGGCTTCCAGTGCGATAGCGGTGCCGGTACCCAAATCCATTGCGCCAGTGACCGTCCCTTCCGGCGCGGCAAACTCTGCCGCCACCTTGGGCAGAAAATCGCGCAGCTCCTCCAGCAGGCTCGGCGCAAAAGAATGGAATAGCGTGACGTGCGCGTGGAGGTGGTTGCGCTCCACCGGATAATGCGCGCGCCGCAGCCCTTCGGCCCATGCGCCAAGATCGGTTGGCAGCGCGGCAGTGAGGATGAAGGGATTAGCCATCGGGCTTGGTGTGGAAGGCAAGCGATCCCGGATCAAGTCCGGGATGACGGGAAAGCGCCTACATCTCGCCCCGCTCGCGGCGGATTGCGTACCATTTACCGACATTGGCGTTGTGCTGTTCCAACGTGTCGGCAAACCAGTGCCCGCCGGTGCCGTCGGCGACCATGAACAGTGCCGATGTGTTCTCGGGATTGAGCACGGCGGCGATGCTGTCGCGCCCCGGATTGGTAATCGGGCCTTCGGGCAGGCCGACGCGGGTATAGGTGTTGTAGCCGTTGACCGCGGCAATCTCCGACTGGCGGATGCGGCGGCCGAGCGGCTTGCCCTTGGTGATCGGGTAGATGATCGTCGGATCGGCCTGAAGCAACATCCCCGTGCGCACGCGATTGGAATAGAGCCCGGCAACCATGCGGCGTTCCTCGGCCTTGCCGGTTTCCTTTTCCACAATGGCAGCGAGGACCAGCGCGTCGCGCATGGTGTCCACTGCGATGCCGGGGCGACGCTTGGCCCATTCTTCAGCCAGCGCCTTGTCCATCGCTGCCTGCATCTGTTGCACAAGGCTCGCGCGCGATTGGCCGCGTTCGAACGCGTAGGTGTTGGGCAGGATCGATCCTTCGGGCGGCACCGCGACTTCGCCCGTCAGCAGATCTTCGGCCATCAGCCGTTCCCAGACGAGGATTGAAGGCATGCCTTCCGGGATGGTCACAAACCGCCGGATCACGTCGCCCGATTGGAATGCTTCGAGGATCTGACGCTGGCTCATCCCGGCGGTCAGCTGAAATTCGCCTGCCTGAATCGGCTTGTCCGAACCGAAGATGCGGGCTTGCAATACGAAGCCGGACGCTGACGAAATCAGGCCCTGCTCCTCAAGCTCGTCCGCCACCGAAGCGACCGACGCACCCGCGGGGATGGTGAAGGTTGTATCCTTCGCCACGGTCGCGCTGCCCATGAATGTCCACGCCAGCACTAGTGCTGCGAGCGCGGCCACCAGGCCTGCCACCACAAGCCGCCCGCGTGTCATCGGATCAGTCGACCTTTTGCATGATGATCGAAGCGTTGGTGCCACCGAACCCGAAGCTGTTGTTCAGCACCGCACGCACTTCGCGCTTGCGCGCCACCAACGGCACAAGGTCGATGCCTTCGGTGCCATCATCGGGATCGTGCAGGTTCAGGGTCGGCGGGACGATCTGATCGCGCATCGCCAGGATGCAGAAAATCGCCTCAACCGCGCCCGCGCCGCCGAGCAGGTGGCCGATGGCGGATTTGGTCGAGGACATCGATGCACCACCCAGATTGTCGCCGAGCACGCGCTTGATCGCAGCCAGTTCGATCGTGTCGGCCATGGTCGAAGTGCCGTGGGCGTTGATGTAATCGATATCGCCGGGGCCAAGGCCCGCCTTCTTCAACGCCATCCGCATCGCCAGTTCCGCGCCGCGGCCTTCCGGATGCGGAGCGGTGACGTGGTAGGCATCGCCCGACAGGCCGTATCCGGTGACTTCGGCGTAAATCTTGGCGCCGCGCGCCCTGGCCCGCTCGTATTCTTCGAGCACGATCACGCCTGCGCCTTCGCCCATCACAAAGCCATCGCGGCCCTTGTCATAGGGGCGGCTGGCTTCGGTCGGGCGGTCGTTCATGCTCATGTTGAGCGCGCGCGCTTGCGCAAATCCTGCGATGCCGAGCGGGTTGATGGTGCCTTCCGCACCACCTGCGAGCATTACGTCAGCATCATCCGCCATGATCATCCGCGCCGCATCGCCAATCGAATGTGCGCCGGTGGAACAGGCGGTCACCACCGCATGGTTGGGGCCCATGAAGCCGTATTTGATCTGCACCTGCCCGGTAATAAGGTTGATTAAGCGACCGTGGACAAAGTGCGGCGAGACGCGCGAAGGGCCGCGTTCGTGCAGGTTGACGCTTTCGATCTCGATCCCCGGCAAGCCGCCGATGCCAGAACCGATCGAACAGCCGGTGCGTTCCTTCTCGGCCTGCGTCATGTCGGTCAGGCCTGCGTCTTCCAACGCTTGGCCCGCCGCGTCGATGCCGTAGATGATGAACGGATCGACCTGCCGCTGCACCTTGTGATCAACCCGCAAATCGGGGTCAAAGCCCCACGGATGCCCCTTGGGCTTCACTTCGCAGGCGATGGTGCATTTCTGGTTCGAGGCATCGAAGCGGGTGATTTGCCCTGCCCCGCTTTTGCCAGCAATCAGGTTGGCCCAAGTCGTTTCGACATCGGCTCCAAGCGGGGTGACGAGGCCAAGCCCGGTAACAACCACACGGCGCATTCGCGTTCTCCGAAAAAAGGGCCCATCTCATGCGGGCCTCTGAAAAGCCAACAGGCCCAACCCGTATGCGGGGCTGAGCCTGTCTAAGCCTTGATCCGCAATGCGGCAAACCTGCTGTCATCAATCCGGCGAACCTGTCCCCATAATTGAGGCAGGCGCGCCAACGATCGCATCAGGGCCGCAGCCGGCCTTAGCCCTTGTGTTCTTCGATGTACTTGGTCGCATCACCAACGGTGGTGATCTTTTCGGCCGCATCGTCAGGGATTTCGACGCCGAATTCCTCTTCGAACGCCATCACCAATTCAACGATGTCGAGGCTGTCTGCGCCCAGATCATCGATGAAGCTGGCATCCTGCGTGACCTTGTCCGCTTCTACACCGAGATGTTCGACGACAATCTTGGCCACCCGATCGGCAGTATCGCTCATGTTGTTCCCTCTTGAACTGGGGTTAAGAAATATCGCGCTTGCCCTAATGAACGGCGCGGGCAAGCGCAAGTGGGCATGACGGGATGCTTATCAAGCCGTAACGTCAAGCCCGGTGAAAACGTTAGGCGGCAGGGCCGTCCTTCTTGGGCGGTTCGACCACGCGCAGGTGCAGTTCACGAAGGCTCCGTGGCTCAGCCGGGGTCGGCGCGCCCATTAACAGGTCTTCGGCACGCTGGTTCATCGGGAACAGCGAGATTTCGCGCAGGTTCTTCACCCCGCACAGCAGCATCACGATCCGGTCAACCCCGGCGGCCATCCCGCCATGCGGAGGCGCGCCGTATTGGAACGCGCGGTACATCCCGCCAAAGCGTTCCTCGACATCGGCCTTGGAAAGCCCGACGATTTCGAACGCCTTGACCATTGTTTCGGGCATATGGTTGCGGATCGAACCTGAGGCGATTTCATAGCCGTTGCAGACCAGATCGTACTGGAACGCCTTCAACGTCAGCGGGTCTTGGCCGTTCAGCGCATCAATCCCGCCCTGCGGCATCGAGAAAGGGTTGTGGCTGAAATCGACCTTCTTCTCGTCCTCGTTCCATTCGTAGAACGGGAAATCGACAATCCACGCGAGCGCGAAGGCGTTTTCGTCAATCAGGCCGAGTTCTTCGCCCACGCGGATGCGCGCCGCGCCTGCCAGCTTGGCCGCGTCGGCTTCCTTGCCCGCTGCAAAGAAAAGCCCGTCGTTCTCGCCAAGGCCGAGTTCGGCGTAAAGTTCCGCCATCCGGTCAGCGCCGTGGTTCTTGGCAATCGGCCCGCCGAATTCGCCGGCTTTTCTGGTGACATAGCCGAGTCCGGCAAAACCTTCCTTGCGCGCCCATTCATTCATGTCGTCAAAGAACTTCCGGCTCTTTTCATGCGTGCCGGGCGCCGGGATCACCCGGACAACCCCGCCGCCGCCGACGATCTTCTCGAACAGGCCGAACCCGCTCTGCGTGAAATGCGCCGACACATCGCTGATGATCAGCGGGTTGCGCAGATCGGGCTTGTCGCTGCCATATTTCAGCATCGCTTCGTCATGGGCAATGCGCGGGAATTGGCCTGCAGGCGTCACCTTCTTGCCATCGGCAAAGGCTTCGAATGTGCCAGCGATCACCGGCTCCATCGTTTCCCAGATTTCTTCCTGCGTGACGAAGCTCATTTCCAGATCGAGCTGGTAAAACTCGCCCGGCAGCCGGTCAGCGCGCGGGTCTTCATCGCGGAAACACGGGGCGATCTGGAAATAGCGGTCAAAGCCGGCGACCATCAGCAGCTGCTTGTACTGCTGGGGCGCTTGAGGAAGCGCGTAGAACTTGCCCGCGTGAATGCGGCTCGGCACGAGGAAATCGCGCGCGCCTTCGGGTGACGAAGCCGTCAGGATCGGGGTCGAGAATTCGTTGAAGCCCACCGCCGTCATCCGCGCGCGGATATCGGCCACCACGGCAACGCGGGTCATGATGTTCTTGTGCAGCGTTTCGCGCCGCAGATCGAGGAAGCGGTACTTCAACCGCACGTCCTCGGGGTAAGGCTGTTCGTCCGCGACGGGCAGCGGCAGTTCTTCCGATGCGCTTTGCACCGTGATGCTGCGGGCATAGACTTCGACTTCGCCAGTGGAGAGGCGCGGATTGACCGTCTCAGCCGAGCGCGCCTTCACTTCACCTTCAATGGTGATGACCGATTCCACCCGCAACCGATCCAGCACCGCCAGCGCGGGCGAATCCGCGTCGGCCACAATCTGCGTGATGCCGTAATGATCGCGTAGATCGACGAACAACAGCCCGCCGAAATCGCGCTTACGGTGAACCCAGCCCGACAGGCGGACGGTTTCGCCCACCAGGGCCGAAGAAAGCTGTGCGCAAGTATGCGTGCGATACGGGTGCATCTAAACTCTTGTCCTGTCCGAGGCTATGACGCTAGTGCGCCGGGCAGCCGGAACGGGTGCACCGCATCCGGGCCATTACCGGCGCGCTAACAGGGCAAGCCTCGCACTTTGTCAAGCGGTGCGGGGTGACATGGGTTCAATCCCGAGGGCGGCACTCCGCCCCAATGAGCAAAGATGACATGAAAATTCACCCGCTGATTTCCACCACCGAAGCCCTCACCGAACTGTGCGAACGTCTCGCCAAGTCTGAATTCGTCGCGGTCGACACCGAATTCATGCGCGAAAACACCTATTGGCCTGAACTGTGCCTGATGCAGATCGCCAACACCGAAGAAGCCGCTGCGATTGATCCGATGGCGCCGGGGATTGACCTTAAACCCCTGCTCGATCTGATGTGCGACAATGAAGACGTGCTCAAGGTCTTCCACGCGGGCGGGCAGGACGTGGAAATCATCGTCAACCTGACGCAAGCCACGCCGCACCCGATTTTCGACACGCAAATCGCGATGATGGCAATCAGTCAGTCCGAACAGATCGGCTATGCCAACATGGTTGAAACGTGGATGGGCCTGACCATCGACAAGGGCGCGCGGTTTACCGATTGGAGCCGCCGCCCGCTGAGCGAGCGGCAGATCGAATATGCGATTGGCGATGTCACCCACCTCGCCACCATCTTCCCGCGCATTCTGAAAAAACTGATCAAAACCGGGCGTGGCGGTTGGCTTGATGCCGAGATGGAAAAGCTCGCCGATCCATCGAACTACCTCACCGATCCGGCCGTGGCGTGGAAACGTATCCGCCAACCGGGGCGTAACCCACTGGTGCTGGGCCGGATGAAGGCGTTGGCCGGATGGCGCGAAGCCGAAGCGCAGCACAAGAATATCCCGCGCGGGCGGATCATGCGCGATGAAACGCTGGCCGATATCGCCTCGCACCCGCCCAAGACGCAAGGCGATCTGGCCAAGGTGCGCGGGCTTTCGGCCGCGTGGAAAGACAATGACATCGGCAAGCGGCTGATGAAAATCCTCGCCGAGGCTGAGCCGCTGTCCAAGGAAGAAATGCCTGAGAAGATCAAGCACGGCGCGCCATTGGGCAAGGAAGGCGCGTTGGTGGCCGATCTGCTCAAACTGCTGCTGAAGATCCGCGCCCGCGAAATCGACGTTGCCCCGCGCCTGCTGACCCGCGCTGACGAAATGGAGGCGCTGGCCGCAGGGGTGCGCGACGTGCCGGTGCTGAAGGGCTGGCGGTTCGAGGTGTTCGGCAAGGACGCGCTTGATCTGGTTGAGGGCAAGCTGGCTTTTGCGGTCGAACGCGGCAAGCTCAAGATGACGCACATCGATGATGTTGTGGTGATCGAGCCTGCTGAACTGGACGGGCCGGACGCGCTGGACGAACCCGATACGTTGGCGGCAGAGTGAGCGCGCGCCTGTGAGTACTTACCTCCCGACCATCAAGCAGCTGCAATACCTCGTCGCGCTGTATGAACATGGCCATTTCGGCAAGGCCGCCGAAGCCAGCTTCGTGTCGCAATCAACGCTGTCGGCGGGCATCCGCGAGCTGGAGTCGCTGCTCGGCGTGACGTTGGTTGAACGTTCGCGCCGTGTAGTGCGCTTCACTGCGCTCGGCGAACAGGTGGTGGCCAAGGCCAACCGCTTGCTGCGTGAGGCCGAGGAACTGGTCGAACTGGTGCAAGCTTCGGGCAAGCCCTTGGTCGGCGAACTGCGCATGAGCGTGATCCCCACTATCGCCCCGTTCATGCTGCCACGCGTGCTGCCACGCCTGCGCCGCGACCGGCCTGAATTGAAACTGCTGCTGCGCGAAGAAACGAGCCATGATGCGCTCGAATCCTTGAGCCACGGGCGGGTCGATTGCGTGCTGCTCGCGCTGCCATTCGACACAGGCGACGCCGCGATTGCGCATATCGCCGACGACCGACTGTTCATCGCCTTCCCCAAAGATGACCCGCGCGATCCCCCGGCGAGCATCACGCCCGACATGATCGATCAGGGTCGGTTGATGCTGCTCGAAGATGGCCACTGCCTGCGCGACCATGCACTCGCCGCGTGCAACCGCAGCGAATTGCGCGCCAGCGCGGCGATGATCGGCACGAGCCTCCACACATTGGTGCAGTTGGTGAACAATGACCTTGGCCTGACCATGCTGCCCGAAATGGCGCTGACGGCGGGTATCCTCAACGGCACCGACGTCGTCGCGCGCCCGGTCGATAGTCCGACCGCCAAGCGTGAGATCGTGCTGGCATGGCGCAAGAACTCTCCGCGCGAAGCGGATTTCCAGCTGCTCGCCGAGGAGCTGCGGGCGGGTTAGCGCCTGCGTGCGTCCCTATGGGAGCAGTCTAATTAAGACGAACATCAAATAAACCAGAGTGATAAGGATGGCCACGATGATCAGGAACAAGACGTAAAGGAACATAAAGTGTCCCGCCTGATCGCCCTTTTTGTGGATGAAAAATCCGAATCCACCCAATGTTAACAAGGTTAACGCCCCGACGAAAATGGCACCGATTTGCGTCATCGCTCCTCCAGCATTTTACGTCGGCCAATGTCATTTAGCGAAATTCACAGCCAATCAAAGCTGTTTACCAAGCATCTCCTCTTGCTCTCAGATATTGATGCTGGTCGGGATCAGGCTCGGCTGGAGGTAGGGATAGGGACGCATCCGTTCTGCGTTCCGGGCCGCAATCTCCGTCTCGACATTCGCCAGATGCGCCTGAAACGCAGGCAATGGGCCTTCGGGCGCGGTCACACGCGGGTCGCTGAACCACGGCGCATAGGGGAAATCGGTGCTGCGATAATCACCCAGCGGGCGGTAATGCAGCGACCCCAGCAGTTCGAGCACGTTGAGCTGTTCCAGCGCCAGCGCCATCGGCGGCATCATCGCCAGCCAGCCGGGCTTGTTCTGCCCTGACTGCGCAGGCGGTGCAGGCTGCCAACCGGCCCCGGTGATCGCAGGCGCAAACGCCATGATGTCCTTTTGCGGGAAGTTGACCGCGGCGTGCTGCGCGCTCGCGGTGAAGATGATCATGGTGCAGGCATCGATCAGCGCATCGCGGGTGGTGATCGGGCCAAAGCCCTTGATTGCCGCCTCGCCAGCCACACAGGTCGCCCACGCCATCAGCTCGCTATCGCCGGTTACATCGGCATCGCGGGCATAATAGAGCGCGACATATTGCGCCGCCCACGCATGGATCGCCTCCCACACCAGCAGGCCATCATCACGGTAGGGGAAGTCTGCCAATGAAGACCCCGGCCCGGCCCCGCGCGCGGCCAGATCATGCGGCAGCATCTTGGCGGTGAAATCGAAATCGAGCCGCGCGGCGACCGCCAGCCCCTGCGTTGAGGTGATCGTGCCCGCAAAAATATGGTCAATCGGTCCATCGGGCGCGATCAGCGAGGTGGCGGCGGCTTCGTTGATGAACAGTGTGCCTTCGAAATGCGGCACCAGCAGCGCCCAGATCGGGTGGACGGTCGCCAAGTGGCGGTGGGTCGCCATCGCCACGCCTTCGATCACCAGATGGGTGCGCCCCAAATGCGCGACGAGCTCGTGATAATTGCCATCGGCGACCGACACGACCAGCTTGGCCATTTCCCAGCCCCATTGATCAGCAGCGACGACGGACGGTGTGAAAATCGGCCATTCTTCGGGGTCCTGCCCGCATTGGATTGCCACCGGCGTAAGGCTCGCCCCGCCCGGTGGCACTGCGAACAGCGCAATCGGCTGCCACACATATTTCGCCAGCCCGCCCCACGTACCCGGATCAAGCGCGCCGAGCACTTCATAATCGAGCTTGAACAGCCGCCCTTCGGCCAGCGCCGCGTCCAGCGTGTCGTCGTTGACGACCGCCGCATATTGTTCTGCCGTCAGAGTGAAATTGGCAGGGAGCGCATCGCCGACCGCTTCGATCAGCATCGCGTTCGGCCCGGCCACCCGCAGCGCGGCAAACTCGGCATCGTCCTGAAACGTCCAGGCAATCCCCGGCAGCGGTAAGGTGTCGAACAGCGCGCGATAAGCATCGAGGCTGGCGGGTGTTGCGCCGCCCAGACCTTGCGCGTCTTCAACCTTCATCAATTCCTCAAGCCTCGCCTTGTGGGCTTGCAGGCTCGCAATCTTGGTTTCGCGTTCGGCCTGCGCCACCGCCGCTTCAAGATCGGCGACCAAATGGCCGAGGATGCTTTCATGCTTGGCGCGGTAGGGCGTGACCAGCGCGGCGGCCGATGCTTCGATCGCGTCGCATTCCGCCAAAGCTGCTTCAAACTTGGCGCGCGGCGTGTCGATCTCGCCGCGATCCACCCCGCCCAGCTTTACTGCGAGCGCGTTGCGCACGATCTTGAGGCTCACGCCGATCAGCAGGCCCCACCATGCCAGCGTTGGCAGATTGTCGGCCGGAACCGATGCGGCAAGCGGCACGCCGGGCAGCGTGGCGACAGCAGTATCCCACACATATATCGCGCGGCTTTCAGCCAGCTGCGCCGCGCGTGCGGCCTTGCCTGCGGGGTTATCCTGCTGCGGCAAAGTGGGCGCGGCGGGTGGCACAGGGGCGGTCGGTGAACCTGCCTGAGTCGCAGCTTTTGGGGCAATGGGTGACAGCATGCTCATAGGTGCGCTCCTCGATCCGTAGTGGCCGCAGGCGTAGGCGCGCAGTGGTTAAATTTCCGTCAGCCAGGGGGTGAATCCGTGGTCGTCTGAGGCACAAATTATCACGCGTTAAGAACGGCTTCGTTAATAACCATTTCACACCTTCGGCTTAACCACGGCCCCATGATTGGGGTCATTTCAAGCATTCGCCGTCGTCTCATGCCGCCCATCCCGGACGCAATCCGGGATGATTTCACCATGCTGCGCGCGCAGCGGGTCGAGACGCAGACGCCGATGATGTATCTGATGCTGCTCGCCACCACGCCGACTGCGGCATGGGCGGGTGCGGCTGATGTCCATTGGGGCGTGAAGTATGGCATGCCCGCTGTGCTTGCACTGCTGTGCGTGCTGGGCCTGATCGAGAATTACCAAAGCCGTCAACGCCGGATGAGCCTGCGGCGCGCGCGCCTGATGGTGAAGAAAACCAGCCGCGTGTCTGGCTGGGTTGCGTTGATGTGCAGCAGCTGGGCGGTGTTCAACTGGCTCAGCTCTCCGCCGGAAAACCACGCGAGTTTTGCGATGATCCTGACGATGGGATCGCTCGCCACCGCATACTGCCTGTCATCGATCCGGTTCGCAGCGATCCTTAATCTGGTGATCGGGGTGGTGCCGATTTCTGTGCTGATGCTGTCATCCGGCGTCCCGGCAGAAATGGCAGCGGCAACCAGCCTGATCCTTGCCACCGCGATCCTCGTCCGGTTCATCATGCAGGGCCACGCGATGCTGGCCAGCCTGCTGCAATTGCAAAAACAAACCCGCGATCTCGCCAACTCCGATCCGCTGACCGGGCTAGCCAACCGCCGCGCATTGGATGCAACGATTGCAGAACTGGTGAAGCCAGGGAAAGACGCGCCGTTCAAACTGGCACTGCTTGATCTTGACGGGTTCAAACCGGTCAATGACCAGTTCGGCCACGCATTCGGCGACAAGCTGCTGTGTTCAGTGGCTGACCGGTTGCGCGAATGCCTTGGCGACGATGGTCTGGCGGTTCGCCAGGGCGGTGATGAATTTGCAGTGCTGATACCGCCCGATTCCCCGCTCGCCGACGCGCCCATTGCCGATCGGATCCTGATCGCGCTGGTGCGCCCGCACGTGATCGAAGGGGTGCCGGTCAACGTCAGCGCCAGCATCGGCGTGGCGCAATGGCCCATCGATGGCACCACCGCCGACGACCTGTTCGATTTCGCCGACCGCGCGCTGTATCAGGCCAAGGCCGGAACCCGCACGCCGTCCGTGTTGAACAACCAGAGTAATCGCCAAACTGCGCAAGCCGGCTGACCCGATCAATCCATATGCTTGAGGCCGACCCGCAGATAATCCCAACCGGTGATGCAAGTCAGCACCGCCGCCGCCCATAGCGCGACCAGCCCGACCAGATGCACCCAGCTCTGCTCGATGGTCGAACACGCATGGCCCACCGCCTGACACGGCGGCCCGTGCACGGCACCGCCCAAAATCAGCGCACCCAGCGATACGAGCTGAAACGTCGTCTTCCACTTGGCGAGATTCGACACCGGCACCGACACCTGAATCCCGCCCAGAAATTCGCGCAGGCCGCTGACTGCAATTTCGCGCATCAGAATGACCAAGCCTGCGATCACATGGATATCGCCAACATACGGCCCGCGCAGAAACCCTTGTGCGGTCAGCACCAGAATAACCGCTGCGATCATGATCTTGTCGGCGATGGGATCAAGGAACACACCCAGTTTCGACACCGTCCCATGCGCGCGGGCGAGATAGCCATCGAGAAAATCGGTGATCGCGATGATGCAATACAGCACGAACCCGATCAGATAGCCCAGCTGCCATTCGGGCCACCACAGGAAAAACGCCAGCAGCGGCACCGCAAAGATGCGGGACAGGGTGAGGATGTTGGGCAAGCTCGACATAGCTGACACCTGCTGTAGCGCGGCATTAACGCCTGCAAAACCCCTTGCGCCTAACATCCCCGGCAAATGCTCGGCCGGCGGCGCGCTCTTGTGAAAGTGCGCAGCGTCGCTATGGCCCGGTTAACTCACAGGGAAGCATCAGCGTAATCACCGCATGACAACCTCGACCAACCTGATGCGGCAGCGGCGATTTTTGCCGCTGTTCCTGACCCAGCTGCTCAACGCGCTGAACGACAACCTCTACAAGAACGCGATGGTGCTGTTCGTGGTTTATCAGGTGTATGATTCGCCTGAGATGGAAACGCTGGTCAGCGGCGTTGCCACTGCGCTGTTCGTGCTGCCTTTCGTGCTGTTTTCGGCGACCTCAGGCCAGCTTGCCGACATGCGCGACAAGACCAAGATCATCCGTTGGATCAAGTTTGCCGAAATCATCATCATGTCTGTGGGCGCGGCCGGGTTGCTGCTCGCCGCGCGCGGGATGCAGATCGAAAGCCTCGCCATCCCGCTGATGTTCCTCGCCCTGTTCGCGATGGGGGTGCATTCGACCTTCTTCGGCCCAATCAAATACGCCATCCTGCCGCAGCATCTGCATAAGGATGAAGTGCTCGCCGGGACTGGGCTGGTCGAGGCCGGCACTTACGTCGCGATCCTGTGCGGCATGATCCTTGGCGGAGTAATGCCGATCATGGCCAGCGTGATCGCTGTGATCGCTATTGCACTGGTGGGCTACATGGTGTGCCGCTGGGTGCCGCCTGCGCCCGCTCAGACCGAAGAAACCAAAGTCGACTGGAACCCGATCCGTGCCTCGAAGGATCTGATCGCCTTTTCGATGGGCAATCTCGAATTGCGCTATTCAGTGCTGGCGATCAGCTATTTCTGGGCGATTGCGGCGATCCTTTCGGTGCAGTTCATTCCGCTCGCCAAGAACGTGCTGCTCGCCGACAAACAGGTCGCTGCGGTGCTGCTGGTGGCATTTTCTGCCGGGATCGCGATTGGATCGGTTTCGATCAACGCGCTGCTGAAGGGCGATATTTCGGCACGCTATTCCGCGCCGTCGGTAATTGTGCTCGGCGTTCTGCTGGTCGCCTTCTATGCTTTGTGCCGCTTGTGGAACCTGACACCGGCGGGCGAACTGTTCACGGTCAGCGAATTTCTCGCGCAGCCACTAGCCCTGCTGTTGACGGCCAATCTGCTGCTGATCGCAGTCGCGGGCGGCATGTTCGTGGTGCCGCTCTATGCCTTTCTCACCACTCGCGTGGACAAGAGCGAGGCATCACGCTCGGTCGCAGCGAACAATTTCGTCTCATCGGTGTTCATGGTGTTGGGCGCAGGGGTGGCGAGCGCGCTCGGTTTCCTCGGCATCCCGCTGCAAGAGCAACTGCTGCTGAGCCTGATCCTGTGCGTATTCTCCGCGCAACTGGCGCGCAAACTGCACGCAACCGAGGCGCTGCGCGGGCCCGAAAATCCCTAGCCTCGGGCGCTTAGATTCTGGCTTTAAAGGATAAAGGCGAGAATCGCCGCCGTGCTCGCCACGTAAGTGCTCGCGACCCCGCGCACATCAGCCACCGTTAGCCGCCACAGGCTCTCCGCCGGGATTGGGATCAGATCGCGCTTCACGCCCGGCGGCAGGATCGCCCGGAACGGGTGACGGGCGCTCTCATCAGTGAGAACGAGGCTCCGGCGACGCTGTTTGTCTGCGCGGGGGCGGACGATCAGATCGCTGGTCAAGTGGGCGCGTGTCATGGTCGAAGCTTTAACACTTTCTTAACCTCTTGGAACCGCCTCCGCCGCAACTGTCGCAGCGTGGGACAATCGGGTGTGCAGGGCTTAACACAGCGCGTGGGTTTGCGCCGCCCTCGCCCCGGTTGTAGAGGCGAGCCTGACACGACGGGAGAGTATCACGTGCCTGATTCCACACGCTCAGTTTCCACCAAAAGCGCCGCTGCCTTGCTGGTCGATTGCCTGGCCGTGCAGGGGTGTGAGCGGATTTTCACCGTTCCGGGCGAAAGCTTCCTCGCGGTGCTCGATGCGCTGCCCGACTGGCCGGAGATCGACGTGGTGACCTGCCGGCAAGAAGGCGGCGCGGCGTTCATGGCGTGTGCGGACGGGGCGATGGGCGCGGCAGACGCGGGCCGTCCGGGCGTTGCCTTCGTAACGCGCGGGCCGGGCGCGACCAATGCCAGCATCGGCGTCCACGTCGCGCATCAGGATTCGCAGCCGATGATCTTGTTCGTCGGCGACGTCGCGCGCGGAATGCAGGGCCGCGAAGGGTTTCAGGAAGTCGATTTCGCCGCGTTCTTCGGGCCGATCTGCAAATGGGCCGCTCGCATCGACGATCCCGCCCGCATCCCCGAATATATCGCCCGCGCCTATGCGGTGGCGATCAACGGCAGGCCCGGCCCGGTGGTGCTAGCCCTGCCTGAAGATATGCTGGTCGAACACGTCCCCGCACACTTAACCCCCCGCCCCTTCGTCACCCGCACAGCCCAAGCCGCCTGTCCCGATGCGATGCAGGCCTTGTTCGATCTGATCGCCGACGCGGCAAGCCCGGTCGCGATCATCGGCGGCGCAGGCTGGAACACCAAGGCGCGCGAATATTTCCAACAATTTGCGGCACGGATCGGTCTACCCGTCGCGACCGCGTTCCGGCGGCAAGATGCGATTGCACCCGATAGCCCGGTCTATGCTGGAAACCTCGGTTATGGCCCCAACCCGTTGCTGGTTGAGCGGGTGCGCAACGCCGATCTGATCATCGCCGTCGGCGCGCGGCTGGGAGAAGCGACCACCGATGGCTACACCCTGCCCACGCTGGAACATCCGGGGCAATTGCTGGTGCATATTCACCCCGATCCTGAGGAGTTGGGCCGGGTGTACCGCACTGATCTGGCGCTGTGCTGCGGGGTCGATGAATTCGCCGAATGCGCCGCCTTATGGGAGGATGACAGCGTCCTCAGCTTTGATGCCGGGGCGCAGGCCCACCGCGAATGGATCGAATGGGCGACACCTGCGCCGTCCGACGCGGCGCTCGATCTGGCGGCCTGTGTTGCAGCGATGCGCGAGGTGCTGCCTGCGGATACCATCATCGCCAATGGCGCGGGCAACTTTGCCGGATGGTGGCATCGGTACTGGCGCTATGCTGCTTATCCGGGCCAGCTTGCCCCCACCTGCGGCGCGATGGGTTACGGCGTGCCCGCCGCCATCGCCGCCGCGTTGCGCTTTCCCGAACGCACGGTCGTTGCGGTCGCGGGCGACGGCGATTTCATGATGAACGGGCAGGAACTCGCCACTGCCATGCAATACGGCGCGAACCTGATCGTGGTGGTGATCGACAACGGCGCTTACGGCACGATCCGGATGCATCAGGAACGCGAATATCCCGGCCGCGTGTCTGCCACCACGTTGGTGAACCCCGATTTCGCCGCCCTTGCCGCAGCCTATGGCGCGTGGAGCGCGGCGGCTGAGACCACGGCGCAATTCACCGCAGCCTTGGCCGTAGCGCAATCCCGCGCCGGCCTGCGGCTGATCCACGTCAAAACCGATCTCGAACGCATCGCCGCCAGCGGCGCGACGATCAGCGGTCTGCGCGCAAGGGCAAAGGCAAAGGCAACCAGCTAATACGACAAGGCCGCCCCAGACTGGGGCGGCCTTACTAAATAATTGCTACAGGCTGGCTTAGATCTTGTCGCCAAGTGCGCCCTGAACGTCGCCCTTAACTTTCTGTGCCTTGCCCTTGATTTCCTGAGCGAGGCCTTCGGCGCGCGTTTCGGAATCACCCGAATGCTGCTTTGCCTTGCCGACAACTTCATTGGCCGTGCCTTTGATATTTTCGGTCAGCTTACCCATTGTAATCTCCATTTCATGTGGCGCCAGTTTCACGCCGCGACTGCATATGGGTTGGTAAAGATGAACGGACGTTTATTTTAAGCTGACTTCGGGGCGGGTTGGGGTGTGCGCGCGATAAGCTGATTGCTCTATCCTTCCGCCATTTCGCAAATGACCTGCCATTCCTCAGGCGTCACCGCGCACACCGATAGGCGTGAAAGGCGCACCAGCTGCATCTCGGCAAGCCGCGGTTCGGCCTTGATCGCGGCGAGTGTGACCGGCTTTGCCAGCTTCATTTTTGGCTTCAGCTTAACCGCTGCCCACTTGCCGGTTTCATCGGTCGGATCGTTAATCCCGGCGACACTGATGGTGCAGATGCCGACAATCTCCAGTCCTTCACGCGAGTGGTAGAAGAACGCCTCGTCCCCGACTTGCATGGCCATCAGGTTGTTGCGGGCGAGGTAATTGCGCACCCCGTCCCATGTGCCCTCACCTTCGGCGACCAGATCGTCCCAGCCATATTTGAACGGTTCGGATTTCATCAGCCAATAGGCCATCGTGCAGCGCGCTCCTGAAGGTTTCGGCAATCCCGATAGCCCGCACCGCCGCCTCGCGCCAAGCCCCCGAATTTTATCAAAGCGATGCCGCGCCGAATTAACCCGATCTTTAGCGTGATCTGCGATGAATTGCTGACGTCGCGGATGGTACCACCTGTTCGCATAACACGCACGGGGCAGAGGTCTTGACGGATCACGGTACTGAAAACCCGCTGGAAACCGCCGAACGCGATGTGATCGCGCTGGGAATTGCGGTCGCAGCCATCATCTTGCTGGTCGGCACCGGGGGATCGGTGCTGCCCAAAGCGCTAGCGGCTATCGTCGCCAATGGCAGCAAGCCTGATGTGTTGCTGGTCAACGCGCTGCTGCTCAACATTGCATTGATTATCTTTGGCTGGCGCCGTTACCGCGAACTGATGCGCGAGATTGCCGAACGCCGCCGCGCCGAAGAACGTGCGCACCTGCTGGCCGCCACCGATCCGTTGACTCAATGCCTCAACCGCCGCAGCATGGTCGAAGTGACCGAAGACCTGCGCGCCCGTTCTGGCGCACGCGGCGAGGCCATCGCCTATTGCATGTTTGATCTCGATAATTTCAAACAGATCAACGATATGCACGGCCACACCACGGGCGACGCGGTGCTGGTGATGCTGTGTGACAGAGTGCGCGCGCTGATGCCGCACGAAGCCCGCTTGGCGCGGCTGGGGGGCGATGAATTCGCCTTCGTGATGCCCTATCCGGCAGGGCAATCTGACCGGGTCGATGATCTGGTGATCCGCATGTTCGAACGCATGGCGCATCCGTTCCAACTGCCCGAGGTCACGGTCGAGCTGACCATTTCGATCGGCATTGCTACCGATAACGAAGCAGGCGCCCAGGTCGGCGCAGTGTCGGATGCCGCCGCGCTGATGCACCGCGCGGACATGGCGCTGTATCACGCCAAAAAGCAGGGCCGGAACCGCTATTTCTGGTTCGAATCCGGCATGGAACACGAACTCAAGTTCCGCAATCAGCTGGAAACCGGGATCCGCCGCGGCCTGTCGGTGGGCGAATTCGTACCCTTCTACGAACAGCAGATTGATGTGCAGTCGGGCGCGCTGGTCGGGTTCGAAATGCTGGCGCGCTGGCGTTCGCCCAAGCTGGGGCTGATCAGTCCTGACATCTTCGTGCCGATTGCCGAAGAAATCGGGCTCATCACCGAAATGTCCGAACGGCTGATGGAACAGGCTTTCGCCGACGCGCGCGAATGGGATGACAGCCTATCGCTGTCGATCAACATTTCGCCGGTGCAGCTGCGCGATCCGTGGTTTGCCCAGCGCCTGCTGAAAAAACTGGTCGAAGCCAATTTCCCGCCCCAGCGGCTGGAGATTGAGATCACCGAAAGCTGCCTGCACGACAATGTCGGGCTGGTGCGTTCGATGATCACGTCCCTGCGCAATCAGGGTGTGCAGATCAGCCTTGATGATTTCGGCACCGGTTATTCCAGCCTTGAACAGTTGCGCAGCCTGCCCTTTGACCGGATCAAGATCGACCGCAGCTTTGTCGCCGAACTGCGCGAACCGGGACGCAAATCAAGCATCGTCGAAGCGATTGTCGCACTTGGCCGCGGTCTGGACCTGCCGCTCACCGCCGAAGGCGTCGAGGATGAAGAAATCCTCAAAGCGTTGAAAACAATGGGCCGTCTGAAGGCGCAGGGCTATCTTTACGGTCACCCCGAAGATGCCGATGCGGTGCGCAAGCGGCTGCGGGCAGCGGGCTTGATGACTGCGGCGACCACGGCCGATGCAGCTCAAGCCGAAACGGCTGAGCAGGAACAGACCGCGCACCAGAACAGCAATCGCGCCTAGGCGCGCGCCGGGCGCTACTGCTCGGGGCTGGACGCGCGCGCCCACGGTGCATAGATGCGCAGCCGTGGCGAAGCATATTCCCTTCATCAAGATGCACGGGCTCGGCAATGATTTTGTCGTGCTGGATGGACGTCAGACGTCGCTGCCCGCGATGACGCCGCTAGTGGCGCGGGCATTGGCCGACCGGCGCACCGGGATCGGCTGCGATCAGGTGATCGTGCTTGAACCGAGCATCGCCCACGCTTTCCGGATGCGGATTTTCAACAGCGATGGCGGCGAGGTTGAAGCCTGCGGCAATGCGTCGCGCGCGGTCGCGCTGCTCCACGGCGAACCCGCGACTGTTGAGACAGGCGGCGGGCCGATTGCATTGGAGCCGCTGGGTGGCGGAGCGCGGGTAGACATGGGCGCTCCCCGGTTTGATTGGGACGCGATCCCGCTCGCCTACCCGATGGATACCGCGCAGATGCCGGTGGGGTGGGACGATTTATCAGCGCCGATGGCGGTCAATGTCGGCAATCCGCACGTGGTGTTTTTTGTCGATGATGCCGACGCGGTGCCGATCGAAACGCTTGGCCCGGTGATCGAGCATGATCCGCTGTTTCCGGAACGCGTCAACGTGAATGTCGCGAGCCTTGCCGGGCCAGATCATCTGAAACTGCGGGTGTGGGAGCGCGGTGCGGGGCTAACGCGCGCCTGCGGCACCGGTGCGTGTGCAACGGCGGTCGCAGCGATCCGGCGCGGGCTGGTGGCAAGCCCGGTGCGCGTCACCCTGCCCGGCGGTGATCTCGTTATCGCATGGCAGCCCGGCGGGTCGATTCTGATGAGCGGCCCTGCGGCAGAGAGCTTTCGCGGCTCGTTCGACTGGGACGATTACACTTGAACGCCCCCCACATCATCACCCTCGGCTGCCGCATGAACATCGCCGAAAGCGAACGGATGCGCGCGCTGCTGGCGGGCGAAACAAACCTCGTGGTGGTCAATTCCTGCGCCGTGACGGGAGAGGCACTCAGCCAAACCCGGAAAGCGATCCGCCGCGCGCGCCGCGAAAATCCCTCCGCGCGGCTGATGGTGACCGGCTGCGCTGCCGAAATCGACCGCGCAGACATCGCCGCGATGGACGAGGTTGACGGGTTGATCGCCAATGCCGCGAAACTTGATGCGAGGGCGTGGAACGTCCCCACGAATTCTGCGCCCATCGTGTCAGCGCGCACCCGCGCCTTCATCGGCGTGCAGAACGGCTGCGACCACGCCTGCACCTTCTGCGTGATCCCGCAGGGGCGAGGCGTGAGCCGCTCCGTCGCGATGGCCGAGGTACTGCGTGAGGTTGAAGCGCATCTGGAGGCGGGCGCGAAGGAGATCGTCCTCACCGGGGTCGATCTGACATCGTGGGGACATGATTTGCCCGACGCGTCCCGGCTGGGGGTGTTGGTGGCTGCGATCCTCGATGCCTTCCCCGCCCTGCCCCGCCTGCGCCTGTCATCGGTCGATGGGGTGGAGATTGACGCTGCCCTGTTCGATCTGATCGTCCACGAGCCACGCGTGATGCCGCATCTGCACCTCAGCTTGCAGCATGGCGCTGACCTGATCCTCAAACGGATGAAGCGCCGCCACAGCCGCGCGGACGCCGTGGAACTGGTCGCGCGGCTGAAGGCCCTGCGGCCCGATGTCGCCATCGGTGCCGACCTGATCGCAGGCTTTCCGACCGAGAGCGACGCGCACCACGCCGACAACCTCAGCATCATCGACGAACTCGATATCGTCCACGCCCATATTTTCCCCTATTCGCCGCGCCCCGGCACCCCCGCCGCACGGATGCCGCAAGTGCTGCGCGATGTGGTGAAGGCCCGCGCTGCCGAATTGCGCGCCCGCGCAGCCGCTCGCCGCGCGGTGTGGCTTGGCAACCTTGTGGGCGAAACGCTCCCCGTCCTCGCCGAGCGCGACGGCACCGGCTATGCTCCCAATTACGCCCGCGTCGCCCTGCCCCCTGCCACCCCGGCAGGCGTGGTGATCGACATAACCGTGCGCGGAACCGAAGAAGGCCTGTTGCAATGAGCGAGACCAGCTGGAGCCAGCGCCTGCTGGGCGGCTTTGCCAAAACGTCTGAGAAGCTGGCCTCCAGCCTGCCGGTGATCGGCGGCGGCGCGAAGCTCGACAACGCGACGTTGGACGAGGTTGAAGACGCGCTGATCATGTCCGACCTTGGCCCGGCGGCGGCAGGGCGGATTCGCGCGCGGTTGTCTGACAAGCGGTTCGGCCTTGAAATCACCACCCGCGAACTGCGCGAAGCGGTGGCCGAAGAAATCGCAGCGATCCTGCGCCCGGTCGCCAAACCGCTTGAGATCACCGCTTTCCCGCGCCCCCAGGTGATCCTGGTGATTGGCGTGAATGGCTCAGGCAAAACCACCACCATCGCCAAACTCGCCCACCTGTTCATGGAGGACGATTACGGCGTGCTGTTGGCGGCAGGCGACACCTTCCGCGCGGCTGCCATCGGGCAATTGGCGACGTGGGCTGGACGGATCGGGGTCGATCTGGTGCGCGGGCCTGAAGGCGGCGACCCAGCGGCGATCGTGTTCGATGCGGTGAAGCAGGCAACCGACACCGGGATCGACGCGCTGATCGTCGACACCGCCGGTCGCCTTCAGAACAAGACCGAGCTGATGGATGAACTGGCGAAAATCCGCCGAGTGCTTGGGCGCCTGAACCCCGAAGCGCCGCACGATGTCGTGCTGGTGCTCGACGCTACCAACGGGCAGAACGCGTTGGCGCAGATCGACGTGTTCAAGGAGGTGGCAGGCGTCACTGGCCTGATCATGACCAAACTGGATGGCACTGCGCGCGGCGGGGTGCTGGTCGCCGCAGCCGAGCAATATGGCCTGCCGATCCACGCGATAGGCGTCGGCGAAAAAATCGAAGATCTGCGCCCGTTCGACCCCGATCTGGTCGCCCGCGTGATTGCAGGAGTGGCATGATGACCGAGACCGAAGGCAAAAAAGCCGCCTCCAGCTGGATCAGCGTCGCGGTCGATTACGGGCCGCTGCTGGTGTTCCTCGGCGTTTACCGCTGGAACGCGCCGGCCGAGCCGGGCCCGGTTGGCGAGCTTTCCGCGATCATCGCCGGCACCGGCGCGTTCATGGTCGCGGCGGTGGCAGCGCTGATCATCTCGAAATGGCGGCTGGGCAAAGTCTCGCCGATGCTGTGGTTTTCGACCGCGCTGATCGTCGGCTTCGGCAGCCTGACGATCTTTTTCGGCGATCCGACCTTTGTGCAGATCAAGCCGACGATCATCTACGCGGTGTTCGGCGTCGCGTTACTGGGCGGTTTTTTCGC
>LNED01000015.1 GCA_001464915.1 Sphingomonadales bacterium Ga0077531
GAAGGCAACTACTCCACCTATCTGGAGAAGAAGGCCAAGCGGATGGAGCAGGAAAACCGCGAGGATAGCGGCAAGCAGAAGGCCTTGCAGCGCGAACTCGAGTGGATTCGCCAAACCCCGGCGGCCCGCCAAACCAAGAGCAAGGCCCGCGTCCGCAAGTTTGAAGAATTGCAGAACGCGCAGGATAACCGTTCGCTCGGCAAGGCGCAGATCGTCATTCAGGTGCCCGAGCGGCTGGGCAGCAAGGTGATCGAGGCCAAGAACCTGACCAAGTCGTACGGCGACAAGCTGTTGTTCGAAAACCTGTCGTTCATGCTGCCACCGGGCGGCATCGTCGGGATCATTGGCCCCAACGGTGCGGGCAAATCGACGCTGTTCAAGATTCTTACTGGCAAGGAACAGCCCGATAGCGGCACGGTGGAGATCGGGAGCACCGTCCATCTTGGCTATGTTGATCAGAGCCGTGACCATCTGAACCAGTCAAACAACGTCTGGCAGGAAATTTCCGGCGGGCACGATTACATGACCGTCAACAAGCAGGAAACATCGACCCGCGCCTATGTCGGTGCGTTCAACTTCAAGGGCGCCGATCAGCAGAAGAACGTCGGCAAGCTTTCGGGCGGTGAACGCAACCGCGTGCACATGGCCAAGATGCTGAAGCAGGGCGGCAACGTGCTGCTGTTGGACGAACCGACCAACGATCTGGACGTCGAAACGCTGGCCGCATTGGAAGACGCGATTGAGAATTTCGCGGGTTGTGCGGTGGTGATCAGCCACGATCGCTTCTTCCTTGACCGTTTGGCCACGCACATCCTCGCGTTCGAAGGCAACAGCCATGTCGAATGGTTCGAAGGCAATTTCGAAGCGTATGAGGAAGACAAGCGCCGCCGGATGGGCGATGCGGCGGACCGTCCGACGCGGCTCGCTTACAAGAAACTGACGCGGTAATCAGGGCTCAGACGGCAGGCGTTAGCCAACACGCCGCCGTCTCCTTTACGCGGCTTTAACCAGAGTTACCGCACGTTCCCTAGCGACGACGATGTCGCAAGGGGGCAATGGGGCGTGATCACTGGTATGAATGTACCGCTTGAACTGGCGGTGGCGCTGTGCGCGCTATTCTGTGCAGTCGGCGCTTGGGCTGGTCAGTCGCGCGCGGTGCGACGGCAGGTGAAGGAGCGCAATCCGCTCGCCGATCTGATGAAGCCCGCCGCGTTGGATCCAGTGATTGATCTTGCCACCCGCCGAAATGCCATGCGCGAAGCATCGCAGGCCGTGCTGCAGGGCCGGATCAACCGCCTTGGAAGCGCGGTTTCGGGCGAACAGCTGCAAAGCTCAGTCGCGGCCGTGATGCGCGCCGGGCTGCGGCGCGGCGACCGGTTGACGCATATTGATGGCGATGGCTTTACCATTATTCTGCCCGGCGCAGACGAGCGTGCCGGCGCACGGATTGCCGAACGTCTGCGCGAAACGCTGGCACAAGCGGGCGTGGCGAAGGGACTTGGTGCACGGTTTGGCGTGGCGGCAGGTCGCTATGAGGAATGCGGTGACCTCCTCAATCGCAGAGCACGCCGCGCGCTCGATGCCGCTCTGGCACAGGGTCGCGATTACGTGGTAGCCGCCAGCGAAATCGAGGAAGTGCTGTTCTTGCCCGCTCCCGAAGCAGCTGCGGCCGCCTCTGCCGCCTGAACCTCTCCGGTCAGGGGGCGACCCAGTGCCCCCGCCAATCGCTTGCCTCGCTGTTGCGAACAAACTGCGCTCTCACGTGCCCCGTATGCGCCAGGTACAGCCAATCAAATGCGGTGATCGTGATCATCAGCAGCGCGAAGTTATCGCGCGCGGGGATCAACTGCGCGTCATCGGGCTCGGCCCCTTCAAACTCGGGCGGCAGGCCTGATGTCGGCGCATCGGAGGCCGCACCCGGCCCGTCACCCAAATAGCACCGTCGCGCAAAGTTGGTGCCGTTCGCCCAAGCAGTGTCGACCTCGTCCCCGGTCGTAAGGATCCGGCCCTCGCCCCGCGCACGGATCTGGATCTTCGCGCCCTTGTCATAGAACAGCACCGCCACGCGCGAATCGGCACCAACCACCTTCGCCTTGGGCGATCGGGCGTCGGTGTGGAGCCGCAGCGCCCAGCGCGCACTATCGAACGCGCGCAGAACCATCACTCGCGCATCGACATCGCCCGTGACAATCACCGGGGTGTGCATGGGTGATTTGCGGTCGCGGGGCGCGCGAATCAGGCGGTTGAGGCAATCGGTGCGGACGTCGTCGAGGGTTTCAAACATGCCTGCCCGCCTTTGGGCGAAGAGTGATGCCAGTCAAGCCGCCGCGCTCTCCAGCGAAGGTTTGTTCATTTAATTCACATTTTTTCTGAACATCGACGATCCGGTTCATCCCTGCGACAGTCTGAGCTACGTAAATACCGACTCCTTAACTAGCCGCTTGTGGTGGGCCGGCGACACTGGAGGTAACCACGATGATGAACCTTTTTGCACGCGGCGGCACGCTCTCGGCTTTGGCCCTGGCTTTGGCTGCCACTCTCCCCGCCACTCCGGTGCTCGCACAGGATGGGCCCAACGCCCGAGTCGAAGCGCGCGCGCAAGCCCGTGCTGAGCGTCAGCAAGTTCGCAGTGGCCGCGGTGAGGCGCGGATGGAGCGTCCGGCACCGCAAGTTCGCGCAGCACCGGTTGCGCAGGCCCCGGCTCGCGCCGCCCCCGCCCAGCGCGGCTTTGGCGGCGATGTCGCTCGGCAGGCAGCGCAGTCTTCGCGTGCCCAGCAGATCGACCGCCGGAGCGAAGGGCGCGCGGATCGTGTCGACCGACGCAGTGAAGGACGCGCCGCGCAGATTGATCGGCGCAGTGAAGTGCGGGCCGACCGGGTCGAACAGCGCGGCGATTTCCGCAGCGATCAACTCGACCGGCGTGGACGCGACGGGGCAGCTGCCCGCGTTGACCGCCGCACGGATACCCGTGCCGACCGCATCGAACAGCGCGGCGATTTCCGCAGCGACCGGGTAGAAGATCGCGGCGACCGCCGGGCTGACCAGGTGGAACGTCGCGGTGATTTCCGCAGCGACCGAGTTGATGGGCGCCGGGACGGCGTGCGCGACGGACGCGGCGGCGGTTTCAGCGATCAGGTGCGCGGCGTTGCCCGCGATGCGCGCCGGGTCGATGGACGCCGGGATGGCTGGCGCGATGGTCGTCGTGATGACGTGCGCCGCGGCGAATGGCGCGGCGACCGGGATCGCTACAATGGAGGCGATTTCCGCCGCTGGGATCGTGGCTGGCGTTCGAACCGGACGTACAACTACACGGATTACCGGCGCGCCAACCGCTTCGCTTACCGCCCGGGCCCGTATTACGCTCCCTATCGCTCTCATCGTTACAACCGCTTGCAATCGGGCTTTTTCCTCGACAGCCTGTTCTTCCAGTCGCGGTTTTTCATCAACGATCCGTACGCCTATCGTCTGCCGCCAGCATACGGCCCGTACCGCTGGGTGCGCTACTATGACGACGTGATCCTGGTGGACACTTACAGCGGCGAAGTGGTGGACGTGATCTACGACTTCTTCTGGTAAGCGACGGGCGACCCCACAATCAGGCCCCGCCGGAGCAATCCGGCGGGGCTTTTTTATGGCGTGTCAGCTCTTGGCCGTACCGAACGGCAGCATCCGGAAAATCGTGCCGTCCTTGTCGATGAAAGTGTGCTTGAGCGTGGCCAGCACATGCACTGCGATCAGCACCAGCAACGTTGTTCCGGCGATGGCGTGGACTTCGAAAATCTGTTCACCCAGCGCTTCGTTCACGGGGACGGGCAGTTTGGGAACGTCGAACAGGCCCCAGACGCTGATCGCCGAATCAAAGCTCGACATCGCGAACCACCCGGCCAGCGGCATCACCAAAAGCAGCGTGTACATGGCGTAATGCACAGTCTTGCCCAGCATCCGTTCCCAGCCGGCACTGCCGACAGGCCGCGGGGGCGGCGGGTTCATCAGCCGCCAGATCAGCCGGATCGCCACCAACGAGAAGATCACCACGCCCAGCGCAAAGTGATTGCCCATGATCTCACCGCGCGCTTCTTTTGTGGCGTGTTCGGCAGATTCAGCAATGCGCCAGGTCACAATGACTGCGACCGCCACCAGCCAGTGAAGCGTCATCGCCAGGCCTGAATATTTGCTGCTTGGGTTGAGGCTCATTCCCGTTCCTTCCAAGGTTTCCTGTCGAACCAAGATTAACACGCCAGCGCTTGCTGGCAATGGCAGCGGCTTGCACCCCGCGCTCCGCTTGCTACCAACCCGTGCATGGAACCGCTTGATCCAGTGCCCGATCAGGACGCGCTTGCCCGTCTTGGCGCGGCAGTGGGCGCGCGGCTTACGGTCAATCCGGACGTCTGGCGGGTCGAGGCCGACAAGGTTGAACTGTTCGCGGTCGGCGATTTCCTCACCGCTGACGAATCCGCG
Source organism: Sphingomonadales bacterium Ga0077531 (assembly GCA_001464915.1). GTDB lineage: Bacteria > Pseudomonadota > Alphaproteobacteria > Sphingomonadales > Sphingomonadaceae > Erythrobacter. The sequence goes on from LNED01000015.1 coordinate 4,459, forward strand.
CAGCTGTGCACCATGATCGATGCGGTCGCCCATCCCTCAGCGCTGCATGAAGTCGCTTACGACAGCGGCTTTCGCACATCCTATTCGGGCGACCTTGATCCGCACGACAGCTTTGTGACGAGCATTTCGCGGCGGATTGACGCGCTGCTAGGGGTCGATGCTGCCATCGGTGAACCTGTGCAGGGGCAACGTTATTGGCCCGGCCAGCAATTCAAAACGCATAATGACTGGTTCTACACATCCGAGGGCTATTGGCCGCAGGAGGAGGCGCGCGGCGGGCAGCGCAGTTGGACAACGATGGTCTATCTCAACGATGTTGAGGAAGGCGGCGCAACCTTGTTCGCCGCGCTAGGCTTCCAGATCGAACCCCAGCGCGGCGCGCTGCTGGCCTGGAACAATGCCCTGCCCGATGGCCGCCCCAACGAAGCCACCTTGCACGCAGGAATGCCGGTTCTGCGCGGCGTAAAATACGTCATCACCAAGTGGTATCGCACGCGCCAGTGGCGTTGATGGCTCAAGCGCGCGTCAGCGCCTCAGCGATCAGCTTGCGGGTCGGCGCGATGCCATACAGCGCGATGAAGCTGCCCATGCGCGGGCCTTGTTCGCTGCCGAGCAGGGTTTCGTAAAGCGCCTTGAACCAATCGCGCAGGCTTTCGAACCCGAACGCTTCTTGCTTGCCGATTTCGTAGACGATGGTCTGCAAATCCTCAGCATTGGTCGCAGGATCGGCCTCGGCCAGCGCGGTATCCAGCGCCTGCAGGGCCGCCACTTCGCCGCCCACCGGCGCGCGCTTGGCCAGCGTCGGGGCGACGAAATCGCGGTTATAGGCCAGCGCCTTGCCCACCAGCACATCAAGCGCGGGATGCGCCGCCGGATCGGCGCCCTCGACATAGTTGCCAAGGTAAGACCAGACCGCCTCCCGCGTCGCGCCCGCGCCGAGTACGCCGACGAGGTTCAACAGCAGACTGAACGACACCGGCAACGTGTCGCCTGCACCCGGAGCCTCAGCGCCGTCATGGTGCTGCTTCGCGCGCAACAAGTGCCAAGCCGGGTTGCCCAGCTGCTTGTCGATGTCCTGCCCCGGCAAAGCGCTGCGGAACTGCCAGTAATCGTCCACCGCCTTGGGGATAACACCTGCGTGCAGCTGCTTGGCGCTTTTGGGATTGGCGAAGATATAATGGCCGAGCGATTCCTCGCTCCCATATTGCAGCCATTCGTCAATCGTCAGGCCATTGCCCTTGGACTTGGAAATCTTCTCGCCCTTGGCATCCAGAAACAGCTCGTAGATCAGGCCTTCCGGCTTGGAGCCGCCGAGCACGCGCGCGATTTTGCCAGACTGAATGCCGCTGTCGGTCAAATCCTTGCCGTACATCTCGTAATCGACGCCCAATGCGACCCAGCGCATCGCCCAATCGACCTTCCACTGGCACTTGGCCATGCCGCCGAGCGCGGATTGTTCGACGGTGCTGCCGTCTTCATCGGTGAAGCGGATGATACCAGCGGCGGCGTCCACCACCTCGATCGGCACTTGCAACACTGCGCCAGTGGTTGGGCTGACCGGCATCACCGGCGAATAGGTCTGCCGCCGTTCCGCACCCAAGGTCGGCAGCATGATATCGAGGATCGCGCCGAAATTGGTCAGCACGCCCTTCAGCGCATCATCGAACTGGCCCGAATTGTAGCAATCAGACGAACTGACGAATTCATATTCAAACCCGAACTGGTCGAGGAATTCGCGCAGCTTGGCGTTGTTGTGCGCGGCAAAGCTATCAAACTTTTCGAACGGATCGGGGATGCGGCTCAACGGCTTGCCCATGTGCTGCGCCAGCATATCGCGGTTCGGCACGTTGTCGGGCACTTTGCGCAGGCCATCCATATCGTCCGAAAACGCTACCAGCCGGGTCGGTGCGCCGCCGGTCAGTGCCTCGTATGCGCGGCGGACCAGCGTGGTGCGCAGCACTTCCTGAAACGTGCCGATATGCGGCAGGCCTGACGGGCCATAGCCGGTTTCAAACAGCACGCCGCCGTCTTTGCCCTGCGGCAGCCGCTTGGCGAGGCGCTGCGCCTCCTGAAACGGCCAGGCCTTGGAATTGTGGGCAGCGGCGATGAGGGCGTCTTGCGTGATGGTCATAACCCGCCCGCTATTAGGGATGGCGGACAGGCATGCAAGCGTGCGTTTACAAGTCAGCCGCCGTCGCGCATTCACGCGGGCGTGACCTTGCCCGCCACCCTTCCCGAACCGGTCAACTTGCCCGCGCTTCACGCCAGTCACGGCGGTCACTGGCTGAGGGCCGGTGGCGGCGCGACGTCCGCCGTGTCCAAAGGCGATGCGATCATGGCTGCCGCCGATACCCCGGTGCTGCTGATTAACGCGCCGCTGGTGGCGAGCCGGTTGGGCTATCCCGACCTATCGGGCCTCGACCTACTCGAAGCCTTTGCCTTCATCCACCCCGCGCGGTTCTGTGTGCCGACCCCGCGTGGTCTGGCCGAAGCGTTGGGCTTGCCCGTGCCTACGGGTGACGATGACGTGCCAGAAATGCTCCAACGCGCAGCGGGCGCGCTGATTGCTGCCTGCCGCGATCCCGAATGGTTCGAGCGCGAAGGCGCGTGGAGCGCGCTGCAATCGTTGGAACGCCTGCGTTGGCCGTGGGCCCAAGTGCTCAAGCCCCACGTTGCCAAGCCAGAAAAGGCCGAACGCTGGCTGTTTGCGCGCCTGCCCGAATGGGAGGAAGCCGCCGACCGCCCTGCGCCGCGTCAGGTCGAACTCACCCCGCCCGCCGTGGTCGAACAGCTGGCGAAACTGACAGGAGAGGCCGCAGAGCAGCGCGAAGGTCAGCGCGCCTATGCTCAGGACGCCGCGCGTATCTTTGCCCCCCGTTCGGCCCCTGGCAGACCCCACCTTGCCCTGGCCCAGGCCGGCACGGGGATCGGCAAAACGCTGGGCTATCTCGCCCCTGCCTCGTTGTGGGCGGCGCAATCAGGCGGGACGGTATGGGTGTCGACGTTCACCAAGAACCTGCAACGGCAATTGCGCGCTGAAAGCCGCAGGGCGTGGCCCGCCAAGCGCGCCGATGGCACCCCGCCGGTGGTGGTGCGTAAGGGGCGCGAGAACTACCTTTGTCTGCTCAACCTCGAAGACGCCCTGCAAGGCGGCTTTGCGGGCCGCGCGGCGATCTTGGCGCAATTGGTGGCGCGCTGGGGCGCCTATACGCGCGATGGCGACATGGTGGGGGGCGACCTGCCCGGCTGGCTCGGCACGCTATTCCGCAAACGCGGGATCGCCGCACTGACCGATAGCCGGGGTGAGTGCATCTATGCCGGGTGCCCGCACTACCGCAAATGCTTCATCGAACGCGCCGCGCGGGATAGCGCGCAGGCTGATCTGGTGATCGCCAACCATGCGTTGGTGATGGTCAACGCGGCGCGCGCCCGCGATCCGAACCAGCGCCCCACCCGCCTGATCTTCGACGAAGGCCACCACGTGTTCGACGCGGCAGATTCGACCTTCGCCGCGACATTGTCTGGGCAGGAAGCGATTGAGCTGCGCCGCTGGATCATCGGCCCCGAACGCGAGGCGCGCGGGCGCAGGCGGGGCCTCGCCGCGCGGCTCGCCGAAATCGCCAGCTACGATGAAGCCGGGGCTGATGCCATCGCCGCCGCGTGCAAGGCCGGGCAATTGCTGCCGTCGGAAGGCTGGCTGCAACGCCTGACTGAAAACGCGCCGTTCGGCCCGGTTGAAGCGCTGCTCGGAGCAGTACGAGCGGCGACCTATGCCCGCGACGAAAGCGGCGGGATCGAGGCGGGCTATGCGATTGAGACCGAGGCCGCAGGCCTGCCGGGCGAAGTAATCGAAGCCGCCAGCGCCGCGGCCGAGGCGCTTGCCGCCATCCGCGTGCCGCTGATCCGGCTGGGCGGACGATTGGAAGCGATCCTAGCCGATCCGCCCGATTGGCTCGACGCCCAAGGCCGCGCCCGGATTGAAGGCGCACGGTTTGCGCTGACGTGGCGGATCGATCTGATTGCGGCGTGGGAGGCATTGCTGGACCGGCTGGGCGGCCCGGCCGATCCCGAATTCGTCGACTGGCTAGCCGTCGATCGGTCAGACGCGCGCGAATTTGACGTGGCGATCCATCGCCGCTGGCTTGACCCGATGAAACCGTTTGCGCGCGTCGTGCTGGAACCGGCGCACGGGGTGCTGCTGACCAGCGCGACCCTCACCGACCGCACCACCGAAGGCGACACATCGCAGGCGCAATGGGCGAGCGCAATTGCCCGATCCGGCGCTGCGCATATCGACAGCGCGCCGTTGCTATCCGCCGCGACCAGCCCGTTCGACTACGCATCGCGCGCCGAGGTGCTGATCGTCACTGACATCAAAAAGGGCGATCTGCCCGCGCTGGCCGGGGCCTATGCACGGCTGATCGAGGCTTCGGGCGGCGGCGTGCTTGGTATATTCACTGCGATCCGCCGCCTTCGCGCGGTCTATGGCCGGATTGCCGACCGCTTGGCCCGCGCTGGCTTGCCAGTCTATGCGCAGCACGTTGACCCAATCGACACCGGCACGCTGGTCGACATTTTCCGCGATGATCCACGCGCCAGCCTGCTCGGCACCGATGCGCTGCGTGATGGGGTGGATGTGCCGGGGCAATCCTTGCGCTGCGTGGTGCTGGAACAGGTGCCGTGGCCGCGCCCAGATATCCTGCACAAGGCACGGCGCGCGGCGGGCGGGGGCAGCCAGTATGACGACCGCATCATCCGCGCCAAGCTCGCCCAAGCTTTCGGGCGATTGATCCGCAGCAAGGATGACGCGGGGCATTTCATTGTCCTGTCACCTGCATTCCCCACCCGCCTGTTGTCAGCCTTCCCGCCCGGCACTCCGGTGCTGCGCGTCACGCTTGATGAGGCTTTACAACGGCTCGCCGCTGGTGTTGGGGGCACGCAGGCCGCCCACCCTTCGGTTGGCGCTCAGGGAGCCTTGTTGCCATGAAGATTCTCGGGCTCCTGCGCCATGCCAAGTCCGATTGGGACAATACCAACCAGCGCGATTTCGACCGCGGGCTGAATGCGCGCGGGCGCAAGGGAGCGGAATTGATCGGCGCCCATATCCGCGACCACGGGATCAAGTGGGATCGGCTGATCGCCAGCCCAGCGGTGCGGGTCAAGCTGACGCTGGAAGGTGCGCTGCCCGATGTGACCCCCATCTACGACCAGCGACTTTACCTCGCCAGCTTCGACACCATTGTGGAAACGATCGAGGCCCATGCCGGAAGCGGCGCGGACGAGGCAAAGGCGATCTTGATCTCCGGCCACAATCCAGGCCTTCAGGACGTGCTGCTGGAACTGGTCGCGCCGGGCAAGGAAAACGACCTGTTCCGTGAGGCAGTGGTCAAGTTCCCGACCGCCGCCTACGCGGTGCTCGAATGTGATATCGAGCATTGGACTGATCTGAAACGCTATTGCGCCAAACTCGTGCATTTCGCCCGCCCGCGCGATCTTGACCCGGAATTGGGGCCGGAAAACTAAGCCAGTATTTTGCGCGCGCCGGCCCCTTCGGCGGCGAGTTGATCCTGCGGATTCCAGATCGCGCAGTGGGTCAGGCTGAGGCAGCCGCAACCAATGCAGCCATCAAGCCGCTCGCGCGTGCGGGTGAGTTCGGCAATTCGTTCGTCGAGCCGCGCACGGATCGCGGCGCTTATCGCCTGCCAATCCTGCGCGGTAGGGGTGCGGCCCTGCGGAAGCTTGGCGAGTTCAGCTTCGATCTCGGTCAGGCTCAGCCCCAAGCGTTGGGCGATCAGGATGAAACTCAGCCGCCGGATGTCAGACCGCAGAAACCGCCGCTGGTTGCCGCCGCTGCGAACCGGCTCGATCAGGCGCTTGTCCTCGTAAAAGCGGATCGCCGAGACAGACAGCCCGGTGCGGCGCGCGATTTCGCCAATAGGGATGAGGTCGGAGGGTTTGAGGCGGGTCATCGCGGGTCTCACAAATAGCTTGACCTCAACTTAGGTTGAGATTGCACAAGGAGCAAGTGGATCGATTCGCTCTCCCCGCCTTGGGAGGTGTTTCATCAACTTGGACCAAAGGACACGCCCCATGCGCACCGCCTATCTCGAACACGTCAACATCACCGTCAGCGACATTGAACGTAGCGCCGCCCTGCTGGAAAAGCTGCTCGGATGGCGCATCCGCTGGCGCGGGCCGTCGCAAATGGGCGGGGAGACGATTCATGTCGGCGGGGATGAGGATTACATTGCGCTCTACACCAAAGGCGCGCCGGCAGGCCGCTTCGCCAAGGGGGTGCCATTGAACCACGTCGGGATTGTGGTTGCAGACCTCGACGCTGCTGAAATTGTGGTAAAAGAGGCCGGGCTCAAACCCTTCAGCCACGGCGACTACGAACCGGGGCGGCGGTTCTATTTCTTCGATTGGGACGGGGTCGAGTTTGAACTGGTGAGCTACGCCTAGAGCAGCCCCGGCTGTGCGGCTGCGCCCTTGGCCCATGGCTGGTCGGTGCGGTCGATTACCAGCGGCGCGGTCCACCCTCGACATAACGGCAGCGCCTTATCCGGCGTGCCCTCCAGCCATTGCGATTGATCCTCCGGGGCAAGCAGGACCGGCATTCGTTCGTGCACCTCAGCCGCGTCGGTGCCAGCGCTGTCGGTCATCACCATCGAATAGCACGCGCCCCATTCATCGCTCTGCCGCCACACCCCCGCCGCCGCGAACAGCTCGGCATCGGGCAGCGAAAGCCACGTCCGCGTCATCCGCCCCTTAGCCCCCTGTGCCTCGGCCCAGCCGGTGAGCGGTATCAGGCAGCGGCGCTCCTCGAACGAATGTCGCCAGAAGAAGGTGCCGAGCTTGTCGGTGCGCGCATTATTGACTGGCTTGGGCTTCAGGGGCTGACCCTTTGCGCCTTTCAGCACCAGCGGGAAACCCCACGTCATCGCTAGCAAGTTGCCGTCTGCTACCACCAGGCCGGGATAACCGGGATAGACTTCCTCGCCGAAATTCGCGCCTTCGGCTGCATCCACCGCATCGAACCACGCGGCCACCTCGCTGCGGGTCTGGGTCATACGGTAGAGGTTGCACATGCCCTACGCCCCTGAATTGCCGACCACGAAACACGCCGCTGCCATCAAAGCGCCCGCCCAACGGTTGGACCGGAACCGGGCGAGCGGGTTGTCGGGGTCGTCTGCATCCAGCGTCGCTACCTGCCACGCCAGATGCCCCGCCACTGGCACCAGCGCCAACAACGCCAGCGGATCGGGACGATAGAGCCACAAGCCCAAGCCCCACAGTGCGATCGCCCCGGCATAGAACCCAGCAATCCCCGCCTGCACCTTTGTCCCCATCGCCAGCGCCGATGAACGGATGCCGACCATCGCGTCATCCTCACAGTCTTGCAGGGCGTAGATCGTGTCGTAGCCGATCACCCAGGCAATGCACCCGGCATAGACTGCCGCCAGCGCATCCCAATTGTCGAACCGCAGCTCGGCCCAACCAACCAGCAGCCCCCAATTGAACACCATGCCCAGCCACGCCTGCGGCCACCACGTGATCCGCTTCATAAAGGGATAGGCCGCCACCAGCGCCAGACTGCCGAGAGCAACCGCCTGCGCCTGCCAACGCAGTTGCAGCAGCACGACGAGGCCAATCAGGCACAGCGCCAGCAGCCACAGCCATGCGACCTTTTTCGACACCCGGCCACTCGCCACCGGGCGCAGCGCGGTGCGTGCCACCTGACGGTCGAGATCAGCGTCGACAATATCGTTATAAACACACCCCGCCCCGCGCATCGCAATGCTGCCGAGCAGCAGGCAGCCAAGCAACCCAAGTTGCCATCCCGCCCCCGCCAGCCACACGCCGAACACGCAGGGCCAGAACAATAGCCACCAGCCAATCGGTCGGTCGAACCGGGCGAGTTGCGCCAGATCCCGCGGCAATTGTGGCAGGCGCGCCACCAACCCACGGTGCTCGCTATCGGGGACGATCTGTTCGGTCACGACTGCCTCTCATCCGCCCGCGCCGCCCGCCAGCCCCACAGCGCCAACACGAACATCACCACATTCCCGGCAAAATCGAGCATCCCGATCGACGTCAGAACCGGCACCTCATAATGGAAATACCAATTGAACACGAAGAACGGCAGCAGCAGCACCGCGAAGGCCAGAAAGCCCCGCGCGCTCCACCGTACCACCAACGCCATCAGCCCGAACAACACCGCCTGCGCGCCGAAACAGGCGACGGCAAAGCGGGTAAGGAAGGTGCTGTCCTGATAGGCCTCGGTCACGCCAAGGCTAATTACGCTCGACGGTGCAAACAGCGCCCACCCGCCCAGCAAAAGGAATACGGCGGCGATCAGGAATTGTGCGGTGCGCGCGGACATGACTTGCTCCCTAGCGCCCCGTGCGCCTAGTGCAAAGCCATGCCCGCCACCCCCGCCTGGCCCCCGAAAAGCGCGCCGCGCCTGTTTGTCGCGGACAAACTGCGCGCCGATGCTGCCGTGCGGATCGAAGGCAATCCAGCGCATTACCTCACCCGCGTAATGCGTGCCGCGCTCGGTGATATCGTGATCCTGTGCGACGATCTCACCGGCGAATGGGCCGCGCGGGTCAGCGATGTTGGCAAGCGCGATGTGGTGCTGGACGTGGCGGAAATGCTCCGTCCGCGCGAGGCCGTGCCCGATCTGTGGTTGTGCCCGGCGCTGCTCAAGAAAGACCGCTTCGATCTGATCCTCGAAAAGGCGACCGAACTCGGTGCGGCTCGCATCCAGCCGCTCGTCACCCGTCGCTGCGTGGCGGACAAGCTCAACCTCGACCGCGCCCGGGCAATCACTACCGAGGCCGCTGAACAATGCGCCCGCACCGCGCTGCCGGTGGTTGCCGAACCGGTGAAGCTGGATGCTTTGCTGGCGGACTGGCCCGAAGATCGCGCGCTGTTTTTCGCTGATGAAAATGCCAAAGGCTCGGGGTGCGAACTAGCCTCAGCCGCCTTCGCCGCGCATTCCGGCCCTGCGGCAATCCTCACTGGCCCCGAAGGCGGCTTCGACGATGCCGAACGCACCGCAATTCGTGAACACCCAGCCGCGCGCCCGATCTCGCTAGGCCCGCGAATCCTGCGCGGCGAAACCGCCGCCATCGCAGCGCTTTCCGTCTGGATGGCCGCAGCAGGCGATTGGTAGCCGGGCTTCGCGCAGGCAAACGCGTTTTCGCTTCCCACCGGCATTTCCGTTTTCTAAAGCAACCGGCCAAAGAGGGCCTGTTCGATGAGTACACGCGAAGCAAGCACGGCAGACGATCCGATCATCGAAAGCCTCGACCAATTGCTTACCCCGATGATCAAGGGGGAAAAGCCCCCCGCCGACTGGCGCATCGGCACCGAGCACGAAAAACTCGTCTACAAGCACGCGGACCATCGCGCGCCTTCGTATGACGAAAAATGCGGCATCCGCGACCTATTGAAAGGCCTCGAACAATTCGGCTGGGAGCCGGTTGAGGAAGGCGGCAACGTCATCGCCCTCAAAGGCGCTGACGGTGCAGTCAGCCTTGAGCCCGCCGGACAGCTCGAACTCTCGGGCGCACCGCTCGAAAACCTGCACCAGACCTGCGCCGAAACCGGGCGGCATCTGGTGCAAGTCAAAGAAGTCGGTGAGAAGTGCGGGGTCGGCTACCTCGGCCTCGGCATGTGGCCCGACAAGACCCGTGAAGAACTGCCGATCATGCCCAAGGGCCGCTACGACATCATGCTTCGCCATATGCCGCGCGTCGGCACGATGGGCCTCGACATGATGCTGCGCACCTGCACCATCCAGGTCAATCTCGACTACCAATCCGAAGCTGACATGGTGCAGAAATTCCGCGTCGGGCTTGCCCTGCAACCGCTGGCGACCGCGCTGTTTGCCAATTCGCCGTTCACCGAAGGCAAGCCCAACGGGTTCCTGTCATACCGTTCGCACATCTGGTCAGACACTGATCCGGCGCGCACCGGGATGCTGCCCTTCGTGTTCGAAGACGGCTTCAGCTATGAACGCTGGGCGCGGTATATGCTTGATGTGCCGATGTATTTTGTCTTCCGCGACGGCAAGTATATCGACGCAGCAGGGCTTTCGTTCCGCGATTTCCTCGATGGAAAGCTGTCGGTGCTGCCCGGCGAACGCCCGACGCAGAGCGATTGGTGGGATCACCTGTCCACCGCTTTCCCCGAAGTGCGGCTGAAAAGCTTCCTCGAAATGCGCGGCGCGGATGGCGGGCCGTGGAACCGGATCTGTGCGCTCCCCGCGTTCTGGGTTGGGCTGCTGTATGATCAGGGCGCGCTCGATGCAGCGTGGGATCTGGTCAAGGACTGGACAATGGAAGAGCGCGAGGCGCTTCGCAACGATGCGCCCCGGCTTGCGCTCGATGCCAAGGTGCCCGGCGGAGGCACCCTGCGCGATATTGGCCGCGAGGCTTTAGCTATTGCGCACAAGGGGTTAGCGGCGCGTGCGCGGTTGAATGCGGCGGGTGACAATGAAACCGGCTACCTCGAAACGCTCGATGAAATCGTCGCCAGCGGCAAGGTGCCGGCGCAGCGCCTGCTCGATGCCTATAATGGCGAGTGGAACGGGGATATCTCCCGCGTCTATGAACAATCGTTCTGAACCGGGAGAGTTATTATGCTGATCGTACTGGCAAAAGCCAAAGTGGGCGCAGATGCAATAGATGCAGCGCGGGTAGCGATTGCTGATATGGTCGCCGCGTCGACTGCAGAAAGTGGCTGTATTGCCTATGCTTTTACGCAGGATATGCTCGACCCCACGGTGATCCACATCGTTGAAAAATGGCAGGACGACGCCGCGCTCGCCGCGCATTTTGCCACGCCGCATATGGCCGCATTCGGCGCGGCAATTGCCGGGCTCGATTTGCAGGTGGTGGAAGCGACCAAGTATCACGCCGATGATGGCGCGCCGGTGATGTAGGGCGCTACTCCGCCGGGAAGGGGTGGGTGTTCGCCGCTGCGGCGCCCCCCTGTCCGGTGGACCATCGCCTCAACCGGACGAGGCGCGAAGTGATCAATCCGCGTTCTTCCATCCACGCATGATAGGTGCGATATTTGGGGTCTTCGGCCAACAAATGCGCCTCTTCAGTGCGTGCGCGCCAGTAATATATGCCGTTGACGATCAACAGGAAAATGCTGTTGCGGACCGCATCGGCAGTCGATCCGGTGGTTACCAGAAACGGCAGCACCGATACCCACCAGAACAGGTTTTTTGACAGGTACGCCGGGTGGCGGGTGAAGCGGTAGGGGCCGTTTGTCAGCACCCCGCGATAGGTGAGGTTGGAAAAGCGGATGCCGAATGCCACCGTCGCCCAGGCGTAAATGCCGGTGAGCAGCACCAGCAATCCGCCCCACGCCCAAAGCAGCGGTGGGTTGCCAGCAAACCAATGCGCCCAGCCCGGTGCGCCGTTTTCATAACTAAGCACCTGATTATTCGGCCCGATGACCCCCCAAACGAACGGCGGATAGCACAGCAGCGCCGCCAGCCACCCAGCCAGCAAAGGGTTGCCCGAACGGATATGCGCATCCAATGGGCGCAGGGTGAGTAGGTAGCCGACCGTGCCGATCTGCACGTCGATCACGAACAGCAGCGCTACCAGCGTCATTGCAAATTGCACAGGATTACCAATCATTTGCGCCGGGTCAGCTTCGACCACTTGGGCAAAACCCGGCGGTAGGATTGATATCATGAAGGCGCCGAAAAAGCCCTTGATCGCCCAGGCCCGCCAATGCTTGGCAATTGCCGCGCCGTCCCATGCATCGCGCCCGATTAGCCCGCCGCCGAGCACGAATGTGCCGAAATGCCAGGTGCCATCGCGCGGTTCCGCCAGCACCCGGTCGAGCCAAATTACGTAAGGAATCGAAAGCATTACCAGCGGCAGTGCAGCGAAGGTCAGAAGCTCCATCGCGAACAGGTAAGACCCGCTCCAGTACCACCTAGCCAGCCCGTAAAACGCCGCGAGCAGCGCCCAGGTCGCCCACAATCCGCACAATTTGACGACCGAGATCGGTAGGATTTCGGCCAAAGGTCGTTTCAGATTCCAGTCAATTCCGGTCGATGGACGCAGGTGAACCTTGTCGACCAGCACCGACCACAAAACCATTGGCACCGCGCTAAACAGCATCGCGGCGAGCGCGGCGTAAGGCCCGGACAGCACCCCGCGCGAAGCTGCCAATCCGCCGCCCAAACCCAGCGTGTTGGCAATGTCAGGGTAGGATCGGCACAGCGCAATCCATACAAACAGCCCGATTAATCCCGCCAGCCCGACACCTGCCGAAACGTCACTCGCCGGGGGGGCAAGCGGCACTGCCGTGGGCGCGGTAGGATCGGAATGGCGGGGCGCAGACATGGCCAGTCCGCCCTACAGCAAAAGGGTTAATGCCCCCTCTAACCCGCATCTAAATGCCGCAAACCGGGGTCTGGAGCGACCTAACTGGGGTCTAGCGGGGGTCTAACTGGGGTCTAGCCCAGATCTGGCCAAAACCTCGGTTGGATATCACTTCCAGGCGTGGATCGTGCCGCTGTCATCCATCAGATAAAGATAACCATCGGCCACAATTGGCGGCAGGCTGACCGGCTGGCCGATATCGGCAAACATCGTCGCCGACCCTTCGCCAACGCTGACCTTCCACAATTCGCCGCGCGAACTTGCGACCCACAATTGCCCGCCAGCCAGCACCGGGCCGGTCCAGAAGATCGGGCCTTCCTTGTCTTTCTGGTCGCGGAACTGCTGCAACTGCGTGATCCAGCGCACCCGCCCATTCGAGCGGGCAATCGCCAGCAAGCGCGCATCATCGGTCAGGGTGAACACCCATTCGCCCGCAATCGCCGGGGTGGAGATGCCAGCAAGGTTCAGTTCCCAGATACGCTGCCCGGTGACCAGTTCATAGGCCGCCATCCGCCCGCCCTGACCGAGCGCGTAAACGCGGCCCGAATCGATGATCGGATCGGCATCAATGTCGGTGATCGATCCGACCGTGGTCGAGATGTTGGTGCGCGCCAAAGCGTCAGACCACAGCACCCGACCGTTTTCATAGCGGTAGGCCGACAATTCGCCGCTGGAATAGCCTGCGATCACGGTGCCCTGCCCTGCGGCAGGAGCGGCCACGCCGAACACGCCCGATTGCGTGGTCGATCCGGATTCGTCCCATACCAGCGAACCATCGGTCATATTGAGCGCGATGATCTGGTTGTCCTGCGTCATCACGAACAGCTGACCAAAGGCGATCGTCGGTGACCCGCGCAGCGGCCCGGCCGGCTTGACCTTCCACAGCACTTCGCCGGTTTCCGCGTTCAATGCCTCGACATCGCCGACACCGTTGGTGGCATAGACCCTGCCCGCTTCGAAACTGACCCCGCCGCCAAAGGCCGAGGGCATCTGATCCCGCGTCATTTCGGCATCGTTGAACG
>LNED01000016.1 GCA_001464915.1 Sphingomonadales bacterium Ga0077531
TGGATCGCGAACAGTCCGAACAGGATCGCAACCGCCGTCGGCACAATCCACGGCTCAAATCCCGGCACGATATATTGCAGGCCTTCGGTCGCAGACAGCACCGAGATGGCCGGGGTGATCATGCTATCGCCGTAAAACAGCGCGGTCGCAAACACGCCGAGCAGGATCAGCGGCGCGGTCCACCGGCGATTATCCGATGCGCGGCGGATCAACGCGAGCAGCGCGAGGCTGCCGCCTTCGCCCTTGTTATCGGCGCGCATGATGGTGAGGACGTATTTGACCGTCACCACCATCATCATCGACCAGAAAACCAGGCTCAGCACGCCGTGGATGTGCTCGGCATCCGGGATGATTCCGACCGCGCCGTTGTGCGACGCAAAGGTTTCGCGGAACGCATAAAGCGGGCTGGTGCCGATATCGCCGAACACCACGCCAACCGCGCCGACTGCGAGCGTCAGGGTCGACGCCTTGGGCCCGTGGCTGTGGCCTGATCCTGCGGCGGAGCCTGCGTCGGCGGATGGTGCTGTGCTGGTCATTTTAATCGGATTTCCCGTCTGTTCGGTACTGCCCAACCCGTCCGAACGATTCTGACGGAAGCGGCGGCGCGCCTAGCACTACGCGTTCGCACCTGCAACACGCGCCGCTGCGTGACGCATTGGCGTCATTGGCCCTGCAACATCGGCGCGCGAGCGATCATATCGTCGAGCCGGGCGATTTCCGCCTCCAGCCCTTCGCGCCAAGGGGCGTCGGGGGGCGAGTTTGCGACCAGCCCGGCCCAGACATTGCGCGCCGCGCGCACCTCACCGCTTTGCAGATAGGCAAAGCCGAGGAAGTATTCAGCGCCCGGATGCTCAGGATCAATCGCCTTGGCGCGGCTGAAGGCTTGCAGCGCCGCCGGGGTTACAAACCCATCGGCATGGCCGACCAGCGCGAGGCCGAGCGCGAGCCAGCTTTCGAGATCATTCGGGTTGTCCTCCAACCCGCCGCGCAGCAACGCCGCCGCATCGGCAAACTGTCCGCGCCGGGCGAAGGCGTCTGACGTCAGCAGATAGTTGGGCGGTGGCAGGGTGCGCTCGAACAAGGCAGCGCGGCCCTCGACCATCGCTTCGCCCTGAGTGCCAGCGGCTGTGGTCGGCGTTTTCGGGCTGGCGGGTTGCCCCGGCTGGCCTTGCCACGCATAGCCTGCCAGACCGAACACCAGCACAGCGCCGAACAGCGTAAAGCCTTCGCGCGGCAAGCGCAGCAGCAACGCCGCGAGCGCAAACGCCGCTAGCGCAAGCGCGCCGACTGCCAGCCAACCGCCGATCATGCTGCCTCTCCGGTATCGGATCGCCGTTTGCCCAACCGCCGCAGCAGCACCGCCGCCACGATCAGGATCAACAGCACCGGGATCGCAAACAGCGGCCAAGTGCTCGCACTGATCGTGGGGTTGTAGCTGACATAATCGCCGTAACGCGCAATCAGCCACGCGCGAATATCTTCGGGGCTTTCGCCCGCCAGAATGCGGCTGCGCACCTGATGGCGCATATCGCCGGCCATCGGCGCATCGCTATCAGCAATCGACTGCGATTGGCATTTCAGGCAGCGTAAAGTCGCCATCAGCTCGGCGGCCTCAGCCTCCTGCGCGGGGTCTTCGAGCTGATTATAGGCATAGGGCGCTGGCGGCATGGCGTCCTGCGCGCTGATCGGCATGGCGAGCATCGCCAACAAGGCCAATAACGCGCGGATCACGTCTGTTCGGATCACTTGGCCTTCTCCAGTTCCGCCAACAGTAGCGGCACGTGTTCTTCGCGGATATCGCCGATATGCTGGTAACGGATCACGCCTGCGGCATCGATCACGAAGGTTTCCGGCACGCCCGAAGATCCGATCGCCAGCTGCACCTCGGAAATGTCATCCGCGCCGATCCGGGTGTAGGGATTGCCGTAGCGGGCGAGGAAATTGGCAACATCTTCGGGCCGGTCGCGGATGGCGATGCCGACGATTTCGACCCCTTGGGCCTTCAACGCTTCGAGCTGCGGTGCCTCGGCGATGCAGGGCAGGCACCAGCTCGCCCAGATGTTCAGCAGCCGCGGCTTGCCACCCAACAGATCGCTGCGCGCTGCGCCCGGAAGGCCAGCAAACGCGGGTTTCAACGCAAATTCGGGCAGTGGCTGCCCGATCATCGCGCTTTCAACAAACTGGTTCTTCTCCTGCGTGAGCATATAGCCCGCCACGCCTGCGAAAAACGCAAACAGAGCGAGCGGCACCCACAACATCAGACGTGAACGCATAGCGGTCTACTCTGCCGGCATGGGCGCGGCATTAAGCGCCTCTAGATCGGCCCGGCGCACGTCGCCCATCGCGGTGGCAGTGCGGCGTTTCACATCGACCCGCACGCGGCCTGCAATCGCCAACACGCCGCCCAGCGCAATCAGCAATCCGCCATACCAGATGAAGGTCACAAACGGTTTCCACCATACCCGGATCTGCCAGCGCCCATCCTCAGCCTGATTGCCGATCACAGCGTAAAGCTGCCCGTCCCAGCGAGTCAGCAGCGCGCTTTCGCTGGTGGCCTGCGCGGGCGACCAGAAATTGCGCGCCTGCGGGGTAAGGATCACTGGCTCGCCGCCATTTCGGCTGACGGCAAGCCGCGCCTCGATCGCCGTCCAGTTCGGCCCGGCGACCGGGGCAACATTTTGCAGAGTCACCGAAAAATCGCCGACCTGCTCAGTGCCGCCCGGCGCGACGGCGGCGAGGCGTTCCTGCGTGAAGGCGCCTTCGCAGGCCATCCCGAACAGCGACACCGCCACGCCGAAATGCGCCAGCACCATGCCCCAAGTAGCGGTAGGCACGCGGGTCAGTTTGCGGCCTTTGAGCGGCAAGGCCGCCGCCACCGCCAGCGCAGCGGCAAGGCCCAAGCCCAGCAGCGGCAGGAATGGAATGTCACCAACGACAGATGCCAGCGCAATCGCCGAAATCAGTACCGCCGCGATCAACGACACCTCAAACTGCAACCGCGCGGGCTTGTCTTCCTTCCAGCGCAGCAGCGGGCCGACCGCCATCACGAGGAACATCGGGATCGCAAAGATTGCTGACGCCGGGTTAAAATATGGCGGGCCAACCGAAACGCGAACATCAAACGCCTCAGTCACCAACGGATACAGCGTGCCGAGCAGCACAATCGCAAGGATCGCCGACAGCATCACATTGTTGAATACCAGCGCGCCTTCGCGGCTACTGACTGAAAACCGCTTGCCTTCGGACACGGCGCCCGCGCGCAGGGCGAATATCGTGAACGCTCCGCCGATATACAGCCCCAAAAGCCCGAGGATGAACGCCCCGCGCTCCGGATCGACGGCGAAAGCATGAACGCTCGTCAAAACACCCGACCTCACGAGGAATGTGCCCAGCATCGACATCGAAAACGCCAGCACGCCGAGCATGATCGTCCACGTCCGCAGCGCATCGCGCGCTGCCAGCACTGCGACCGAATGCATCAGCGCGGTCGCCGCCAGCCACGGCATCAGCGAGGCGTTCTCGACCGGATCCCAGAACCACCAGCCACCCCAGCCAAGCTCGTAATAGGCCCAGTATGATCCCGCCGTGATCCCGAAGGTCAGCAGCACCCACGCGCCCAGCACCCACGGGCGCATCACCCGGGCGAAGGCAGGATTGACCTGATTGGTCAGCAGCGCGCCCATCGCAAGGCTGAAGGCGACCGAAAGGCCGACGTAACCCGCATAAAGCGTGGGCGGATGGATCGCGAGGCCAATGTCTTGCAGCAGCGGATTGAGGCCCACGCCTTCGACTGCCGGCACCGGCAACCGTTCAAACGGGTTGGAGGACAAGAGCAGGAACGCATAGAACCCCAGCGCCACGAACCCCTGCACCGCCAGCGTTGCGCCCATCGTGCGCTCCGGCAGGCGCCGCTCAAGCCCTGCCAGCAAACCGCCCGACAGTGCTAGCACGCCGACCCACAGCAGCATCGAACCTTCGTGATTGCCCCATGTTCCGGTGATCTTATACAACATTGGCTTCATCGAATGCGAGTTGTTGGCGACCAGCTTGATCGAAAGATCAGTGACCATGAACGCCCACAGCAGCATCGCAAACGCCAGCACCGCCAGAAATGCCTGCACCACCGCAGCCGGGCGCGCATACATCGCCAGCGGGTTGATTGCGCCTTCTGCACCGCGCAGCGCAAACGCGCCCGACACCATCTGCAACACCGCCAGCGCGGCGGCGAGCCAAAGCGCGGCCAATCCGATTTCAGCGATCATTGGCTCAGCCCAACGGTGGTATCGGCGGCCATCTTGGCGGCTTGTTCGGTGCCCATGCCTTCAAGCTCCTTTGGCACGTAATTCTCGTCATGCTTGGCGAGCAAATTCGTGGCCATGAACACGCCGTTGGGGCCAAGGCTGCCCTCGGCCACCACCCCGGATCCTTCGACGAACAGATCGGGCAGGATGCCGCTGTATCGCACCGGGATCGCATCGTCGGTGTTGCCGGTGACCATGAAATTGACCGTTACACCGTCAGCTTCGGTCTTGATCGAACCGGGGCGCACCATCCCGCCAAGCCGCACTGCCTGCCCTTCGGCGGGCGGGGCCTCGGCCATCTGTTCGGGCAGGTAGAAATAATTCGCCTGATTGCGCAGCGTCCAAGCTGCGATCAGGCCCGCGCCGATGATCGCCAGCAAGGCCGCAATGACGAGGATGAGGCGTTGATGCTTGGCTTTCATAGGTCCCTCAAATCAACGCCGACGGGCCGCGTCGCGGCGCGTTTCGGCCCGGCGCATCGCGCGCCACGCCCAAAAGATCAACACCACCAGCGCGACAAGGCCGACACCGTAAGCCAGCCACACGAAATCCCATTGGTCGAGCTGTTCGCGCATCACGCCTGCTCCATTGCTGGAGTGGGCGCCAAAGCAGGCGCGTCATCATCCAAAGCCCGGCGCCGCAGCCGCGCTTCGACCTGTTCTTCGGCGATCAGCGCGCGCATCCGCATCAGCACAATCGCCCCGAACAACAGGGAGAACCCGACCACCGCCACCAGCAGCGGAACAAGGAACGTGGCTTCGATCGCGCTTTTGCCTGCAGTAATGCTCGGCGGTTGGTGGAGCGAATTCCACCACACCACTGAGCGGTTGATGATCGGCACATTGACCGCGCCGACAATCCCGAAAATCGCGGCAATCTTGGCCGAGCCGCCTTCGCGCGCGGTCGCCTGCGTCAGTGCGATGTATCCGGCGTAGAGGAACAATAGCACCAACATCGATGTCAGCCGCCCGTCCCATTCCCACCAGGTGCCCCAGGTCGGGCGGCCCCAGATCGATCCGGTCGCCAGACAGATCGCGCAAAACACCATCCCCGGCACTGCAATCGCCCGCGCCGCAATCGCGGCGAGCGGGTGCTTCCAGATCAGCAGCATCGCAGAAGAAATCGCAATCCCGGCCCAGCCGCCCATGCCAAGCCACGCGGCCGGCACGTGGATGAACAGGATGCGCACCGTATCGCCCATCAAACGGTCAGGCGGCACCACCACCAGCCCCCACACCAGCGCGCCGGCAGACAGCAGCACGCCGCTCCAGAACAGGAGCGGCATCAGCCACTTTGCCAGTGACAAGAAACGGGTGGGGTTGGCGTAAATGTGCATGATCGTTCGCGTCTGGCCGGGCTTGTAGCCTTACACCCGTTCCCGACAAGACTGCAATTCATGCATGGGGTAATTCGTTCCAGGCAAGTGTTCCGGATTCAGCCCCACTTGATCAACCGCGCCCGATCAGTTTTTGGGCCATCCGGTCGGCCACCACATCGGACGAAATGCCGGTGGCTTCGCTTTCGCGCCAGATCGATTGGAGCCGTCCGGGGATTTGCGCCACCAAAGCGTTCACTTCAGCCACCGTGCCGGTGCGCCCATCGCGCCGCGCGAGGTATTCGGTTGCGACCGAGATGATCCCGCCCGCGTTGATGACATAGTCGGGCGCATACAGGATATCGCGCGCTGCCAACACTTCGCCATGTTCTTCCCGGGCGAGTTGATTGTTCGCGCCGCCAGCGACAATCGGGCAATCGAGAGCGGCGATGCTGTTGTCGTCAAGGATCGCGCCCAGCGCATTGGGGCTGAACACATCGCAGGGCGTTGTCATGATCGCATCGGTGCTGACCACTTCGGCCCCCAATTGCTGCGCCAGCACGTTGGCACGGTCGGTGGAGATATCGGCCAGCGTCAGCCTCGCCCCGTCCTGCGCCAGCAGCCGGGCCACACCGCCGCCGACGCTGCCGGTGCCTTGCACCGCAACATGCACGCCCGAAAGGCTGTCGGTGCCCAGCTTGTGCTGAACGGCCGCTTTGATGCCGAGGTAGATGCCATAAGCCGTGAACGGCCCCGGATCGCCCCCTGCGCTGCCTTCGCCTGCCACGGGAAGCCCGGAGACATGCGCGGTGCGCTTTGACACGGCGACCATGTCTGCTTCGGAAATGCCGACGTCTTCGGCGGTGACATATCGTCCGCCCAGCGCGTCGACCGCATCGCCAAAAGCGGCGAGCATTTCAGGCGTCTTGATGCGTTGTTCATCGGCAAGGATCACCGCCTTGCCCCCGCCCATCGGCAGGCCCGCCATCGCGTTCTTGTAGCTCATCCCGCGCGACAATCGCAGCGCATCGCGGATCGCGCCTGCCGGATCATTGTAATGCCAGAACCGCGTGCCGCCCGCCGCCGGGCCGCAATGGGTGGAGTGGATCGCGATGATCGCTGTCAGCCCGCTCGCCCGGTCGTGCACCAGTTGCACCAATTCGTGCGCGTCAAAATCAGGCTCGGCCCAGAATGCGGTCATGCGCGATAATTCCCTGTTCGGCGCGGGAAAAATCGACTGGGAGGGGATGATGGGGCGACCGACGGGGTTCGAACCCGCGACCTCCGGTACCACAAACCGGCGCTCTAACCAACTGAGCTACGGTCGCCACATGCCCCCGCCCGCTTACCACCTTTTCGGTCGTAGCCAAGCCCGCGCAAGTCGCGCGGTTTACGCATGGCTGACGCGCGGTCAAGTAGCCGTTCGGCAGGGTTCGCGCCTCTTGCACAAAGGCCTGCCCTTGGGAAGCGAAAACTGTTTTCCGGCCCCATACGCGCAAGATTGTTACGTGGGCCCAGAAACCATTGCCAAGGCGGCCCGCAGATTTATCCTCCAACACCATGATCGACACCAGCGACTCCGTGATCCACCGGCTGACAGAGCACGCCGGGATGCAGCGCGTGCCCTCGCCCAAGGCCGAGGTGTTCCAGTTGCGGCGATTCGCTGCGCCGGATCTGTGCGCTGATCTGATTGCGCTAATCGAACGGGATCGCCGCCCATCGACCATCGCAGACGACAATGGCGACCCAACGTTCCGCACAAGCGAGACCTGCGATCTGGCAGCAGACCTGCCTCCGGTGTGCGCGATCGAGGCGATGATCACCCGGCTATCCGGGATCGACCCGGCTTTTGGCGAGCCATTGCAAGGGCAGCGTTACGATGTCGGGCAGGAGTTCAAGGCGCACACCGATTACTTCGCGCCCGATGGGCAGGATTTCGCCCGGTTCTGCACGCTTTCGGGCCAGCGCACCTGGACGTTTATGATCTATCTCAATGACGTCGAGGCGGGAGGTGCTACCCGGTTCAAACTGCTGGACAAGACTTTTCAGCCCGAAGCCGGCAAATTGCTTTGCTGGAACAATCGCTTGCCTGATGGAGGCGTCAACCACGCGACGCTGCATCACGGGATGAAGGTGCGCAAGGGCGTCAAATACGTGATAACCAAGTGGTATCGCGAACGCGAATGGAGGGGATGATGGACAATTATTCAAAGATTGCTGACCAGCTGCGGCTGCGGCTTGCCGAATTGACCGAGCGGTCGGGCGAAATCGAGGACGATCTGCGTGGGCCGCTCGATGCGGATTTTTCCGAACAGGCGGTCGATCTCGCTGATGATGAAGCGCTGGAAGGCGTGGATGACGTGCTGCGGGCCGAGGCGGGGCAAGTGCGGCTTGCGCTCACCCGGATCGACAACGGCACCTATGGCACCTGCGCCAATTGCGGGGATGCAATCCCGCTCGCTCGGCTGGAAGCGCAGCCTACCGCCACGCGCTGTATCAAGTGCGCGGCCTAGCCAGCGGCCAGAAACGAAAAAGGCGACCCCGTCAGGCCGCCTTCCTCTTACGACCCGAGGGCCGCAAACTGGTGCGCGCAGCCCAAAAGGCGCGCGCGTGAAACTGGATTACTTCTTGAGGCTGAGCCCGCCGAAACGCTTGTTGAACGCGGCCACACGCCCGCCTTCACCAACCTGCTGACGGCCACCGGTCCAGGCCGGGTGGCTGAGGGGATCGATTTCGAGCGACATGGTGTCGCCCGCTTTGCCCCAAGTCGAACGGGTCTGGTATTCGGTGCCATCGGTCATCTTGACCGTGATCAGGTGGTATTCGGGGTGACCTTCGGCCTTCATGAACGTGTCCTTTGCAGCATGGCGCCGGTACCGACCGGCGCTGCTATGAATGGGAAGCGGCGCGCTTAGGCGGGTTTGCCCTGGATGGCAAGCGTGTGTTTGTTTTCTGCACGCCATCCGGCGCGCGAGATCCTCGGCCCTTCCGGGCCTGCGGGCGGCCGGTCGGCCTTGCGGTCGCTATTGCGACCGAAACACTGACACATCTCAAATGTTCGCGCTGGAAACGGCGCCGCAGGCGTCGCAAGGGCGACCGCCCGCCCGCAGCGCCCTAGGCGCGAGGACAAGCACCCGCGGACGCGGGTGCGCACCCATCAAATCTTATCCACCATCATTGCGGTGAACTCGACCTCGCAGCTCGTCTTGCCTTCGACGCTCGCCACACCTTTGAACTTGTAGACGCGGCTACGTTTCTGGGTGAATTCAACGTGCAGATCGAGCAGGCATCCCGGCGTCACCGGGGCACGGAACTTCGCGTTCTCAATCCCCATGAAGATCACCAGTTTGCCCGTTCCGGCCAGCTCCATCGTCTCGATCCCCAGGATACCCGCGGCCTGCGCCAACGCCTCGATCTGGAGCACGCCGGGCATGATCGGTGCGCCGGGGAAATGGCCCTGAAAGAACTGCTCGTTCATGCTCACGGCTTTGACCGCGTGGATCCGCTCCCCCAGCGTGATCGACCGCACCCGGTCGACCAGCAACAAGGGATAGCGATGCGGCAGCGCCTGCAAGATCTTGACGATGTCGTAATCAAGCACCTGCGCAGGTGCGCTGTCCGCTTCGCTCATCCTACCCCCCTCAGCCAGCTTTAGCGGCCAACCGGCGCTGGCGCCGGCTGTGCCTGCTGCTGCTGTTGCTGCTGCTGGATCTGCGCAGCGAGCAGACGCTGCTGGATTTCCTGATACAGCTGCGCGCCTTCACGGCTTGGCTGCCAGCCCGATGGCGGAACCACCCCGACCGTAGCGACCTTGGCATTCAAAGCGGCCACGACCTTTTGCGTGATGTCGGCTTCGGGCGGCGCATACAGCAGTGAGCCCGGATCGATCACGAACTTGATCTGGTCGCGGGCGGTCACTTCCTGCAAGGCAGCGGGGTACTGGACGATGATCTGTTCGATCGCATAGACGCGCGCGCCATCGATCTGGTTGGTCAGCGCCTGGATTTCCTGCTCCATCGTGTTGAGCTTGGTCATGTCGGCCGAGCCCTGTTTGGCGGCGAGTTCGGCATCATCGACCTGCTTGTTGCCGTTGGTGTCGAAAGTCGCCAGCAGCGTCTGACGTTCTTGCGCCTTGGTGCGGCGCAGATCGTTCTGCTGCGTGTAGGTGCGGTTCACCTCGGTATAGGCGTTCTGGAACGCGGTGGTGCCGAGGATCGTGCCCGAGATATCAACCGTCGCCATGCGGCCTTCGACCTGGGCGTGAGCGGGCAGCGCGACCAGCGCCGTAAGCGCAAAGCCGGCCGGAGCAATAAGCTTGGCAAGAAGTGTCATCAGAATTGGGTTCCTACGTTGAATGTGAAGCGGCGTTCGTCATCGCCTTCGACCTTGCGGATCGTTTGCGAGACATCGATGCGGAACGGGCCAAAGGGCGAGTTCCAGTTGACCCCGATCCCGGCGGTGATGCGCGGGCTGGGCGAATCGCCGAGGAAGGTTTCGCGGATGTTGCTGCCTGGACGGATCGACGGAGCGTTGGCCGTGCCATTGGGCGCGGTCGGGCTGGTGGTCAGATCGAGGAATGGCTGGCCAGCTGAATTGAGAACCGGCATCCCATTTGCATCGAGCCGCGGCGTCAAGAAGAGCAGGTTATTCATCGTGTCACGCAGCTGCACGCCAGTGGGGTTGTCCTGCAAGATCGGCGTTTCCACACCCCACAGCGCGCCGATATCGGCCCAGATCGAGGGGCGCAAACCAAGCTCGCGTGCGCCGGTGCCGAGGGGAATTTCCAGCTCTGCGCGGCCCAGATAGTAATTGCGCCCGCCAATCGCGTCATCACGGGTGTTGTCGGGATTGGTGTTGAGCGTCGGAACACCGTTCACCGTCTCATACTGCTGCGTCAGAATGCGCGGGCCGACCCCGCGAATGGCGAACCCACGGAACTGCGGCTCACCCAAGAAGAACCGATCGTTGAGGAAGATGTCGTCCACACCTTCGCCCGGGCGATCCTTTAGCGGAATGATCGTCCCGCCTTCGGCCAGCACCGAGAAGATGAAGCCCGAATTGCCAACATTCCAGAACTGCTGCGCGCGCCCACGGAACCGCAGGTAACGCACGTCGCCGCCCAGCCCTGCGAATTCGCTGCTGAGCGATACCGTGCGCCCACGCGACGGGCGAACGCGCGAATTCAACGAGTTGTAGCTAAGGCTCAGCCCAACGATCGAGCTCAAGCGTTCGCCGATGGTGTCGCACAGGAAGCGCCCGGCAAGCAGCGGGTCACACTCACGCATGCCATCGCCATTCGTATCAGAGAAGAACTGGTTTTCATCCAGCGACACGTCATCATAATTGAGCGTGTAGCTGCCGATCAATGACATGAATTCCGTCAGCGGAACCCCAGCGCGCGCCGAAAAACCGGTGGTCGCTTGCTGGAACGTGGTTTCGCGATCATTGCCGTTAAAGTTGAACTGATTGAAATCGCGCCGGAAGATGTCGATCCCGCCGGAGATATTGCGATCGAAGATATAGGGATCGCTGAAGCTGGCCTGCGCCGAACGTGAGAACTGCGACCAGTTGACGCTAAGGCCAACCGTCTGCCCGCGCCCACGGAAATTCCGTTGGCGAATGGAGCCTGCCAGAATGAACTGTTCAATCGAGGAGAACCCGGCTGAAAACTGCAATTCGCCGGTCGGCTTTTCTTCGATATTGGCTTCTAGGATGATCCGGTCAGGCGCGCTGCCTTCGGTCTGGGTGACCTCGAAATTTTCCTGGAAATAGGCCAGCGAGTTGATGCGCGCCGTGGTGCGCTGCACCGCGAGGCTGTTGAACGCATCGCCTTCGGCCAGCCGGAATTCGCGGCGGATCACCTTGTCCTGAGTCAGGGTGTTGCCGTTGACATCAACCCGCTCGACATAGACGCGCGGCGCTTCGCGCAAGACGAACGTGATGTTCATCTTGAGGTCTTCGGGCTTACGATCAAACCGCGGCTGCACGTCGGCAAAGGCATAGCCGAATCGGCCGGCCAGCTCGGTCAGCTGCTCAACAGTATCCTCGACAGTCTTGGCGTTGTAGAAATCGCCCGACTTCATCGGCAGATTTTCGCTCATCGAATCGCTGTCGAAATCGCGCAGCTGGCTGTCGACCTTGACGTCGCCGAAGGTGTAGCGTTTGCCTTCTTCGACCACGTAAGTGATGATGAAGTCTTTCTGATCGGGGGTCAGTTCGGCCACCGCCGAAACCACGCGGAAATCGGCATAGCCCTGCGTCAGGTAAAACTGGCGCAGCTTCTGCTGGTCGAACGCCAGGCGATCAGGATCGTAGCTGGTGTTCGAGCTGAAGAAACTGGTGATGCGCGACTGTTTGGTCACCATTTCTCCGCGTAGGTCGCCATCAGAGAACGTCTCGTTGCCGAGGATGTTGATCTGGCGAACCTTGGACTTGGGCCCTTCGCTGATTTCGAACACGATATCGACGCGGTTCTGCGGCAGTTGCACCAGCTTGGGTTCAATCTGCGCGGCAAACCGGCCCTGCCGCTTGTACAATTCGAGAATGCGGGCGACGTCGGCGCGCACTTTAGAACGGGTGAAAATCTGGCGCGGCGACAGCTTGATTTCGGGAAGGATCTTGTCGGGCTTCAACCGTTCGTTGCCTTCGAGCACGATGCGGTTGATCACCGGGTTTTCGACCACGGTGATGACGACATTGCCGCCTTCGTTGCGGATCGAGGAATTGGCGAAAAGTTCGGTCGCGCCGAGATCCTTGATCGCTTCGTCGGCGGCGGCGGCGGTGTATTCTTGCCCGGCGCGCAGACGGATGTAGCTGAGGATGGTGGTCGGCTCCAACCGCTCCGCCCCGACCACGTTGATGGTGCGGATGGTGTTGTTGCTAGGCGCCGGAGCATTGGTTGGCGTCGGAGCGGGTTGCGCCGCCGGTGTCTGTTGAGCAGCCGCCGCATCCTGCGCAAAGGCAGTGCCTGGCATGCCTGCCAGCATCGAACCGCAGCACAACAGCACAGCAAAGCGCGCGCGTTGTGGCAGAGAATGCGCCGTATTGCCATTGACCGGCATTACGCCCGCCTCGCTCATTGCGTTCATGCAGCTAAAATCCCGTTCCAACCGTCTGTGCCATTGGGTGTCGCAGGTTTGCGACCCTCACTGTGCAACCATGCAAGCGACCGGGCGGAGAGTGTGTCCGCCCTGCCCGATCAAACCGGCCCCCGCCTCTGCCCGATGTGCCCTGCGCGGGTCAAGCCGCGTGGGCGCGGATTGCGCCCGGCCCGGCCCGCTTTCCCCGGCAAACAGCGCCTTTGGCCTGTCTCGCCGTCAGCTTCCGAACAGCGGCAGCGAGAACAGGTCATTCACTGTCACCACCACCATCAACATCAACACCAGCGCGATGCCGGTGCGATAGGCCCATTCGGTCACCTGCGGCCCCACCGGCTTACGGCGGACCGCCTCAGCCAGATAGAACATCAGATGCCCACCATCGAGCGCGGGGATTGGCAAGAAGTTGATGAATGCCAAATTAAGCGAGATCAGCGCGGCAAAATTGATGAAGGCAATCGCGCCGAGGCTCATCTGCTCGCCCGAGTACTTGGCGATCTTGAGCGGGCCGCCCAATTCGTTGAACGACCGTTCGCCGACCACAATCTGTTTGATCCCGGTGATCATCATGCCGGTCAGCTCCCAGCATTGCTTCACCGCCAGTGGGATTGCCTGAAGCGCACCAACGTCCTCAAGCACATAAGCCCCGCCCGCAGCCGCAACCCCGATCTGACCCATTACGCTTTCATTGCCGAAACTGTCGGTGTCGACCACCCGCGCAGTGGTGATCGGAATGGTCAGTTCCTCGCCCGCGCGTTCAATGGTGAAAGCCATGCGCTTGGCCGGATGCAGCGCGACGGCGGTGCGCAACTCGCCGAAATCGGTAATCGTGCGGCCATCAATCGCAATGATCGTATCACCGACTTTGAGCCCTGCCTTTTCAGCAACGCTCCCTTCGGAAAAGCTGCCAACGACGCGGGAATCATCGGTGCCGGTGATGGTCGGCTTGCCCAGAAAGGCGAAGAACGCAGCGAAGATGGCGATAGCGACCAGCAGATTGGTGACCGGCCCCGCTGCCACGATTAGTGCGCGTTTCCACAAGGCGGCGTGCTGAAAGCTGCCCTCCTCCTTCGGCGCGGATGGATCAGGCACGCTCGCCGGGTTCATGTCGCCCTGAAACTGCACATAGCCGCCCAGCGGCAAGATCGAGAGTTTCCAGCGAGTGCCGCGTTTGTCGGTGTACCCGGCGATTTCCTTGCCGAATCCGACCGAAAAGCTCTCCGCCTTCACGCCGAACAAGCGGCCCACCAGCAGGTGCCCCAATTCATGCAAGGTGACGAGCGGCCCGAGCAGGAGCAGGAAACCGACGATATACATCCAGAACGGGGGTGCATCAAACAAGGGCGTTGCTCTCCAGCAGAGTCTGCGCGTGGCGGCGCGCGGATTGATCAACCGCCAGCACTTCATCTAAGCTGACCGGGCGCGGCGCGTCATTGCTGCGCGCCAGCGTCTCTTCCACCACTGCCGCGATCCGGGTGAACCCAATCTGACCGGCGAGGAAGGCGGCGACCGCCACCTCGTTCGCGGCGTTGAGGATTGCAGGCGCGCTGCCGCCCGCCTTGATCGCGTCACGCGCCAGCCGGGTCGCGGGGAAACGGGTTTCATCGGGCGGGAAAAAGGTCAGCTCGCCAATCGCCGCCAGATCCAGCGGGGCGAGCGGCGTTTCCATCCGCTGCGGCCAGGCAAGGCACGAGGCAATCGGCACGCGCATGTCCGAGGGCCCAAGCTGCGCCAGCGTTGACCGGTCGCGGAATTCAACCATCGAATGGATCACGCTTTGCGGATGCACCACGATCCCGAGCCGATCGAGCCCGACGGGGAACAGGTGATAGGCCTCGATATATTCGAGCCCCTT
>LNED01000017.1 GCA_001464915.1 Sphingomonadales bacterium Ga0077531
TGAGGCTGGCGCTCGTGTTGCGGCTGGACGCCCATTGCGAACGCGTCCTCGCCCGATCGGTCCGATGGCGCAAGTTTGTGGTTCCAACCGCCGACGCAGTCGCTGCCTCGGCTATGGAAACTATAGTCTCGCTCTATTGGACTTCGCGCCCGGCGAACTTCATTCTTCCGCTTCGACTTATCGGACGAGGGGACGCCGCGTGAAAGAGCAGGCGGGTCGCAGCGAGCGCTTTCGACATAGAAATTTCTGATGTGCGTCCCGGACATCCTCATCGCGTGCTATCATTGAAGGAGTGATAAGAATGACGATTGCAACTGCCGCTGCGCCCGCATCGCCGTCGGATCTGGACGAACGAGCGGCGATGACGGTCGCCGACGCACTGAAGATCATCCTGGCCGACAGCTACGCGGTGTATCTGAAAACGAAGAACTTCCACTGGCACGTCTCGGGCCCCTATTTTCGGGATTATCATTTGTTGCTCGATGAACAGGCGGCCGAAATTCTCGCGGTGACGGATGCGATCGCCGAGCGCGCGCGAAAGACGGGGAACACCACGATCCGCTCGATCGGCGATGTGGCTCGCCACCAGACAATCAAGGATAATGATGCCGACTTCGTGAAGCCGCAGGACATGCTTGCCGAACTGCGTGCGGACAATCTCAGCATGGTGGAATCGCTGCGACGTGCCAAGGACATCGCGGACGCCGCCAAGGATAATGGAACATCCGGTCTCATCGACACCTGGACCGACGAAGCTGAACGCCGGGCCTGGTTTCTCTACGAAGTCGGTCGCACCGACTGAGTGACATGGCAGCGCGCCGTTCAATCAGTGCAAGGGCGGCGCGCCTTGGCGACAGACATTGCGGAGTCTGTTCCGCATGGATCGCATGCTCGCCAATGGCGGCTTCGCCAAATTGGGTAAGGGGTTCGTTGACGCGCAAAAAAGGCGGCCTGAAAGGCCGCCAAAGTTGAATGGAGGAGCCCTCCATTTGGGTCGCACGGACGCGCATACATCCGCGCCCGACCAGCGCTATCGAAATCGGCCAGCCGCAACGGAATGCGGCGCCCATGATGCAATCGCGCAACAGTCGGCGCCCGATGCTCCGATGCCTGCGCGTCAGCGCCTCTAGCGCGGTGATCGCTAAATCAGCTTGGCCATCGCCAGCGCGGTGTCCGCCATGCGCGTGGCAAAGCTCCACTCGTTGTCATACCAGGCGAGGACGCGAACCATCCTGCCATCGATGACGTCTGTCTGAGGCAAGGCGACGATGGAAGATTCGGTGCGGTGCGTCAGATCAACGGACACCAAAGGCTCGGCGGTCACAGCGAGGACGCCGCTCATTGCGCCGTCTGCGGCGTGCTGAATGGCGCCGTTCACCTCTTCTATCGTAACCTCCCTCGCGGCCGATACGGCCAGGTCGATGACGGATACGTTCGGCGTCGGGACGCGGATTGACGATCCATGCAACTTGCCTCGCAATTCAGGCAGAACCAGTCCGATCGCCTTTGCAGCCCCGGTCGAGGTCGGAATCATCGATAGCGCGGCAGCGCGTGCGCGGTACAGATCCTTGTGAACAGTATCCAGGCTCGGCTGGTCACCCGTGTAGGCGTGGACTGTGGTCATATAGCCGCGTTCGATCCCGAAGAGATCGTTCAGCACCTTGGCGACCGGCGCGAGCACATTTGTCGTGCAGGATCCGTTGGAGACCACGACGTCCTCTGCGGTCAATGTTTCGTGATTGACCTTGAAGACGATCGTCTTGTCGGCCCCGTCGCAAGGCGCAGAAACGAGAACGCGCTTCGCACCTGCTTGACGGTGGGCACTCGCCTTCTCCTTCGAGGTGAAAAATCCCGTACATTCGAGCGCGATGTCGACGCCGAGGCTTGCGTGCGAAAGATCTGCCGGATCGTGCTCCGATGACACCATGATCTTCCCGGACCCGACATCGATCCAGTCTTCGCCGGTTTCGATGGATCCCCGATACGGACCATGGACCGAGTCATATCGCAGGAGATGCGCCAGCGTAGCGACGGGGCCGAGGTCATTGATCGCCACGACCTCGATGTCCTCGCGGCCCAGTTCGATGATCGAACGCAAGGTAAGACGTCCGATGCGTCCAAAGCCATTGATAGCGACCCTTATAGTCATTCACGTCTTCCTTTGTTTCGCAGAACCAGCCCTGCCTTTGCGCGCAGTGTCGCACGGCGCGGTTGAACTGGGCGCCGAACATCAGACGGTGAGAGCGAATGCATGGCACGTCACGCAGATATATGCGCCGCGCATAGACCTATCCGTGCGTCTCATGAACGTCAACACGACAAGTGGCGGCGGAAGTGGTAACGGCCTACCGAGTTGGCCGGGCCAAACCTTGTTCGCACGACTGCATCCCGCAGGGCACGAGGCTGGCGGATCGGCCGGGAAGGAGGTTCTCGATCGATGACCAACTTCGACGCTGAGAAAGCGATCGCTGCGGCGAAAGCAGTCGACGAGGTTCGCGACGGCATGATCGTTGGCTTGGGGACCGGAAGCACCGCTGCTTATGCCGTGAGAAGTCTCAGCGAGCGCATCAAGCGCGGCCTTCGCATCACCGCGGTGGCCACATCCCAAGCGACCGAAGCCCTGGCTCGCCGTCTCGCGGTGCCGCTGGTTCCCTTTCAACAGCTTAGCGCTGTCGACCTGACGATCGACGGCGCCGATGAAATCGATGATCGCTTCCAAGCCATCAAGGGCGGAGGCGGCGCTCTGCTGCGCGAGAAGGTCATTGCGGCCGCCTCCACGCGCGTGATCATCATCGTCGATTCCAGCAAGCTTGTTGCCCAGCTCGGCAAATTCCCCCTGCCGGTGGAGGTGGTCCCTTTTGCCAGCGAGTTTGTCCGTGCGCGACTGGCCGAACTCGGAGCCCGTGTCACTCTTCGCTCAACCGATGGCACGCCGTTCCTCACGGATCAGGGCAATTACATTCTGGACGCTGCCCTGGATAAGATACCAGCGCCGCGCGCCATCGCCGCCACGGTCGCCGCAATCCCGGGCGTCGCGGAACATGGTCTGTTTCTCGATGAAATCGATACAATCATCATCGCTCGCGGGGACATGGTGGACGTGCGACACCGCTGACAATCTCGCGGCTTGCGGACAGTCACTCGCGCGGCGGCGCGGTCACGCTGCAATTCTCAGCCGCCACCTCGAGTAGTTTCCCTACCGGAGAGATGCACGCCATAGCCTCAAGGTATCAATCCGACCCACTCTCTCGATAAGATGGACGCGTTTTTTTTGGCGCGCTCTATCCGTCGGTAGAATCAAAACCCCTATAAAACTGCGATTTCATCGTCCAAAGCGCGGCTGAAAGGAGGCTAGGCAATGACTTGCTGTCTATGCTCCGCGCACATATAGACGCGGCGATGGATGGACCTCGAGACCGCAATATATTTGGCGCGTTCGCACTGATGATCAGCGACGACATCGTTCGCGCTAGTTCGTCGCGGGCGCCGGAAGCGGGCCCCGCCGGCTCGGCACTGGCGCTGCTCGCGCACCAGCCCGGCCTCTCGATTCGCATGCTTGCGGTCGGGGTGGGCCTTTCCCATGCAGGGACCGTTCGCCTAGTGGATCGATTGGCTGCCGAGGGATTGATCGAACGCCGGGAGCATTCGTCTGATGGGCGCACGCGGGCCCTCCATCTCACGCCGGCCGGAATGATCGCGAGCGACGAGGTTCTTACCGCGCGCGATGAGGTCATTGCCGAAGGATTATCGATCCTGAAGCCTGACGAACTGAAAATCCTGTGCAACATAGCCGAGCGCGTCCTGCGCGATCGCCTGGAGAACCTGGAGCATTCCTACCGCATCTGCCGCCTGTGCTGCTACGAGGGCTGCCCCAACTGCCCCATCGATGCGGAATTGCTTGAACGAGGGGTGGACCGGACGAAGGACGGCGACGCATAAGCTCCCCAAACGAGAACGCCGCCTCCCTGTCGCTTCGGAAATATGCTACGCTTGGTTTGCTCGAAGCGCAGCGCCCGTGATGCGGGCAAGCCGTTCGATGTAGGCGCGATCCGATCGTCCGCCCAGTACCGCGATCCGCCAATATAACGGGGCTGCGATGAGGTCGGCTGCCATCTCACGGTCCACTGAGGGCGACACTTCCCGACGTTCGATCGCCCGATCTATCAGCCCGTTGATCCGCTCGCGTCGGGCACGTTGGAAAGGCCGGATCGCCAATTCCAATGCCGGCGTCCGCTCGATCTCGCCATGAAGGTCGGTCAGAATCCGCCGCACCTTGGGATGCCTCAGAACGCGGCGGATAGCGAGAAGCACCGCTTGCAGATCAGCCTCCAGCGAGCCGTGCTCTTCCACGTCGGTCATCGTCAACCCGACCTGCGACAGCAGATCGCTGGCCATCGACACCTTGTCCGGCCAGCGGCGGTAGAGCGCCGCCTTGCCGACCCCTGCAGCTCGCGCCACCCGTTCGAGGCTCAGTCCCGCATAGCCCGTCCTTGCCCATTCTTCGAAGAAGCTGCGCGCCAGTGCTTTCGTCACGTCAGCGCGCATGACCGCTGCTCCGCTTAAAACACGGGCCGCTTTCGGGATTACGTCGGAACGCTTGTGTTCCATCGATGCCTTCCTATATCTCTATGCGGAACGCTACCGTTCCAACGGAATGGGATTAGTTCATGACAGACAGTGTGAAAAGCTTTTCAGCGATGCTGCGAAAGGCATTGGGAAATCGTCTTGCTCCGGAGGCTGCCACCTTTCTCGACATGCTGGCCGACGACGGGGTCATGGAATTTCCTTATTCGCCGCCTGGCCTCGCGACCCGGCTGGAGGGCAAAGCTGCTATCGCGCAGCACCTCGAAGGCCTTGCTGACATGATTGCCTTCGACCGCATGGGCGAGCCGGTCATCCACGCTACGGCCGACCCCGATGTGACCATCGTGGAGTTCGAAGGGTTCGGGCGCGGCGTCACAACCGGCGAATCCTACGACCAGCGCTACATATCTGTGATCCGGACACACGCGGGGCGCATCGTCCATTATCGCGATTACTGGAACCCGCTGGTGGTCCTGCGCGCGCTTCGCGGCAGCGCGGTTGTCGATGCTCTTTGCGAAGGAGGATCAGACCATGGTTGATCGAGTTCTGGTGACCGGAGGCACGGGCAAGACGGGCGCGCTGGTTGCGCAGCAGCTTGCGGCGCGCGGTGTCGACGCTCGCATCGCAACCCGCAACGCCACGATGCCGGAGCAGGTTCGCTTCGAGTGGGGGGATGTTACCTCCCACCGTCCTGCACTCGACGGTGTGGGCGCGATCTACCTGGTCGCCCCGACCGACCGAACGGACCACCTGTCCGTCATGCGCCCGCTGCTCGAGCAGGCGGTGGAGCAAGACGTGGCCCAGCTGGTGCTGCTGAGCGCATCGTCTATCGACGAGGGCGGGCCGATGATGGGTGAGGTTCATGCGTGGCTCCGCGCCAACGCACCCCGCTGGGTGGTCCTGCGCCCGAGTTGGTTCATGCAGAACTTCGTTACCCAGCATCTCCCGTCGATCGTCGCCGAGGGATGCATCTACTCGGCGACGCAGGATGGGCGGGTACCGTTCATCGATGCCGCCGACATAGCGGCGGTCGCGGTCGAAGCCCTGGTGGATCCAGCTTTAGCGTCAGGTGCTAGAATCCTGACCGGTCCTGAAGCTCTCTCCTATGACGAGGTAGCGGATCGAATCACTGCCGTGGCCCAGCGCCCCGTCCGCCACTGCCGGCTATCGGTGGAGGAGCTTGCACAGCGCTACGCCGGATTCGGCATTCCTGAACATTATGCGGACACGCTTGCGCGCATGGACGACGCGATCTCTCATGGGTCGGAGGACAGGACCACGACAGAGGTCGAGCAAATAACGGGACGCATGCCTACCAAGCTGACCCAGTTCCTCGCGGCTCATAGCGAGGCATATCTTCAGCGTGGTACAGACTGAAGGCTCCTCATATGCCGGAGGAACAGGCCTTTTGGGCACTCAGCAAAAGTGGCCTGATTGTCACGAGAACAGGTCCGGGAAAACAGGCTCGGCATGAGAGAGCGGCGTGATGTCGAAGCGCGTTTTCCCGCGAGACTTTCCTGATCGGTAAGGGGCGGCCCTGTTCGGACTGAAAATGGGTAACGGGAGCGCTGCCACTCGGCGCGCGTCGCCGCATCTTATGACGACCGCGAAACAATCATCCATGTTGCCGGTGGCGTGCTTGTCCGTGTGTGCAAGCCTTCCCGGGCTTGTGCCTCTACCATCGCAGGCGGCATCGCACGCGGCCCGCGCTGCGCGCACTGATCACATGTCTTCAGGCGGACATCGCCCAGTAGCGCTGGCGGGAAGGGTATCCGCGGTATCCCGTGCCTTTACGAGAGAGCTTCGGTTGTCGCGGCGGTCATCGATGTTGAGACTCTGCGCCTCGGTCAAGCTGGCCTCGCGGAATCCGCAGCCTGACCGGTAATCGAAAGTTCGGTCTGCACGTCCGAACCCCGGATGAGGCTGAGATCGACGGGGCATCGATCAGCGATGGCAACAATCCGAGCGCGCTGATCGTCGCTCAAAGGCCCATCGAGGACGATGGTGCGAATGAACCGGTCGGGCGGCATCATGTCCGGTACCTTCTCGTGCTGCACGGTCGTGCTTGCCCGTTCGAGCGGAAAGCCCTTGCGGTTCGCATAGAGACGCATCGTCATCACGGTGCAGGCTGCGAGGCCCGCGGATACCAGTTCATATGGAGATAGTCCGGTTCCAAGGCCCCCCACCGACGCCGGTTCATCGGCAAACAGCATGTGCTCGCCGCTGCGGACCTTGAGCTGGAACGTCCCTGCAAGAGTTTCGGTGGCGACAACGCCCTGGGCCATCTCGACCTGCGGAAGATCCGCCGTGAGCGGTGGGAGAAAGCGGCTGGCCCATACTGCCACCATAGCCGAGGCGTAATTCGCGTCTGCCAAATCGGTGAGAAGGTGATCTGCCGTGTCGAGCGAGATGAAGCTTTTAGGATGCCTGGACGCGACGAAAATGCGCGACGCGTGGTCGATGCCGACCACCTGGTCCAGCGGAGAATGCATGACCAGCACGGGACGTCGCAGAGTGGCTAGAGCCTTCTCGACGTCGATCTCCTCGAGCGCCTCCAGAAAGCTGCGGCGTATGACGAAAGGTCTGCCGGCGATATCCACCGACGCCTCACCCTCGCTCGCGATAGTATCCAGATCGTTTGGTCCGAAAAAACGCAAGATATGTTGAAGGTCTGCTGGCGCACCGATCGTCGCGACTGCCGCAACGTCAGGCAAGTCGGCAGCGGCTATGATCGCAGCGGTGCCGCCCAGACTGTGCCCGACAAGAAGAGAAGGTGACATACCCGCCGCCGCCATCGCCGTTGCGGCTGAGCGAAGATCCTGGACGTCCGAGGCGAAGCTTACTTCTCCCCCCATCCCACCACTGATCCCGGTTCCGGCGAAGTCGAACCTCAAGACCCCGATACCCGAGCGCGACAGCGCGCGCGAGACGTGGACGGCGGCGCGACTGTCTTTCCCGCAGGTAAAACAGTGGGCGAAGATCGCCCAGCCCCGCGGTGTTCCTTCCGGGGGTTCGAGGTGACCGGTAAGCTGGGTGCCTGCTCCGCCGACAAACATGAATGTTTTTTCCGCCATAGAAGGCTCTCATTATCTTGAGGGGCACCCGATACGCTGCCGCTTATGCGCTGGCCATTGCACTGACTATCGCAGCGCGCGCAGGATTTATCCAATCGGCTGTGCCTATAGTTTCGATAGCGGCGGCGCTCTTCGTGTCGTGGTCCCCAGATGGAGCGGAGCGCATCTCCAAGCATCGTTTCGCGACAAATTTTATATGCGCGGCGCATATAGACAAGACGCACCATAATGATTATATGCGTCGCGCATACTTATTCCGCCTCTCCCAGGAACGCGGTCTTTCGGAAGAAGCATCAGTCAGGCGCATGGATCGACGGACTATGGAACTCAATCAGGTCAGCTATTTCATCAACTTGGCCGAGACGCTGAATTTCACGGCGGCTGCTCGCCTGAGCGGTGTGTCGCAGCCGAGCCTGACCCGCGCGATCCGCCGCCTGGAAGAGGAGCTTGGCGGGCCGCTGATCCATCGCGACGGGAAGAACAGTCGGCTGACCGGTCTTGGCCGGGATGTCGAGACAGAGTTCCGGCGCGTGCTGACGGCGATGCGAAGCGTTCGCAATCACTCCGAGAACTGGGCGATGGGCATGCGCCGCGTTCTGGATGTCGCCGTCGCGTCCACCGTGGGACCGCAGGAATTTGCTGCGTTTTTCGAGAGTGCCTTTGCAGAGGTGCCATCAATCGAAATCAAGCTGCACGCGCTTCAGCCGAACGAGGACACCTCGGACATCCTGTCCGGAAAATATCACGCCTGCATCATGCCGCGCGAGACAAAGCCCGAACGTAAGCTCGATGTGCATTCGCTATTCAGGGAGCGCTTCGTGCTCGGCTGTTCCGCAAACCATCCCTTGGCAGCCAGCGAAATCGTGCGCAGCGAAGAGCTGATCGAGTATCCTTTCGTCGATCGGCTGACATGCGAGTTTCGCGATCAGATCCTCGATCACTTCGCGCGGCAGGATCTGCTCATGCAGCCCCGCTTTCGATCGGACCGCGAGGACTGGGTGCAACACTTCGTCGCCGATGGCACCGCCATATGTATTCTTCCGGAGCGGTCGGCCACGGCGCCCGGTCTCGTTACGCGGCCGATCGAGGGATTTGCTCTGGATCGCGAAATCGTGATCGCGACGGTGTCCGGGTCCACGGCACCCGTCGAGATACGGAAGATCGCCCAGTTGGCAGCCGGCTACGCGTGGAATTGAGCCAAGTTGAGCAAGGCATCCATGCTATGAAAACTATAGACACAGCCTATTGGATAAATCCTGGGCGCACTGCGATAGTAGGCGCAGTGACTGACACGATAAGCGGCGTCTAGGCTCTCTCAGATCGAAATCGGAGACAATCATGAAGTTCGAAAAGTCGCAAGAAGCTGTTGATCGCCTCACCGCAGAGCAACGCCGCGTGACCCAGGAGTCTGGCACCGAACGGCCCTTCACGGGAGAGTATGACGCCAACAAGGAGCCGGGGATCTACGTCGATATCGTTTCGGGGGAGCCGTTGTTCGCCTCGGCCGACAAATTCGACTCGGGTTCTGGCTGGCCAAGCTTCACCAAGCCGATCGTCGCAGCAAATGTGAACGAGCTGCGCGATGACGCGCACGGTATGGTGCGGACGGAAGTCAGATCGGTGCACGCCGACAGCCATCTCGGTCATGTGTTCCCGGACGGTCCCTCAGATCGCGGAGGTTTGCGCTACTGCATCAATTCCGCGTCGCTTCGCTTCATTCCACGCGAGGAGATGGAGAGCGAAGGATATGGCGAATATCTCGATCAGGTAGAGGAGGGCTGACATGCATCAGCGCGCTGTTCTCGCAGGCGGATGTTTCTGGGGCATGCAGGATCTGATCCGCAAGCAGCCCGGCATCGTATCGACGCGTGTCGGCTACACCGGCGGCGACGTTCCGGACGCCACCTATCGCAATCACGGCACGCATGCCGAGGGGATCGAGATCATCTACGACCCGGCTGTGACCAGCTACCGGAACATTCTGGAATATTTCTTTCAGATCCACGATCCGACGACGAAGAACCGCCAGGGCGGTGACATCGGGCTGTCCTACCGGTCGGGTATTTATTACGTCGACGAAGAGCAGAAGCGCGTCGCCGAGGACACGATCGCCGACGTAGATGCCTCCGGGCTGTGGGAAGGCAAGGTGGTGACAGAAGTCGTGCCGGTCGGCGATTTCTGGGAGGCCGAGCCGGACCATCAGGATTATCTCGAGAAACGCCCGGGCGGCTACACATGCCACTTCGTCCGTCCCGGCTGGGTGCTTCCGAAGCGCCAAAAGGTCGACGACGAGGAGCCGGCTGCGGGGACGGCAGCCCACTAGGCTTCACTGCCGTTGGCGCTCCGCCGATCCCGTTCGCAATTTTCATGACCGCGTCGTACAACGGCGCGGTCATCGAACCCTGCTTCGGAGCGGCGGGTCGGTCCATATAGTCGCCATCGCAGCACAGGATCGCAGATTATGCCAGACCTCTCGTCCTTTCCGATCACGCAGCGCTGGCCGGCATTGCATCCCGATCGCCTGCAACTCTACGCCGCTCCCACCCCCAATGGCGTCAAGGTCTCGATCATGCTCGAGGAGACCGGCCTGGCGTACGAACCCCACCTGGTCGATATCTCGAACAACGAGTCGAAGGACCCAGCGTTCCTATCGTTGAACCCCAACGGCCGCATTCCCGCGATCATCGATCCATCTGGCCCTGACGGGGAAGCCATTGCGGTATGGGAATCGGGTGCGATCCTCCTCTACCTGGCTGACAAAACGGGCCAGCTAATCTCCACCGCTCCCGCCCAGCGTTACGAGACGCTGGCCTGGGTGTTCTTTCAAGTGGCCGGCGTCGGGCCGACCTTCGGCCAGCTTGGCTTTTTCCTGCGATTTGCCGGTAAGGATTATGAGGACAAGCGGCCTCGGCAGCGCTTTATCGACGAATCCAAGCGTCTGCTCGGGGTTCTGGACCGCCAGCTCGAAGGCCGCGACTGGCTTGTCGACGATTATTCGATCGCGGATATCGCGACGCTCGGCTGGGTGAACGCGCTGGTCGAAGTCTATGCGGCCGGCGACATTCTCGGCCTCGGCGATTATGCGAACATCCAGGCATGGCTCGGACGCGGACTGGCCCGGCCGGCGGTGCAGCGCGGCCTGCACATCCCTGCGAGGCCAGCATGAGCATCATCGCCGCATATTATTATAATGAAGGCAAACGCGTCCGGGAAATCGCGCTTGATGAGTGTGTCGAGCTAAACCAGGACCGCTCGGGCTTCTGCTGGATAGCCCTGAGCGAGCCCACCGCCGACGAACTCAGCGCGATCCAGACGACGTATAATCTCCATCCGTTGGCGATCGACAATGCGATGCACCCGCTCTGCCCGCCCAAGCTCGAAGCTTATAATGACGAGCTATATGTCGTCGCTCAAACCGCCGAACTCGACGGCGACCGGATCCGCTACGGCAAGATGGCGATCTTCACCGGTCACAACCATCTCATCAGCGTACGGCACGGCAACGGCGGAGCGCTCGGCAATCTTCGCGAGCAACTCGAGGCTTCGCCGACACTCTTCGGCAAGGGTGTCGATTATGTGCTGCATGCGATCCTGCACCGGATCGTCGATCAATATCTTCCTATCTTCGAAATGATCGAGGATGACGTTCTGGCGATGGAAAAACGATCGCTCGACGACTTCCTCGGACGCGAAGAAATCGACCGCATCTTCGGGTTGAGAAGCGAACTCACCCGCTTCCAGCGCACCCTCAGCGCCATGGCTGAACTAGTCCGGAAACTCGTCCGAGGCCATTTCCCCTGCATCAGTTCAGAAATCAGACCCTATTTCAGCGACGTCGCGGATCATGTCGATCGTGTGCAGACCATGGTCGATGGGCTCCTGCAGGTCTTATCCACCGTCTTTGAATTCAGCAGCCTGCTGGAAGCGCAAAGAACGGGCGTAACCACGCGCCAGCTAGCGGCTTGGGCGGCCATATTGGCGGTGCCGACCGCTATCGCCGGGATTTATGGCATGAATTTCAGAAATATGCCCGAGCTCGACACGGCCTATGGCTATTTTGTCGTGCTCGGGCTGATGACGATGTTCTGCCTGTACCTGTTCGTGCGGTTCAAGAAGGCCAAGTGGATATGAACAGCGCGCGTCGCTTTTCATCTCCCACATCTGCGTGACGTCAGCGCCCCTGATATTAGAGCGTGTCCAATGCCATGCAAAACCAAGGTGCACCAATGACATCCCAAGTGACCGACGTCCTAGCAGCAGTCCAGTCGTTCGTCGCGAAAGGCTACGACCGCGAATATCGCGTCAAGGACGGGCATCTCGTCGATCTTGAACTGGGCTCGACGCTCGATCCATGCGGCATAATCGTCGACGCGGGTTTACGCCTCGAAAGCGGTAATGAGGGTGAAGACGCGTCCAATATCTACGCGATCACCGATCCGGCGACCAACCATAAAGGGCTGTTGATCGACGCGTTCGATGTGTTCGATGAAATCTGTCACCGCGACCTTTCCGAGCGGCTAGTCGCGGATCGGCAAACGACGTCGGCGGGTGACGAGGATGTCCCAAGCAAGCACGGCCTGCGCAAAGTCTACAAGAACGAGTTTGACCGCGATCCCGAGCGTTATGTGCTGCGGGAGGGGTATCCGGACTTCCCGCCATGCCCTTTCGGCGGAGCCTTCAGCATTCTCGGCTTCGATACCGCCGAGCAATCCTATGTGTGGCTTGTGACAAGCATCATTCGGGATCCACGGCTGATCAGGGCGCCCTATCAGGGAGATGACGCCCCGAGCGACGAATAGCGGGTCAGCAAGACATTGAGGCCCCTTCCGCGGGGAGGGCCGACACGCCGACAATCAAACTATCGCAACACAACGAGGTGATGATGAACTGGAATAAAAGCCACATCCGCGAAACCATGCTTTCGCTGGAGACCGCCGCTTTGCATAGCGCTCGCACCAATTATCTGGATTATGTTTCCATCGCGCGGCTGGATCGGAGCGAACCGATCGAGAATGACGAGCAGGCTCAGGCCGAAGTCGCGAGCGACTTGGCTGAAGCGCTTGACGACACATTGCATGACTATGCCGATAAACTTGAAAAGCTCAGGACGATCGACTTCGGCCCCAAGTCGGCAGTGGAGGAGGGGGCTGTCATCAAACTGTCGGGGCGCCATTTCGTGATCGCAGTGTCAACGAGCAAGTTCACCTGCGATGGGCGTGAGTTCATGGGTATTTCCACGATGGCGCCGATCTTCGAGGCGATCGAAGGCGCGCGAGCAGGAGAGACCGTGCAGTTCAACGGCCGGGACCTCATCGTAGAAAATGTCGAATAGAACGCCTGGTGCAGCCGGCGCGCTAGTGCCGGGTGCCCTTCACCTCTGACTCCATGCAGATCATCACATCAAGAGATCCCGTGATCATCGGTGTGCTCGGAGAGCGGGCAGCCTTGGCGTCGATGCGGCGCCTTGGCTGCCTGCGCCCGATAGCCAACACAGCCAAAATGGCAAGCAATGCGGCCGCATAAAGGAACAGGCCACCGGGGCCGGCGATATTCATCGCAGCTCCCCCGATAAGGGGGCCGGCGGCTGTCCCGATCCCGTTGAGCAGCAGAAGCCCGCGCGCGGTACCGAGCAGCCGCCCGGCCGGAAGATCGTCGTTGGCGACCGCGAGACAAAGGGAATAGATCGGGATGCCAAAGCCGCCGAACAGCGCGCCCGCCGCGAGGAGCAGGGGCAGGGGCGCCTCCACCGCAAAGGCGACGCCGACGGCCGCCGCCGCGGACGCCATGGCCGCAGCGGCGATGACGAGGTTCCGCGGCACGCGATCCGAAAGCCAGCCCAGGGGCCACTGCAAGAGAAGCGTCCCACCCAGCACCGCAGCCATGAAAGCGGAGATGCCGCCGACATCGAGTCCGATCCTCTGGGCGAAGTTCGGGCCCATGCCCCAAAAACCGCCGATAGCCAGGCCGGCGAGGAAAGCGCCAGCCGCGGCGAGCGGCGATGCGCGGACAAGCTCGCTGAACGCGACCCGTTCCTGCGTCACCTGCGCTGGCGGGTGGCTGGGTAGCAAGGTGATCGGAACCACCGCCGCGGAAATCAACAGCGAAACGATAAGGAACAAGGTCATGTCTGCTGGCGGGGCGACGTTGAGCAAGGCCTGGCCGATGGCCCATGAGCCCATCGAGACGACTCCGAAGATCGACAGGAGCTGTCCGCGCGTGGATGGCACTGCATGGGCGTTGAGCCAGCTCTCCGTTGCGAGGATCATGCCCGCATAGGCGAAGCCGGTGATCAGGCGAAGCGGGATCCAGGCGATCGGTTCCACGAGCGCGACATGAAGAAGGGCAGTCATCGAGGCGATAGCTGCAAAGCCGGCAAAGGTTCTGACATGACCCACGGCGACGATGATCCGCGGCAACATAAGCGCGCCGATCGTGAAACCCGCAAAGTAGAACGACATCATCGCGCTGATCGCGCCGGACGAGAAGCCCTCCTGGCCGGCCCTGACGATCAGGAGCGTGCCCAGCAAACCATTGCCCAGCAGCAGCGCCGCGACGCTCGCCAGCAACGCCGCCACGGGTGCGAGCTTGAGGCCACGTCGGCCCGCCGACCGCATGCTATCCATCGCCGGGCTCATTTTAGCGCCTGACGCGACGGTCGATACGCCGCCGCGCTGATGAACTGGTCGAACGCTTCGCACCAGATGACGACCGTGTTGTAGTCGCGAACATCGATCCCGACAGGAACGTCGACGATAAAGCCGTTGAAAGTCTTCACGTCGCCCACGCGGATCGACCTGTCCTTTATCAACAGGAAGGCTTCTTTCGTATCGACGAAATTTGGCGCAAGGTAGAGCTTGTAGTCCGGGCCGGGTGCGAGATGACCTATGTGACCG
Organism: Sphingomonadales bacterium Ga0077531; assembly: GCA_001464915.1. Classification (GTDB taxonomy): domain Bacteria; phylum Pseudomonadota; class Alphaproteobacteria; order Sphingomonadales; family Sphingomonadaceae; genus Erythrobacter. The sequence goes on from LNED01000017.1 coordinate 14,552, forward strand.
ATCCGACTTCGCGATAACCGGACTTCGCCTTCGCCCCAATGCAGCAGGTCGCTGCCTTTGAGATCACGAGCCAGCCGCCCCGTGTAGAGTGTTTCGGTTGCGATGGCCTGATAGGCTGCCGGGTTCGGCGGCTTGGCCGCGGTGAGGATTGGCAGAGTATAAATGCCGGCCGCAAAACCAATGCCGAGCATCGCGAGATGGCTGGCGGTCAGGATGAACCAGCGCCGCATGATTACTCGAGCTCCATGTCCTTCACGAGGTTGTCCGCATCGAGATGGAAATCCGAGAAAATGATGCGGCCGCCCGCGTCGATAACCGAGAACCAGGGCGTTCCCCGCGTGCGATAGTCCTCCATGAAGGTGGGAAATGTCGCGCCGGCCGGTGGTTCGTCATGGCCGAAGGCGAGAGGAAGCGCATATTTAAGCTGATTTACGCGCAGCTTCTCGAAGGTGTTTTCATCCGCTCCTTCGAAGACGGTCTGGATCACCGCAAATCCCACGCCCCTGGGGCTCAATGCACTATGCAATCTTTGTAGCGTCGGGAAGCCATGCACATGGCATCCGCGGCACCAGTGCTGGAAGGCGAACAGGATCTTGGGGCCGGAGCCGAGATCCGGCAGCTTGAGCGGCGCGGTGCTTTCTCCGTCCGCGCCGATCCATTTCTGCACCCGAAGATCCGGCGCTTGTCGTTCGAGCATGCTCATCTGATCCGCCAGCGCGATGAAGAACCGCGGCGCAGAGTGGTGCGCGCTATCATGATATGTCATTCCAGACGCATCGGACCCCGGTGTCGTGCTCCGCGACGCGATCAACAAGCGTGGCGACGGATTCCTTGGTTGCATCGAAACGTTCGCGATCTTTGCCCACGAGCCTCAAGGAGAGGCTGTCGCCGTCTGCAGTCAATATAAGGTCGCCGCCCGGAAGCTGGATTTCGGCTGTCAGCGCGTCATATCGAACCGGATAAGTGTGAACCCACGCCTCAGCGAGTCTCGTCAGATATTTACTCGATTCGATCGTAGCGATGCGTGCCTCGGCCTCAATCATCTAAAAACTCCCGGTGTTGTTGTTTGGGCGCATAGCTAGGTCAGCGCCGTCGTTTGCCTCAGACCTTATAGTCGACCGGGTTCACCGCACGGCCCTCACCTCAATCAGAATATCATATCCCGCAGAGACAGGCTGGGGCCGTTCGAGATCGACCAACGCAGCACCCCCGGCGACGGACCCAGGACCTTGTCAGCAACCGCTTTCATCAATGTCTCCATCTTGCTGCGCCCCAAAGTATCGATCGATCGGATAACCAATTCTTTGAAAATTCGCACGGTCGAAGGGTTTCGCGCGCTATACTATGAAGATATGCACCGACTATTTCCAATAGCAGCGGAACATAGTTTCCATACCTTGTTGCCGTGCTATCGCTGAGCGGCGCCGACGAGTTTGCGAGCCGCGTCAGCCAGTCCGGAAAGCCGGCGCGCCAAGTCTAACGCCTGTGCCGAATTCAACCCAGCGTGATGCGGGCGTAATTATTCAAAGCTATAAAAACTATAGCGATAGGGTATTGGGAAATTGGACTGAGGTCGCGTTATAGTCGATGCGCATAAATCACCGATTCACGCAAATGCGATCGTCGATATCCCGATGAAGCATCGGGCGTTTCCGGCTTCAGGCCATCGGTTCGTACCGCGGCTACGCGTATCAGGATCTGGCGCGGGATTCTGAAGTGAAGCAAGTTCTTGACTGTCGCATCGAGCAAAAAAAGGAGGGGCTATGGTCACGAGAGGTTTCACCGGTCGCGGGTCAAGTGGCGACCATTCCGGCCGGATTCCACCAGGGCAGCATCTTGTAGAGAATTTTCCGGTACTCACGGCGGGGCCGACGCCGAACGTGGAGCTGGCCGATTGGAAATTCACCGTCAAAGTCGGTCCGAAGCCCGCCAAAGTGTGGAATTGGAGCGAATTTAACGCCTTGCCGAAGACCAAGGTGACCAAGGACATCCACTGTGTCACCTCCTGGTCGAAGCTGGATACCATATGGGAGGGCGTCCTCGTCGAGGACATCCTTGCGGATGCCGGGCTCGACCGGCCCACCGATTTCGTGCTGGCGCATTCCTACGACGATTATTCGACAAACGTCCCGCTGGCGGACCTGCTGTCCGGGAAAGCGATGGTCGCTCTCAAATTTGCGGGCCAGCCGATTACCCGCGATCACGGCGGGCCGGCGCGTCTGCTGGTTCCGCATCTTTACTTCTGGAAGTCCGCCAAATGGGTGAAGGCGCTCCAATTCACGACGCGTGACGAGGCCGGCTTCTGGGAACTGCGCGGCTATCACATTTACGGCGATCCGTGGCGCGAGCAACGATACACCGATGACTGACAACGGCACGCAAATCGTTTCATGGCAATCCTGCATGGTCGAGGCAATCGTCCAGCAGACGCCGAGCATCAAGAGTTTCTTCCTGCGATTGAGCAGGCCGTTCGCGCACATCGCTGGCCAGCATGTCGATGTCCGGCTGACCGCGCCTGATGGCTATAGCGCGATGCGCAGTTACTCGATCGCGTCATCGGCAGCCTCGTCGCCGATCATAGAGCTCGCTATTGAGCGCCTGCCCGATGGCGAGGTATCGGCCTATTTTCACGATATTGCGATAGTCGGCGATGAAATCGAGCTTCGCGGTCCGCTCGGAGGGCACTTCCTATGGCCTGAACCGGCCGTAGATGCGGTGCTGTTGATCGGGGCAGGATCGGGCCTTGTGCCGTTGATGGCGATGATCCGGCACCGCAGCACTCAGGACCCGGCCGTGCCAACGGCGCTGCTCCTGTCCGCGCGCACGGCTGAGGATGTTCTGTTTTCGGAAGAACTGCATTCCGTCGAAATCAACGATGCCGCGTTCGTCCTGGCGCTGGCGATCACGCGCGAAGATCCGATCCGCGCATCGGACTTCGGGCGGCGGATCGACAGCGCCATGGTCAAAGAGGTTCTCGCCCGGCTTCACCGAAAGCCCACACAGATATTTGTTTGCGGATCCAACGATTTCGTCAACATCGCGACCGAGGGCGCGCTGCGGGCCGGGCTCGATCCCTCGATAATCAAAACCGAGCGCTATGGTGGCTAGTGGCGCATGCTCCCTCGCGTCCCAACTTCCACCCTGCGGATAATATTTGGAGAACGTCATGAGCCGCTTTGCTGAACCCGTCTTTGTCGCCGCCGGCCTTCGCACTCCCTTCGGCCGCGGCGGAGGGGCTTTGGCTGCTTATGATGCCGTCTCTTTGTCCGTCCCTCTTGTGCAGGCGATGGCGGCGCAAGCAGAGCCGGATCTTCTCATCTGGGGTACCGTGATCCCGAATTTGGGCTGGAGCAACATTGCTCGCGAGACCTGGCTTGACGCCAAGCTCAATCCGAATGTCCCCGCATTTTCGGTCGTTTTGGCATGCTCTACCAGCATGACAGCAACTTTCGCTGCGGCAGGGATGCTGGGCGGAGGAACCGATCTCACGATGGTGGGCGGTGCCGAAGTCATGAGCCGCCCTCCCATCGCTCTGACGGCCGATGCATCGAAGCGGCTCACCGACCTCTTTGCGCAAGATCCGGCGGCCGCGCTTGCAGCCCTCCAATCTCTTGCCCCCCACGACTATGTGCTCCCGACCAAGGGTTGGGCCAACCGGATCACCGGCAGGACGATGGGCGATCATATGGAGGACACCGCCAAGGCCTGGCAAATCTCGCGCGAGGCGCAGGACGATTGGGCGCTCAAGAGTCACCAGCGGTCGGTCGCTGGTTGGGACCGAAGTTTCTTCGACGATCTTGTGATTTGTCTTCCTGAACTGGCGCGCGATGCGAACCCGCGCGCCGATACGTCGGCCGAACGGCTTGCCGCCCTCAAGCCCGTATTCGATCGCGACAGTGGCAAGGGAACGCTGACGGCCGGCAACAGCTCCCCGATAACGGATGGCGCGGCCGGTTGCTGGGTGGCAAACGAAGCCGGCGTGGCACGACTGCCCGCGGGTACCCCCTGCGCGCGGCTCATCGATTACGAGGTGTCAGCCGTCGATTTCCACACCGAGGGTCTGTTGATGGCACCCTCCTATGGCATTCCGCGTCTGCTCGCGCGGCATCGACTGAGCTTCTCGGACATCGCCCTTTGGGAAATCCACGAAGCCTTCGCCGCCCAGGTCCTGGCAAATGTCGCGGCCATCACCGACCGGGAATGGGTGCGCGAAACCGCCGGTGTCCAGTCGGATATGGGCGACTTCAACTGGGACCGCGTCAATCCCAACGGGGGCTCGGTAGCAATCGGTCATCCCTTCGGCGCGACAGGCGCGCGCGACCTCAGCCAGGCCGTGAAGGAACTCTGGGACATGCCGAGCGGATCACGGGCAATCGTCAGCATCTGCGCCGACGGCGGCCAAGGCACCGTCGCACTCCTCGAACGCCCCTGATTCTCGGGCCGTTGCGAACGCCGTACCATTTGACAATATGAGAGGATATTCCGTTGGTCTCAGCAGTTTGGAACGACACCACCATCGCCGCAAGCGACGAGACAATCGTCGTTGAGGGAAACCACTATTTTCCGCCTTCCTCGGTCAATCAGGACCTCCTTGAAGCGAGCGCACACACTTCTGTCTGTCCGATCAAGGGCACGGCCAGATACTTCCATATCCGCGTAGGCACCGCACTCAACGCGGACGCGGCCTGGTCATACCCCGATCCGAATCCGGTCGCCGAAGCCATCCGGGATTATATCGCCTTCTGGAAAGGCGTGGAGGTTGGGTAACAGCCGACGCCCAGTGGGGCTTCGCTGATGGCCGTGTCGCTTCATGCGCGCTTCCTTGATCATCTCGCGCGGGGAATTGACGATCTGCAGTTGGCGAAGGATTTTCCTGCGGGCCTCCAGCGGGCGGGACTGACCGTGGAACGGCCGCGCGACCCGGCACATGGCGATCTGTCGACCAACGCGGCGATGGTCCTGGCAAAACTCAGCGGCACGCATCCGCGCCCGCTCGCTGAAAAACTGGCGGACGGGCTCGCCAAGCTGGAGGATGTCGCTGCCGTGGACGTTGTCGGCCCGGGCTTCATAAATATCCGGCTGACCGACCAGGCATGGCGAGATGAACTGGCGGTCATCGCGGACCAGAAGGACCGCTATGGCATGTCGCCCATCGGTGCGGGCAAGACGGTGAATATCGAGTTTGTCTCGGCCAACCCGACCGGTCCGATGCATATGGGCCACTGCCGCGGGGCAGTTGTCGGAGATGCGCTCGCCAACCTGCTCGCGTTCACCGGCCATCGCGTCATCCGCGAATATTATATCAATGATGCAGGCGGGCAGGTCGACGTTCTCGCTCGCTCGGCACACCACAGATATCGCGAGGCGTTGGGCGAGAGCCTCGGCGAGATAGCGGAAGGCCTATACCCGGGCGATTATCTGAAGCCGGTCGGGGCGGCGCTGGCCGCCGATTTTGGGGACCGCTATGCCGACGCCCCGGAGACGGACTGGCTCGCAATCTTTCGGGCGCGGGCCGTCGCCGCGATGATGGAGACGATCCGCGAAGATCTGGCGCTGCTCGGCATAAGTCACGACCGCTTCGCGTCCGAGGCGGACCTCGTCGCTGCTGGAAAGCCGGATGATGCCGAGGCCTGGATGCGCGCGCGCGATCTTGTCTATGACGGCGTTCTCGAACCTCCGAAGGGCGAAATCTCCAAGGACTGGGAACCGATCGCGCTGCCGCTGTTCCGGTCGACGAGATTTGGCGATGACCAGGACCGGGCTATCCGTAAACCGGACGGGGGCTGGACCTATTTCGGCGTGGATCTTGCCTATCATTTCGAGAAGGCGCGCGATGCCGACGAACTGATCGACATATGGGGCGCCGACCATGCCGGGACCGTGAAGCGCATCGTGGCGGCCGCCGAAGCTCTAACCGAAGGCAGGAAGCGGTTCGACGTCAAGCTGGTGCAGATCGTGCGGCTGCTGCGCGCGGGTGAGCCGGTCAAGATGTCGAAGCGCGCAGGCAATTTCGTCACGCTGGCCGATGTCATTCGAGAAGTCGGAAAGGACGTCGTTCGCTTCATGATGCTGACCCGCAAAGCGGAAGCGCCCATGGACTTCGACTTTGCGACCGTGGTCGAGGCATCGAAGGATAATCCGGTCTTCTATGTGCAATATGCCCATGCTCGGATTTGCTCGCTAGCAAACCGCGCGGCCGAAGCTGGTATCGAGCTGGGCGACGCGCCCGATCTCGCTCTCCTGGACGGTCCGAGCCTTACACTTGTGAAGCGTGCGGCAGAATTCCCCCGCATCGTCGAGGCGGCTGCGGCAGCGCGCGAGCCCCACCGGATCGCCTTCTTCCTCGAGGGGCTGGCCGCGGATTTCCATGCGCTGTGGAACATAGGAAATGCCGACCCGGCGCGCCGCTTCGTCTACCCGGAAAACCTGCCGGTGAGCCGCGCGCGGTTGTTCCTGGCCAGCGCGATCGGGCAGGTCATCCGCAATGGCCTCGCGCTGATGGGGGTTGAACCGACACATGAGATGGAGAGGGCCTAGTCGATTGCGCGCTTGTTCCTGTGGCTCGTTGCGCGCGCCAGTGTCGGCGGGCCCGAACATGCTGTGCGTCTTCTGATACTGGTGGACCGAGATGGAGCTTACCGATTTCGACGCTGCCTTCAAAAGGCTTCCCGAGGGTCACAGCGAAGGTCTTCATGAAGGCCGGCGTTTCGGCTTGATCGTCCGGCGATCCGACGACGGGCGCCGCAACAGCCTGTTTGCCAGGGAGTTGGCTGGAACCGACATCGTGAGCTTCAACCTATATCGGTTTACTTCGGGAAAAACATCGCTCAAACCGTGCGAGATGTCGGCGAAAAAGGTCGTGGATTTCGTGCTCGGGTTCCGGCCAGATTAACGCGTAAGACCATGTCTCGATCGACGCTTCGTTCGTACGGGTGTCATTGCACTTCGCATATCTCTACTGGGTATTGAAACTATAGACCTTCGTTATTGGACTTCGTCTGACGATGAACTCATCCTCCATGCGGTGCCAAGGCGCGGCGAAGCGGGCGCGCCCACAGTGGCATGCCGGTGCTTGATGCGGACGATTTGGATAGCCGCGGCGGGGATTGGTCGAGGCGGACATCGCCGGGTGAACTTGTGACAGAAGGATTTGAGCAATGCGTCTTGCAATGATCGGCCTCGGCCGCATGGGTGCCAATATCGCGCGTCGGCTGATGCGCGGCGGGCATGAGATCGTCGCCTTCAACCGCGATCCTGCCGCGGTCACTCAGCTTGCCGGTGAAGGTGCCATCGGAGCGAATTCGCTTGAAGATGTCGTCGCCAAACTCACTGCGCCGCGGATCTTCTGGGTAATGCTCCCGGCGGGCGCTCCCACCCAAGACGCGGTCGACAAGCTGATGGAATTGGCTGAGCCGGGAGATATCATCATCGATGGCGGCAACAGCTTCTACAAAGACGACATCAAACGTGGTGCCGCGGCAAAGGCGAAGCACCTCCACTATATCGACGTCGGCACGTCGGGCGGGGTCTGGGGGCTCGAACGCGGCTACTGCATGATGATCGGCGGCGATAAGCAGACCGTCGATCTGTTGGATCCTGTCTTCGATACACTCGCGCCGGGCTATGGTTCGATCGTCCGCACCGCTGGACGCACCTCGCCAGACAATCGCGCCGAGCGCGGCTATATCCACGTCGGCCCCACCGGCGCCGGCCACTTCGTCAAGATGGTCCATAACGGCATCGAATACGGGCTGATGCAGGCTTATGCGGAGGGCTTTGACATCCTCAAGAGCAAGTCGTCCGAACGGCTCGCCCCCGAGGAACGCTTCGACATCGACCTGACGGATGTCGCCGAGGTCTGGCGTCGCGGCAGCGTGATCTCGTCTTGGCTGCTCGATCTGTGCGCGATCGGCCTGGTCGCTGATCCGATGCTCGAACAATTCACCGGCCATGTTTCGGATTCGGGCGAGGGCCAGTGGACGATTGACGCGGCGATGGAAGAGGCCGTCCCGGCCTATGTCCTCTCTGCAGCCTTGTTCGCGCGTTATCGCAGTCGCGTCGATCACACTTTTGGCGACAAGCTTCTCTCGGCGATGCGCTTCGGCTTTGGCGGTCATGTCGAAATGCCGCAATGATATTGGCCCGTCCCTCCGTTGCAGTGCCGGCTTGCTTATCCCACACGATGGCCGAAGTTGGGGCGCATCGGCGTGAGCGCTAGACCAATTCGCCTGCTGATTTCCGATATCGACGGCACCTTGGTCCGCCGCGACAAAAGCTTGTCTGACGGCGTTGTTGCGGCCGTTCGTCGCGTCCTGAGCGCGGGCATCCCGGTAAGCCTGATCAGCGCTCGCCCGCCGAGCGGGATGCTATGGATCGCGCAGCGGCTGGGCCTGGAAGGCCCGATCGCAGCATTCAACGGTGGTACGGTGGTGATGCCCGACGGCCGCGTTGTTTCGCAAGCTACCCTCGATCCCGCTACTGCGGCCGCGGCGCTCGCCCGGATCGATCGCGCTGGAGTGACGCCCTGGCTGTTCGCCTATGGCAAATGGTACGCGCGTGACCGCACCAACTCTAATCTTGGCCGTGAAAAGCTGGCGGCCGGTCTTGAGCCGATCTTCGACGTCGATCTCTCAGCCCATCTCGATCAGGCTGATAAATTAGTCGGGGTGAGTGCCGACCACGATCTGCTCGCCACGATCGAGGCCGAAACTCAGACGGTTCTCGGTAAAAACGCGACGGTGGCGCGCTCGCAGCCCTATTACCTCGATATCACCGGTCCCGATGCCAACAAGGGCGCTGGCGTGGCCACGCTCGCCGCGGCGTATGGCGTACCGCTTTCGGCGGTCGCGGTGCTCGGAGACCAGCGCAATGATTTGCCGATGTTCGCGCGCGCCGCGATGTCCGTTGCGATGGGCCAGGCACCCGAGGCGGTCCGCGCAGCAGCGAGCCATGTCGCGCTCTCGAGTGAGGAGGACGGCGTCGCCGACGCCATCGATCGCTTTGTATTGCCCGCGATCGTGGCATGACCCGTTCGCTGGAGAGACGCTGAATCGGACTGGCGAATGACGCGGACGAGGCACCGCGTCCCCCGGTTACGCTCATTGAAGTCCCGCCTATCGTAACGACCGTGACTGGAAGATGTGCTCAAGATCCTTGAGAGCAGCTGCGGCAGTCGCAATCGGGCCAGAACCGCCTCCGATCGCGACGATCTCGCCCATGGCGTCGGTTTCGATGCGGATCGCCTTGTTCTTGCCGGCAATATGGGCAAACGGGTCATTCGGCGGATATGTGCGGATGCCCACACTGGCGCGAAGCGCATCGCCGTCACGGATCACGCTACCGACCAGTCTAGGTGCGAGACCGTCTGCCCGCCACTGCGCGATCTGCCCTGAGGTAACTGACTGAATCCCTTCGACGGTCAGGTCTGTCATCATAAGGTCGGCACCGAGACCGAAGTTTGCGAGGATGAGCAGCTTGCAGGCGGTGTCCCACCCCTCAATATCGTTGCGCGGATCGGGTTCTGCAAAACCGCCCGCTTGCGCTTCGGCAAGCGCCTCGTCCAGTCCGACGCCGCGTATCATCATCGCGTCGAGCAGATAGTTGGACGTGGCATTGAGGATGCCGTCGACCCGTAGCGTCGTGCAGCCCGCCAAATTATAGTGCAGCAGGTCGATCGTTGGCAGCGCCGCCGCGGTGGCACCGCTGATCTTGAGCATCGCGCCGGAGGCTCGCGCACGATCCCTGAGGGCCCTGCCATCACACACCAGCGCGCCCTTCGAAATGACGATCGTGTCCACGCCGCCGGTAAGCGCTGAGCGGATATAGTCGAGGCCGGGACCACCTGTGCGAAAGTCGCTCGGGCCAGCCTCGATCAACACGTCGGCGCCGCTCGATGCAATGAAGTCGGGGCCGGACAGGCCAGCTTCCAATACGTCGAAGCGGTCGGGCGCCAATCCTGCCGGGTCGAACGCGCCGCTGCGCGATCCGCACACCGCGACGAGACGCACATCGACGCCAAAGACGGTACGATAGCGATCGCGCCGAGCGAGCAACAGGTGCGCGGTCGCGCGGCCGACCGCGCCGAACCCGGAAATAGCGATGCGGGATGTGAGCATCACCTATTTCGCGAACAGCTGGCCGATATCGGCGAATGCCTTCTTCTCGATGGCGTTGCCGCTAGGGCCTTTGAAGACCATTGTCGCCTGCTCCCCGGCTTTTCCCTTGAAGCGAGCGTAAGGCTCAATCAGGAAGTCCATGCCCGCTGCGGACAGGGTATCTGCCGTCTTGTTCCATAAATCCATCGGCAGCACGATCCCAAAGTGCCGGATCGGCACGCCATGGCCACCGACTTCGTTCGCCGACACGAGGCCAATTTCGGCAGGCGAAAGATGGCCAACAATCTGGTGTCCAAAGAAGTCGAGGTCCACCAACTCTGTTGCGCTGCGCTCCTCGGGGCAGCCGAGCAGGTCGCCGTAAAGCGCTCGTGCAGCCGCGAGATCGTGGACCGGAAATGCGAGGTGGCAAGGTGCGCTCATTGTTCAACTCCATCGGCAAGGGATGGAAACGTTTTCGTCAGGCCGGTAGAAGCCCAGTTCCCCGGTAGGTTTCGATCAAGCCATCGAAGAGTGCGACGTCCGCGCGGCTACGCGCCAGGAGCTGCGCCCCTGAAACCGCCGCGAAGATTGCACGGGCATGGGCGTTGCTTGCTCCAGTATCACCATCGCCGATGGCCGAAAGAAGCTTACTCAGCCAAGCGACGTTGACGTCGGCGAACGCCTGAACCTCCGCCTTCACAGCCTCTGGCAAATCGCTGAATTCCGCCGCCATGAAACTGCCCAAGCAAAGGCGATTTCCGTTCTCGAGCGAGCGGCGGAAGATAGATGGATACCGTTGCAGCGCGCTGCGCGGATCAGACAGCTCTGCGAGCAGCCCGTCCAGCTCCGCGGCTGTGTCCTCCCAGTAGCGGCGCGCGACCGCGGTGCCGAGGTCGGCCTTGCTCGGATAATGATAATAGATGCTCGCCGACTTGATCCCTACGTCTGCTGCCAGATCGCGGAAGTTGAGACCTGCATAGCCACTCTCCTGTGCCGACCTCCTGGCCGCTGCCAAAATTGCCTCTTTTGCATTCATAGTCATGGCCGTCCAGGTTGCCTACCAAGTGACAGATAGGCATTGCCAGCCGAAATAGAAAGCTCTAGTTGTCGCCTACCAACTGGCAGGTAGGAGATTCCCAGATGATGACGATCTACGACTGGCACACCGGTCCATATCCGGCCCGCGTGCGCATCGCTTTGGGCGAGCTTGGGATGCAATCGCAGGTCCGCTTCGTTTCGGTCGACTTGTGGAAGGGTGAGCACAAAACGCCGGTGTTCCTCGTCAAAAACTATTCGGGCACGCTCCCGGTGCTAGAACTCGACGATGGGACGCTGATCGCCGAGTGCACCGCGATTACCCAATATCTTGATGCCCTGAACGACAAACCCATGCTGACGGGTGTTACGCCACGCGAGCAGGGGGTGATCCACATGATGAGCAAGCGTGCCGAGATCGAACTGCTCGACGCGGTCAGTGTCTATTTTCACCATGCGACACCGGGCCTGGGGCCGGACGTCGAGATCTACCAGAATGCTGAATGGGGTCTTCGCCAGCGCGACAAGGCCGTGCGCGGAATGCATTATTTTGACAGCGTTCTTCGGCAGGTGCCCTTCATCGCTGGAGACACTTTCTCGATGGCCGACATTACCGTGATCGGTGGCCTGATATTCGCCGGCCTTGTCAAACTTTCCGTGCCGCAGGAATGCGAGGCGCTGCGCGCCTGGTACGAGCGGATGCTGGAACGCCCGAGCGTGCAAAACCGGATTGTAATGTCGGAACCTGTGACGATCTCTGCCTGAGGCTGCGCAGCGCATTCTCAAGGTGGGATGGTTTCCTGGCCGATGGTCAGCGATCCACCGGAAGAGAGGAGGGGGGAGGGATCGGGGGAGCGGATTGGCGCTTTAGACCGGAGGCCCACCCCTTGCAACAGGACATCACGCTGCGTTGCCAGTAGGCGCTTGACCCGTGGGCTCTTACCACGACCGCCGCGTCGCTGCACGCGATCGATAACGCGATTACGGACTGCCGCAATGCCGGTAAGGACCGCGAAACCGCTTCGGCCGTGACCCTCTTCGCGCGCTATCCGGGCATCATTTCCGCGCGCGCCGCGGACGACGCGGCACTGCGCCTTACATGCACCGACCGGATGCCGAGATCCGGCGGCATCCCGTCCTGCGCACACTCGCTTATCGTGGCGTCGGCTATGACGAAGCGGCCAAGCGTGTCTTCCATGCGGAATGCCGCACGGCCACCTGCTTTGGGGGAATGGCGAATAGGCGGTTTGGCCAATGGGCTGCATGCAGACACGCAGCCCATTGTCCCGCTCAGGCAGCGGCGGCCTCAAGCTCGTGTTGAAGCGTTTCTATGAATCCGTCCATCGTCGTCTCGCGCATGTCGACCGCCTTTGCACCGCCACCGGCCACGACGGTGACGTCGGTGATGCCGATCACGCCGAGAAGCAACCGCAGGTACTGCGTTGCGATGTCGCGGTCGCGGATCGGCGAACCTTCGGTGTAGACGCCGCCGCTCGCCATCAAGACCGTGGCGGTCTTGCCGGTCACGAGTCCTTTGCCGTCGAAGCCGAGCGTCAGCCCCTTGCGAACGATGCTGTCGATCCACGCCTTGAGCGCGGCAGGCACGTTGTAGTTGTAGACCGGGGTCGCGATGACGAGGTGGTCGCAGGCAAGCAGTTCTGAGACGAGTTCGTCTGAGAGGCGCAGTTCGGCCTTCATCTCGGGCGAGTGTTGCGCATCCGGCGTGAAATAGGCCTGGAGCCATGGGGCAGTGACGAACTGCAAGTTGGTCTCTGTCAGGTCACGGACGACGACCTCGCCGTCCGGGTGTGCCGTCCGCCATTCCGCGACGAAGCGACGTGTCATGTTGCGCGAGATCGACTGATCGCCGCGGGGGCTGGTTTCAACAACGAGAAGCTTGGCCATGATTATTCCTTTCTTGAGATTCGATCAGCCGAAACGGAAGCCGGATATCGGCTTGCCGAGAGCGTGGCCGTGGAAGTGAACGACGCCGGGCTCTCCAGAGGCGGCGCCCGCCGCGACCATCAGCGGCAGCAGGTGGTCCTCATGGGGCTGCGCGACACGGGCATGCGGCGCGTCTTCCCATCGGATCAGAGCTTCGTCGCGAGTTGCGCCGTCGATCATGACGGAGCGCAGCCAGGCGTCGAAGACCTCCGCCTTCTCGTCATTCGCCCCGCCGCCGAAGAAGCCGCGCATGTTGTGGTATGTCTGACCGCTGCCGAGGATCAGCACGCCCTCGTCGCGCAGGGGCTTCAACGCCCGCCCGATGGCAAGGTGGGCGGCCGGATCGAGACCATGCTGCAGTGAAAGCTGTATGAGCGGAATCTCGGCTTCGGGTAACATGACCTTCAGCGGCACGAAGATGCCGTGATCCCAGCCCCGAGCGTGCTCCGCGCCATTGGCAATGCCAGCGTCCGACAACAGCTCGCTTACCCGCGCCGCGATTGCGGGGGCGCCGGGCGCAGGCCAGGTCAAGCGGTAGGTATGTTCGGGAAACCCGTCATAGTCGAACAGAAGCGACGGGTGCGCGCCAGCGTTGACGGTCGGCACCTTCTCTTCCCAATGCCCGGATATGGCGAGGATGGCGCGCGGCTGCTCCGGCAGCGTCGCCATAAAGCCCCGCAAATAGGTCTCGAGGTCGCGCCACGTATCGCGCATCGGCCCGGGCTCCAGGAAGAAGCAGGGACCGCCGCCGTGATTGATGAAGAAGGTGGGTTGCATGTGCGCTATATGTTGGGTGGACGATCGTCATGGAAGTGATAAAGATGTGATAGTCTTTATCGGCTGAGGTGATGGATGATTGGGAATTTCACGCTGGACCAGCTCCGCGTCCTTACGACTATCGCCGAGACGGGCAGTTTCTCCGCGGCCGGGCGCAGTCTTGGCCGCGCTCAATCCGCCATCAGTCAGGCAGTTGCGACGCTCGAGGACGTGCAGGGGGTAACGCTGTTCGACCGATCCGGCTTCCGGCCGGTCCTGACCGATGTCGGCCGGGTGCTGGTGGCACAGGCGCGCTCGGTCCTTGCGAGCGCCGCCCGGTTCGATGCCATAGCCGCCAGCACGCGCGAGGGGATCGAGGCCGAACTGGCAGTCGCGATCGATCCGCTTGTGCCAACTGCTGCCTTCATCGACAGCTTGCATGCGCTGCGCGCCGCATTCCCATTCCTTCCGGTCAGCTTTTCTACCGAGGGGCTGGGCGGAGCCGAGCGACGACTGCGACGCGGGGACGCGGCACTGGCGTTCTGTATCCTGTTGCCAAGCGTACCGGATGACATCGTAGCGCTGCCTTTGCTTGGGATCGATCTTGTGCCGGTGGTGTCGCCCGCCCATCCCCTCGCCTTGCTAAATCGGCCTTTGGCAGCTGGCGACCTGGAAGAGCATATCCAACTCGTCCTCTCCGACCCGGCCGCACCCGATGGCCCGAGCTACGGCATCATCGGCACCAGGGCTTGGCGGTTCGTAGACCTCGCACGGCGAATGGATTTCTTGCTGGCGGGCCTGGGATGGTGCCGGATGCCCGAGCATCTCATCGCGCCACATCTGGCCGATGGTCGCTTGGTTGCATTGACCATTGAAGACGATTCGGCGAGCGCGACCGGTCCGCTGATGATCTACGCCGCCCACATGCGGAATCGCGCTCCAGGCCGCGCGGGGGCATGGCTGCTAGGCGAGCTGCAGGCGAGGCTCGGCTGATCGGAACCCCGCAAAAATCATCGTCTTGGAAATCGACTACGCCTCACAGCGATCCGCCTTAAGCTCTGATTCCATTGATATGCGCTGAAGATCGTAATTCAGGCGGCCGCAAGGCGCCTGACAGATGCGCGATCCAATTTGGCTGACGGACGATCGATGGCTCGGCTTCAGCCGTTGATTTCCAAGAGCCTTGCCGCCCTCGCGTGGATGACAGGGTTTCGACAAGCCAATGAAATCGGAGACTTAATCGGCATTAATCTTCGGCACGCAGAGCTGCAGAAGTATGAAAACTATAGGCACAGTCTATTGGATAATTTTCTGGCTCACTGCGATAGTCGGCAACGGCTACCACACCAGCGACGGCGTGCCTGACGCCGCTCCGGGATGAATGAGAGTGTCTTAGCCGGACGCACATTATTCAATGGCGCCGCGGTTAGCCAAAATAGATGGGCCGCCAAAGCGATGAAGAGAACAAGGGAGCCGCGTCACAGTGCTGCACCTCATCGAGCCAGAGATACTTCCATCCGGCGCTTTCATCTTCACGCCGCTGGAACTGACGGTCATCGCGCTGGCGCGGCGCGAGAAATGCCAAAAGTTCGGATCGGGGCGCCATCTCGCGCAGGCCCTCTTCCAGAAAGATCAACTTCTTCCGGGAGGGCGTGAAAACGGGACACTCGCTGATCCCCGGCTCGAAGTGCTCCGCGCGTTCGTAAAAATTCTCGATCGGCGGGGCCAGCGGTTAGCTGCGGCGACGCAGATACTAAGGGAGGCCGGCTTCAGCAGTCTGCAGGAAACTTGGCTTCGCTCTGAATGTGCACGACCGCTTTGATCGTTTGCGTACCTTGAACCCTACTACCGGAAGGCAATGATTCATGACCAATATCTCCGGGACTCCCCTTTGGCTCAACCGCAGAAAATCCCTTGCTCGGCGCGCCCTGCACCTTGCATTGGTCGCTTTCGTGATCCTTGGTTTAGTCGGATTGTATTTGCGTCCCGCCATGATGCATGTCCACAGTCCGCTGTTTCCGGCTGTTCTTATCGGCGCGCTGATGCTTTCGTTGATTGCGTCCACAGTCATAAGGCTCAGGCGCGCGCGACGGCCCTGATCTGCGGCAAGAATATGTCCCGGAGCGAGAGGTGAAGATGACGAAGATGGGCTTTGGAGGGGGCTGCCATTGGTGCACCGAAGGGGTGTTCCAGGCGCTGCGCGGCGTTGCGCAGGTCGACCAAGGCTTTGTCCAATCGGACGCTCCGGCAGATAGCTGGTCCGAAGGGGTGATCGTGACCTTCGATCGGTCAATTATCCCGGTGGCGACGCTGTGCGAGGTGCATCTCAGGACGCATTCAGCCGCCCGTGCCCGCTCACCTCGCGACAAGTACCGCAGCGCGATCTACATCTTCGATGAAAGCCAACGCCATGAAGCCGAACAGGAGATCGCCCGCTTCGCCGAGGGGTTCGGCAAGCCCGCGCATACCCAAGTTCTACCGTTCAGAGGTTTCAAACCCTCGGACGAGCGTTACCAGAACTACTATCGTACCGATCCGAGCCGGCCCTTCTGCCGCCGCTTCATCGATCCCAAGCTGGATTATATCCGGCAGCATTTTTCGGACGTGGCCCTGCCTGAATCGAACGCTGTCGCCGAACACGCTGTAGATCGCGGCAATGTCTCGCAGGACCGCGACAGCGCTGCGATAATGACTGACAATTCTTCATCCGTCGAAACTCAATCAAGGACGTCGCCATGATGACCAAAAAGCTATTCACTGTTGTCCCTCTCACCCTGGCGCTGCTTGGCCCGATATCCTCTTCTTCCGGTTTAGCGGCTCCGACACCCGTCGCAGTCCCCGACACGATAGCCGGGACCGTTCGCCAGACCGCTCCCGCAATCTATCGATTTACGATTGGTGATGCCCGGATAACGGCATTGTCGGATGGGTCCGTCCCGCTGGACCTGCACCAGTTGCTGCGCGGCGTCACGCCGCAAGCGATCGACGACATTCTTGCCCGCAGTTTCCTAGCCAATCCCGCAGAGGCTTCGATCAACGCGTATCTGATAGACTTCAACGGGCGGCGGATCCTTGTCGATGTCGGTGCCGGCGATCTTTTCGGCCCAGGCAATGGCGGCAGGCTGCTCGAGGCGCTGGCAGCAGCCGGGGCCGCGCCGGAGACAATCACCGACATACTCATCACGCATGTCCACAGCGACCACAGCGGCGGTCTCACGAAGGCTGGCAAGATCGTCTTCCCGCGCGCGACGGTCTATGCCGGCGGTGCAGATATTCGCTTTTTCTCGGATGTTGCCAACGCAGCAAAGAGCGGGCTCGACAAGCGCTTCTGGACCGAGACCGAGCAGACGCTGACACCCTATGTCACGGCTGGCCGGGTGAAGCCGATCGATACCGATGGCGAAGTCGTGCCAGGCATTCGTGCCGAACTCCACCCTGGGCACACCCCCGGCACAGCCTTCTACACCCTGACCAGCAAAGGTCAGAGCATCGTCTTCGTCGGCGATGTCATCCACGCCGGCGCGGTTCAGTTCCCACGCCCCGACGTGACGATCACGTTCGATGTTCGCCAGGACGGCGCGCGCGCCGTACGCAAAGCTGCGTTCAGCCGCTTCGCTCGCGACCGCATGATGATCGCGGCGCCCCATCTTCCGTTCCCGGGGGTGGGCCATATCGCCGCGGACGGGTCCGGCTACCGGTGGTACCCCATCGAACAGACCGATCGTGAGCCCATGAAGGAGAGGCTCAAGCTCTGAAGCCCGGATCGCCTCTTGCATTCTCCAGCCACTGCGTTATTTATATGCGCGGCGCATATATATGGGAATGCGATTGACCAAGGACGCTTCACCTTCCGATCGGCTGATCAATCTCTTCGGCGCCCTCGCGCAGGGGGTTTCGGACGAGATGCGCGGTGCGATATCACAGCGCTTTCCGGCCGGCGGGGAAACCGCGGCGGCATTGAGCCTCATCGGCCACGAACCGGGGCTTTCGATCGACCAGATCGGCAAGGCCCTGCGCCTGTCGCATGCCGGTGCTGCCCGCGTGGTCGAACGGCTGGTCGCTCAGAATTTCGTCTTGAAAGCGCAATCCGCTTGCGATCGCCGCGTCATGCACGTGTCTTTGACGCCAAGCGGCGAGACGGAACGGATGGCGCTCCTGAATCTGCGCAGCAAAGCGATCACCGCGTTGCTTGCTGCGGTGGGCGAAAAGGACCGCGCGGCGCTGGAGCGCGTCGCGGAAACCATCCTCGCGTCATTGCCGCGCGACGACGTGCGCGCGCGCACGACCTGCCGTTTCTGCGACGAAGAGAAGTGCACCAACTGTCCGACCGACATCGTCGGTCCCGGAATTACAAACTGACGCCTCTCGCCACATTTCCATCAACAAAAAGGGCATTGATTATGAGCTTATCGGAAAAATATTCATTCAGCGTCCCCGAGCATCAAATGCGCGAACTCGCTCTGCTGCGATGGGCTCTGGTCCTCGTCTTTCTGTGGTTCGGCGGCATGAAATTCACGGCTTATGAGGCGCAAGGCATTGCCTCCTTCATCGAACACAGCCCGCTTATGGGCTGGCTTCACTCGCTGTTCGGCGTCCAGGGCGCGAGCCAGATCATCGGCACGCTCGAACTCGCCACGGCCGCCGCCCTGATCCTCGGCGTTTACAAACCGATTTTTTCTGCCCTTGGCGCCGCCATGTCGGCGACGACCTATGCCATTACCTTGACGTTCTTCCTGTCGACGCCGGGTGTCGCAGAGCCGACTGCCGGCGGGTTCCCTGCCATTTCGGCCGTACCCGGGCAATTTTTGTTGAAAGACGTCGTGTTGCTTGCCGCTTCACTGGTACTTCTCTCGGCGGCCGTCCGACGGAAAAAACCTGCCGGCGCTCCTGGCTAGGGTAAATAGGACGCTCAAGTCATGATGCGGACCTATCGGCGGGAGCCGCGAGGCTTACCGTCGATGGGGGCCGCGAGCATGGCTTACTGCCCGTGAAGACATTCCGCCCGGCTGGCGCGGTGAGGCCGGAACGGTATGCTTCGCTCGGATAACCCCCTGCCGAAAGGCAAGTTCGAGGCGAGCGTCCGTTCCGGTTTTCGGCGTCAAGGGATCCGCGGCGCCATCAGCGCGCGTCATGATCAGCGAACCGCGCGCCGATGGCGGTGAGCCAGCGCGCGACCAGCGCAAGTTCGTCGTCGGCAAAACCCTCGCAGAAACGATCGTTCAATCGGCGTCTCTCCAGGACTACCTCGGCCCGCTTGGCTTCGCCTTTGTCGGTCAGGGCGATCAGATAGGCGCGGCGATCATCGGGGTCGGGCTGGCGCTCGAGCAGTCCATCGACCACCATGCGATCGATAAGTCCTGAAAGCGACGATTGGCCGATCGCGAGCTTCGCTGCGAGTGTGCGCATCGGTGTCGCCATGCCATCGGCCGCAAGAACCGTCAGCATAGCCGCGCGGCCCGGCGTGTTACTTCTTTCCTTCCCCCGCAATGTGGCTCGAAGGCCTTGCTGCGCCCGCGCGAACAGCAGTAGGAAGTCAGCGCGGATCTCCGCCTCGGCTGTGCGCGCTCCAGGCTCGGGCAAAAGCTCTGCCGGATTTGCGCCGTTGCCAGACGCCAAGGGTTGATCCGGGCTGAAGGAGCGCACGGGTTGGCCTAGCCCCCCGGACCACAGTCAATGCAGCGCAGCGGCGGGTTCGGGCCGAACCCGAGTTGGTGATTCAGGTGGCGAAGCGCGGTGCGTAGCCCCTCCTCGATGACTGGATGATAGAATGGCCGCTCGAGCACTTCTGGCACAGTGAGCCGGCTCTCGATCGACCAGGCGAGGAGATGAGCAAGATGTTCCGCGGCGGGACCGAAGATTTCGGCGCCAAGCAGTAACCCGCTCGGCCGATCGCCATAGACGCGCAGCAAACCCCGGTTGAGCCCTAAAACGCGCGCGCGTCCCTGGTCTTCGAACGACACTTCGCCGATGGCGAAATCCATCCGGTCGCGAAGAAGCTCGGCATGGCTGCGCCCGGCGATGGCGATCTGGGGATCGGTGAAGACGATCGTCAACGGGGTTCGGCGCGCGCGGCGGTAGCTGTGAGGATAGCGCGCCGCATTTTCGCCCGCCACGCGGCCTTCATCCGCAGCCTCGTGGAGCAGCGCGAGATGGCCCGCCGAGTCGCCCGCGATGAAGATGTCGCTATAACTGGCGCGCATCGACAGATGATCATAAGTCGGAACGCCATCGGCATCGAGCGTGAGCGAGGTGTTTTCCAGTCCGAGATTGTCGACATTGGCGCGTCGGCCTGCGGCCGCGAGGAGATAATCGAACCGCTCCTCGCTCCCCGCTGACCGGACGATCACAGCGTCCCCGTCGCGCGCGACGCTTGCATCGGCTGCCATCCAGTCGACAGGAATTTCGCTCGAGATATGGGCCGCCGCATAGGCCATAACGTCCGGATCGGTCAGCGGGCCGACGCTGCCGCCGCGCCCATAGATATGCGTGCGGACGCCGAGGCGATGCAAAGCCTGGCCGAGTTCGAGGCCGATCACGCCGGTGCCGAAGACTGCGACCGAGGACGGCAGATCGGTCCAGTCGAACAGTTGGTCGTTGAAAATCAAGCGATCGCCTGCCCCTTCCAGGCGCGTGGGCACGATTGGGCGCGAGCCCGTGGCGATCACGATGCTGCGCGCGCTGATCTGCTTCCCGCCCGCGAGTTCGAGCCGATTGTCATCGACAAAACGCGCGTGCTCGCGAAGCAGGCCTCCGGGTGCAAACCCCGCAATTGCATCGGTGACGAAGCCGACAAAGCGGTCGCGCTCGGCGCGGACGCGGTTCATGACCTCCACCCCATCGACCTCGACGGGGCCAGAGCGAAGTCCGAACATGCCAACGCTTTCAGCACGGTGGCGCGCCTCTGCCGCAGCGATCAGCAATTTCGACGGCATGCAGCCAACGCGGGCACAGGTAGTCCCCAAGGGCCCGCCATCGATCATCACGACGCGATCGCTATATTTGATGGCTTCCCGGTACGCCGACATTCCAGCAGTACCCGCGCCGATTATCGCCACGTCATAGTCGAAATCGGCCATCCCGCTTAACCCTCCCTGATTACATGATGTGCATAATGCGCGCATCGCGCGCGCAAAAACAGCTCACCCTTGAGCATGGTTTCTATGCTCTGCGGGAATAGTTTGTAAACGCGAAGATAAGCGTAAGGGTCAAGGTCATCCCGAAATAGGCGGTCAGGGCATGGGGAGCGAAGGAGGGCAGCCCGTAGACGATGATCACCCCATTGCCCCCCGGGATGAGTTGCGTTGCCGCCCCCATGACGGTGCCGCCAGCAAGATGCCGCGAGCCTTGCCGAAAATTTGTGCCGCGCAAGCGGAAACTGGAGGATCGAACGGCGGCAAACAGCCCGCCGGCGACCATCATCGCGGTGCCGAGGAGCGCGGGCAACGGCGAGCTTGGGGTAAAGTCGCGCATGACGATCTGCGAGGCGTAACTCGACAGGAGGCTGAGATAGGTCCAGTTCCCGGCACAGGCGTAAAGCAGGCCGCCGCCGACGCCGATAATGAGCATCGCTTCGAAGGGCCGCATCCGCGCGCGTCCAAGCATAATCCTGCGCCAGCGTGACGGATGGCGCAGCAGCCGAAGCCGAGGCCAGCTCCACCAGCACACCGCCGCGAAAGCCAGCCAAGCCGCGATTGCGGCGAGCGGTGATGTCTCGAGCAGCGAAGGCGCAGGCATTTGTTGGGATCTGTAGACTTTGGACACCAAGGAGGCTCCGATCACCCAACCTAAGAGCGTGAGAAGATATCCGAGCCTGCCGCCCGTCAAATGCGCCAGCGTTCCAAGTCCGCAAGCCTGGTTTGCCCAGGCACCGATCCCGAAAAGACCCCCGAACAGGAGGGCCTGGATAAGCTGGTCATAGCCGGGCGACAGGTGAAAAACAGCCGGCGCTGCCCATGCCAGGGGAACAATCAGAAGCCCTGACCAACAGGCCGCCGTCGCGAATCCGATGAATCTGTCGGGTCGGCGCCGCACGACAAGGTCCTGCGCCGCAACCACCACGCAGACCGTCCCGCGCCGGATCGCGAAGCCCATCGCGAAACTCAGCACCGACGCTGCGACGGCGACAGCAATAGCGTTCATGCGTGCAATCCGGGTTGCTCATCGGCAAAGATCGCGTTCATCTGCGGGCGGAGCCAGTCGAGAAAAGCGCGCACTCTCGCGGTCTGGTCGCGGCCAGCCGGCAGCAGCGCCCATAAATCGATGTCTTCGAGCATATGGTCGGGCAGCAACTCGACAAGATCGCCGGTATCGATCAAATCGGCGACGAAGGGCCGGGGCAACATCGCATAGCCGAGACCGGCAAGCGCTGCCGACCGGGCCGCGTCGTCGCTGTCGAGAATGAGCGCAGGATGCACCATGATCGCGATGCGCGCGCTGCCGTCGCGAAAGACCCAGCTGTTCTTCGCATGATGAAGGCGCGAGATGATCGCGGGCTGCCCCATGAAATTGTGCGGGGCGTCGAGACCATTTTCAGCCTTGTTCGCGACCAGCGCCATCCGCGTGCGCGCCATGCGCGAGGCGACCAGAGCGGTGTCGGCGAGCGTGCCGATCCGCAGCGCGATATCCACGCCCGATGCCACGACATCGGTCTCGCGATCAGTGATCTCGAGATCGAGCGTGACTTCGGGAAATTGATCAGAGAATTCCCGGAGACGTGGCACGAGATGCAGCCGGGCAAGGCAGGTCGGGACCACGACGCGCACCGGGCCAGCGAGCCGGCCCCCGTCTTCCTTGGCGGCAAACTCCGCGGCGGCGGCGGCTGCAATCGCACGCTCGGCGCCGTCGCGGTAGCGCCGCCCCGCCTCGGTGAGCGTCAGGCTGCGGGTCGAGCGCTGGAACAGCCGGACGCCGAGATAGGCCTCGAGCTGCGCCACGGCTTTCGAAATCGATGGCTGACCGACATTGAGCCGCCGCGCCGCCGCGGAAAAGGAACCCGCCTCGGCCACGGCGAGGAACTGCTCCATGACGGCAAGTCGGTCCATTTCATTCCCCTGCGGAATAGGTCCTATCGATTCAACCGGTCTGCCGCAAGCGATCGCTGCAGCCTAAATACGGCTCATCCGCAAAAACGGACCCGAGACAAAGCCTCCTGGAGTTTTGAGATGACCATCATGAATGCCAGATCAGAACCGACGCCGGTTGCGCGACCCTGGAGAGCGCGGCCCGTTTGCTTGCGGGTTGCGGCGGCCTTCCCTTACCGCCGCAAAGCCTCGAGTCCGGACGCGACGTCCCAGCCGGTAATTCCCCTTCCCGGCATCGTCGCTTCGCTCGATCCACCTTGGGCTGGGCGTGACTCCCGGCGCCCGGCTCGAGGTGGACATTGAAGGAAAGGCTGGCGCGAGCCGCGCCAGCCTTTCCCCTCCCGAATTTTCGATGCAGAAGAGTCGAATGAACTTCCGAACGGACATGAGCATGATCGAGCAAGCCTATCTCCAGGCGGCCGGCGAGGATGGGCGGGTGGCAATCGCCGAAGGCGACAGGCAGATCCTGGCAATGGGCATCGAACTCTCGGCCGTCCAGGCCGGTGACATTGCGCCGGAGTTCCTGCTGGAAAATGCCCTCGGCGGCACGGTATCTTTGCGTGGCCGATTGATTGGCGGACCGGTGGTCCTGAGTTTCTTTCGCGGCGGCTGGTGCCCCTTCTGCCGCGCCGAACTGCGGGCGATGTCGAAAGCGGCGCAAGCGGTCGAGGATCGAGGAGCGAGCCTGATCGCGATCTCCCCGCAGCCGCTCGCCGACGGCGTCGCAATGGCGCGGGCCGAGGAAGTGAGGCTTCCGTTGCTCGCCGATTGCGGAATGACGGTGGCGAGCGATTATGGCCTCGCCTTCGAACTGCCCGAGAGTATGCGCCCGGCGGCGCTTGCGGACGGGATGGTCGCGGGCGAGGACGGCACCGACTGGCGCATTCCGATGCCGGCAACCTATGTGATCAGCACCGACGGGATCATCAGATATAGTTTTCTCGATCCCAATTATCGCAACCGGCTCGACCCGGCGGTTCTTATGAGCATCCTCGACCGCCTCTGAGCCAAATATCGAATTTCGGGCCTTTCTCCACCGGCGCGCATGCAGCGCACCGGCGTGGAAAGACGTGCCGCAATTGTCAGACAAAGGAGATATCGAATGACCTACCTCAAGACCAGCGAAGCCATTGCGAAGCTGACGCCCCAACAGCGCCATGTCACACAGGACGGCGGCACCGAGCGTGCGGGCAGCGGGGAACTGCTGCACAATAAGGCGCCCGGCATCTACGTCGATATCGTCAGCGGCGAACCCTTGTTCGCCTCGACCGACAAATTCGATTCCGGCAGCGGATGGCCGAGCTTCACCAAGCCCATCGTCCCCGCCAATGTCGATGAAATACGCGACGACAGCTACGGGATGATCCGCACCGAGGTGCGCTCCGCACATGGCGACAGCCACTTGGGACATGTGTTTCCCGACGGTCCGCGCGACCGTGGCGGCCAGCGCTACTGCATCAACTCGGCTTCGCTCCGCTTCGTCCACCGCGATGATATGGAAGCCGAGGGCTATTCCGAATTTCTGAACCAGATCGAGGAGAATTGATCATGATCGAACGTTCCATCCTGGCCGGCGGCTGCTTCTGGGGCATGCAGGACCTGATCCGCAAACTTCCTGGCGTCGTCAGCACCAGGGTCGGCTACAGCGGCGGCGATGTGCCGAACGCGACCTATCGCAACCATGGCACCCATGCCGAGGCGATCGAGATCAATTTCGATCCCGATCAGATCAGCTACCGCAGGATCCTGGAATTTTTCTTCCAGATTCACGATCCGACCACACGCAATCGCCAGGGCAACGACCGCGGCGGGAGCTATCGTTCGGCGATCTATTATGCCGACGAAGCGCAGCGCGAAACCGCGTTGCAGACGATCGCGGACGTCAACGCATCCGGTCTCTGGCCGGGGAAGGTCGCGAGCGAGCTGGAGCCGATTGGCCCCTTCTGGGAAGCGGAGCCCGAGCATCAGGATTATCTGGAGCGCCGCCCAAATGGTTACACCTGTCACTTTCCGCGCGCCGACTGGGTCCTTCCATCGGCCGGCGAGCGGTCTGAAGCGGCCTGATCGGAGACATGAAATGAAGCCGAACATAATCCTCTATACCAAGGACTATTGCCCCTTTTGTCACCGAGCCAAGGCGCTTCTTCGCGCCAAGGGGGTGACCGACTGGATCGAAGTCGACGTCGAAGATGATCCGGTGCAGTTTCGTGCAATGCTGACCGCGTCCGGTGGACGCAGGACGGTTCCGCAGATCTTCATCAACGGTACGCATGTGGGCGGTTCGGATGATCTGTCGGCGCTCGATGCCGACGGAGGCCTCGATTTGCTGCTGGGCGAAGAGATGCTCGTCTGAAACTAACGGGCGTCCGCCGAACGGCGGGCGCCCGTTAGCGCGCTATCGTGAGCCGCCCCGGAGTTGCTCGCGCTTAGAGCCAACGGCGATCGGCCGTGAAGTCGATCGTGAGCCAATATCCGGGGCGCAGCCCGCCCATCGCGTCCGCGAATTCCTGACGAATGGCGTCCTGCTCGCCAAGCGTCATCGTGGTTGATGCTGCGGCACCGACAAAGCCGATCTCGATAAACCGTGCGCGCCCGACCTGGGTCACATAGGATTGATGCTCGACGAAGCCGTGCCGTGCCGCGACTTCGCGTGCGATGCTGCTGACCTGCGCATCGAGATCGGCTGGCGCAATCTGCAGTATCTCGCGACCGGCCGCTGCCAAGGCCCGAAGGGGAAGCGGAGCCAGGAGGATTGCAAGGAGAATGAGGATTGCCGGATCGAAGTAGGCCGCGAGCTTCTCCGCCTGCGTTCCCTCGAGCACGACCGCGGTGACAAATGCGGCGCTCAGCCCGGCGTTGAGAAGTGCGCCGAAAAGCCACGCGGCCGCGTCGATATTCAGAAGCGAGGACCCGAGGCCGCGAGCGCGGCGCCGGATATAAATATGCATCGCGAAGCCGATGAGCGCGCTCGCGCCGGCATATCCGATACCGGGCCCGAAACTCACGTTCCGTCCTCCCATCATCACGGTGTCTACTCCGTCAATCAAAGCATAGACGCAGGCGAGGAGCAGAACGCTGCCGTTGACGAACCCAAGCATCGGCTCGATGTGCCAGTAGCCAAATTGGAACCGGCGGTCTGCGCCACGCGCGATCAACCGCGCGGCAAAAAAGGCGGCCAGCGTCAGCCCCGCGTCGGCAAGGCTGTACACACCGTCGAACAAGATCGACTTTGCGCCGCTCAACAGGCCAATAGCGATGCCGACAAGTGAAAGGGCGAGGGTGCCGGTGGCGGAGAACAGGAGAAGGCGTTGTTCCTTGCGCTCCGAATGCGGTCCCAATTTCTGTCTCCAATATTACAGCGGTCCAAGGGCCGTCACCTGAGGCAGCTATCGTAGCAAATTACGCGCCCGGCGATGTGTTTCCAATTGGCCCAACCTAAGGATCAAGCCGCAGTAAGATCTGCTATTCAAACCCGCCCCGCATATCAAACATGATGTTGCACGAGCAGAAACGCCGAAAGAAAACCGGTCACGGTAATCAAACCGATCATCGGCGGCGCGTGATCGAAGGCTTCCGGGATCATGGTTTCCGCGAGCATCGCCAGCACAGTGCCTGCAGCGAAACAGAGAATGACCGTCGTTGCTTCGGTGGAGACTGAGCCCAAAGCAAAATTCCCGAAGGCGGCTGTGAGCCCTATCATGAGCGGTATACCCACCCAGACCGCGTAAATGTAGCGCCGTGATCGTCCGGCCAGTTTCATCCCCGAGGCGCTTGAGAGTCCCTGGGGGATGTTGGCGAGAAAGAAGCCGGCGACGACGCCGACCCCGATCTTACCGCCGCCGACCAAAGACAGGCCGATCACGAGCGCTTCGGGAATGCCGTCAAGAACTGTCCCAACAGCAATCGCGACGCCGCTTCCGCTATGTTCTTTTTCGGTCGTTTGCTTCACGCATTCGCCGCACCGTTTCCTGTTTTTCGCGCCGCTTGCGGCAAGATACCAGTTGATGCCGCTGAAGATCGCTGCCCCTCCCAGCAACGCGGTGATTGCAGCGGAGGACATCCCCGTTTCGATCGCGTTCCCCATAAGCTCGACAGCGACGATGGCGATAAGCACGCCGCCGCCAAACCCCATCACGGTCGCGATGAGGCGATGAGAGAGCCGCTTTGAAAACAGGTCCGCGACAACGGCACCGATCAAAAGGCCGCTGGCTGTAAACAGGCCCCATAGGCCGGCTCCGAGGAAATCAGCGATGAAGCGACTTTCTTTCGTTTCGGATTTTACTGGCCTAGCACGGGTTTTGATTAGTCTGGAATGAGGGCGATTACCTTGATCTCGAAATCGAATCCGGCCAGCCAGGTGACACCAAGTGCTGTCCAGTTCGGATAAGGCGCTTCAGTGAAGATCTTGCTCTTCACGGCCATAATCGTTGCGAACTGATTTTCGGGATCAGTATGGAAAGTGGTTAGATCGACGATGTCGTCAAATCCGCATCCCGCAGCGAGCAGGGTCGCTTCCAAATTTGCGAAGGCCAGCCGAACCTGCTCCGCGAACTCTGGTTCCGGCGAACCGTCTTCACGACTTCCGACCTGGCCGGATACGAAAAGCAAACGATCCGACCGGATGGCTGCGGAATATCCATGCTCTTCGTAGAGAGCATGTCGGTTTGCGGGGAAAACCGGGTCACGTTTGGCCATTTGTAAATCCTTTAAATGAAGCGAAGTTTGATATACGTCTTGCATCTGAAGACCATACATACGTACCGTATGTCAATCTGAAAGGACGACCCGATCACAATGAATTCCGTGCGTGCAAGGCCTAGGGGCGAGACGATGGCCGAAAACCGGGCGAAGCTGATCGCGGCGGCACGTAGGGCGTTCGCGACGAAGGGCTTCGCGGCAGCATCAATGGATGACCTGACCAAGGAGGTCGGACTGACGCGAGGCGCTCTTTATCACAATTTTGGGGACAAGGCGGGGCTTCTGCGCGCGGTTGTGGCCGAGATCGACGGCGAGATGGCCGCGCGTGCAAGGCAGCTTGCCGGACGCGCGAGCACCGATTGGGACGAATTACTTGTTGAAGGAGCAGCCTATATCGAGATGGCGCTGGACCCAGAGGTGCGACGGATCGTGCTCCTCGATGGACCCGCTTTTCTCGGTGATCCTTCTCGCTGGCCAAGCCAGAACGAGTGTTTAAACTTGACGAAGCAAGCAGTGCAAAAGCTCGTTTTGGACGGTGTCATGACTGCCGTGGATGTCGAAGCAGCCGCTCGCCTTCTGAATGGAGCAGCGTTGAATGCGGCGCTATGGGTTGCGGCGAGTGAAGAGCCGCATTTGACACTTCCCAAAGCTGTCGAGGCGTTCCAACTGCTCGCGACAGGTCTTCTAGCGAACCGAAGCTGAGCAACGCCATTTTCGAAATGTGCTTTGTCCTAGCTTCGCGGATATGCTGAGCGGATGATGGCCGACACATGGTCATTCCAACTTTTCATCGCTTCGCGCTTTTCATTCTTCCAGTCATGCCGCTGATAGATGCCGGCAACTCCCGCGCGCGATCCCCCCACATGGTTGAGTACGGCTTCGGTCACTTCAAATCGGACACCGAGCCGTTGGAAGCCGGTCGCGAGTGTTCGCCTTAAGTCATGCAATCTCCAGTCCGGGACGGGTTCGCCACCGTCCTGCGACATGAGCAGGTCCAGCTTGTTCTTGCCCTTGCCGTATCCTGTGAAAGGTCCGCCTCTCGATGTCGCGAATATGCTGCCGCTCCGCGGCCAGGTCGTCGATCCAGCAGCGCCATCCAGAACGGCAACCGCAAGGTCGTTGAGCGGAACTCGATTGGGTTCGCCATTTTTTGCGCGTTCGCCAGGTAGCGTCCAGAGCAGCTCCTTTCGGTCAACCTCCTCCCAACGAAGTGATGAAACTTCCTCCCGTCGCTGACCCGTGACGATCAGCAGTCGAACGATGGGGCCAAAACAATGATGCGTGTGTGGCGCGGCGGTCCAGACGCGACCGAGTTCCTCATCCGAAAGCCAGCGATCGCGAGCCTTGACCGCCGGTGGAGTTTCCATGCCTTCCATTGGACTGCGTTCGATATCCCCTCGGCTGACAGCCCAGCGGAAAAGGCGCCGCAAGACCGCAAAGACGTTTCGGATGTTGGCCACCTGCGCCCGCGGCATGCGGTCGAAGACCGCGACGATGTCGACTCGAGTAAGCTTGGGAAGAGGTTTCGAACCTAATACGGGCTTCACGTGAATCCGGAGACTCTGGTTCACGAGACGCCTCCAACCTTTGCCGACACAGGCGTCAGCGAAACGGTCGGCATAATTATCGAAAGCAAGATCGACGGCTTCTCTCCGACGTTGGCGGTCTGCTTCGCCCGGATCGATGTTCTGGGCGACAAGAATTGACAGTCGTTCCGCTTCGGCTCTCGCGGTGACTGGAGTCCACGGCGAGCCATGGCCACCTATCGTGTAACGGCGGGTTTTGGACTCCCGCCCGCCCATTCGGAATTGCAGAACGTATGTTACCGTCCCGGCCTTGGTGCGCTTTGCTCCAAAGCCCTTAATGCTGTCGTCCCAAAGAATGCCGTCCAACTCATTCGAAATGAGGGCATCAATCGATCGCTTTGTGATTTTTCCTCGTGCCATAAATTGGTCTCCCAATACGGCGTTTCCAGCAATCACCCAGCAATCACCGATGCGGAAACTGCCGCGTAATTGGGGAAAAGATAGCATAGGACAAGACTATAAAAAACAAGCCTTTTCAACCCTATAGCACTCCTACTTACGCCTCCAGCGGAAATACCAAACCTCGTGCCCGTACACGGTCCGCGCCTTGTGCTCGTAGCGCGTCTCGGGCCAGCCCGACGGGCGCACCTGCCAGTCGGACGGCTTCTCAACCACCCACTCGAATGTGTCGGTGTGGCGCTGCATCACCATTAGCGCGTGGCGCAGGTAGATGTCATGATCGGTGCCAAAGCGGAACTCGCCGCCGGGTTTGAGCTTGGCGGCAATCAGCTTCAGCGGCCCATCATTCATCATCCGCCGCTTGGCATGACGTGCCTTGGGCCAGGGGTCGGGGTGGAGCAGATAGACCATCGACAACGCCCCATCGGGAATGCGCGCTAACACCTCCAGCGCATCGCCCAGATGCAGGCGGATATTTGGCAGCCGCTGATCCTCGATATGGGTGAGCGCCTGCGCCACGCCGTTGAGGAAGGGCTCGGCCCCAATGAAGCCGTGATCGGGCAGCAAGTCGGCGCGGTAGGCGAGATGCTCGCCCCCGCCAAAACCAATCTCGAAATGCAGCGGGCGCGCATCGCCGAATAGCACTTCGGACGTCACCGGCCCTTCGGCAGGCACAGCAACCTGCGGCAGCAGAGTGTCGACCAACCCCTGCTGACGCTGGCGCAGTTTCTTGCCGACGCTGCGGCCATAAAGCCGCGCGATGGTGGTGGGGTCACCTTCCTTATATGCTGTCATGACGGCGGCGATTGGCAGGCGGTTCGTCATGGGTCAACCGCGACCATGCATGCGGCGAACAGGCCCACAAAAAAATCGTGCTGGACGCCGCTGCCCAGCCTGTGGTGATTCAGTGCCATGTCGTCCCCGCCCTCCATCTCTCCCGGCACGCTGACCGACAAGGAGCTCGAGATCCTGCGTTTGCTGGCGGGCGGTCACACTGTGAAATCGATCGCCGCAAGGCTGGAGCGCTCGGAAGCCGCAATCAACGAGCGGCTGCGCGAAGCGCGGCGCAAGACCGGAGCGGGCAGTAGCCGCGAACTTGCCCGCCTGCTCGACGCACAGAAAATCTGGGACAGGAAAATCGATCTGTCCTCGCACACATCATCGTCCGACGATCCTGACAGGCCGCCGTCTGGGCGCGGCCGCTGGTCGAAAGGACAGATGATGATTTTAATCGCAATCCCGCTGGCAGCCGCCGGGCTACTGGTCACCGCGACGAATACGCTGGAGCGCGGTGAACCCCCGCGCCAAGCTACGCTGACCATCGACGCAACCTCGCCGTTGGTCGGGCGCTGGTCACTCGATGTAGCGCAGATCCCGGAAGCCGAGCGCCCCCGCGCGGTGACCATCGCCTTCAGTGAGGCGAGCGGCGGGCGCTGGAATACCGTGGTGGAGATAGTCGCGCCGGATGGATCGCGGATGGAGGGCCGCTCCACCGCCACGCTCGACGGGGTGGCGGTGCCGGTGGTGGGTTCGATGGGCTTCATCGACAGCGTCTCGCTGCGCCAGCCTGAGGCCGGCACGCTGGTAATGACACTCGGCAAGGGCGGGAATCGGGTCTCGACCCGCGTCTACACGGTCGCGAAGGACGGCAAGAGCATGACCGAAACGATCGTCTGGGCCGCAGAGGGCATGCCGGATATCGTAACGACCACCTTCAACCGCATGGACTGAAACGCGGAACGCCCGGAGCCAGAGCCCCGGGCGTTCCCGTTGACAGATCGCTGGAGAACCATACCGGCCCAAAGGGCCGCGAGGCCACGCGGCCGAGCCGGAGGCGCCCGAGCCCATAGGGCTCGGATCAGCGCCGAGGAGGCACCCGCGGAGGCGGGTGCCCCTATGGCTACGCCGCTTCGACCACTTCTTCGTCGTCGCGCAGCACGTAGCCACGGCCCCAGACGGTTTCGATGTAGTTTTCGCCGCCGCAAGCAAGGCTCAGTTTCTTGCGCAGCTTGCAGATGAACACGTCGATGATCTTGAGTTCGGGCTCGTCCATCCCGCCATACAGGTGGTTGAGGAACATTTCCTTGGTCAGGGTGGTGCCCTTGCGAAGCGAGAGCAGCTCAAGCATCGCATATTCCTTACCGGTGAGGTGCACGCGGGCGCCATCGACTTCGACCGTTTTGGCGTCGAGGTTCACGGCGAGCTTGCCAGTGCGGATGACCGACTGCGAGTGGCCCTTCGAACGGCGCACCACGGCATAGATGCGGGCGACCAGTTCTTCGCGGTGGAACGGCTTGGTCACGTAATCATCCGCGCCAAAACCGAAGCTGCGGATCTTGGAATCCATTTCGCTGATGCCAGACAGGATCAGCACCGGGGTCTGCACCTTGGCGACGCGCAGCTTTTTCAGCACGTCATACCCATGCATATCGGGCAGGTTCAAGTCGAGCAGGATGATGTCGTAATCATAAAGCTTGCCCAGATCCAAACCCTCTTCGCCGAGGTCGGTCGAATAGACATTGAAGCCTTCGGTGGTGAGCATCAGCTCAATCGCCTTGGCGGTGGTCGGTTCGTCTTCGATCAGCAGCACACGCATTGCAGTCCCCTGTCCTTGCCCTTGGTAACCCCTGCTTAGGAGAGGTTGCCGTGTGTTAACCACGCTGCTTCTCACCAAAAAAGGTTAATAAGAAGTTTAGGGCGTTAACTTTTTGGAGTGAGTCTTTCGAGTCACACTCGGGCGGGCGAATTCAATGTGTGAATTTATGGGCCGGGAGCAGGCCTGTCGCGGGCGGGAAAGTCCTAACGCGCACCGGCGAGTTTTTTGGCCCTTCGCCGCTCCGCGCTCGATCCCAACCCGATGGCCTCGCGGTACTTGGCCACAGTGCGCCGTGCCAAATCAAAGCCCTCTTTCTGGAGCATTTCGGCCAATTGCTGATCGGACAGGATGTCCTTGGCCGTCTCGGCATCGATCAGCGCCTTGATCCGCGCCTTGATCGCGGCGGACGACGCGCCTTCGCCATCGGCAGACGCCACTCCGCTAGTGAAGAAGTACTTCAGCTCAAACGTCCCACGCGCACAGGCGAGGTATTTGTTGCTGGTTACCCGGCTGACAGTGCTTTCGTGCATTTCGATCTTCTCGGCCACTTCGCGCAAGGTCAGCGGGCGCAGTTCGGAAACGCCGCGGCGGAAGAACCCGTCCTGCTGACGCACAATCTCGGCGGCGGTTTTGAGGATCGTCTTCTGCCGCTGGTCGAGCGCGCGTATCAGCCAGTGCGCGTCCGCCAGCTTTTCCTTGAGCCAGCCCTGCGATTCCTTGTTGGTGGCGCCTGCATTGAGTTCCAGAAAGTAGCCGCGATTGACAATCAGTTTGGGCAGGGTGTCTTCATTCAGCGCGATGTCCCACCCGCCTTTGCCATTATCGCTCAGGAGGATGTCGGGCACCACCGTGCTGGCGGTCGACGCGGCAAAGGCGAGGCCGGGGCGCGGATTGTAGCTGCGCAGTTCGCGCAGCATGTCAGCGAAATCCTCGTCATCGACCTTGCACAGGCGTTTCAGCTTTTCCACTTCGCCGCGCGCAACCAGATCGAGATTGGCGATCAGCGCCGCCATGCAGGGATCGTAACGATCCGCCTCACGCGCCTGAATGGCGATGCATTCGGCGAGATTGCGCGCGCCGACACCGCTGGGGTCGAGCGATTGCACCAGCCTCAGTGCGGCTTTGGCGTCGAACAGATCGACGCCCAGATCATCGGCCACCTCATCGATCGAGGAGCTGAGATAGCCCGCTTCGTCGAGCATTCCGATGATGTGGCGCGCGATGAAGGCGGTTTGCGGATCGGATGCGAGCGCGCCAATCTGCCCTTCGAGGTGTTCCGACAAAGTGATGTCGGCAGCGCGCAGTTGCTCCCAGTCAGGCTGATCGTCAAAATCGCCGCCAGAGCCGGAGCCTGCTGCCGCGCCCCATTCGGCATCGCGGGCGCCCCTGGCATCGCCGTCGCCAGTGTCCCAATCGCGGTCGACCGAGGCGAGGTCGAGCGGCGCATCGCCTTCGCCGCCGCCCAGCGCGATCAGCTGATCGGCGGGCGCATCTTCGGGGAGGGCCACGGTAGCCTCGCCGCGTTCGGGCTCGTCCGGCGCGGGCGTGGTGGTGTCGAGCAGCGGGTTGGCTTCCAGCGCCTCGGCAATGAAGCTTTCGATTTCGAGGTTCGAGGCCGCCAGCAGCTTGATCGCCTGCTGCAATTGCGGCGTCATCACCAGCGATTGCGATTGCCTGAGGTCAAGGCGGGGGCCTATCGCCATGCCTGTCAGCCCTAGAGCGTGAAGCTCTCGCCGAGATACAAGCGCCGCACATTTTCGTCCGCCACCAGTTCCTGCGGGCTGCCGGCGAACAGCACCTGCCCGCCATAAATGATGCAGGCGCGGTCAACGATGTCGAGCGTTTCGCGCACGTTGTGGTCGGTGATCAACACCCCGATGCCGCGCTGCTTCAGATCGCGGATCAGATCGCGGATGTCGTTGATCGACAGCGGATCGATCCCCGCGAACGGCTCGTCGAGCAGCATGATCGACGGCTTGGCCGCCAGCGCACGGGCGATTTCGCAGCGCCGCCGCTCGCCGCCTGACAGCGCCATCGCTGGCGATTGCCGCAGCCGGGTGAGGCCGAATTCGTCGAGCAACCGCTCCAGCTCGGCCGCGCGGGTGGCGGCATCGGGTTCACCCAGTTCGAGCACGCAGGCGATGTTCTGTTCCACGGTCATCCCGCGAAAGATGCTGGTTTCCTGTGGCAGATAGCCCAGGCCCAGAATCGCGCGGCGATACATCGGCAGCTTGGTCACATCTTCGCCGTCCATCAGGATGCGGCCCGAATCCGGCTTCACCAGGCCCATGATTGAATAGAAGCACGTGGTCTTGCCCGCACCATTGGGGCCAAGCAATCCGAACACCTCTCCCTTGGCCACGGAAAACGAGATATCGGTCAACACCGCCCGCTTGTCATAGCTTTTGGCGATCGAGATCACCTCAAGCCCGCTGCCGAGCGGTTGGGTGCCGGTGGCTTCGGCTGCGGCATCGGTGGCCGGTTCTGTCAGGGCGGACGTGCTCATCACCTGCAGTCTTTAGCACCCTTGGAGCGGCTGGAAAGAGGCCGAAGCGGTTTGGCAGGATTTTTGCTTAGTCTGGCGGCAGGGCTTCGCAACCATTGGCCCGTTTCAGCAAAGCTTGGGCGATTCCCGATGCTTGCCCTGCGTGACGTGCGCGGCGCGCAACAAAACTGCAAATTTTGACGCCGTATTGCAACTCTGCACCGGCTTTGCGATACTCCGTCCATAATCAACAGACCGTTGGGGAGCGGCATTATGGGCAAAGCAACCGAGCAAGCGACCACAAACAGCCGGACGCGCGACTGGCGCAAGGCGATGAGCGACCATGTCGCCTATGGCCTGCTGGCCTATACCACGCTGCAGATTTTCGTGACGGTCAAGGCGCTATCCGAAGGAGCCTCGGGGCTGCTGCCTTACATGGCGCTGGTGGTGTTGGTCGCGGGGATTATCCCTGTGTGCCGCTGGTTTGAAAAACGTTGGGCGGTGCTTGACGATGCGCAAGCCGCCGATCCCGCATTTGCGGGTGAGTTCCGGCGCGATGTGATGGCGCTTTGGGCAACGGCGATTGGCCTGCCGTTTGCGCTGACCCTTATGTTCAAGGGTGTGTTGAACGTTATTTGATTTTCCGCAGCCCGTCCGGGCTGCGAAATCCTCGCTCACGCGACCTGAAGGTCGCATCGCTGCGGGCGGCCGCGTGGCTTTGCGGTCGCTAGGCGACCGAAATCAGCGCAGGCCGACCGCCCTTCGCCTTCCGCTTACTTCCCTGCGTTGTAGCGTTCGATCGCTTCGATCGTGATCTGACGCGCTTCGGCGGCGTCGCCCCACTTGCCGACGCGCACCCACTTTTCGGCTTCCAAGTCCTTGTAGTGCGTGAAGAAGTGTTCGATCTGCTGGAAGATGATCGACGGCAGATCGCTCGTCTCGATCACATCGGCATAATACGGGAACGTCTCGTTCACCGGTACGCAGATCAGCTTTTCATCGCCGCCCTGTTCGTCTTCAAGGTTGAGCACGCCAATCGGGCGCGCGCGCACGACGCAACCGGGGATGAAGGGCGAGCGCGAGATCACCAGCGCATCCAATGGATCACCATCGGGGCTCAGCGTGTGCGGCACAAAGCCATAATTCGCCGGATAACGCATCGGCGTGTGCAGGATGCGGTCAACGAACAGCGCGCCTGATTCCTTGTCGAATTCGTACTTCACCGGCTCACCCCCGGTGGGCACTTCGATGATGACGTTGAGGTCTTCGGGCGGGTTGGTGCCGGTGGGGATCTTGTCGATGCGCATGGATTGTCTCTTTGGTTGGGCCGCGCGTGTTCGCTGTCGGCGGAGAGGTGGAACGCTTGCTGCGCCCCTTAATGCGCGGCGCGGCATTGCGAAAGACCCCGCGTGCCCTTAATCGCGCCTCCTATGAGCAAGAAGACACCCCAAGCGATCCGTGGCACCCAGGATATTTTCGGCGCCGATGCCGAGGCGTTTGCCTATGTGGTCGAAACCTTCGAGCGCGTGCGGCGCCTGTACCGCTTCCGCCGGGTGGAAATGCCGGTGTTTGAGAAGACCGAGGTGTTCGCCCGTTCGCTCGGCGAGACCACCGATGTGGTGTCGAAAGAGATGTATTCCTTCGACGACCGGGGCGGGGAATCGCTCACCCTCCGCCCCGAATTCACCGCAGGGATCGCGCGCGCCTTCCTGACCAACGGCTGGCAGCAATATGCACCGCTGAAGGTGGCGACCCACGGACCGCTGTTCCGGTATGAGCGCCCGCAGAAGGGCCGCTACCGCCAGTTCCACCAGATCGACGCCGAAGTGATCGGCGCGGGCGAGCCGCAGGCGGATGTCGAGCTACTGGCGATGGCGGATCAGCTGCTCAAGGAGTTGGGCATCCACGATGTGACCCTGCACCTCAACACTTTGGGCGACGGCGCGAGCCGCGAGGCGTGGCGGGCGGCTTTGATCGAATACTTCCGGGCGGTGAAGGATCAGCTGTCCGAGGAATCGCAGGAGCGGCTGGAGAAGAACCCGCTGCGGATTCTCGATTCCAAGGACGCGCGCGATAAGCCGTTCCTGGCCGATGCGCCGAAGATTGACGCGTTTTTGTCGGACGAGGCTTCGGCCTTCTTTGCCGCCGTGACCAGCGGGCTGGATGCGGCGGGGGTGAAGTGGGTGCGGGCGGAGAGCCTCGTGCGCGGGCTCGACTACTACCGCCACACCGCGTTCGAATTCATCCCCGACGAAGGCAGCGCCTCGGCAGCGGCTTTGGGGAGCCAGAGCACGGTGCTGGGCGGCGGACGCTATGACGGACTGATGGAGTCGCTCGGCGGCGCGCCGACGCCTGCAGTGGGCTGGGCTGCGGGGATTGAGCGGCTGGCGATGTTGGTGGGCGCGCGGGAGGAAGAGCCGCTCGAAGCGATGGTGCTGTTGGAGGATGATGCAGGCCTTGCCGCCGCCGTTGCTTTGCTTGCAGATCTTCGGAACGGCGGTGTTGTTGCTGAGATGATCGCGACGGGGTCGCCTAAGAAGCGATACGACAAGGCAGTGAAGCAGCAGCCACGCGCGATCCTGCGGGTCAACGCCGATGGCTACTACGGCTTTTCGGGTGATGAACTTGATCCCAAGCTCGCCGCTATCTTGCAGGCTCGCATCTAACTACAATCGTCTCCCCGGGCTTGACCCGGGGTCCCGCTTTTCTTCTCGCGGCGGGTCATTAAGTAGCGGGATCCCGGATCAAGTCCGGGATGACGAGTGAAAAACAAAAACCCATGCAAATCCCCCCCGAACGCCTTGAACAGATCGCGCACCGTTTTGCGGAGCTGGAAGCGCGCATGGCGTCGGGCACGCTGGAGGGTGAGGCCTTCGTGCGCGCCAGCCGCGACTATGCCGAACTCGAACCCGTCGCCAAAATCGCCGCCGAGGTGAAATCCGCGCGTGAGGAAATGGCGGGGCTCTCCGAAATGCTCGCCGATCCCGAGATGAAGGCGATGGCCGAGGACGAGCTTGCTCAGATCAAGGCGACCCTCCCCGATCTCGAACGCCGTCTCGCCATTGCGCTACTGCCGCGCGATTCTGCCGATGCCAAGCCCGCAATGCTCGAAATCCGCGCCGGCACCGGGGGCGATGAGGCCGCGCTGTTCGCGGCTGACCTTTACCGGATGTACGAACGCTACGCCGCCGAACAGGGCTGGAAGGTCGAAGCGGTCAGCATCAACGCCAGCGACATCGGCGGCTTCAAGGAAGTGATCGCCAACGTCACCGGCACCGGCGTCTTCGCCAAGCTGAAGTTCGAAAGCGGCGTCCACCGCGTCCAGCGCGTCCCTGCGACCGAAAGTGGCGGGCGCATCCACACCTCGGCGGCTACTGTGGCGGTGCTGCCCGAGCCCGATGAAGTCGACATTGCGATCGAGGAAAAAGACCTCAAGATCGATGTCTATCGCGCGTCCGGTGCGGGCGGCCAGCACGTCAACACCACCGATTCGGCGGTGCGGATCACCCACTTGCCGACCAATACCGTGGTGACCTGTCAGGACGGGCGCAGCCAGCACAAGAACAAGGAAAAGGCGATGCAGGTGCTGCGCACGCGGCTCTACGATGCCCAGCGTGAGGCCACCCAGGGCGCCGAGGCCGAGGCGCGCAAGGCGATGGTTGGCAGCGGGGATCGTTCCGAACGCATCCGCACCTACAATTTCCCGCAAGGCCGCGTGACCGATCACCGCATCGGGCTGACGCTGCACAAGCTCGACGAAGTACTCGCCGGGCCGGGGCTGGGCGAGTTGATCGACGCGCTGATCGCCGAGGACGAAGGCAAGCGGCTGGCGGCATTGAGTGAGTGATGCAGGGCGAGTGACCGGGGCATGACCGTCGCCGAAGCCATCCGTGCCGCCGCTGAACGGCTCGCCGCCACCACTGATACTGCGCGCCTCGACGCCGAATTGCTGATGGCGCACGCGCTGGGTATGAGCCGGTCGGATATGCTGCTGCGGGCGATGCGCGACCCCGCGCCTGAAGGATTCGCCACGTTGATTGAGCGCCGCGCTGAGCATGAACCCGTGGCCTACATCACCGGCATCGCTGAATTCTACGGCATCACCCTCGCCGTCACCCCCGCCACATTGATCCCGCGCGGGGATAGCGAAACGTTGATCGACGCGGCGTTGGAGCTGGCAGGAGAGGCGGGCCGCGCAATCGACCTCGGCACCGGGTCAGGCGCGCTGCTGCTGGCGCTGCTGGCGAACCGTGCGGGCTGGCACGGGGTGGGGGTGGACGCCTCGGCGGATGCCTTGGCGGCGGCGCAGGGCAATGCGGCGACGCTGGGGCTGGCGGATCGCAGTGCATGGCATCACCGCGACTGGCACGCGCCGGGCTGGGCTGACGATCTTGGCACCTTTGATCTCATCTTGTGCAACCCGCCTTATGTCGAAGCGGACGCGGCGCTTGACGCTCAGGTGCGCCAGTACGAACCTGCCAGCGCCCTTTTCGCCGGGCCAGAGGGGCTTGACGATTACCGTGTGCTGATCCCGCAGCTTGGCAAGCTGCTTGTGCCGGGCGGGGCCGCGATCTTCGAGATTGGCCACGCTCAAGCCGAGGCCGTTTCCGCTATCGCCGCATCCGCCGGGTTCACGCCCTCGCTACGTCATGATCTTGCGGAAAGGCCGCGCGCTCTCATCCTTCGGTGAAGGAAAAGCGCTGTAGGGCTTGGCAAAGCGGTTCGGCATCGCTACCTCCCGAATCAGGCCAGATGAATTGCGAAGGGCGCAAATCGCTGAGCCAAGCTCCTAAACTCGCTTGAAACGGCCGTCAGGGCTTGTCCCCGGCCACGGCAGCGCGGAGCGCGCGGCACGTTTTGGCAGGGTCTCACGGCCAAGCCAAACGGTGGCGCGCAAGGGCAAGGGGTCTGTTGGCCGCGCAGGCATTTGTTGCGCCAGGTCGCTGATTAAGGAACAACTTCCTTGAATAACAATAATAATCGGAACAACCGTCGCCGTGGGCGCGGGAACCGTACCCAAGGCGGCAGCGGCAGTCAGCTGAATCGGATCGACAGCCGTGCACGCGGCAACGCGCCGCAGATGCTCGACAAGTTCAAAAAGCTTGCGCAGGACGCCCAGCACAATGGCGACCGGGTGCAGATGGAATATTATCTGCAGTTCGCCGACCACTATTTCCGCGTGATCGCCGACAACAAGGCGCGCGTTGACGAACAGCGCGGCGGTGCCAGCGGTAATACCGGTGGTAATGTGCGCCGCAATGATGAGCGGGATCAGGCCGAAGATTACGGCGACGATGATTTCGATTTCGATCGGGGCCGCCGCACCGAACAGGCCGCGCGTCCGCGTTACGAACAGCAGGATAGCGACAGCCGCGGCGATATGTCCGGCAATGGCTTTGAAGGCGAACCGGGACAGGAAGGCGAATCTTTCCTCAGCGACGATGGCGACGATGATCGCGGCGACCGCACCGAGCGGCAACCACGCCAGCAGAACACCCGCCGCCAGCCGGGCAAACCGCGTGACGATAATCGCGGCAATCGCAACGATCGTCCGGAACGCACAGACCGCGGCCCCCGGCCTGAGCGTGCCGAACGTGGCCCCCGCCCTGAGCGCGCTGAACGTCCGGAACGGAGCGAGGCTCCCCGCAGCGAAAGCCGCGCCGAACCACGCGACGAAAAGTCGGTCGAAAAGGCTGCTGAAAAGCCTGCGCCGCGCGTTCGCAAGCCGCGCAAACCGGCCGATGAAGGCCGCGCGGTGATCGATTCGTCGATCCTTCCTCCCTCGATCCGTGGTGATGACAGCTCGGGTGATAGCGACGGCACGCTCGAAGCAGTCGGCTGATTGATCGCTGGCGCGGGGGCGTTCCAGTGACGGAATCTGGCCAGTGACGGGAGCCGGAACCCTGCGCGCGCGGATCGATGCTATCCCGGCGCTGATGCAGCGCCGCCCTGCGCTCGCCGCGATTGCCCTAGGGCTGATCGCGGCCTGTGCTTATCCGCCGCTTCACCTTTGGCCGCTGGGCCTTGCCGCATTGGCAGGGTTTGTGTGGCTGATTTACACCGCGCCCAATTGGCGCGCTGCGCTGTGGCGCGGGTGGTGGTTTGGCTGGGCGCATCTGACGCTCGCCAATAACTGGATCGCCACCGCTTTTACCCATCAGGCCAAGATGCCCGAGGTTTTGGGCTGGGCGGCAGTGCCGCTGCTGTGCATTTACCTTGCGTGGTATGCGGCCTTTGCGGCGCTGGCTGCGCATCTGCTCGCCCGCCGTGCACCGCTGTGGGCTTTTGGCTTCGTGCTCGCGGGCGCGTGGGTGCTGACCGAATGGGCGCGGGGGATGTTTTTCACCGGTTACCCGTGGCCGCCGCTCGGGTTGATGCTGCTGGGGACATGGGACACGCCGGGGCTGGCGCGCTTACTGCCGTGGGCGGGCACCTATGCGCTGTCAGGTGTGACCATGGTGATCGCCGCAGGCTTGCTGTGGGCGGCTGTTAGCAGACGCTGGCTTGTTGGGGTGAGCGGTGTGGCTGCGCTGGCATTGGTGATGCTGTTGCCAAGCCTTGCGGTTGAGGTGACGCGGCCCGCCAACGCGGTCGCTTACACCCTCGTCCAGCCGCTGCTCAAGCAGTCCGAAATCAACGACGCCTCCAAGTTCGAGGAACAATTCGCCCGCATCGCCGCGCTCACCGCGCCGGGTCAGAACCAGTCGCGGATCGTGCTGTGGCCCGAAAGCGCGATCCCCGATTACCTCGAAGATGGCTATCCCGAGCGCTACTATTTCCAGACAACCGCCGCGGCCGATCCGAAATTCGCGCGTAAGCGCCTCGGACGCGTGATCGGGCCGCAATCGACGCTGCTCACCGGAGTGGTGAACCTCGACATCGGCACGCGCCCTGATGGCAGCCAAGGCGCGGTCAGCGCGCGCAATTCGGTCATTGCGCTGAACGGAGCGGGTGACATCACCGCGAGCTACGCCAAGGCGCATCTGGTGCCCTATGGCGAATATCTGCCGATGCGCCCGATCCTCGAACCGCTCGGCCTGTCGCGGCTTGTGGCGGGCAGCATTGATTACCAACCGGGGCCGGGGCCGCGCACCATTGACCTTGGCAGGCATGGCAAGGCCGGCATTCAGATTTGTTACGAGATCGTGTTCTCGGGCGCGGTGGCGGACAAGGCGAACCGCCCCGATTACATCTTCAACCCTTCCAACGACGGTTGGTTTGGCACCTGGGGCCCGCCGCAGCATCTGGCCCAGGCGCGGATGCGGGCGTTGGAGGAAGGGCTACCGGTGCTGCGTTCGACCACCACCGGGATCAGCGCGGTGATCGATGCGAATGGCGTGGTGCGCGGTAGCATCGGCCCCGGATTGTCGGACAAGCTCGAAGGCTTCGTCCCCGCTGCCAAGCCGCCGACGCTGTTCGCCCGCGCCGGGCACTGGTTGACGCTGGGCTGGGCGCTGGTGCTGATCGCCTTGGGCCTCAGCCTGCCGAGAGTGCTTGCGCTGTCCCGCGCGCGCGGCTAGGGCTTCGGCACACAAGGTCGGACATAAAGGTTTCCTTATATCTGCATAAGGGCCTCAGTCCGGCGCGGCACCGCAGTTTCAGCCCCCCGGAGATTTCATGCGCACCGATTACCT
Organism: Sphingomonadales bacterium Ga0077531; assembly: GCA_001464915.1. Taxonomy (GTDB): domain Bacteria; phylum Pseudomonadota; class Alphaproteobacteria; order Sphingomonadales; family Sphingomonadaceae; genus Erythrobacter. The sequence goes on from LNED01000017.1 coordinate 56,859, forward strand.
CTTCACCTCCGAAAGCGTCTCCGAAGGCCACCCGGACAAGGTTTCTGACCAGATTTCCGACGCGATCGTCGATCTGTTCCTGTCGAAAGACCCCGAAGCGCGCATCGCTTGCGAAACGCTGACCACCACGCAGCTGGTCGTGCTGGCGGGCGAAATCCGCTGCAAGGGTGTGTACGAAAACGGCGAATGGGCGCCCGGCGCCAAAGAAGAAATCGAAGCTGCTGTGCGCGCTACGGTCAAGCGGATCGGTTACGAACAGGACGGCTTCCACTGGGAGAAGCTCGAATTCATCAACCGTCTGCACGGCCAGTCGGCGCACATCGCGCAGGGCGTGGACGCGGGCGAAAACAAGGATGAAGGCGCAGGCGATCAGGGGATCATGTTCGGTTACGCGACCGACGAAACCCCCGATCTGATGCCCGCGACGCTGTATTACAGCCACAAGATCCTCGAACGCATGGCCGCTGATCGCCATTCGGGCACGGCCCAGTTTCTTGAACCTGATGCCAAGAGCCAGGTGACGCTGCGTTACGAAGGTTCGTTGCCAGTAGCGGCGACTGCCGTGGTCGTCTCGACCCAGCACAAGCAGGGCTATGACGAAAACGATCCGGCCAAGAAGGCCGAGCTGGAAGCCTATGTCAAAAAGGTGGTGGCCGACATCATCCCGCCGGTGCTGCTGCGTGAAACGGTCTATTACATCAATCCGACCGGCACGTTTGAAATCGGTGGGCCGGATGGTGACGCGGGCCTGACCGGGCGCAAGATCATCGTCGACACCTATGGCGGCGCGGCCCCGCATGGCGGCGGCGCGTTCAGCGGGAAAGACCCGACCAAGGTTGATCGCAGCGCGGCCTACATCACGCGCTACTTGGCCAAGAACGTCGTGGCGGCTGGCCTCGCCACGCGCTGCACGATCCAGATCGCCTATGCCATCGGCGTGTCGCAGCCGCTGTCGCTGTATGTCGATACGCATGAGACCGGCACGGTGGGCGACGACAAGATTGAGCAGGCGATCCTCGGGATTGCCAAGCTGGGCGGTTTGACCCCGCGCAGCATCCGCACGCACCTGGGCCTCAACAAGCCAATCTATCAGCCGACCGCTGCCTATGGCCATTTCGGGCGCAAGCCTGAGGGCGATTTCTTCCCGTGGGAACGGCTTGATCTGGTTGCCGATCTCAAGGCGGCGCTCGCCTGAGATTTCGGTTAGGGTGTCATCAATGGTGACACCCGCGCCTCCTCCGTCCGGTCAACGCATCCTCGCGCTCGATGTGCTGCGGGGGATTGCCGTGATCGGGATCGTGGGGATGAACGTCCACGCCTTCGCCCTGCCGGGGCCGGCCTATTACAATCCCTTGAGCTTTGGCGGAGTAGGCCCGGTCGATTACTGGGTGTGGCTGGTGAGCTTTGTGTTCATCGAGGACAAGTTCCGCACCCTGTTTGCGATGCTATTCGGGGTGGGCTGCCTGATCCTGTTGGAGCGCGGCGGGGCCAAAGAAGGTGGGCGCCCGTGGCGCGCGCATTATGCCCGGATGGCGGTGCTGCTGGTGATCGGCATTGCCCACTCCACCTTGCTCGCCAGCAATGATGTGCTGCGCGCCTATGCACTGGCCGGGCTGGCTTTGCCGCTGCTGGCCGGATTGTCAGCAAGGGCGCTAGTGACGGTCGCGGTAGGGCTTATCTTGGCCCATCTTGCCTTTGGCTTGACCGCGCTTGGTGCCCCCTTGGTCGATTTTCACGCGAAACAATTGGGCACTGACGCGCTGCTGTGGGCGGAGCGGCAATTTGGCCGCGACCCGGCGGCGATTGCCGCTTTGCTCGAACAGGGCCGCGAAGGTTTGGGGGCGCGGGTGCTGCGGCGCGGCGCAGGGATCCCGGCGCAATTGATGACGGTGGCGGCGTCCTTGCCGATCAACCTCGCCGCCATCGCGCTCGGCATGGGGTTGTGGAAGGGCGGGATGCTGAAGGGCGAATGGCGCAGCTTCCTGCTGCAACGCCTCGCCGCAGGAGCGGCACTGGTGGCGATTCCGGCGCTGTTGGCGCTGGCGGGGTGGCTGGTCTGGGCGGGCTTCCCGGCCGCATTGGTTGGCCCCGTGGCGCTGGTGCTGTCCGCCCCGTTCGATACGCTGCTGGGAGTGGCCTACGCCGTGCTGGTGATGGCGTTTGTTTCACGTGGAACAGTGGTGACCCGCGTGCTTGCGACGGTTGGCCGGTTGTCGCTCACCAACTACCTGATGACGAGCGTGATCCTTGCCGCGATTTTCGCGCCGTGGGGGTTGGGCCTGTTCGGCGAAGTCACCCGCTGGCAGGCGTTTGCGCTCGGTCTGGTGCCGGTGGCGGCGATGCTGGCATGGTCGCCGCTGTGGGTCGCTAAGGTCGGCCAAGGGCCGTTCGAACGGCTTTGGCGGGCAGGGGCTAGGACGCTTTCCTAACCGTCCTCACCGTGGATCGGGGACGGCCGATCAAACGCCAGTTCCGCGTCCGAGAAGGTGAACGGACTGCGCACCCCGGCCATCCCACCAAGCTCTACCCGCATGCCCCTTGCGATCACCTGCGGATCGGCAAAGACCTCGTCCAAGCGGTTAATTGGCCCTGCTGGCACTCCTGCGGCGTGACAGGCATCAAGCAGGCCTTGCTTGCTCCAACCCGCTGTTGCCGCCGCGATTTCGGCGTCCAAAGCTGCCGCGTTGGCGGTGCGGTCGCCATTGCTGATGAAGCGCGGATCGCTCGCCAGATGGCCCAATCCCAGCACTGCCATCAGCTTGTGGAACAGCCCGTCATTGGCCGGCGCGAGGATCACATGCCCATCGCGCACCGCGAAAACCCCGTATGGCGCGACCTGCGCGTGGGCATTGCCCATCCGCGGCGGATTGTGACCGGTGGTGAAATAATAAGTCGCCTGATTGGCGAGCAGCCCGACCGAACAATCGAGCAGGCTCATATCGACCTGTTGTCCTCTGCCGGTTCGCACCCGCATCAGCAGTGCCGCCTGCACGCCGTTCGCCGCCCACACCCCGGTGGCAAGGTCGCTGATTGAGACGCCCATCTTGACCGGATGGCCAGCCGGTTCGCCTGTCAGCGACATCAGCCCGCTCATCCCTTGGGCGACGAAATCATACCCCGCCTCGTGCGCACGCGGCCCGGTTTGGCCGAAGCCGGTGATCGAACAATAGACGAGAGCAGGATTGGCGGCCGACAATGCACTGTAATCCAGCCCGAACTTGGCGAGGCTGCCGGTCTTGAAGTTCTCGATCACGACGTCCGCATCGGCGCACAACGCCTTGACCCGCGCCAGATCACCCGCATCGCCAAAATCCGCGATGATTGAGCGTTTGCCCCGGTTGCAGGCGTGGTAATAGGCGGCCTCGCGGTGCACCTTCCCCGCCGCGTCGGTGCGCTCGACCCAAGGCGGGCCCCACAGCCGGGTGCCGTCGCCTTCCGGGCTCTCCACCTTGATCACATCCGCGCCCAAATCAGCCAGGATCTGCCCGCAAAACGGCCCCGCCAGCACCCGAGCCAGCTCGACCACTTTCAGCCCGGCGAGCGGTGCATTGGGGTTGCGTGGTTCGGCCAACCACATGACTATTCGCCCAGCTGTACGCGCAGGAAAGCCACGCTGTCCGCCAGCACCGGGCCTTTGCTGCGGAAGGGTTTTGACAGCGCCATCACCACTTCTTCGTGATCGAGCGGGCCATAATTCTTCACCTCCACCGGCGCGCCCAAGGTGCGCAGTTTGGCAGCGAGGTTATTGGCGTTTTTGGGCCTGACAGTCTCATCACCGTCCGATGTCACCAGCAGCAGCGGCGGTGCATCTGCGCGGGCATAGGTGATCGGCTGGGTTTCGACGGGCTGAGGCCATTGGCTGAACGCCGCGATCGATCGGGGGCTGTCGAAGGGGTAAAAATCATAAGGCCCGCTGAGGCCAACCGCGGCTTTCACAATGGCGGGATCGACCCCCGCAGCCTCCAATCGCTTGCTATCCAGCGCCAGCATCACTGCCTGATAGGCACCTGCCGAATGTCCCATGAAAACCACGCGCTCAGCATCACCGCCATATTCATAGGCATTGGCCGCGACCCACGCGACCGCCTCCGCGCCATCGTCGAGAAAAGCCGGGAACCGCACATCGGGCACTTTGCGGTAATCGGGAATCACGACCAGAAAGCCGGCTTTCGCCAAGGCGCGTCCGGCGAACGCATAGGATGTGCGGTCACCCTTGGCCCAGCCGCCCCCGTACCAGAAGATCACGACCGGCCGGCGTATGTCAGTCGAAGTTTCAGCCCCCCAGATATCGAGTGTTTGACCGTGCGAGCCGAACGCAACGTCCTCGGCCACCAGCCGTGCGTTCACCCCACCACCCATGGCGCGGTCGTAGTAAGACAGCAGCCGCGGCGGCGAGGTGAATGCAAGAAAGCCGCCGATCATCAGAAGCAGCCCGAACAACGCGATAGCAATACCACGCAGCATCACGCCTCGTAACGTGCGGTGGTTGTGGCGGCGATTTCGGCCTCGGTCACACCGGGTGCCATCTCGATCAGACGGAAGGGCGAGGCGTGATCGGGCCGTGCGAACACCGCCAGATTGGTGATCACCATGTCCACCACGCCCGCGCCGGTCAGCGGCAGGGTACATTGGGGGATGAACTTCGGCGTGCCGTCCTTGGACGTGTGGTCCATAACCACGATGATTTTCTTGACCCCGGCGACCAGATCCATCGCGCCGCCCATCCCCTTGATCATCTTGCCCGGGATCATCCAGTTGGCGATATCGCCGTTTTCGGCCACTTCCATCGCGCCCAGCACGGTGAGGTCGATATGCCCGCCGCGGATCATGCCGAAGCTCGTCGCGCTGTCGAAATAGGCGCTGTGCGGCAGCTCGCTGATGGTCTGCTTGCCTGCGTTGATAAGGTCGGGATCAACCTCGTCGTCATAGGGGAACGGGCCAATGCCCAGCATCCCGTTTTCGCTTTGTAGCGTGACCATCATGCCTTCGGGAATGTGGTTGGCGACCAGCGTCGGGATGCCGATGCCGAGGTTGACGTAGTAACCATCCTGCAATTCGCGCGCGGCGCGGGCGGCCATCTGGTCGCGGGTCCAGCCTTGGGGGAGTACGCTCATTGGCCTTGTCGTCCTTGGCTGGGGAACACCGGCTCGATCAGGAACCAGCCGTCGCCGATCAACGGTTCAAGCTCTGCTCCGGCTTCGGGGTTGCGCAAATATTTGTAGCGTTCATCGAAATCGACGCGTTCATCCCCGGCGATCGCAATAATGCAGGTGATCCCGGCAAGGTTATCCTTGCGCTGCTGCTTGCGGTCATCGCCGTCGCGGCGCAGCGAGATGATGTCTTCGCCGCGCGGGTCGAGCCCGGATTGTTCGAGCGCAGTGCGTAATCCGCCCGATTCGTTGACCGACAGGTCGGACAGCCAGGCGATCACCACGCCGGCTTCGCGCAGCACCGCGAGCCCAAGCGCAAGGCTGGGTTGCTGCGCCGGGTTGGTAGGAGGAGCAAACACGCCGCCTTTGGGATCGAGATCGATCAGCGCAACCGGCTGTTCCCCCACCGCGCACTGCCGCCGTTGGCCATCAATCGCGATCGGGTCTTTGAGCATGGCTGACAGCGGGGCCTTGCCGCTGCTTCCCGCTGACGCCGCCGCCGCACCATAACGGACAAACTGGGCAAAGCCGGGGCGTTCGGGGGCTGCGGGGGCGGGTGCCACAGCCGGTGCTACAACCGATGGTGGCGGAAGAGCGGCGGGTAATGCCACGGCGACCGGTGGAGGCGCCGGGTTCACAATGACCACCGGTGTGGGCGACGGCGGTGCAGGTGTTACGGGAGCAGGGGCGGCCCCTCCACCTTCGCCATCGATCCTGCTGCCCGCCATCGCTGACCCGGCGATCACCGGAATGGCCACCGCGACGCAGCCCGAGAGCGATGCTCCTGCCAGAGCCAGCAGCGGCAGAAACGCCAACCTGCGATTCATCACGCTGTCTCCCTTTCCCGAACGGTACGAAACTCGATTTTCTTGTCATAGGGCGCGCCGCAGACGATCCGGTTGACGAAAACGCCCGCCAGATGGATCTGGTCAGGATCAAGACTGCCCGCCGGAACCACCTCCTCAACCTCGGCCACGCAAACCTTCCCGCAGGCCGCAGCGGGCAGGTTGAAATTGCGCGCAGTCTTGCGGAAGATCAGGTTTCCGGTGGTGTCGGCCTTCCACGCCTTGATGATCGACAAGTCGGCGAAGATCCCCTGTTCGAGGATGTAGGTCTGCATCACGCCGTCGCGGTCGGGGAAGTCCTTGTGTTCCTTACCCTTGGCGACTTCGGTGCCGACCCCGGTGCGGGTATAAAATCCCGGGATGCCAGCGCCGCCCGCGCGCATGCGTTCAGCCAGCGTGCCTTGCGGGGAGAATTCGACCGCCAGCTCGCCCGAAAGGTACTGCCGCTCAAACTCCTTGTTTTCGCCCACGTAGGAGCTGATCATCTTGGCCACCTGCCGCGTGCGCAGCAGTTTGCCGATGCCTTCATTGTCGATCCCGGCATTGTTGCTGGCGAAAGTCAGGCCGGTCACCCCACTATCGCGGATCGCATCAAGCAGCCTTTCGGGGATGCCGCACAGGCCAAAACCCCCGGCGGCAATCAGCATGTTGTTGCGGAGCACGCCATCAAGCGCGCTGGCGGCATCGGGATAGATCTTTGTCATCAGGCTTGCCTGCTCGCTCACTGGTTCAGCATCGGACACACCGTCAGCGGAATGTCATGCGGGGTGATTAGAGCCTTCCTAGCGACCTGTCACGCCTGTGCGAGCCATCGAGTCGAATCGCGGTTCATGTTGCATTGCGATATGCCCATTTCGGCCAATTTCTTGCCGTGCCTTTGGGCAGATGCCCTAAAAATAGGCAGTTCTGTGCAATGTTTTGCATAAAGCAGCCGTGAATCGGATGATAGATGTAAGATTTGCAACTCACTATGTGGCTTTCGCACTTGCACAAGGAGGATCTGTGCTGCATATGCGAAGTGCCTTTCAGGCATCCTCTCCCAAACTTATCAGCCCGGCCTCGTGCCGGGCTTTTTTTGTCCGGCGCAAATTTTGAGGCCTGCCGGGTTTTTTTCTCACTGCGGCAATTCGCGGCGTAGAGTTCTGCTCCGCAGTCATATCCCGGCCCTTGAGCGATTGCATTCATCTGCCCCTGTTCCTAGCTATCACCTTCGACACGAGACCATAGCAAGCACAGGGGTTCCCTCATGGCCGATACCGAAGCCGCTACGCCCACCCGCACTGTGCGGTTGCAGGTCGCGCCTGCGCGTCAGGAAGAATCGGGGCAGGGCATCGCCCGGATGCCGCGCTCGGCGTTTCAAAAGCTCGGGATCACCGAGGGGGATGTGGTCGAGATCAGCGGAAAGCGGACCACTGCGGCGATTGCCATGGCTGCCTACCCCGAAGACGATGCGCTCGATGTGGTGCGGTTGGACGGGCTCCAGCGCGGCAATGCGCAGGGCGGATCGGGCGAGCATGTCGAAATCACCCGCGCCGAATCGCGCCCTGCAACCCGCGTGGTGTTCGCGCCTGCCCAGCGCGAAATGCGGCTGCAAGGGCCGACCCAGGCGTTGAAGCGCAACTTCTTCCGCAAACCTTTGGTCACCGGCGATCTGGTTGCGACCACCGGGCAGCAGCCGGTGCAGAACATGCCGGCCGATGTGCGCCAGCTCTTGCGCGCGCCAGCCTATGCCTTGACCCAGATCAGGCTCACGGTAGCCTCGACCAGCCCCAAGGGCATCGTCCATATCGACGAGAATACCGAGGTCGAACTGCGCGCCGAATTCGAGGAGGCGGGCGCTGGTCGCGCGGTGGTCAATTACGACGACGTTGGCGGGATGGAGGAGACCATCCGGGCTTTGCGCGAAATGGTCGAACTGCCGCTGCGCTATCCCGAATTGTTCATCCGGCTCGGCGTGGAACCACCCAAGGGGGTGCTGCTCCACGGCCCGCCGGGCACCGGCAAGACGCGTCTGGCGCAGGCTGTGGCGAGCGAAAGCGACGCCGAATTCTTCACCATCAACGGCCCGGAAATCATGGGATCGGGCTATGGTGAGAGCGAAAAGCGGCTGCGCGATGTGTTCGAGGAAGCCACCCGCGCCGCGCCCGCGATCATCTTCATCGACGAAATCGATTCGATCGCACCCAAACGCACGCAGGTCACCGGCGAGGCGGAAAAGCGGCTGGTTGCGCAGCTACTGACGCTGATGGATGGGCTGGAAAAGCGCGCCAACCTCGTCGTGATCGCGGCCACCAACCGGCCCGATGCGATCGACGAAGCGCTGCGCCGTCCGGGCCGGTTCGACCGCGAAATCGTGATCGGTGTGCCAGATGAACGCGGGCGGCGTGAGGTTCTGGCGATCCATACGCGCGGGATGCCGCTGGAAGCGACGGTTGACCTCGACGAACTCGCGCGCGTCACCCACGGCTTTGTCGGCGCGGATATCGCCGCGCTCACCCGTGAGGCCGCGATTGAAGCGGTGCGGCGGATCATGCCCCGGCTCGATCTGGATGAACGCACGATCCCGCCCGAAGTGCTCGAAGACCTGTGCGTGATGCGCGATGATTTTCTCGCCGCGCTGAAACGCGTCCAGCCCTCGGCGATGCGCGAGGTTATGGTGCAGGTGCCCAATGTTCGCTGGGACGATATCGGCGGCGCGGGCGAGGCGATTGGCAAGCTGAAAGAGGGGATCGAACTCCCGCTCAAGAACCCCGAGGCGTTCCGGCGGCTGGGCATCCGGCCCGCCAAAGGCTTCCTGCTTTATGGCCCGCCCGGAACCGGCAAAACCCTGCTGGCCAAGGCGGTGGCCAAGGAGGCTGAGGCCAACTTCATCTCGATGAAAAGCTCCGACCTGCTGTCGAAATGGTACGGCGAAAGCGAGCAGCAGATCGCCAGGCTGTTCGCCCGCGCGCGGGCTGTGGCGCCGTGCGTGCTGTTCATCGACGAGATCGATAGCCTCGTTCCCGCACGCGGATCAGGGCAGGGCGAACCGCAGGTGACGGGCCGTGTGGTCAATACGATTCTGGCCGAAATGGACGGGCTGGAAGAGCTGCAATCGGTGGTGGTGATCGGCGCGACCAACCGGCCAAATCTGGTCGATCCGGCGCTGCTGCGGCCCGGGCGGTTTGACGAATTGGTGTATGTCGGCACCCCGGACAAGGCCGGGCGCGAGCATATTCTGGGCATTCACACCGCCAAGATGCCGCTGGCCAAGGGCATTGATCTGGCCATGCTGGCGGGCAAGACCGAACGCTTTACCGGGGCGGATCTGGAGGATCTGGTGCGCCGCGCGGGCCTTGCGGCGCTGCGCCGGGTGGGCGGCGATGTGACTGAAGTTGGCGCGCAGGATTTTGACGAGGCGCTCAAGGACTCGCGCGCCACGGTCACCCCTGAGATGGAAACCGAGTATGAGCAAATGCGCGGCGAGTTGAAGAAACGCGCCGCCGCCGTGCACCCGCTCGGCTTTTTCCCGCCGGAGACTTTGACCCCGACACGAGAGAAGAAGCACGATTGAGGACGACGGATGTTCGCCGAATGTTTCACGTGAAACATTGACGGAACGCCGCCAATCGGCTCATCGGCCAAGGGGCAAGAGGAGGTCTAGGCGGGGTCTAGGGCGCGCTTAGTTTGGGCCTAGCGCGATCTGTCCCCGCCGGACATCAATGCGCCGCATCCCATGACAGGCCGGTGCCAATATCGACCCCCAATGGCACCGAAAGCGCCACCGATGGCAGCGCGGCTTCGGCCATCACCTGCCTGATAATCGGGGTGGCCGCTTCAACCCGGCCCTCGGGCAGTTCGAACACCAGTTCATCGTGCACCTGCAACAGCATCCGCACATCGTGCAGGCCAGCATCGGCCAGCGCGGGCAGCATCCGCACCATCGCGCGCTTGATGATGTCGGCGCTGGTGCCCTGGATCGGGGCGTTGATCGCGGCGCGTTCCGACCCCTGCCGTTCGGCCTGATTCTTGGAATTGATCCGCGGGAACCACGTTTTGCGGCCGAACAGCGTTTCCGAATATCCCGTGGCCCGCACGCTTTCGAGCGTTTCGTGGATGTAGCGTTGGATGCCGGGGAAACGTTGGAAATAGGTGTCGATCATCGCCTGCGCTTCGTCCGGCGCGACCTCCAATCGGGTCGCCAATCCCCAGCGTGAAATGCCGTAAAGTATTGCAAAGTTGATGGTTTTCGCCCTTGCACGGGTATCGCGGGTAACCTCGCCGAACATTTCGGATGCGGTGCGGCTGTGGATGTCCTCGCCGTTGGCGAACGCCTCCTTGAGGCTGTCCACCCCGGCCATATGCGCCGCCAACCTCAGCTCGATCTGGGAGTAATCTGCGGCGAGCAGGACGCAGCCTGGCTCGGGCACAAACGCCTCACGGATTTGCCTGCCAATCGCGGTGCGCACGGGGATATTCTGCAAGTTGGGATCGGTCGAACTCAACCGCCCGGTTTGTGCGCCGACCAGACTATAGCTGGTGTGCACCCGCCCGGTGGCCGGGTTGATCGCGGCTTGCAGCGCATCGGTATAGGTCGATTTCAATTTCGCCAGTTGCCGCCATTCGAGCACTTTGCGGGCAATCGGCGCACCTTCGACGGCCAACTTTTCCAGCACCGAAACGTCGGTGGAATATTGCCCGCTCTTGCCCTTTTTCCCGCCCTTGTGGCCTAGCTTGTCGAACAGGATGTCGCCCAATTGCTTGGGGCTGCCGACGGTGAATTCCTGTCCGGCCAGCCCGTGGATTTCGCCTTCCAGCCGCCCGATTTCGATGGCGAATTCCTCGGACAGCTTGGCGAGGCGCGCGCGGTCGACGCGGATGCCTTCGCGCTCCATCGCGGCGACCACTGGGATCAGCGGACGGTCAACCCGTTCATAGACCCGCGTGCCGCCTTCGATGGCGAGCCGGGGTTTGAGGTGGCGGTAAAGCCGCAGGGTAACGTCGGCGTCTTCGGCGGCGTAGGCGGTGGCGCGGTCGAGCGGGACTTCGGCAAAGCCAATCGCCTTCTTGCCGGTGCCGCACACATCCTTGAACGCAATCGGCGTGTGGCCGAGGTGACGCTGGCTGAGTTCGTCCATCCCGTGGCCGCCCCCCATGCCTTCTTCGCCGCGTCCGGCGTCCAATGCGAAGCTGATCACCATCGTGTCATCGATCGGGGCAACCGCAATGCCGACCCGGGCGAGCACATTGAGATCATACTTGCCGTTCTGGAACACTTTGAGGACGCTATCATCCTCCAGCAGCGGTTTCAGCGCAGCCAGCGCGTCTGCCATCGGCACCTGCTCGGGCTTTTGCGCAAACATATCGTCCCCGCCGTGAGTGAGCGGGATGTAGCACGCGTCATTCGGGCCAAGCGCAAGGCTGACGCCGACCAGATCGGCGCGGACGGAATCGAGCGAGGTTGTCTCGGTATCGACCGCCACCAGCCTGGCAGCAAAGGCGCGCGCGACCCATTCGTTCAGCGCTTCGAGCGTCTGGACCGTTTTGTAGGCGCTGCGGTCAATGGCGGCCATGTCGGGGAGCGGTTGGCGGTTGGCGCCCTTACTCCCGGCCGCGCTCCCGCTTCCGTTATCGCCAACCGTGCTTGGCTTGGGCGGGTTGAGGTCGGTGGTGCGTGATGGGCTGCCACGGCCTGCATCCAGCCGCCGCAACAACGAGGTGAAGCCGTGGTGTTCCAGAAACGCGGCGAGCGGTTCGGGCGGCACCGGGCCGAGCTTCATTTCGGCAATCGGCTGCGGCAGCACGCAATCTTCGCGCAGTGTGACCAGCACCTTCGAAAGTTCGGCATCGGCGCGCCCTTCGATCAGGCGTTCCTTCAGCTTGGACGGCTTCATTGCCGGCGCGGAATCGAGCACTGCGGTGAGCGAGCCGTATTCGGCAATCAGCTTGCTTGCGGTTTTCGGGCCGACCCCGAAGATGCCCGGCACATTGTCGGCGCTATCGCCCATCAGTGCCAGCACATCGCCAACCAGATCGGGGGTGACGCCGAATTTCTCGGCCACTTCGTCCAGATAGATACGCTGGTTCTTCATTGTATCGAGCATGTCGATCCGCGCGGTGCCATTGGGCGTTTCCAGCTCACCCACCAACTGCATCAGATCCTTGTCGGAACTGACGATGGTGACATCCCAGCCCATGCGCTGCGCTTCGCGGGCGTAAGATGCGATCAGATCGTCCGCCTCCAGCCCGGCTTCTTCGATGCAGGGCAGGCTGAAAGCGCGGGTGGCATCGCGGATCAACGGGAATTGCGGGCGCAGATCCTCGGGCGGTTCGGGCCGGTGGGCCTTGTAATGCTCGTAGATTTCATTGCGGAAACTGATCGATCCGGCATCCAGAATCACGGCGAGGTGCGTCGGGCCGTCAGCCGCATCGAGATCGGCGGCCAGCTTCCACAGCATGGTGGTATAGCCATAGACCGCGCCCACCGGAGTGCCTGCCGGATTGGTGAGCGGCGGCAGCCGGTGATACGCCCGAAAGATATAGGACGAACCATCGACGAGGTAGAGGTGCTGCTTGGTGGGTGCGGTAAGATCGGCCATGCCGCCTGCTAGCACCCGTCGGGCTGCGCGGGTAGGGGGATCGAGCGGGCGCCCAAGTGAGAATATGGCCGGTCAGAATGTGGCAGAAAAAGGGCAAAATTTGGGCGTGGTGCCTTAATTCCCTTGCGTTGCCGCAATCCTGCCACTATTTGGAACTGGAACCGGGGATCAACGCCGGTCTCGACACGGCCCGACAGGGTCGTGTGACACTCGCTGACAAAGGATTTCATATTATGCGTAAGATCATTCTTGCTGCCGCCATCGCTACTTCGGCTCTGAGCCTCGCTGCTTGCTCGGGCGAAACCGCTACCGAAACCGAAGAAGCTGCCGATGCCATGGCTGCTGACGCCGAAGCCAACGCCGACGCCGCTGTCGACGCTGCTGCTGAAGCAACCGATGCCGCTGCTGAAGCGACCACCGAAGCTGCTGACGCGACCGTTGAAGCTGCCGAAGGCGCTGCCGACGCTGCCGAAGCAACCGCCGACGAAGCCATGAAGGCTGCCGAGTAATCGGATCTGACCGGCAACCGTTCAGGCGGTCAAGGTCACATGAGAAGGGCGGCACCTGCGGGTGCCGCCCTTTTTGTTTGTGCGAATGTCAGCGGTAAGCGGTTAGCGATCAGCCGCCGGTGCCGTAAGGCGCGGCCGTCCAGTTTTGCGTCGGGCTCTGCTGCGCTTTCACCGCAAAGCCATCATACAGCGCGCGCGCAATCGCGGCGATGCGTTCTTCGCGGGCGAGCTTTGTGCCTTGGCCGGTCACATAGATCGCAATCGCAATTGCACGGCCGTCGGGCGTCTCGATAATGCCGATGTCGCTGGACGTGTTGTTGAGCGATCCGGTCTTGTGGCTGACCCGCGCTTCCAATGGGATGTGCGCCGGGATGCGCCGCTTGCCGGTCACCGTGCGGCTCATCGCGCTCAGCAACACCTGACGGCTTTGGCTCGACAGAAAGTCACCGCGATACAACCCGGCTAGCAGCCGTACCATGGTGCGCGGGGTGGCAGCATCGCGTTGGTCGATATAGGTCGCCGGATTGTATTGGCCGTCATCGCGCACCAAGGTGGCGATATCGCGGTTGATGCTGAAATCGTTGATCCCTTGGCGCCGCACCCAGTCATTGACCCGCGCCGGGCCGCCCACGGCTGCCAGCAGCGCATCGGTGGCCGGGTTGGATGAGCGGGTGATCATGATCTCGATCAGGTCAATCGCAGGCATATACTGCCCTTCGCGCACCGGAGCCTTGGCCGACGAATACTTGGCGGATCGCACCGGCATCATCAGCGGGAATTCCGAGGTGAGCGAATACCGTCCCTGCTCGACCATTTCGAGATAGGTGGCGGCAACCGCGATCTTGCTGGTCGACGCGAGCGGGAACAGCTGGTCGCCCAGCACCATCACTTCTTCGCCGGTGGCAAGGTCAATCGCGGCGACGCCGATGCGCCCGCCCGCCGGGTTGGCGAGTTCTGCGATGCGCTGTTCAAAGCTCGACGCGTAGATCGTCTCGAACGATTGCGGCTGGCGAACTTCGGTACCGAAGGTGCTGTCAAAAGTGGCCTGGAGTTCATCGCTGCGCGCCGCAGCCGGGCTTGCCACCACTGCAAATGCAGCGGCAAGACTTGCGGTGAGCGCGAGATAACGGGGGCGTGCCATAGGGGTAAGCTACTCCAACAGGGTTTCTGGCGCCTTAACGTCATATCCTAGTCATGCCCGATTCGTCGCGACAAGGCTTCAGTTCGGCTCATGCGGTGAAAGGTGCGCCCTGAGCGACCGGAATAGGTAAATGTCCGCAATTGCAGCTGCTCGACCCGAATGGCGCGTTCGTCGAACGCCGGGTTGCATGGCCAAGCATGGGCTTGACTGCACCGGCGATAAGGGCAGTCTGGCGTTCGAGTATCTACGGATCATCTGCTCAAGGGGACATCATGACCAATCTGGCTTCGTTGCGGGCTTCGCGCGCCGTTCTTTCTGCTTTGCTGCTGTCGGCTTCGGGCATTGCCGTTGCGCAAACCGCGCCGATTGTGCAGCCCGGCGCGCCGGGGCAGGCGAGCCGCACGCTGACCGCCGATGAAGCGACCAAACTGGCAGCGTCGACCTACACCGCAGAAGACGTCACCTTCATGCAGAGCATGATCGTGCACCACCAACAGGCGCTAGACATGGCGCTGCTGGTGAAAGAGCGCACCAATACCAAGGAATTGGTTGATATCGCGGGCCGGATCGAATCCAGTCAGGCCGACGAAATCACCTTCATGAAAGGCTGGCTGACCGAGCGGGGCGAGCCATTGAGCAACGCGATGATGAAGGATCATGCGCATCACATGATGATGGGCATGGCCACGCCCGATCAGATGGCGGCGCTGGCCGCGGCATCGGGGGTTGAGTTTGACCGGCAGTTCCTGACCCTGATGATCGCCCACCACGAAGGCGCGGTCGACATGGTCGAAGACCTGTTCGAGGCCGATGGCACCGCCGCTGACCCGATCCTCTACCGCTTTGCCAGTGATGTCGACAGCGAACAGACCGGCGAGATCGAGCGGATGGACAAGCTGCTCGCCGGGCTTTCGTCCGATCCGCGTTCGGGCCTTGCCGCTGGGTTCGACAATGCGGGTGAGGCGATCATGAACCTCACCAAGGTCGCCAGCCTTGGCAAGCCCGCCGGGTTCTTCAATCCCGAAAACCCCGCCGACCTGCGCCCACCCGCTGCGCCCAAGAAGGACAAGGACGCCAAGGGCGAGAAGGACGCCATGGGCGAGGACATGGCGGCCAAGGATGCCCCCAAGGATGAGGCCAAGCCCGAAATGGCCGCCGCCGAACCTGCCGCCGCCGATGCCGCAGCCACCCCCGAACGCACCGAGGAAGACCTCACCGAATTTGCCGAGCGTTCCCCGCTGCTCGATTTCGCCAACACCGACATGGCGTTTTTTGGCGATGTGCTGGTCGCTGGCTCCTACCACGGGTTCAACCTCTACAAGCTGGGCGATGACGGCGTGCCTGCCTTGATGAGCAGCGTTGTCTGCCCCGGCGGTCAGGGCGATGTTTCGGTGGTCGGCAACCTGCTGGTCATGAGCGTTGAGCAGACCCGCGGGCGCCTCGATTGCGGCTTGCAGGGCGCACCGGGCAAGGTCAGCACTGACCGGTTCCGCGGCCTGCGCATCTTCGACATTTCCGACCTCGCCGCCCCGCGTCAGGTTGGCGCGGTGCAGACCTGCCGGGGCAGCCACACGCACTCGATCGTCAGCGCCGACGCCAACCGCCTGGTCGTCTACAATTCGGGCACGGCCGGCGTGCGCGAGAAAGAGGAGTTGGCGGGCTGCATAGGCGAGATCCCCGGCGACACCCGCACCGCCCTTTTCTCAATCGACGTGATCGAGATCCCGGTCGCCGATCCCTCGAAGGCGCGGATCGTCAAAAGCCCGCGCGTGTTTGCTGACGCCAAGACCGGCGAGATCGCGGGCCTGTGGACCGGCGGCGATCACGGCGACAACACCCAGCGCACCGCGCCGACCGATCAGTGCCACGACATCACCGTGTTCCCCGCCTTGAAGCTGGCGGCGGGCGCTTGTTCGGGCAATGGCATCCTGTTTGACATCAAAGACCCGCTCAACCCCAAGCGGATCGACGCGGTGACCGACACCACCTTTGCCTATTGGCATTCGGCGACCTTCAACAATGATGGCACCAAGGTGATCTTCACCGACGAATGGGGCGGCGGCGGACGGCCGCGCTGTAAGGCGTCCGACCCCAAGACCTGGGGCGCCAATGCAGTGTACGATATTGTCGATGGCAAGCTCGTCTTCCGCGCGCATTACAAAATGCCCGCAGCCCAATCCGACAAGGAAAACTGCGTTGCGCACAACGGCTCGATCATCCCGGTGCCGGGCCGCGATCTGTTCGCGCAGGCGTGGTATCAGGGCGGCATGAGCGTGATGGACTTCACCGACAGCGCCAACCCCAAGGAAATCGCCTATTTCGATCGCGGCCCGATTGACGACAAGCAGATGGTGCTGGGCGGGTACTGGTCGATCTATTGGTACAACGGCCACATCTACGGCACCGAAATCAGCCGCGGGATCGACGTGTTTGCGCTCACCCCGAGCGAACACCTGACCGAAGCCGAAATCGCGGCGGCCAAGGCAGCGGTTTACGCCGGTGGCCGTTTCAACCCGCAAACCCAGACGCAGGTGACATGGGACGCAGCGGTGATCGAAGCCGCCGAGGCCAGCCGCAAGGGCGGGTAAGGGCGCGGGCGGGGGCCATCACCCTCGCCCGCCCGCACGGCGGCTTCTTGGTGCGTTGCGACAAAAGCTGCAGTTCGGGTATCGACCCCTAATGAGACATCGGGTTTGCTGGGCAAAGACCACAGCGGCATCGAGGCTTGTCGTCGCAAATTGTGCAGTCATCCCATGCCAAAAAGTATTAGCTTTCAGATTTATTCATGCTTACAGCTGACTGCTGTCAGCGGTGTAAAAACCCAAGTAGGAGAGAAAAAATGAACCCAAGAGGGATAATCGGACTTATTGTGACGGTAGTAATTATCGTTGTTGTCCTGAGGGTTCTGGGAGTTTTGTAACAGGAAATCCTGACACACGACTATCCAGTCTTCACTATGATTTGACGATAAAAGGGCGTTGCAATTGCGACGCCCTTTTTTGTTATTTCGGAAGTTTAGATCTTGTGGCCGCCAGCACTCCATGTGCCGTTCAACGCCATCTGCCTGACCGAAACGTTTTAGCTCTGTGAGCAGGACAAGGATTTGATGGCTACTCTGATGCCGGAGAATTCCAGCCGCCGGACGCGCCAAAGAGAGTTGGTTATCCCTCCTCCCAATGGTTGGCAACTGAACCACACTGCATCGTGACAGTAGTCGATGCGTGGATGACCACTTCCAACACAATTCCCGTCATTCCAGCCATTCCGAAGCGACACCGCAAGCTGACGTTTTCCCCGACCCCCCACATAGAAGAAAAAACCCCGGCGGATCGCTCCACCGGGGTTTGCTGATGCGGGCTTGAACAACGCGTCTTAGCGGGCGGAGTGACTTAATCTGCCGCAATAATGGCGGTTTCAATCGCCTTGGTGGGCTGGCCGGTCAGGGTTTTGGCGATCTCGCCGATGACCCGCTTGGTCAGCTCTGTGTGATAGTGTTGGCGCATTTCGCCCAGCGTTTTGGGATCGGCGATGATCAAAAGCGCTTCGATCTCTCCCGCGATCGCTTTGGCGTTGAGCCATTCGGTCGCAGCAGCGCCGTGGGCCAGTTCGCCCAGCTGGGTGTTGCCAAGTTTCTGGCCGCCATCGTCCTGATGGCGCACGCCTGCGCTGAAATTGGTCGCGTCCAGCGAAGGACTTTCAATTTCCACCAGTTTGGGTTCGAGCGCCTGACCGTCATTGCAGAACAGGGTGAAGTTTTCGCCGTCAAGCAAGGCGACATGGGCTTTGTGCGGCAATTTCATGGTGGGCGTCCTTTGGTTTGGTTTTGTTGTCGCCCCCGACTGCGCGGCCTCTAACACAAAAACCCCGGCGGAGCGAACCGCCGGGGTTTCGTGTTTTTTGGGTTCGGCGGGACTCGGGCAAAGCCCGAGTCGTCAGTCGGAGCTGCGCTCCGCTGGCCGGATCGGCGCGAGCACCGGCCAGCATGGCTGGCCGGGCCGCTATCCGATCAGAAACCCATGCCGCCCATGTCGCCCATGCCGCCGCCGCCCATGGGCATTGCCGGCTTGTCTTCAGCGCGCTCAACGATGGCTGCTTCGGTGGTGATCAGCAGGCCTGCAACCGAAGCTGCGTCCTGCAATGCGGTGCGAACCACCTTGGTCGGGTCGATCACGCCAGCCTTCACCAGATTTTCATAGGTGTCGGTCGCCGCGTTGAAGCCCTGCGTTTCGTCATCTTCGCGCAGCAGGTTGCCCGCGACCACTGCGCCATCATGGCCAGCGTTCTGAGCAATCTGCTTGAGCGGGGTGGTGATCGCCTTGCGGATGATGTCGATGCCGCGGGTCTGGTCTTCGTTCGCGCCCGTCAGGCCAGCAAGGGCCTTGGTGGCGTAAAGCAGCGCAGTGCCGCCGCCCGGAACGATGCCTTCTTCGACAGCAGCGCGGGTTGCGTGGAGCGCGTCATCAACGCGATCCTTGCGTTCCTTCACTTCGACTTCGGTCGCGCCGCCAACCTTGATCACGGCCACACCGCCAGCCAACTTGGCGAGACGCTCTTGCAGCTTCTCACGGTCGTAATCGCTCTGGGTGTTGTCGATCTGGGTGCGGATCTCGGCCACGCGTGCCTTGATGTCGTCGGCAGCGCCGGCGCCATCAACGATGGTGGTGTTGTCCTTGTCGATCGAGACCTTCTTGGCCTGACCGAGCATACCCACGGTGACGTTTTCAAGCTTGATGCCGAGGTCTTCGGAAATCATCTCGCCCTTGGTCAGGATCGCGATGTCCTGCAGCATCGCCTTGCGGCGATCACCAAAGCCGGGAGCCTTGACCGCAGCAACCTTCAACCCGCCGCGCAGCTTGTTGACCACGAGGGTCGCCAAAGCTTCGCCTTCGATGTCTTCGGCGATGATCAGCAGCGGACGGCCCGACTGCACCACAGCTTCGAGGATCGGCAGCATCGACTGGAGGTTCGACAGCTTCTTTTCGTGGATCAAGATGTAGGGATTTTCCAGTTCCACGGTCATCTTGTCGGGGTTGGTGATGAAGTAAGGCGACAGATAACCGCGGTCGAACTGCATGCCTTCAACGACATCGAGTTCAAACTCGAGGCCCTTGGCTTCTTCGACGGTGATCACGCCTTCCTTGCCGACCTTTTCCATGGCCTGAGCGATTTTCTCGCCCACTTCCACGTCGCCATTGGCCGAGATGATCCCGACCTGGGCGATTTCCGAGCTGTCCGAAACGTCCTTCGAACGGCTCTTGAGGTTGGCGACCACGGCGAGTACGGCCTGATCGATGCCGCGCTTCAGATCCATCGGGTTCATGCCGGCGGCAACCGACTTCATGCCTTCAGTGACGATGGCCTGGGCCAGCACGGTGGCGGTGGTGGTGCCATCGCCGGCCGAGTCATTCGCCTTGCTGGCGACTTCGCGCAGCATCTGCGCGCCCATGTTTTCGAACTTGTCCTTGAGTTCGATTTCCTTGGCGACGGTGACGCCGTCCTTGGTGATGCGGGGTGCGCCGAAGCTTTTGTCGATCACGACGTTGCGGCCCTTGGGGCCCAATGTCACTTTGACGGCGTTGGCGAGGATATCGACGCCGCGCAGAATACCTTCGCGGGCTTCGCGGCCGAACTTGACGTCCTTGGCTGCCATGATTGTTTCTCCTGAGATTGGATTATTGAATGGGGGTAGCGAAGAGGATCAGGCGATCAGCCGATCACTCCCATGATGTCGCTTTCCTTCATGATCAGCAGGTCTTCCCCGTCGATCTTGACTTCGGTGCCCGACCACTTGCCGAACAGGACGCGGTCCCCGACCTTGACGTCGAGCGCGATGCGATCACCGTCATCGTCGCGGTTGCCTTCGCCAACGGCGATGACTTCGCCTTCGCTCGGCTTTTCCTGAACGCTATCGGGAATGATGATGCCGCCAGCGGTTTTCTGGTCGGCTTCGATGCGGCGGACGACAACGCGGTCGTGCAGCGGACGAAATGCCATATTGATGACCTTTCCTTGAATGAATGGGGTGTCTTGGCACTCTCCCACTGACAGTGCCAACGGAGCGCAGATGGTTGTCGCCGCTGCGCAAGTCAAGGCGGCGGGCGCACAAAAATTTTGGGCGTTTGCCAAAGCTCTGGTAAATCGGAGTCGGGAATAGGGATGGGGTGCTGTGCAAAGAGCGATGGGAGATCAATATGTCAGACGAGAAAGCGCCTACCGATTGGGCAGCCGACGTAAAACGTTACGTACCGGACGCCGATGACGGTGTGATTGCAAAAATCGTGAGCTATTGCGGGATCGCGCTGCGAACGCGCGATGCTTCGATGGTATCGTTCACAGATACGGTTGAGACTGACCGGGTGCGCGAGAACTTTTGCAAAAAGAAACTGGCGCTTGAGGATTCGGACGAGGTGATCGACGCCGCGATTGCCAAGGTGGGCGAGCGGATGAGCGATACAAAATATCGCAACCGGGTGACTGTGTACTACCTGCTTGCCGAACATTTCGGCAAGCTCGGCCTGTTCGGCGGAGCGGGGATGAGCGCACCGGCAACGGCAGTGCCCATTGCGCCGTTGGCAGCAGCGGCTCCCGTGGCAGCGCCAGCGCCAGCGCCAGCGGCACCTGCAACACGAGCTCCTGCTACAGCAACCGCACCCGTGACTGCTGCCCCGCTGGCTGCCGCAACCGCGATCCCGCCCGGCGTGCGCGGCGTTTACACGCTGCGTCCCACCGCCCCAATGGGCGCGGCTGCGGGCGGTTCGGGCGATGGCTTCATCGGGCTGGCCGCCGCTATGTTCGGCGGCGCGGCGGTGATCATGATCGGCGCTGCCATCGCTGGCAGTTACATCGGCGGTACATTTGATGCCGAAGTTCCGCTTGCACCTGCGGTCCCCGCCGCGCCGCCTGAGCCCATCGCCGTGGTTGTCCCCGATGGCGCGGGCGTCGTGTCCGAGGTGGTTGAGGGGCGGCCTAAAGTCTCGGTCTATTTCGATGTGGGCAAGATCGACATCGCGCCCGATTTCACCGCCGCCGTCGCACCGATCAAGGCGTGGCTTGACGCCAACCCCGATGACCGGGCGCAATTGAGCGGTTTTTCCGATCCGACCGGTAATGCCGCCGCCAATGCCGAGCTGGCCAAGGGCCGTGCGCAAGCGGTCGCCGCTGCGCTGACCGAGCAAGGCATTCCGGCCGAGCGGATGGATCTGGTTAAACCCGCTGATACCAGCGACGAAGCGGTTGATCTTTCGGCCGCGCGCAGGGTGGAAATCACTGTAACGGGTGGTTAAAGACGGGGGGGCGGCCGGTGTGCCGCCCCTTTCCTCTTTCCCGTGTGAGAGCCTGTGTCCCTATCCCAGAAGACGATTGCCAAGTTCAGTGATGAATTCGATGTCGCCGCGCAGGCGATGATCTGGCTACGCGAAAGCCTGCCGCATATCGCGGGCGCAGTGGCGGTGCTGGTGATCGGCGTCGTGCTGGCACGGCTGCTGTCAAAGGGTGCCGACCGCGCATTGACCCGGTCTGGCCGGATCGAGCCGACGGTCGCCAAATTCCTCAGCAACATCATCAAATACGCGCTGTGGGTGGTGGTGATCGTCACCGTGCTGACCCAGTTCGGGGTGCAGACCACCAGCATTATTGCGGCATTGGGCGGCCTGGCGCTGGCGGTCGGGCTGGCGCTGCAAGGCACGCTCAGCAATGTCGCGGCGGGCGTGATGATTCTGATCCAGCGTCCGTTTCGCGTTGGGGAGGTGATCACCGCCGGCATCGTGAACGGCGATGTGGTGGGCATTGGCCTGTTCACCACCGAAGTCCTGCAACCCGATGGGGTCTATGTGATGGTCCCCAACAACGAGTTGTGGAACAAGCCAATCGTCAACTTCAGCCGGATGCCGACCAGGCGGTTCGAATTGCTGATTGGCATCGGCTATTCCGACAGCATTGATCAGGCCCGTAAGGAACTGCTGTCGCTGGCCGACAGCGATCAACGGGTGCTGGCAGAGCCTGCGCCGGTGGTATTCGTTTCGGCGCTGGCCGATAGCGCGGTGACGATCGGACTGCGGGTGTGGTGCAAGACCGAAGATTATCTCGGCCTGTCGTGGGCGCTGACCGAAGCGGCCAAGACCCGCTTTGCCGAAGTCGGTATCACCATCCCGTTCCCGCAGCGCGAAGTGCGGGCGATCCCGGCGAAGGGTTAACTCCGCGTCAGCCCCAGCGCGTCGCGCCGCCACCAGCGCCAGATCAATAGCACCGCGGCAAAGAACAGTCCGGTGGCCAGCCCGATCCACACCCCGGTGCCTTCGAGCGGGGTAAAGAACCCAAGCCCGATCGAAACGCCGATCCCCGGCACCCAATAGCTGAAAATCGCAATCCACATCGGCACGCTGGTATCTTGCAAGCCGCGCAAAGCGCCTGCCGCCACCGCCTGCACGCCGTCCGCCAGCTGGAAAATTGCCGCCAGCGCGAGATATTGCAGCGCGAAGGCCACCAGCGCGGCATTGGCGGGCGCAGCAGGATCGACATAGATGGTCAGCAGCAGCTTGGGGAACAGCACCATCAGGCCTGCCGTGAACACCATGAACCCGGTGCCGATCGCCAGCGCCACCCAGCCTGCGCGTTGCACGCCCACCGGATCGCGCGCGCCATAGAAATAGCCGACCCGGATCGCGGCGGCCTGACCCACGCCGAACGGCACCTGAAACGCCAGTGCGGCCAACTGCAAGGCGACCGTGTGCCCAGCCAGCTCTGCCGCGCCGAACCGGCCCATCAGGAACGCCGCAGCGCCGAAAATGCCAGCCTCGGCCGTGATGGTCAGCGCAATCGGCGTACCGACCCGCACGATCTGCCGCAGCCGCGCCCAGTCCGGCGACCACAGCCGTCCGAGCACATGATAACGGTGCAGCCGCCGGTCAAACCGGATTGCGGCGACATAGGCCCCCAGCGTGAAAAACGCGGTGATGATCGTCGCCACAGCTGCGCCTGCCAGCCCCAATTCGGGCGCGCCCAGCTCGCCAAAGATGAAGGCATAGTTGGCCCCGGCATTGACGAAGATCCCCAGCCCGGTGATCGCGGTGGCAAAGATCGGGCGGCCCAGCGCCGACACGAAATTGCGCAGCACCGCCGCCAGCAGCATCGGCACCATCGAGAAGATGATGACGATGTTGTATTGGTTGGCAAAGGTGATGATCTCTGGCTGTTGGCCCGACACGCGCATGATCGGATCGAGCAGCAGGCACAGCCCCATCCCGCCAATCCCGGCGATCACCGCCAGCCACAGCGCCATCCGCACCGACCGCCGTACCGCCCGCAGCGCCGGCGCACGCTCACCCAATGCCTCGGCAATCAGTGGAGCGACCGCGCCGGTCAACCCGGTCAACGCCCACAACACCAGCCCGAACAATGCCACCGCCAGTGCCGATCCGGCCAGCTCCTGCTCCCCCAACCGCGCGATGAAGATGACATCAACTGCATAGGTCAGCATTTGTAGCAGGTTGGCAGCCGCAAGCGGGCCCGCGATGCCGAACGTCGCACGCAGTTCCTGCCCCCATCCGGGCGTTTGAAGAGAGGTGCTGTTGTGCGTGGTCATTGTTTGGGTTGGTTCGCTACCCGCCAGCAGGCGAGCCGGCCCGGATAGGCGCAGCGGCGCTTTGGGGAAAGGCCAATCGCCCGCGCGCCGCATAAAATGCCCTATAGTGCGCGGCGCAGTCGCTTTGCCGCGACATGAGCCGGATTGGCACACTGCTATGGAATCCCGGTATTCTGCGGATTCTGCTTTTCCGAATCGGTTGAGAGGAACATAGTCCTGTCAGCTTGGGGCTAATGTGACTAACAATCGACACACAGATGAAGCTGGGAGCAGTGGCGGCGCAACGCGCGCCGGTGCGCTTAGCCGTCTGTTGTGGACCCGCGCTTTGCCCGGCAGCGTGGCCGTGGTTGCGGCGCTGACGATCCCCGAATTTTCGGTCGGTGCGGGCGATCTGACCGGGGCACGGGACCTCGATAAGCCGCTCGATCCACCATCCAAAGCAGGGCAAGGGCTGGGCAAGCGGGTGCCAAACGCGGCCAAGCAACCGCTGGCCGGGGTGCGTTATGGTGCGCTGTTTGAAGTAAGCGCCGCCAACACTTTGTCCGCTGATCCATCGCGCCTTGCCGATCTCGCTCCGGCCGCAATCATCAGCGATGGTGCGACCCTTGCGGTGAGCCCATCGGTCGAGGCGCCTGCCGCGCTTGCTGCCGTGGTGCCGCCACCGGTGGGGGGGCTGAACCCGCGCCAGGCCGGGACCGGGCGCACGGCTCCCTCTGCGGTGGATGCGCTGGATGACGCCGCGACCTATGCTTCCAGTGTGCTCGAAGACTTTGCTGCATCGCCAGGATTGCAGGGCGAAGCCGGACTCGCAGGCGGCGTTCCGGCGATTGCGCGCACGACCCTCGGTGCGCCTGACGCGCTGGATACCGTTGCTGCTTATGCGGCGTCGGCGCTCGAAAAATTTGCGGCAACACCATCGTCTGCGGTGCCGTTGACCAATGAGCTCGGGATTGTCGCTGATGATCGGCGGATCGCTGCGCTGTCGTCGGACTTGCCCCTATCGGTGCTGCATCCCCAGTCACAACCCGCTGTTGGCGAGGCGCCAATCGCCGAGATTGCCGCTCCATTTGCCAGCGCCGTTCCGCAGGCTGCGGTCGCCGGGCTGGCCCAGCCCATGGCGGCGCCGCAAGCGCCCGCGTTGGCAGCGCAGCCCGCCGCCGCGCCCGCTCTCTCCGCTCCGCCGCGCATCATCCAGTCGCCGGCCGCATCGCAGCCCGCCGCCCCGCAAGCCGCCGCCCTTGCACCTTTGCCCAAGCCAGCAATCGCCGCGCCGCCGCCCGGTCTCGGCAAAACCGGCCCGCTCGCGTTTGAAATCACATCGCAGTTGCTCACGCGCGTTGATGGCAAAGCTGCTGGCACGGTGGATTTCCAGCAAACCACCACCGGACTTGCGGTGCGGCTGGGCTCGATCGTCGATGTGCTGGGCGACCGCTACGATCCCGGTGAGATCGCCCGGATCAAGGCGTCTGCGGCGAGCAACCTTTATATTCCGCTGGCTGAATTGCAGGCGCAGGGCATCCCGATCAGCTACGATCCGGTCTATGATGAATTCAACGTTGGTCAATCCGACACCCGGCCCAAAGCGGCGCGCAAGGTGCATATGGATCAGATCACCACGCCCGAACGCGGGCTTGGTACGGCAGTGATCGATCAGGTTCGCCGCTGACAGCTAGTCTTCGGCGCAGCTGCCTTCGATCACCTCGTAAGGCGAGCGGCCCGGTTCTTCGGCCACCAGTTTTACGCACCAATTGTCGCTCGCGCTGGCCCGCATGGTCGAAAGGATTGCGGTGTTACCTGCGGTCAGCGTGGTTTTGCCGCTGTGGCGCGAGGTCGAGTTGCCGGTCACTTCGAGCGTGTAGCTGACCTGCTGCGTGTGGGCAGAATGGCCGATCAATTGCACGTCGATTCCGCCATCGCGCTGTTGCACATCAAGGGTGAGGGCGCGGGGATCGTCGTTCATAGCAGGCACCGTTCCGGGAGCGAGGAGCAGGAAAGCGGCAAGGCCCGCATGATAAATCATAGTCATGGCGCGCCGCCTCCGAGTTGGTTGATGATGGCATTGATCAACGCCTGGGTTTCTTGCCCGAGGCCATCAGTCGCACCCGCTTCATCCTCGTCTGTCTGGGGCGGAGCGGTGGGCGTGGCCAGCGCAATCGAGGCAATCGCCTGATTGCTGAAATCATCGCTCGCCGCGCTGGTGCGGGCGAGGCGTTCGATCACTTGGGTCACGCTGGGCAGGGCGGTGTTGTCAAAATCGCCGCGCAGCAGCCGTTCCTCGGCGCTGAGCGCGCGTTCTTCCACCGGCGTGAATTCCTGCGAGCGGGTTTCGATCCGGGTCTGGCACAGCGCAATCACCGCCGGAACACGCGGCGGATTGTCGCAAATATCCGTGCCTTCGATGGCTTGCAGCAGCACTCGGCGTTCAGCCGCGCTGAGCTGGGCGAGAGTTGCTTCGAGATCGGCTTTCGAGAGCTGCGCGACGCTTGCGCCGCTCTGGCTGAGGCTGGTGATCTGGCTGGCGGGCGCGCTGCCGCCTGCGCGCAGCAGTTGATCGCCGGGCGATTGCATCAGGCTGGGGCGCGGCGCGGGTGCCTGCTGGCTGCGGGCATTTTCGAGATAGGCCTTGCTGGCCGGAGCGCGCCGGTCGGAATCAGGCGCGGGCGCTTCGATTTGCGCGGCCTCGATGCGGCTATCGCGCGCGTCCTGTTCCTGCCCGCTCGCCGTGCTGGCCATCAGCAACAGGCTGGCGCTGACGACGAGGTGGGCGGCGCGTTTCATTGCCGCAGCTACCCGCCCGATCCCGGTGCCGGCATGAATTGCACGCCGCTCGTGCTTTGGGTGACTTGCAGGTTGCCATTGCCGGTCTGGGTGATGCCGAGATCGGCGAGGCCATCGCCAGTCTGGCTCCATTCGAGCCGGTTGCCGCTGTTCAACTGGGTCGCGGTCATGGCGTTATCGTCGCCGTCCTGCGTGAGGCGGGCCTGATTGTCGCTGCCATCCTGCAGGAGCAACAACTGGTTGCCATTGCCCGATTGCTGCACAGCAGCGGCGGAATAGGCCACGCCGTCATCGCTCTGCCGAATGATCGCGGTATTGCCATCGCCCTGTTGCGCGAGCAGCAGCACGGTCTGGCCGGTGCCATCCTGCCCACCATCAACCGCGTTGTTGTCGCCATCCTGTGCGACGACAGCGTAATGGCGTCCGCCTGCGCCTTGGGTCAGCAAAGTGCGGTTTTCGGCGCCGTTCTGGGCCACGCGGGCATAGCTATTGCCCGATGCCTGACGCACATCGGCGCGGTTGGTGTCGCCGACTTGGGTGATGAATACCCCGCGATCTTCGGCACTGGGAAGCGTGATGGGCTCGAACGGATCGGTGCCGCCGCCGCCGTCACCACCGCCAGCATTGCCTTGCTCGCCATCATTGCCGTTATTGCCATTGCAGGGATTGCCGGTGCCTTGGCCCGGTCCATCGCCGCAGGGGTCGCCCGGCGGAACCTTGTCATTATCGGCGAGCGCCGGCGCTGCGCCCATGCCGATCATCAGCGCCGCTGCGAGAGCGGCGAGTGTGGCGGTGCGGAGGCGGGTCTCAACCATCATAGTTCACCTTGTAATCGAAAAAGGTGCCCCGGGCGAGAGTTACCTCCCGCCCGGGGCCGTTGTCGTAAGGCTTAGAGGCCCTGGGTCACGGTGGCGGTGTTGCCGACGCCGTTCTGATCGACGGTCGACATGTTGCCGTTGCTGTTCTGGGTCACGTCAGCGGTGTTGCCGCTGCCGGCCTGCGTGATCAGCGACATGTTGTCGTCACCGTTCTGAAGCAGGTTGGCGACGTTGTTGGCACCCGACTGGGTGATGTTCGAAAGACCATCATCGCCATTCTGTTCAACGTCAGCCGTGTTGTCCAAACCAGCAGGATCAATCTGCGTGATGAACGACATGTTGCGATCGCCGATCTGATCGACAAACGCTGCGCTGCCGCTGCCAGCCTGATCGATGTCACTCAGGTTGTTGTTGCCCGACTGGACAACCGCAGCCTGCGGATCAACGCCGGTCTGGTCGATGAACGACATGTTGTCGTCGCCCGACTGGAGCACGCGCACCGTGTTGTCGAAGGTGCGGTCGCCAGTGAAGCTCCAGTCACCATCCTGCACTGCGCTGGACAGGTTGCGGTCGCCCGACTGGACAATTTGCGCCTGACCGCGGCTCGGGGTGAAGTTGGTCACTGTGCCCGACTGCAACAACGTCGAAACGTTGTCATCACCGCTCTGGATGACTTCAGCAAGGTTGGCGATGCCGGTCTGGTTGACGGTCGAGTTGTTGCGCTCACCCGACTGGTTCACGAAGGCACCTTCGCTTGCGCCGGTCTGGTCGATCGTCGAGGTGTTGTCGGCTGCCGACTGAGTGACGATTGCGACACCCGTGTTGATGCCGCCGAACTCGAGCGTGCCGATAGTACCGATGCCTGCGGCCGCCGACTGACGGACAATTGAGGTCTGACCCTCACCGCTCTGGGTCACCTGAGCAGCCTGTGCATTGGCGGTCTGTTCGATGATCGACGAGCTGTCGTTGGCTGACTGGGCCACGACCGCACGCGAACCATCAGCGCTTTGCAGCACGTCGCTGAAGCTGTTGGTGCCGCCCTGGGCGACCGTTGCGGCGTTGTTATCGCCGGTCTGGTCGATGTCCGAGGTGTTGAGGTCACCGGTCTGCATCAGCGAAGCAACGTTGCCGCTGCCGACCTGGTCGAGGGTGGAGATGTTGTCATCACCAACCTGACCGACGGTCGCCATGTTGAGCACGCCGTCCTGCACCACGTCGGAGTTGCTGCGGTCGCCATCCTGCGTGACCGACGCCGTGTTGCCTGACGACATCGCCGGAACAAAGCTGTTGGTCTGGCTGATGGTGCTGAGGCTGTTCGAGCCGTTCTGCACATTGGTGGCCGTCATCAGACGTGCCGACACCGCGTTGCTGCCACCGAACTGGTCGATGGTGCTTTCGTTGTTGTTGCCGTTCTGGGTGATGCTGGCATTGGCAACGCGCGGATCCGGGCCACCGGCCGGGTTCGGAGCATTGTTGACCGACTGGGTGATGGTCGCATCATTGTCGCTACCGGCCTGAACCACGAAGGCTTCCGAAAGCTGGCCGTTCTGCGTAACGGTCGCTTCGTTGTCGTCGCCCGATTGGTCGATCCCGACGATGCCGGTATCGTTGCCCGAGCTGTTGTCGAACCCGGTCTGCATCACGTCGGCCTGGTTGCCGTCACCGCTCTGGCTCACGTTGAGGTCGCCGCTCGAACCGCTCTGCAGAGCAGTAGTGCGGTTGTCATCGCCGGACTGGTCGATCAGCGCCTGCTGGCTGTTGGTCTGGAACGGATTGCCGTCGTTGCGGCCCTGGGTCAGGTCAGCAGTGTTGCGGTCACCCGACTGGTTGACGGTCGCAACCGAATCCAGCGAGGTCTGGAGGATCGTCGACAGGTTGCCGCTGCCGAGCTGGGTCACAGTGGCATCGCCGCCCGAATCGTCAACTTGAGTGATGTCGGAGATGTTGTCGGCAGCTTCCTGCGTCACAAACGCGGTCGCACCATTGCCTGACTGGCTGACAGTGCTGTCGTTGGTGTCGCCGGTCTGCAGCAGCGTGGCGCTGTTGCCGGCACCCTGCTGATCGACGTCGCTTTCACCGTCGAAGCCGGTCTGCGAAACGTTGGCGGTGTTGCCATCGCCAGTGCCCTGATCGATGTCCGAGTTGTTGTTGAAGGTCAGATCGGTGCCGATCTGCGATTCGCCCTGCAGCACGATCGCGGTGTTGGCGTTGCTGGTCTGCGTGACGGTCGAGGTCTGCTCGTCATCGAACTGGGTCACGTCGGCGATGTTGTTGTCGCCCGACTGATCGATGTCGGATTCATTGGCGAAGATCTGCGACTGGGTGGTCTGCGCCACCGTTGCGCTGTTGCCGTCGCCGGTTTGGGTGACGGTCGAGATCGAGCTTGGCGGCACACTGCCCCCGGCAATCACGTCGCCGTCATCGGCCTGCGTGACGTTCGCGGTATTGTTGGCGCCGCTCTGGATGATATCCGAGTCGCCGCCCAGAACGCCGGTCTGCAGCACGACAGCCGTGTTGTTGTCGTTCGACTGGTCGATGGTCGATTCGTCGTTGGCACCGTTCTGGGTCACCATGGCATCCTGGCTGGTGCCAGTCTGGGTGACGGTCGATTGGTTGTCTTGTGCGATGGCGGGCACGGTCATGGCGAGCGCCAGGACCGAAGCACCGGTAAAGATTGTCTTTTTCATCTCAGTTTCCTTCTAAGGTTGAGTTGCTTGCGACAGGCTTGTTATGCGTACCGAGGTCTTGCGCCCCGGCGTTGGTCATCCGGGCGAGACAACTGCCCCGCCCGGAATAGGTGGATCAGAAGCCCTGCGTGACGGTCACGGTGCCGCCGGTGCCAAGCTGCTGAATGTTCGAGATGTTATTGTCGCTCGACTGCGTCACAGTGGCGCTGTTGAGCGAGCCGTTCTGGAGGATGTCGGACATGTTGCCGTTGCCCGACTGGGCCACATCAGCTTCGTTGCCCAAACCATCGACCGTGCCAGTCTGCACGATGTTGCTGCGGTTGCCGGCGCCCGACTGGGTCAGTTCAGCGGTGCTGTTGAACCCGTCCTGCGTGATGGTCGACATGCCGCTTGCACCCGACTGCGTCACGCTCGCCGAATTTTCCGAACGCGCGCCGCCAGCACCGGTCTGGGTGATGATCGAGCTCGATCCGTCCGAGCCGACCAACTGATCGACAAAGGCGAGATCATTGCGGCCTGTCTGGTTAATGGTCGAAGTCGCACCAATGCCCGCCTGCAGCACATCGGCCGAGTTGTTGAGCCCGGTCTGGTTTGAGTTCGAAGTGTTGCTGTCACCCGACTGCAGCACCACCAGGTTCTGGCCTGCGGTGCCCTGGAAGGCACTGACGATGTTGCTGTCACCGGTCTGATCGATATCGGCGAATGCGCTTTTGTTTTCCTGCACCAGATCGGTGGTGTTGCCATTGCCGGTCTGGTTGATATTGGCTGTCAGCCCCGAGTCCGGATTGGCGATCGTGCCGAAGCCTTGGTCACGCTGCGTCACATTGGCAATGTTGCCGGTGCCGCCCTGGTTCACGATGGCGAGGAAGGTGTTGCTCCCTGCGTTGGCGAACGACTGGGTGATGGTGGTGTCGTTGTCGCCGTTCTGGGTAACCAAAGCATCCTGCGTCACCGACGAAGTGCCGGCTGCCATCTGGTTGATCGTCGCAGTCGCTCCGTTGGCCTGGGTCACTCGGGCAAACAGATCGCCCGATTGGTCGCCGCTCGCCGTCTGATTGAGGGTCAAGGCCGAACCGCTCCGCTGATTGGTGATTGCGTTCAGCTGAGTGGCGTTCAGGCCGGTGGCGAGCTGGTTGATGGTCGAAACCGAGTCGGCCTGCGTGATCGTCGCATGAAGATCGCGCGAGTTGGTGTTGGCCGCAGTCTGGTTGAGGATCGAGTTGCTCGACCCGTTCTGGGTGACATTTGCCCGCAGTGTGCCGGTGAAGTTCGGGCCCAGGGCGTCCTGATTGATGGTCGAAACGTTGTCACCCACAGTCTGGGTCACATTGGCCACGAGGTTGAAGCCCGGGGCAACGGCGTTCTGGTCGACCGACGAAAAATTGTTGTTGCCGCTTTGCGAAACGGTCGATTCCGGATCCGACGGCAGCCCGATGGAGTTCGCGTTCGCATCGTCGACCTGCTTGATCATCGATATGTTGTCGTCGCCGTTCTGAGTCACGAAGGCGCCGCCGCCGAGCGAATCCTGATCAATGGTCGAGCTGTTGCCCGCGCCGGTCTGGGTCGCCGATGCCGCGTTGTTGTTGCCGTCCTGATCGATGTCAGACGTGTTGTTGCCCGATTGGGTAACAGTGGCGCCATTGCCGTTGCCGGTCTGGTCCACGTCGGAATTGCTCTGTGCAAAGGCAGGCGTGGCTGCGGCGAATGCCAGGATCGAAGCGCTGGTCAGGACGATCTTTTTCATTTGATATTATCCAATAAGCTTCTGATAAAATGCGACTATGCGAAGTTTTTTAGCCCGTGATCATTCGTCCCGGCGTCATTGACCATCGCAAGCCGAAAAGGCCCGGACGGGAATTCCCATTGATCCTTGAGGAGAGGCGCGGGCGGAGTTTCCCCAACTGCCCGGGCTGCATGCGACCGACAGCCGCCAGGGCCGGCGCAACGCCAAAGCGTGGCCCGCGCGGGGTAGGGTGTCTGGTGGTCACGCTGTGCTCGGCATTCATGGTTGCATCCGCCCTAACGATAGGCGATACCGAGCATCGGCCACGGCGCGATGAGACGCCGGGCTTTATCAGGTTATCGCATACCTTTACTCGCGCGCATCGGAGTTGCCGCTCCTTTGCGTGCTTTTATTTATTCCCTTTGGCCCGTCACTTTCGCTCGTGTCTGGCCGCCGGGAAATTCAGTGTCGCGTCACGAACCGTCACGCTTTTCATCGTCGTCATCGCCATCAATTACGGTCAGCGCTGACAGGGAACCTGCACGCTTGACCGCTTTCTGGATGTCGCTGGCGTCGTAAACTCCATCACGCTCGGCCCGGTAGGCGGCGATCAGCGGCTGCGCGGCCGCCATATCCTCAAACCGCCACAGGTCGAGATCAATCCCTTCGAGTACAATGCCGTAAACCGCCTTTTCGATCGCCTGCTGGAGCGCGATCTGATCAGGCTCGTTCGAGGTGATCCCGGCTTCGGCTTCGAGCAATTCGCGGAACGCCACGAACTTGAACGCGCTGGCGCCCAATGCCTGGCTGGCGATCGTCTTTGACGCGGTGACATTGGCGAGCACTTCGCCGGTGCGCACTGAAACCGCGCGCAGATATACGGTCACCGTGTCCTGCCGATATTCCGTCCGCGCCCCGATGCCGAGGAACGCCGCGCCAGCGCCGCCGGTGAGAGTGTTGGTATCGTAACCAACGATCCCGCCTTCGAGCAGCACGCCTGCAAACAGCAACGCCGGAAGGGCAGCGGGGTCGACTTCCTGTTCGCCCAGATAGCGCTTGCGCATTTCGCCGATGATCTGGCGTTCGCGCAGCAGGTTATCCAACCGCTCACGCTCGACCACGGTGAACCAGCCGCGGTTGCCAGCGTCCTGCAACGCCTTGACCAGCATCGAGCTGGCGCCCTGCGTGACCGCGCGCGACAGCGTCTGCCCGGTATCGCTTGGCTTGAACTGTCCGGTCTGATCGGTGAAGCCATAGACCGCAATTGCCACTGGACGCTGCGGCGCGGGCAATTGGTTCAGCAGGTTCTGGGTTTGGGTTTTTTTCGGGAAATAGGCGAGGCTGGTGGTGGTCGGCAGCGAATTGCGGCCATCCTGCGCGATGCTCATGCACCCGCTGAGGCCGAGCGCGGCCAGTGTCGTCAAACCGAGGGTGACAAAAGAACGCATCATCCAGCCTCAGTTCACTTCGATGAACAAGGGAACGACGATCCGGGTTTCTTCGCCGGTTTCATCGTTGCGGATGATCAGCGTCACCTCGTCAAGGCTGCGGAAGAATTCGATCGTCTGCCCGCCGAAGCTGATGATGCCGCTTTCCTGCGGGTTATCGCCAAAGATCGCGTCAACGATCTGCGAAGACAGCGCCGAGAGCAGCCGCGATTGCAGCTGGCGGGCAAAGATATCGGCCTGCGAATTGGAGCTGGCTGCGCGCGGATCGCGGGTGTCGTTGTTGGCGTTGGCAACGCCCAACACGTGGTTCGAATTGAACGGATTGCCACCAAAGGTGGGGCTGATGGGTCGATAGACCACATCTTGCGCAACGACGGGGCTGGCGCACAGGAATGCGCCTGCCACAAGGCTAGCCTTAACGATGAACATTAATCCCCCCAACAATACCAAGGAACGCGGATTGGGGTGTTTCCCCCATTGTAACGTTCGAAGTCTTAAGCGACTCGGCGACTCGGTAAGCTGATGTTAGGGGTTATTAACAGGGTGTAAAGTAACTTTGGCACGGTTCGGTTGAATCGTCCCCATCCTACACGGTTGCATTCTCTGCATTAATATTGGCGCCCCCGGTGTCAGCGCCGCGATTAACCTCCATTATGGAGCATTAACAGGGCGGCGTCATCGCTGACGCCGCCCTGTCGGTTGCAAAGGATTGAACGCGCAAGATTGCTGCGCGCCCCGCCCGGTCAGGCTTACTGCTTCTTGTCCATCATGGCGTCTTTATCCATCATGTCGCCTTTGACGCCGGCGAGATCGTTGCCGATGGTCTTGGCGACGTCGACGCGCACCTTGTCGTTGTGTTCGTCGACGGTCATCACGTCCTTGCCGTCCTTGTCGAGCAGCATAGCAGGCTTGCCCGAACCGGCCGGTGCCAACCGCACGATCAGCGGGCGCGGGGAGAGCGTGTTGCTGGCGCCGTTGCTGCCATCAACCGCCGCGCCAATTCCGCCGCCCAGAATGATGTTGCCGAAGGTCGAACCGGCAAGGCGCGACTGGATCAGCACATAGACCGGATCATAACCGGGCTTGGTAATATCGACCCGCGTGTCCGATCCGCGCCGCAGTTCCAGCTCGCACGGTGAGGTGCACTTCAGCCCGTTGAGGAATACGATATCCGCGCCCGAAGGATCGGTTTCGGTGGCATAGTTGAGGTTGGTGCCGTTGATGACCGTTGCACAGCCGCTCAGCGAAGCGCCCGCCATCAAAGCGAGTGCCATCAATTTGATTTTCATATAGGAATTTGCCCCTTGTTGCATAGCCCCTTGCCGGGGCCATCGCGGGTTTAGCGCGAAGGGCGCTGCGCATAAACCAAAAAGGGCGCCTTCCTTGAATAGCGCAATAGCTCAAAGGCACTGTTCGAGAGCGCGCCCAACCGCCAAAACTCCCTCTTTCGTCAGTTCAATTAGCGTAACTCGGCCGTCGGTGGTGCTAGGCCGTCGCTTTATAAGCCCCTCAGATTCCAGCTTGTCGATCTGACGCAGTGCCGTTGTTGGCGGTGCACCCGAAGCTATTGTAATGCTCTTTAGAGAAACAGCGGCGCCACCCGCAAACTGACAAAAAAGCTCCAGAAGCATCTCCCACGCAGGCTCACCAAGCAAATCGGCCGGGATCGTTTTTGTGCGCTCCCGCCGAAAGCGCAGAATGGACTTTGCGTGCTTCGCCAGCCTCAGAGAGTTCCGCTCGATACTAGCAGCGGCGGAAGGCCATCTGAAAGCCGAGCGAACTTTTTCTGGATGCCAATCCTGATCGACAGCATCTGCGATCTTGAGCAGGGTGTGCGCGACGTCGCGCAATTCGTCTGGCTCCAAGTTTTCTAATAGGCCTTCCAGCAACGAACGCTTTTTGGTCGCTGGTTTCTCCCGCTCTGGTGGATGTTCCGACAACCGAATATTGATCGAAGAGTCGATGGCTTCGGCTTCCCTCAGATAGTCGTCGATGCTGCTATCATTGGAAGCGATCAAATAGCGAATCGCTCGGACCTTTTTCCTGGCCTCGTCGACAGATACGCCCGCCCGTAGTGCCGCTTCTTTCAGCGGCATTCCTTGCGCCAGCCCTAACAGCAAGCGCGTCTGAATCCGGTCGTTTGTTTGCTTAGTCGAATGAGTCACCTCACACCTCCGGCTAGGTTAGAGGTTGCGAGTTAACCCGCTAGAATGACTCAGCAACTTAAGAAAACCTTTAGTGTTTCGGATGTGCACAAACCAAAAAAGGGCGACGCCATTGCTGGCGCCGCCCTCCCATCTGCGAGTGCTTCAAGACACCCGCAAAACTTGTTGGCAAGATTACTTGAGCTCGACGGTGCCGCCGGCTGCTTCGATCTTCGCCTTGATGTCTTCGGCTTCGGTCTTGTTGATGCCTTCCTTGATCGCCTTGGGAGCCGATTCCACGAGGGTCTTGGCTTCGGTCAGGCCGAGGCCGGTGATCGCACGGACTTCCTTGATGACCTGGATCTTCTTCCCGCCGTCGCCGGTCAGGATGACATCGAATTCGGTCTGCTCTTCCACTGCTTCAGCAGCAGCGGCGGGGCCAGCGGCAACCGCGACAGCAGCAGCGGCGCTAACGCCCCATGCTTCTTCGAGGGCCTTGGCAAGGTCAGCCGCTTCAAGCACGGTCAGCTTCGAAAGTTCTTCAACAAGCTTGGCAATATCAGCCATGATGGTTCACTCCAAATTGTGGCGGGGCCGGACACCATGTCCAAAACCCCAAGATTGTGTCGTCTGACGAATAGCGTCTCTTAGGCTGCCTTGTCCGCGTAAGCGGCGAACACGCGGGCGACCTTGGCTGCCGGTGCGGTAACGACCTGCGCGATTTTCGTCGCCGGGGCATTGACCAGACCGATAAGCTTGGCGCGCAGCTCGTCGAGGCTCGGCATCGAGGCAAGCGCCCGGATCCCTGCTTCATCGAGCACGACCGCACCCATCGAACCACCGATGATTTCGAGCTTGTCGTTCGTTTTGGCGAAATCGACAGCAGCCTTTGCAGCTGCGACCGGGTCTTTCGACCAGGCCAGCCCGACCGGGCCGATGAGCATTTCATCGAGCCCGACATAGTCGGTGTTTTCAAGGGCGAGCCTGACAAGACGGTTCTTCGCAACCTTATAGGACGCACCAGCATCGCGCATCTTCCCGCGCAAGTCGGTGGACTGAGCCACCGTCATGCCGAGGTTGCGGGTGATGACCACCACGCTGACCTCGTTGAAGACTGCGTTGAGCTGGGCAACCGCGTCGGCTTTCTGCGAACGATCCATGCCATACTCCTTCACATTTGACCGTTCAGGATGGCTCCCGAACGATCGGCTACGTTTGTCCGCATAAGGGGCCGAAGCACCGAGCGCGGGCGAGTCCGTCGAAAGGGAAGGAGGGTGTGTGCCACCATCATGGCGGGCACGCGGGCGGTTGCTTGCGCAAAACCGCCGGAATCTCGTTTCCCCGTCTAGGCTGGAAATTAAGAAGGCCCAATTGCCTTCACCAACTGTCTCGGACGGATGACCGGTTCAGCCAAGGCCTGCCGGTCGAGCCGGGCGTCTAGCCGGATTGGTTCAGGAGTCAAGGCTGCTGAGGGTTTGCGAGCGTTGCGCGCGCCGCAGCGATGGCCTTGTCCAGCTCGGGTTCGGGAAAGTGCGGCTGGACGAGTTCCATGATCCTGAGCGCTGGCGCGAGCAGCGCCGGGTCGCCGTTTGCCTGAAGCGAACGATAGTAGCCCCAGATGGCGACCAGCGGGACATCGATTGCCGCCCGATTTTCGGCCATCGCCGTTTCGAGCGGTTCGGCATCCCCGCCGATCGCCTGCGCCACCAGATCAAGGCTGCGCTCGTCCGCCCAAGGCTCGCGCGCGCGCGGTTGCCGCCCCAGTGCTTGCACCACGGCTTCAGCCGCAGCGGCGACAGAATAGGGGTTCTGCCCGGTGACCAGTCGTCCATCGACCGCGACGTGGGGCAGCATGATCGGGGCTTCTGAAAACTCCGCACCCAGGTGGCGCAGTTCGCTTTCAAGCAGGAACGGGAAGTGCGGCACCCATTCCTTGCCGAACAGAGCTTCCTCTTCGTCCGCGAAGCCGGTCACGCGCCTGCCTCTGATCCACGGCGAGCCATCCGCGTTACGGATGCGAGCGAATACGGCCGGGCCGTGGCATACCGCCGCGACCACTCCGCCGCGCGCTTCGATTTCTACCAACAGGCGTTGAAGAACCAGGCTGAACGGCAGATCGAACATGGCGCCCTTGCCGCCGATCACCATGATGGCGCTGTATTGCCCGGCCATGTCCGTGGTCAGTGGCAGCGATTGCGAAAGCTTGCCTTGCGCGTCGGCATCAACGCCAAAGGCCGCATTATAGGGTTTGGCGGGGTCATAGGCATCTGCGACCACAGGGCCACCAGCGGGGCTGGCGATATCGACGTCCATGCCATTGGCACGGAACACCAGCCAAGCCTGCGCTAATTCGTCCATTTCGTACCCGGGCTGTGCATTGCCGCCTTCGCGGCCGTGGCTGCTGACAACCAGCAGGATGCGGTCGGTGGGCGGGGCCGCGTGGGCCTGAAAAGCACCCAGAAAAAGAGCGCAGAAAAGCGTGATCCAGCGGACCATGATAACCTCCATCATCGATTGGGGTGGGTGGTTTGTGCAGCGTGGGCGGCCCAGAGGTGGGCCGCCCGGCGAAGCGGTTAGTCGGTTTCGTAAGCGAGCAGGTCGCCCGGCTGGCATCCCAACTCGCGGCAGATTGCAGCGAGGGTGGAGAAGCGGATCGCCTTGGCTTTGCCGGTCTTGAGGATCGACAGGTTGGCGAGTGTCAGGCCGACCCGCTCCGCCAGTTCGGTCAGTGTCATGCGGCGGGCGTAGAGCAGGTCGTCGAGCTTCACCATGATCCGGGTTCCTTCGATGTCTTCGTTGATGGGCGGCATCACACGGTCCCTTCGAGATCGGCGCGCATCGCGGCGCCATGGCGGAACACGCGGGCGAGGATGAAGAGGATAATCACCAGCAGGATCCCGCTGAGATCCAAGCCGCCATCGACGTTAACGCCAAGGTCTTCGCCGACTTCCTCACCCACTTTGGCCAGCTGCAGTGCAAAAGGTATGGCAGGCAAAACCAGCAGCTGCACAGCCAGCATCAACCATGCCATCTGGTGCAGTCGGCCCGAATTGGCGGGTGCGAACGGGTCGCCATCGCTGACGGTGTTGATGATTTCGCGCAACTTGCGGAAAAAGACGAACAACGCGGCCACGATTGCCAGCCCGATAAACATCACCCCGAACAGGGCGAATATTGGAAACACCGCATCGGGATTGCCGCTTTCGGCGATGAATTCGGCGCTGATGGTATCTTGGTAGAACAGCAGCGCACCGGCTCCGATGATCAGCGCCGTGGCACCGATCGCCATCGCGATCTGCTTGAATACCGTGATAATCTTGCCAGCCAGCAGCAGCAGGTCATTTCCGGCAGGGTTCATCTGATGTCTCCTTAAAGCGCCCGTCAGGCGATGGCGGGCAGGGCGAGCACAGCGGGAGCTTCGGCCTGCGCGGACGGCACGATGACAATCGCACCGATGGAGCCGAACGTGAGGGCGAAGGCGAAGGCAGCGGCGATGGCAGTATTGAAATAACGGTTCATATCGATCTCCTTTAATCTTCACATTGGTATTCGATAAAGAGTGTCTATGCCCGATTCGGCATATCGTCAATCAATAATATTGCAAAACGATATGACACGCGTCGTTTTTCGCTAAACTGCTCGGATCTCGCGCGTTCCTGACCGGCGGTGATTGACACTGCGCGGGGGCGCTCCTACATGCGCTCCTCGCGCTGACTTCGAGCAAGGCTGATTCATACGCGGTGGATCGGTCCGGGAAGGAAGCAGCGCCTGCCTGTTTCGCGACGTACAGATATAAAGCTGCTGCCAGCACCGCTCCAATGGGCGGGTTGGCCAAGCGGCGTTTGTGCGTTGTAGGGCGGCACCCCTTCGCGCCGGACACAGCGAATTCCCCAGACTGTGCGGACATTCTCCGCGCGGCACAACACAAGAGGCTCTACCCTCCATGGCAACCAAGGCCAAGTCGCCCGTCACCCGCAGCCGCAAGGCGCAGGGCACCGCGAAAAAGCGCATCCGCAAGATCTTTGGAGACATCCACGAAGTCGTGCAGATGCCGAATCTGATCGAAGTTCAGCGCGAAAGCTACGAACAGTTCCTGCGTTCGGACAAGGCGACCGGCTATATCTCGGGCCTTGAAAAGACGCTGCGCAGCGTGTTCCCGATCCGCGATTTCGCCGGCACCGCTGAGCTTGATTTCGTGCATTACGAACTCGAAGAGCCGAAGTACGACACCACTGAGTGCCGTCAGCGCGGGATCACCTATGCCGCTCCGATGAAGGTGACACTGCGCCTGATCGTGTTCGAAGTGGATCAGGAAACCGAAACCCGCTCCGTTCTCGATATCAAGGAGCAGGATGTCTACATGGGCGACATGCCGCTCATGACGGACAACGGCACCTTCATCATCAACGGCACCGAACGTGTGATCGTGTCGCAGATGCACCGTTCGCCGGGCGTGCTGTTCGATCACGATCGCGGCAAGACCCATTCTTCGGGCAAGCTGCTGTTTGCCGCCCGCGTGATTCCGTATCGCGGTTCGTGGCTCGATTTTGAATTCGACGCCAAGGACATCGTCAACGTCCGCATCGACCGTAAGCGCAAGCTGCCGGTCACCGCGCTGCTGTATTCGCTCGGCCTTGATGCCGAGGGCATTCTTTCGCACTTCTACAACACCGTGGTGTGGGACCGGGCCAAGGATGGGTGGAAAATCCCCTTCGTGGCAGACCAATGGCGCGGTTCCAAGCCGACCTTCCCGCTGATCGATGCTGCCACCGGTGAGGAAGTGTTCCCCGCCGGCCAGAAGATTTCGCCCCGCGCCGCCAACAAGGCGGCCAAGGATGGCTTGGCCAACCTGTTGCTGCCGACTGAAGAAGTCGTCAGCCGCTATGCCGCCTGCGACATGATCGACGAAGCGACCGGCCGCATCCACATCGAAGCTGGTGACGAGTTGACGCTCGAACACATCGAAGCCTTCGACAAGGCCGGGATTGACCGGCTCGAACTGCTCGACATCGATGAAATCAACACCGGCCCATGGATCCGCAACACGCTGAAGGCTGACAAGGCCGAAAACCGTGATGAGGGCCTCGAAGCCATCTACAAGGTGATGCGTCCGGGCGAGCCGCCGACGAAGGAAACCGCCGAGGCACTGTTCGAAGGCCTGTTCTTCGATGCCGACCGCTATGACCTGTCGGCCGTGGGCCGCGTGAAGCTGAACATGCGTCTCGGCCTCGATGCCGAAGACACCGTGACCACGCTGCGCAAGGAAGACATCCTTGCCGTGGTCAAGGAGCTGGTCGGCCTCAAGGACGGCAAGGGCGAAGTCGATGACATCGACAACCTCGGCAACCGCCGGGTGCGTTCGGTCGGCGAATTGCTGGAAAACCAGTACCGCGTCGGCCTGCTGCGTATGGAGCGCGCCGTGAAGGAGCGCATGTCTTCGGTCGATGTCTCGACCGTGATGCCGAACGACCTGATCAACGCCAAGCCGGCAGTGGCCGCGGTGCGCGAATTCTTCGGCTCGTCGCAGCTGTCGCAGTTCATGGATCAGACCAATCCGCTGTCGGAAGTCACCCACAAGCGCCGCGTTTCGGCCTTGGGCCCGGGCGGTTTGACGCGTGAACGCGCAGGCTTTGAAGTGCGCGACGTTCACCCGACCCACTATGGCCGGATCTGCCCGATTGAAACGCCGGAAGGCCCGAACATCGGTCTGATCAACTCGCTGGCCTCGTTCAGCCGCGTCAACAAGTACGGCTTCATCGAAACGCCGTACCGCAAGGTGATCGACGGCAAAGTGACCGCCGACGTGATCTACCTTTCCGCGATGGAAGAGCAGAAGCACACCGTGGCGCAGGCCTCGGCCGAACTGACCGAAGACGGCAGCTTCGTCGAAGAACTGGTTTCGGCCCGCCACAATGGCGACAACCTGATGGCGCCGCGTGAACACGTGACGCTGATGGACGTCTCGCCCAAGCAGCTGGTTTCGGTTGCGGCATCCCTGATTCCATTCCTGGAAAACGATGACGCTAACCGCGCGCTGATGGGCTCGAACATGCAGCGTCAGGCCGTGCCGCTCGTCAAGGCCGAAGCGCCTTGGGTCGGCACCGGGATGGAAGAAACCGTGGCCCGTGATAGCGGCGCGGCGATTGCTGCCCGTCGCGGCGGGATTGTCGATCAGGTCGATGCGACCCGCATCGTGATCCGTGCCATCGGCGATGTCGAAGCCGGCCAGTCGGGCGTCGACATTTACACCCTGCAAAAGTTCCAGCGTTCGAACCAGAACACCTGCATCAACCAGCGTCCGCTGGTGAAGGTGGGCGACGTGATCGAACAGGGCGACATCATTGCCGATGGCCCCTCGACCGATCTCGGCGAACTGGCGCTCGGCAAGAACAGCCTCGTCGCGTTCATGCCGTGGAATGGCTACAACTACGAAGATTCGATCCTGATCAGCGAGCGCATCGTGAAGGACGACGTCTTCACCTCGATCCACATCGAGGAGTTCGAAGTCATGGCCCGCGATACCAAGCTCGGGCCGGAAGACATCACCCGCGACATTCCCAACGTCGGCGAGGAAGCCCTGCGCAACCTCGACGAAGCGGGCATCGTCTACATCGGTGCAGAGGTTCACCCCGGTGACATTCTGGTCGGCAAGATCACGCCCAAGGGCGAATCGCCGATGACGCCGGAAGAAAAGCTGCTGCGCGCGATCTTCGGCGAAAAGGCGAGCGACGTGCGTGACACCTCGCTGCGGCTGCCGCCGGGCGTGGCGGGCACCATCGTCGAAGTCCGGGTGTTCAACCGCCACGGGATCGAAATCGATGACCGTACCCGCGCGATCCAGAACGAGGAAATCGAACGCCTCCGCAAGGATGCGGCCGATGAACGCAACATCCTCAACCGTGCGACCTACAACCGCCTGCGTGACATGCTGATCGGCCAGACCGCATCGGCTGCTCCCAAGGGCGCGAAGAAGGGCGTCGAAATCACCGCCGAAATGCTCGATGAGCTTGAACGGTTCGAGTGGTTCAAGTTCGCGGTCGCCGAAGATGGGCGTCAGGCGCAGATCGAAGCGGTGAAGACGCAGTACGACGAAGCCGTCGCCGTGATCGATGCCAAGTTCCAGGACCGCAAGGAAAAGCTGGAACGCGGCGATGAACTCGCTCCGGGCGTGCTCAAGATGGTCAAGGTGTTCGTCGCGGTGAAGCGCAAGCTGCAACCGGGCGACAAGATGGCCGGTCGCCACGGCAACAAGGGTGTGATCAGTCGCATCCTGCCGGCCGAAGACATGCCGTTCCTCGAAGACGGGACACCGGTTGATCTGGTGCTCAACCCGCTGGGCGTGCCATCGCGCATGAACGTCGGGCAGATCTTCGAAACGCACCTCGGCTTTGCGGCCCGTGCGCTCGGCCATGAGATCAAGGCCAAGCTGGACGAATGGCGTGCCCAGCACCCGAACGCTGCCGAAGACTTCGCGGGGATCAAGCCCCCCGAAGCGGTGGTTGACCGGTTGAAGGACATCTACGGCGACCAGTATTTCGAAGATCTCGACAGCCGCACCACGGCCGATATCGTCGAATTGGCGGGCAACCTTGCGGCTGGCGTGCCGATGGGAACCCCGGTGTTCGACGGCGCGCGCGAACCTGACGTGTCGGAAATGCTGATCAAGGCAGGGATCGATTCTTCGGGTCAGTCCACGCTGTATGATGGCCGCACCGGCGAAGCGTTCGATCGTAAGGTCACCGTGGGCATTATCTACATGCTCAAGCTGCACCACTTGGTCGACGACAAGATCCATGCCCGTTCGATCGGGCCGTACAGCCTCGTCACGCAGCAGCCGCTGGGTGGTAAGGCGCAGTTCGGCGGACAGCGTTTCGGCGAAATGGAAGTCTGGGCGCTGCAAGCTTACGGCGCGGCCTACACCCTGCAGGAAATGCTGACGGTGAAGTCCGATGACGTGGTCGGCCGCACCAAGGTTTACGAAGCGATCGTCAAGGGTGACGACACCTTCGAAGCCGGCATTCCGGAGAGCTTCAACGTGCTCGTCAAGGAAATGCGTTCGCTGGGTCTGAACGTCGAATTGAAGTCGATCCTCGACGAGGAAGATGCCGACCAGACCGATTACAGCGCGATCGCAGCGGAATAGAGGCGCGGGGGCCGGAGCGTAAGTTCCCGGCCCCCCGCATCCCTCGCCCATCTGAATTCATCCCATCAGCGGGAAGCAAGTCATGAACGAACTCAGCAAATTCACCAACCAGATCGCGAAGACCGAAACCTTCGACCAGATCCAGATCGGCATCGCCAGCCCCGAGCGCATCCGCTCGTGGTCGTACGGCGAGATCAAGAAGCCGGAAACCATCAACTACCGCACGTTCAAGCCCGAACGTGACGGCCTATTCTGCGCCCGCATCTTTGGCCCTGTGAAGGACTACGAGTGCCTGTGCGGCAAGTACAAGCGCATGAAGTACAAGGGCGTCGTCTGCGAAAAGTGCGGCG
This sequence comes from Sphingomonadales bacterium Ga0077531, assembly GCA_001464915.1. Classification (GTDB taxonomy): domain Bacteria; phylum Pseudomonadota; class Alphaproteobacteria; order Sphingomonadales; family Sphingomonadaceae; genus Erythrobacter. The sequence continues at coordinate 100,753 of LNED01000017.1, forward strand.
TTGAAGTCACCGTGACCAAGGTGCGCCGTGAGCGGATGGGCCACATAGAACTGGCCGCGCCGGTTGCGCATATCTGGTTCCTGAAGTCGCTGCCGTCGCGCATCGGCCTGCTGCTCGACATGCAGCTCAAGCAGCTTGAGCGCGTGCTGTACTTCGAAAGCTACATCGTCACCGAACCGGGCCTCACCCCGCTGGAGAAATTCCAGCTGATGACCGAAGACGAACTGCTCGAAGCGCAGGACGAGTACGGCGAAGATGCCTTCACCGCCGATATCGGCGCGGAAGCCGTGCGCACCATGCTGATGCAGCTCGACCTTGAGAACGAGCGTGACGTTTTGATGGAAGAGCTGGCGACCACCAAGTCGCTGCTCAAGCCCAAGAAGATCATCAAGCGCCTGAAGGTTGTTGAAAGCTTCATCGATTCGGGCAACCGTCCCGAATGGATGATCCTCGAAGTGATCCCGGTCATTCCGCCCGAACTGCGCCCGCTGGTGCCGTTGGATGGTGGCCGCTTTGCGACGTCGGATCTCAACGATCTGTATCGCCGCGTGATCAACCGTAACAACCGTCTGAAGCGCCTGATCGAACTGCGCGCGCCGGACATCATCGTCCGCAACGAAAAGCGGATGTTGCAGGAAGCCGTTGACGCGCTGTTCGACAACGGCCGCCGCGGCCGCGTCATCACCGGCGCCAACAAGCGTCCGCTGAAGTCGCTGTCCGATATGCTCAAGGGCAAGCAGGGCCGCTTCCGTCAGAACCTGCTCGGCAAGCGCGTCGATTATTCGGGCCGTTCGGTCATCGTGACCGGTCCGGAATTGAAGCTTCACCAGTGCGGCCTGCCCAAGAAGATGGCGCTCGAACTGTTCAAGCCGTTCATCTACGCGCGGCTGGATGCCAAGGGTCTGTCGATGACCCTGAAGCAGGCCAAGAAGTGGGTCGAGAAGGAACGCAAGGAAGTCTGGGACATCCTTGACGAAGTGATCCGCGAACACCCGGTGCTGCTCAACCGCGCGCCGACGCTGCACCGTTTGGGCATCCAGGCGTTCGAACCGGTGCTGATCGAAGGCAAGGCGATCCAGCTTCACCCGCTGGTCTGCTCGGCCTTCAACGCCGACTTTGATGGTGACCAGATGGCGGTCCACGTGCCGCTTTCGTTGGAAGCCCAGCTCGAAGCGCGCGTGTTGATGATGTCGACCAACAACATCCTCTCGCCCGCCAACGGCAAGCCGATCATCGTGCCTTCGCAGGACATGGTGCTGGGGATCTATTATCTGTCGATGGAACGGCAGGAAAAGACCCCCGAGTATCTCGACAACGCCGATGGCACCAAGGTTGAGCGCCTGCCGCGCTTCTCCGACATGGCCGAAGTGCACCAGGCACTCGAAGTCAAGGCGGTCACGCTCCACACCCGGATCCTCGCCCGCGTTCCGCAGGCTGATGAAACCGGCAAGGTATCGATGAAGCGCTTCGAAACCACCCCGGGCCGGATGCTGATTGGCGAATGCCTGCCAAAGAACCACAAGGTGCCGTTCGACATCATCAACCGCCTGCTCACCAAGCGGGAAATCGGCGACGTGATCGATCAGGTTTACCGTCACACCGGTCAGAAGGACACGGTGCTGTTCGCCGATGCGATCATGAGCCTTGGCTTCCGCTACGCGTTCAAGGCGGGGATCAGCTTCGGCAAGGATGACATGATCATCCCTGACGCCAAGATCAAACTGGTGGACGAGACCAAGGATCTGGTGGCTGGTTACGAACAGCAGTACCAGGACGGTCTGATCACCCAGCAGGAAAAGTACAACAAGGTGATCGATGCCTGGTCGAAGTGCGGTGACATGGTCGCCGACGCGATGATGGCCGAGATCAAGGCGACCCCGATCGACCCGGAAACGGGTAAGGAAGCCCAGATCAACTCGATCTACATGATGAGCCACTCCGGTGCGCGTGGTTCGCCAGCGCAGATGAAGCAGCTCGCCGGGATGCGCGGTCTGATGGCCAAGCCTTCGGGCGAGATCATCGAAACGCCGATCATCTCGAACTTCAAGGAAGGCCTGACCGTTCTTGAATACTTCAACTCCACCCACGGCGCGCGCAAGGGCCTCGCGGATACGGCGTTGAAGACCGCGAACTCGGGCTACCTGACCCGCCGTCTGGTCGACGTGTCGCAGGATTGCGTCATCGTCGAAGAAGACTGCAAGACCGAAAACGCGCTCGAAATGCGCGCCATCGTGCAGGGCGGTTCGGTTATCGCTTCGCTGGGTGAGCGTATCCTGGGCCGCACCGTGGCTGAGGACATCCTCAACGCGGCGACCGGCGAAGTCATCGTGAAGTCGGGCACCCTGCTCGACGAAGCGATGGTGAAGGATATCGAGGCGGCTGAAGTGCAGTCGGCGCGCATCCGTTCGCCGCTGATCTGCGAAGCGGAACAGGGCGTGTGCGGCACCTGCTACGGGCGCGATCTTGCCCGCGGCACGCCGGTCAACATCGGCGAAGCGGTTGGCGTTATCGCGGCCCAATCGATCGGTGAACCGGGCACCCAGCTGACGATGCGGACGTTCCACATCGGCGGCGCGGCGCAGCTCAACGAAACCAGCCACCTTGAAGCGATTTCGGAAGGCCGTATCGAATTCCGCGATATGCCGACGATTTCGGACAAGCGTGGCCGCATCCTCAGCCTTGCCCGCAACGGCGAGATTGCGGTGATCGACGCCGAAGGGCGCGAGCGCGAAATGCACAAGGTGCCTTATGGTACGGTGTTGATGTTCAAGGATGGCGATCACGTCAAAATCGGCAATCGCATTGCCGAATGGGATCCGTTCACCCTGCCGATCATCACCGAACAATCGGGTGTGGTGAAGTATCAGGATCTGATCGAGGGCATCACGCTCGAAGAACAGATGGATGATGCGACCGGCATTGCCCAGCGTGTGGTGACCGAGAACCGCGCCACGGGCCGCAAAAAGAAGGAAGATCTGCGTCCGCGTATGACCCTTCTGGCCGAAGGCGAAGGCGAGATCGAAGCAGCGCGTTACATGCTCGCACCGGGCACGACGCTTTCGGTTGGCGATGGTGACACGGTGCAGGCGGGCGACATTCTCGCCCGTGCCAGCCGCGAAGCTGCCAAGACCCGCGACATCACCGGCGGTCTGCCGCGCGTGGCCGAACTGTTCGAGGCGCGTATGCCCAAGGACGTTTCGGTTATCGCCAAGATTTCCGGCCGGATCGAATTCGTCCGCGAATACAAGGCGAAACGCAAGATCGCGATCATTCCCGAGGAAGGTGATCCGGTAGAATACCTGATCGCCAAGACCAAGGTGATCGACGTGCAGGAAGGCGATTACGTGAAGAAGGGTGACACCCTTGTTTCCGGATCGCCCAACCCGCACGACATTCTTGAAGTGATGGGCGTGGAAGCACTGGCCGAATATCTCGTTGACGAGATTCAGGAAGTGTACCGTTTGCAGGGCGTGAAGATCAACGACAAGCACATCGAGGTGATCGTTCGCCAGATGCTGCAGAAGGTTGAAATCACCGATGGCGGCGACACCACCCTGCTGCCGGGCGAGCAGGTTGATCTGGCCGAAATGCTGGAAATCAACGGCAAGCTGGGCAAGGGCAAGCAGGGCGCTTCGGGCAATCCGGTGCTGCTCGGCATTACCAAGGCGTCGCTGCAAACCCGCAGCTTCATCTCGGCAGCCTCGTTCCAGGAAACCACCCGCGTGCTCACGCAGGCGGCGGTTGAAGGGAAGAAGGACACGTTGATCGGTCTGAAGGAAAACGTCATCGTCGGCCGTCTCATCCCCGCCGGTACCGGCGCTGGCATGAACCGGTTGCGCGTGACCGCCAACAGCCGCGACGCCGCGCTGAAGGCCGCGTGGAAGAAGCAGCAGGACACATTGGCCGCATCGGGTCAGCGCGAAGCTGAACCTGTGGCCGATGCCGTCGGCTCGGAAGAGAAGATGAAGGCGGCGATGGCGGCAATGGCTGCTGCAGCCCCTGCGGTTGATATGGAAGACGCCGGCGAGGAGTAATCCTTACCCGCCCTTTACAGGCCAAGATTTGCCCCGCCGGAGCGACCTGCTCCGGCGGGGCTTTTCTTTGGGCTCAGCTGCGCATTACGCTATTGCAAGGCACTCGCAATAAGGCTACGCCGAGACATGTTCTCCCCATGCGCAGCGCCAGCGAGGTTTCATGTCCCGGCAACAGCCCCCATCCGCCATCACGCAATCAATTATCGCCGTGCTGGCCACTCCGCCACGGGTCGAGGCGCTCGGCCCGATCGGTGGGCGCTTCGTTCACGCACTGCGGTTGATCGCGCTGCACGAGCGGATGGGACGCGATCCGGTGCCTGAGCTGGCGGTACGAATGGGCGGGGTTGATGTGGCAGCCAAGGCGCTCATCCTCGCCCAGGCGATATCGGCAAGCTGGCCGGAAAACATCGCCGTTTCGCGTTTTTGCTGCCGCTTGCTCAGCCATGACGAAGCGACCATCGGCGCCTTTGTTGACGCAGCAGCGGTCGGCGACCGGGTGAGCTTTGAAGGCGCGTTGAACGGCTTGATCCGTGCCGACCGGATGCACCGCCTGTGGGAAGGAGCCATGGCACTGACCGCGGCAGAGATGCGCGCTCTGTAAGCCTGCCATCGATCACCCCGTCGCTGCTGCACTGGCAGCGCAGGCATGTTATAATGCAAGCATGAGATCGTTCTGCTTCCTCGCCAGCCTTGCTGCCATTGCAGGATGCAGCCAAGCCAACGATGCCGCCGATGTGCCCGCTGAACCAGCCGCGATTGAAGTCACAACCCCAGAGCCAAACACTCCCATCGGCAATCTTGCCGGGGAATATCGTGTTGCAGGAATCAATGGCGCGCCGATCGACGCGCCTTTTGGTCTCGCGCTATCGGTCACGGAAAGCCGGATGTTCTTCGGTGATTTCTGCGGCGGCTATGCATGGGACTACCGGCTTGAAGGTACGAGAATCGAAACGGCCCGCGCTGCATCGCCTGACGCGGCATGCCTTGCTACGGTCAGCAAACATCGCAGCGTCTTTGACCTTGTCGAAGCGCTCGATGCAGTCACCCAGGCCAGTCGCACCCCGTCAAATGGCATCGAACTTGCGGGCGCTGGACGATCTGTCACGCTCTACTCGCAATAGCAGCCAAGCCGCGCTATCGGGCAACGCATGACCGCAATCACACGCTTCGCCCCGTCGCCCACCGGCCTGCTGCACGTCGGCAATATCCGCACCGCGCTCCACAACTGGATGCTGGCGCGCAAATCCGGCGGGCGCTTCATCCTGCGGATCGACGACACCGACGCGGCGCGCAGCCGCGAAGAATATGTCGACGCGATCCGCGCTGATCTTCAATGGCTGGGGCTCGATTGGGACGCGGAAGAGCGGCAGTCGGCCCGGCTTGACCGTTACGAGGCAGCGTTTACCGCGCTCCACGCTGCTGGCCGGATCTATCCCTGCTATGAGACGGCGCAGGAACTCGACGTAAAGCGCAAGATCGCGCTGGGGCGCGGCTTGCCGCCGATTTATGACCGCGCGGCACTGGCGCTGACAGAGGCAGAGCGCACGGCAAAGGAGGCGGAGGGCATCGCCCCCCACTGGCGCTTCAAGCTCGACCATGCCGAACCGATTACGTGGGATGACGGCATACGGGGTGCCCAGAAATTCGACGCCGCGCAGCTATCTGATCCGGTCATCCGCCGCGCCGACGGATCGTGGCTCTACATGATGCCAAGCGCGGTTGACGATATCGACATGGGCGTCACGCAAGTGCTGCGCGGTGAGGATCATGTGTCCAACACTGCTGTTCAAATTCAGATCTTTACCGCACTTTTTGCTGCGGGCTTTGCTGCAACAGAAACCGCAGCAAAAACTCTTCCTGCCTTTGCCCATGAAGCATTGCTGGTGGGGCGTGAAGGCAAGCTGTCCAAGCGGCTTGGCTCGCTGGGATGCGACGCTTTCCGAGAGCGCGGGATTGAACCCGAAGCCATCATCGCGCTTTTGGCCCGGCTCGGCACGTCGCAACCGATCGAGCCAATTGCCGACCGCGCCGCGCTCATCGCGAGCTTCGATCTGACGAGCTTCGGGCGCGCTCCGGCCAAGTTTGACGAGGACGACCTCGAACGGATCAACACCGGGATCGTCCATCTGCTGCCGTTCGAGGCGGTGCAGCACCGCCTGCCCGATGGGATGGACGAAGCGGGCTGGCATGCGATCCGGCCCAATCTTGCGCATCTGGGCGAGGCCGCCGATTGGTGGCGGCTGGTGACCGGGCCGATTGCACAGCCTGAATTTGCCGAGGACGACAAGGCGTTCCTCGCCGAAGCAGCGCGCCTGCTGGCATGGGGCGACAATCCGTGGGGCGAGCTCACCACCGTGCTCAAAGAGGCGACGGGCCGCAAGGGCAAGCCGTTGTTCCTGCCGCTGCGTCAGGCGCTGACCGGCATGGAACACGGCCCTGACATGGGCGAGTTGCTGCCCCTGATCGGCGAGGACGAAGCGCGGGCAAGGTTGACCCAAGCCGCCGCCTGAGCTGCTGCCGCCTCCAAAACCACGGCCGCGCAAATTCCTGAAATGCCCTCTGGAAATATTGTTTCGGCGCGCTAGTCTCTCTTTTGATTGAAAAAAGGGGACATCATGCATCGCCGTCTTACCCACCATGTGGGATATTCGTTTGCGGCCGCGGTGCTCGCCGGGGTTGCTGCTGTTCCGGTGCTGGCGGGTGAAGCGATTATCTATGATGCCGCGCCCGCATGGGTGGATGTCACGCCGGTCGAAGCCAAGGCCGCGCCGTCGCGCGATATCATCGTCCTGCTCGATCAGCAGGCCCGGATCGAGAAGGGCAAGCTGTGGACCTATATCGATACCGCGATCGCGCTGGATTCTCCTGAAGCGCTCACCCGCTTCGGAACGCTCAATGCGACTTGGGCGCCGGACAAGGGTGATCTGATCGTCCACCGGGTGGAGCTGATCCGCGATGGCGCGGTGATCGATGTCCTGTCCGGCGGGACGAAATTTGAAGTGCTGCGGCGTGAAAGCGGGCTTGAGCAGCGCTTGCTCGACGGCGAACTGACCGCGACGCTGGCCGCGCCGGGGGCAAAGCTCGGCGATATTCTGCGGCTCGCCTACTCAACCACGGTGAGCGATCAGGCGCTGGGCGACAACGTGCAATGGCAGGGCGGCCTGATCGCCAAGCCATTCCCGCTGAAAGCTGGTCGGGTTGCGGTGTCCTGGCCCGAAGATATGCCCGTCAGCCGCTTGCGGATGGGCAAGGCCGCGGTGCCCGATCCGGTCGCACAGGGCGGGTTCCTGACGTGGTCAGCCAGCCTGCCAGTGAGCGAGGCTGTGGAAATACCGAACGATTCGCCGCTGCGCTATCAGCTGGGTGAGCTGATGCAGGTGTCGACCTATGCCGATTGGGCGGCGGTATCGCGCAACCATGCCGAACATTACGGCACCGCCGATCAGATCACGCCGGGCGGCGATTTGGCCGCACGGGTTGCGGGCATCGCAGCCGCCAGCCCCGACGAGCTGACCCGCGCGGCGCTGGCGCTGCGGATGGTGCAGGACGATGTCAGCTACCTCCTCAACGGCATGAACGGCGGCAATTATATCCCGCAAGCGCCCGAAGAGACGTGGAGCAAACGGTTTGGTGACTGCAAGGCCAAGACCCTGCTATTGCTGACCATCCTGCGCGAGCTGGGGATTGAAGCTGAGGCGACGCTGGTTCGATCCCAAGGCGGCGATGCATTGCCGCAGCTGGCGCCGATGCCCGGCAATTTCGACCATGTCATCGTGCGCGCGGTGATCGGTGGGGAGAGCTACTGGCTTGATGGCACCTCGGTTGGCACCCGGCTTGATACGATTGGCGAAGTGCCGCGCTTCTTCCATGCCTTGCCGTTGCGGGCCGAGGGGGCTGAATTGATGCCGCTCGGCGCGCGTATGCAGACTGCACCTGATCAAACGGTGCGGCTAACACTGGATCACAGCGCCGGCCTGCGGGTTCCCAGCGTCTACACGGTCGAAATCGAGTATCGCGGTGCCAATGGATCGCGGTGGCGGACAGTGGCCGAACAGGCCAATGACGAACTGCGCGAAGATGCTGTCTACGACGCAGTCAACGGCTTGCTGGGCGATACGCTGCTGGTCGATCATGCCGTGCGCTATGATGCCGAAACGGGCCTTGCGGTTATCACCGCGAGAGGATTGCGCGGCAGTGATTGGGCGCGTGATGGCAACGCCTATTCGTTTGAACCGCCGGCGCAGGTCGCCCGCAATGTCAGCTTTGACGTGGATCGTGCCCGCGCCGCGTGGCGGGCAATCCCGCTGCGGCTCAACGGGCCGATCTATTTCACCGGCGAATATCAAGTGGTCCTGCCCGATGACAAGGTGACCTTTAAACTCGAAGGCACCCCCGAACTGGCCGGCACTATCGGCGGGGTGGAATTGGGATCGCGCGCGCAGTTTGATGGCAAGCGGCTGACGGTCGCGCAGACGATGCGCACCCTTGATGACGAGCTGGCAGCAGACGCGATTGGCGCGGCGCGGCGCGAGCTGACCCGGTTTGATCGGCAGCTACCGATGCTTAAGTCGTCGGGCGACGTGCGCGAACTGTGGCAGTATTTCGGGCGGGATCGGGCGCGGCTTGCTCCGCTTGAGGCGCTCTATGACAAGGCGGTCGCCGATGCGGATCCGGATGAAACTATCGGGCTGACCAACCGCGCAGGTTTCCGCGCCGGGATCTATGATCACGCCGGCGCGCTGGCCGATATCGAAGCGGCACTGGCGATCGAGGATTCGCGCGACTTGTACATTTCGCGCGGCGGGATGCGCTGGCAACTGGGCGATCTTGAGGGCGCACTGGCCGACTATGTCGAGGCGGAGACGTTGCAGCCTGATGGGTCGACCTACAACGCGCAGATCGAGCTGCTTGCTTTGCTGGGACGGGCCGAGGATGGCTTGGCACTGGCGGAGGATTTCGACGGGATCACCAAGGATAAGGTTGAAGGCGCTGCGGTGTTGGCCACAGCGCTGGGATGGCTGGGGGAGGCGGCTGAAGGGCTGACGGAGCTGGACGCGCTGGTTGCTGGGCGGCCCAGCGATGGAACTTTGCTCAACGCGATCTGCTGGCACGCAGCGACATGGTCGCTGATGGACGATGCGCGCTTGGCAACATGCACCCAGGCTGTTGAAAAAAGCGAATATTCAGCCGGCGTTCTGGACAGCCGGGCACTGGCGAACCTGCGGCTCGGCAAGCTGGCGGAGGCCAAGGCGGATATCGACGCGGCGCTGCTGGCCGAACCGGGCCTCACCAATTCGCGGCTGCTGCGCGGGATTATCCTGACGCAGATGGGCGACAAATCCGGCAAGGACGAAATCGCGCTGGCACTGACGATGCAGCCGTCACTGGCCCCGATCTACAAGGCGTGGGGCCTCAAGTTCTGACCGGCCCGGACAGGAGATACGGCTGATACCGTCACATCATCATCGGCGACATCATGCCAAACACAGCAATCAAGCCGGTGACGCCGACCGCCAGCGCCAGCTCGGCTGACAGGCTGCGGCGCAAGGTCGGCAACATCGTGCGGGGATCGGCATCGCTTGATGCGTAGCGTCGGCTGACACGGGCATTGTGCGCGCCGAGGGCCAGCATACAGGCGACCAAAATGAGCTTTGCAGCGAGCAGGAAGCCATAGGGAGTCACAAGAACCGCAGCGCTGTTCTCCAAGCCAAAGATCAGGTGCGAATTGATCAAGCCGGTAACTGCGACAACTGTGACAAGGCCTACGCCCAGCGGCGCGAAGCGGTGCATGACGCTGAGCAACTGCGACACCGCGACGGAGCTTGGCTGCCGGTGGGCTTTGACGGTGAGTTGCAAGAACCAACCAATTGCGCCGAGCCACAGGCCAGCTGCGAGCAGATGCACGCCGTTATTCAGCCGGTGGAACATACCCAGAGCGCCCTCGGTGGCAGCCGCATGGCCGCTCCAGCCGAGCGTGATCAATGCACCAGCAAAACAAACCACCGCGATCAGCATCGCCGACTTGTTTCGATCTGCAAGGGCAAGCGCGCACATGCCAACAACAAGCAAGACAGCGCGAACAAGAAACGCCCAGCCCATATCGGTCCCGACGATCATTGCCTCGGTCATCGGCCAATCGAGCGCCGTGATCGGCGCGCCCATCATTGATGCGATCGAAACCAGCATCAGCGCCAGCGACAGGAACGGCGCGGTGATCGCCAGCCCCAAAAGCCCGCCATTGCGCCGGCCGTGCGGCGACCAATCCAGATCCCGCAGCCCGACCAGCCGGAACGCCGTCCACCCGAACAGCCCGAGCAGAGCTGCATAATGCAGAAAGCGCAAGGCCGGTTCGGTGATGCCGCCCACGCTGCGATCAGCTGACGATGAAGCTGACAGTGCCCTTCATGCGGTGACCATCGGCCCCGGCGGCCTGCCAGCGCACTTCATAGGTGCCTGCGCGCAATGGCTGGCGCAGCGTCAACGTCATGGTGCGATTGCTGTTCGACCATGCCGTGGTGAAGTTGCGGATGACCATCTGGCCATGATTTTCCACACCCGGCATGGCGGTCATGACGATTCCGGCGGCTGCGGTCGGTGGCAGCAATGCTTCGCTAAACGTCAACGTGACAACGCGCGGACGGGCGACGGTCGCCCCTTCGGCCGGGGTCGAGGCGACGACACGGGTATGCGCAAGTACGGCTGGCGGCGATGCTAGTGAAGCTGCCAGCATGGCGGCAGCAGCAAAGGCAGAGGCAAACTTCATCGGATTTTCCTTTGATTCAAAACCAGAAACGAATGCCAACCAGATAGCTGGTGACGCTCGGGTCTTCACCTCGTTCGCGGGCATAATCGGCACTGCCACCCAAGCGCCAGCTTTGCTCGATCCCGATATAGGGTGCAAACTCACGAATGATTTCATAGCGCAGTCGCGCGCCAAACTCGACCGTGTCGATGCCTGAACCGATGCCGAGGCGCGGGATATCCTGCGCCGACAGGTTCACCTCGGCCCGCGGCTGAAGGATGAGGCGTTGGGTGATGCGTTGGTCAACCTCGCCCTCCACGCGCGCAGTAATGTCGCCGCGATGCGACACGAACAAGGCAGCATCAACCTCGAACATGTAGGGCGAAAGGCCCTGCACGCCGATCACACCATAGCTCGTGTCCGGCCCGGCTAAGTCCTGCCGCACTCCCGCTTGCAGATCCCAGAAAGGCGCGATGGCGCGAGCATAAAGCGCTTGAACCTCAGCATCCTCGACGCGGTCGCCGAACGTGCCTTCGCCTTCGCTTTTGAACCAGAAGCGGCTGGTTGGCCCGCCATAATAGCCCTGTAAGTCCCACAGATAGCCGTCGGCTCCGTCGCGCGCTTGCAGCTCAAATCGGTCGCCTTGGAACCAGAACAGCGGGAAATCGCCATGCGTACGTTGGAGCTCTTCGCGCGAGGCCCGCATTGCATCTGCACCCCAGATCGCATCGGCGGCGCGCGGCGGGCCGCTGCCTGCCTCAGGCGGGGGCGGGGTTTCGAAATCAGGGCCGGGGGAGGCTGGAGCGGCCACATCCATCGTTCTACGATCCATGCCGTCCATGCCGTCATCAGGCGCAGGTGCCATCACATGACCTGCGTGCGGATCGTCAGCATCGGGCGCAGGCGATCTAGGTTCAGCGGGCGCAGGTTCAGCAGGCATAGTGTGCCCTTGATGCTGCGCCGCCGCCGGTGCTGCCATCAGCGCGCTGCCGAGGAGCGCCGCCGAAAGTGTCGCTCGCACCCTCATGCGCCGTTAGCCGGGCCGACCACAGTCACCGTCTGCATCATGCCGCCATGCATGTGGTACATCAGGTGGCAGTGAAACGCCCAGTCGCCGGGTTCATTGGCGGTCAGATCGAACTGAGCACTTGCGCCGGGCTGCACGATGACAACGTTCTTGCGCGGTTGATGCGCGGCACTCTCGCCATTGACCAGTTCGAAGAACATCCCGTGCAGATGGATGGGGTGGGCCATCATTGTGTTGTTGACGAGTTTCACCCGCACCCGCTCGTTCCAGGCAAAGCGGATCGGCACATCGCTGACAGCAGAATACATCCGTCCGTCGAACGACCACATGTAGCGTTCCATGTTGCCGGTGAGGTGCAGTTCCAGCAGCCGCGAAGGCTCACGCGTGTCGCGGTTGGCCTCAAGCGCGGTGAGCATCCGATAGTTGAGCACCCGGTGCGGCACATCGCGCAGGCCAAGCCCGGGATCGCCCATTTTGTCGACCGGCGCCATCGACACCATGTCCACACCGGGGCCGATTGCGACATCGGGCGGCAGCAGGGTGGTGTCACGCATCATCATCCCGTCCATGCTCATCTCGTCCATCGCCATGCCCGCCATCGCGCCATCGGCGGCGTCAGCAGGTGTGGCCGGATCGCCATGGCCCATGGCTGCGTGATCCATCTCGCCTGCCGCAACATCTGCGGCGGCGCCGCCATGATCCATCATGCTGTGGTCCATGCCATCAGAGCCGTGGTTCATGCCCATGTCGCCCATGGTCAACAGCGGCGGATCGCGCAGCGCTGGCACCGCCGCGCGCGCACCGGGGCGGCTCGCCAGCATCGCCAGCGCCATGCCTGACCGGTCCATCGATTCGCCCACGATGGCATAGGCATCAGCATCACCGGGCGTGACGATCACGTCATAGATTTCAGCCGTTCCGATCTGGAACTCATCGACCTCAACCGGGCGCACATTCTGGCCATCGGCAGTGATGATCGTCATCGGCAGGCCGGGAATGCGGACATTGAAGAAGCTTTGCGCCGATCCATTGATGATGCGCAGCCGCACGCGTTCTCCGGCGCGGAACAGATATTCCATCCCCTCGGTTGGCCCGCGCCCATTGGCAAGAAAGGTGTAGGTCGGCGCGCCAATATCCATGATGTCGGTCGGCATCATTCGCATTTCGGCCCACATCCGCCGCTCTTCGGCCGACATCGGATATTGATCGGTCCAGGTGCTGAGCTGGCGGTTGAAATAGCCTTCGCCCGTGCGCAACCGGCTCATGATAAAATGCGGGTCCAGCACTGTGAAATCGCTCAGTAGCAGGATGTAATCGCGATCAAACCCGGCCGGCTCTGCACCGGCAGGATCAATGATTATCGGGCCGTAATGGCCAGACTGTTCCTGCAGGCCCGAATGGCTGTGATACCAATATGTGCCCGATTGGCGGATGGGGAAATCATAGGTGAAGGTCTGGCCCGGTTTGATTCCGGGAAAGCTGATGCCCGGCACCCCATCCATATGAAACGGCACAAGAAAGCCGTGCCAGTGTACCGATGTGTCGGTATCCAGGTTATTGGTGACATTCAGGCGGACGTTCTGCCCTTCGCGCAGCCGGATCAGCGGACCGGGCACACTGCCGTTGACGGCAATGCCGGGACCGCGGCGCCCTTCGACAATGCGGTGGCCGCTGCCGACGGCAAGGTCGATGACATCGCCGCTCAGTTCGCCAAAGCCTGCAGGAATACGCGGGCCGCCGCGCCCATGGCTGCCGCCCCGATGCATGCTGTGCCCTTGCGCCCAAGCAGGCAAGGCCGCAAAGGCAGCGCCTGCGCCAAGGCCGCTGATCAGGGTTCGGCGGGAGAGACCGTGCATCACAAATTGCCTTTCAATCCGGTACCAAATACGATACCCCCTATGGGTATTCAAGTTGGAAATGATGACAATGGGGAAAAGCAAAACTGACATCCTGAACCGGCTCAAACGGATTGAGGGTCAGGTTCGCGGCGTTTCGCAGATGATCGCTGACGATCGCTACTGCATCGATATTCTGCATCAGGTGCAAGCGGTTAAAGCAGCGTTAGCAAAGGCTGAAAGCGAAATCCTGCGCGATCACGCCGCATGCTGCGTGTCGGAAGCCATCGCTTCGGGCGACGAAGTCGAACAACGCGCCAAGTTCAGCGAATTGATCGACCTGTTCGAGAAGGTGAAACGATAGTGCCCAAGTCCCCACCGCCGCCGACCGAGATTGCGACATCGCGCGCCAGGCGGCGGATTGTATCACCTCCCCCCAGCCGCGCACTTCCAGAACCGACACAATGATCCGCTTTACCTGCCCGATGCATCCTGAAATCCAACAGGATGGCCCCGGTGACTGTCCGAAATGCGGAATGCATCTCGTGCCGCCCGACGTTGCTGAGGGCGACGGGAAAACCAACGCCAATTGCCATCACACCAGCCAGCCACAGGGCGCCAAAGCTGCAAAAGACGGCCGCTATGACTTGGTTCCTGAAGGCTTTGTGGGAACCGTCTACACCTGCCCAATGCATCCGCAGGTTCGCCAGACCGCCACCGGACCATGCCCAATTTGCGGCATGGGTCTCGAGCCTGAAACCGGCAGCCTATCAGATGATGGACCAAGTCCCGAACTGATTGATTTCACACGTCGGTGGTGGGTGTCCGCAGTCCTGTCTGTGCCACTCTTGATCCTGACGATGGGTGCCGATTTGCTGGGTTGGCATCTCGTGAGTCCAGCGATTTCCCCATGGGTGCAATTGGCGCTCGCCGCGCCGATAGTCCTGTGGGCCGGCGCCCCGTTTTTCGAGCGTGGCTGGGCATCGCTCAAGACCCGTCATTTGAACATGTTCACGCTGGTCTCAATCGGCGTCGGAGCAGCATTTTTATACAGCCTTGTCGCCACGGTTGCGCCGGGATTGTTCCCGCCCGCCTTCAAAATGCACGGCATGGTACCAGTCTATTACGAAGCGGCAGGCGTCGTCATAGCATTGGTGCTGCTCGGTCAGGTGCTCGAACTGCGCGCCCGCGCCGCCACAGGCAAGGCGATCCGCGCGCTGCTTAATCTGGCTCCGAAAACCGCGCGGCGGATCGCGGCCGATGGCACAGAAACCGAAGTGGCGCTCGCAGACGTCATGGCCGGAGATCACCTTCGCATCCGCCCCGGCGAAGCTGTGCCGGTTGATGGCATCGTGGTCGAAGGCAAATCGTCGGTTGATGAATCGATGATCACCGGCGAACCACTTCCGGTCCCAAAGCAAGCGGCCAGCGCGCTGACCGGCGGCACCGTTAACGGCACCGGCAGCCTCGTCATGGAAGCGCAAGCCGTTGGCAGCGACACCATGCTGGCGCGCATCGTCAAGATGGTCGCCGAAGCGCAGCGCAGCCGTGCGCCCATTCAGGCAGTCGCCGACCGGATTTCGGGTTGGTTCGTGCCGCTGGTCATTGCGATTGCGGTCGTCACCTTCATCGTGTGGGGCCTGGTTGGCCCCGAACCGCGTATCGGCCATGCGCTGCTTAACGCGATCGCAGTGCTGATCATCGCCTGCCCCTGCGCACTAGGGCTGGCGACACCGATGTCGATCATGGTCGGCACCGGGCGCGGCGCGCAGGCGGGCGTGCTCGTCAAAAGCGCCGAAGCGCTGCAGGCCTTCGAGAAAGTCGACACGCTGCTGATCGACAAGACCGGTACGCTGACCGAAGGCAAGCCCAAGCTTGTTGGAATCGAAACCGTCGGCGGGATTGGCGAGGACGATCTGCTGAGGTTCGTGGCTTCTGTGGAAGCGCGATCCGAACATCCGCTCGCCCACGCCATTGTGACCGCTGCCAAGGAACGGGCTCTGACCCTGGCCGAACCTGAGGACTTTGAAGTCCAAGTTGGCGCTGGCATCAGTGCGAGGGTGGAAGGGCGAATGGTCGTCATCGGCAACGCTGCGCAAATGCAAACCATCGGTGTCGACCCTCAACCGCTGTTCGAAGCATCGGAGGCCAAGCGCCGCGAAGGCGCCGGCATCATGCTCGTTGCAGTCGATAACGCACTCGCCGGGTTCATCGCTGTGGCCGACCCGATCCGCGCTAACGCCAAGGACGCCATCATTGCCCTGCGCAAGCAGGGGCTCCGCATCATAATGTTAACCGGCGACAATCCGACCACGGCGCAGATTGTCGCCGATGCAGTCGGTGGTCTCGACGGAGTGCATGCCGAGCTCAAACCCGAGGACAAAGCACGCATCGTCACCGAACTTAAAGCTGAAGGCGCGAAAGTCGCCATGGCCGGCGATGGCATCAACGACGCGCCCGCGCTGGCCGCGGCTGATGTCGGGCTGGCGATGGGCACTGGCACCGATGTTGCCATCGAAAGTGCAGGGATTACGCTGACCAAAGGCGATCTTGCCGCCGTCGTCCGCGCCCGAACGCTCGCCAAGGCGACCATGTCCAACATCCGCCAGAACCTGTTCTTCTCGTTCGTGTTCAACGGCGTCGGCGTGCCGATTGCGGCAGGGGTGCTGTATCCGGTGACGGGCTTGCTAATGTCACCAATGTTTGCAGGGGCCGCGATGGCGCTGTCCTCATTCACCGTCGTCGTCAATGCGCTCAGGTTGAACAGGGTGCGGCTGTAGCCTCCCCTGCAAAAGCCCCGCCCTTCTTGCGCGGGCTTTTCCCATTGCACCGATCATGCGACAAAATTGGAAGGTCTACTGGGTTGTATTTCGACAAGTCCGCGGCGTCGAAGATCGAATCGACTGCCGCGAAGGGTCATGCCTCGGGGTAGGAAACCGGTACTGAAACCTAAACAGCCGCTCGGACTATTTCTTTCATTTTCTCTGACGGTTACGTCCGAATTCTGACCACCAAACGGCAACAAACACGATCCGAAGACCGTATTTGAGACGATTTTGTAGTTGTTTTGAGTGTTTTGGTGCCCAGAAGAGGACGCACCTGAAGCTGGTGCGTCTACCAATTCCGCCATCTGGGCACGGTAGCAACCGGCCATTGGCGCCGGAAGCTGGGTAGGGGCGGGCCAATAGCTGGCGCTGGGGGGCGCTGTCAACGCAAACCTCGCCTCTGCCGAAATGGGCTGCATTTCGCGGCGATTCTGCCTGAAATTGCCCCAAAATCGGGGTCTGGAGCGGGTCTAAACCGGGCTAACTGCGGTCTGGGACGGCCAAGCATCCGCCCACATCACCCCATCCGTTATCGGAACCCTTGCTTGGGGGCTCGCGTTGACGCATTGGGCTGCCAGCATCCGGCAGCCAGTTAGAGCACCCCAAACCATGCCCATATCGTCTCCGCTTTCCGGCCAGCTTGTCACGATTTTCGGTGGCAGCGGTTATATCGGCAATTACGTCGCGCAGGCGCTGCTGCAACGCGGGGCGCGCATCCGGCTTGCCAGCCGCGCGCCGCACAAGGCGCAGGCCCTCAAACCGCTCGCCAACCTTGGCCAATTGCAGTTCCTGCCGTGCGACATCACGCGCGAAGAACATGTGGCCGCCGCGCTCGATGGGGCGGATTATGTCGTCAATCTGGTTGGCGCGTTTGCCGGTGATCTCGGCACGTTGATGGGCGAGGCTCCGGGTGTGATCGCACGTCTTGCGCAGACCAAAGGCGTGCAGGCGATGGTGCACATCAGCGCAATCGGCGCTGATGCCAACTCGCGCACCGCCTATGCCAAGGCCAAGGCGTTGGGGGAGGAGCGCGTACTGGCGGGATTCCCCAAGGCGACGATCCTGCGGCCTTCGATCGTTTTCGGCCCCGATGACAACTTCCTCAACCTGTTCGGCGGGATGATCGAAATGCTGCCCGTCCTGCCCGTGTTCGGTCCGGAGGCGAAGCTGCAACTGGTCTTTGCCGATGATGTGGCCGAGGCGGTGGCAGTCGCGCTCGAACATTCCGAGCAGCACGGCGGTCACATCTACGAACTGGGCGGGCCGGAACAGCTCAGCATGATGGATATTCACGAGCGTATTGCCGCAGCCCAAGGGCGCAGCCGCCGCTTTATTGCCATGCCCGATGGCCTCAGTGCCGCGTTTGCTGCGATGCCCGGTACCCCGATGAGCCGCGATCAATGGACGCTGCTCAAGGCCGGCAGCACGGTCGCGCCGGGTGCGCGCGGCTTTGCGGAATTGGGGGTCGAGCCCCGCCCGCTCGGCCTGTTCCTCGACAAGTGGATGACCCGTTACCGCAAGCATGGCCGCTTTGGCCTAAGCAACGACCGGGCCAAGGCGCGCAAGAACGCGGGCTGACCTCAGAACAGCGAGAAAAGTCCCTCCCTGTTGCGAAGCAATGGGGAGGTGGCAGCGCGCAGCGCTGATGCAGGGGTGGCAGCCTCACGAAGCGAACCCTCCGACCAAGGCCTGCGGCCTTGCCCACCTCCCCATTCTTTCAGAACGGGGAGGGACGGCGGAACCCGTTTAAGCCAGCGCGGCGGCGTAAAGCGCCTTCAGGTCAGCCTCGCCGCGCGCGGCGGCGGTAGTATCGTAGGCCGGGCTGTCGGATACCATCCAGCCGTGATCGCCCGGATAGACGGTGACCGTGGCGGGCACACCGGCTGCCTTGGCCGCATCGGCAAAGGTCGTCTTGTCGTTCGGCGCCTTGGCGTCGTCATCCTGCGCCACCGCGATCAGCAGGCTGGCATCAACCTTGTCCAGCACCTTGTGCGGGCTCATCGGATCACTGGGCCGCACCAACCCGCCGCCGTGGAAGCTTGCTGCGGCCTTGATCCGTGATGGCACCGCGGCCGCGCTCCACACCGTGAACGGCCCGCCCATGCAGTAACCTTGCGTGCCGATGCCCTTGGCCTGATCGACGCCTTCCTGCCGGTCGAGCCAGTCGACGATGGCGGCGGCATCGCGCATGATTGTCTCGGCATTCAATTTGCCGCGCCACGGGCCGACTTTCTGAAAGCCGCCATCGGAAATGAACGCAGCGAAATCGGCGAATTGTTCGCCGGTGATGTCGCGGTAATAGGGGTTCACCACCAGCACGGCATAACCTGCGGCGGCGAGTTTGCGCGCGATCATGCGCTTGGATTCGCGGATGCTGGCGATGTCGGGCCACAGGATCACGGCGGCGTGGGTGCCGCTGTCAGGCTGAACGAAAAACCCGTCCATCGTGCCATCAGGCGTGGCGAAGGTGACGCCGCGTTCCTTGAGGCCGGGGATCGAAGGCTGCGCATTGCCCGCGCCTTCACCCGATGCACACGCGGCCACCGCCGCTGCGCCAGTGAGCGCGCCAAACTGGCGGCGGCTGATGGTTTGCTTGGCCCAATCGGCCAGTTTGCTCTCGTCGCACATGATGCTGTCTCCTGAAACCCGTCGCGAGTTCTGATAGGCGGGAGCGGCAGGCATGGACAAGCGGTGATTGACGCGGCAACATGCGGTATAAGAAAAAACGGGGAGTTTGGGATCGATGGACCTAGTCAGGTGGGTGAGCGGCGCAGCTTTGTTGCTGTCGGCCGGGATGCTGGCGAATTGTAGCCAGATTTTCGGCGGCGCTGACGGGGGCGAGGGTGAGGGGATCACCCACGCCGCGCTGGTGGGCGCAGATGGCGATAGCGCCAACTGGATCAGCCACGGGCGCACCTATTCCGAACAGCGTTATTCCCCGCTCGATTCGGTCAATAAGGAAACCGTCGGTAATCTCGGCCTCGAATGGTTTGCCGATATGGACACCGCGCGCGGGCAGGAAGCGACCCCGCTGGTGATGGACGGCAAGCTGTACCTCACGACCGCGTGGAGCAAGGTGAAGGCGTTTGATGCTGCCACCGGCAAGCCGCTGTGGGAGTATGATCCCAAGGTGCCCGGCGAAACCGCGGTCAAGGCGTGCTGCGATACGGTCAATCGCGGGCTCGCCGCCTGGGGCGACAAGCTGTTCCTTGGCACGCTGGATGGGCGGCTGGTGGCGCTGGACCGCGATACCGGCGCAGTCGAATGGGAAAAGGTCACGGTCGACCAATCCAAAAGCTACACCATCACCGGCGCGCCGCGTGTGATCGATGGCAAGGTGATCATCGGCAATGGCGGGGCCGAGTTTGGCGTGCGCGGCTATGTCGCCGCCTATGATGCCAATGATGGTGAGGAGCTGTGGCGGTTCTACACTGTGCCCGAAGGCGGCGACCCCAAAGATGCGCCCGCCTATCTCCAGAAAGCTGCCGAGACGTGGAACATGGATGTGCTGGGCGCATCCGACGCGATTGGCGGCGGCGGGACGGTGTGGGATTCGATGGCCTACGATCCCGAGCTTGATCTGCTCTATATTGGCGTCGGCAATGGTAGCCCGTGGAACCGCGCTTACCGTTCACCCGGCGCGGATGGCACGGGCGAGGGCGACAACCTCTACCTCTCCAGCATCGTCGCGGTGCGTCCTTCGACCGGGGAATATGTCTGGCATTACCAGACCACGCCGGGCGAAACGTGGGATTTCACCGCCACGCAGCACATCATGCTCGCCGACATGACGATCGAGGGGAAAGTCCGGAAGGTGCTGATGCAAGCGCCCAAGAACGGGTTCTTCTATGTGATCGACCGGGAAACCGGCAAGTTCATCTCCGCCAAGCCCTATGTCAGCGTGAACTGGGCTTCGGGAATTGATCCTGAAACCGGCCGCCCGATCGAAAATCCCGAAACGCGGGTGGACAAGACCGGCAAGCCTGCACTGGTATCGCCCGGCGCGCTCGGCGGGCACAATTGGCACCCCATGGCCTACAGCCCCACGGAGAATCTGGTCTATATCCCCGCGTTCGAAGCCGGGATGCTGTACGCGCCTGAGGCCAATTGGAAGCCCGATACCGCACGCGGGTTCAATGTCGGTTTCAATCTGGGTGCAGGCGATGTGCCGGCGGATGAAGGCTTCCGCAAGCAGGTGGCGGGCACGCTGAAAGGCATGTTGGTGGCGTGGGATCCGGTCGCGCAGAAAGCACGCTGGACTGTTGAACACCCCGGCCCGTGGAACGGCGGCTTGCTGGCCACCGGCGGCGGGTTGGTGTTCCAAGGCACCACTGGCAGCGAATTCAACGCCTATGACGCGGGCACGGGCAAGAAGCTGTGGAGCTTTGCCGCGCAGACCGGGGTGGTCGCCCCGCCGGTCACCTACACCGTGAACGGCGAGCAATATGTCGCGGTGCTGGCGGGTTGGGGCGGGGCCTATGCGCTCAGCGTCGATGGTGATCTCATCAACCGCAAGGCACCGGTACGCAACATCTCGCGCCTGCTGGTGTTCAAACTGGGCGGCAAAGCGAAACTGCCGCCTGAGCCTGAACTCGCAGCACTCCCGCTCGATCCGCCGCCGAGTAAGGCGAGCGCCGAGGTGATTGCCGTGGGCCAGGCCAAGTATGGCCGCTACTGCGCGGTCTGCCACGCGCCGGGGGCGGTCGGATCGACAGTGCTGCCCGACCTGCGCCGCGCCGGATCGCTCGAAAGCGCGCAGGCATGGAACGCGGTGGTCGAGGGCGGCTTGCTCAAGGACAACGGCATGGCCAGCTTCAAGGGATCGCTGTCGAAGGACGAGATCGAAGCGATCCGCGCTTATGTCATCAAGCGTGCCAATGAGGACAAGGTGTTGGAGGGGGTGGCGAAGAAAATCGCGCGGCGCTAACCCTCGAAGAAGTTCAGTTCCAGCAGTACGTTGTTGGGATCGGCGGTGAAGATCTGCTTCAATCCGATCGAGGACACATCATTGACCCGGTAATCGGCGCCGCGCGTGTCGAGCCGGGCTTTGACCTTGGCAAAATCACCGCAGCGCAGCGCGACATGGTGGATCGCCCCCGTTTCCGCCCCCGGCGCGACCCCGCGTTCAAACACGCGCGGGCAGTCGACTGAATTGAGGTGAAGGATCGCCTGACCGCTGCTGTCATACATCCAGCGCACCTGCTCTGGGCGCAGCGGCGGCGGGCCATCGCGCTCCTCCAGATCGAGCAGTTCGGCATAGAACCGCGCGGTCTCAGCCAGCCGGTCGGTGATGATGTTCACATGGTCGAGGCGCTCAACGATCATGGGGTAAGGATGCACCGTACCCGCCCGCATGGCCACTGCGAAAAGCGCTTAACCCCTGAATACCACCGTCCGCGTGCCGTTCATCAGCACCCGCTCCTGCGCGAACAGGCGCACCGCTTCGGCGAGAACGCGGCGTTCGATGTCGCGGCCCTTGCGCACCAGATCGGCGGGACTGTCGGCATGGGTGATGCGTTCCACGTCCTGGTGGATGATCGGGCCTTCATCGAGGTCAGCGGTGACGAAATGCGCGGTCGCGCCGATGATTTTGACCCCGCGCTCGTGCGCCTGATGATACGGTCGCGCGCCTTTGAAACCCGGCAAGAAGCTGTGGTGGATGTTGATGCAGCGCCCGGCGAAATGCGCGGATTGCTCGTCCGAGAACACCTGCATGTAGCGGGCGAGGACGATCAACTCGGCGTCAGTCTCGTCAGCCAATGCGCGGAACGCCGCTTCGGCCTGCGGCTTGGTGTCGGGGGTCACTGGGATGTGGTGGAACGGAATATCGCCAATATCGACCCGGATCGCGGCGGCGCGCGGGTGGTTGGAGACAATCGCCACCGGATCAATCGGCAACTCGCCCGTGCGCCAGCGATAGATCAGATCGACCAGACAGTGATCGAACTTGCTGACGAGGATGATCGTGCGGCGCGGGCGATCCTCGCGCGCCATCTTCCACTCAAACGCATATTCGCTAGCCAGCGCGGCAAAGTCGGCGCGTAAACCTTCGGCGGTTGAGCCATCAGGGTCGAACACCACCCGCATGAAGAACCGGTCGGTGCCGCCCGCTTCAGCGCGATCATTGAACTGCTGCGCATCGAGGATGTTGCACTTGCGCTCGAACAGGAACCCGGTCACCCGCGCAGTGATGCCGGGCCGGTCAGCGCAGGCGAGGGTGAGAATCAGCGGCGCGGCCATGCTATTTAGCGAGCGCCGCCTCGCACTGGCTCATCAGCTCGGCGATGATGTCGGCGACGGGCTCTTCCTTGCTGACCATGCCGACCGATTGCCCGGCCATCACGCTGCCGTTTTCGACATCGCCGTCGATCACCGCGCGGCGCAGCGCGCCCGCCCAGAAATGCTCGATCTGTAATTGCGCCTCGCCCATGTCGACTGCGCCTGCATCGAGCAAAGCGGCGACTTCGCGCTGTTTGGCGGTGAATTCCTCGGTGCCCTTGTTCTTCAGCGCGCGCACCGGGATCACCGGCAGGCGCGGGTCGACCTGCACGCTGGCGATCGCATCGCGGGCATTGGCGCGGAAAAACGCTTTCTTGAAATCGGGATGGGCGATGCTTTCGACAGCGCAGGCAAACCGGGTGCCAAGCTGCACGCCTGCCGCGCCCATCTCAAGGTAGCTGGCAATCGCCTCACCCCGGCCGATCCCGCCCGCGACGAAGATCAGATGGTCGGAGGCCAGTTCGGGCAGGATTTCCTGCGCTAGCACAGAGGTGGAAACCGGGCCGATATGGCCGCCTGCCTCCATCCCTTCGATCACCATCGCATCCGCACCGGAACGCAGCAGCTTTTTCGCCAGCGCGAGGGTCGGGGCGAAACAGATCACCTTGGTATTGCCGCCCTCCTTGATGGCCTCAACGCTGCCCTTGGGCGGGATGCCGCCTGCCAGCACCACGTGGGTGACGCCATGCTTGCGGCACACCGCGATCAGATCGAAAAGTGCCGGGTGCATGGTGATAAGGTTGACACCGAAGGGCTTGCTGGTCAGCGCTTTGGTCGCGGCGATCTCGCGGTCGAGCAGTTCCGGGGTCATCGCCCCGCAGGCGATCACGCCAAACCCGCCCGCGTTGGAGATGGCCGAGACAAGGTTGCGTTCCGACACCCAGCTCATCGCGCCGCACAAAATCGCGGTCTCGCAGCCAAGGAAATCGGTGCCGCGCTGCATCAGGGCAGCGGTGTGGGGATATGTGGTCATGGCGCGCGCCCTAGTCCGCTTCGGATGAATAGACAATCTGCACCTTTGCCGCCGCTGCCTTGGCGAGTTTCACCGCTGTTGGCGCATCGGCAGCCCGGGCAAGCGCGACCCCCATCCGGCGATAGGGACGGGTAACGGGCTTGCCGAAGATCCGCACATCCACGCCATCATCCACCGCCAAGGCATCGGCCAGCCCTTCAAACGCGAAGTCATCACTGTCCCGGTCGGCAAGGATCACGGCAGACGCGGCGGGGCGCGCAGCGATGCTTTCGGGCACTGGTAGGCCAAGGATCGCACGGGCGTGGAGATCGAATTCGTTCAAATCCTGCGAGATCAGCGTCACCATCCCGGTATCGTGCGGACGCGGGGAGAGTTCGGAGAAGATCACTTCCTCGCCGCGCACAAAGAACTCCACCCCATACAGCCCCCAGCCGCGGCCATCGCCTTGCAGCGCAGCGGTAACCTTGGCCGCCATATCCTGCGCCTTTGCCAGCGCAGCGGGCGACATCGCGGCGGGTTGCCAGCTTTCGCGGTAATCACCGCGTTCCTGCCGGTGGCCGATCGGCGGGCAGAAGCTGATGCCGCTCTTATGGCGCACCGTCAGCAAAGTGATTTCATAATCGAAGGCGATGAATTGCTCGCAGATCACCCGCGCCCGGTCGCCGCGCATATTGGCGACCGCATATTCCCACGCGGCGTCCAGCGCTTCCGGCCCATCGACTTTGCTCTGGCCCTTGCCCGATGAGGACATCACCGGCTTCATTACCAGCGGATAGCCGATCCGTGCTGCCACTTCGCGCGCCTCGGCAAAGCTTTCCGCGTAGCCATATTGCGAGGTCACCAGCCCCAACTCGCCCGCCGCTAGATCGCGGATCGCATCGCGATTCATGGTGAGCTGCGCGGCGCGGGCTGATGGCACGATGGTAAAGCCCTGCTCCTCCAATTCACCCAGCACTTCGGTGCGGATCGCTTCGATTTCGGGGACGATCAGATCGGGCTGATGCCGGATCACCGCCGCCCGCAGCGCTTCGCCGTCGAGCATCGAGAACACCTCTCGCGCATCGGCCAGCTGCATCGCGGGGGCATTATCGTAGCTATCGCAGGCGATCACCCGTGCGCCCAGACGCTTGGCGGAAATTACGAATTCGCGGCCCAGCTCGCCCGAACCGAGCAGCAGGATAGTGGCAATATGGCTCATGGAGAGCGGGTTTAGCCAGCGCGCCTGTGAAGTCCAGTGGGGGGATTAGGCTGCCCTGCGATGACCACCCACCGCAACCTGCCGCCCGCCGCCCGCGCGCGCCAGCACGAGGCCCAGCTCCGCTTCTCGCAGCGTCCAGTCGACTGTGCATTCGACCCGCGCCAGCCCGGCGCTCGCCGTCAGTTGCGGCGCCTTGGCCGATACAGGCGCAGCCAGCGCCGAGAACGTCTCAACCACATCCTGCGCCCATTCGCGGGCATGGCGCGATGTCATTTCGGGCAATAGCACGCCAAACCGTTCGCCATCCAACTGCGCAACCTCGTGCCCCGGCAGCGCCATCGTTTCGAGGAACTTGGCAAAGGCCCACTGCACTTCATCCGCCGTGCGTTGGCCAAACCGCAGCAGCAGCGCGCGCATCGCATCCACTGCCAGCACCGCCACAATCTGTCCGCCGCCATGCGCCAGATGCCGCCGCAGGCTGGCGCAGAACGCCTGCCGGTTGGCGAGGCCAGTGAGCGGATCGGTGACCGCGCGGGCGTGCAATTCGCCTTCCAGACTGCGCAATTGCTGCACCGACCGCATCAGGCATAGCGCGCCTTCAACCGCTCCGGCGTGATCGAACATCGGCCGCAGGCTCAAGGCATACCAGCGCTGACAATCGGGTTCGTGGCAATGATCGCTTGCGGCGCCTGCGGCGACCGGAAATTCAACCCATCCGCCCTGCGCTTGTCCAGCCAGAGTGGTTTTGACGTGCGTGCCAAGGAATGCTGCATGATCGCGCTCTGCCAGATCGGTGACGTGCGGCAGCAGCAGCGCGGCGGACAAATCAAGCCCGAGGTCAGCGAAATTGGCCGATGCGTGGATGATGAACCCGTGCCGGTCCAACCTTACAACAATGTCCCTCGACGATTCTTCCAACAGGCCATGCAGCACGCGGCCCTCGACATCACTCAACCCCGTTATCATTCCCGCAACGCCCCCGAAACCCACGCCCAAACAGGTTAATCGTTGTTAGCCGATGTAAAGTATATCAAAACTCATCATAGTACAGAAAAACAACTATTCTGTTCCGATGAACCGACACTAAACCGTTAGCAAGTAAACTTACTCGACTAAAAATCGAATCAACTTCAGATTTCGTTTACCATGTTTTTCAACTCGACCAGTGATTCATGTCAACTTGTCGTGTTTCTGATGCTTTTGAACGATGAACTGTGGGGGATTTACTACAGTTCGATCATGATCCGCACGGCATCAGGCGTAGTGTTGCGGGCTTCGGCTATGCGTTTCCGGCATTCTTCAACCACCATGCTGGCCGCGCCGGTGGCGCTCGGCGCTTCGGCCAATGCCTCGGCAGCGACGCCCAGCGCGGCGGCAATCGCGCCGATGCGTTCGGGCAAAGGGCGGGCCTTGCCCTTCTCCCACGCCCACACCGTCGGCTTGCTGACCCCGAGCACGGCAGCGACATCGGCCAGCGTCAACCCGGCCTCGCGCCGCATGCGGTTGAGCCGGGTGCCGAGCGTATCTTGCGCCGCCGCCGGGGTGCGCGGGGCAAAGCCGGCGGCAGGCAGGCTATCAGGCGCAAAGCCTTGCAATTGCGCCGCCGCGAGCGCCGCGGGGCCAAGCGCGCGTTCAAACGCACAGCCATACAAACGCTCGCTACGCCACACGATCACCGCCGCGACGATCCCGGCTTCGGGCAGGTCGAGCGCGAGCTGCTCGCCGGTGGCTAGATCGAGCGCGGTTTCGATCAGTAGTCCGGCAGCCGAAATGTTGTGGATCGTAACATTCGCCTCGGCACCATCGGGAGCGAGCCCGCTAGCCTCCATCCGCAAGGCCCGACGCGGCGCGGCGCGTTGGCTGTCGTTGGGGCTATTGCTGGGGTTATCGCCGGGAATGCCGGGGGTGGGGGAACCGAGGTGGGCCTTGATGGCCATAACATGCGCCTTTCGCTCTCGCAGGGGGTGAGAGCGCGCACAGTCCGGCTGCAAACGTAAAGACGGGGTTACCCAAAATGGTTAATTTCGGCAAAGCGGGCTACTTGTCAGCTAACTGCGTTAGATGGGGTCGGGCACGGCATGAAATGGGCGGTTATCATTACGGGCGCACTGGCGGTGTTGGCGCTGGTGTTTGCCGATGTGATCGGCTTTTTTGCCTTCCTCCCGCCGGTCGGGCTCCTGTTGTTGGCCCCTTCGCTGTTTCTTTATCTGCTGGCGATCTGGGGCGTGTCGGCCCTGCTGCCGATTGGCCGCGTGTGGCTGGCGCGGGCTGCGGCGCTGGTGATCGTTGTGGGGTTAGCGAGCCTTGCCGTCCTGCCGCTGCGTCTCGCGGCCATCGCCGATTTCGAGCGGCGCGCGGCGGTGCCCGATGTCATGCCGCCCGCACGGATTGTGCTGTCCGGCGGTGTTCGGATCGAGGAGTCCTATGCCTTCACCAATCGCGCCTGCGATGACCTGTGCCTCGCGGTGCTCGACATGGACGGCATGACCTCGGTCACTGTGGCGGACCCTGAGGGGGCCACCACTTTCCGCCTTTTCCCGCGCGAAGCTGCTGACCCGGCGGCAGTGGTGCAGCCGCGCGATCCCGGCGGATTCGTCGAATGGGGCGGGAGTGGGGGTGACAGCGGGGCGGTGGAGGCGCTGTGGCAGACACGCCTCGCCGGGCCGGAGAGGCTGGTGAGGAGCGCACCTGCCACCCGCGCCGACTATACCCTGCAGCTCGGCGCTGACACGATCCTGCGCGGTAGCGAAGTGATCGCACGGCGCACCATCATCAGCGCCCAAGTGCCGATCATCCCGCCGTTCCTGTTCCCGTCATCGCTGTCCACCGATGCTGATTTCACCACCGGCAGCCTAGCTCTCGCCAAGGCGGAGCGCCGCGTCGGGCCCTATACCGACGGCGAGCACCCCTATGCCCTGTTCGGGCGTTGGCTGGCGCTCAACAATTACGACGTGCTGCCCGACCCCCTGGCCTCGGATCAGTCCTTGGCATCCAGCCCGTAAGCCGTGTGCAGCACCCGCACGGCGAGTTCAGTCTCGTCCTCGTCGATCATCACGCTGATCTTGATTTCCGACGTACTGATCGCCTGAATATTGATGCCCCGGTCGCTGAGCGAGCGGAACATCGTGCTCGCCACCCCGGCATGGCTTTTCATCCCGACACCGACGACGCTGATCTTGGCGATCTTGCTGTCGGTGATGATGCGGTTGAAGCCGATCGCGTCGCGGCGATCCTCCAGCAGCGCCTGCGCGCGGGCGAGGTCGGACTGCGGGACGGTGAAGGTCACGTCGGTCTCACCCTTGTCGCGGCCGACGTTCTGGATGATCATGTCGACATTGATGCTGGCCGCCGCCAACGGTTCAAAGATATTCGCCACCGCGCCGGGCCGGTCGGGCACACGGGTGAGGATGATCTTGGCTTCGTTCTTGTCGTGCGCGATGCCGGTTACAAGCTGGCGTTCCATCAGACCCTTCTCCACCAATTCATCCATTTCTGCGTCCGAGACGATCAACGTTCCCGGCAGATCATCGGCAGGCGGGGCGCCTTCGCCGATGAAGCTCGATAGCACCTGCACCCGCACGCCCTCTTTCATCGCCAGCCCGACAGAGCGGGTCTGGAGCACTTTCGCGCCCACCGATGCCAGTTCGAGCATTTCTTCGTAAGTCACCGCCTTCTGCTTCTTCGCCTTGGCGACGATGCGCGGATCGGTAGTGTAGACCCCGTCGACATCGGTGTAGATGTCGCAGCGGTCGGCCTTTATCGCAGCGGCGACAGCGACGGCGGAGGTGTCCGATCCGCCGCGGCCCAGCGTCGTCACCCGGCCATCTTCGGACACGCCCTGAAAGCCGGGGATCACCGCAATCTCGCCTGCTTCCATCGCGGCGATCAGGCCGGGGGCGTCGATATTGTCGATCCGCGCCTTGGCATGGGCTTCGATGGTCTTGATCGGCAATTGCCAGCCAAGCCAGCTGCGCGCTTTGCAGCCCAAGGCTTGCAGCGTGAGCGCCAGCAGCCCGCTGGTGACCTGTTCGCCGCTGGCCACCACCACGTCGTATTCGGCCGGATCATACAGCGGGTTTGCCTCGCGGCAGAAGTTCACGAGCCGGTCGGTCTCCCCCGCCATCGCGCTGACGACGACCGCAACCTGGTCGCCATTTGCCGCCTGCGCGCGCACAATATTCGCCACCCGGCGGATACGCTCCGTCCCGGCCATGGATGTGCCGCCGAATTTCATCACGATGCGGGCCAAACCAAAGCTCCTGCTGGTGAGTGTTCGTGCGCGCTGTTAAGGGGGGAACATGGGAAACGCAAACGTATCGAATGTAACTATCCGTCCTGAGGAAGCCGATTTCTTCGCGGGCCTGGCACGCGATTGGTGGAACCCCAAAGGTGCGATGGCGAGCCTGCATCAGGTGAACCCGGTGCGGATGGCGTTTATCCGCGACGCGATTGACGCGCATTGGCCCGGCGCGGCGGCTTCGGCCAAGCCGCTGGCGGGCAAGGCGGCGCTCGATATCGGCTGTGGGGCCGGGCTGGTGTGCGAGCCTTTGGCGCGGCTCGGTGCGGCGGTGACCGGGGTTGACGCGGCGGCGGAGAATATCGCTGCGGCGAGCGCGCACGCCGAGGCCGTGGGGCTCGATATCCGCTATATGGCGGGCGAGGTTGCGGGGCTGGATATCGGCACCTTCGATCTGGTCACCAGCGTTGAAGTGATCGAGCATGTGGCAGACAAGCCCGCCTTCCTGCGCGATGTCGCGGCGCGGCTGGCGCCTGAGGGCTTGCTGATCATGTCCACCCCCAACCGCACGGCAGCGTCGCGCGTGCTGCTGGTCGGCGCAGCCGAGGCGGTGGGCTATGTCCCCAAGGGCACGCACCATTGGGAGGATTTCATCACGCCTGATGAATTCGAGGCGTTACTGAACGACGCTGGGCTGACGGTTACCGCGCGGCGCGGCATTGCGTGGCGACCGGGCAAGGGGCTGCACCTGTCAGACGATACGGCGCTGAATTATATTCTGAGCGCGCGGCGGGTTTAGGGACAGTTCCGCTCCTTCAGCGGCCCGTCGCTGAACACGCCCGCTACGCCCGCGGCCTTCAGCAGCGCGGCAAGCTTCACATCGCCGCAGCCTTTGCCCTTGGGATCATCGCCCGTGCGCAGCATCGCTGGCAGGAAGTCATTCTCCGGCCGTACCGTCCAGGCGTGGACCGCCAGCCCCGACGTCTTGGCGTCGGCCACCAGCGTCGTCGGCGTGCCATCGGGGGTCAGCACCATCGCAATATGCGCGCCCACTGCGTCGGCATACTTTGCCACCTCGACCAGCCCGGTCGGCGTCACCATCTCGGCATAGCGCATGGCGGGTTCATCCGCAGGGCCGCCGATGGGTGCGACCAGCTGCACCAGTTTGAATTCGCCGCGCAGCTTCAATCGCTGGAGCGGAGCGACCTCGAAGCTTTGGATGAACACCGGATCAGCAGAGGTGATGCCAAGCTGGCGCAATTCGCGCAGCAGCAGGTCGACCATGTCGATCCCCGCCTCCTGCAACAGAAACTCGGGGTGCTTGATTTCGGGGTAAAGGCCAATCCTGCGCCCGGTCGCGGCTTCCTTGGCGCGCACCAGCTTCACGATCTCGGCGAAGGTCGGCACCTGATACAGCCCGTCAAACCGCGCATTGGCGGGCCGCAGCGAGGCGATCCGTTCCTTCGCGCGCAAAGTGCGCAATTCGGCCAGCGTGAAGTCCTCGGCAAACCAGCCTGCGATCTTCTGCCCATCGATGGTCTTGTCGCGGCGGCGATCCTCGAATTCCTCGCGCGAGGCGACATCGGTGGTGCCGGACAATTCGTTTTCATGGCGCGAGACCAGCACCAGATCCTTGGTCGCCACCAGATCGGGCTCAATGTAATCCGCCCCCTGATCGATCGCCAATTCGTAAGCGGCGAGCGTGTGTTCGGGCCGCTCGGCGCTTGCACCGCGGTGGGCGATGATCAGCATGTCCTGCGCTGCCGCTGGAACAGAAGCGAGCGCCAAGAGCGCAATCAGAGCAAGGCTGCGGACCATTCGTCTTCCTTGAAACCGACCAGAATACCGCCGGGATATTCGACGATTGGCCGCTTGATGATGCTCGGTTGCTGAACGAGCAAAGCGACAGCCGTATGACTGTCGGTTGTGGCGGCCTTGTCGGCATCAGGCAGCGCGCGGAATGTGGTGCCCTTGCGGTTCACCACGGTATCAAGGCCCGCAGCGGCGATCCATGCGGCGACCCGCGCCGGATCAGCGCCTTCCTTCTTGTAATCGTGGAAGGTGTAAGCGCAGCCCTGCGCATCGAGCCACGTGCGGGCCTTCTTCACCGTATCGCAATTGGGGATGCCGTAGAGGTGGATCATTGCTCGCGTCCTTTAAATCCGGGGTGCCAGATGTGCATCGGCAATCGCCACCGCGAGCGCATCGGCGGCATCGCTGCCCGCGATCTGCACGCCGGGCAGCAGCACCTTGACCATCGCGGCGACCTGCGTCTTTTCCGCAGCGCCCGTGCCGGTCACCGCTTTCTTGACCAGCCGCGCGGCGTGTTCGTTGACCGTCAGGCCCGCCGCCCCGCACGCCGCCAGCACTGCGCCGCGCGCCTGTGCGAGCTTGAGGGTGGATTGCGGGTTCTTGTTGACGAAAATCTCCTCCGCCGCCGCGCGGGTGGGCGGATGCTCGGCAATCACCGCCGCCAGCCCTGCCTGCAACGCGGCGAGCCGCGCAGCCATCGGTGCGCTAGCATCGGTCTTGATCTGGCCATTGGCGATGTGGCTGATCCGCGCGCCTTCGGAGCGGATTACGCCCCAGCCGGTGCAGGACAGCGAGGGATCAAGGCCGAGGATCAACACGGCTTAGAACCGCACGCCAAGGCGCGGCCCAAATTGCACCATTAGCAAATACAGCACAATCGTCAGAACACAGCCCGCCAATAGTGCAGTCCAGAACCCATACCCTTGCCGCAGCAGCACCGGTATCAGCAGGAACATCGGCAGGCTGGGCAGCACAAACCAGAAGGTCGCTTGGGCGTGAACAGCCATGTTTTCCGCATCAGGCCGAGCATGCCACAGAAATATCATGCCAAGGATGGAAACCAGCGGCAGCGACGCAATCAACGCTGCCATAGCCGGTAGCCTGCGGCCAAGTTCCGCAATCGCCGCGATGATGACGCCAGCCAGCAGCGCCTTCGCGACGAATGACCACATTAGCCCAGCTTCTCCATCACTTCGTCCGAGATTTCGTAATTGCCCCACACGGTCTGGACATCGTCATCATCGTCGAGCGCGTCGATCAGCTTCATCAGCGTGCCCGCCGTCGCCTCGTCCACGTCGACGGTGAGAACCGGCTTCCACGCCAGTTTGACATTGTCCGCTGCGCCGAGGGCCTTTTCCAGCTCGCCCGCCACGCCGTGCAGCGCGTCGGCGGCGGTCCAGATCGTGTGGCCGTCTTCGGAGGATTCCACATCGTCCGCGCCCGCTTCAATCGCGGCTTCGAGCATTGCTTCCTCGTCGCCAACCTCGGCCTTGTATTCGATCAGACCGCACCGTTCGAAACCGTGCGACACCGAACCTTCTGAGCCCAAATTGCCGCCATTCTTGGAAAACGCGGTGCGGACATTGGTGGCGGTGCGGTTGCGATTATCGGTCAGCGCCTCGACGATCAGCGCGACCCCGCCGGGACCGTAACCTTCATACCGGATTTCGATATAGTCTTCGCCGCCCGCTGCCGCAGCCTTGTCGATCGCGCGCTGGATATTGTCCTTGGGCATCGATTGCGCCTTGGCCGCGTTGACCGCGAGCCGCAGGCGCGGGTTCATGTCGGGATCGGGCATGCCCATCTTCGCCGCCACGGTGATTTCGCGGCTCAGCTTGGAGAACATGCTCGAGCGTTTCTTGTCCTGCGCACCCT
The DNA here is from genome assembly GCA_001464915.1 of Sphingomonadales bacterium Ga0077531. Classification (GTDB taxonomy): domain Bacteria; phylum Pseudomonadota; class Alphaproteobacteria; order Sphingomonadales; family Sphingomonadaceae; genus Erythrobacter. The sequence goes on from LNED01000017.1 coordinate 133,590, forward strand.
TGCGGTGCATGATGTTCTTGAACTTGGAATGGCCTGCCATGGGACGAACTTCACCGAGATGATTGCTATCTGGCGCGGGCCTTACTCTGATGGTGGATAGCGACGCAAGACCGCTCGTGACGCAAGCAATGGGGCTGCAGGAGCGGCTGGGCGATATTGCCCGGTTCGCAGCGCGACCCACCTATGCCGCGCGGCCGATGGGGTGGGGCCAAGCGGCGGCGCCGGGACTGCTGGTGGCGCTGGGGATCGTGTTCGCGTTCGATCTGGCGCTTGGTGAGCTGATCGTGATGGCCACCAACGCGTGGGACGCAGAAGCCGGCTTTATGCCAGCGCCGCTGGAGTTTGAAGCCACGTTGGCCGAGGATCTGTTCGACTTTCTGATCCTCGCCCCGCTGCTGGAGGAACTGGTGTTTCGCGGCTGGCTGACCGGGCGGATCGCGGCGCTTCGGTTTGCGCTTTATGGCTTTGCCGCAATGGCGCTGTTCTCGGCGGCGCTGTATTTGCCGGTCGAATATGTGACCGCTGTGTCGCTGACCGGGGTGGCGGTGGCCTTTGCCGGGCTGCTGCATTGGAGCGTCACCCGCGATACTGGCACCGAAGTGCCCGCGTGGTTCACCCACCATTTTCATTGGTTTGTGTGGGGATCATCGCTGGCGTTCGGCCTGATCCATCTGGGCAATTACGAGCCGCTGACGCACCCCCTCGGCCTGCTTGTGGTGCTGCCGCAGACGATCGGTGGATTGCTGCTCGCCTACACCCGCACCCGGCTGGGATTGGGCGCGGCGATAGCGCACCATGCGGCGTATAATGCAGTGTTCCTGGCGGCGGATTATGGGTGGTGGTGAACGCTTAAATCTTCACCGCTGTACCGCTGGCGCTGACCATCAGCATCGATCCGTTGGCGCCGATGACCTCGTAATCGAGATCGATCCCGACCACGGCGTTGCCGCCAATTGCGGCGGCTTCGGCTTGCAATTCCTCAATCGCCTGCTTGCGCGCGTCAGCCAGAATGCGCTCATACGAGCCCGAACGTCCGCCGACGATGTCGCGGATATTGGCAAACAGATCGCGGAAGATATTCGCGCCAACGATCACTTCGCCGGTCACGATCCCGCAATATTCGTGGATCGGATGACCTTCGATGGTGGGCGTGGTGGTGACAATGATGCCGCGTGCGTCTTTCCAAGGGGATGCCATCGGGATTCTCCTATTGCTGTGTTAGCGATGTAACACGGACAGGTGATATTTCAATGACTGGCTTGGAACATTAGCCCCTCCTCCCCACCCGGCTACCAATTCCCCTTGGATATCTTTGGTGGCCGGGTGGGGAGGCGGGGCGGGGGGTCTGCAACGCCCAGAATTACGCCATGCCGAGAGCGTTCTTGTAGGTTTCCAGCAGCATGTCCTGCTCGCTGCGATCATCGGGCTTCATTTTGCGCAGGCGCACGATCTGGCGCATGATCTTGGGATCATAACCGACCGCCTTGGCCTCGGCATAAACGTCGCGGATGTCGTCGGCGATGCCCTTCTTTTCTTCCTCAAGGCGCTCAATCCGCTCGATCAGCAGGCGCAGGCGGTCGTCGGACGAATTGGCGTTGTCAGGCATGGGGGGCTCCATCGGGAAAGAGAATCAGTTGTTCCTGCCGATAGCCAGCCCAGCCCGCCGAATGAACTGCCGGGGCAAATTAATCCTGTGCGTTCTTCGCCACACTCGCGTCCATCGCCGCGATTTGCTCAGGCGTCGCGGGGGATTGGAAGCGTTCCTTCCACTCGGCGCTCGGCATTCCGTGAATCACTTCGCGTGCCGCTTCCTTGTCGCCCGCGTAGCCCGCATCGCGGATCCAGTCAGCCAGACAATTGCGGCAGAACCCCGTCAGTCCCATCAATTCAATGTTCTGCGCATCGTGACGGTGGCGCAGGTGGCGCACCAACCGGCGGAACGCGGCGGCGGCCTGCGCATCGTCCAGATTATCGAGCGGATCGGCATTGCTATTCATCGCGGCTTTTCCTTGAGTTGCAAAACGGGTGTGCCATAGGCCAGCTTACAGAGGGCAAGCCTCAAACGGGATAGCCAAAAATGTCACGACGCGATCAGTCACGGATCGACCCGCGCGGCCGCAAGGTCAAGATTCTGGCGACCATTGGCCCCGCCAGCCGCTCGCCCGAAATGCTCGAACGGCTGCTGCGTGCGGGCGCGGATGCGTTCCGGGTCAACATGAGCCACGGCGCCCACGCCGATCACGAAGCGGCGATCAACGCAATCCGCGCGCTGGAAAAGCAATTTGCCAAGCCGATTGCGATCCTCGCCGATTTGCAAGGGCCGAAACTGCGGGTCGGCACGTTCCGCGATGGGCAAGCGGTAATCCGCCACTCGGGCCATTTCGTGCTCGACCATGACGAAACGCCCGGCGATGAAAACCGCGTCTGTCTGCCGCACCCCGAACTTTTCGGGATCATGGAACGCGGGCAGCGATTGCTGATCAATGACGGCAAGATTCGGCTGAAAGTGCTGGAGGCCGATGGCAGCCGCATTCTGTGCAGCGCCGAAGTGGGCGGGGTGATTTCGGATCGCAAGGGCGTCAACGTCCCCGATGCCGAAGTGCCGATCCCCGCGCTGACCGAAAAAGACCGACGCGATCTGGCCTTTGCGACCGAACATGGGGCAGATTGGATCGCGCTCAGTTTCGTACAGCGGCCCGAGGATATTGCCGAAGCGCGCAAGCTGATCAACAACCGCGATGTGGCGATCTGCGCCAAGATTGAAAAGCCGCAGGCCGTCCACCGGCTCGATGAAATCATCGAACTGGCAGACGGGATCATGGTGGCGCGCGGCGATCTGGGCGTGGAGCTTGAACCCTACGAAGTCCCGCCACTGCAAAAGCGGATCGTCAACGCCAGCCGCCGTGCGGGCAAGCCGGTGATCGTGGCGACGCAGATGCTCGAATCGATGATCGAAAGCCCCTCGCCGACCCGCGCCGAAGTCTCCGACGTGGCCAATGCGGTTTATGATGGGGCCGATGCGGTGATGCTGTCAGCCGAAAGCGCAGCGGGCGCTTGGCCCGAGGAATCGGTCGCAATGATGCACGCCATCGCCGCGCAGGTCGAACGCGATGAAGGGTATAAGGAACGCGTCCGCTTCCTCGAAACCCCGCCCGATGCGACCACGTCGGACGCGTTGGCGCATGCCTGCATGACCATCGCCGATACCGTGCCGATCAGCGCGATCACGGTGTTCACCTCCAGCGGTTCGACCGCGCGGCGGGTGGCGCGCGAACGGCCCGGCACGCCGATGCTGGTGCTCACCCCGTCGATCCGCACCGCGCGCCGCGTGGCGTTGCTGTGGGGCGCGCACGCGGTGGCGACCAAAGATATTGGCAGTTTCGAAGAAATGATCGGCAAGGGCCGCCGCATGGCGCTGCGCCACGGCTTTGCCCAAGCCGGAGCCAAGCTGATCGTGCTGGCGGGCGTTCCGTTCGGCACACCGGGCAGCACCAATCTGCTGCATGTGGTGACCGTGACCGGTGACGAGTTGGACAAGCATCACAGCTAACGCAGGGTTGGACGCGCCCGATTTGGCTGATACCCTTCCGCCCGTGAAAGCGAGGGAGGATGCGATGAAGCAGGCGATAATCGGGTTGGTAGCAATCAGTCTGGCAGGATGTGCCACCACGGGCGAAGAGGCGGCACCCGATCAGGCCACTGCGCCATCCGCACCCGAGGCGATGGCCTGCAATCCCGCTCCGGCACAATATCACGTCGGCCATGATGCGACGCAGGCAATGGGCGCCGCGATCCTGAAAGACAGCGGCGCGCGCACCTTGCGCTGGGGGCCGCCGCGCTCTGTTTGGACGATGGATTTCAGGCAGGACCGGGTCAATGTCGAATACGATGATCAGATGAAAATCACGCGGATCACCTGCGGATGAGCGGCGGGGATGATGCTCGGCAGTGGGCGACGTCAGGCTCTCCGTTTGAAGCGACCTTTGGCTTTGCCCGCGCGGTGCGGACGGGCAATCGCATCGTAGTGGCTGGCACCGGCCCGGTCGAACCTGACGGCACCACAACCCCAGGTGGTGTGGCCGAACAGGCGGCGCGGTGCTGCGCGATCATCGTCGCCGCGATCGAAGAATTGGGCGGCAGCGCGGCCGATGTGGTGCGCACCCGGATGCTGTTGACCGATCCAGCAGATCAGGACGCGGTTGGCGCGGTTCATGCGCGGTTTTTTGCTGATGCCCGGCCTGCGGCGACAATGGCCGGGGTGGCGTGGCTCTGCCGCCCTGAATGGCGGATCGAGATCGAAGCTGAGGCGGTGGTCGGCGCGCCTCAGGCTTAAGCTGTCGCCAGCGGCGATCCCGGCCGGGCACCCATTGTCGCTGTGGCGGCCAGCCGCTTTTCCACCAGCGCGATCAGCGCGTCGAGGTCAGGCAATGCGTCAAGCTCGTCCGCGCTCACCAGCACTTCGGGGCGCGTGCGACCTTCGGCCACCAGAATCGCTGGCAGCGCGATGTTAAGCTCGGGAAAGGCCTGAACGATCTCATCCTTGTGGATGTACACCTTATCATGCGGCAGGTTGTCTAGAAGCTCCCGCCAGGACCGATACATCGAGAACCAGCCATGTGTTAGGGCGCACAGCGAACATGGGTAAGTCGATGGCTTCACCGCCTTCCACACAGAATCGCGCATCGCAACAAGTAGGCCGCTATTGGCATTATAGACGAGAATCAGGCGGGTTTGGGCGTTCCTCATGCTGCCTATTCGTAAGCGACCCGGCAAATGGTTGCATCAAACAACGCCAGCCTAACAAAAAACCGTAAGGCTTGCGCGCGCGCCAGCCTTTTCTAACCCCTCCAACCCGGTTAGAGGCCTTGGCTATGCACGGACAATTTCAACTCACCGAAGATCAGCTCGCCATCCGCGAGGTGGCGCAGCGATTCACCGCCGATCAGATCACGCCGCACGCGGGCGAGTGGGATGAAAAACACATCTTCCCGCGCGACACGATCCAACGCAGCGCCGAGCTTGGCTTTGGCGCGATCTATGTCTCCGAACAATCGGGTGGGATCGGGCTGGGCCGGCTGGAAGCGGCGCTGATCATGGAGGCGATGGCCTATGGCTGCCCTTCGACCAGCGCCTTCATCTCGATCCACAATATGGCCGCGTGGATGATCGACCGTTTTGGTGGGGATGCGGTGAAGGCAAAATACCTTCCCGACCTGATCACGATGGAGCACATCGCCAGCTATTGCCTGACCGAACCTTCCAGCGGGTCGGACGCCAGTGCGCTACGCACCAGCGCGCGGCGGGATGGCGATCATTACATCCTCAACGGCACAAAGCAGTTTATTTCGGGCGCGGGCGCGAACGAGATTTACGTGGTGATGGTGCGCACGGGTGAGGATGGGCCGAAAGGCATTTCCTGCGTCGTGATCGAAAAGGATATGCCCGGGGTCAGCTTCGGCGCCAACGAGCGCAAGCTCGGCTGGCATTCGCAGCCGACCGCGCAGCTGATCCTTGAGGATGTGCGCGTCCCGGTTGAAAACCTCGTCGGCGGTGAAGGCGAAGGCTTCCGCATCGCAATGATGGGGCTTGATGGCGGGCGGCTGAATATCGGCGCTTGTTCCTTGGGCGGGGCGCAGCGGTGCCTCGACGAAGCGATCAAATACACCAAGGAACGCACGCAGTTCGGCCAGCCCGTTGCGGAATTCCAGAACACGCAGTTTATGCTCGCCGACATGGCGACCGATTTGGAGGCCGCGCGCGCGCTGCTCTATCTTGCAGCGGCGAAGGTCACCGACAACGCGCCGGATAAGACACGTTTCTCCGCGATGGCCAAACGCCTCGCCACCGACAATGGCAGCGCCGTGGTCGACCGTGCGCTGCAATTGTTCGGCGGCTATGGCTACCTGCAGGACTACCCGATCGAACGGTTCTGGCGCGACCTGCGCGTCCATTCGATCCTTGAAGGCACCAATCAGATCATGCGCATGGTCGTGGGCCGGGATCTGCTGCGCCAGTGATGGGCGTGTCGCTTGCCCTGACGACGCTGGTGGTGCCCGATTACGATGCGGGGATCGCGTTTTGTGTCGGCGCGCTCGGCTTCGATTTGATTGAAGACACCGATATGGGCGCGGGCAAGCGCTGGGTGGTGGTTGGCGGCATAGACGGCGCCAAGGAAGGGGGGCGCTTGCTGCTGGCCAAGGCCGCTAATGACGCGCAAAATGCGGCGATCGGCAACCAGACCGGCGGACGGGTCGGCTTTTTTGCCCACACCGATGATTTTGCAGCCACCCAGGCACGCCTTATCGATGCAGGGGTGCAGTTTCACGAGCAACCGCGCCATGAACCTTATGGCACCGTTGCGGTCTTCAGCGATCCGTTTGGCAATCGCTGGGATCTGATCGAACCGAAAGTTATGTCGCAATGACCGATGACGTCCTGATCTCAACCAATGGCCCGATTGGTCATATCAGCCTTAACCGGCCCAAGGCGCTCCACGCGCTGACGCTGGAGATGTGCCATGCGATGAGCGCAGCATTGTCGGCATGGGCAGGCGACGACGCGATTAAGGCCGTGATCCTTGATCATGACGAAGGACGGGGCTTCTGTGCGGGGGGTGACATTGCCTTCCTGCGCGATTCGGCGCTGAACGATGGCGGCGTGTCGGGGCGCAAGTTCTTCCACGATGAATATCAACTCAACCACCAAATGTTCACTTACCCCAAGCCGATTGTCGCCTTCATGGACGGCATCACGATGGGCGGCGGCGTGGGCATTTCCCAGCCTGCCAAGTTCCGCGTGGCGACTGAGAACACCCGCTTTGCCATGCCCGAGACCGGGATCGGCCTGTTCCCGGATGTAGGCGGAGGCTGGTATCTGGCGCGGCTGGGCGGCAGACTTGGGCAGTTCCTTGCGCTCACCGGCGCTCGGCTGGATGGAGCCGAGTGCTTGTGGACGGGCTTAGCCACGCACTACGTGCCGCACGAGATGCTCGAAGACTTGAAGGCGCGGATCCACGATCACCCGGATCGCATTGCGGGCATCCTCAGCGAGCCCGTTGGCACCCCGCCCAAAGCGCGGATCGAAGCCAACGCCGACAAGATCGCCAAGCATTTCGCTTCGGATAGCTACGAAGACATCCTCGCCAGCCTCGAAGCCGCCGCCGACGCATGCGACGACTGGGCGATGAAAGAACGCGACACGCTCGGCACCAAAAGCCCGCAAACCTGCAAGGTCGCGCTCCGGCAGCTGGCGGAAAGCGCAGGCCTGACCGACTTTGCCGACAATATGCGCATGGAATACCGCATCGCCAGCCGCGTTCTGACCCGCCCCGACTTTGCCGAAGGCGTGCGCGCGGTGATCACCGACAAGACCAATGATCCCAAGTGGAACCCGGCAACGCCCGAGGAAGTGAGCGAGGAATTGCTCGACGCGATCTTTGCCCCGCTGCCCGCCGATGAAGAATGGAAGCCGCTATGATTGAAGAATCTGGGACCTACGAAACCATCACCGCCGAAGCTGACGCGCACGGCACCAAGGGTGTCACGCTGCTGACGATCAACCGCCCGCAGGCGCTGAACGCGCTCAATTCCAAGGTGCTCGAAGAACTGATCCACGCCTTCGCCGCCTATCAGGCTGACGCATCGCAGTTGTGCGCGATCCTCACCGGCAGCGGCGACAAGGCTTTTGCCGCCGGTGCCGACATCAAGGAAATGAGCGACAAGGCGGCCGCCGACTTCTTCCTCGACGATTTCTTCAGCCCGTGGACAGCAGAAATCGTCAAGAAGACCCGCAAGCCGTGGATCGCAGCCGTGAACGGCTTTGCGCTGGGCGGCGGGTGCGAACTTGCGATGATGGCGGATTTCATCATTGCATCCGACAAGGCGAAGTTTGGTCAGCCCGAAATCAAGCTCGGCGTCGCCCCCGGCATGGGCGGCAGCCAGCGGCTGACCCGCGCGATCGGCAAGTCGAAGTCGATGGAAATGTGCCTAACCGGCCGGATGATGGCGGCCGAGGAGGCCGAGCGCAGCAACCTTGTGGCTCGCGTGGTTCCGCATGAAGACCTGATCGCCGAGACGCTCAAGACCGCTGCAATCATCGCCGGGATGCCGCCAATGGCTGTAATCGCCAACAAGGAAATGGTGAACTCGGCCTTCGAAATGACGCTCGATCAGGGCCTGATTGTCGAACGCCGGATATTCCAGATCCTCACCGCGAGCGAGGACAAGGCGGAAGGCATGGCTGCCTTCATCGAGAAGCGCGAAGGGCAGTGGAAGGGGCGGTGATCTCCGCAATTTGGGCAGTCATCGGGCTGGCTGCTTTGATCTACGTGCTCAGGTCTTGGCTTCGATGGGCCAAGATCACTCGCGAAATCCCTGAGCGACTGGCACTTGGGCAACGGATGGCTATCCACGGGGCTTTCGGGATGTCCGCCTTAGGTACAATCGGCTTGATGACGATCGGCTTTTAAGCTGACGCAGAAATAGGGAGAGGGACGCAATGAAGATCGCATTCATCGGCCTCGGCAACATGGGCGGCGGGATGGCGGCCAATCTGGTCAAGGCGGGGCACGAAGTCCGCGCCTTTGACCTCAGCGAACCCGCGCTCGCCGCCGCGCGCGATGCGGGGTGCGCCACCTTCGCCACCGCCAAGGAAGCTTGCGCTGGAGCCGAAGCGATCGTTTCGATGCTGCCCAACGGCGCGATCGTCAAACAGGTCTATTGGGACGACGTGATCGGCCATGCTCCTGAAGGCGCGATCCTGCTCGATTGTTCGACCATCGACGTCGCCACCGCGCGTGAGGTGATTTCGGTCACCGAACAGCACGGCTACGACATGGTCGATGCGCCGGTGTCGGGCGGGATTGCCGCCGCGAATGGCGGGACACTGACCTTCATGGTCGGCGGAACAACAGAAGCCTTCGCCCGCGCCCAGCCGATCCTTGCCGCGATGGGCAAGGCGGTGATCCATGCAGGCGATGCGGGCAACGGGCAGGCCGCTAAGATCTGCAACAACATGCTGCTGGCGATCCACATGATCGGCACCTGTGAGGCCTTCGCCATGGCCGAAAAGCTGGGGCTGGACGCGCAGACATTCTACGACATTTCCAGCGTCTCCAGCGGTCAAAACTGGTCGATGACGTCCTATTGCCCCGTCCCCGGCGTTGGCCCGGTGACCCCTGCCGACAACGACTACCAAGGCGGGTTTGCTGCCGGATTGATGCTGAAAGACCTAAAGCTCGCGATGGAAGCGGCGCAAGCCGCAGGCGCTAAGGTCGAATTGGGCGACCATGCCCGGGCAATCTACGAAGCCTTTGCCAAGGATAATGCGGGCACGGATTTTTCCGGGATCATTCGCACGCTTTAGCCGCAGCCAGCGCCTGCGCAGCGGCGGGATCGCTGCGCTCAAGCGAATTCACCGCCCGTGCCAGCAAAGCGCAATCGAACTGCGCCCCGCGCGCGATCGCGGCGCGCGTTACTGCGCTGAAGGCGGCGGGCGGCATTACCGCCGCCCCGCGCCGCAGGAAATGGCTGTGCCACCGCTCACCCCCGGCGACGATGTCGATCAGCGTCGTCTCACCCGGCCCGCCCGGAGCATCGAACACCTGCGGGCCTAACTCGATCAGCACCGCATCGGGTGTTTCAGCGCGCAAAAACAATGCGGCATAGCGGCGCGCGGCTTCGGCCTTATCGCCCGCATTCAGCGCCAGCCGCAACACTGCTTCCTGAGCCAGCGGTTCGCGCCAGCCGCGTTGACCGGCGATTTGGATCGTCAGTCCGCTCTGCTCGGCCTGCCCCGCCTTGGCCTGCGCGACCGCGAGCAACGAGAGATATTCCGCCGGAACCGGGCGGCGAACGACCAGCGCCTGCGCCTCGGCCAGCGCGCGTGCGGGATCATCAGCGGCTGCGGCTTGTGCTGCGATCTGGGTCTGGGCAAAGTTGCGCAATGGCGCGGGCACCATCGGGGCGAGCGCAGGGGTCACTTCCGACTGCTTGTCGAGCTGCAGGGCGGCAGTGACAAACGCCACTGCCAGCAAGGCGGTCCACCAGATGATCCGACCGATCATCGCCGCACCTTCCCGCTATCCACCGCGACCCGCGCCAGCAGCAGAAGCGCAAACCCGGCAAAGGCCAGCATGGCCTGGTTGCGTAGGGGGTAATCTGTGACCGATTGGGCTCATATATTCCATGATTTTGTTCATGGTCGACTTGTCGTTCATCGCGTTGACCCGGTCGGGATTGACACCGAGGTCCATCGTCGAAAGCACTTCGAACAGATCGTCATCGGGCGCGCGGCCGGTGAAGGTGATGTAATCCGCCAGCCCGCGTGTTTGGGTCAGCGCCTGCAATTCTGCCAGAGCAGGCCCGCCGCCGACCAGCACGAATTGGATGTCTTCGCGGCCCATCTCGCGCACGATATGCTCGACCGCGTCGATCAGCAGGTCGATCCCCTCCTGCTCGCCCATCACCCCCACATAGCCGACCATATGCGCGCGGCCATTCTTCCAGCGATCCACCGGGGCGACGCGCTTCAGCTTCGAAAGGTCAGGGCCGGAGCGGACGACATGGACGCGTTCAGGCGCCATCCCACCGCGCTCGATGGCGATTTTGCGATAGGAATGGTTGGTGGCGATTGAGACATCCGCCGCCTTGAACGTCAGCTTCTCAAACAAGACCATCAGCTGCCAGAAAAACCCGCGCTTGTTGAACTTGGCCTCGTACAGCTCGGGATTGATGTCGTGGTGATCGAAAATGTAGCGCACGCCCAGTACCTTGAACGGCAGCGCGACGAGGAAGATCAGATCGGGCGGGTTGCAGCCCTGGATCACGTCAATCCGGCGCTTGAAATGGATGCGCCACGCCAGCACCGTCTCCCAGAACAGCGCCGCGCCATATTCGGCGAGGAAGCCAATCGCACCCTTGGCTTCGAGCGGAAGCGGGTGGCGGTGGATGTCGATGCCTTCGATGACCTCGAAGCGGCTCTCGTACCCCTTGCCGGTCGGGCAGATGATCGAAACGTGGGCACCCGCCGCCTTTAACGTACGCGCCTCCTGCCACACCCGCCGGTCGAACGGCAGCGGCAGATTTTCGACCACGATCAGCACGTGGCGGCCTTTTAGCGGCTCGCCCGGGATGATTGCCGGAATGCCTTCCTCGGCAGTGATGCTGGCAGCGAGCGCGGTGTTCATGGTCAGGCGATGGTGCTGGTATCGACCAGTTTCGCAGCGTCGATGGTCAGCGTGTCGATCAGCCGGTTGGTGGCGATGATGCGAGCATAATCGCGGCTCTCGGCGTCCTGTTTGGTCACCATCAGGCCATCGATCCGCGGCAGCACCGAATAGGCATACCCCAAGTTCTGGCCGACGAGATTGTCGGGCGCGACCTTGGGGTCGTAGATGTCGAGCTCGAAGCCTGCTTCGAGCAGCTTGCGCGCCATGTCGACCGCCGGGCTTTCGCGCAGATCGTCAGTCTCAAGCTTGAAGGCGAGGCCGACCAGCAGCACCTTCGCCCCCGGTTCCAGCCCTTGCGTCGCGGCGAGGAACTGGTGGTGCTTGTGCGCCTCGTTCGAACGGATCAGCGCGTCCACCAGATGCGTCGCCGAACCGGTGTCGGCGGCGATATACTGGAGCGCGCGGACGTCCTTGGGGAGGCACGAGCCACCGAATGCGCCGCCGGGCCGGGTGTAATAGGCCGACAGGTTGAGCTTGGTATCGCTCTTGAAGATCGCGTGCACATCGCGCGCGGAAATGCCGAGGTTCTGGCACACCCGGCCGATCTCATTGGCAAAGGCAACCTTGACCGCGTGCCAGCTATTATCGACGAATTTGGTGATCTCAGCCTCGCGCAGGCCGACTTCGAACAGCGCGGCGGTGATGCCTTCGTTCAGCCGCGCCATATTGGCCGAAGGCTGCCCGCCCAGCGTGCCGATCACGATCTTGGGGGGATTGAAGAAATCTTCGATCGCGGAGGCTTCGCGCAGGAACTCGGGGTTGTAGACCAGCTCTACCGCGCTGGTCGCGGCATCGCCCAGATGGCTCTGGATGATCGGCCAGATGATGTTCTCGCAGCTGCCGGGCCGCATGGTTGAGCGGTAGGCCAGCGTCAGCGGAGTGGCACGACCGGGCTTGATCGCCGCGGCAATCGAGCGGGTGACCTGCGCGATGTAGCTCATATTGTGCGCGCCATCGACGCCGCTCGGGGTGCCGACGCAGACGATGGCGACGTCGCAATCATCCAGCTCGTCGGTCAGCCGGGTGACGGCGTGGATCCGGCCATCGGCGTGGGCGGCGGCAATCAGATCATCGAGGCCGGGTTCATACACCGGCGCGCGTCCTTCATTCAGCGCGGCGACTTTCGCATCGCTGACGTCGACCCCGATGATGCTGTGTCCTTGGCTGGCGATGCAGCCTGCGGCGGTGGAGCCGACGTAACCCAGTCCGAAAATGGCAACTTTCACATTTATTCCTCAAAAGGAGCGACCCCGGGTTGGTGCGCGGCCTAGCAAGCGCCCCCCCGTGGTGCAATGCACAAACATTGGCGATGCCAGAAGGCGCCGCGAGTGGAGGCATTGGCGCGATGATCGGGCGACACTTGCCAGCAAAGTGGCGGCGCGCTTAATGCGGTGCGCAAACGGGAGAGACAGATGCAACACGCAAGCGGGCCGCTGACCGGCCTCAGGGTTCTGGAATTCAGTGGCATCGGGCCGGGGCCGCACGTGGCGATGCTGCTCGCAGATCTGGGCGCGGAAGTGGTGCGGATCGACCGTCCCGGCGCGGGGGTAAGCAACCCGGTGGTCGAACGCGCGCGCCACCGGCTGGCGCTTGATCTCAAGAGCGAGGAGAGCAAGGCGGCTGTGCGCGCCGCCGCCGCCAATGCCGATGTGCTGATCGAAGGCTTCCGCCCCGGCGTTATGGAGCGGCTGGGGCTGGGGCCGGAGGAACTGCTGAGCGCAAACCCGCGCCTCGTCTATGCTCGGATGACCGGCTGGGGGCAGGACGGCCCGCTTGCCCATGCGGCCGGGCACGACATCAATTACATCGCCATCACCGGCGCGCTTTCCGCCGTGGGCAAGGCAGGCGAGACCGCCACGCCGCCGCAAAACCTCGTCGGCGATTTCGGCGGTGGGTCGATGTATTGCGCCTTTGGGATCATGGCTGCGCTGTATGAACGCGAGAAATCAGGCAAGGGGCAGGTGGTCGATGCCGCGATTGTCGACGGGGCGACTAGCCTGATGAGCTTCTTCTTCGGCGTGCGCCACGTTCCGCACCTGTCGACGACGCGCGGCAAGGGGATGCTGGGCGGCGCGGCGCATTTCTACCGCTGCTTCACCTGCAAGGATGGCAAGGAGATATCTTTGGGGTCAATCGAACCGCAGTTCTACGCCGAAATGCTGGCAAAGACCGGCGCTCCTGAAGAATTGGCGCAGGGCCAGATGAACCCCGCCCATTGGGACGATTACGCCGCGAAACTCGCTACGCTGTTCCTCACGAAAACGCAGGCCGAATGGTGCGCGCTGCTCGAAGGCTCCGACGCCTGTTTCGCTCCTGTGCTGGGGATCGATGAGGCGCGCGACCATCCGCATATGAAAGCGCGCGGCGCTTACGTGGAGCATGACGGCGCATGGCACACCGCCCCCGCGCCGCGTTTCAGCCGCACGCCGGGCAGCGTGCGGTCAAGCGCGGATGACGGCGCGGCTGTCGTCGCGCGGTGGGGGAGCCAAGCCTAATGGCAGGCAAGTTGTTCGACGAATGGGTGGTGGGTGAGCGGATCGAGCACGAAATCCGCCGCACCGTGACCGAGACCGACAATCTGCTGTTCTCGGTCATGACCCACAACCCGCAGCCGCTGCATCTCGATGTCGAGGCGGCCAAGGCGAGCGGTTATGGGCAGATTCTGGTGAATTCTACCTTCACCTTCGCGCTGCTGGTGGGCCTGTCGGTTGGTGACACCACGCTCGGCACGCTGGTTGCCAACTTGGGGTTCGACAAGGTGGTGACGCCGAAGCCGGTGTTTATCGGCGACACCCTGCGCGCATATTCAGAGGTCAAGGAGCTGCGGGAAAGCAAGTCGCGCCCCGATGCCGGAATCGTCACCTGGGTTCACGAAATGTGGAACCAGCGCGATGAAGTGGTGTGCCGGTGTGAGCGGTCAGCCCTGATCCAGCGGCGCGGCTGAGGTAACGCCGCCTCCCAATGCCTGCCACAGCACGATCCGCGCGCGCGCCGCGCGGCCCAGTGCGGCAGCCGCGCGTTCACCGCTGGCGTCGGCTGCGCGGCGGGCTTCGAGCACCTCGAGGAAGCTGGCGAGGCCGGCACGGTAACGGGTTTCGGCAAGGCCTGCCGCGCGGTTCAGCAAGTCGCGTTCTTCGACCGAAAGCCGCGCTTCATTGTCGGCAGCGGTGACAAGGCCATAACCCGCCTCGGCATCGCCCAAGGCCTGAAACACGGCCCCGCGATAGGCGGCAAAGGCGGCGCGCTTGTCAGCGGCGGCAGCGTCGATTCCCGCGCCCACCCGCCCAAAGTCGAGCAGCGGCCCGGCAATCCCGGCAGTCAGTGTGCCGATGATTGAATCCTCATCAAAGAAATCGCCCGGGCTGAACGCCAGTAATCCGATCACGCCCGACAGTGTCAGCTTCGGAAAGCGCGCGCGGGCGGCGGCGGCTAGGTCGGCGTCACTGGCAGCGAGATTGGCCGCGGCAGCTGCAACGTCAGGCCGATTGGCGAGCAATTCCGATGGTAGCGAAGCGGGCGCAGCGGCAGGGGCCAACGCAGGTCCGGCCTCAGCCAAAGCCGCGCGCACGGTCGCGGCATCCTGTGCGGTCAGCGTTACCAGCCGCCCGATCAATCGCGCGCGTTCGCTCTCCAGCGCGGCGAGGCGGACTTGCGATGAACTCGCGGTCGCCTCGGCCCGCACCCGGTCGAAACCGGGGGCGATGCCCGCATCTTCGCGCACTTTGGCTAGGCCCGCGAGCGCCTGCGACGCTGACGCGTCATCCTTGATCGCAGCAGCGCGGGCTTCGATAACGCGCCAATCGGTCACACTCGCCGCGATTTCAGCGAGCAGCGACAGGCGCACACCCTGTGCCTGCGCGGATGCGGCATCGATCCGGGCCAGCGCCGCGCGTTCCTGCGCCTTCAACTGCCCGAAGATATCGGGGTCCCAACTGGCGACGATATTTGCGCCGTAAGACGTCTGTTCGGCGGGAATGAAGCCCTGTTGGCCTGCCGCCCCGAATTGGTTGGTGTTGATCCGGTTGCGGGTCACATCGCCATCTGCGGCGATATTCGGCAGGCGTGCGGCGCCAGCACCGCGAGCCCCGGCCCTCGCGCTGTCGATCCGCGCGGCGGCTTCGGCAAGGCTCGGCGCGCTGGCGATGGCGGCGTCGGACAGGATGCGGTAAGCGGGGTCGTTCGCAGGCATCAGCGCGGCGAGGCTGATCTGTGTCCCGGCGTCGGGCGCAAAGAAGAACGCTTGCGGAAGTTCCGGCGCTGGCGTGGCGATTTCCGGCGCGGGGTTGGCCGAACAAGCGGCCAGCGTCAGCGCTAGCAGCGAAGTGATAAGGAGCGGGCGGCGCATCGCCTCAGCCCCCCCTCTTCGCAGGTGCCGCTTTGGCCGGGATGAAGGCATCAATCTGCTGGCCCACGCGGAACGCGTCACTTTCGGGCAGGGCATAAATCAGCTGCAACACCCGCACATCGACACGCTCCGCCGCAGAGTTGGTCAGCGAGCGTTTGGGCACCACCAGCGGTTCGGCGCGCACAAAGGTAGCGTTGACGTGCAATTCCGCCGCGCCGCGCGGGCTGATCACCGCTGGCTGGCCGAGTGCCACCCGCGCCACCTCGTTCTCGTCGATATCAACGCGCACGTGCAGCGGATTGGTCTGGCCCATCTGCATGAACGGCTGCGAGGAGCCGCCCATGGTGGAGACGAACTCGCCGGGGCGGATGTTTACCGCGAGAATCTCGCCGGCAATCGGTGCGCGGATTACCAATCGGTCGATTTCAGTGCGGGCAGAGCCGGAGGCGGCCTGTGCAGCGGCGAGGCGCGCGCGGGCGAGGCCCAGGCGGCTGGTGGCGGCGGCTTCCTCACCCTCGGCGCGGATCACTTCGGCGCGGCTGACGGCGGCGGGGTCGGAGAGGTTGCGATACAAGTCGAGCTGCTGGCGCGCGGTCTTTTGCGCGGCGCTGGCTTCGGCAATCGCGGCGCGGGCTTCATTGATGGCCGCATCCGATTGCGCCAGCTGCGCGCGGGCGGCGCGGGCATCTACCGTGAACAGCACCTGCCCCTTGCCGACAAGATCACCGGGCCGCACCCGCACGTCGGTGACGAGCCCCGACAGCGCCGAGCCGATGTCGATCACCTCGCTCGAAGGCTCGACGATTCCTGCACCCGCAACGCGCGCTTCGCCTGCAAGTTTGCCGACCGCCTTGGGCGGCTGTTCGGCAGGCTCGCTGGTTGATCGGTCGGGCAAGCCGACAAGGATCAGATAGGCCGCGATGGCGACGCCGATCAACGCCAGAATCGGCAGGATCTGACGGGAAAAGCTCAGGTTGCGGAACATGGTGTCCTCGGCGTGTTCGAGAGGGGGAGGGGATCAGTGGCCATCGGGCATTTCCTTGCCGTCATGGGTGACGCGGCCGTCTTCCAGCACGATGATCCGGTCAGCCAGATCGAAGATGCGGTTGTCGTGGGTGACGATGATGCAGGCGCGATCCGGCGCCACCGCGACTTCGCGCAGCAGGTCCATCACCCGGCGGCCCGATGAGGCGTCGAGCGCGGCGGTTGGCTCATCGCACACCACCAGCCGCGGTTCGTGCACCAGCGCGCGGGCGATGGCGACGCGTTGCTGCTGCCCGCCCGAAAGCTGGCGCGGCAGCTTGTCCGCCTGATTGCCGATATTAAGCTTGTCGAGCAGCACCTTGGCCCGCTCGCGCGCTTCGGCGATTGGCACACCTTGCGCAATCAGCGGGACGGCTGCGTTGGCTGCGACATCGATCGATGGGATCAGGTTATATTGCTGAAAGATAAAGCCGATGTTCTTGAGCCGGAAATTGACCAGCTCGGTATCGGTCAGGCTGTAGATGTCGGTGCCGAACACCTTCACCTCACCCTCGGTCGGGTAGAGGATGCCGCACATGATCGAAATTAGCGTGGTTTTGCCCGATCCGCTTTCGCCCACGACAAAGGTCATCTCGCCCGAACGGATGTCGGTGTCGATCCCGTGCAGCACGCGGATTGTGCTCTGCCCAGCCTCGAAATCGCGGGAGATCCCGCGCGCGCAGATGGCCGCTTCGGGCGCGCAGCCGCCGATGGCTCTGGTATCCATGATTGGCGCCTCGCTCACCGGAACACCGATGCGGGTTCGGTTTTGAGCACAGAACGGATCGCGATCAGGCCGGTGATGGCAAGGATGACGACCACCGCGACCAGACTGATCAGCGGGATCTGCCACGGGATGTAAAAGCCCTTGAAGAACGGATTGGCGCTGAAGCCCTTAATGAAGGCAACCGTGCCCGCCACCCCCAGCGCATAACCGATCATGCCGACCAGCCCCGCCTGCGCTGCGACCATGGCCATGATCTTGTTGTTGGTGACCCCGATGGCTTTCAACGCGCCAAATTGTTTGATGTTGTCGCGCAGGAATAGGCTGAAGGTCAGGCCAACGATGGCAATGCCCACCACGAAGCCCAAGAACACCGTGATCCCGAAATTGGTCGGGATGCCGGTGTTCTCAATGATGAAGTTCACGCCTGCTTGTGAAAATTCGTTGCGGGTTTCGGCCTTCAGCCCGGTCTCGGCCTCAATTCGTGCGGCAACGCCTTCGGGGGTTTCGCCCTCGCTCACCCCAACGAGCACGAAAGACAAACGGTTGCGGGTGCCGGGGACAAAATTGAGCGCGTTGGAATAGCGAGTGTAAAGCACCACCGTGCTGGTGAAGCTGGGGATCGAATCCGCGATGCCGCGGATCACCGCGCGCTGATCGTTCAGTTCCAGCCGTTCGCCAATCGGGCTTTGTTCCGGAGGGAAGAACCGGGTGGTGCCGGTGTCGTCGATCACCACGCTATCGGGCGCGAACAGCACCGACTTGTCGCCTTCCTTCATCCGTTCGGGCATACCGATTAGCGTCGCATCATCGACCCCGATCACAGCCACGCCTTCCAGATCGCCTTCGATGGTGCGGACATTGGCCTGCGCCCGCAGGTGCGGCACCGCCCATTCCACACCCTTGACCGAGCGGACTCGATCCAGCGCGGTGCCGGGCATGGCATAGCTGACGTCGGTGGTGCGGCTGACCGGGTCCATCACCCACACTTCGGCTTCGGGCGCGTTGTAAACCCCGCTGGCTCCGCGTTCGACCAGATTGACGAAGATCGTCATCTGCTGCGTGATCAACAGCGTGGAAAAACCGATGCCAAACAACAGCCCATAGAACTTCTGGGCGTCTCCGGTGAGCATCCTGATCGCGATCCAAAGCACAGGGGAGGAACCTTTGAAGCGAGGCGGGGTTGCAATAATGAACCACCAAGGCCATTACTGAACGATAACGTTTAATTGAACGGAGCCGTTCACTTTGTCAACCTGCGGTTCATCCGCCCCTGAAAAAAAAGCAGGTCGCAAAATCCCCGTCCGCCGCAAAGCGGGCCGACCGCTTGACGCGGCCAAGCATCAGACGATTGTTGAGACCGCCGCGTACCTGTTCTTCCACAACGGCTATGCCGCGACTGCGATCGAACAGGTCGCCGCCGACGCGGGCGTATCCAAGGTCACGATCTACAACCAGTTCGGCGATAAACGCGCGCTGTTTGCTGCTGCCGTGACCTGTGAATGCGAGAA
Source organism: Sphingomonadales bacterium Ga0077531 (assembly GCA_001464915.1). GTDB lineage: Bacteria > Pseudomonadota > Alphaproteobacteria > Sphingomonadales > Sphingomonadaceae > Erythrobacter. The sequence goes on from LNED01000017.1 coordinate 152,420, forward strand.
AATGCGCGGGCATTTCTCATTGGAAACCATGCCACAGGGTACGATCCGCGAACGGCTGACCATGATTGGCGAAGCGATCCACGCCTTCCTGTTCCGCCCGGAAATGATCCAGTTCGAACGCCGCATCGCAGCTGAGACCGAACACGACCCCGCCATTGGTGAGGCCTTCCTCGAAGCCGGGCCGCGGCGGATGAAGCAGGGGTTTGCCCAGTGGTTAGCCCATGCGGTCGAAGCGGGCGACCTTGCGATCAACGATCCGTTGCTGGCGGCGGAACAATTCGTCTCGATGTGCAAGGGCATGGGCGATCTGGAGCGCCGGTTCGGCGCAGTGATCGCGCCCGAAGACAGCCGCCAGCGCATTCGCGGCGCGGTCGAGGTGTTTCTGGCGGCCTATGGCACGGGTTCTCATCGATAATCCGCATCACGCTGTTCGAAAATTAGCACGAAGGCGAAAGCCGCGCATTATCTTGCCATTCATCGCCCACGTCCTACATTGTCGGTGACGAAAGGAATCCCGTGCGATGAGCGAGCAGAACGATCCCCAGCAGCAAGGCGATGGCCCCAACCCCTGGGTCAAACAGCTGATGATCTGGGGCGGCATTTTCCTCGCCCTGTTGCTGGTGGTGACACTGTTCAGCAATTCCGGGCAGGCGCCGGGCGCCGCGATCCGTTATTCCGACTTCCGTGCAGCCGTCGCCGAAGGCGAAGTGCAGGATGTGCAGATGAGCGCGGAACTGATCACCGGCAAGCTCAAGAATGGTGAAGCGTTCAGCACCGTTCCCGTGCCCAACGACACTGAAATCACCAAGCTGATGGAAGATAATGGGGTGCAGTTCACCGGCAAGCAGCGCGAACAGCAGAGCATGCTGCTGTTCATCCTGCTCCAGTCGCTGCCCTTCATTCTGATCCTCGGCATCGCCTTTTTCGCGCTGCGCCAAGTCCAGAAGGGTGGCGGCGGCGGCGCGATGGGCTTTGGCAAATCCAAGGCCAAGCTGCTAACCGAACGGTCGGGCAAGGTGACCTTTGATGATGTCGCCGGCATCGATGAAGCACGCGAGGAATTGCAGGAAATCGTCGAGTTTCTGCGCGATCCGCAGCGCTTCTCCAAGCTTGGCGGCCAGATTCCCAAGGGCGCGCTGCTGGTCGGTTCTCCCGGTACCGGCAAGACCCTGCTCGCCCGTGCAATCGCAGGCGAAGCGGGCGTGCCGTTTTTCACCATCTCGGGCTCGGACTTTGTAGAAATGTTCGTCGGCGTCGGCGCGAGCCGCGTGCGCGATATGTTCGAACAGGCCAAGAAGAACGCTCCGTGCATCGTCTTCATCGACGAAATCGACGCCGTGGGCCGTTCGCGCGGCAATGGCCTCGGCAATTCGAATGACGAGCGCGAACAGACGCTGAACCAGCTGCTGGTCGAAATGGACGGGTTCGAAGCCAACGAAGGCATCATCATCATCGCCGCGACCAACCGTCCCGACGTGCTTGACCCTGCACTGCTGCGTCCGGGCCGGTTTGACCGTCAGGTCGTGGTGCCGATCCCCGATATTGATGGCCGCGTAAAGATCCTCGGCGTGCACATGAAGAAGGTGCCGCTGGCCCCCGACGTCAACCCGCGCGTGATTGCGCGCGGCACGCCGGGCTTCTCGGGCGCGGATCTCGCCAACCTCGTCAACGAAGCCGCCCTGCTGGCGGCCCGCCGTAACAAGCGACTGGTGGCGATGCAGGAATTCGAAGACGCCAAGGACAAGGTCATGATGGGCGCCGAGCGTCGCAGCATGGTGATGACCGACGACGAGAAGAAGATGACCGCCTATCACGAGGCCGGCCACGCGCTTGTCTCGGTCCGCGAGGCCGCGTCTGATCCGATCCACAAAGCCACCATCATCCCGCGCGGTCGCGCATTGGGCATGGTGATGCGTCTGCCGGAGCGGGACAGCTATTCCTACCACCGCGACAAGATGCACGCGAACCTTTCGGTTTCGATGGGTGGGCGTGTGGCGGAAGAGATCATCTTCGGCCACGACAAGGTCAGCTCGGGCGCTTCGTCGGATATCCAATACGCGACCGATCTGGCGCGCAACATGGTAACCCGCTGGGGCATGTCCGAAAAGCTCGGCCCACTCCAATACGAGGCGAGCCAGGACGGTTACCTCGGCATGGGGCAGACGATGCGGACGATGGCTTCGGATGAAACCAACAAGCTGATCGATGCTGAAATCAAGGCGCTGGTCGAAGGCGCGCACGCCCGCGCGACCGATATCCTCAAGACCAACGAGGCGGAACTGCACCTGCTCGCGCAGGCCTTGCTCGAATACGAAACGCTGACCGGGGAAGACATCCGCCAGCTGCTCGAAGGCGGCAAGATTGACCGGCCCGATGCCCCGCGTGGGCCGAGTGTCCCGACCACGGTGCGCGGTTCGGCGATCCCCAAGGCGGGCAAGCGCTTCGGCGGATCAGGCGACGAAGCACCGCAAGGCGCTTGAATTCAGGAAAATTTTTGAAGGGGGCGTCCGGAGCGATACGGGCGCCCTTTTTTCTGACTGCGATCAGAACGCGCCCAGAACCAGCAGTGCTTGCAGGAACAGCACCAGCACGATCTGCACGCAGACGAACAGCACGCAGAACCGCCACAAGGCCGAAAACCGCGTGAGCCCATAGGCATAGCGCAGCTGTTTGTAGAGGTGCAGCGGCGCCGCGATCACGAACAGCCCGAATGCCCAGCCGCCCCCGCCGGGGATTACGCTGAGCAAAGACATGGCGATGAACAGCAGCGACATGAAGCTGAGCGAATAGGTGACGAACACCGCGTGATCATAGGCCTTGAACTGGCGTCGCCATGCAAACATCAGCCACAAGAACGGCGTCGACAGCGGGATCAGCAACCAGCTGAATTTATAGCCGTTTGATTGCAGCTTGTAGAGCATCAGGCTGGGATTTGTCTGCCACTTCTTGATGATGCCGCTGCCCAACCATTCTTCGGTTGAGGGATCGACTACGACGGTGTTTGTGTCATCAATCTCGATTTTGGTGGTGCCATCGGCAGTGGGGGCTTCATCCTGACCTATCATCTTGCGGATGATTTTCAGTTCTGAATCAATGGCTTCGATCCGGGCGTCACCCCTTGATAGGCCGTCGCGCTCCTTCTCCAATTCGGTGATCTGTGCCTGAATATTGGTCTCAAACGCCGACGGGGGCTTATCGTCATCATTGAAGCCGTCGAACATCCCTTGGGCGAAATCGGTCGGCGCGGTCACGCCCACCATCTGGAACACCGCAAACATCGCAAAAACGGTGAACAGGAACATCGCCATCGGGCTGACGAACTTGGCGCGCTCTCCAGCGATGTAGCGGCGGGTCAGGTCGCCCGGTTTAAACGCCAGCAGCGGCAGCGTGTCCCACAGCTTGCCATCAAGGTGCAGTACCCCGTGCATGATATCATGCCCGATCGCGGCGATGCTGCGATGAACGTGCGCCTTTTGGCCGCATTCGGGGCAATAGTGACCGGAAAACAAGGCGTTGCAATTGGCGCAGGTCGCCCCTTCACCTGCATTTCCGTGACTGTCACCCGCGCCGGATTCCACCGCGCGGCTCAGCAATCCGCCTTCGATCGCCGTGCCAATGCCTTCGCCAAACCCGCCCATCACCCACGCCCCTGTGGTTCAACTTAGAGCGCTGTATAGGCACTTTTTCCGCACCTGCGAAAGCGGCTTATTTCTGGGCGAGTTTGCGTTCGATTGCAGTCCACAGTTGGGTAATGGCGCGGGCTGCAGGCGATCGCGGGGCGAAGGCGCCTACAGGTTTGCGTTCCACCGCACATTGTTCAACCGCGCTCGCCAGCGGGATCACAGGCCAGGTCGGATTGGCCTCGCGCGCCTCGCGGTGAAGCGTGCGGCGCAGGTCGATCATTGATAAGACAGGCAAAATCGGGGGATGCCCTTTCCCGCTGCCGCGCACTTCTTCGACCACGACCTCAAAAGCGCGGGCGGATAGCGGGGAAGGGGGGAGCGGCACGATGATGAGGTCAGCGGCGCGGATCACTTGCGCACTTAACTCGTTGAGAACAGGCGGACAATCGAAGATGATTCGATCATAATCCTTGGCCAGCCCCTCAACCAGTTTGGCGAGCCGCTTTTTCTTACCCAGCCGGTCTAGCTGGCGGTCGAGCGCGCGGATGCTTTCATCGGCGGGCAGCAGGTCTAGTCCTGCATAGTCGGTGGTCTGGATCAGCTTGGCAGGATCGCTGCCATCAGCGAACACACTGTCTGCACTACGTTTTTTCTTGGGATCAACGCCGAGCAGAAAGCCCGAGCCGTTGGCCGCGTCCAGATCCCACAACAGCGTCTTGCGCCGCGAAATGCTGGCCGCACACCACGCGAGATTGACCGCGAGCGTGGTTTTACCAACTCCGCCTTTGACGCTGTAAACCGCAATCGATGCCATGCTTGTCCGCTGCCCTTTGATGTGACGGTTTGATTACACCGCCAAGGGATAGAGCGCAAAAAAGCGATGGCAAGCGCCATCAAAGCCGGGTCAAGAAGCGGTCAAATGCGGGTCTGGATGAGGCAAGCGGGGGTCTAAACGCGGCAAGGCCGCGCCATGAAGCTCCCGAAAATCAGCCATCGTAATCGCCGCCCAGCGACGATGTGCGCGCGGGCGCCGAAGCGGTGATCCGCAGCGCTTCTGCCGATTGGCTGAGCGAGCCGATTTCATCCGCTTCATCCTCATCATCCGGCAGGATCTTCTGCAGGCTGACGACCACGGATTCGTGCAGAGCGACCGGGCTGACGGTTTCCTCAGCGATTTCGCGCAGGGCGACGACCGGGTTTTTGTCACGGTCGCGGTCAATGGTCAGTTCGCTACCGCCGGAAATCTCACGTGCGCGCTGCGCGGCGAGCAGGACGAGGTCGAAGCGGTTGGGAACCTTGTCGACGCAATCTTCAACGGTAACGCGTGCCATGGGTGGCCCTTTTGGAATCGCATGATGCAGGAAAGACTGCGCAGCTAGGCAAGGGGGGGCGCAAAGTCAAGAAAATGCACCCGGCTGCGTCTCTTGCCCGGAATGCACCATTTGGTTGTCTGCATATCACTTGACGCTAGGGCGCGCTTGCACGAAGTTAGCGGGGACTCGTAACTGACAACAATTCACCGGGTAGGCGACATCAATATCCCGATGGGTGTTTTGTTGGACTGACAATCAATGAGTTGGCGGATGGGGATCGTCTGCCGGGGGAGCGCCCGCTGATCCTTGTCCTTCGCAGAGGGGATGAGACTATGTTGCAGAATGCGGGCGGTACAGCCGGCCATGATGGTTGGGTAGGGTGCCTGACCTACAAAAGCATCGCTACCGCAGCGCCGAGCGCGGCGGATCTCGATTCGCTGGTCCGCAAGGCGCGGGCGCGCAACCGCAAGCTCGGCGTGACCGGCATGCTCCTCTATGAAAATGGCAGCTTCTTGCAGACGCTCGAAGGATTGCCCGATCAGCTCGAGGCTGTCTGGACGTCGATCAAGCAGGATCCGCGCCACGATCATATCGAAATGCTGAGCGAACATGTCGCCCCCGTGCGGTTGTTTTCCGACTGGGACATGCTGCTCCAAAGCCGCCTTGATCAGTCGCCTGGATCTGGCCCCAAAGTGGCGACCCGGTCATCGCCAGAGGCCGTCGCGGGTTATATCGAGGCGCTGGTCCGGCTGGCGCTGAATGCCGATGACATTGGCATCAACACAGCCATCGCCGGTCTGGCTGAAGAAGGGTGGACGAGCAACGCTATCGTGACCTTGCTGATCGAGCCGAGTGCACGCGCGCTTGGCGATGCTTGGCTGGCCGATGATTGCAGCGAGTTTGATCTGACCATCGGGCTCAGCATGTTGCAGCTGGCAGGGCATGCGGTGCGGTACAGCGTCACCGCTGATACCATCCGCACAAGCCGTTACAGCATTCTGCTGGCCACCGCTCCGGGCGAGCCGCACGCGCTTGGCACATCCATGCTGGCCGATCAGTTCACGGACGCAGGCTGGCGGGTCGACATGGCCTTCCCTGATAGCGACGAGGCTTTGGCCAATCAGTTGGGCGCGCAGCATCCCGATGCGCTGGATATCGGCTTGTCCGATGCGCTCCAGCGGTATCATGCGCTGGCGAAATTACGCGCAACAGTTGAGCGCAGCCGCCTGGTCAAACTGGATCAGCCCACGGTGATTTCGGTTGGCGGGCGGATGTTTGCTGAGGCTGCAGCCACCGCCTATTCGGTGGGTGCCGATCACGCCCGCATGACAGCCGCCGGTGCCAGCATCCGCATGGCGGAACTGGTGCGGCAAAGCCGGGCGCGGGCGCAGTCAGCGGATTAGGTTCAGGACTCTGGGCCAAGCCGTAAGGTTAAGCTGGCACTGCCCGGCTGGTTGGGGGTAAGCATGGGCGATGGAAACCGCCCCAACTGCCGCCGAGTCCTCCGCCGAATCCGCGACCGATTACCGCGACCCTGATCCTTTCACGGTCGAGGCGCAGGGGCACAGCTTCACCTTCTATCCCCACGGCGAAGACCGGCTGGCCGCGTTGGTCGATCTGATCGGCGGCGCGGGCGAAACGCTCAAGATGTTCTATTATCTGTTCGATAAGGATGTTTCGGGCACGGCGGTGCGCGATGCGCTGGTGGCCGCCGCCGCGCGCGGGGTGGCGGTGGAGCTGATCGTCGATGATTTCGGCAATGATGCCGGCGAAGAGTTCTTCGAACCGCTGACTGAAGCAGGCGGCACCTTCCGGATATTCTCCCCGCGCTGGGGGCGGCGCTACCTGGTGCGCAATCATCAGAAGTTCGCGATTGCCGATGGCGCGCGGGTAATGACGGGGGGCGCCAATGTCTCCGACCATTACTTCGATCCGCCTGCCAACAACGGCTGGTGCGACCTGTCGGTGATCATCGAAGGCGCTGTCGTCGAAAAGTTCACCGAATGGTTCGCGCTGGTCAAAACCTGGGTCGATAGTGATGAAGCGGGTCGGGTCAGCCAGCTGCGGCGGATGCGCGATATCGTGCGGGATTGGGACGGGGGTGCCAACGGCGAAAACAGCCCGGTACGGCTGCTGGTCGGTGGCCCCTTGGTCAGGCAAGGCCATTGGGCGTGGTGGCTGCGCAAGGATCTGGTGGGGGCCAAACGGCTGGATACTGTATCGGCCTATTTCTCCCCCCCGCGCAGTTTCCGCCGCCAGATTGCGCAGGTGGCCAAGCGGGGTGAGGCGCGGATGGTGATGGCGGGCAAATCCGATATCGACGCCGCGATCGACATGGCGCGGCTGCTGTACAAGCGGCTGCTGCGGTCGGGCGCGCGGATTTTTGAATTCCAGCCGTGCAAGCTGCACATGAAGCTGCTGGTGGTGGATGATGTGAGTTATGTCGGCAGCGCCAACCTCGACAAGCGGTCATTCCGGGTGAATGTCGAACTGATGGTGCGGGTGGAGGACGCCGCACTGGCGGCGCGGCTGCGCGAGATGATCGACCACATGGAGGCGGCAAGCGTGCCGATCACGCCCGCGTGGTATGCGCGCGAAAGCACCTTCCTCAACCGGATGCGCTGGCGGGTGGCATACTGGCTGAGCCTTGCGGATTACCGGGTGAGCAAAATGGGCGCGGGGTGATAAGCGGGTTTGCGGCACGCCCCGCAGCCGCCCACCGCGCTGGCGGAAAGGCGGTGTTAACCGCGTATCTGGAGGGAAGCTTCATCGCTTTGTGGTCATTCTACAGGCATGTTGGCTTCGTTCGCCTTTGCTCTGATCGCGATAACCCCGGTGTCTGCCACACAGACGCCAGCGGTTGGCCCGATTTCCGGCGCGTCATTCGAGCCGATGGCCAACCTTGCCGAGCCCGGCAGCCAACCGCCGATGGGCCCGCGGCAGGCGTCGCTTGATGTTGGTGGATCAATGCAGAGTGGAACCTCGGCATCCCGCGGCAAGCCGCGCGTGTCGCAAACGCGCTGCGCTTTTGTCGGATGCGCGCCGCAATGCGACGTCAAGGGCACGCGCGATGCTGATGGCAATGCGATCTACCGCACCCCGCGCAGCCCGCTTTACAGCGAAGCGGAGACCGAGAAGATGTTTTGCAGCCTCGCCGATGCCGAGGCCGCAGGCTATCGCCAATCGGAGCAAGGGTGACTGAATATCCGCGCCGCTGGCGCTGCCCCAAACCTCACTCGAACCCGTAGTCGCCGTAGTCCTTGAAATTGGGCGAGGTGAATTTGGTGATGTCGCTCTGGAAATGCAGCGGCACGTTGCCGGTTGAACCGTGGCGCTGTTTGGCGACGATCAGGGTCGCTTTGCCCACCATCTGTTCAAACTTTTCTTCCCATGCGCGGTATTTTTCCTGCACGTCGGGCGTGCTGCTGGCGTCGGGCGTGTCGGGCTTGATCAGCATCTGGTAATAGTCCGAGCGGAAGATGAACCACACCATGTCGGCGTCCTGCTCGATCGAGCCGGATTCGCGCAGGTCGGACAGCATCGGGCGCTTGTCCTCACGCTGTTCGACCGCACGGCTCAGCTGCGAGAGCGCGATCACCGGCACCTGCAATTCCTTGGCCAGCGTTTTCAGGCCGCGGCTGATCTCCGAAATTTCGTTGACCCGGTTATCGTTGGCTCGGCCCGATCCCTGCAACAGCTGGAGGTAATCGACCACGATCAAGCCGATATCATGCCGTCGCTTCATCCGGCGCGCGCGGGTGCGAAGCGCCCCGATGGTGAGCGCCGGGGTATCATCGATATACAACGGCAATTCGGCCAGACGCTGGCTGGCGTAGGAAAGCTTCTGGAAATCCTCGCGCGTCAACTTACCGCTGCGCAGGTTCTCCGATGAAATCTCGGCCTGTTCGGCCAGGATACGCGTGGCGAGCTGATCGGCGCTCATTTCCAGGCTGAAGAATGCCACCGGCCCGCCATAGTTGAACTCGCCCCCGTCGCGCTGCCATTCGAGATGTTTCTCGGCGCAGTTGAACGCGATGTTGGTGGCGAGCGAGGTTTTGCCCATCCCCGGACGGCCCGCCAGGATGATAAGGTCGGAATTGTGCAGGCCCGATGTCTTCTGGTCGATGGTCGCAAGCCCGGTGGTCTTGCCCGACAAACCGCCGCCCGAATTCATCGCGGCTTCGGCCATCTTGATCGCCTGCACCGCCGCATCGCGGAACGTTGCCGCCTCCCGCGCAGTCGCAGCCCCTTCGGCGACGCGGAACAGGTCAGCCTCAGCCTGCGCGATCCGATCAAGCGGGGAGGTATCCTGCGAGGTATCGAGCGCGCCTTCGACCAGCCCGCGCCCGACGCTGACCAACTCGCGCAACAGGGCCAGATCGTAAATCTGCTGCGCCAATTCGCGCGGGGCGAGCAGACCCGCACCGCTCGCGGTCAATTGCGCGAGGTAACTGGTTCCGCCCAAATCCTTCAGCGCCTCGTCCGCTTCGAAATAGGGGCGCAGCGTGACGGGCGAAGCGGTGGCGTTGCGTTCAATCAGCACCAGCACGCGTTCGTAAATGCGTTGGTGCAGGGGTTCAAAGAAATGCTCGGCCCGGATCGGCACCTGCAATTCCTCGATCACGCGGTTATCAATCAGCACTGCGCCGAGGAACGCGGCCTCAGCTTCGAGATTGTAGGGCAGCTTGCGCAGGGGACTGTCGGTTTCGCCCGATTGCGCTTTGATCGGAGTGACTTTTTCTGGTTCGGCCATCACTGCCTGATGCGCGCGGGCGGGCCCCGAACGCAAGGGTGATTGCCGCCAATTTTTATTTTGGACGCTGTGGATAGTGGGGAGAGTTTGCCCTCAAGCCTACCGAAGTGCTTGAAGTGCGGCCCCTGCATCTGCGAAGGCAGGCGCTATGGCTGATCAGTCGCCCGATTCCCTGCCCCTGTCCCCTGCCGCTGGCGGCACGGGTGACTATCGCATTGCGCAGGTCACGCTGGATGAAGCGACGATCCTGTGGCGCAACGCCGATGTCGAACAGGAACGCCGGGTCGCAATCTATGACCTGATCGAGGAAAACATCTTCAAGCCCGTTCGCTCGGTCGAGCGTGGGGGGAATGGGCCGTATCACCTGCATCTGTCGGTCACCGATGGGCGGCTGGTGATGGATATTTCGGACACGGGCGGGCAATTGCTGGAAACGCTGCTGATCGGCATGGGCCGGTTCCGCCGCCCGATCCGCGAATATTTTGCGATCTGCGATTCGTATTATCAGGCGATTCGCAAGGCCACCCCGTCGGAGATCGAGACGATCGACATGGCCCGGCGCGGGATCCACAATGGTGCGGCGGAATTGCTGCTCGAACGGCTGGATGGCAAGGTTGAGACTGATTTTGCCACAGCGCGGCGGCTGTTCACGCTGATCTGCGTGCTGCACATCAAAGGCTGAACGATGGCGCGCGGGAAGGCCAAAGGGCGCAAGAATGGCGCGCGCCGCTGGCTGGTGCGCGCGCTCGCGCTGCTGGCGCTGTTCGGCCTCGCCTTTGCCGCGTGGCTATGGTGGGACATGCGCACCTGGCGCCCGGACGAGGCGCTGTACCCCGAACAAGGCGCGCTGACCCCGGTGGGCGGGGCCGAAATCAAGTTTGCGACGCTGAAGGCGATTGGCGCGCAGTTCGTCTATCTGCCGCTGGCGCTTGATCCGCTGCCCGATGCGCCGGGCGGGTTTGCGACGCGGTTCGGCCAAGCGCGTAGCGCGGGTTTGCAGGTCGGCGTGGTGCTCAATTTCGATCCGTGTGCGCCCGCAGACCTCCAAAGCGGAGTGTTTGCACAGGTGGTGCCGCGCGATGCGGCGCTGCTGCCGCCTGCCATCGGGCTGAGCCGGCTGGCTGATAGTTGCTCTCCCAAGGTCAGCGATGCGGCGGTTGAAAGCGAGCTGATGACGCTGATCAACCAGATCGAAACCCACGCGGGCAAGCCGGTGATCCTCAAGCTGGGTCGCGATTTTCAGGAGCGCCACAACACCGCCACCGCGCTGTCCCGCGATCTGTGGCTGGCGCGCGACCGGGCGCGGCCCGACTATGCCGGGCGGCCGTGGCTGCTATGGAGCGCCAACAGCCAGCTGGTAAACGAGGCGAGCGAGGAGCCGATCGAATGGGTGGTGGTGCAGAAATGAGCCTGAGCGGCGATCAGGAACAGGCGCTGATCACAGCCGCCTTTGCCGCGGCTGAGCACGCCTATGCGCCCTATTCCGACTACCCCGTCGGCGCGGCGCTGTTGTTTGATGATGGCGCGATCCTGACCGGCTGCAATGTCGAGAACGCCAGCTATGGCCTCGCCCTGTGCGCCGAGACGGTCGCGGTGGCGAAAGCCCTGTGCGAAGGACGGCGCGGCGGGTTGCTGGCGGTCGCGGTGGTGGGCCTCAAGGCCGGGGCCGATCCCATCACCCCGTGCGGACGCTGCCGCCAAGTGCTCAACGAGGTCGCCGCATTGGGCGCGACCGATCCGCTGGTGCTGTGCGTCGCAGGCAACGGAGTAGGGGGCGAGGTGCGGCGCGCGGTGCTATCCACGCTGCTGCCGCACGCGTTTGGGCCTGCCAACCTTGCCTGATCCGGGCCTGACTAACGCGCCTTAGTAATAAACGTAGACGTAGTTATACGTGATCGAGATTGGCTTGAACAATTTCAGGCCGAAATTGCTGTGCACCTTGATCTGCGCCTCACCTTTGTCGGAGTCGACCGCCATCACGCCGATACCGCCGCCCAACACATCGTTGAAGTACGACGGGTAGGGCACCTTCTTGGGATTGGTGCGGATGGTGGGATAGGTTGATTGCGCCGCGCCTTTCTCGACCGTGCGGATCAGGTCGAATGCCTGTTCGGTGCCGTTCTTCATAAGGTGCAGCTTGAACTCGATCTTGTCGGGCTCGCTCTTCTTGGCGATCAGGCGGTTGACGCGCAGTTCGAGCACGCCGGCCTCGTCATCGGGCTGGAACACCCGCCGCTCAAACGCGACCGGAGTGATGCTGGTTGCGATCTGATCTTCCTTGGCTTTCGCGCCGGCGAGGAACACCTTGTCGAGCTTTTTGTCGTCATTGCTGTCGATGAAGCAGAACCGCACGATCGCTTCGTATTTTGAGAACCAGTCGCCGATCATAGCTTCGCCGAATTTGGAGCGGGTGCGCTGGTTTTCGCCGCAATAGATGCGCCCGCCCGATCCGGTCAGCTGTTCGGTCTTTTCCGACATCAGCACCGGATCAAGCCGCGTTCCGGCGGCGATGTCGTGGGTGAACTTGGCGATGCCGACCGAGACTGGCTCGGTGATCGTCACAACCTCGGTGTCATAGACCTTGGCGCGCAGCACCACGTCGCCGGGTTTGACTGTGACAAGCTCGTTCATCGGCAGGTCGAGTTTGGTGCCGACCATGGTTTCGGGCAGCGGTGCCACAGATGTGCGCGCGGCGACCAGCACCAGCAGCGCGGGCACCAAGGCAAGCGCGCGAAAGCGGCGCGCGGTGGTTGCAGACATCATGAAAATTGGCCCCCCAAACAACTGATAGGGCCGGATTACCGCGCCTTGCGGGGCGCGGCAATCAGGAAATCTGGCAAGAAATCAGGCGGAGATTCAGGCGTCCTTGCCCGCCAACCATTCCGCCAGCGCTGCCATGCATTCGCGGCCCAGCAGCTTGCACCGCTCGGGTGACCAGCCCTGTTCGGGTTCGGGGAAGTCGGCGATATCCTTGTACGGCATCTCCAGCGTCATCGCGACCGCGCCGAAACGCTCGGCGACCTGATTGGTGCTCATCGAAAGGTTGGCGCGGCCCGCCGGGGCTTTGGGATAGCCGAGCTTGGTCTGGAAATCGGCGGTGCGGCGGTCGAGGATGCGTTGATAGCGATCATAGCCATCGCCCTGCGCCTGCGTCCATGACGGGATGCCATCGAAACCGGCGATAAATACGGCCGGGATCGCTTCGTCTGCGTGGACATCCATCGCAAAGTCGACGCCGGTCTGATCCATTCGATTGCGGATCGCCAGCACTTCAGGCGCGCGTTCGGCGGTGGGCTCAGCCCATTCGCGGTTGAGGTTTGCGCCCGCCGCATTGGTTCGCAGGTGCCCTCTGTGCGAACCATCGGGGTTACAATTGGGCACCACATGGATGCGGCACGCCTTGCGCAGCGCCCGCGCCGCTGGATCAGCGGGATCGGTCAGGCAATCCAGCGCGCCTTCGATCCACCATTCGGCTTGCGTTTCGCCAGGATGCTGGCGGGCGTAGAGCCACACCTGCACATCGCCTTCACCAATTTCGAGGCAATCGATTGGCTGGCCATCCAGCGTTGTGCCGAGCCTGACGAGATCGACGCCCTCGCACGATGCGGTCTCAGCGATCAGATCGTGATGCCGTTCCATCGAAAAAGGCGCGAAGTAGGCGCACCAGAACACATCGCTGGCGGACAGATACCGGATCGTCAGCGTCCCGCCGTCTTCGTCCTTGTCGAAACTCGACGCGGCGCGCGTCCAGTAATCGCGGTCTTCGCTGACACAGGCGTTGTAATCGGGCCAGCCGCCGGGATAGGCGCTGGCGTTCAACCCGGTCAGTTTGAGCACCACTTCTTCGCCCGCAGTCGCGCAGACGCGGAAGTGGAACCACTGGAAAAATTCAGACGCATTGTCGCGGCGGATGGCGAGGCGCGCGGTAGCGCCGTCGATCCCGAGCACGTCAATATTGCCACTGTCGAACGCGGCATCGATATGGAGAGAGGTCATCAGTTTCCTTGGAGCTTCTTGACGTTGATCGTCACGGTCTCGCCATTGCCACCGGGAAAGTCACGGAACAAGGCTGCGGCGAGTGCGCGGGCGCTGGCATCGACCTGCGAATAGGGCGATTTCACCCCGGTCGCCAACTGCGCACGGCCTTCCCACAGGGTGGTGGTGTCGGCGGCGGTGATCCGCACCGAAAGCTCGGTATTGGCCGCCGGGCCTTCACTTCCGCCGCCCAGATTGATGCCAACGCCAAGCCCGACGCCCGAACCAAAGCTGCCGGTTTGCCCGCCAACCCCAACGCTGACCGGGCCGCGATCATTCTGGATTGCGGCAATCGGGTTGCGCGCGGTGCGCACGGCGGCGACCTGAATATCGCGGCCTTCCTGTGCGACGATGGTGTAGCCCAATGCCTGCAATTCGCGTTCAACCGCAGCCTTGATCGCGGCCTTCGCGCCCGCATTGGCGACCTCGTCGGGGAAATAGACGACGATCGGCCCCTGCCCGAGGCCCACCGGGTTGGCTGCGACAAAGCGGGTCACCTCAACCGGGCCGGTGTAGGGGCGGGTGGCGCAGGCGGACAGCGCCATAGCGGCAGCGCAGACGACTGCGGGGGCGAGCAGGCGGAATGTGGGCAGGCGGAAAGCGGACATAACGAATTCCTTTTGTGGCCGCACACATATAGGCCGAGCGCGGGGCGGTGCACAGGCCTGCTGTGCGGCAGGTAAGGTTGACGATTTCCAAACGATCTTGGTGTTACATCGCGCGCCATGATCTCACACAGCAAACCCAGCCTGTCCAAGCAGTGCGTACTCGTAACTGGCGGGGCGGGCTATATCGGCAGCCATGCGGTGCTGGCGCTGCGCGACGCGGGCTGGCCGGTGGCAGTGATCGACAACCTGACGACCGGATTCCGCTTTGCAATCCCCGCCGACGTGCCGCTGTACGAAGGCGATATCGAGGACGCAGGCCTGATCGCGCGGATCATTGCCGAGCAGGGCGTGGCGGCAATCATGCACTTTGCAGGATCGATCGTGGTGCCAGAAAGCGTGGCCGATCCGCTCAAATATTATCACAACAACACGGTGAAAAGCCGCGCGCTGATTGCCGCCGCTGTGGCGGGCGGGGTGCGGCACTTCATCTTCTCCTCAACCGCAGCGGTGTATGGCTTGGCAGACGTTGCGGCGGTGGACGAGAACACGCCCGCCCGGCCAATCAACCCCTATGGCTGGTCAAAGCTGATGACCGAACAGATGCTGGCCGATGTCGCCGCCGCGCATCCGATCAATTGCGGCGTGCTGCGTTACTTCAATGTCGCGGGCGCTGATCCGCAGGCGCGCAGTGGACAATCGACCGATGGTGCGACGCACTTGATCAAGGTCGCCATCGAGGCCGCGCTGGGCAAGCGCGAATCGGTAAGCGTTTATGGCACCGATTACCCCACGCCCGATGGCACCGGCGTGCGCGATTATATTCACGTCAGCGATTTGGCGGCGGCGCATGTGCTGACGCTGGAGGCGCTGATCGCCGATCCTGCGCGCTCGCTGACGATGAACTGCGGTTATGGCCGGGGGTTTTCGGTTACCGAGGTGCTCGATGCGGTCGACCGGGTGACGAATCGCCAGCTTGTCCGCCGGATGGAGGGCCGCCGGGCCGGAGACGCCGATTCGCTGATTTCGAACCCGGCGCGCATCAAGCAGACACTCAGCTGGCAGCCGCGCCACGCCGAACTCGACACGATTATCGCCCATGCTCTGGCGTGGGAGCGCAAATTGAACGATTTGCGTGCGGTCGCCTGACCGTATCGGATTGACGCACAAGGGCGGCGGCGCTAACGGCAGCCTTCAATTTCCGCGCGTCGGGCCTGATCCGGCGCGCTTCTCTTTTGGAAGACCGCATCATGAAGATCGTCAACAGCCTGAAGTCGCTGAAGGGCCGTCACCGCGATAACCGCGTGATTCGTCGTCGTGGCCGCACCTATGTCATCAACAAGACCGACCGTCGTTTCAAGGCCCGCCAGGGTTAATTGATTCGCGGTGCGGCTGCCCTAAGCGGTAGCCGACAAGATCAGCGGCCCGCCTCCTTCCCGGAGCGCGGGCCGCGATCATTTGGGGAGCCAGAGACGTGCAGAAAGCTGTGGTATTCGATGTCGGGCGGGTGCTGTTCCAATGGGAATTGCGCGCCCTGTTCGAAAAGCTGATCGATGACGCGCGGGAGCTCGACTGGTTCCTAACCAACGTCGTGACCGAGGAGTGGCATTTCGAACATGATCGCGGTCGCGCGCTGGCGGACATGGTGCCTGAACGAATCGCGCTGTTCCCGGCTTACGAGGAGCACATCAATGCCTATGCCACGCGCTTCAATGAAACCGTGCCGGGGCCGGTGGCGGGATCGCACGGCATTGTTGAGCGGTTGGCGGGCAAGGGCGTACCCTTGTTCTGCCTGACCAATTTCGGTGATGAATTCTGGCAGGTGTTCCGCCCGACTCAGCCGATTTTTGATCATTTTGCGGACATCATCGTGTCGGGTGTCGAGAAGGTCGCCAAGCCCGAAGCGCGGATCTACGAAATCGTCGAGGCGCGCAGCGGCCGGAGCGGCGATGCACTGTTCTTCACCGACGACAACCCCGCCAATATCGCGGCGGCGAAAGCACGTGGTTGGGACGCCCACCTGTTCACCGATGCAGCGGGACTTGAGGCGGCTCTGGTTGACGCGGGATTACTCTAGACCAACGCGATTGGGATGCGCTGATAACGGACCCGCAGGGTCCGCAAGGCCGACCAGCCGCCCGCAGCCGCTCGCCCGGAGGGGCGAGCGCAACACAAAAACTCAAAACCCCCGGCCACGCTTGGGACGAGCGTGCCGGGGGTCGGAGAGCTCTATCCGGCGGGAGAGGGTGCCGGACAGAGTGGGGATGCGGTTGTCAGCTTAATCAGCCGTTGCACTTCGCCAGTTCGTCAGCGGCGATTTCTGCGCCTTCGACCTTGAACGTCGCGACTTCGCCGAACTTGCGGTTCAGGCCGCGGCAGATGCGCAGCGGGCGGGCGCTCGCCTTGTTGGCGACGCACATGTCGCCTTCGCAGGTCCAGGCAACGCCGCCAGCGACGACGCGGTCTTCACCGGCGGGTGCCGTCAGCTTGGCGGTGTAATAGGCCGGGCCAGCAGCTTCGACCGGAGCCGAGGTGGCGATGCCGAAGCTCAGGCCGGTGTACAGCAGCGCGGTGGCGAGGACGGCGAACTTGCCGGTGCGGGGGAGGGAAAGGGTGTTGATCATCGCAGAATCCTTTTCATTATCGCGTCTTGGGCGCATGGCCCTGTGGCCTCAGCCGTCTCATTTTGCAATGCAACATTTCAATTTGAAACCAGTTGCTATTCGCTACCTACATAACTAGGTTGCGAGTTGCAACTGAAAACTGAAATTTTTTGTGACCGCGCCAAAAAGTGGTTACAAACGACCCCAATCGGGGAAGGACACATGAATGGGTGACTTGAGAGAACCGCTGCGCGATCTGATCGAATGCGGGCTGCCGCAGGCGCTGGAGGTGATGGGCGAACGCTGGTCCTTCATGATCCTGCGCGCGAGCTTCAATGGTCTCAAGCACTTCGAGGAATTCCTGACCGAGTTGGGTATTGCCCGCAACATCCTGTCGAACCGGCTGGCCAAGCTGGTCGAACACGGCATTCTGAAACGTGAACCCTGCGCCGATGATCGCCGCAAGATCGAATATCGGTTGACGGAAAAGGGCCTCGACCTGCTGCCCGCGATGCTGGCGCTGCGCCAATGGGGCCAGAAATACGGCACCGAACAGGTGGTCGAAGACCCGGTGCTGGTCGATGAATTGGACCGACTGCCGATCGGCCCAGTCTCAATCCTCGCGCATGATGGCCGCATTCTTGGCCCGCAGGATCTGTGGCTGACCCGGCCCGAGAACCTCGGCAACCGGGCGGACGGCACCATTGCTACGCCCGGCGCGGGTCAGGGCGTCAGTCTCGGCCGGGGCGACGTGGTCGATCTTGCCGCTGCGAAAGCTGCCGCCGCGCGTTAATCGCCCCACCGATAAACGGTCGATAGCGCAGGGCTTCGGGCTGCGCTCTCGCATATGATGGGCTAGGGCCGCGCCATGCACGCGCCCGCCGCCCCTGATATTCACGCCATTCTGCGCCGCACCTTCGGCTTCCCCGGCTTTCGCGGGCAGCAGGAGGCTGTGATTGCGCGGGTCATGCAGGGGCAGCACAGCCTTGCGCTGATGCCGACCGGAGCGGGGAAAAGTCTGTGCTATCAGGTGCCTGCACTGGCCCGGCCCGGCACCGCCATCGTCATTTCACCGCTGATCGCATTGATGCACGATCAGATCCGTTCGGCCAGCGCGGCAGGGATCCGCGCGGCATCGATGACGTCTGCCGATAGCAACAATGCCGCCACAGCAGAGGCGTTTCGCAATGGCGAACTCGACCTCCTCTATATCGCGCCCGAACGCGCGGCGACCAGCGGGTTTCAGGCTTTGCTCGACCGCGCAGAGATCGCGTTGTTCGCCATCGATGAAGCGCATTGCGTGTCCGAATGGGGCCACGATTTCCGTCCCGATTATCGCGCGCTAAGGCCGATGCTTGATCGGTTCGCGCATGTCCCGCGCCTCGCGCTGACTGCCACCGCGGATCCTGCGACGCGGGTGGATATTCTGCGGCAGCTGGGCATTCCCGACGAAGGCCTGATCGTCGCCGGGTTCGACCGGCCCAATATCCGCTACGCGATCAAACCGCGCGACAATGGCACGCGCCAGATCAACGAATTGCTGGAACGCCTGCCAGGCGCCGGAATCGTCTACGCGCCGAGCCGCAAGCAGGCCGAAGATATTGCCGCGCAAATCGTGCGCACCGGGCGTGAAGCCGGGTTCTACCACGCGGGCCTGGACCCAGAACGCCGCGCTGCCACGCAGGCCGCCTTCGTGCGATCGGAAAGCATGGTGATGGTCGCCACCATTGCGTTCGGCATGGGGATCGACAAGCCTGACGTGCGCTTCGTCATCCACGCCGGGCTGCCCAAATCGATTGAGGCCTATTATCAGGAAACCGGCCGCGCGGGCCGCGATGGCGACCCTGCCGAAGCGCACTTGCTGTGGGGCGTCAGCGACTTTTCGCGCGCGCGCCAATGGCTCGCCGATGTTGAGCCTGAACGGCTGGCAGGCGAGCAGACGCGCCTCAACAGCCTCGCCGCGTTGGTCGAAACCCCTGAATGCCGCCGCGCGATCCTGCTGCGCCATTTCGGCGAGCACCCGCCCGAACGCTGCGGCAATTGCGACAATTGCGACAACCCGCCAAGCGTGGTCGATGCGAGCGAACTGGCGCGCAAGCTGCTGTCCGCCGTCTATCGCACCGGACAGAGCTTTGGCATCGGCCATATCGAAAAGGTGCTGACCGGGCAGAGCGATGAGCGGATTACGTCCCGCGCGCATGACAAGCTGTCGGTGTTCGGCATCGTCGCGGGCGAGGAGACGGCGCTGCTGCGACCACTCACCCGCGTGCTGGTGGCGCGCGGCATGCTGGCGGCGACCGAACACGGCGGACTGATGCTCGGCCCCGAAGCACGCGCGGTGCTGAAGGGCGAAGCCGGGGTGAGCATCGCAGAGCCGCCGCCCAAAGCTCGCCGCACCCGAAGAGGTCGCGGCGCGGACACGGCCCCCAACCCGGTCGGCAATCCGCTGTTCGAGGCCCTGCGCGACAAACGCCGGATGCTGGCGACCGAACACGGCATCCCCGCCTATGTCATCTTCCACGATTCGGTGCTGCGCGACATGGCGCATCGTTGCCCCGAGACGCTCGCCGAAATGGGCACGATCCCCGGTGTGGGGGCCAAGAAGCTGGAGACGTGGGGCGGCGACTTCTGCGAGGTCGTGCGCAACCATTTGCGCGGCTAACGCGGCGCGCGGCGCACCGTGTAGTCGATCCTGATCCGCACCCACGATCCCACCTGCTCACGCCCGCCGACCCGTGCGGGGCGCACACGGAACTGCCACGCGGCGGCCATCACAGCCCGCCCGATCTGCGACCCCGGTGGCGTTTCGCCCAGCAGCACGCAATCCTCGACATAGTAATCGGGCACGGTCTTGCAGGCGATCAGTGCCGATCCCGGATTGTTCGCGGTGGAGAGATACCCGGCCAGCTCCGAATCGGTCGGCTCCCGGTACCAGCGCGCGGCGAAGAGTGGCTCGCCGTTCGGCGCCGTGCCGACTTGCTGGCTGTCCCCCGCAGTGCGCGGATTGCCGGTGTCGGCGGGGCCATAAGTGCGGCCCGGATTGATCTTGGCCGCGATCTTGGGCGTCGCGCTCGGCTGCGGTTTGGGCTGCTGCGGCGCGGGCGGCGGCGGGGGGGGCGCAGGCGCGGGCTGCGGGTTAAGGAGCAGCGGCGAAGGGCGCGGCGGATCGGGCCGGGGCAGCGGTTGATCCTGCGGCGTCGCAACATTGGTTTCGGGCGGGGCATCGGTGGCGGGCTCCGGCTCCGGTTCGGGCGGGGCGGCGAATTCTACCGCCTTGAATTCGGTCACGGTCTCCTCGCCATCCTCCTCGCCCGCAATCTGCGCGCCGAGGGTGAGCAGCAGCACGACGATCAGCGCCTCTAACGCCAGCGCAATCGCCAGGCTCACCGCCTTGCGCCGTTTTGCATTGCTCCACAGGCGTTCCCACAGCGCCGCAAGGCCCTGAGGCCGCTCGGCCAGCACAGCTGAAGGATCGTCCGAAATCGCCAATGCGCCTTTGTGTCGGCCGGGGGAGAGGGCGGCTTGCCCCGCTCCTT
The DNA here is from genome assembly GCA_001464915.1 of Sphingomonadales bacterium Ga0077531. Taxonomy (GTDB): domain Bacteria; phylum Pseudomonadota; class Alphaproteobacteria; order Sphingomonadales; family Sphingomonadaceae; genus Erythrobacter. Next base: position 172,888 of record LNED01000017.1, read on the forward strand.
AACCCGTCATCAGGCGATAGGACAATGCCTCTGCGATATGCACTCTGCCAACGGTGTCCGCCCCGGCAAGGTCGGCGATGGTGCGCGAAACCCGCAGCATCCGGGTGTAGCCGCGCGCGGACAGACGAAGTTTCTCGGCGGCTTGCAGCAGCAGCGCCCGACCCGGTTCGTCCGGCGTGGCGAAATGGTCGAGCTTTTCGCCTTCAAGTTCCGCGTTGGAGCGCACACCCCGGCTGACCTGCACCGCGCGCGCGGCGGCGACCCGGCGGGCGACTTCGGCGCTGCCTTCGGTGGGTGGGGGAAGCGCCATGTCGATCGCGCTGACCGCTGCAACGTGCACGTGCAGGTCAATCCGGTCGAGCAGGGGCCCGGACAAGCGCGACTGATAATCGCCGACACAGCGCGGGTATTTGTTGCAGTTCCTCGCCGGATCGCCCGCGTACCCGCAGCGGCACGGGTTCATCGCCGCCACCAGCTGCACCCGCGCGGGGAAGGTGACATGCGCGTTGGCGCGGGCGACATCGACCTTGCCGGTCTCCAGCGGCTGGCGCAGCGAATCGAGCACCGGGCGCTGGAATTCGGGCAGTTCATCAAGGAACAGCACGCCGAGATGCGCCAGGCTGACTTCACCCGGACGCACTTTCAGCCCGCCGCCGGTCAGTGCCGCCATGCTGGCCGAATGGTGCGGCGCGCGGAACGGGCGGGCGCGGCTGATCCGGCCTGCCTCCAGCGTGCCTGCGACGGATTTCACCATCGAAACTTCGAGTGCCTCCCCCGGTGTCAGTTCGGGCAGAATGCCGGGCAGGCATGATGCCAGCAGGCTTTTGCCCGAACCCGGCGGGCCGACCATCAGGATATTTTACCCAATAAAATTTTGTGGTATCTCAGTGGGCAAGATCGAGAGAGAGAATGCCCCCATGGTTCGAGCATATTCCTACATCAGAATGTCAACTGCCGAGCAACTGAAAGGGGACTCTGTCCGTCGCCAGCTTAAGGTGACCGAAGCTTATGTTCGAGAGATGGGCTGGGAGCTTGCAGACATCATTCACGATCAAGGCGTGTCTGCGTTTAAAGGTAAAAATTCCGAATTCGGTGCTCTCTCGGAATTCCTTCGCCTGGCTGAAGAGGGCATCTTCGAAGAGGGAAGCTTTTTGATCGTCGAGAGTTTGGATCGGCTCACGCGGCAAAACGTGTTTGAAGCGATCTCCCTTTTAAACCGGATCATTCGGTCGGGGGTGAATGTGGTTACCCTAACTGATCGTCGAACTTATTCGAGAGAGACGGTCGAGAAAAGCGATACCGATCTGATGGTTGCCGCAATTGTAATGATGCGGGCACATGAAGAATCTCGCATGAAATCGGTCCGCCTCGCCTCGGCGTGGGAACAGAAACGCAATATCGCCAGATCTGGTCGGGTGACGATGCAGAATCTGCCCAATTGGTTGCGATTTTCTGAGAGTGGTGCCCGCATCGAGGTGATCGAGAACAGGGCAAAGGTCATCCGAAATATATTTGAACTGAGCCGCGATGGCTGGGGATCCTACTCAATTGCGAAGGAGCTCAATCGAAGGGAGGAGCCCACGTGGGGGCGATCTTCGATGTGGCAAGAGTCCTCTATCAAGAAGCTACTGGATAACCGCGCTGTTCTCGGTGAGTATCAGCCACATAAGATTTTGTCAGATGTGACTTTTCGGAAACGTGTTCCCGACGGGTCGAACATTGTTGGATACTATCCGCCAATCATTGATGAGCTTCTGTTCGTTGAGGCAAAGGAGGCTCGACAAAAGAGGCGGACATCCGGCGCCGGCCGGAAGGGGCCTCAATACCCGAACCTGTTCACGGGCACACTTCAATGCGGATATTGCGGAAGCGGGATCAGGTTCATGGACAAAGGGGCTATGCCGAAAGGTGGGAAATATCTCCGATGCTCAAACGCGATACTCACCCGCAAATGTAATGCATCGGCAATGCGTTATGGCGATGTTGAGCACCTGCTTCTGGCCCTGGTCCGTGAGGTGGATTTTAGCACTGCAGTGAATGGCCATGAGTGGCAGGCAAATCTTACAAAGCTGAAGGTTGAGAAGCTTGAGAACCAGAAGGCCATTCAATCGACAGACGAAAAAATCGCAAGAATTGTGGATGCCATAGCCGACCTATCAGGGTCCGCCGCTTTAAGGGAAAAGCTAGGAGCCTTAGAGATTGAGAGGGAAGCCGTGGCCAAATCGATCCGTAAAATCGAGGCCGAGATTGCGGAACACTCCATGACCTCGGCACCGGATCGCGAGGCATTGCTGCTCCGCTTAAATGATGCCGAGTTGGATCCCGATGAGCAAGTGAGGCAACGTAAAAAGGTGAATGCAGAGATCCGGCGATTCATTCGATCAATCAAATTGCGACCTAACCCCGCTTTAGCGTGGGAAGATGGTGCCGTTAGCTCTGTCGATCCCATTGATGTCGACATCGGATATCGAAACGGTAATTGGCAGCACTACAGTCAAATTGAAGGGATCGATATGCATGGCTTACAAAGTGAGCGGCTCAAAAAACTGAAAGCGAAGGTGAAAATCGACAATCTAGATTGACGGAGAAAATCATAGTTTTTCGGCAGTTTGTGACCACATCAATCAGATAAGGTTCACCACTTTGTTCCGAGCCTCGCTATCACCTTCGATATAGCGCTGGGTTGTCTGCAGCGATGAGTGGCCAGCTAGAAATTGAATGTCCCGCAGCGATCCGCCAACCGTCGAAATTTTTCTAGCGGCGTTGGTAATGAATGTTCGGCGTCCGCTGTGAGATGAACAGCCCACAAAGCCAAGTTCATGATACCATTTCTGGAACATGTTGACGATGGCTTGAGGTGAAGTCCTCATGGATCGCTCAGTTTGAATAACGTAATCGTCGGGCGAGAAAAAGATTGGATTTTCTGTTCGCTGGTCAAAATGCTTTTCAAGCAAGCTCTTCAAGTGAGTGTTGATCGGGATAACCCGACCAGATTTGCCCTTCGATGCATTATCCGTGAGATGAATGTGATCTCCTATTTCGCCATTTGCATCTAAAACCATGTACCACTTTAGGCTCGCTATTTCTTTGGCTCGGAAACCCGCGCGGACGGATAAGAGAAGAATTAGCTGATTTCTCGTTCCGTTGCGAGCAGATCCCACATGTAAAAAAATAGCATCAACTTGGTGTTTTGAAAGTGTTTTCGCTTGACGCCCAAGGGCCATACTTCTTCTCCAAAATGTGAGAATAATATAACCTGAGGAGATTTAAATATAATCGGTCTTTTGAATAGTTTTTTTACGTCACATCTTTTCTCTGGTATATATAGATACGAACCTCGAAGGCTCAGGCCAAGGTTGGGCGCCTAAACGAAAGTCCATCGCCTGCGAAAACAGGACGCAGCGAAAAATCCATCGGGTCGGGCGATGGTGAATCCCTCGCAACCAATGGTTGCTTGGCACAAAAGCTGACCGAATTTTTTATCGGTTGGCACGATGGTAGCTCTGAGAATAAGCAACTACCGTCCTCAGATGATTGTCGCTCCATAGCACCTCTGAGGAGTCCGCTGGATGTAGCGGAACGTAAAAGGAGACAGGCTAACCGCCCTTTCCTCATCTGAGGTTGTTCTTATGGGGTGTGTGATGGGACGATTACTTTGAATTCTCAGAACACAATACACCTTGCGGAAGGTGTATTGTGTTCAAAAAAGACCCTTTGAATCTTATCGACAAAATAAATTGCTTGAGTGCAGAGCACTCAATTGCCGAAGGCAAAAATGAATATGTAAGGTCAAGACAATTTATGTAATTTGATTATAGGTATTGTAACTGAAAACCTTTTTATTTGGCAGAGTCTGCCGATGATGCGTCAATGGATCTTTTTGCCGACCAGTCTAAGGCAAACTTCTAAAATCTCTATCAGTCATCTAATCAGGTCGCTTCTGGCGCGCTCCTGAAAAAGCGGATTCTGCACAAATGCAAAGTCGGTTTTAATCGCCCAGTCAGCGAAGCAATTGACTTCTAAAAGCGGGTCGTAGGTTTGCTTCCAAAGGTGTTCACCATATGATTCATTTTTTAGTATGAATCTAAATCATTTCCTGGGAAGAACCTTTTAGTCTCAGAGGGCCGAGCGCAGGTCATGACAGGTAGGAAGGTCTTGCGTTTCAGAATTTTTCCTGCAAATCCAACAGCAAAATTAGCTGGGCAGTTGTCAGGGCTTGCCGGCTGCTAAAGCGCAATGTGAGATTTTGTTTTGCCTCTTCCAACCGATCTTAGAACTCAGCTTTTGACAAGCCTGGCTGGCGGTAACCTGGTGACACTGACCGGAGCTGGTCTGTCAAGGCCGGCGCCGAGCAATTTGATGCTTGCGGCTCAAGTATCGCAGCACTGCTATCGCCAACACTTTGCTGTTGAGGCACTTAACCCAGACTTTGAGTGGAACATCGATGCCCTGGCTGGCCACTTTCATGCTAGTGGCAATTTTCAAAGCTACTTTATCAATCAGCTCGTGCCTTGGGGTGAATTGGCCGGCAAGCCAAACGAAGGACATGCCGCGATAGCGGACTTTCTCCTAACCGGAGCTTCGGCAGCTTCTTTGACAGCAAACTTTGATACCCTCGTAGAGCAATGGTCGGAGCGACACAAAACGGCTCTGCGCGGTGCGCTAGATGGCACTGAGGCTACCCAATTTACATCAGTTGCACGCCCCCTGCTGAAGTTTCACGGATGCATGACTAGGCGCCGGAAAAACACGTTGTGGACGCATGGGCAGTTAGCCGAGCCTGAAGTTCAGCAACGCATCGAATCGTGCCGCGCTTGGATGACCATGAACCTTCCTGGGAAAGATCTGCTAATAGTCGGATTTTGGACTGATTGGGGGTATTTGAACGAAGTTCTTGCAAACCTTCTTGAAACACAGGCACCCGCTTCTGTCACGGTGGTCGACCGGCAAGAGACAGATCACCTCAAAGAGAAGGCGCCAGGCCTGTGGGCGGTGCTATCCGGATCGCAGAAATTTTCTCATGTTCAAATGTCTAGTGATGAAGCCCTGTCTGAGCTTCGCGGTGCATTCTCCGAGATGTGGGTGCGTAGGCAAAACACCAAAGGTTCTGAAATCTTCGCCGATGAAATTGGCGGGGATGCGATAGAAGAAACGCACCTTTCCTGCCCAGCCGTGGGCTGCCTAGATCTTTACGACATCCGGAGAGATGCCGAGGGAGTCCCCTACGATCGCGCCGCGAGGCTGGCGACCCCCGATCTTTCGGCAGGCCGAGTGGCGTACGTTCGATTGAGGTTGAAACTAGCAGGAGCCGTTGAAGAGGGCCCATACCTCTCACTTAATGGAAGGCTCATTAGAGTCGTGAACTGCTCAAACATGTCTATCAGCAGAATGCGCGAAAAATACAACGAGGCTCCGAGCGGCCAAGGTGCGGATTTGGTGATCTGCGCCGGTGCTACAGGTAGAGGAACAACGGAAGACATCGTGCGTGGAGGCGGGTCAAACTCTCTGGTCGGCGCAACGCGCGGCGGTAACGTCACGTGGGCCACAGAAGACGATGCATTTGCGGAGCTTGGCCTATGACTGACGTATTGCAGATTGTCGCCGAGGTTTTGGAAGATGCTAAGTTTCAAACTTGGCGGATGGAATTCTCTGGACGCCCCAGTTTGGGATTTGAGGATGAGAATATTTTGGGTGTCGCCGCCTCGTTCGAAACTCCCCAAGAGCTCATAGACGGCTGGATTAAGTTCGAAGATTTGCTGCTGGCGCGATATGGGAATAATTTCCGCCAAGCAGGTGAAAAGGCGTGGAACGTGTACAGCGTTTTTCTCACCAGTCAGGCAGCGTCGGATTCACAGGCGAGGGCAATTCGCGCTATTGAAGAGGATCTTCGGCAAACTCGAAAGCTAGCAGCTCATTCGGTTGTTTCAAATCAGTCTGTACGCTCAGCGCTTCTGCCTATTCTCCCACTTGGACCGAGACCCGAGCTATCCGCGATCAACGCCAGCGAAAGGCTTGCTACGAGGATTGAGAATCTTTCTCCGGGCATGGCCTCGCTGGTGCTGGATGAGAAAGTTTCTGCAGCCCAACTTTTGGCACGGTTGGGAGCCAAACCATGAAAATATCTTATGTTGAGATTGCTGGCTTTCGGAGCTGCCGGGACCGATTAAGAGTGGACTTTGGAACTGGTCTGACTGTCATCACGGGACGTAACGGCGTCGGCAAAAGCACGATCATGGATGCGATCGAGTTCGTACTTACTGGCACGATCAGCAAGTACAAAGTGGAGCGTGCCAAAGGAGGGGGGCTTGCCGACCATACGTGGTGGGTTGGCGATGAACCAGCTCAAGAAAAGTTCGTTGAGGTCGGTTTTCTTGACGCGCGCGGACAAGATTTCAACGCAAGGCGAACTCCCTCCGGTCTCGAGACTGGGATTCAAAATCTCGCAGAGCTGTTGCTCAACGCTAATCACGACTCCACTTTAACGCTGACTAAGCTTTGTCAGACGATGATTATCAGGGATGAGCAGATCTCGGAGCTGAGTCTAGATTTGTCGGAGCGGGATCGGTTTAGGGCGGTATTGGATGCGATCTCGCCTGATACCGCACCTGATGTCGGAGCCAAGTTGGACGAGCTCGTCAAACTGGCAAATTCCGAGTTGAATGAAGCTGGCGAGGAGCAGGAGAGGCTCAAATCCAAGCTGGCTTCCCTATTGGACGAAGTCGCAAACCTGCGAGGCTCCATGCCGGGACAGGAAGCGTTTTTGGTTGCACAGAGCGACCGCATTGCAGCCGAAGCTGAAATTCGAGCATTGATCCCTCCCCTTACCTTCGAGCGGGAGACAGCACTGACACAACTCGCGAGCTACTTTACAACCGCGAGAGATCTTAGAAATAGGTTTGATACACAACTACGGGAATTTTCAGATCGCAATCATCTTGAAAGCGAAATCGCGGAACTGAATGAAATACTGATCCGGGAAAGCGGCACGATTAACCGGCTCAGGACAGACAAACTACAGCTGACAGATGAGTTAAAAGGCCTCTCAGTTGTTTCAAAAGATTATGAGCATCTCGCGATTCTGCTCGAACATGGTGAGAGCTATGGCCTTAAGGACGGTCATTGCCCACTATGTGATGCTGCTCGTAGCTCTGAACAATTTTTGGAATTTATTTCACAGCAGAAGAGCAGGGTGGGTGAGGTCGCCCAGGTCCTAGCTAAGAAACAGTCTCAGCTTAGCGATGTTGAAACCGAACTAAGCGTTGCAAATGACAGGTTTTCCGAAACGCAAAGGAAAAAAGATCAGCTCCAGGATCGTCTCAAGAGCCAAAACGCGGCGAGGGCTAAGTTAGAGAACGAAGCGTCAGCCCTCGGACTTGCGGAGTTTGCGAATGATATCCTTGGTTTCGATGAACGCTTAGAGCAAATTCGCAAGGTCGGTTCGCGCCTTAGGGATAGCCAAGCCCGCCTATCTTCTTCTCAAACCGCATCTAGGATTGAGGGGCTCGATATTGAAATCGGGCAAATCAGATCGCGGATCGATGAGCTTGCTGGGCAAATTGCCGGGAAGCGTTCGATTTTAGACCGAGCCAAGAGCTTGAATGACCTGGCTAGAGCGTTCCCGAAAGAAATACTCGAGGAGCAATTTGAAACGGTCATGCCCCTCTTAAAGGAGCTGTATCGGCGGTTGCGACCCCACACAGATTGGCGCGAAATCGACTACAGCTTCGGCGGTCGGGTTATCGCATCACTTAACTTCCGTGTCGGCGAAGACAAAAATCCACAATTCTTATTCAGCAGTGGGCAGCGTCGGGCCACCGGTTTAGCGTTTCTACTTGCCGTCCATCTCTCGCGGCAATGGGCAACACTTAAGACCCTCATGCTGGACGACCCAGTGCAGCATATCGACGATTATCGTGCATTGAACCTTGTCGAGGTCCTAGCGGCAATACGGAGAGAGAAGCGGCAAGTCATTGTAGCAGTTGAGGACACCGCGCTGGCCGACCTCTTAGCCAGAAGGCTTCGCGGGCCTCAATCAGATAGCGATGTTATGTACGTTATCGGTACGGGCCAGCACGGTGGAAGCGTTGTCCGAGAAGCAAGAAACTTGCCTCCATTAAATGATGGGGTTCTTGTTCCCAAGCTTGCCTCTTAGGCTTGTTTGTCATCACAGAGCCATATGTCAGTCAGCGCTGGCTCGCCCAATTCCCATGCGCATTGCGTTTTGAAGGCCTGGCAGTAGCGCCAGAAAGGCGCCTCGACGCAATCCAAGGGACGGTGAAGGAATGCGCCCAATGTGAGTTGCTGCGCAAACCGAAGCGATCGGAACGAGGCACATCGATCTATTTCCGGGGCGCCTAACACGCAGGAATTGTAAAAGGATGGCACACTCCGACGCGAGGCGGCTGGCAAAATTACACGAGTTATTGGCGCGTCTGAGGCGTGGCGAAACCGTGCAGAATCGGCAGCTTCATACTTGGCTTGGTAATGAAGGATATAAAACTTTTGAGGACCTCTGGTCGAACATGGTCGACGTTCGAAAAGAGCTCACATCAAAGCCACAGGATCTAATGGGGTATGAAGAGCTACTCAAAAAGGCGATCATGCTTCACAATCGCGCTGATACCGCAAGTCATCGCGGGGATCGATCGGCACGCCGGCTTCACGAGAAAGCCGAAGCGGCATTCGAAAGGGCGCTGCTCAGGCTGGGAGAGGTGATCGGGCAAGATCCAACATTGCAGATGTGGCTCGACAGGCCTTGCGACTTTACAGCGAGAGGAGATTTTTCGCTCGATCCCGTTGGTATGCCACGGATCATCACAAGTCGCAGCCTAGACAATCAAAGCGGCGGTGTAAGTGCAAGAGTGAAGACGAAGCGTGAATGCAAGATCGAAGCGGTCGAGATGGAGATCGAACGGATCATGAGTCCCCCCGTAAAATTCGATGAAGACTTTCTCATGGAGAAGCTCACGCAATTCAGAATGATTGCGGGGAAACGGTGACGATGTCATTAAGATGCACTAGCTTCCCCCTGCCAGGCTTTGCCGTTGCTACGCCGCTCAAGCACTCGCGTTTGGCTTCGAACAGGATGAAAGTGATACTATGTCGCAGCCGCTTCGAAAGGCCCATCGGTAAGAGGGGTCTCGATTTCCGCAGGCTTCGGTTTGGTCACGCTGGATCGGTCGCACGGCTACTGCTATCCATCCTGTAAAGAACGGGAGGAGTCTTGCCGGAGCGGTTTCACATTGCAGAGTGGTACGGGCGGCCCTTCCTTGAGTTGACCGAGGCGGAGCGCAGGGAGTTTGCCGTCCACAAGGTCGGCGGCGCTGCGCTAAAGAAGGCTGAGGTCGACCGGCTCATCGTGCTCCAGGCAAAAGAAGTCGACGGTACGCTCACCCATAGGGAGACCGAGCGGCTAACAATTCTCCGCAACAAGCTCGACGAGCAGCATAAAAACGAGAAATCCTGCCCGTTCAGGACCGACACAGCGCATCCGACTTGCACTAAGCCGGGTGGCGTCTGCTCGCTTCAGCTCCTGTCCGACGATGGTGCACCGGTTCACGTGTTGCCCGGTGAGCGTGGCATGGTTCGCGCAATGTGCCCGTACCGCTTCCATCAGGGCGATACCGTTTTTCGCCACATCGGCGAGAAGCTGCTTGATGATCCAAACCCAAAGCAGATGGGCGAGGTCGGCTTTCTTAAGTCCACCGGAAACCTAGACAGCGATCCGGGCGCGGACGTGGGCTACATCGACATGATCCTCGTGAGCCCGCGGCCGCAGGCTGGGCAACCGCTCCGTTGGGCGCCAGTTGAAATACAGGCGGTTTATTTTTCGGGCAGAGAGATGGGGATCGAGTTCCGCCATATCGTAGATACTGGCGGTGTACTCTCAATGCCACGCGAGGGGAGGCGACCCGATTACCGGAGCAGTGGCCCCAAGCGACTGATGCCCCAACTTCAGATAAAGGTTCCAACCCTCAGGCGGTGGGGTAAAAAGATGGCCGTGGTCGTGGACGTTCCGTTCTTTCGATCCATGGGAGAGATGCGAACGGTTGATGAGGTTTCCAATGCCGATATCGTCTGGTTTCTTGTCGACTTTCCACGACCTAACCACGGCGCGCACAGGGAGCTAGTCGTCGAAGAGGTCCTCTACACTACCCTAGAGTCTGCAATTGAGGGTCTGACCGGCGGCGTACCGGTATCTCTCGAAAAATTTGAAGGCCGAATCGAGGACAAGATCGGATGACAGATCGGCATTGTCGCCGCCTTACGATCTTGATATACAGATGAGCACAAAGAGGGAACGCTTAGGGTGATTGGACAGATATGAAGTACACTGCGATCGATTTGTTCTGCGGTGCTGGAGGGCTTTCCGCTGGGCTTGAGATGGCGGGATTCACTGTCCTTGCAGGCAACGATCTTTTCAAGGCTGCTGGCGAAACCTTCTCTCGCACCCACCCGCATGCAAAATTTATCGACTGCCCGGTCCAAGAGCTCTCGGTCGAGAGCATTATGGAGCAAACAGGACTCAAGAAGGGTGAGCTGACGGTTCTCGTCGGGGGACCGCCATGCCAAGCTTATTCGGTCTACAATCACCAGCGAAGCATGTTTGATGCGCGGGCTACCCTGTTTAAGGAGTACCTGAGAATTGTTGATGGTTTGCGACCTGAATGGATCGTCATGGAAAACGTGACAGGAATATTCTCGATTGGAGGCGGTGAGGCTGTACGCGCCATAAAGGCTGAGCTTGCCGCAATTGGGTACGCTGTCGAGGAGAAGGTTCTAAAGGCAGAGGAGTATGGTGTCCCGCAGGAGCGCAGGAGAGTGGTGTTCATTGGTAATCGGGTTGGCGTGCCGATCAGTCACCCGACGCCGACGCATGGGCCTGATGCAATTCCATTCGTTACGATCCGAGAAGCGATTTCGGATCTTCCGGCCTTAAAAAACGGGGAGGATCGGGGAGATGTTCCGTACGCGACCCCGCCCACTTCTAATTTCCAACGAACCCTTCGAGGGAATTCAACTAAGGTGGCGAACCATGCGGCACCGCGGCTCGGTAAGATCAATGTGGCGAGGTTGGATCACATTCCGTCCGGTGGGAGCTGGCGGGACATTCCGATTGACCTCCTGCCAGCAGGCATGAAGCGAGCAAAGCGGAGTGACCATACTAAGCGGTACGGTCGAATGACTTGGGATGGACTGTCGTGCACGGTACTGACGAAATGCGACATTCATTGGGGTGCTTATATACACCCAGAGCAAGACCGTGCCATCTCCGTTCGTGAAGCCGCCCGCCTCCAGTCGTTCCCAGACTCGTTCGAATTCGCAGGCTCGAAAACCGAGCAGTACGTTCAGGTCGGCAATGCTGTTCCACCTTTACTTGGTAAAGCTATCGGCGATCACCTCTTAGGACTGATTGCGAAGACTCGTCAGAAGGTGGCCGCCTAGCGCTCAAAAGGCCCGAGCGGATGCAACGCTTTGCGATTTGCCGATCCCATCCAAACCTAAACAGATGAGTTTCTCATCCGCGCTTAATGTCGCCATGGTGTTGAAAATCGATCGGTAAGCACGACGCGGTGTTTATACTTGTTCGGTCAAAATTTGTGAAATGTGAGGACTGGCGGTTGGGGGTTCCAACTGACATGATCGTAAGTCGGTCGTCTGTGTACAAATCGTACATTGGCACATTTGCGGCCTGGCTCAGATCAGGGGACGCTGCCAAGGGGTCATGCAGACAAAATGCAACTGCCATAGCGATAGATGATATTATACTTCCAACGACAACCACAAAAAAATAATCAGGTAATCGAATGCCAAAATTGATCCTATAAGTTTTGGCAACCAATTTAATTTGTTATTTGAGCTTATTATCAATTGTATCTTCTATAATCAGCCTCACACGCGCAGAAACATCTCTAAAAGCCGACCATTTTCCGTCTATTCTCGATCAGGTTTTACATTGCATCGTGAAAAATTGCCTTCCTGCCACCCCAAAAAGCAAGCGCGTCATGAGATAGAATTGAGCTAGGATGCACTGGAGCGGCAAAAACTTCACTAGCTCGCAAATACATCCATGATGCTATTCCTTTGCGTCGAAAGGGAATCTGGACATCAATGGTATCGCACTGGACAGCCAAATGATCTGCGGCGAACACCCCGTGACCCACGAATTCGGAACTGTCGGTAGTGAAAATTTCAAAGCTTACAGTGCCGTGTGATTTCGGCACCGCAACCGACCTGTCGTCACATTCATGCCGCCAAACACTATCGCTTGGGAGTTCAGGCTCGACTAACGTCACGACAGCAAAAAAGCCGTCTGGTAAGTCAACGGGAATCGTCATCTTCTTCGCAGCTAAGATCATTCTGACCATCCGGCGACACCCCCCTCTACCGGTTGCTGCAGTTCATTGGACCTGCTCATAGTCTCTGGGCACCGGAACGCGCGAGTCCGAGTTGCCTACCCGAAAGTGCTTCTTGCTAACGCTTATCCCGCCATTACCTTCAATGAACTGGCGGAAGCTCTTTATCCGCCTCTTCGGTTGATTTTGTTTTGGATTCTCTTCGCTCAATTCTGTCTCCATGAAAGGTGTGTGATAGTGTATTTATACGCGCAGGGATACCGAACACTCCCAAGCTGTAAATTTGACAAACGGTGAAGAGCACTCAAGTAAGAGCTTTGAGCTAGGCGCCTCATTTACTATAAAAATTCCAATGGGAAAGTGCCTGCCTTAGGTAGAGGCCACGGGCTCTAATCCTGTCGGGCCCGCTGTTGGCCAGTTCGTGCAACAGATCGCGGATGAGTGCATGCAGTTCACGGGTTGAGCGCGATGCCAGCTCGAAGCGGGCGACGAGTTTCATGTTGACCTCCAAATGCTTTGAAGGCCCCGACCACCGGAGCCTTTCTGGCTCAGGCAGCACAATCGCCAGAGGAAGCGTCCGGTGGTTGGAGGATGGAAAAAACAGGCCGGAGGGCAGGAGGAAATGAGACGCGCGCAAAAAGCGCAGTAAGCAGACATTCGCTTGAGCCAAGAGCAAGTCCGACGACTGCTAACCCTACGACTGAATATCTAGCGGGGCAGCTTCGCCTCCCCGCCGCCATTCCAAACTACGCCGAGCTGATCTGGCGAGCGACGGCGAACAAACCTATGTTGCCGGACTGTTCAATCACCCCTTGGATTAATCAGACTTCTAAATGTCGGCATCTTGGGCACTTGTCAGAGTTAGCCCGATACTCTCCAGGCAATATTCTGCGCCATAGTTGTAAGAGGCTTGCAAACGCCTGCCTCTGTTGCCTTAGCTAGTTCGGATTTGGGAATAATTGCAATATATATGCCCAGTGTAAGTGAGCGTGTGCGGCCAGTCCAATGCCAACCGTAAGTAAAGCTGCGGTCTGTAATTTGCCCCTGTAAACCATGCTTCTGATATTTTCCTGGACCAGGAATTTCAGAATTTATCCTTCGCCATACATCACAAAGCACATAATCCTCAAACCCCTCATCATTGGGTATGTTGAACGTAACGAACCGACCGCTCCAACTATAGATAAATGGATTTGGGGGAATAGGCTTACCTGTCAGCGGGACGAACGTGAAAGGGTCGTTGTCGTTTCGGTCACCCCTAGTTTGTCTCACCGATCTGCAAATTGCAGAAATTTGAAATTCATCGAACTTCGATTTTGTGCCTGCATCTAATGCTGGGCATAAGATATGGGAATGTGCTTGATCATACGCTGTGTTGTTCTGCGCAAGCGCTTCTGAAATCGAGATCTGAGAGATCGCAGTTGCCACGAAGGTGGTGAAAAATGCGATACGCATTATCGAGTCTCCAATCGACTTATCAGGCTCTCCCGAATTATCATAAACTGGTGGGAATTCGAACAACTATCTAGCAGGTATTGAGCTACTCATTTCACATACGCTAACGCTCAAAATCTAGTGACCGATCTTTCGGTTTGCGCTCACGCAGCGCCTTGATGCGATTTTGCCCCGATTGCGGACGCGGATGCGTAGCCTGTCCGAATTGACCCGCTAGCCCGTCGCGCCAACGGCGGCCGTTCCTAGACCTTGGGCAATCCGACCACTTCCAGCAGCGCGCGGATCAACGTGTGTCCTTCCTTGAGGCCAGACCCCGATCCTTCGTGGAGGAAAACCAGCGGGCCGAGTCAAGCTCAACGAAAAGTTTTTAATCGGATATAATATTAGCAGATTGTGGCCGCCTGCCGCCGCGATTTCGAGCGCGCGTTTGGCAGTTTCCTGCCCCTTCACCTGCTTCAAGTCGTTGGTCACCCGCGCCGCCACCACCTCGCCAGGCGGGGGTTCGGTGAGGGTGAGGCTCCCCTTCAGGTGCCCCAGCAAGCTGACCAGATCGCGCGGGGCGAGCACTGGCACGCCGCTGGCCCAGCGCGCCTCAGGCCCCTGTTCAGCGGGGCAGATCAACCCAGTGCCCGCCTCGCTTGCGTGCAAAGCCGCGATCAACACGCCGGGGCTGGCGACGATACGGCCATCCAGTGACAATTCGCCCACCGCGATCCAATCGCCCAGTTGTTCGGCATCGGTCACGCCCATCGCGGCGAGCAGCGCCAGCGCAATCGGCAGGTCGTAATGCGATCCGTCTTTGGGCAGGTCGGCAGGCGACAGGTTCACCGTGATCCGCTTCGGCGGCAGCGCGAGGCCCATCGCTGACAGCGCGGATTGCACCCGCTCGCGGCTTTCGCTCACCGCCTTGTCGGGCAGGCCAACTACCGCGAATTTGGGCATGCCGGGCGCGACCTGGCACTGCACTTCCACTGCGCGCGCTTCCAGCCCTAGATAGGCAACCGTCCTCACCAGCGCGACCATTTGCGACCCCCTTAGTCCGCCAAGGCGATGTTTGTGCAGGGTTAAGAGGAACTTGTCGAGCAGCTTGGGCCTGGTTCTAAGGGTTTTTTAAAGCATAAATCTTCGCGATTTCGGAAGGCGCGCGGGCCGATGGTGCATGGGATGAACCGTGCCCTTGCCCTTCTTCTCGCCGCGTTTGCGCTGCTGCTCCCCAGCGGGGCGGCTGTTGCGCAATCTGGCGCGCGGGTGGTGGCCACGGTAAGCTGGGTTGAGGAATGGGATCCTGCCAGCCAGCAGTGGGTGCGGGTTGACGATAGCGCCGCCGCGCTGGCTCCCGTCGCTTATGAAGCGACTACAACGGTCGAACGGTTGGGCAATGTCACCATCACGCAAACCCTGCGGGCCGAGCCAGCACGCTTTATCGCACGGCCTGCAACGGCTTGGGCGCAGGGCGCAGGGGTGGCGCAGTTCGGCCCCTTCCGGGTGCTCGATGAAAAGCGCGCTGCCTTGGTGGCGACCACTGATGCTGGCTCTCCGCAAGCGTTCGCGGCGATGCTGGCTGCCTATCCAGGGCTGGAGGTGATTGAATTCGCCGATGCGCCGGGCACCAACAACGATTTGGCGAACCTCGCACTGGGGCGCGCCATTCGCGCGGCAGGGCTTGCGACCCATGTGCCCGAAGGCGGCTCGGCCCGCTCGGGCGCGGTTGAGCTGTTCCTCGCCGGAACGCGCCGCACGATGGACCCGCGCGCGCTGTTCGCGGTGCATTCGTGGCGCGATGAATTGGGGCGCGAACCTGCCGACTTTGCCGCCGATGCGCCGGAAAACCGGCTCTATCTCGATTACTATGCCGAAATGGGTATGACCGCTGATGAGGCGGGAGCGTTTTACGCCATGACCAATTCGGTGCCGCATGCAGGTGCGCTGTGGCTCGAAGGCACCGATATGGCGCGCTGGATTGCGTCTGCGCCCGATCCTGCGGCCTCGCCCGTGCGTGAACCAGCAGCGCGCATTCTCGCTCCGTTGCAATGGGCGCGGGTGCACGGGGCGCTGCATGGCGCTGTGCCGCGCCCAACGCCAAAGCTCACGCCAAAGCTTGCTCCTATGCTTGCTTACGCCGATCTTGGCCCGGTAATGATGTCGCTGTTTGCTGCGGGTTCGCTTGACTCGCAGTTGGCTTTCCCATAACGGCACCCGCCTGTTCTAGGTCGCGGACGTGCGGCCACTTTCGGCGCGTGGGCGGACAGGATTCGCAGGCAAGCCGGTAACTTTTCGAGGATGATATGAAGCGGACGTTCCAACCCAGCAATCTCGTGCGCGCCCGTCGCCACGGTTTCTTCGCACGCAAGGCGACCCCCGGTGGCCGCAAGGTGCTGCGCGCCCGCCGCAACCGCGGCCGCAAGAAGCTCTGCGCTTAATTTTCTGGCGCCCTCAGGCGCCGGGCGCGGGCCATCCGGCCCGCTTGGCTTTCGCGGCATAAGCCGCGGCGGGCAGTCGCCCTCGCGGGCTCCCTTTGGGAGCCCGTTTGCGTTATCGGCGAACTCATGATCTCGGTTCTTACCAAGCGCGCCGATTTTTTGGCTACGAACAGCGGCATGCGCAATGCGCGGGCGGGCTTCGTGCTGCTCACCCGTCCGAACGATGGGCAGGGCATCCGCTTTGGCATCACGGTCACCAAGAAAATCGGCAATGCGGTGGTGCGCAACCGGATGAAGCGGCGGTTTCGTGAATTGCTGCGTGCGGCGCTGCCCACCTCTGGCCTGCCCGATCACGATCACGTGCTGATCGGACGCGCAGGCGGGGTGGAGCGTGACTTTGCGCTGATGGCTGATGAACTCACCAAGGCGCTCAGCCGCGCAGCCGAAGGCAAGGGCGATCCGGCCTACGGACGCCGGCCCCGCAAAGGGAATCGCAAGCGGTGAAGCGCATCCTCATTCTCATCGCGCGGGGTTGGCAGCTTGGCCCGTCGCGCCTGATTCCGCCCACCTGCCGCTATTCCCCCTCGTGCAGCCAGTACGCGATTGAGGCGATCGGCAAGTATGGTGCGGCAAAGGGTGGATGGATGGCGACGAAGCGGCTAATGCGCTGCCACCCGTGGGGCGGGCATGGGCATGATCCGGTTCCCTGAGGTCAAAATCCTCAGGGTCTGGAAATCGCACTGCTTTAACCCCATAACACACCTATACCGTATTCTTTCAGGGCATCATCTTGGACAATCAGCGCAATCTACTGCTCGCCGTTCTGCTTTCGGGCCTGCTCTTTCTGGGGTGGGACTTTGGGATGCGGTATTTCTATCCTGAGGCGTCGCTAACCGCGTCGATGGCCGATGCAAAGCCCGGCGCTGCCGCGACAGGTTCGGCGTCAGGCGCAGCAACGCCGGGTGCAGGCGATCTGGGAGGGGAGGCGACGGCGAACCGCAAGGTGACGCTCAAGGGCGCGCTCGCCAGTGGTGACCGGGTGCAGATCGATACGCCGCGGCTTGCGGGATCCATCAACCTTGTCGGCGCGCGGATCGATGACATCGTGCTGAAAGATTACCGTGAGACGGTGAAGAAGAAATCCGGCCCGGTGCGTCTGTTCGCGCCCGAAGGCACGCCCGATCAGTATTTTGCCGAGTTCGGCTTCGTTGCAGGCGGTCAGCGTCAGCCATCCAGCGCGCGCTGGCAGGCCGATGGCACAAAGCTGACCCCTACCACGCCGGTTACGCTTACCCGCACCGATGCCGCTGGGATCACCTACAATATCAAGTTCGCAATCGATGCGGATTACATGATTACCGCCACCCAGACCGCGACCAATGCGAGCGCGGCGGCGGCGATCATCCAGCCGTTTGCGCTGATCAAGCGGACGAGCGTCAATGCTACGATCGACCAGTTTGTGGCCCACTCCGGGCCGGTCGGGGTGTTTGCCGGTACGCTGTGGGACCCGCATTCCTACGCTGAATTGGCCGAACTCGGCGGCGAAAAGCCCGAAGGTGCGGCCAGTTGGCTGGGCTTTACCGATCAATACTGGCTCGCCGCGCTGGTTCCGGGCAAGGGCGAGACCGACAGCGTCGGCTTCCGCGCGCTGGGCGGCGATCTGTTCCGCTCTGACCTGCTTTATGCTGCGACCACCGTGCCGGCAGGCGGCAGTCTGACGCAGTCCACCCGCGTCTATGCCGGGGCCAAGGACAGCCTCATCCTCGACAAGTACGAAGACAGCGGCATCACCTATTTCGGCAAGGCGATCAGCTGGGGTTGGTTTGAATGGTTCGAAAAGCCGATCCTGTGGCTGCTGCGCACGCTGAACGGCGCGGTCGGCAATTTCGGGGTCGCGATCATCCTGCTGACCGTGATCATCCGCGGTCTGATGTTCCCGATCGCGCAAAAGGGCTTTGCCTCGATGGCGGGGATGAAGGCCGTCCAGCCCAAGATGAAAGAGATCCAGGAACGCTTCAAGGACGACAAGCAGCGCCAGCAGCAGGAAATCATGAAGCTGTACAAGGACGAGAAGGTCAATCCCTTGTCCGGGTGCCTGCCGATGCTGATCCAGATTCCGGTGTTCTTTGCGCTTTACAAGGTGCTCGTTCTGGCGATCGAGATGCGGCACGAACCGTTCGTGCTGTGGATCCGCGACCTTTCCGCGCCCGATCCGGCGCACATCCTCAACCTGTTTGGCGCACTGCCCTATGACGTGCCAGGCTTCCTTGCCATCGGCCCGCTCGCGGTGCTGCTGGGTATCACGATGTGGCTGACCTTCCGGCTCAATCCGACTGCGATGGACCCGGTGCAGCAGCAGATGTTTGCGATCATGCCGTGGGTGCTGATGTTCGTGATGGCGCCGTTTGCCGCGGGCCTGCTGCTCTACTGGGTGACCTCGAACATCCTCACCGTGGCGCAGCAAAGCTACCTTTATTCCAAGCACCCGCAGCTGAAGGCTGCGAGCGCGAAGAGCAAGGATGTGGCTGCGAGCGGGAAGGCCAAGGGATAGCGCCGTGATCGACCCAGAAGACAACGCACTGCGCGAAGCAGCCGCATCGAAGCTTTTTTCCGGGCCGGTGGATTTCCTGCTGTCCGCGCCGCAGCTGCAATTTCTGCCCGAACCATTGGTGCCGGAAATTGCGTTCTGCGGCCGGTCAAACGTGGGTAAATCCTCGCTGCTCAACGCGCTGACCGGCAGGCGGGCGATTGCGCGCGCTTCGGTGACGCCGGGGCGCACGCAGGAGCTGAATTTCTTCGATGTCGGGCGGCCCGAAGAGGACGAGCCAGTGCCATTGTTCCGGCTGGTCGATATGCCCGGCTACGGCTTTGCCAAAGCGCCGATCAAGGTCGTCGATAAGTGGAAATCGCTGGTCAAAAGCTACTTGCGCGGGCGGCAGGTCTTGTCGCGCACGCTGGTGCTGGTCGACAGCCGTCACGGGCTGAAACAGGTCGACCGCGACATGATGAAAATGCTCGATGAAGCCGCAGTCAGCTACCGCATCGTGCTGACCAAGACCGACAAGATCAAAGCGAGCGAACTGGCCGCGGTCGCCGAAAAAACCGCCGCCGAAGCGAAAAAACACGTCGCCGCCTATCCCGAAATCCACCTCACCAGCGCCGAAAAAGGCATGGGGATTGCCGCCTTGCGCGCAGCCGTGGTGGCGGATGCGCTGGGCGAGGACTGGGCAGGCTGAAAGGCCGCGCGCGCCGCTATTCCTTCGAACGCCGATAGCCAGCAGCTTGCGCCTCCCGCTCGGTGCAGAACAGGTCTTCCGGACGAGTTACTTCGTAATATCTCTGCCCAGGCAGGTGGTAGATCCAATCGCCGCGAATACTCTGGTTGCCCTTGACCGCGCAGCCCAAGGCACTGGTATAGCGCCGCTCCGACGCAGGTCGCTGTGATGCCGTCCTTGGACCGCTTTCCCGGTTGGCCGCACGCGCAACCCGCGTCACAGCTTTGGGATTGGCGGTGCGCCATTCGGCAAAAGGCTGATAGGTCGCCGCCCACAGGCCATACTTCAACTGCTGGGCGATGCCGGTCGCCGCCCCATATTCTTCTGGTGCACCGTCCAGCGCCAGCGCCAACCCCCGGCGCACCATTTCGCGCCCGACATCGAAGGTTTCGTTCTCGCAGGTGGCAAGCTGGATGCCGTCCGCGTTCACGCCGATGATCGTGCAAGTCACAGACTCGCGCCCGATGATCGCGGCGAGGTTTTCGGCCGCTTCGGTGCCGCAGGCCCACGCCGTTCCGTCCCGCTGGCATTCCTGTTTGATTTCGGGCGCATCAATATGTGCGAGCATGATGGCTGTGCCGGTCATCTCCAACGTCCTGCCATCTACCGCCGTTGCCGGGCCGGAAATGATTTGGGCCTGAAGTGGAGTCGCCATTACGGCGGCAAGCAGGGCAAGGGCGCGGATCGGTCTCATAAAATGAGAATTAGGCGAGCCGCGTTAAAGCGACGTAACCCGCTGCACTGCTTTGGGTGAAAGCGCTGCGCGAGGGTTGGGTTAGCCAGAGCGACATTCCGTTTCTGACTGCCCCGCGCAAACGCCCTATTTGCGCTGCCCCGAAGGCGGCGTTGTTGCCGGGTCGCCCAGCAAAATGCCAGCGACGGTTGTGCCATAGCGCGAAAAGGGCGAATCATGGTGCTTGGAGCGGGTGGCCTGCGGGCTATCTCTGAAACGCGGGTCCTGCGGGCGAACTTGGCCGTCGATATAGGTGGCGACGTCCCATGCTTCCTGCTCTGTCAGGCTGCCTTCCTGGCCTTGCGGCATATTGGCGCGGATGAAGGCCGCCGCCTTGTCGATGGTCGCCATGCCCGCGCCCCAATTATAAGACCGCACGCCCCATAGTGGGGGATAGATGGAACCGCCTTCGAACACCTGCCCTGCGCCTTCAGGCCCGTGGCAGGCACTGCATTTTTCGGCATAGACCACAGCGCCCCGGCCATCGTCCGGGGTTATGGCTGGGGCTGCCAATGCGGGGAAACCGCGCCCTTCCGGCGATATGCCACTTGGCAGGCCGCGCGCCATGTACGCAGCATAGCTTTCGATCGCCAGCAGTTCGCGGCTACCATAGGGCGGGGGCGTGCCGTTCATGCTGTAGAGAAAGCAATCCTGAACGCGCTTTTGAAAGCTGTTGATTTCGCCGTTTTTCTTGCGGAATGCGGGGAAGTTGACGAAGGCGGCCCACAACGGCGCAGCCCCCGCCTTGCGGCCTGCATCGATGTGGCAGTTGCTGCACGCGAGCCCATTGCCGACATATTGCGGCGCTTCGATTGCGGTTTGCGTCATTAACCGTTCGCCCAATCTGACGGCATCACCATAGGCATCGTCAGGCGCATCAGCGGCCAGCGGCGGGGTGAAATTCGCGGCGATGGGGGCACCTTGCTGGGACGCGGTGGGAAGCGGCGGGGGCACAGGGGATTGCTGCGCGCGGTTGATCGCAAACATCGCCATCGCGCCGCCAACCAATCCAATGGCCAAAGTGGCCCATTTGCCTTTCAGGTCCATGACGCTGTCATATCACGGGCGAGCGGTTTACTGCACCATGCAAATTTGTTCGGTTGATCTCGTTATTTCGGCGCGCGCCCGCAAATGGGCTGGGGTCACGTAGCAAACAGCTTGCCCATGTCGGCAAACGCCTTGAACTCCAGCGCGTTGCCTGATGGATCGCGCAGGAACATCGTCGCTTGCTCCCCCGGCAGGCCTTTGAAGCGGATGGTCGGCTCGATCACGAAGTCTGCGCCGCCCGCCCGCAGCCGCTCAGCCAAGGCCTCCCACGCGTCCATCGCCAGCACCAGCCCGAAATGCGGCACCGGCACGCCGTGGCCGTCGACATGGTTGCTCGCCCTGTCTCCCGCTTGCCCGGGCGCAAGGTGGGCGACGATCTGGTGGCCGTGGAAATCGAAATCGATCCATTCGTCGCTCGACCGACCTTCGCCGCAGCCCATCACCCCGCCGTAAAACGCGCGCGCGGCGGCGAGGTCATCGACCGGGAAGGCGAGGTGGAACGGGGGAAGGGTCATGCGGCGTGCTCCTGATTATCCCGCGGCTTAGCCCGTTCATGCTCGACAGGAAAAGCCTGAATAACTACGGAAGCCCGATAATCAGTCCCGGCAAGGTGGAGCAAGCGGACATGAAACTCATCATCGGCAACAAGAACTATTCGAGCTGGAGCCTGCGCGGTTGGCTCGCCGTCAAGCAATCAGGCCTGCATTTCGATGAACTCACCGTCCCGATCATGGGAGAGGAATGGGACAAGCTGAAGCAGGACATGGGCGAGGTGCAGCCCTCCAGCGGCAAGGTGCCGGTCCTGTGGGATGATGAGGCGGTGATCTGGGATAGCCTCGCGATCCTTGAATACTGCGCCGACAAGGTCGGGCGTGAACGGTTCTGGCCCAAGGATGATGCCGCGCGCGGCATGGCGCGATCGATGGTGGCGGAAATGCACTCAGGCTATCAGTCCTTGCGCAAGGAACTGCCGATGAACATCCGCCGCCGGGTGGAATTGCCGGGCCTGTCCGACGCAGCCAAGCACGATATCGTCCGCATTCTTGGCCTGTGGGCCGAAGCGCGCGCGCGGCACGGAGGCAGCGGGCCGTATCTGTTCGGCACGTTCGGCGCAGCGGATATCTTCTATGCCCCGGTGGTGACGCGGTTCGTCACCTATGGCATCGGCGTGCCCGGGTTCGCGCAGGCTTACATGCAGGCGATCTGGGAACATGACTGGATGCGCGAATGGATCGGCGCGGCTGAGGAAGAGCAATGGGTGATCGAGCAATACGAGCAGGTCGCATGAGGGCCGCCATCGCCGCGCTGTTGGCAGTATTGGCGTTGATGCCTGCGCCCGCCAGCGCGTGGGGCGCCTATGCTCACCGCAAGACCGCCACCATTGCCGAGGCTAATGTCTCGCCAGAGGTGCGCGCCAAGATCCGGCGGTTGATCGCCAATGAAAAGGCGCTGGGCACTCCCGATTGCCCGCTCAAGACGCTTGAAGACGCCGCTGTGTGGGCCGATTGTGTGCGCGGCGAAGGTTGGCGCTGGGGCTTTACCGCCGCATGGCATTATCGCACCGCGCCGATTTGCGAGGCGTTTAACCCGCGCGCGGACTGCTCGGGCGGCAATTGCGTCACCGCGCAGATCACCCGCGCACACCGGATGCTGGCCGATGAACGCCTGCCCGCAGCGATCCGGTTGGAAGCGCTGGCTTTCATGGTGCACTTTGCCGGCGATGTGCACATGCCGCTGCATTCGGGCGATAACGAGGATCGCGGCGGTAATGATCGCATCGCTGCCTACGGGATCAAGCCGGGTCTGAACTTGCACGGCATCTGGGACGGGGCGATGGCCGAACGCGCGATCAGCGATCCAGCCGATCCGGTGGTGCGGCGCTACACACCCGCTGAACGCGCAGACCTCAGCGGCGGCACCCCCGATGATTGGGGCCGTGAAAGCTGGGAGATTGCGCGCGGTTTTGTCTACCCCACTGCCTTTGACACCGACGACGTCTGCGCCGCGCCGCTACCAGATGAAACTGCCCTGTCGCAGGATGACATCATTCGCGGCGTGCCGATTGCCAAGCGGCGGGTGCAGCAGGCGGGGTTGCGGATTGCCGATCTGCTTGAAAGCGCCTTTGCACCGGGGCCATTGGTGGTGGAAGAGGAACGCCGCCGCTAGGCGCCACTCCTCAACCAAAAGCCTTGGCGAGAAACCACACCGCCACGCCCAGCATCGCCGCTGCCAGTATCCGCCGCACGATCATCGCCCGGTTGTGCGCCATCAACATCGGCCGCATTTGCTCCGCTCCCAGAACCAACGCGAGATGGATCCCGGTGGCGATGCTCAGGCTGATTGCAGCCATCATCAGCCCCTGCGGCAGGCTTGGTTGTCCGCCTGCGATGAACTGCGGCATCACGGTGATGAAGAATAGCGCGGCCTTGGGATTGAGCAGGTTGATCACCAGCCCGGCGTAGAAATTGGGGCGGGCCGCAGCGGTTGGCGTTGCCGCCGCTGACGTGCTGCCCGACGTGCGCCACGCCTGCCATGCCAGCCACGCCATCATCGCTGCCGCCAACCCGGACATGATCTGCGCCAGACCCTCGCTTTGCGCGAGGATAAAGCTGGCTGCCAGCACGCTGAGCGCAGCATTGCCGGCTAGCCCCAACGCAATGCCGCTGATCGCGGCGAGGCCCGCTCGCCGCCCCTCAGCCAGCGTCAGCGCAACCAGCCAGCCCATGTTCGGCCCCGGCGTCAACTCGATCAGCAGCACGGCAAGGGCAAATCCGGCAATATCCATCATGTCGCCGGTTCCTTGCCGCGCTTGCCATGCATCAGGGCAGGCGTTCGCTGTCGTAGGGGGTTCCGTCCTTCCTTGCATAGCCTTCGGGGCCGAACACCATGTCGATATCGGAATATTCGCCGCTATCATCCTCGCGCGCGCCCGCGCTGATGGCGACAAAGGTGCACGGTTCGGCTGAGCGGTTGTGCAAATGGTGGCCGTTTGCCTCGCCCGCCGGAAAGGCCAACACATCGCCTGCACGCACCGGAGTTTCGCCGGTATCGTCGATCAGCACCGCCTCGCCCGCGATCATCACCACCAACTCGTCCTGCCCCCAGTGCCAGTGGCGCTGCGATGAAAACGCGCCGGGCTCCAGCACCACGTGGCTTGCGCCCATCTGCGTCAGGCCCGCTGGCGGGGCGAGCCGCCGCCACCACCGCCCTGCCACCGCCGCATCGAACGGCGGCGGATAACCGGTCGCATTGGTCTGGGGAATGGCGGCAAGATCAAGCTTGGGCATTGGCGGCGACTCCTGCTAGGCCATGAACCATGCTTGACGTAGCTGACCTTGCCAAGCGCCTGATTGCCGCGCCATCCGTGACGCCTGCGACCGGCGCGGTGTTTGATGAATTGGAAGCGATGCTAACGCCGCTGGGCTTTGCAGTGCACCGGTTTATCCGGGGTGACGGGCCGGAGGGGAGCGAGGAAGCGCCGGTCGAGAACCTGTTCGCGGTGCGCGCCGGGCCGCCGGGGTCGCGGCACTTCGCCTTTGCAGGGCATCTCGATGTCGTTCCCCCGGGGGATGGCTGGGCCAGCGATCCGTTTATACCGCAAGTACACGGCGAATTGCTTCACGGGCGCGGCGCGGTCGACATGAAGGGCGCGATTGCCGCAATGGTTGCCGCCGTGGCCGATGTGCCGGCCGATGCGGGCACGATCAGCTTCATCATCACCGGCGACGAAGAAGGCCCGGCTCTCCACGGCACCCGCGCGTTGATCGATTACATGACGGCAGAAGACCACCAGCCTGACCTCTGCCTTGTCGGTGAGCCCACCAGCGTCAACCGGCTGGGCGATATGGTGAAGATCGGGCGACGCGGGTCGGTCAATATCTTCATCACGGTCGATGGCACGCAAGGCCACGTTGCCTACCCACATCTGGCCGATAACCCTCTTCCCAAGCTGGTGGCGATATTGGCGGAACTGGACGCGTTGA
The DNA here is from genome assembly GCA_001464915.1 of Sphingomonadales bacterium Ga0077531. Taxonomy (GTDB): domain Bacteria; phylum Pseudomonadota; class Alphaproteobacteria; order Sphingomonadales; family Sphingomonadaceae; genus Erythrobacter. Next base: position 198,157 of record LNED01000017.1, read on the forward strand.
TGCTGGATACCGGCACCAAATGGTTTCAGCCCTCCAACCTCGAAATCACCGAAATCACCGCCATCAACCGTGCACACAATGTGATCCCGGCCAAGGGTGAGGCGCGGATATCGATCCGGTTCAATGATCTGCATACCGGCCACAGCCTGTCCGAACGCGTCATGGCAATTGCCGAAAAGCACGGAGGCCGGGCGCGCCCCGTCATCTCGGGCGAACCGTTCCTGACCGAGCCCGGGGCATTTTCGGCCCTAGTGGCGGCAGCGGTTGAGGCGGAAACGGGCATCGCGCCGGAGCTGTCCACCACCGGCGGCACATCCGACGCGCGGTTCCTGCGCGCTGTGTGCCCGGTGATCGAGTTTGGCCTGTGCAACGCGACGATGCATAAGCGCGACGAGGCGGTGGCGATCTCCGATCTGGCCGCGCTCGCACGGATTTACGCCCGCATCGCCCGCGCCGCACTGGCGTTGGACGTACCGCAACAATAGCCGCGGCACGCGGACGGGAGCGAACATGGATCGCAAGCTTACTCTCTACATCCTGATCGGCATGGCGCTGGGCGTGATCGTCGGCCAGTTGCTCAACCAGCTGGTTCCGGCTGATGTGATCAAGGCGGATATCGCGCCTTGGTTCAAGCTGATGTCCGACATCTTCCTCAACCTGATCAAGATGCTGGTCGCCCCGCTGGTCCTGTCCACAATCGTGGTCGGCATCGCGCACATGGGCGATAGTGCCGCGCTGGGCCGCATCGGCGTGCGCGCGCTGACGTGGTTCATCACCGCCAGCCTCGTTTCGATCGGCCTTGGCCTTGTGATGGTCAACCTGTTCCAGCCCGGCCTCGGCGCGCCGATCCCCGACGTGGCCGAAGCCGCCGCTGCGGTGGGTGAGGTCAAGGAATTGAAGGCGACCGAATTTGTCCTCTCGATCTTCCCAAAAAACGCGGTTGAGGCGCTGGCGACCAACAATATCCTGCAAATACTGGTGTTCTCGATCTTTGCCGGCGTTGCGCTGTCGGCCATCGGAGAGCGCGGCAAGGCGCTGGTCAAAGGCGCCGATGCGCTCGCGGAAATGATGTTGCAGATCACCGGCTACGTCATGCGTTATGCGCCCTTTGCGGTGTTCGGCGCGCTGGCGAATGTGGTCGCGGCGAGCGGGCTGTCGATCCTCGGCACGTACCTGACGCTGCTGCTTGAGTTCTACTTCTCGCTGATGTTGCTGTGGATCGTGCTGCTCAGCGCGGGTGCGGTGTTCCTCGGCAAGCGGATCTGGACGTTGATCCGCTATATCCGTCAGCCGCTGATGATCGCTTTTTCGACCGCGTCGTCCGAAGCCGCGCTGCCCAAGCTGTTCGAACAGCTTGACCGCTTCGGCGTGCCGCGCCGCATCTCGGGCTTCATGCTGCCGCTGGGCTATTCGTTCAATCTCGACGGCTCAATGATGTATATGAGCTTTGCGACGCTGTTTATCGCGCAGGCTTACGGGATCGACCTGAGCATCGGCACGCAGATCATGATCCTGCTGACGCTGATGATTTCGTCGAAGGGTATCGCCGCCGTGCCGCGCGCTTCGCTGGTGGTGATCACCGGCACGCTGGCGATGTTCGGCCTGCCGGTGGAAGGCGTGGCGATCATCCTTGCGATCGACCAATTCCTCGACATGGGCCGCACCGCCACCAACGTCGTCGGCAACGCGGTGGCGACCGCGGTCATCACCAAGTGGGAAGGGATGCTGGAGGTCGAAGAGCCCGACTTCATCGAGCACCCCCACGCCCCGGCGCATACGGCAGCGGATGGCCGCGCAGGGTTGGAGCTGGATGAAACGAATTTCGATGACGCGGGTAAGGGTTAAGGCGCGCGCCCCCTATTCCTTCACATACTCCACCGGCACAAATTCGCCCAAGGAGCAGCCCGCGCCGCGCCGGGGGACGCCGCCGATATTCTCCAGCGAATAGATGATCTGGTTGCTGCACAGCTGGTTGATCGAGGTTTCATAGGTGATGCCCTGATCAAAGCTCAGCCCCGGGCAGCTGTAGGGCAGGGTGCTGCGATAGACCTTGCCGCTTTGCATTTCGAAATCGATTACCCGGTTGGAGCGGACCAACGTCTGGCGCACCCGGTCGCGCATGATGCAGCGTTGCGCCTCGCCCACGACGGTGACGGCGGGCGCCCCAGCGGCGGGATTGGCGTCGGTCGGTCGTTCAACCGGCGCGCAGCTTGCTGCGAGGAGGGGCAGGGCGGTGAGGGCTAGGCTGCGGACGATCATGACGCTTCTCCACCTATGGTGCGCCTATCATCGCCCCTCTGCTTGAACCCCGGCTTAATCTCATGTCGGATCGGACGCGGCGCGGCCCTTTGGCGGCTCCAGCACCTTCTTTCTAAAACTGCACAGATCCGCAACCTTGCAGCGCCAGCATTCGGGCGTGCGCGCCTTGCAGACATAGCGGCCGTGCAAAATCATCCAGTGGTGCGAATCGCGTCGGAACGGTTGGGGTACGCGCTTTTCGAGCTTGGCTTCGACCTGTTCGGGGGTTTTGCCTTTGGCCATACCGGTGCGGTTGCCGAGGCGGAAGATGTGGGTGTCGACCGCGAAGGTTTCCTGTCCGAACCAGCAGTTGAGTACCACATTCGCGGTCTTGCGCCCGACACCGGGCAGGCGGGTGAGCGCATCGCGGGTATCGGGCACTTCGCCGCCATATTCATCGACAAGGATGCGAGAGAGCGCGATCACGTTCTTGGCCTTGGAATTGAACAGGCCGATGGTCTTGATGTGCTCCTTCAGCCCGCCCTCACCCAGATCGAGCATCTGTTGCGGGGTCTTGACGCGGGCGAACAGCGCGCGGGTCGCCTTGTTCACCCCCACGTCGGTCGCCTGCGCCGACAGCGCCACCGCCACGACAAGCTGATAGGCATTGCCATATTCCAGCTCGGTTTGCGGGGAGGGGTTGTCCTCAGCCAGCCGACGGAAGAATTCGAATATCTGATCCTTGGTCATTCGGTAGCAGGCGTTTTCGCCTTCCACTCCATCGCCATAAGCGCGCGCTTTTCGACCGAGGGGTGGGTGTAGAACAAGGCCTCCTGCAAGGCAGATGGCCGCGGATAGCGGTATTCGGCGGTCTTCACCAAAGCCGTGGCGAGCGCGTCAGGCTCGTTCACGGTCTCCAGCGAATATTGATCCGCCTCGGTCTCACCCACGCGGGTGAGCGTGTTGGTCAGCGGCGTCACCAGCAGACCCAGCACCGATCCCACCACTGCAAACACCGGCAGCCCGCGCGGTTCGTCGAGCCGGGCATCGCTGCCCAGCAACCGCGCGGTCGGTGCGAACAGGCGGTTGAGCAGGTAGAAGAACGCCATCGCCAGCAGCGGCAGCAGCACCACCGAACGCCACACATGGCCGAGCTGATAATGCCCCGCCTCATGCCCGGTCACTGCGCGCACTTCAGCGAGGCTCGCCTCCTTCAGCGCGACGTCCGAAATCGCGATCCGCGCCGCCGGGCCGATGCCGGAGACATTGGCGGTGAACCGGTCGGACTGGCGCGATCCGTCATACATGAAGATTCGGTCGTGCGGGATGCCGACATCATCGGCAATCTGTTCGAGCGCGGTGCGTACTTCGCCCGGCGGGACGGGTTTGTATTCGTTGAACAGTGGCTCGATCAGGACTGGCCCGGCGAGCAGCGCCAGCAGCACCGTTACCGCCGCCAGCCCGCCGCTCCACAGCCACCAGCGCTGGCCGGTGCGACGGATCAGGGCATAGACCCCGGTCAGGAACAACCCGCCCAGCACCATGCCGATGGCTTCGCCGGTCGCCAGCTGGCCGAGGAAATCGCCGAGCGGCTGGCTCGACAGGCCATATGACCGTTCCCGGTGCCAGTCGGTGTAGATCGTCCAGGGCAGGGCGATCAGTGTGGAAATCAGCAGAAATGCGGCACTGACAGTAAAGGTGGCGAGGAACCGCCGCCCTTCGCCAAAGCGCGCAGCAATCCGGTCGAGCAGCTTCAACCGCACCATGATGATAGCGACCAGCAGCGACACGCCTACGCCTGCAAACAGCAGCCAGTGGTTGCCGATGGTATAGGCCTCAGCCTTGGCCAGCGCCGCTGGCCCCAGCGTATCGACAAGGCCCGCGGCCCCCTGCGCGGGCGTCAAAGCGGTGGACATGATGATGGCTCCCCAGTGTGTTGGTTATGCAATACACCGCGCCTGCGCACGGTCAAGCGCCACGGTCAGACGCTCAGGCCGAGCACATCGTTCATGGTGTAGCGCCCGGCGGGCTGGCCGATCAGCCACTGCGCCGCCCGCACCGCGCCGCGCGCAAAGATCATGCGGTTTTCAGCCGAGTGTGCGATGGTCAGGCGCTCCTCATTCCCGGCGAAGATCACGCTGTGTTCGCCCGCCACGGTGCCGCCGCGCAGGGTGGCAAAGCCGATTGCGCCCTCGGCCCGTGCGCCCGTCATCCCGTGACGCCCGCTTTCCATGTTGTCGCTGAGCACAATCCCGCGCCCCGCCGCCGCCGCTTCGCCCAGCAGCTTGGCCGTGCCGGACGGCGCGTCGACCTTCATCCGGTGGTGCATCTCCAGCACTTCGATATCCCAGTCCGGCCCCAACCGCGCCGCAGCCTCGCGCACCAGATGCGCCATCAGCGTCACGCCTAGCGAGAAATTGCCCGATTGCAGTACCGGGATCACCTTGGCGGCCTCGGCGAGCATTACGAAATGCGGTTCTTCCAGCCCGGTGGTCCCAATCACGATCGGCTTGCCGGCGACCTTCGCCGCGCCGAGATTTGAGGCCAGCGCATCAGGCGCGGAGAAATCCACCAGCACATCGCATTGCACCGCCAGTGGACCGGGATTGCCGCCGACATCCACGCCGACGCACATTTCGTGCCCCGCATCGACAATCGCCGCTTCCAGCGCTTGCCCCATCCGGCCCTTGTGTCCGATCACCCCGAATTGCAGCTGTGCCATTGCCTCGCCTCTACCTGCTATGCTTCAAGGCTTCATGGCAGAGTTCAAACGCATCGTCATCCTCACCGGAGCAGGGATCTCAGCCGAAAGCGGGATCGATACCTTCCGTTCGGCCGGAGGGCTCTGGGAACAGCACCGGGTCGAGGATGTCGCCACGCCCGAAGGCTTCGCGCGCGATCCGGGCCTTGTGCTCGGCTTCTACGATATGCGGCGCGAAGCACTGGCGCGGGTTGAGCCGAATGCAGCGCACATCGCCTTGGCGCGGCTGGAGCGCGAGTTTTCGGGCGATTTGCTGCTGGTCACGCAAAACGTCGACGACCTCCACGAACGCGGCGGCTCTGCCCGCGTGCTGCACATGCACGGCGAATTGAAGAGCGCACTGTGCACATCCTGCGAAACCCGCAGCCGGTGGGAAAGGACGATGCTCGACCGCCCGCCATGCCCTGTGTGCCGCGCGCCGACCTTGCGCCCCGATATCGTCTGGTTTGGCGAGATGCCTTACCAGATGGGCCGCATCTATCAGGCGATTGAAGCCTGCGACTTGTTCGTCAGCATCGGCACATCGGGCGCGGTCTATCCGGCGGCGGGGTTTGTGCAGGAGGCGCGGGCGGCAGGCGGGCGCACGCTCGAACTCAACCTCGATCCCAGCGATGGCAGCCACCTCTTCCACGAATCGCGGCACGGCCCGGCCAGCGTGCTGGTGCCCGCGTGGGTGGACCAAGTGCTAGGCGGCTGACCCGCAGGCCTTGCAGCCCGCGTCCTTGGCAATCCGGATTGTCCGCAGGCCTGGGGTCAGGCCGTCGAGGATGTGCAGCTTGCCCCAGCCCGGATCGCCCAGCGCAGCTACGCCCGTCAGCAGCACCTTGACCGCCTGCAACGCCGCGAACGTCGCTGCCCATCCGGCCATCGCGCCCAGCATTCCATCGTCCGCGCAGGTGTCGCAGTCTTCCGCATCGAAGGCATCGCCGACGAAGCAGCGGTAGCAGGCCTCTTCGGACAGGTGCCCTGCGAAGGCGGCGACCTGCCCTTGAAACCGCCCCACCGCAGCCGACAGCAGCGGGATGCCCGCCGCCACGCAGGCATCTGACACTGCAAGGCGGGTGGCGAAATTGTCGGTCCCGTCGAGCACCAGATCAGCGCCTGCGATCAACCCGGCGGCGTTGCCCGGCGTGATCCGCGCGTCGGACACGTTCACGGTGAGCGAATCGTCGAAATTGGCGAGCCAGCGCCGCGCCGACACCGCCTTGCCGTGGCCAACGTCACGGGTGGTGAAGATCGTCTGGCGTTGCAGGTTGCTGCAATCGACGACATCATCATCGACCAGCGTCAGCGTCCCGATCCCGCTCGCCGCGAGATATTGCAGCGCAGGCGAGCCGATCCCGCCTAGGCCGATCACCGCCACGTGGCTCGCCGCCAGCCTGACCTGACCCGCGCCGCCGATTTCGGGCAGCACGATGTGGCGGGCAAAGCGGTCGAGGCGGGCCGGAGACAGAGGCGCGGGAGCGAGAGTCACGGTTCGTCCTTGGCTTCGGGTGCGCGCCGTTCTTGTCGGAACGCGCCGATGCCATGCCACCACAGGAAACCGATCACCGCGCCCTTGGTCGGCTGAAGCATCACCAGCAGCAGCGCCACGGCGAGCGGCAGGATGATCGCCAGCGTCAGCCACGCCGACATGCCGAAGGTGCCGATCATCGTGATCACGACGGGTGCTAGCAGGTGGCCGACCACGAAGATGCCGATATAGGCGGGAAAATCATCGGCCTGCTGCACCGACCAATCCTGTTTGCAATGTGGGCAGCGATCCACCGGTTTGAGCCATTTGCGGAACAGCGCCGCCGCGCCGCAACGCGGACATTGCCCCTTAACCCCGCGCAGTACGGCGGGAATCCACCCGGCGGGCAGGTCGATCTGGTCGGGAGAAAGCGGTGTAGATGGCATGGACAGGCTGTTTACAACCTGTGCGCCGCCTGTCGACAGGGCTGTGGATCACCCTGTCGAAAGTGCGGTGCAAAGTCTGCGGAAATGCTGTGCGAATTAGCCGCCCGCGATCAGCTTTCCAGCTGGCGCAGCAGGCTCCTCACATCGCCGTCCATATCGGCATCGCGGGTGCGCAGGTCTTCGATCAGGCGCACTGCGTGGATCACTGTGGAGTGGTCGCGCCCACCGAACTTGCGCCCGATTTCGGGGTAGCTGCGCGGGGTCAGCACCTTCGACAGATACATCGCAACCTGACGGGGGCGAACCACCGCGCGCGCGCGCCGCTTGCTGCTCATTTCGGCGCGGTCGATGCGGTAGAACTGGCATACGGTGCGCTGAATCTCGTCGATGGTAATCCGGCGGCGGTTGGCCGAGAGAATGTCGGTCAGCTGTTCCTCGGCCAGCTGCAACGACACTTCTTGGCCCGTCAGCTGGGCATAGGCGATCAGCTTGTTCAGGCCGCCAACCAATTCGCGGATGTTGCGGGTGATGGTGCGGGCAAGGAACTCGATCACATCGGCCGGCACCGCCAACGGGGCAAAGCGCACCAGCTTGGACACCAAAATCTTCTTACGCAGTTCAATGTCGGCGGGCTGGATGTCAGCGACCAAGCCCATCGACAAGCGGCTGAGCAGGCGCGGTTCCACCCCGTCCAGCGCCTGCGGGGCGCGGTCGGCGGCGAACACCAGCCGCTTGCCTTCAGCCAGCAGCGCATCGATGGTGTAGAGCAGTTCTTCCTGCGCGCTCGCCTTGCCGATGATGAACTGGATGTCGTCCACCAACAGCAGATCGAACGAGCGCAACCGCGCCTTGAACTCGATCGTCTGGCTCGATTTCAGCGCCTGCACGAATTCGACCATGAAACGCTCGGCCGAACAGTAGAAAATCCGCGCCCGCGGGTGGGCCTGCAAATAGGCATGGCCGATGGCGTGCAGCAGGTGGGTCTTGCCCTGTCCGGTCGCGGCCTTGAGGTACAACGGCGAAAATTGCGGCTGTTCCAGCGCCGCCATCCGCTGCGCGGCGTTGCATGCGAGCACGTTGGCCTCGCCTGTAACGAAGGCAGCAAAAGTCAGTGACGGGTCGAGTCCGACCGAAGAGGTGAAGCTGGCATCGCCCATCGCGCCAGCCGCCATCGCAATCGCGCTCGCACCGTCATTGGCGGGGCGGCGGCCATCGTCGAGGCGCAGGTCAGGCAGTTGGCGACGGCCGGGGTGCACCTGGATATTGACCATGCGCACTTCGCCGCGCGCGATTTTCCACGCCAGCTGCAAGCGGTCATGGAAGCGGTCGCGCACCCAGTTGGCCGAAAACTCGGTCGGCAGATACAGATCGAGCGTGCCGGTCTCGCGGTTGAGGCTGCCCAGCTGGATCGGCTTGATCCACTGGCTGTGGAGCTGGTGTCCCAGATCCTTGCGCAGGCCCTGGCTAATATCCGACCAGTCAGCGGCAAGGTTTACGGCTTCTGCGTCTTCCATCAGATGCTCATCCGCCGTTCGGCCGGATGCCCGCGCCTTGTCGATCCTGTGCACAATCTCGTCCCCAATTCTTGCGTGGTCTGCAAGACCCGTTGGGCTGCAGACTCATTATAGCCCCGTTGCGACAGGTAATCGACATCCCCACCCCGGAAACGATGTTTCCGAAGGTCCCCCCTGTCTGCCAGTTTGTAAAAACCCGGGCGATTTCGCGCCGGGCGATGCCTATCTAAAGAACTCCCGGCAGGTTTGCGCAAGCGCGGACTTTTAAAAAAAGTGAAATATTCCGGTTGACTCGGCCCTATGCCGCAGCCTTGCATTCATGTGACTGATTTAAAAGAAAAATACGGCAGAAAGAGCCGCGAATCGCGGGGATTCCTGACATTTCTGTAGGTAAGTCTTGTCGCAATGGTCGCAAACGAAAACGGGCCGCGCTGTCAAAGCGCGGCCCGTGTGGTCTTTTGCGAAATTTGCAACCCGTAAATACCCGTTAGGGAAACTTACAAGGCTGCAAAAAACGAATCAGAGCGTGGCGACTCGGCGAGTCAGGCGCGACAATTTGCGCGCCACAGTGTTCTTGTGCAGCACGCCGCGTGCAACGCCGCGGGCCATTTCGGGCTGGGCTGCCTTGAGAGCCACCGCAGCCGCTTCTTTGTCGCCAGCTTCGCAGGCCGATTCGACCTTCTTGATGAAGCTGCGGATGCGGCTGATGCGCGCGCCGTTGATTTCGGCACGGGCGGTGTTGCGACGGATGCGCTTCTTGGCTTGCGGCGTGTTTGCCATAATTCGTGTCTGTCTCGCGTTTGGTTCAGGCCGCGTGGGGCGACCGAGAAATTGGTGACGGTTTGCTCGAAAACGGGCGAGCGGACATATGGCCCAACCGCCGGAAAGCAGCGCGCATAGTCAGAACTGCCCTGAAGGTCAACGATTCTCCCTTACTTCTGGCATATCGGGCAAAACCATGTGCTGCGTCCGCCCTGCGCGATACGGGTGATTGCCCCACCATCATCACGGCGGCAGGCTTCGTCGGTTCGTCCGTAAACATCGAAGCTGCTGGCGAAATAGCCCAATTCGCCATCCGGCCGGGCGTAATCGCGCAAGGTGGAGCCGCCATCGCGGATCGACGCTTCGAGCACCGCGCGAATCGCAGGCACCAACCGGGCGAGTTGCGGCCCAGTGACTTTGCCAGCTTGTTTGGTCGGCAGGATGCCCGCGCGCCACAGCGCCTCGCACACATAGATATTGCCGAGGCCCGCTACGATCCGCTGATCGAGCAGGCACAGCTTGATCGATTGGGTCTTGCCCGCCAGCGCGGTCTTGAGATGGCTTGCGGTCAACCCCGGCCCCAGCGGCTCCGGCCCCAGCGCGGCGAAGGCCGGCCAAGCATCCAGCATCGGTGTTCCCACCAGATCGACCGAGCCAAACCGGCGCGGATCGCACAGCGCAAAGCGGTGGTCGGCGGTTTCCAGCAGCAGGTGATCGTGCTTGTCCGGCACCTCAGGATCGATCCGCCAGCGCCCGCTCATGCCAAGATGAAAGATCATGGTCGCGTCGCGATCCAGCTGGATCAGTCCATATTTGGCGCGCCGCGACAGGCCGGTCACCTGCGCGCCGGTCATCATCTGCACCAGATCGGCGGGGAAGGGGCGGCGCAGGTTGGCGCGGTTCAAGGTGACGCGCGTAATTCTTGCGCCATCAAGGAACCGGGCAAGGCCGCGGACGGTTGTTTCTACTTCTGGGAGCTCGGGCATGGGCCTCTCCTCTAACACCCTTTGCGCAGGGCTCAATTGCCTCTAGGGAGCCGGGCATGACCAACAGCACTGACGACACCGTTTCCTTCGGCTACGAACAAGTCACCCCGCAGGAAAAGACCCGCCGCGTGGGTGAGGTTTTCTCCAGCGTCGCACGCAAATACGACATCATGAATGATGCGATGTCGGGCGGGATGCACCGCTTGTGGAAAGACCGCTTCGTCAAGCGGGTGAAGCCGCAGCCGGGCGAGCAGATCCTCGACATGGCGGGTGGCACCGGCGACATTGCCTTCCGTATGGCGGCCAAGGGTGCGCATATCACTGTTGCCGATATCAATCAGGACATGCTCGATGTGGGCGCAGAACGCGCACTGGAACGCGGCGCGGATGCGGATGAAGGCAGCCTCGTCTTCACCTGCCAGAACGCTGAAACCGTCAGCTTTCCGGCGAACACATTCGATGCCTACACCATCGCGTTCGGCATCCGGAACGTGACCCACATCGACCGCGCCCTGGCCGAGGCGCTGCGCGTGCTCCGTCCGGGCGGGCGGTTCTTCTGCCTCGAATTCTCCACGGTCGAATGGTCGGGGCTGAAAGAGGCGTATGACATCTATTCCGACAAGCTGCTGCCGCGCATGGGGCAGATGATCGCAGGCGATGCCGATTCGTACCGCTATCTTGCCGAATCGATCCGCAAGTTCCCGCCGATGCCCGCGTTTGAACAGATGATCCGCAGCGCTGGCTTTGTGAACACCAAGGTGGAGCCGATCATGGGCGGGCTGGTCGCGATCCATTCGGGGTGGAAGATTTAGCCGCGTGACGAGTTCAGCCACGCATATCATCCGCCTCACGCGATGGGGCATCACGCTGGCGCGCCGCCGTGCATTGGTGGGGATCGAGAATGATCCCAACGCGCCTGCTGCCTTGCGCCGTCTGGTGCGGTTGGCGCGGCTCGCCACGCTGACCGGCAAACGCGGGACACCTGATTACGCGGGAGCGTTCCGCGCGATTGGCCCGGCGGCGATCAAGCTCGGGCAAAGCCTTGCAACACGCCCCGATCTGGTGGGCGACGAAGCGGCGAACAACCTGCTGAGCCTTCAAGACAGCCTGCCGCCGGTGCCGTTTGCCGAGATCAAGGCCGCGATCGAAGCCAGCTTCGGTCAGCCGGTCGAAAAGCTATTCAGCGAAATCGATCCCGATCCGGTCGGCGCGGCCAGCATCGCGCAGGTGCACAAGGCTGTGACCACCGATGGCCGCACCGTGGCGATCAAAGTGCTGCGTCCCGGCATCCGCGAAAAATTCGCCAAGGACATCCAAACCTATGAATGGGCCGCCGCCCATGTCGAGGCGATGGGGGGTGAGGCCAGCCGCCTGCGCCCGCGCCTTACCATCGCCAATTTCAAACGCTGGACCAATTCCGAACTCGATCTGCGGCGCGAGGCAGCCTCGGCCAGCGAGCTCGCCGAACAGATGGCCGGCGTCCCCGGTTACCGCATCCCGGCGGTGGACTGGGATCGCACCAATGGCCGGGTGCTGACGATCGAATGGATCGACGGGATCAAGATCAGCCGGATCGACGAATTGCGCGCGCGCGGGCATGATTTCGCCGCGCTGTCGGACAAGTTGGTGATCAGTTTCCTCACCCAGGCGATCAGCGCCGGATTCTTTCATGCGGACATGCACCAAGGCAATCTGTTCGTGGAGGATGACGGCACCATCGTCGCCATCGATTTCGGGATCATGGGCCGGATTGATCGGCGGGCGCGGCAATGGCTGGCGGAGATTCTCTACGGCCTGACCACCGGCAATTACCAGCGCGTGGCCGAGATTCATTTCGAAGCGCAATATGTGCCGAGCTACCATTCGGTCGGCGAATTCGCCACGGCGCTGCGCGCGGTGGGCGAACCGATGCGCGGCAAGCCGGTGAAGGAGCTCAGCGTCGGCCAGATGCTCGACGGGCTGTTCGCGATCACCCGCGATTTCGATATGCAGACCCAGCCGCATTTGTTGCTGCTGCAAAAAACGATGGTGATGGTCGAAGGGATCGCCACCCAATTGAACCCCGAAATCAACATGTGGGACACCGCCGCGCCTTATGTTCGCAGTTGGATCCGCGACGAACTCGGCCCCGAAGCGGCGCTCGCTGACCGGTTGAAAGAAGACACCGAAACGCTGTTCCGCCTGCCCGGCCTGATCCGGCGGCTGGAGGAGAAATTTCCGCCCAAAGGCGGCGCGCCCGAAGCGCCACCACTGCCCGACATCGCGCTCATCACTGACAAACGCGAAAGCAAGGGCAACGGTTGGATGGGCTATATCATCGCCGCGTTGGCAGGCGGCGCCGCCATGTGGGGCGCACTCGTGGCCGGCTGGATCGGGTAGGGCGCGCAGAACTTGATCGGTATAAGCGCAATCTTAACGACAATACGTCAAGGATTGTGCGGCTCGCGGCGCTTGGCGCTGCGCTGCAACGCGTCTAGGATTGTCGCCGGGGCGCGGATGCGTACACCGGCAGGGGAGTTGAGCACACCAATGGCTGTGATCGGCAGGCGGATCGGAACGGGACGATGACGGGCGCCATCAACAAGGCTGGCCCGCGCATCCTGCTGGTCGTGGGCGGCGGTATCGCAGCTTACAAAGCTTGCGAGCTGGTGCGCCTGATCCGCAAGGCTGGCGGCGATGTCACCTGCGTGGTGACCAAGGGCGGGCAGCAATTCGTCACCCCGATGGCGCTCGCCGCACTGACCGAAAACCAAGTTTACACCAACCTGTTCGACCTCAAGAACGAGGCCGAGATGGGCCATATCCAGCTTTCGCGTGAGGCGGATCTGGTGGTGGTGTGCCCTGCAACCGCAGATCTGCTCGCCAAGATGGCCGCCGGGATCGCCGATGATCTGGCGACTACGCTGATCCTCGCCACCGACAAGCCGGTGATGGCGGTGCCTGCCATGAATGTGCGGATGTGGGAGCATGAGGCGACGCAGCGCAACATCGCGCTGCTGCAATCGGCCGGCGTCACAGTGCTCCACCCTGATGAAGGCCCGATGGCGTGCGGCGAATTCGGCTATGGCCGCTTGCCTGAGCCCGAAGCGATCTGGCGCGCGATTGCCGATCATCTCGGCATCGCGGTGCCTGCGCTTGCTGCTCCCGTCGCCACTCTCCCGCGTCCGGTGATTGCGGTCGAAGCGATCGAGGTCGAGGATGACAGCCCCGAGGTTGAGCCTGCGGGCGGCCTCAGCGGCTTTTTCTCACGCATTATCCCACGCTCGACCGCCAAGCGCACGCACGACGAGATTGAAGCGGAATACGAAGACCTGCCGCCGCTGGAGGAAGCCGATCTTTCCTCGGAAGGCGAGGACGAGTCTGAACCTGCACCCGACTTCGCGCCTGATCTCGGCGGGCCATTGCTTGCCAAGAAAGGTAGCGCCAACGCCGCCCCGCCGTTGGATATGGGCGCGATCAATCATGCGGTCGATCCGCGCAAGGCCCGGCCCGAACCCTTTGCGCCGGCCATTCCTGACGCGGTAGAAACCGTGCTGGGTGATGTGCCCGAAGGCGCTGATTTCGGGATTGATGCCGGGCACCGTCCGTTGGCGGGTCGCCGCGTACTGGTTACCGCCGGGCCGACGTGGGAATCGATCGATCCGGTGCGCTACATCGCCAACCGGTCGAGCGGGAAGCAAGGCTTTGCCATAGCCGCCGCCGCTGCTGCATTGGGCGCTGAGGTAACGCTGGTCGCCGGGCCGGTGTCGCTCAAGACCCCCGCTGGCGTGCACCGTATCGATGTGGAAAGCGCAGGCGACATGGCCGATGCGGTCAAGCGCGCGCTGCCCGTTGATGTTGCGGTGATGGTTGCGGCCGTCGCTGATTGGCGGCCCAAGGAATATCGCGCCGAAAAGATCAAAAAGCGCGGCTCTGCCCCGCCAGCGCTGATGCTGACCGAAAACCCCGATATCCTGATCAACCTCGCCACCGGGCCCAAGCGGCCTGCGCTGGTGATCGGCTTTGCTGCCGAGACCGACAACGTGATCGAAAACGCCAAGGCCAAGCGTAAGCGCAAGGTCGCCGACTGGATCATCGCCAATGATGTGTCGGGTGACGTGATGGGCGGCGATATGAACCGCGTCCACATCGTCACTGCCGAGGGAATCGAAACGCTCGACGAAATGCCCAAGGCGGCGGTGGCAATGGCGCTGGCCGAACGGATCGCCGCAGTGTTTCATGCCGAGGCGGCGGAGTGAGTCTTCCTGTCGGTGTTCAGGTGAAGCGCCTACCCCACGGCGAAGGTCTGCCGCTACCCGCCTATGCCACAAGCGGCGCGGCGGGCATGGACGTAGTCAGCGCCGAGGATGTCGTGATCGCGCCGGGCGCGCGGCACGCGGTGGCCACAGGCCTCGCGGTGGCTATCCCCGCAGGCTACGAGATTCAGGTGCGCCCGCGCTCGGGCCTTGCACTGAAGCACGGCATCACCGTCCCCAACACCCCCGGCACGATCGATTCTGACTATCGCGGTGAGTTGAAGGTGATCCTGATCAACCTCGGCGACGAACCCTTCACGGTTCAGCGCGGCGACCGCGTGGCGCAACTAGTGCTCGCCCCGGTGGTGCAGGCGGCGTGGGACGAGGTCGCGGAACTCGACGCGACTGAGCGGGGCACAGGCGGTTTCGGCTCGACCGGGGGCCACGCGAAGCTTTAAACGCATAGGGTGGGCAACAAAAAAGGCGGCGCCGATCCCCTGGCGCCGCCTCTTTTTACCCGTCCAAGGGTCTGTTGGCTTTTGTCTACACCATCACTCGACCGGGCGCACGGTTTTTCCGTCGTCTTTGATGGTGATGCGCACTGTTTCGCCCGAACCGCCGGGGAAGTCGGTGAACAGCGCGTCGACCAGATTGGGGACGAGGTTCGGCAGGCGGTTGGAACGCGACACGGCTTCGGCCTTGCCTTCGAACAGGCGCTGGCCATCGGCGGTGCGATCAATCTTCATTTCGACGTCGCTGGTGTAGATCGTATAGCTGCGCACTTCCGGCCCGCCGAAGCCTCCGCCGAGGAACGGGTCGTAGAAGCCGAAAGCATAGCCGCGGTTGTATCCGAACCCGCCAAACCGGCCAAACCGGCCGAAATACGGATCGATAAAGCCAACGCCCGGATCGGTGCGGACGCGTTCGCGCCCGTTATCGACCCCGTAATCGAACCGCACCAGCATATTGGCCGTTTCGGGTGAGGATGCGCGGGTATAGCCCAGCTCCTCCATCTCCTTGGCGACCACATCGGCATAAAGCGCGAATTCGAGCCCGCCCGCCAGCTTGGGATCTTCGGCCACGACGGCGAAGGTCTGACCCTGCGGCGCAGGCAACGGCACGGCAAAGCGCGACACATCGGCCTTGAACGGAGTGGCACAGGCCGACACGCCGAGCACAATGGCAAGCGGCAGAGCAACGCGGGCAATGGGGCGGGCGAAAGATTTGAATGCGTTCATA
This sequence comes from Sphingomonadales bacterium Ga0077531, assembly GCA_001464915.1. Classification (GTDB taxonomy): domain Bacteria; phylum Pseudomonadota; class Alphaproteobacteria; order Sphingomonadales; family Sphingomonadaceae; genus Erythrobacter. The sequence continues at coordinate 213,791 of LNED01000017.1, forward strand.
GCGGTCATCATGACACAACCCTTGGTTTGTCACCAGTGCGACATTGGCAATGGTGATTGCGCCGGTGATACTATCCCATCCGCATGAACGGAAATTGAATATTCGCCGCGCGCACGCCTCGGCTTGTCGCAGATGGGGCCGCGATCAGTGCCGCACCAGCCCCAGCGCTCGGTAGGCGGCGTTGAGGGTCGGCGCGCCGCGTTCGCGGGCCTTGGCGGCGCCGCGCGCGAGGATTGCGTCGAGCGCCTCACGATCTTCTTTCAACGCCACGAACCGTTCGCGGATCGGGCTGAGGCTTGTGACCAGCAACTCGGCGAGCGCGGGCTTGAAGCTGCCGAAACCTTGGCCGCCATATTCGCGCAGCACCTGCGCCGCTGATTGCCCCGACAGCGCTGCGTAAATGCCGACCAGATTGCGCGCTTCGGCCCGGTCAGCCAGCCCGGCTTCTTCGCTGGGCAGCGGCTCGGGATCGGTTTTCGCCTTCTTGATCTTTTGCGCCATCGTGTCGGCATCGTCCGACAGGTTGATGCGGCTCATGTCGGAAGGGTCAGACTTCGACATCTTGGCGTTGCCATCGCGCAGGGACATGATCCGCGCCGCTTCGGCCGGGATGATCGGATCGGGCAGGGTGAACACCGGCGCGTCTTCGGTGCAGAAATCATTGTTGAATTTCTGCGCGATATCGCGGGCGAGTTCGAGGTGCTGTTTCTGATCCTCTCCCACCGGCACGTGGGTCGCCTGATACAGCAGCACGTCGGCAGCTTGCAGCACGGGGTAGGTGAACAGCGCGACCGACTGGCCTTCGCGGTTCTTGCCGGCCTTGTCCTTCCACTGCGTCATGCGGTTCAGCCAGCCCATGCGGGCGGTGCCGTTGAGCAGCCATTGCAGTTCGGAATGCTGCGGCACTTGCGCTTGATTGAACAGCACCGAACGATCCGGATCAATCCCGCAGGCGACCAGCGCGGCGGTCATCTCAAGTGTCGCGGCGCTGAGGCCCGCGGGGTCATGCGGCTGCGAAATCGCGTGGAGATCGGCGAGGAAGAACAATGCCTCGGAACCTTCGTCCAAGGCGTCCTGCATCGCCGCCCAATTGCGGATTGCGCCGAGGTAATTGCCGAGGTGGAGGTTGCCGGTGGGCTGAATGCCGGAGACGACGCGCATGATCTGTCCTGATGATTTAGTTCTGGCGGCGCATTAGGCGCTGGATCGCCGCCTTGTCGAGCACTCCGAGCAGCACGCTCGCCCCGCCATAGGTGACAAGGCTGACCGCCATGATCGCGCCAATCGCCAGCAGGCGGGTGGTGAATGGCCCGTCGAGCCACGGGGTGATCACGCGCATCAGTGCAAACAGGGCGCCGCCCATGATCGCCGAGGCGAGCGTGATCCGCGCAATCCGCCCGACCACGCGCACGGGCAGGCGGAAGAATCCGCGCCGTGCGAGGATGGCTCCCAACAGCACGATATTGACCCACGCGCCAACCGCGCCCGCCAGCGCGAGGCCGACAACGCCGTAGATCGGCACCAACACGATATTCAGCCCGACAGTGACCATCAGCGAAGCGCCCGCAGTATAGACCGGGGTCTTGGTATCGGCGCGGGCGAAGAAATTGGGGGTCAGCACTTTGACCAGCACATAGGCAGGCAGGCCGACGACCAGCGCCGAAGTGACCATGCCGGTGGTGCGCGCGTCTTCGGCGGTGAAGGTCTGCCCCTCCATGAACGCCTTCACGAACGCGAACCCGGTAAAGAACAGTGCCACAGCGCACGGCAGGGTCAGCAGCATCGCGAGTTCGATTGCGTTGGCTTGCAACCGCACCGCTTCCTCGTCCTCAGCCTTCGAAATGTAGCGCGACAGCGCGGGCAGGATCGCCGTGCCCAGCGCAATGCCGATGATGCCGAGCGGCAGCTGGTTCCAGCGGTCAGCCATCGCCATGTAGGTCAGGCTCCCATCCGGCAGCCCGCGAATGAAGGCCAAGTCGATGAAGCGGCTGATCTGATACACGCCGGCGCCGAACACGGCGGGCACGATCAGCACGCCCATTTCCTTGACGCGCTGTGTGATCTTGGGCGTGCCCCTCGGGATCCGAAAGCCTGCGCGGCGCATGAACCAGTACAGCCATGCCAGTTGCAGCAGACCGCTGACCGACACGGCAATCGCCAACCCCACCCCGGTCGCCGCGCGGGTCGGCTCACCCGGCGCTTGCAACGCGCCCCACACCAGCGCGGTCAGCAGACAGATGTTGAGCAGGATCGGTGCAGCGGCCGCCGCGGCGAAGCGCGACAGCGAATTGAGGATCGCCGCCACCAACGTCGCCAGGCTCATGAACATCAGGTACGGAAAGGCGATCCGGCCCATCAGCACGGCTAGATCATAAGTCGCCGCGTCGCCGCGCAGGTCTTCGTTGGCGAAAGCCCACAGCACCCACGGCATCGCCAGCATCATCACCGCGCCGAACAGCACGAGGATCGGCAGCAGCACCGCCAGCACCTCGCCGGCAAAGCGCCGCGCCTCGTTTTCATCCTCGGCCATGTGGCGATTGAATAGCGGGACGAAGGCGCTGGCAAAGGCGCCTTCGGCAAACAACCGGCGGAACAGGTTTGGCAGCTGGAACGCCAGCTGCCACGCATCAGCCACCCCGCCCGCGCCCAATACGCGGGCGAGCATGATGTCGCGGGCAAAACCGAACACACGGCTGACCAGCGTTAACCCGCCAATCGTGCCGACGTTTTTCAGCAGGCTCATGACGCGTGCCCGCCCCGGTCAGTGATCAGGCGTTGCCCGTGACCGGCGCGATCGGCTCGCCACCGGCGGCTTCATCAGCGCGGCGGTTGGCGAGTTGCTGCGCGTAGAGCCCGCCGAAATCGACCGGATCGACCATCAGCGGCGCAAACCCGGCATCGCGCACGGCTTCGGCCACCACCCGGCGGGCGAAGGGGAACAGCAGACGCGGAGCTTCGGCGTAAAGGAACGCGTGGGCCTGATCCTCGGGCAGATTGCGCATCCCGATCAGCCCGCAATAGGACAGATCGACGATGTAGATGATGCCGCGCTGCGAAGCCGCCGTGACGGTCAGTTTCAGCGTCACTTCGTGGACATCATTGCCGATCGGTTCCGCACCGATGTTGAACTGCACATCGACCGAAGGCGGTTCGGGCCACTGGAACGAGTCGGGCGCGGCCGGATTTTCGACCGAAAGATCCTTCACATATTGCGTGATGATCCCGACCGCCGGGCCGGTGTCGGCGCCGTTGGGCACGGGGCCACCCTGTGCGCCAGTATTGTCGAGATCGGTGAGGACGCCTTCTTCGTCGGCCATTTTCGTGTGTCTTTCTGATGAGTATCTGGCAATTTGCGTAACAGGAATTGCGCCCAACGCACGATAACCATGCGCAAAGCGTCGCTTTTGGCGCGCCTAGCAGGGGCGCGACGCTCTCGCAACCGCGCGCCGCGCCATGCAAAGGTTGCAAGGGAAAAGACAGTTTCGACCCGCGCGGCAACCTATTGGGCGTTGGCGAATTGTAATCGATACCCATTTAATGCAGAGTAGTTGTTCTTGGGGTACCGCGATGGCTCATCCACGCGTGCCCTTTTGGCAGATCGGATTGATACAGTGCTTGAAATCGTAATCCTCGCCATGGTGGCCGCGTTTCTTGGCCTTCGCTTGTACTCGGTGCTTGGTCGCCGGGCCGAGCAGGAAGAGGAAGCTGTGCCGCAGCGGTTCGACGCGGAAGACAAGCCCGCAGGGATCCCGCGTCCCGCGCCTGCGACGCCGGTCGCCGCTCCGCGCCCGGCTGAGCTTGAAGGCGTGATGCCCGCTGTGGAGCGCGCGCTGCGCGACATCGCGGCGGCTGACAGCAAGTTCAATCTTTCGCAATTCCTCGAAGGCGCGCGCGGTGCTTACCGCATGGTGCTCGAAGCATATTGGAATGCTGACCGCGAAACCCTGCGCGAATTGTGCGACGATGATGTTTATGCCGGGTTCATCGGCGCAATCGACGCGCGCGAAACCGCTGGCGAAACGCTGGTCAGTTCGCTGATCCGGATTGAGGAAGTTCGCATCCATTCTGCCTCGCTCGACGGCAAGATGGCGCGGATTGCGCTGCTGTTCGTTGCTGACGTCTCCGCCGTCACCCGCGACAAGGATGGTACGGTGATCGCAGGCTCGCTCGACGATGCGATCGAAAGCCGCGATGTCTGGACATTCTCGCGCAATATCGCCTCGCGCGATCCCAACTGGCTGCTCGACGAAACCGACGAAGGTTAAGCCGGGGGTTAAGCCTGGGGTTAAGCGGGGGCGTTGCCGTCCCTTTGACTGAGGAACTGTGATGCGTCCGCTGCTTGCTTTTGCGATGCTTATTGCGCTGGCAGGCTGTGGGCGGATTATCCCGCAAGGCAGCGTGCCGCCGCCGGTGGTGACCGCTCCGGTTATTACCGCCCCTGCCGTAACCGCGCCGATCGCTGCCAACGCGGTGCTGGCCGGGATTGCCGCTGGCCCCGCCTTCGCTGCGCTGGCGGTCGATGACACAGATGCGCGCGGCGCGCTCGCCAGCTTTATTGAATCCTGCCCCAAACTGCTGACCCGCGATGATGCCAGCGGATTGACCCGGCGTGAGGATTGGCGCGGGGCCTGCGATGCCGCGCGCGAGGTGCCTGAGGGCGGCGCGCGGGCGTTTTTCGCGGAGCGCTTCACCCCGGTGCAAGTCGGCGATGGCCGCGCCTTTGCCACGGGGTATTTCGAGCCTGAGATTGTCGGCCGCCGCACCGCGGGCGCAGATTTCACCGTGCCGGTTTACGCCATGCCGTCCGATCTGGTGCGCGCCAAGCCCGGCGATTTCCCCGAAGATGTGCCCGCTGCCGAACGCACCGGTCGCGCGCCCTTGGGCCGCTACGACGCACAGGGCCGCTTCGTGCTGTATCATGAGCGGGCGGAGATCGAGGCCGGCGCACTGAATGGCAAGGCCCGCGTCATCGCATGGGCTGCCGATCCGGTTGAGTTCTTCTTCCTCCAGATCCAGGGTTCAGGCCGGTTGCGCACAACCGATGGCGAGGTGATCCGCATCGGCTATGCCGGGCAGAACGGGCGCGAATATGTCGGCATCGGCGGCGTGATGCGCGAACGCGGCCTGCTGGGTGACGGGCCGGGCAAGTATCCGGGATCGATGCAGGGGATCATGGCCTACATCCGCGATAACCCCGCAGAGGGGCGCGCGTTGATGCTACTCAACAAAAGCTGGATTTTCTTTTCTGAGGTCAAGGGCGATGGCCCACTTGGCGCATTGGGCGTGCCGGTGCGGCGCGAACATTCGGTCGCAGCCGATCCGGCGTTCGTACCGCTGGGCGCGCCGGTATGGCTCGACCTTGACCGGGGTGAGGCTGATGGCTTGTGGATTGCGCAGGACACCGGCGGCGCGATCAAGGGCGCGAACCGGTTCGATACTTTCTGGGGGGCGGGCGAGGATGCGCGCCGAATTGCAGGCGGGATGAGCGGGCGCGGGCGCGCCTATGTGCTGATCCCGCGCGCGGCGGCGGCCCGGCTGGGCGCAAACCCCCGATGAGAGCCCCGCGCGGGCTTTCCACCGGCGAACAGGCGGCGTGGGCGCACCTTGCTTCCAGTGTTACGCCAATGCCGGGGCGTAAACGGCCCGCACCGCCTGCGCCAGCCGCCGTGTTGGCAGCGCCAGCGGCAAAGCCCGTTCCTCTGCCCAAAGCCAGCAAGGTATCGCCCAAGCGGCCGCTCCATCAACCACCACCAGCACCCACACCGCAGCAGCCGGGCCTCGATTCGCATTGGGACCGGCGGATGAAGGCCGGGCGGCTCGACCCCGATCTGACGCTCGATCTGCACGGCCACACGCTCGACACCGCCTATGATCGGATCATGGCCGGGCTGGATCAGGCACGGATGATGAATGCGCGGGTGGTGCTGGTGATCGCCGGGCGCGAACGACCGGTCGATCCGGCGGACCGGATGGCGAAGCGCGGAGCGATCCGCGCCAAACTGCTCGATTGGCTCGCCGCGAGTCGCCACGGCGCGGCGATCAGCGCCGTGCGCCGGGCGCATGTCCGCCATGGCGGCGAAGGCGCGCTCTACCTGATTTTGAAGCGCGGTTAGGCGCGTCTAGACCCAGCCTAGACCCCACCTCGCGCAATCCGCGTCTTCGGGGTTCATCCCTAGCGCCGCTTTCATGCGAAGCGCACTGCCATGACCTAATCCGCTTGTCATGGCGATGGAGCAAACCGTACCGGCGCGGCTGAAAGCGGGGCTGCTCGGGCGGATGGCGGTTGCCATCAGGGCGCTGAACGCTGCGTGGATTGCTGCGGGTGAAGCGAACGGCGCTGTGCAACGCCTTGCCCCACGCAGACCGGCGCAGGGCGCTCACGCCAAGCGCGAGCTGGCGCAGCGGATCAAGGATGCGAGCGTGCCTGAGACGGCCGAGATTGCGCTGGTCGTCAATCCGTTCCTCGGCGAGATGCGGCAGATCGCGGGCAACCTTGCAGCGCATGCCGGGCTGGCGGGTGAGGCATCGGTTCAGCTGGCCGCGATGTCCCGGCGCCCCCCTTTCAGCGCGTCCGGCTGGCAACACCCTGAGCGCGGTTCGGCACGCGCGGCGCATGCGAACCCTGTAATTATTGCGCCGGACCTGCGCAGCGAATCCGCCTTCGTCGCGGGCGCGGCCCAATCGCTCGAAGCCAGCATTGATGGTGCATCCCAAGCGATCACCGAACTTGCCGTTGCGATTGCTGGCGCAGCATCAGCCCCATCCGCCGCTGCACTATCGGCGCAGGCTGAAGCATTGGCGCAGCACGCGAAAGCTACCATTGCGGAGCTGACCGAGGCGACCCGGCGGATCAATGAAATCGTTGCCTTTATCGAAAAGGTTGCCCTGCCGACCAACCTTCTGGCGCTTGACGCCGCGATTGGGGCTGCGCGTGCGGCTGATGCCGATGGCGGCCTTGAACACTCCACTGAGGAAATCCGTGCGCTGGCGGTGCAGGCCGGGACGTCCACATCGAACATCCACGAAATTGCCCGCAGCATCGTCAGCGGGGCGGACGAAGCCAGTCAGCTGTTGGAGGAGGTGAGTGGCATGATCGCCCGGATGCGCGATTCAATGCCGGTAATCACGGCGCCGGCGCGCGGACCCGATTTCTGACCTTAAAGCCAATCGAATCGCTGCCCCGAACGGGCAGGAAAGTGGCGGAGACGGAGTCCGCCGAACTACCAGCCGATGCTGGCCCGGTTGGACAATAGAAACCCCTGCTAATGATAGGTTTCCTGCGGTTCCGGCTTGCAATCTTTCCGATGCTCGCCGATACCGTTCCCATAAAACAGGCGCTCTATAGGGGAGCGTTTGTGGGAATGGGGGCTTAATGCCATGCCGCGCAAACTGCACAACGCGCTCACTGCCGTAACGGTCAAGTCTGCGAAGGCCGGTCGCCATGCGGACGGCGGCGGGCTGCACTTGCTGGTGAAAGACACCGGGGCGCGCTCTTGGGTTTATCGCTTCATGCTCAAGGGCAAGTCGCGGGACATTGGCCTAGGTCCAGCTGGCCCCGGCGGCATATCCCTCGCCGATGCGCGCGATCTGGCGGCGGCGCTACGCGTCAAGGTGAAGGCGGGCATCGATCCCTTGGCGGAACGGCAACGGGCTGAGGCTGAGGCCAAGGCGGCGGAACAGGCGGCAAAGGTCGCAGGGGTGACGTTCAAGGAAATGGCGGAAACCCATATCGCCGCGAACAAGGCCAGCTGGCGCAATGCTAAGCACAAGCAGCAATGGGAAAACACGCTTAAGACCTACGCCTATCCGGTTATCGGCGATTTGCCAGTTGCCGACATTGATACCCCGCACGTGCTCAAGGTGCTTGAGCCGATCTGGCGTGAGAAAGCCGAGACTGCCAGCCGGGTGCGCGGACGGATTGAAACCGTGCTCGATAGCGCCAAGGCGCGCGGCTATCGGCAAGGCGAGAACCCGGCGCGTTGGCGCGGACACTTGGCGCAAATCCTCCCCGCCCGCACGAAGCTATCGCGGGGCCATCACAAGGCCATGCCTTATGATGCGATCCCCGCCTTTTTGTCACAACTACGCGCGCGCGAGGCGGTTGCCGCGCTGGCGCTGGAGTTTGCCATTCTCACTGGCGCGCGGACGGGCGAAGTTATCGGAGCCGAGTGGGGCGAAGTCGATCTGGCCAAGGCGCTTTGGACGGTGCCAGCCGAGCGCATGAAGGCGGGCAAGGAGCACCGCGTTCCTCTCTCGCCGCGCGCGGTGGCGATACTGGAGGAAACGAAGCAGCTGGGCGGCGCTTACCTGTTCCCCGGCGCGCAACGCTCGAAGCTGTCCGGCATGGCCATGGCGATGCTGCTTCGCCGCATGAAACAGGACATTACGGTTCACGGTTTCCGGTCCGCGTTCCGCGACTGGGCGGCGGAATGCACCGGCTATTCGCATGAGGTCGCCGAAATGGCGCTGGCGCACACAATCGGAAATGCGGTGGAGCGCGCTTATCGGCGCGGTGATCTGTTCGACAAGCGACGGCGGCTTATGGCCGATTGGGCGACCTATTGCGCGAGCGGCGCTCCGGCTGGTGGCAAGGTCACGCCCATCAAAGGGCAGATTCTAATACGTCCATCCGTAAATTAAAATCGGAGAGCAGGAAAACCAGAGAAATTGCCCCTTTTGCATTCGCCTGTGAACATCAGTATTAAATCTTCTTTGAGGTCAGCTGTAGAAAAAATCGTAAAACGATCTAATATCTTGCCGTTTTCTCTGTTTAAAGAAATAATCGTCTCAGAAATTTCGTTCTTTTCATATTTCAGGGTTATGAATTTCGCGTCTAAGTCATGAATTGCGAAGGTCTCATCGCACTTATCCGCGCACCACCTTTTTGAATCAAGGTCGATCCTATACGATCTGGTTTGGGCAGATCGGTTTTCAGGTTTGATAATATCTTTGAATGCTCCGCCCATACTGATGCCGTCACAATTCACATCAAACCGCGCTTCGGGGGCTTGAGCATTGGCTGGAAGGCTAGCTAGGCCGAAAAGCAAAAAAACGTGCAAAAATCGATGCTCCGTCGATTGCATACAGGACACTCCTACCTTTGGTATCAAAGCCTCCACCGCATAATGCGGCAGCGCGCTCTGCTTTTACACGTTAACTTCCAACCGATGTGATTCAATGCCCCATTGCAATCACAAATCGCGGGTCATGATCGCATTTAGAAGTGGGCAAGTCAGCCAGAGAATTGATTGCTGCCTATCCAGCCTTCCCTCATCCACCCGCCTTGTTAAATCGTTCTGCTTTCGTTCTAAAGCCTGATGGGCAGTAAGCGACTCGAAACGATGGCTGATTATGCACGGCACCATTACAAGCTGAGGATTGAATGTGATTGTGGACGCGTGGTGCTGGCCGATCCGCACAAGATCATCGCCGCCTGCCAAGCGCGCGGCATAAACTACAGGCTAGAAGCGGTAGCAGCACGATTGCGCTGCGAGCGATGCGGGCGAAAGCCTTGGCGAGTGGGGCCGGGGCTAGGTGGGGCTTAGTTGGCCCATTACCGCCCCCGGTATGGCTCGCAGGCGATCCCGTCACCATCGCCGTCCATTTCCGGACGATAGCCCGGCTGGCCCCTGTAAAGCGGTGCAGCGCCAGCCGCGCGCGCATCGTTGCAGTTTCGGAAATATGTGCTCGATCTGGCGGGGCTAACGGGGCGTGATTGCACTGCTTCCTGCCTGCGCTCTCGCGCCAGATTGCGCTCAATTTCCGCAACCTCAGCGCGACTGGCTGGGTCGCTCGCCCGAAACTCGGCTGGCGTCTGAAACGCGCCTCCCCAAATGCCCAACCGCAGATTGCGGGCCTGTTCCGCTGCTAGGACGTAGTCCGAGCCGAATTGCTCCAGTGCGATGGCAAGTCCGGTGCGCGCAATCACATCGGCGAGGTCAAGCCTGCCAACGGAGCAAATGGCGACCGGCCTGCCGTAGCGGTCTATATCGCGCTGTTCGCAATTCACCCTTTGGCCAGCAATAAGGCTCTCAAGCAGGGCCTTCGCTTCCGCACCGCACGCCCAATCTTTTGCTTCGCGCTGGCAAGTTTGGGCGGCTTCTGGAGCATCGATCCCAAACAGGCGAACCCGCCCCCCGCCGAAGTCGAGCGTGTCCCCGTCAACCGCGCGCGGATTGCCGTAAATGATCTGGGCCTGAGCTTCCCCTAATGGAAATGAGATGGCCAGAATCGAGAGCAAGAGCGGCAAAGCGCGCATTGGCGAGGGTCCCTAAGCCGTTGGGGATAAACCGCTAGTCTCTACCCCATTAGCGTAACCATATGATAAACTGAAAGGCGGGGATAGGCAGGCCAGCCGACAAGCGCGCTTCCCACGTGCTTCCCCGCTTCACCCTTGGGAGCCGCGAAGGGAAGCGGGCTTATGACCGGGAATGAACAAGCCGACTGCGATATAATCAGGCTGCCTAACGCTGTCCGCGAAACTATAGCGTCCTTGAAAGCGATCATCGGAGACAGAGACCCCGCGCCATGGCGGAAGGTGTCAGATGGAGAGTTTCCGGAAATTGCAGAGGACGAACTAGACGACCGTGTCCGCCTCCAGAAGCTTGGAAGCAGGGCCATTGCCACCCTTCAGCGATCTCTTCTTAATGGGGAGTTGAGGGCCTGTTTTCGAAAAAATGGGGCGGCAAGAGAGATACCCGGCTGGGCTTGGGAGGGCGCACAGGGCGTAGAAAATGTTTGGTTTCATGGAGTTCTAGCCCTTGACCCTCAGCTACCATTGGAATGGGACAGCTGGTCTGGTGAGTTGGTCTATCTTGAACGAAACTCCCTAGAAAAATGGATCGAATGTCAGACGTTTGACGATGACGCTACATATCCAGAAATGCCGGAGCCTTGGGATTTAACCACCAAACCGGACCTTGTAAGCAAAAGGCCTCCACCTGCGCAGCCATTCGTTGGGCTATCCGAAGCACTCTCATGGATTGCCTTTCGTTTTTCCATGAACCGGGACCAGCTAGACCAGAAGGCCTATCGCGCAAGCACGCTTTCGAGTGACCCAATGGCCGACTTAGCGGGCGCAGTGGCTCAACTTACTGTAAAGGCGAGCGGCGGACAAATTGCTTTGCGTGGCCGATATTATGAAAGGCACTCAGTTAAAGACAGCGACGTGCTCACTGAGGCAATTGACCCGGTTCGTCTGGAGGACTTTTCGCAGTTTGACATCCTCAACGATGGTTTGCGTTATGGCCAAGGGCTGACTTGGAGAAAGGGAAACAACTCACTCGATAGGATCATGCAGGGCCGCGTGGACTGCTATCGGGCCGTAAAGGTGAGCCGCGCGGACCTTCTGAAATGCTTCCCGGCTGAGGATGACCTCACGCGCGCACTTTTATGGCCAATCCCGGCAGCACTGCCGGGTGTTGGTCCCGTCATGAAGCTTGACGAAGCGCTGGCGCTTTTGGCCACTGGCAAACCTGCAAATGATTTGGAACTGTGGGCGAACAATGATGGCGACATCGAGGCTCGCAGTCCTGATGGAAACCTTCAGTTGCACCGGCAAAAATCATTGTGGGCCAGCGGCGTTATGCACGGTGCGCTCCGAGATGGGACCTTACAAAGCTTCGTTTTTCAGGCGGACCAACCGGTGCTAGCCGTTCCCCGCCTTTATTGGGAGGGGGACAACCCTCAGGCGATACGCCACACCTTCAATCACAATCCGATGGACGGCGATCCTATCGGTTTACCGGTGCTTTTAGGCAGGGCGCAATTACATGCTTGGCTTGCCACCGTCCCGGCATTTCAGCCACAGGACGGTATCCGCCCCAAATACGAAGATGTAGTTGAATGGTGCAAGACTTGGCTTTCTTTAGGGAAGGGAAGTGGCATGAACAAAGCTTGGCAGGCATTTCAAGCTGAGCCAAAATATCAGGGTCTATCGCGCGACGATGTATTCCGGCCTGCATGGCGTGAAGCTAAGTTGAATTAAAGCAGTCGTTTGGGTCGCGCGGAAAGTCGCGCGATGTTGCGCGACAGCACTGCTGGGCCGCGCGATTTTGCTGTGGCTTATTCGCCCTCGTTCAATCCAGAACGAGGTGCTCACATGCAGTCCAATAAACCTGAACTTCCCAAACTCGCCTATTCGATCCGCGAGGCGGTGACAGCTACCAGCCTTAGCAAGACGACCCTCTACGCCAAGATTGCCGCGAATGAGTTGCGCGCTGTCCGCGTTGGCGGGCGGACCGTGATCCCGGCGGAATCTCTCCATGCACTTATCCATGGGGAGGGCTGAGCATGGGCCATTATCAGACCCCAAAAAATGAAACCCCGCTGGCTGCAACCGGCGGGGCTTCGTGCAATCAACTTAGCGGCTGCTTGCAAGAATCCCTTACCCTGTCCGTATACCGCGCTCAACACCTTATCGCCGAGCACGGCATTCGCCCGGACCTCGCCGCTATGGTGGCGAGCATTGCATTCGGGGGGAACGGCAATGGATAGCCCCTATCCCGATGCACCCGGCGCGAAGGGGCCGGATGGCACCAGCCAAGAGGCGGCGGCTGCAATCCAGCCGAGCGTTAATCGCCTTCGCCGCCTTGCCTTGCGGACGCTGGGCCAGCTTGGCGCGGCGACCGTGCTTGAAGCGGTCCCGGTCGCCGGAGTGCCCCGCGAAAGCCTCCAGCCGCGTTTCTCGGAACTCAGGGCCATGGGCCTTGTGGAAGCGACCGGCGAGCGGCGGCGCAATCCGAGCGGCAAGAACGCGGCTGTCCTGAGGCTCACGGACGAAGGGCGGGCGGTGCTATGACCGATGCTGTCTCCACCTTCATTGATGCCATGCAATCGGCTGGCATTCGCCCGCTGGAGCCTATCGCGCACAAGCTGGCGGCGGGGCAACCTGTCCGTTTCCGTGCTGAGGGTGACAGGCCGGGGCGGCGCAACGGCTGGGCGGTGCTCCACCTTGACGGAGTCCCCGCCGGAGTGTTTCGCCATTATCGGCTGGGCATTCGATCGATCTGGCGCGCGGGGAGTGATCCTCGCGCGCTGACACCAGCCGAGCGGCGGGCTATTATGGCTAAGACGCAAGAGGCTGAGGCGCGGCGCAAAGCGGAAACGCGGGCAAAGCAGGGCGCGGCGGCGCTTGAGGCTCAGGCGCTTTGGAAAGCGGCGGAAAGCGCGGACCCGGCGCATGGATACCTCGCCGCCAAAGGCCTCGCCCCGTTCGGTATCCGGCAATCGGGCGCGGCGCTGTTGGTGCCAATGTTTGATCCTGCTTTCAGGATATGGAACCTCCAGCGCATCGCAACCGATGGCGGCAAGCGGTTCCTCCCCGGCGGGCGCATTGAAGGGCTGTTCTGGCCCCATGCCATGCATCTTGCCGATGGCAGGCCTTCGCCCGGTCCATTGGTGATTGGCGAGGGCTTTGCGACCGTGGCGGCAATCCATGAGGCGACCGGATATGCGGTTGCCGCTGCCATGTCCGCGCGCAACCTGGAGCCGGTCGCAAAAGCAATGCGCGGGCTGTTCCCGGCGCGGCAAATCATCATCGCGGCGGATGATGACTGTCACCTAGCTGAGAATATGGGCCTAGCACTCGCCACAAGCGCCGCTGAGGCGATTGGCGGGCTTTTGGCTATCCCTAGGCCTGAAACCGTTCTGAGCGAATCTGGGGCCGATTTTGCGGACCTCACGCGCGCGGACGCGGCGGCGATTATCGCGGCAACCCTGACAGGGGAGGCCTAGCCATGGACGGAACAATACGCGCGCGAATGGACTTTGCGCAAATTGACCCCGGCGAGGCGAGCGAGGCCATCGCGGCGGCGGCAATCGCAACGCTCGATTGGGCGGCGCTGGCCAACGTGAAACCCGCGCCTAAGGCCTTCGTCATTCCCGGCTTTGCACCAGCCGGGGAGGTGACGCTTTTCAATGGCGCGGGAAGCGCGGGCAAGTCGCTGCTGGCGCAACAGTTGGCGACCGCGCTTGCGGCTGGAGTGCCGACGCTTCGGTTAGACATGGGGCAAGCCCCGGCGATATACCTCACGTGCGAGGATGACGAAGGGCAATTGCACTGGCGGCAAGCGCATATCTGCGAGTCGCTGGGCGTGCCGATGGCCAGCCTTGCGGGCAAGCTGGAGGTGGCAAGCCTCAGGGGTGCGCTCGATAATGCGCTAGGCGAGGCGGGGCCGGACGGGGAGTTTATGCTGTCCGCGTCCTATCATCGCATCGCCGCATTGATCCGGCGGACCGGGGCCAAGCTGGTGGCGCTCGATAACGTGGCGCACCTGTTCCCCGGTAACGAAAACGACCGGGGCGAGGTGACGCGTTTTATCAATGCTTTGAACCGGCTGGCAGGCGATAGTGGCGCGGCCATCATCCTGCTGGGCCATCCCAACAAATCGGGCGATGACTACTCAGGCTCTACCGCTTGGCTTAACGCGGTGCGGTCGCAATTTGTAATCGAGCACGATCTGCAATCAGATATGCGGACGGTCACGGTCGGCAAGGCCAACTATGCCCGCAAGGGCGAGCGGCTGCGCTTCGCATGGATGGATTGGGCTTTTGTGCATGAGGATGAATTGCCGCCCGATACGGCGCGCAAGCTGGCCGAAACTGCGAATGCTCACGCGGGGAATGATGCGTTCCTGAGGTGCCTTGCGCTTTGCACCTCGCAACGGCGGAACGTCTCGCATCAGCCGGGGAGCAATCACGCGCCCAAGGTGTTCGCTGCAATGCCTGAGGCCAAGGGGATGAAGCGGGCGGACTTCGCCGCCGCAATGGAGCGGCTGCTGTCCCTCAAGGTGATCGAATGCGATGCAGAGTTGTGGCGCGGACCGGACCGCAAGTCCCGGCGTGGTATCCGGCTGGTGGAAGGCGCGACATGAGAACGGTAAGGTTACGGCAAGGGTGCGCTAAGGTCGCACTAAGGCTGCGGCGACCCCCTTGCGGCGACCCCCTGCGGCAAACGCGGCGACCCTCTCCCTCTCGTTCTCGGCAATTCGTGCGGCGACTCTGCGGCGAAGGTGCGGCGACCTCCCCCCTTACTAACGTAACGCGGGCGCGGCCTTGGGGGCCGCCGCGTCCCGCTAGAAAGGACATATGATGGCAAAGGCAAAGACCGGAACAAGCGCGGCGAAGGCGAAAGAGGCCAACGTCCTCACAGTGAAAGGCAAAAGCGATGCCGAGCGTAACCAACTCATGGCCGAATTATCCCTGACACCCGGCGCGCGACACGCTGCCATCGCATCCGGCTACGCAACTGGATTGATGACCGGCGCTCACGAACTGCCCATGCCCGCGAGATTAGGCGTGATCGGCGAGGCGATGACTAAGGCGCGCGCTGGTGACAAAGCAATGGCCAGCGAGATGCTGGCGGCGCAAGCCGTGGTGCTCGACACCATGTTTACGGAACTTGCGCACCGCGCCGCAAACAATCTGGGCCAGTATATCGATACGGCGGACCGTTACGCGAGACTTGCGCTCAAGGCTCAGGCGAATTGCCGCGCGACACTGGAGGCGCTGGCGAAGCTGCACCAGCCGCGCGAACAGACGGTGAAGCACGTTCACGTGAATGAAGGCGGGCAAGCGATTGTCGCCGAACAATTCCACCAGCACACCGGGGGGAAAGAAAATGGAAATTCAAACGGACAATCCCATGCAACCGGACCGGCTGGCGAAAGCCCCGCGCTGCTTGGCGCGGACTCGGAAGGGAACGGAGTGCCAATCCCCGGCGGTGACGGGCCGCAAGCGTTGCCGGATGCACGGCGGAACAAATCCCGGCGCACCTAAGGGAAACCGTAACGCTTGGAAGCATGGCGGGCGATCTGGCGAGACTGAGGGAGCGGCGCGGTTGCTGAGAGCGGTTGCGCGACTGGTGAGCGGGCGGTGAAAAAATTGTGGAAATTTCCGGCGTAATTAGTGCTTTATAAAGTCGCGCCAGATAATCCGCACCGCGCTCAATTCCGAGCACTCAAAGGGTCAACTATGAAATTTGCTATTATCGCAAGCGCTGCTGCTGCTGTGGCATTTGCATCTCCCGCCATGGCACAAGAAGAAAGCACTGCTGGGGGCAAGATCGTTGTCGGCGCTGTCGTTGGGATCGATAGCGTCAACGCTGAGTTCGACGGAATCTCCGACAGCGAAGAAGACTTTCTCGCAGGGGTGACGATTGGTTACGATTACGAAACCGAAAGCGGCCTCGTCTTTGGCGTGGAAGCTGAATACACTGATTCCAACGTCGGTGTGTCAGCCGTCGACGTCTTCGAAACTGGTGACCGGGTTTCGGTAAACGCTGGCCGCGATCTCTATGCTGGTGCTCGTCTCGGCTACAGGACTGGCCGCAACGGACTTCTTTACGTCAAGGCAGGCTACACCGACGCCTCAATTGAGGGCGAATATGACGATGGCACCGGCGAGATCGCTGATGAAGTCTCGTTTGGCGGGTTTCGCATCGGTGCTGGTGGCGAGATTGATCTCAGCTCAAATTATGCCATTCGTCTGGAATACCGTTACTCCGACTATGGAAACATCGAAGCTTTCGGCGTCAACACCGGACTCGGCGTAAGCCGGAATCAAGGCGTTGTGACTTTCCTCGGAAAGTTCTGAAGCCTGTCAGAGGTTAAACAATTGGGCCTCGCAACCGAAGATTGGTTGCGAGGCCCTAATGCTAACGCGGTCGATCATTCGGCTTCACGACTGTTGAGGGCTTTGGCGCTGCTGGTTGAGTGGGGTGCGCTAAAAGCGGCGCTGAACGGCTGCCGGATCAAACTTTTGACATTGGCCAGCATAATTGCCCGCTTTGCCTGAAAGGCTGATAGCCCCGGTTAGGCGGTCAAGCCTTAGCTTGGGGTTGTTCAAGGGGTTCACCTTCACGGTTGCGCGAATCTCGTTTTCCGTGATCTCAATCGAACTCAGCTTGAACCAGCCATCCTCGCCCCCGCGAATTGGGGGAAGCATACTGGGCGGCATCCGAACGCGGCCTTCCTCTCCCTCAATCCAAACTTGTGCCTGATCCTCGAAACCAACTCTGCTGGGGCTTTGAACGGTGGCCGTCGCACTGTCGCCGTTATTGTTCCACGCTCGCGCCGTGGATTGATCAATCTTGTTTGCATATCCGCCGCCCGCACAAATTAGGTTGAGGCGGTTCCCAGCGTCTTGAGCGCTAGCAGAAGCTGCAAGTGCTAGCAGTGCAAATGCGAAATATCTCATGGTTGCGAATCCGTTGGCTGGGCAAAATTGCGGCAATAACGGACCAAGCGATTATCGGAGAACCGTTAACTTTGCACGGCGCGCGATCTGCGAAGGCTGACGGGGCGGCGCGGTTCCTGAGGGCTTTGGCGCGACTAGTTAAGACTTCGGACGCTTAAAGCCCGCCCTTATCCAAGCGACGGCCCATCCGAAGCCCCAAATGAGTGCGATTGGAATTGCGGCAAAAGGAATTGCAGCGCTGGCCGTGGTGAAAACATCCTTGTCGCAACTAACGGAGTATGTCCTATCATACTCTCCGAATGGCGGTTTCATTTCTATTGACGACCCTACGCATCCCTTGAAACGGTCGGGCTGTTCCCTTTCGGCCTGACGATAGAGTTCGTTCCAAAACTCTTGTCCCTTGAGAGACCGGACGGCATCGGTCGGATAGATGGTGCCATAAGCTGAGTCGTTTTCAATGTAAGCAATTGCGAAAACGGGCAGGCCGATTATCGCTGAGAGCACCACACCAATCCGCTGCCAGCCATTCATCCCTTGCCCCCCAATGTGCGACCGAACGCAATCTAGGTGCGGCTTACTCGCAAAGAAGCTGGCTACAACACAATTTTGCGCGCCTAGCGGACCGCTTTTTGGGGAACGTTTAGGGTAACGGGCGGCCCCTTGAGAGGATTATCTCATTTTATCAAAGGCCGGTGGCGGAGACGGAGGGATTCGAACCCTCGGTACCCTTATAGAGTACGGTTCCTTAGCAGGGAACTGGTTTCAGCCACTCACCCACGTCTCCGGGTAACAGCGTCGGCTGTAGGGGCGGCGCTATAAGCACCATGTTTGCAAGCGGCAAGGTGGCTTGCAAGAAAAACCGTAGGATGGTGGTTCGTGCGCCGGATGACTGCGAGCCTAATCGGCAATTCGGGAGCGGTTCAGCCTTGGCGCTTTAGCCCGAAACAGCTCGTCGTGATTCCGATTCGCTTGAGCGACAACCGATTGCAGCAGGTGTTTCGATGGATTCTGCTGTCCTGTGCATCAATTCGGGGCTGACGCGTCCCGGCGAAAGGCTGCAAGATGATTGCGACGACCGCCCGACCCTCTCACCTCCGCCGCCGCCTTACGGGCTTGGCTCTGGCGGCCTTTGCCGCACTTGCGCTGTCGGCCCCGGCTGCGGCGCAGGAGTTGGAAAGCTTTGACCCCGATCAGGCCTATGATGCGCAAACCGCTGCGCCTGCGGGCGGGATCGATGGCGATCTTGCCACGCCCCAATCGCAGCCTGTGCAAAATAGCGTGCCGGCCGACCCCACCTTTGACAGCGAATTTGGCGATGCCGCAGCAAACGCGGAGGCAGCAGAGCAGGGCGCGGCTGTCCCTGCCGAGCCAACCCCCGATGCCAATGCGGCCACGTATGGCGAAGATGACCTGATCGGTGCGGCCGAAGGCGTGTTTGGCAAGGGCGCCGAAGGCCTCGCCAAAATGATCGAGGATTTGCTCAAGGAACAGGGCGAGCCCAATGGCTACATCGTCGGGCGCGAAGCGGGCGGGGCGTTCATCGTCGGCGCGCGCTACGGTTCGGGCACGCTGCACCACAAGGTCGAAGGCAGCAGCCAAGTCTATTGGACTGGCCCATCGATCGGGTTTGATGTCGGCGCCAATGCCGCCAACACCTTCGTGCTGGTCTACAACCTCTACGACACCGAAGAACTCTACAAGCGTTACCCTGCAGGTGAAGGGCAGGCTTATTTCGTCGGTGGGCTGACTGCCAGCTATCTGCGGCGCGGCGACGTGGTGCTGATCCCGATCCGGGTTGGTGCGGGCCTGCGGCTGGGGATCAACGCCGGCTATATGAGGTTCTCCAAGGAACAACGCTGGTCGCCTTTCTGACCCGATAAGCGCAAACCCGGTTGCGATGCGCGGGCGGGCGCGGCATGGCCCGCAGCATGATGCTTGATCGACTCAGCCCCCAGGCGCCCGACGCGCTGCTCGCCCTCATCCGTCTCCACGCGGCCGACCCGCGCGAAGACAAGATCGACCTTGGCGTCGGCGTTTACCGCACCGAAGATGGCGCCACCCCGGTGTTCGCCGCGATCAAGGCGGCAGAACAGCAGCTGGTCGATACGCAGGACAGCAAGTCCTATCTCGGCCCGGAAGGCGACGTGGGCTTCGTCAATGCGCTAATGCCCTATATCTTCGGCGCTGACCCGACGATGGGCGGGCGGATTGCCGGGATGCAGACCCCGGGCGGCACCGGTGCGGTGCGCCTCGCGCTGGGTCTGGCGCAGAAAGCCGGTGTGAAGCGCGTTCACATGGGCGTGCCGAGCTGGCCGAACCATGCGCAGATCCTCACCGACCTCGGGCTCGAACTCGTCGCCTTCGATCACGCCAACCCTGATGGCAGTGCCAACCTTGATGCGGTGCTGGCCGCAATCAACGGCGCGGGCCCGGATGGCGCGGTGTTGCTGCACGCCTGCTGCCACAACCCCACTGGGATCGATTACACCGCCGATCAATGGGACGCGATTGCCGATGCCTTTGCGGCGAGCGGCACCTTCCCGATTATCGACAGCGCCTATCAGGGCCTCGGCCACGGCATGGAAGAAGATGCCGCCGGGATGCGCGCGGTGCTGGCCAAGGTGCCAGAAGCCTTCATCGCCCATAGCTGCGACAAGAATTTCGGCCAGTATCGTGACCGAGTGGGCGCGTTCTACATTCTCGGCAGCGACCAGGCGTCGCTCGATACTGCATTCTCCAATGCCAATTCGCTGGCGCGTGCCTGCTGGTCGATGCCGCCTGATCACGGCGCCGCCGCGGTGCGGATCATCTTGCGCGATCCAGACATGACCAAGGCGTGGTTGGCCGAACTTGACGATATGCGCACCCGGATGAGGGCCGTGCGCGATGCGCTGGCCAAGGCGGGCAGCGCGGGGCGGATCGACCTCACTCCGCTGGCGAACCAGAACGGGCTGTTCGCAATGCTGCCGGTGACCAAGGACGAGGTTACGGCCCTGCGCGAAGACCACGGCATCTACATGGCTGCATCGGGCCGGATCAACGTGGCGGGCCTGACGATGGGCAACCTGCCCAAATTCCTCGCTGCGCTGGCGGCGGTTGCCGCCTAAGATTGGCCGCGTGCTCAATCGTCAGCCCGTGCTGGAAGGGGAGCGGCTGCTGCTGCGGCCCTTGCGCGCGGATGATTGGGACGCACTGTTCGCGGTCGCATCCGATCCGCTGATCTGGGAACAGCACCCGGCGCATGATCGCTGGCGCGAGCCGGTGTTCCGCGCTTTCTTCGCCGATGCGCTGGCGCATGGCGGGGCGTTGGTGGCTATCGACAAGGCCGAAGGCGCGGTTATCGGATCGTCACGCTATCAGGGGCTGGAGGAAGCCGATGGCGGCTCGGTCGAAATCGGCTGGACATTCCTTGCGCGCAGCCACTGGGGCAGCACCTATAACCACGACATGAAGCGCTTGATGCTCACCCATGCACTCGCCAGCATCGCTGAGTGCCGGTTTCTGGTGGGCGTGAGCAACATCCGCTCCCGCCGCGCGCTCGAAAAGATCGGCGCCCGTCTGACCGACCGTACCGAGGAACGGATCATGGCGGGCGGCGAAGTGATCCCGCACGTCACCTACGTGATCACGCGCGATGATTTTACGAAAGGGCCGCTGGCGGTCGCATAATTACGTGCCGAGCGAGCGAGCGGCTGGTTTTGGGTCATGTCCGAATAGAACTTAATGGCCGGGGTTCGGTGGAAAGGCGACATTCGGCGCGTCGATAGCTCAACGTGCCAACTTCGAAAAAACATTCACCGATGTCATCTCCACCTCGCAAGGATACTGGCCCAGATGGCCGTATTTTTTATCTTCACGGCTGACCCGACCTCTGCCTTCAATCCAGAAGAAACCTTCTTCCGTGAACTGATCTGAACCTGTTATGGCGGTCAAGTCGTCGCTCGCAGTCCGACTAAACACAAGCCAGCAAGCCGCGCCATCGCTTTGACATGAAGCATTGTCGTTAGCCGTTCCTGCAGAGCAGAGATCGATTGAGCTAACTTCGAAGGCAAATCTGAAATGTCCAGCAATCGGGCTGCCCGATCCCTCCGCCTGCTCTGAAGAATTGCATCCACAAAGTGCAAGAGCCAGAAACAAACTCAAAATCCATTGGTTGCTCATGGCGAGAAGTTGCACGCATTGGTCATTGACCGCAACGGGGTCGCTGGCTGAAGGGCAGCTTTTTTGCTCCCAGCACCCAAAGCCGACGTTCGGGCCCCGCCATTCGGCACTGCTCGCGCAATATGCCGCTTTCCCCTGAACTTGCTTTCGCCTAGCCTTCTGGCTTCGCACCACACCGGGAGCCTACCATCGAAAAGCGTTTGATTTACCGTTCGCAGCCGTTTGGCTTCGACAAGTCCATGCTGGCGGGAATCCTGTCGGCCGCGCGGCGCAATAATCCGCGTCTCGGGATCACTGGCGCGCTGGTTTGCCGCCATGACCTCTATCTCCAACTGATCGAAGGCCCCGCGGAGGCGATCGATGCACTTTATGCGCGCATTTGCCAGGATGATCGCCACGCCAATGTCGAATTGCTGCTGTCGGAAGACATGGGCGAGCGGCTGTTTCCGGCTTGGGCGATGCTGGATGACGAAGCGCCGTCGCTGTTCTGGTCGGCACAGGATGTCCAGGCCGGGGTGCTCGAATCGGCCACTCCTGACGAGCTGCGCGCACCGTTTGTCCGGTTGAGCGCGGCCAATCCGGGCGCGACCTAACCCGCTGCTGCTAGGCTCTGCATCCGCTTGAGATAGCGGGCCAGCACGTCGATTTCGAGGTTCACCTTATCGTCCACCGCCAGTGCGCCCAGCGTGGTCACGGCGGCAGTGTGCGGGATGATGTTGAGCAGGAAATCGCAGGTGCCATCGGCCCGGTCGCGCACATCGTTGACGGTCAGCGACACGCCGTTGACGGTGATTGAGCCCTTTTCGGCGATGAAAGGTGCCATTTCGGCGCGTGCGCGGATTGCGATCTGCCAGCTGCCACCTTCCTGCCGCGCCAGCACCACGGTGCCGACCGAATCGACGTGGCCGGTGACGATATGCCCGCCCAGTTCATCGCCAAGTCGCAGCGATGGTTCGAGGTTCAGCTTGGCGCCCGCCGCCCACATCCCCGGCACGGTGCGGCTGACACTTTCGCCCGACAGATCGATATCGAACCACGCATCGCCCGCCGTCCCGCCGCGCTCGACCACGGTCAGGCACACGCCCGAACATGCGATCGAGGCGCCGATATCAATCCGCGCAGGGTCAAGCGGAGCGGTGATCCGCAGGCGCAGATCGCCGCGCTGCTCAGCCGAAGCGATGGTGCCGATGGCGGTGACGATGCCGGTGAACATGGGGACAGGGTTCCTGTTAGATTTCAGCTGCGCAGATAGGCGGTGAAGGTGTCGCTGCCAAGCTGGCGGTGTTCGCTTAAGCGCCAACGGCCATGTGCGTCGGCGAGGTTGGTGAGTCCCAGCGCGCCCAGACTGCGGCGGCCATCGCCAATCAGGATCGGGGCGCGGTAGAGGTGCAGTTCGTCGACAAGGTCGGCGGTGAGGAAGGCGGCGGCGGTTTCGGCTCCGCCTTCGACGTAGCAATAGAGCACGCCGTTGAGACTGGCGACGTCCTGCGGCGCGCGGATTGCGGTGGCGCCCTCGGGCGCGCTCCCCCGCGTCAGCACCACCCGCTGCGGAGAACGCGCCTCCAGCCCCGGCAATCGCACGTCGAGCTGCGGCGTATCTGCCCGCCACGTCCCGCCGCCGACTAGAATCGCATCGTGCTGCGCGCGGCGGGCATGGACGTGCGCGCGGGCGACCTCTCCGGTGATCCAGCGGCTGGAGCCATCGGCGAGCGCGATGCAGCCATCCAATGAGGTCGCCAGCTTGAGCGTCACCCACGGCCGACCGGCTCGCTGACGGGTCAGGAACCCGGCAAGGCTGGCGGCTGATGCCGGGTCATCGAGCAAAGTGGTCGCAATGCCCGCCGTCTCCAGCCGTGCGATGCCTTGTCCGGCGGTGCGGGGGTCTGGGTCGCGCTGGCCGATGACCACGCGCGCAGGCTTGGCCGCGACGATCAGATCGGCGCAGGCTGGCCCGCGCGGGGATTGGTGCGCGCAGGGTTCCAGTGTGACGTAAAGTGTCGCCTCGGCAAGTATGTCTGGCGCGAGCCCAGCCAAAGCCGCCGCTTCGGCATGGGGGCGGCCTCCCGCTGCCGTCCAGCCGCGCGCGATCACCCGCTCGTGATGCACTACCAGCACAGCAACGCCCGGATTCGGGCGGGCGAGCGGGCGCGCCCGCAGCGCCAGCCGCGCAGCCGCGGCCATCCAGTCGTGATCACTCGGGCGCGCGGCGATGGCTATTGGTCAGGGCTTTCAGCAGCAGTGCCATTGGCCTCTGCAATGCGCTTTTCGATCTCCGCCCGGCGTTTGGCCTTGGCGGCTTCCTCGGCGGCGCGCTCGGCCTCGGCCTTGCGCTCAATTTCCTCGACATCCATCCCTGCCGCTGCGCCCAAGCCTTTGTAGATTTCGCGCTTGCGGGCAGCGATTCGTTCTTCTGCCGCAGCGCGCAGGTCTTTGACCTCCTGATTGGCGCGGTTTTCGGCGGCGATTTCGGCGTCGGTGCGGGCCGGATCGAGCGTGGAGATATAGGTCACCTTGGGCCGCTCAGGCTCACCATAAACGGTGCTGCCCATCCCCCAATACAGTGCCAGCGCTGCCGGCACGATCGACAGGGTGATGAACGTCCAGCGATAAGGCTGCGGGCGCCGGAGCAGGGTCCAGAAATCGGCCACGCCAGAGGCCGGGTTGAGGCGGGAAGGAATGCGCATGAGGCCAATATAGGGGGCGACAGCCCTGAACGCAAAAACCTTCGCCCCGGAACCCGACCCTAGCCAAAGGCGGCGTAGAGCCCGCGCCCGTGTTCTTTCAACCAGCGATCCGCCGCGGCAATCTCGCCGTCGAAGATGCGCGATAGCAGCGCGTGGAACGCCGGGCTGTGATCGAAATGCACCAAATGCGCGACTTCATGTGCAACCACGGATCGGCGGACATGGTCAGGGGCCTGCACCAAACGCCAGTTGATGCGGATGCGGCTCTTTTCCGAACATGATCCCCACCGCCGCTGTGCGCGGGTCAGGCCAATGGGCACCGGATCAAGTCCGGCCGCAGTGCAATATTCGCGCATGTCCACCTCGGCGAGACGCAGCGCTTCAGCCTCCAGCCAGCGTTGCACCCGCACCTCAAGCCCGGCTTGCGGCCCGCCGATGCGCAAGCTTTCACCTGCGAGCTGCGGGCGGCGCGGGGCGGATGCGTCCCACACCAGCCGCAGCGCGATGCCGCGATATTGCACTGTGCCGCCAGGTTCGGGCGCGGTGCGGGTTGGCAGTTTCGCCAGCTGCCCTGCCAGCCACTCGGCACGGGAATGAGCAAATGCGATCGCCTCACGCCCCTCGGCCCAGGCGGGCAGGGTAATGCGCACTTCGCTGCCATCGGGCGCCAACCGCAGCGTCAGCCGCCGCGCATTATGTAGCCGCTTGAGCACAATCGGCAGACGTTTGCCGCCCACTTCGATCGCGGGATCGGCTTGAGGACGGCGCAGCCAGTCGATCATGCGTCGTCCCCAGCCTCAATCGCGCGGCGTGCCCGCTGGGGTGAGGGCCATTCGACGATGTGGTGTTCCATCGGCCCGGCATCGATTTCGCTCACCACCCGGCCGATCACCGATACCCCGACCCGGCGCACCGCTTCGCGGTCACCGCTGATGAGATAGTGCCAATCAGGCAAGGGGCGGCCATCGGCGCGCAACCGGTACGCGCAGGTGGATGGCAGCCAGCTGACCTGTTCGACAATCCGCAGCGTCAGCCGCAGGCAATCGGGAACGAACGCCTTGCGATTGCGATAATCGCTGCACTGCGCGGTTTGGGTGTCGAGCAGACGGCAGGCGACGTTGGTATCGTGGATCTCGCCCGTATCCTCATCTTCGATCTTGTGCAGGCAGCAGCGTCCGCAGCCGTCGCACAGCGCCTCCCATTCGGGCCGGGTAAGCTCGCCCAAAGGCCGCTCCCAGAACTGGTCTCTCACTTCACCCACTTGCCCAATTCCGCCGCCACCGCCGCACCGCCTTGATCGACCGGGAGCGTCGCCAACGGTTCGCCCGCGGGGCCGAACAGATAAACGATATTGGAATGATCGACGAGGTAGCCGCCACCTTCGACGGGCGCGCCCTTGGCGTAGAATATCTTGAACGTCTTGGCCGCCGCATCAATCTGTTCGGGCGTGCCGGTCAGCCCGATAATGTCAGGCGAGAAAGCGGCGGCGAATTCGCCCACTACCTTTTGCGTATCACGGGTCGGATCGATGGTGATGAAGATCGGCTGGATTTTCGCCGCCAGATCGGGATCGCTCGCCTTCAGCAGTTTTAGCCCCTGCGCCACTCGCTGCATGTCGGTGGGGCAGACATCGGGGCAGAATGCATAGCCGAAATAGACGATGCGGTATTTGCCCGCAAAATCATCCCAGCGCACAGTGCGCCCGTCGCTGGCAGTGAGCGCAAAGTCACCGCCGATGGTTGCACCTGCCAAAGGGGGCTCGGCCTCAGGCGCGGCGGCATTGCAGCCGGCGAGCGCCAGCGCGCCTGCGAACAGGAGGGCAAATGCGGAGGAAGGCTTGTTGATGCGGTTCATGCTCTGCTAACTGGCTTGCTGCGAATGGCCGGGCTTGCCCCGCGCTGTGCCGCACACCATTTGTGTGGCATGTTATGCGAAAGGATCAAACCGTGACGGTCGATGTTTTACGCAAGGTAGGCGCTCGCCGCCGGATTGCCAGTGCAATCCTGCCGGCTCTGGCGCCCCTACTTGCGGTATCGCTTGCTGTTCCTGCCGCCGCGCAGTTTCAGTCGGAAGGGTACCAGTTCCTCGAAGCGGTCAAGGATCGTGAAGGCGACAAGGCCACCGACATGCTCAGCAAGCCGGGCACGCAGCTGGTCAACACCCGCGACATCACCAACGGCGATACCGGGCTGCATATCGTGGTGGCGCGCAGCGATGCACTGTGGATCCGGTTCCTGCTGCAACGCGGCGCTGATCCGAACATCCGCAACAAAAAAGGCATCACCCCGCTGCAATTGGCAACATCGCTCAGTTTTACCGACGGGGTTGAGGCGCTGATCAAGGGCGGGGCCAACGTCAATGTTTCCGACCAGACCGGCGAAACTCCGCTGATCGCTGCGGTGCACGCGCGCAATGTGCCGCTGGTGCGGTTGCTGTTGGATAAGGGCGCAGACCCCGATCACAACGACAATTCGGGGCGTTCGGCGCGAAACTATATGGAACTGATGAGCGGTAACACGCTTTTGCAGCAGGAATTCGCCAATGCCGATACCAAACGGGCTGCGGCGGGAACCAAGAAAGATTACGGGCCTTCTTTCTGACATGAACACCGATACCCATGATTTTGCCGATCTGACGCTCGATGAACTGCGCGTCGCGCTCGCCCCCGATATTGCGGCTTCCGCGATTTTCGATGGGTGGAACGAAACTGCGTTGATCGCCGCTGCCGAAATGGCCGGGTGCGATGTCGACGTGGCAAAGCTGGCGTTTCCGGGTGCCAAGCCGATGGACATAGTCGAAGCGTGGATCACGAGCGTCGATCAGGCGATGGAGGCCGAATGGCCAGCCGAACGCCTCGCCACGCTGAAAATCCGTGAACGCATCCGCGCGCTGGTGGCATTCCGATTGGATGCGGTGGCACATATTGATGAAGCCGTGCGCCGCGCGCTCGCTGTGATGGCGCAGCCGCAGAATGCCCGCCGATCACTGCGGCTAGGCTGGCGTTCGGCCGATATCATGTGGCGGCTCGCCGGGGACACCGCGACCGATTACAACCACTACACCAAGCGTGCGATCCTTGCGGGTATTTACAGCGCGACGCTGGCCGTGTTCGTGAATGACGATAGCGAAGGCAAGGCCGATACCCACGCCTTCCTCGAACGGCGGATCGACGGGGTGATGCGGTTTGAAAAAGTCAAAGCGCAGTTCATCGGCAAAGACCGCGAATTGCCAAGCCTGACGCGCTTTCTCGGGCGGCTGCGCTACCCCGCGCGGTAACGGGGCACGCTAAAGCGTCCGAATTGGTGGATTAAGCTGCCCCACCCGTCGCGCTCCCTGCCAAGCTTGCCTATTGTCTCCCACAGATTCGCGGGCCACCATCGTGCCTGCGGCCAAGTGTTTGATGAAGGGACGTTTCAATGGCGGGTTCGCTCAACAAGGTCATGCTGATCGGCAATCTCGGGGCCGATCCCGAAATCCGCAGCTTCCAGAACGGCGGCAAGGTCGCCAACCTGCGCATCGCCACCTCGGAAAGCTGGAAAGACAAGGCGACCGGCGAACGCAAGGAAAAGACCGAGTGGCACACCGTCGCGATCTTTTCCGAAGGGCTGGTCAGCGTGGTCGAACGCTACCTGAAGAAAGGCAGCAAGGTCTTCGTCGAAGGCAAGCTGCAAACCCGCAAGTGGCAGGATGCGCAAGGGCAAGACCGCTACAGCACCGAAATCGTGATCCAGGGCCTCGGCGGCACGCTCACCATGCTTGACGGCGCGGCTGGCGGCGGCGCTGGCGGCGGCGGAATGGGCGGTGGCGGTGGCCGGTCGGGCGGCGGCTATGGCGGCGGCGCACAGGGCGGTGGCGGCAGCAGCGGCGGCTGGGATCAGGGCGGCGGTTCGTCGGGCGGTTCCTCCGGCGGCGGCGGTGGCGGCTACGATGATCTGGACGACGATATTCCGTTCTGATTTCAACGCGAAAGATTTTCCACCAAGGGGCCTCGCAAGCGATTGCGGGGCCTTTCTTTTGTGCATCTTTCTGAAAAATGTCGAAACAGTTTGACATTCTGCCTTAAAATGTAAAAACATCTAAACATTGATTAGAAATGGGGAGCATGGGTATGTCACACCGGACGAAATATTGGTTGCTTTGCGCATTGGCTTTCGCCGCAGCGACTTTGGCCGGAGTCATTATCGGCAAAACCGTCCCAGCCGGAGCCGGTAGCGAAAATGCTACACTGCTGTTCTCGCTGCTGCTCGGCGTGGGCGGCATGGTGATGGTCGCGGGCTGGCTGTGGTGGCGCAAGACCGATGATCTGCAACAGCAGGGCCAACTCGTCAGCTGGTATTGGGGTGGCACCTGCGGAGCTCTGGCAATGCTGATCTATCTGGCGGTGTTTTTCGGTCGTCATAGTGACCTAAGCTTAGGTGCGACCTACCTGTTTTTTGCGCAGTTCGCTGGCTTCTTCATGGTTTGGCTGGTCTGGCGCTTGCGCGGGCAGGGGCAGTCCGAATGAAGAATTGCCTGAGGAATCTGCGCAAGGGGCGCGGCCTCAATCAGGCTGACCTTGCTGACGCTTTGGAAATTTCCCGGCAGACAATCATCGCAGTCGAAGCGGACAAATATGATCCCTCACTGCCGATGGCCTACCGGTTCGCGGCCTATTTTGATGTCCCGGTGGAGGAGATCTTCTTCAATCCGTGGAAGCTGGATCAGGTCCGGCCAGACCGCGCCTAGACCCCACTTAGGCCCCCTCTAGGCCCCGCTTAGCCCAATGTTTCATGTGAAACATTGGCGGATTATGGCTTCTGAAGTGCCGCCAGCATCGCGGCCATTGGCCCGTCCTGTTCGCCCTCTGCGACAATGCCCGCAGCTTTCCGCGCCGCATCAGCATTGGGCCCTTCGGCGTAGGGATCGATCGCCAGCCCCAGCGTTTGCGCCACGGCTTCGCCTAGGTCGAACATGTCGCCGGTGAAGGCGATTTCGTCGCAATCATCGGCTTCGAGCTCGATTTCCTGCGCTTCGTCCTCTGTCATCGGGCGCTCGCGGTCTTCGACGAAGCGCAGGTCGACCGGCTCGTCGATGGTCACCGGGAACAGCTCGGTCGAGATCGCGCAGGGCTGCATGATCTCGGCCTTCAAACGCCCGGTCGCCCGGATCGCGCGGGGTTTTTGGTCGAGCGCCACTTCAGCCCGCAGGCTATGTACCGCGCCCAACCCGAACCGTGCCGCGAGCGCCGCGCGCTCCTCAGGCGTCGCCTCAATCACCACCGGCTCAGCGGGCAGGGGCCGCGCTTTGACCATGCGGGTCAGTTCGCACGGGGGCAAAGCGCCGCTCACCAGATCGCGCTCGCTTTCAGCATTTCATCATCGCTGAACCGGGCGAGGCGCTGCGATAGCTTCATCAGCCGCTCGGCCACCATGGCTGCACCTGCCGCTTCGTCCGCGCCTTCGGCAAAGGTGACATTGCGCTGCACCGCGCCGCTCAACTTCTCCATGTCGCCCGCGTTCAGCGCACCGCGATAGGCGCCCAGCCGTCCGCCGAGCACGCTCATCAGTTTCCCGATCCGCTTGCCCACCACCACGTCATTCACCCCGAATTCGCGCAATTGCCCGTCCATGTCCTCGACAAACAGTTCCGCCAGCAGCGCGCTTTCCGACCGCATCTCGGAAGCCTCAATCCGCACCATCACCGTACTTAGCACGGCGGTGATCAGATCGAATCGCCCGGCGATCGTGTCGGCGACCTTGCAGGTCGCGTAATACTCCGGATCGCGCGCCAGTTCGATCACGCGGTGCCACAGCGGACGCACGCTTTCGCGTGGGTCAGGTGCAGTGCCGAGCAGGCGGGAGAGGAAGGACATTGCGGTTCAGGCCTTTCGCGGGCGGGACTATCTTGGCGAGCCGGTTGACAAGCACCCCGCCAACCTACGCTAACGCATACGATAACGCACGGGGGCCGGATGCGTTCAACCGCAGTTCAACACAGCTGCGCCACCGCTTTGCCATATGGTGCGTTGCAAGCTTGCGCCTAGCCCCTTAAAGCACCAGCCCCAAGGGATCAAAGTGCGATGGCGCGCAACACAGAACGGGACGGACACGGTTTGGCGCAGATGAACGATGCAGGCGTGAAGAATTCAAGCGCGCGCAAAATCAAGGCGGCGTTGATCATCGCGGCTTTGGCGGCAACGCTACCGGGCTGCGCGTCGATCCGCGAGTCGCGCGGCTATATCGTCGATCCGTTGCTGACCAATACGGTGCAGCCCAAGATCGACAATCAGCAATCGGTTGAGGCGACTTTGGGCCGCCCGACTTTCACCAGCCAGTACGGCACGCCAACCTGGTATTATGTCTCCAGCATCACCGGGCAACGCCCGTTCAACCGTCCGCGCATCCGCGAACATTCGGTGCTGGCGGTGCAGTTTGATGAAGCGGGCCGGGTGGCCAAGGTTGATCGCAGCGGCGTGGACCGCGTGGCGTTCCTCGATCCCAATGGCGATAAGACGCCGACGCTCGGGCGCGAACGCGGCTTCCTCGAAGACCTGTTCGGCAATATCGGTCAGGTCGGCGGCGGCGGCCTGCCGGGCGGCGGCGGGCCGGGCGGCCCCTAAATTTCCACGTATCGGCGCGGCTTGATCCTGCGGACAGGCGCGCCATATTCTCACGTATGACAAGCGATCCGGCGAGCCACGGCCTTATCCAGTGGCACGGCACCACCATCATCGGCGTTCGGCGCGGCGGCACAACTGTGATCGCGGGCGATGGGCAGGTGTCGATGGGCAACACAGTGATGAAGCCCAACGCGCGCAAGGTGCGCCGCATTGGCGATGGCAGCGTCGTCGTCGGCTTTGCCGGTGCTACGGCGGATGCCTTCACCCTGTTTGAGCGGCTGGAGAAAAAGCTCGAACAGCATTCGGGCCAGCTGATGCGCGCCGCAGTGGAGCTGGCCAAGGATTGGCGCACCGACAAATATCTGCGCAATCTTGAAGCCTTGATGATCGTAGCAGACAAGGACACGCTGCTGGTGCTGACCGGCAATGGTGATGTGCTGGAACCAGTGGGCGATATCGCCGCGATCGGATCGGGCGGCAACTTCGCGCTCGCCGCCGCTCGCGCAATTGCCGATTACGAAACCGACGCTGAGACGATTGCGCGCAAGGCGATGGCGGTCGCGGCCGATATCTGCGTTTTCACCAATGGTAATTTGACCGTCGAAACGGTTTAGCCCTATTCGCCCTGCCGGGCGCGGGCAGCGCAGGAAAGCGGGGCGATCATAAGTGACCGGGTGCGACACGCTGGCCCAGCAAACGACAAGGTCGTAGCAATCCAGCTGCTGCGGGCGTTGGCCGCGGCAACCGTTGCCGCAGGACACATTGCCTTTGCCTTTGCGAATGATCTTGGGTCCGGCCTAGGGCTCTTGCCTGAAGCCGCAGCGTTGGGCGCTGTGAGCGGCCAGATTGCCGTGATGCTGTTCTTCGTTGTCTCGGGCTATGTCATGGTGACCGCAGCCAAGGACATGTTCGCCATGCCCGGTGCGCGGAGACTGTTCTGGCGTCGTCGCTTTATCCGCATCATGCCGCCGTACTGGCTGGCGAGCGGGCTGCTGGCGGTCATCTTCCTAACGCTGTTCCCGACTCCGCTCGATCCGGGCAAGATCATGCGGTCGCTCGTCCTGATCCCGTATTGGCCAGGTGATGGCACCTTGCGCCCATTGCCCTTCCTATGGGTTGGCTGGACGCTGTTTTACGAAATGATGTTCTATTTCTGGTTTGGGCTGTTCCTGGGCCTGCCGCGCATGTGGGCCATTGTGGCGGTAGCGGTCGTGCTGGCAGCGCTGGTGATCGCCGGGACATGGGTGCCGCCGGTCAATCCTCTCCTGTTTGCGGCGACACGCCCCGTTTCGCTGATCTTTGCGGTCGGAATGGCAATCGCGTTGTGGCGCTCGGGCGGCGCGCAGGCAGCAGCTTGGCTGCGCTGGTTGGCGCTAGCGGCCAGCGTGGCGATGCTCTGGCTGGCACCGGACCCCCAAGATGCGAGCGCGCTGGGCTGGGATTATCTGGCCTGGTGCGGTGCGCCGGCGCTGTTGATTGCCTTCGCAGCGCTGGGTGGCCCCCTGTTGTTGCCGGTTTCCCGGTGGATCAATCGCGCAGGCGACATCAGCTATGCCGTTTACTTGCTCCACGTGCCGATCGCATGGTTTTGGCTATGGTTCTGGGGTCGCCTGCCGTTCTTCGATGCCGGGCCGTGGGACTATCTGATCAGCGCGCTACTGGCGACGCTGGGACTGAGCTTGCTGTTCTTCACCGTGGTCGAGCGGCCGATAACCATGGCCTTGAACCGCTGGCTGACAGGGCCACATAGCATCAAGGATCCTGACAGAAAGACCCCATGACCACCTCTCCCGCTCCGCAATCACTCACCCCCAAAGCCATCGTCGCCGCGCTTGATGAACACATTATCGGCCAGGCCGAGGCCAAGCGCGCTGTCGCGGTCGCGCTGCGCAATCGCTGGCGGCGCCAGCGGCTTGGCGCGGATCTGCGCGATGAGGTGACGCCCAAGAACATCCTGATGATCGGCCCCACCGGCTGCGGCAAGACCGAGATCAGCCGGCGGCTGGCGAAACTGGCCGAAGCCCCGTTCATCAAGGTCGAAGCGACCAAGTTCACCGAAGTCGGCTATGTCGGCCGCGATGTCGAACAGATCGCCCGCGACTTGGTCGAAGAAGCGATCCGGCTGGAAAAAGAACGCCGCCGCGAAGCCGTGCGCGAAGCCGCGTCCGAAGCGGCGATGGATCGGCTGCTGACCGCGCTGGTCGGCGACAACGCCTCCGAAGCGACCCGCGCCAGCTTCCGCCAGCGCATCGTCCAGAACGCGATGAATGATGTCGAGGTGGAGATTGAGGTCAGGGATGGCCCGTCCGCGCCGTTCGACATGGGCAATATGGGCGGGCAGATGGGCATGATTGACCTCAGCGACATGATGGGCAAGGCGCTGGGCCGCAAAGCCACCCGACGGCAGAAGCTGCGCGTGCCCGATGCGTGGGACCGGCTGGTGGACGAGGAGGCGGACAAGCGGCTCGATCAGGATGATGTCGCGCGCGTGGCGCTGGCCAATGCCGAAACCAACGGGATCGTGTTCCTCGACGAGATCGACAAGATCGCGGTCAGTGATGTGCGGGGCGGATCTGTCAGCCGCGAAGGGGTGCAGCGCGATCTGCTGCCGCTGATCGAAGGTACCACCGTGGCGACGAAGCATGGGCCGATGAAGACCGACCACGTGCTGTTCATTGCCAGCGGGGCGTTTCACGTGGCCAAGCCCAGCGACATGCTGCCCGAATTGCAGGGCCGCCTGCCGATCCGGGTGGAGCTGCGCGCGCTGACCGAGGCGGATTTTGTGCGGATCCTGTCTGAAACCCGCGCCAATCTGGTCGCGCAATACAAAGCGCTGCTCGGTACCGAGGAGGTCACGCTCGACATTACCGAGGATGCCGTCGCCGAAATCGCCCGCATCGCCGCGCAGGTGAACGCCAGCGTCGAGAATATCGGCGCTCGGCGGCTTCAGACGGTGATGGAGCGGTTGCTGGAGGAGGTCAGCTTTGAGGCTGAAGACCTCAAGGGCCAAACCGTGACGATTGATGCCGCCTATGTGCACGAAAAGCTCGCCGGGCTGGCGGGCAACACCGATCTTTCGAAGTATATCCTTTAATGGTGGGAGGGCCGGTCAGCGACCTTGCGGTGATGCTGGCGGGCATGGCGCCGGTGCTCGATACGCGGGAGTGGCGGTTCGTGCTGGTCGAGGGCGAACCGCCTGCCGATGCCTTTGCGGTGATCCGCGAGGACGAAGGCACCACCGCGATCATTGCCGAGGATGGCGGTGAGTTCGCGCGCATCACCCTGATGGTGCACTCTGCGCTTGATGGCGTCGGGCTGACAGCGGCGGTATCCGGCGCGCTCGCCGGGGCAGGGATTGCCTGCAATATTGTGGCGGGCTTTCACCACGATCACCTGTTCGTGCCGTGGGATCGCCGCGACGAGGCGCTGGAACGGCTCCAGCGCCTCGCTCAGACAGGCTGATTACTTGCCCAGCAGATGCTTTTCCCAGAACACC
This sequence comes from Sphingomonadales bacterium Ga0077531, assembly GCA_001464915.1. Lineage (GTDB taxonomy): Bacteria > Pseudomonadota > Alphaproteobacteria > Sphingomonadales > Sphingomonadaceae > Erythrobacter. The sequence goes on from LNED01000017.1 coordinate 247,926, forward strand.
AGCTGCGCGAGGAAGGCGTAATCCGAATTCGCCTTCTTGGCGAAGCCGTGGCCTTCGTCGGCGGCGACCAGATGCCACGCCTCTCCGCCGTTTGCACGGATGGCGGCTACCATCTGATCGGCTTCGGATTTGGGCACGCGCGGATCGTTGGCGCCGGTGATGACGAACATCGGCTTTTCGATCTCGCTCACCCGGGTCAGCGGGCTGATTTCAGTCAGCTTAGCGCGCTGCACCGGATCGCGCTCGTCACCATATTCCACCCGGCGCAGGTCTTGGCGGTAGGGGTTGGTGTTTTCAAGGAAGCTGACGAAGTTGCTGATCGCCACAGTGCATTGGGTCGCGGTCAGCTTGTCTTTCAGCTGCACCGCGGCGGCATAGCACATGTACCCGCCGTATGATCCGCCGCTGAGGCCGACGCGGGCCGGGTCAACCGCTGGATCAGCCCGCACCGCATCAATCAACGCCTCCATGTCGCGCACCGAATCCTCCCGTTTGAACGGGCCATTGTCGAGGCTGACAAAGGTTTTCCCATACCCGGTCGATCCGCGCACATTGGGGTAGAACACCCCGATGCCGAGTTCGTTGAGCAGATAGTTGTTCCGACCCTGAAAGCCTGCGGTGCTCTGCCCTTCTGGGCCGCCGTGGACGCTGACGATCAGCGGGCGCTTGCCCGGAAACTTCGCTGGATCAGGCAGATAGAGCAAGCCCGATACCTCCAGCCCGTCAAAGCTTTTGGTGGTCACGATGCGCGGTTCGACATTCACGCCGGCGTCCAGCCCGCCGGTCTCGCTCTGCGTCCAGCGGGTCAGCTGCATCGTCTTGGGGTCGAGCGACCACACATCCGCTGCGCTTTTCGCGCTGGAGAACGAAAAGCCAATCTCGCCCCACGGTGCGATTTCCACGCCGCCGATCAATCCTGCGGGAAGGGCATCGACCTTGGCCACCTTGCCCGACGCCACATCCATGATCCGCATCCGGTCGCTGCCGGCTTCGTTGACGACATAGACAATGGTGGTGCCATCATCCGACAGATCGAAGCTATCGACGTCCCATGTTTCACGTGAAACAGGGCTAAAGGCACCCGAGGCGGGGTCTAGACGGCCCAAGCGCTGGAAATCTGACCCCTGATCGCTGGTCACCCAGATCGTGCCGTCAGGCGCGATTTCCATCCCGCCAAAGGCAACCTCTGCCGCCGGATCGCCAATCGGCGTCATCGCACCGCTGGCCAGATCGAGCCGGTAGAGGTCGACATCCTGCACCGAGTTATAGTCAGCGACAAAGACCGATTGCTTGTCAGGCGTAAAGGCAATCACCGCCCAGCCGCCGCCCTTGCTTTCATGCACGATCCGGGCCGAGGCAGGGTCGCGCGGGTTCATCACGTAAAGATCGGAATCGACCCCGTTGCGGCGGGTTGAGCTGAACGCGACCAGTTCGCCATCCTTGCTCCAGGCATTGGGCTGGTTGCGGCTTTTGCCATCGGTCAGCAGGGTAAGGCGGCCGTCTTTCAGGGCGTGCAGCTGAAAATATTCATCCCCGCCGCGATCCTTGGTCACCAGCAGCACATCGCCCTTGGCCGGCGCATAGCTGCCGCGCACTGGCTCGGCTTCGAAACTGATCTGGGTGCGCGCGCCCATCGGCGCCTCGACCCGGTGCAACTGGGGCACATTGGCAAAGCGGGTGGAGATCAGCACCGCGCGGGTGTTCGGATCCCAGCCTGCAAAGCCTGCGCCGCGCGCTTCGAGATAGGGCCGCGCCCGTTCCGCCATTTCCAGCGGGATCGGCGGCATCTGTTCAGCAGTCAGCGCGGCTGGCGCGGGCACGGCGGGCACTTGGGCGGCGGGCGCGTCCTGCGCGGAAGCGGGAAGGGCGGCGCCAAAAGGCAGGGGGGCGAGCAGCAGGGCAATCAAACGAGGGTGAAGCATCGGGCTGGGTTCTCTCTCCGGTTGAAGAATGGAGAGAGGACTAACCGCGCAATGCCCGCCAAGCAATGATACAGCTATTCAGCCGCCTCGGCTGGCTCGACCGCCACATCGTCGCGCCGTTCATTCGCCTGCCGCGACCACATTTCGGCATAAAGACCGCCGTGGGCGAGAAGGCTGGCGTGACTGCCGGTCTCCACCAACTGGCCGTGATCAAGCACCAGGATTCGGTCAGCATCGGCAATGGTCGATAGGCGGTGCGCAATCGCAATCGTGGTGCGCCCTTCCGCAATGCGCCGCAGCGTGGTGAGGATTTCCTGCTCGGTGCGGGTGTCCAAAGCGCTGGTCGCTTCGTCGAGCAACAGGATCGGCGGATTCTTCACCAGCGTCCGGGCAATGGCGACGCGCTGCTTTTCGCCGCCCGACAGCTTCAGCCCGCGCTCGCCGACCATCGTTTCAAACCGATCAGGCAGGCGCTCGATCAGCGGGGTGAGCGCAGCGTCGCGCGCGGCCTGTTCGATCGCGGCCTGATCCGTCCCCTCGGCCCCGTAAGCGATGTTGTAGGCGAGGTTCTCGTTGAACAGCACCGAATCCTGCGGGACGATGCCGATGGCAGCGCGCACACTAGTTTGCGTGACGGCGCGAATATCCTCGCCCCCCACCAGAATGCGCCCTTCGAGCGGATCGTAGAATCGGAACAGCAAGCGCCCAATGGTGCTCTTGCCCGCGCCCGAAGGCCCGACGATGGCCAGCGTCGATCCGGCAGGCACCTCAAACGACAGGCCACGCAGGATTGTGCGCCCCGGATCATATCCGAACGTGACGTTGTCGAACGCGACCGTCGGCGTGCGCACGATCAATGCGGGCGCGCCGGGGGCGTCTTTCACTTCGATGTCGGTGTCGATCATGCGGAACATCTCGGCCATGTCGACCAGCCCTTGCCGGATTGTGCGGTACACCCAGCCCAGCACGTCCAGGGGACGGAACAGCTGGATCAGGAAGGTGTTGACCAGCACCAGATCACCCACCGTCAGCTCGCCCTTGCTCCAGCCCCATACGGTATAGGCCATTGCGCCGGCCACCAGCCCGTTGGTGATGACGGCTTGTGCCATGTTGAGCAGGCCGACCGAGTTTTCCGACTTGATCGCGGCTTCAGCATAGGCGCGCGCGGCGTTGGCATAGCGCGCTTCCTCGCGCGCTTCGGCGCCGAAATATTTCACCGTCTCGTAATTGAGGAGCGAATCCACTGCGCGGTGCAGCGCCTTGCCATCGAGATCGTTCATCTCGCGCCGCAGCTTGGTGCGCCATTCGGTGATTGCGCGGGTGACCCAGACATACAGCACCACGGTCACCGCGGTGGCGGCGACCAGCTCGATCCCGAAATTGATGTAGAAGATGATGCCGACCGCGATCAGCTCGATGATCGTCGGCGCGATGTTGAACAGCAGGAAATACAGCATCTGATCGATGCTCTTGGTCCCGCGCTCGATGATCTTGGTGACTTCGCCCGTGCGCCGCGCCAAATGGAAGCGCAGCGACAGGCGGTGCAGGCGGGCGAACACGTCCTCGGCCAGATTGAGCGTGGCGACCTGACCGACCCGTTCAAACGCGATGTTGCGCAGGTTGTCGAAGGCAACTGCGGTGAAGCGGCCCAGCGCATAGGCGGCAACTAGTGCCAGCGCCACGGTAAGGCCCGCGTCCACTGGCCTCGAACCCGACATCGCATCGACCGCGCCCTTATAGGCGAACGGCAGCGCCAGCGTGACACCCTTGGCCGCCAACACCAGCACCATCGCCACCACAATCCGCATCCTGAGACCGGGATTATCGCGCGGCCATAGATAGGGTAGGAACCGCCGAAGCGTCGCCCAGCTTTCTACATCGCGGCTGCGCTTATCAGGATCGGGGGGCTGTTGGCTGTCAGGTGGCATATCGCGCCATCATGTGGGCGCGCGGGCACCATACCGCAACCCAGCGCTATATATGGGCGTTAGAAGCCGAGCTTGTAGGATTGCAGCCGCTTGGCCTCGCGCATCGCTTTGGCAATGTCGCGGGGCACATCGAACAGGATCCGCTGCCGGGCAAAGTCGATTGCCACCCGATCAAACAATGCCAGATGCTGCATACCGAGCGAAAGCGCTGGCTTGTCCGAGAGCCCGAGCGCGGCGAACGCCGGGGTATCAGCAAAGGTCAGCGGCACATCGGTCAGCGCCAGCCCTTCGATGGTGAGCGTGGAGACAATGGCGAGCTCCCCCAGTAGGTCGACACCATTGACGTCGGTGGTCAGCACCTCTTGCGCGCGCTTGGCACGGACACGGTCTCTCAGCGCGGTGTTGGCAAGGCTTGCCTGAGCGCCGGTGTCGATGATCACGGTTGCGCGCACGCCCTCGACCAGGGCATCGGTGATCAGCAGCTGGCCCAGCTTGGTGCGCGCCCGCACGACGATTTCGAACCCGCCGCTGCGATCGCGCTCGCTCGCATCCTCAACTGCGATGGTCTGATTGCGGAAATCAATCAGGACACGGAAATCCTGCAAGGCATCCAGCCCGATGATCCCATCCGCGCCGACATTATTACGTTCCAGCACTGGGGCGGCGAAGTTGGTGAAGCTGTTGGCGCCGAATTCGATCCGGCCGATGTCGACCAGGTCAACCTCGCGGCGGCTTGCCATGCCGACCAACGTGGCCGTGCCTGCCGAAGGAAGAGCCAAGGCAGCGCGGATCTCATGGGTTATCGCGGTCGCCTGACTGCCGGTGTCGATCATGAAGGCATAGGGGCCAGCACCATCAACGATCACAGGCAGGGTAAGGCGGCGATTGCGCTCTTGCTCTAATGCCAGCACCTCGGCCGCCGGATCGACCAGCCCGGTGGATGCCACTGCTGCCGGGGTTTCGACTAATGCCGGGCCGTCGGCTGCGGCAGGGGCGGCGGCCAGCAGTGTGGCCAGCGGCAAGATGTTTTGCATCGCCATTGTATTCTCCCTTGCGGCACAGTGCTGATGACTATGTCCGCAGGGCGATCCTACCACCTCTTATGGGGCGGCCCAAGCGGGGAGACGAATCATGCCTGTGACCATTCAAGCGGAAATAGGGTCGGGCTAAAGGGCGGGGCGGTGAACCAGCTCGAATTCCAACCCGACAGAGCCGCTGTTGGGGCCGATTCCAAGCCGTTTGGAGCCAGATTCGGGTGTTCAGGCGGTGAAATGGGTCAAATAGACGCAATTCCAGAGCCCAAAAATAGGCGAAAAATGGCGGAATTCTGCGGTTCTTGCGCGGCGTTGAAATAAAATTGCAAAAACCCGTTGACCGAATCTCGAAGCGCGCATAGATGACCTCCACCGACGCGGCGCTGACGGCTTCCACCGCCACCGCAACGACCGGTCGCCAACATAAACGGATAGCCGGTCCCCCGGTGTAAATCGGGGAACCAATCGCTGTCCGCTATTACTGTCTGGTGGCTCTTTGACATTGTTGGTTTTTGATGAAGGGACATGTGGGCGACGGCGCCCGGTCCGGGGACCTCAAGGCTCCGGTAACCGGTTAATTTAAGCCGATGCCACATACGATGCAGACTCCACGTTTGCTCGGATGATAAGCATGTTCATTCGTATCCATTACGTTTGACAGCAGGTATTGGCTCCTTGCAGCTCATGCCAGACTGGAGGGTGGGGTTATCCCCATGCTAGTTTGGTGTGTGACACAACTTGAGAGTTTGATCCTGGCTCAGAACGAACGCTGGCGGCATGCCTAACACATGCAAGTCGAACGAGACCTTCGGGTCTAGTGGCGCACGGGTGCGTAACGCGTGGGAACCTGCCTTTAGGTTCGGAATAACAGTGAGAAATTACTGCTAATACCGGATAATGTCTTCGGACCAAAGATTTATCGCCTTTAGATGGGCCCGCGTTGGATTAGCTAGTTGGTGGGGTAAAGGCCTACCAAGGCGACGATCCATAGCTGGTCTGAGAGGATGATCAGCCACACTGGGACTGAGACACGGCCCAGACTCCTACGGGAGGCAGCAGTGGGGAATATTGGACAATGGGCGAAAGCCTGATCCAGCAATGCCGCGTGAGTGATGAAGGCCTTAGGGTTGTAAAGCTCTTTTACTGGGGATGATAATGACAGTACCCAGAGAATAAGCTCCGGCTAACTCCGTGCCAGCAGCCGCGGTAATACGGAGGGAGCTAGCGTTGTTCGGAATTACTGGGCGTAAAGCGCACGTAGGCGGCTTTTTAAGTCAGGGGTGAAATCCCGGGGCTCAACCCCGGA
>LNED01000018.1 GCA_001464915.1 Sphingomonadales bacterium Ga0077531
GGGGTGCATCTGGGGCAGGACGACGGCTCGCCCCGCGATGCGCGCGAAGAATTGGGGCGCGAGGCGCAGATCGGGGTCACCTGCCACGCCAGCCGCCACATGGCGATGGCTGCGGGTGAGGCCGGTGCAGATTACGTCGCGTTCGGCGCGTTCTTCCCGTCAACCACCAAGGATAAGGGCCCGGACGCGGAAGTGCCCGATCTTGAGCTGCTGCAATGGTGGAGCCAGATTTTCGAGATCCCCTGCGTTGCCATCGGCGGCATCACGCCTGAAAACTGCGCCCCCTTGGTCGCAGCTGGCGCGGATTTCCTCGCCGTGTCGGGTGCGGTGTGGGGCGGTGATGAAGTCGCAGCGGTGCAAGCCTTTGCCAAGGCGTTGCGGGGGTGAAGCGCAGGCTGGCATGGCTGATGGTTGCAATCATCAGCTGGCTTGGCGGAGTGGCGGGCTGGATTGCCATAGGGCCATCCATCATCGGGGTAGAGCGGGGAGAAACCGCGATTGTATTGGGTGCAGCGGTTGATGGTGATGTGCCTTCGCCTGTGTTCGCCGCGCGGATCGATCATGCGATTGATCTCTACCGCGAAGGTCGGGTCAAGCGCCTGTTGCTAACCGGTGGGAAATCGCCCGAAGACCGGCTTTCCGAAGCAGAAACGGGCGCCGCCTATGCCCGAGACAGGGGCGTGCCAACTGCTGTGATCCTGCTGGAGAGCCAATCGAGCACGACGCGCCAGAATCTTGAAAACGCTTGGGCAATTCTTGGAAGTACGAGGGACGCTCCGGTCGTGATCGTCTCAGACCCGCTGCATATGCGGCGCGCGATGGCGATGGCGGCAGATGTCGGATTTAACGCATGGCCAAGCCCGACGCCCACGTCGCGCTATCGCAGCCTTGCCACCCAGCTACCCTTTCTGGCGCGCGAGGTGTGGTTCATGCATATGCACTGGCTGCTGCGAGTGTGACCTAATTAGCCCTGCCGAGCCGGGTGCAGATCAGCTTGCTCAAGCTCCCATCGGGGTTGAGTTTTTGCAAGGTGTTATCCCCAAGCCTACGGTAACGCTGGTCTTTCTTGGGGCCGCGGGTAAACACAACCTCGTCTCCGCGCAGCAGGTAAATGCCATTGCCCTCGGCATTGGCGTAGCTTGACGCGGTGCCGATGCGGAAACTTTCGGCCGGCACCACGCGGACAGCATCACCGCCTGCATCGCCCGGCAACGCGCATTGGTAGGTGCCATGCTGGAGAATGCCCAGCACCCCGCTCGAAGGAGCAGCGGCGCGGGCCTGCGGGCGCACGGGCGCACGGTCCTGCCCATGCGCGCCGCCCGGTAACAGGGCAGCAGCAGCAGCAGCGCTGACGATCAACAGAAAGATGTAACGGTTCTTCATATCGCGTGGCCCATATCAGTCGCGCCGCGCATAGGCCATGTCTTTTGCGTAGTGAACTGACCCCCGCTTGCCCGGATGGGCAGGCTCGGCTATGGGCGCGCATCATTTGTGGGGACACGCCATTTGCGGCGATGCGCCCTCCCACCATTTCCTTGCATAAAGGCCCATCGCCCCATGAAAATCAGCGGCGTCGATATTCGCCCCGGCAATATCATCGAATACGAAAAAGGCATCTGGAAAGTCGCCAAGATCCAGCACACCCAGCCGGGCAAGGGTGGGGCGTATATGCAGGTCGAAATGAAGAACCTGCAGGATGGGCGCAAAACCAACGTGCGGTTCCGCAGCGCCGACACGATTGAGCGCGTGCGGCTCGACACCAAGGAATTCCAGTTCCTTTATGCCGAGGGCGACGATCTGGTGTTCATGGATAATGACACCTACGAACAAATCACGCTGCCGGGCGATCTGCTGGGCGATGCACGGCCATTCTTGCAAGACGGGATGCAGGTGAACCTTGAGCTGTGGGACGAAAAGCCGATCTCGGTCGAGCTGCCCTCGCAGATCGAAGCCATGATCGTTGAAGCCGACGCGGTGGTGAAGGGGCAGACTGCTTCTTCCAGCTACAAGCCCGCGATCCTCGACAACGGCGTGCGCATCATGGTTCCGCCGCATATCGGCGCAGGCACGCGCATCATCGTCGATGTGTACGAGCAAGCCTACGTCGGCAAGGCGAGCTGAGCACATATCATGGCAGCTATTTCCGGCCTGATCCGAGTGATGGAACGCGCCGCGCGTAAAGCGGGTGGGCGTTTGCGGCGTGATTTTGGCGAAGTCGAACATTTGCAGGTCAGCCGCAAAGGCCCGGCCGATTTCGTCAGCAAGGCGGACATCCGCGCCGAGCGCACGCTGTATGACGAACTGCTCGCCGCCCGTCCGGGCTGGGGCTTCGTTATGGAAGAAGCCGGCGTGATCGAAGGCGATCCCGGCATGCCGCGCTGGATCGTCGATCCGCTTGATGGCACCAGCAACTTCCTCCACGGAATCCCGCATTTCGCGATCTCGATCGCCGCGCAGGAGCCCAAGCTCGATGGTAGCGGTTGGGGCGATGTGGTCGCGGGCGTGGTTTATAACCCGATCAGCGATCAGACCTTCTGGGCCGAAAAATCGCGCGGTGCGTGGTTGCAGGATGCGCGGCTGCGCGTTTCCGGGCGTTCGCGCCTTGCCGATGCTTTGGTGGCGACCGGTGTGCCGTTTTTCGGACACGGTGATTTTGCTGAGTGGAGCCGGATTTTCGGCGCCATTGGCCCCGAGGTTGCGGGCATCCGCCGGTTCGGCGCGGCCTCGCTCGATCTCGCTTACGTGGCGCAGGGCCGCTTTGATGGCTTCTGGGAAAGCGGCCTCAGCGATTGGGACACGGCAGCCGGTTGCTTGCTGGTGCGCGAAGCGGGCGGATTCGTCAGCGATTTCCGTGGCCGTTCGGAGCCGATCCCCTCAGCCCAAGTGCTGGCAGGCAACGATGTGCTGCACTCAAAATTGCACAAGCTGCTGGCCGGAGCTTTGAGATAATTTGATACGGTATTGAATGAAGCGGCGCACCTCGCTAACAGCGCCGCTTCTGCGCAGGCGCCCCTGTGGTGGAATTGGTAGACGCGCTCGACTCAAAATCGAGTTTCGAAAGAAGTGCCAGTTCGAGTCTGGCCAGGGGCACCACCGCCGCTATTATCCGACAAACCGCTTGTGCAACGCGTGCATGATTGGCTAGCCCAAGGGGCACAACCATGCTCGAAGCTCCATCATATCACGCGATTGCGGCCATGGCGGTGACCATCACCATGTTCATCGCCTTTGCGCGGGGCCGCTATCCTGAAGAAATCATCTCGCTGATTACCATCGCAGTGATCGGGGTGGGGCTGTATTTCGCCCCGCTGGCAGGCGGCAAGCCGACTGACGGGCTGGCGATTGCGTTCGGAGGGTTCGGGCATCAGGCGCTAATCACGATCTGCGCGCTGATGATCATGGGCCGGGGGCTGGTTGTGACCGGCGCGCTCGAACCCTTCGCTCGGCTGCTCGAAAGCGTGTTCCGGATCAATGGCCAACTCGGCTTGCTGGTGGCGCTGCTGATTGCCTTCACGCTGTCGATGTTCGTCAATGATACTCCGGTGATGGTGCTGCTGCTGCCGATCTTGGTGGCGATTGCGGGCAAAGGGCTGATGGCGTCATCCAAATCGCTGATGCCGATCAATGCTGCGGTCTTGATCGGCGGAATGGGGACGACGATCGGCACCTCGACCAACATCCTTGTCGCTTCAATCGCTGCGGATTTGGGGATGGATGAATTCGGTGTGTTCGAATTCACTCCCATCGTGCTGGTCGCGGCGATGTTTGCGCTGCCCTACCTGTGGTTGGTGATGCCGCGCCTGCTGCGCGACAATAGTGTGATCCCCGACAATATCCGCCGCATTTTCCAGACCCGGCTACGGGTCGGCGCAAGCAGCATATTGGCGGGCGCGGATCTCGTATCGGTGCGGGGCAAGCTGCCCGAAGGCATCACGTTCCATGATACACCGGTCGGCCCATTGACGCCCGAACAGCGGTTGCACATCTCCGGCACCCATGAAGCGCTGGAAGAAGCCGCGCGCGTGCTCAAGGGAGAATTGGCACCGAGCTGGGTGCTCGACCGCATCCGCCGTGTCTCCAAGGCGCAGGGCGAGGATGTGGTTGCTGTCGAAATGACGGTGACGGCAGATTCGCGCCTGATCACCCGCACGCTGGCGAGTTCAGGGATTGCCGATCTGTACGGGGTGGCGGTGCTTGGCATCCACCGGCCCGAACGGTTGCTGGGTGAACGCGACATCTATAGCGAAGCGGGCGACCTGCGCATTCTCGAAGGCGATGTGCTGTTGGTGATGGGGATCGACGACGATCTGCAAACCTTTGCCCGCAATGATGGCCTGCTGCGGCTCGAAGGCGCACGCGAATTGCCGCGCCGCTCAAAAGCGGTGTTGGCGGGCGCGATCATGCTCGGGGCGATTGCGACCGCCTCGCTCGGCCTGCCGTGGTTCGATGCCGGCGGCTATGCCCCGATCAAGCTGCCGATTGCGATTTCTGCGCTGGCGGGCGCCATTGCGATGTTCATCACCGGCTGCGTGAAGTTTGACCGGGTGGGCCGTGCGCTGTCGGCCAAGGTGATCGTGCTGATCGCGGCCAGCCTCGCCATCGGCCGGGTAATCGACGAAAGCGGCGCGGCCGAATGGCTGGGGCAGGCGCTGTCGCTGGGGCTGGCTTATCTGCCGCCTGCGCTGGTGCTGTCGGCGATCATGCTGTTCGTGACGATCATTACCAATTTCGCCTCGAATGCGTCGGCGGCGACCATCGGCACCCCGATTGCGTTCAGCATTGCGACCCAACTGGGCCTGCCACCCGAACCGCTAGTGCTGGCGGTGCTGTTCGGCTGCAACCTATGTTATGCCACGCCGATTGCCTATCAGACCAACATGCTGATCATGTCCGAAGGCGGATATGAATTTGCCGACTATGTGCGCGCCGGCGTGCCGCTGGTGGCGTTGATGGTCACCGTGCTCTCGATCCTGCTGGTGCTGTGGTACGGGTTGTAACCGGATCGATATTCGCCAGCAGTTCTTCGGCGCTGCGAAAAAGCTCGACATTCACAATCATTGCTGGTGCAAACGCGCCCTCGCACGATGGTGGGAGATTGCGTTCAACCCTTTAAAGGAAATCATATGACCGAAGAACGCATCACTGAAATTCGCACGCCTGAAGGCAACACTCACACCAACACCACCGTCGTCACCGACCGGCCTAGTTCCGGCGGCGGGGGCATGTGGATTGGATTGCTGGTTTTGATCGTCGTCGGGATTATCGCAGTGCTGGTGTTCTCACGGATGAGCGATTCTGAAGTGGCAAAGGATAACGCCGTCGCCGGTGCTGCCGCGGAAGTGGGCGAGGCTGCCGGTCAAGTCGGCCAGGCGGCTGAAGAAGCTGTCGACAAGGTTACCGAATAATACCGAGATATTGACCACGGCGGTGTGCTGCCGCTGGGCCACAAAAGTCTGGCGCCGCTGATCGACTACAGGTTGATCGGCGGCGCCTTTTTTTGTGCAATGCCGCATCCTCACCAATGGCAATATTGGAGCTGCTCTCGCTATTGCGGGCGCTGTGCTACGCGTTGTATCCGGACTTGGGTTACAATGGAGAGAGTAGCATGAAACTGGCATTCGCATTGATGGGCGTAAGCGCGCTGGCGCTGATGGCGGCACCTGCACAGGCAGACGAGCTGCGTGATGCGGTGGCGGCGGATATGCCCGAGTTGGTGGCGCTGTATCAGGATCTCCACGCCAATCCGGAATTGAGCTTTCAGGAGGTGGAAACCGCCAAAAAACTCGCCGCCCGCGCCCGCGCGCTGGGGTTTGAGGTGACCGAAGGCGTCGGCAAGACCGGCGTGGTCGCCGTGATGCGCAATGGCGTTGGCCCCACGGTGATGCTGCGTGCGGACATGGACGGCCTGCCGGTGATCGAACAGACCGGCTTGCCCTATGCCTCAAAACGCCGCGCCGTTCCCGCGACCGGGATTGAGACCGGGGTCATGCACGCCTGCGGGCACGATACCCACATGACCGCCTGGATCGGCACCGCGCAATTGCTTGCCGAACGCCGCGATCAGTGGTCGGGCACACTGGTGATGATCCTGCAACCGGCCGAGGAAATTGGTGAGGGTGCCAAGGCGATGCTCGACGATGGGCTCTACACCCGCTTTCCCAAGCCGGATTATGTGCTGGCTTTCCACGATGCGGCGCAGGCCCCTGCCGGGCTGATCGGCTATTCCAAAGGCTTTGCGTTGGCGAACGTCGATAGCGTCGACGTGGTCGTGCCGGGCGTGGGCGGCCACGGCGCCTATCCGCACACCACCAAGGACCCGATCGTAATCGCGGCGAGCATCGTGACCCGGCTGCAAACGCTGGTGAGCCGCGAACTTGACCCGCAGGAACCCGCCGTGGTCACCGTCGGCAGCTTTCAGGCCGGATCAAAGCACAACATCATCCCCGATGAAGCGCGCCTGCAAATCACCGTGCGCAGTTACAAGGACGAAACGCGCCAGCACCTGCTCGACGGGATTGCCCGCATCGCCAAGGGAGAAGCGCTCGCCGCCGGGATGCCCGAGGACAAGTTGCCGCGCGTGACCATCGCCGATCCCTATACGCCCGCGACTTACAACACCCCCGAATTCACCGAGACGGTGATGGCGGACCTGAAACCCCGTTTCGAAGGCCGCGTGTTCGAAACCCCTAGCGTGATGGGGGGCGAGGATTTCAGCCAGTTCTACCGCGCTGACCGTGAGAACGTGGAATCGCTGATCTTCTGGGTCGGCGGGGTGCGCGCGTCTGAATGGGAAAAGGCGCAAAAGGGCGAGATTCAACTGCCCTCGCTGCATTCACCGTTCTGGGCGCCCGACGCCACGGTGGTGATCGCCACCGCGACCGAGGCGCTGACGGCGGCAACGCTCAATCTGATGGCGCCTTGATTTGCGCATCGCCTCCGCGATGCGAATTCCTCGCTCACACGACCTGAAGGTCGCGTCGCTGCGGGCGGCCGGTCGGCCTTGCGGTTGCTGCGCGACCGTCTTGGCCGTCAAATAGCGGATGCGAAGAACAGCCGCAGACTGAACCGGTAGGGCCACAAAAACGCTAAAAATTCGGCCGCCGGAGCGCGCCTGCAAAGGCGCATTCCGACGGCCGTTTCTCCTCCCCAGGAGAATTGTGAAACAGGGACGCCCTGTTACGGCGCGTAGGTGCCGAGCCGGTGGTGCAGAGCGTTGATCTTGGCCAGCTCTTCGCGGTCTTCGGTGGCGCGGGCATGGCTTTCGAGCGCACGGCGCAGCAGCTTCATGTCGGCGGTCGACAGCAGTGCGCGGGCGCGGGCGGGTTCGGTCTTGGGTGTATCGGTATCGCTCATTTCAAACTCCTCGGGCAGCTTACACCCGTGCGCCTTTAGGCGTTTCGGCAGCCAACCGGAAGGCCGCAAGCGCAGTTTCCGGTTGGCTGACATGTGGCATCCTCATGCTGCTGACCGTCATGCGCGGTCATGCAGTGTCCCACCTGCGTTATGCTGCTTCGAACTGGTTCATCGTGTTGTGCGCGCCGCCCGCCTTGAGCGCGGCTTCACCGGCGAAGTATTCCTTGTGATCATCGCCGATGTCGCTGCCGGACATGTTCTGGTGCTTCACACAGGCGATACCCTGACGGATTTCCTCGCGCTGCACGTTCTTGACGTAGCCCAGCATCGCCTGCTCGCCGAAGTACTCGCGGGCGAGGTTATCGGTGCTGAGCGCGGCGGTGTGGTAGGTCGGCAGGGTGATGAGGTGGTGGAAGATACCCGCCCGCGCAGCGCCATCGCGCTGGAAGGTGCGGATCTTCTCATCGGCTTCGGCGCCCAATTCGGTGCCATCATAGTCGACACTCATCAGCTTGGCGCGGTCATAAGCCGAAACGTCCTTGCCCGCTTCGGCCCAGGCATCGAACACTTGCTGACGGAAGTTCAATGTCCAGTTGAAGCTGGGCGAGTTGTTGTAGACCAGCTTGGCATTCGGCACGACTTCGCGGATGCGGTCGACCATTTCGGCGATCTGTTCCACGTGCGGCTTTTCGGTTTCGATCCACAGCAAGTCGGCACCATTCTGCAAGCTGGTGATGCAGTCGAGCACCACGCGGTCAACGCCCGTGCCAGCGCGGAACTGGTACAGGTTCGACGGCAGGCGCTTGGGCGACAGCAGCTTGCCGTCGCGGCTGATGAACACCTGACCATTGGTGATGTTGGCGGGATCAACCTCATCGCAATCGAGGAAGCTGTTGTACTGATCGCCCAGATCGCCAGCTTGGGTCGAATAGGCAATCTGCTTGGTCAGGCCAGCGCCGAGCGAGTCGGTGCGGGCGACGATGATCCCGTTGTCCACGCCCATTTCGAGGAAGGCATGGCGGCAGGCGCGGATTTTCTGGAGGAAATCTTCGTGCGGCACGGTGACCTTGCCGTCCTGGTGGCCGCACTGCTTTTCGTCCGACACCTGATTTTCGATCTGGAGCGCGCAGGCACCCGCTTCGATCATCTTCTTGGCGAGCAGGTAGGTCGCCTCGGCATTGCCGAAGCCTGCGTCGATGTCGGCAATGATCGGAACGACGTGGGTTTCGTAATTGTCGATGGCGTTTTCGAGGCGCTTGGCTTCGACCGCATCACCCGCAGCGCGGGCGGCGTCGAGCGCGCGGAACATGCCGCCAAGCTCACGCGCGTCGGCCTGCTTGAGGAAGGTGTAGAGTTCCGCGATCAGCGCGGGCACGCTGGTTTTTTCATGCATCGACTGATCGGGCAGCGGGCCGAATTCGCTCCGCAGCGCAGCGACCATCCATCCCGAGAGGTAGAGGTAACGCTGTTTGGTGGTGCCGAAATGCTTCTTGATCGCGATCAGCTTTTGCTGCGCGATGAAGCCGTGCCAGCAGCCCAGCGACTGGGTGTATTGCGCCGGGTTGGCATCATAGGCAGCCATATCGGCGCGCATGATGTTGGCGGTGTGCTTGGCAATGTCGAGCCCGGTCGGGAAGCGGTTCTGGATCGCCATGCGCGCGGCGCTTTCGGGATCGATTGCGGCCCAGCTAGACCCGTTGGCGGTGACGACATCGCGCATGTGAGTGATGGTGTTCTGGTAGGTCATATGCATCTCCTGTCCATCCTGGGGAGGGGTCTGAGCCTAGAGGACTCGCGCCGTTGGATAGGCAGGCTTTGCCGTGGTGCAGCGCAACATAACAGGGAAACTTACAAAAAATCGTGTCGCTATGCGGACTTTTGCCTGTGATCTTGTGTAAATCGGTAAAGATATTTACAAAGCGCCGATGATCGACGCCAATCTCCTCGCCGGGCCCGCGCTGCGCCGTTTGCGTAAGCGCGAAAGCCTGACCCAAGCCGCGATGGCGAGCGTGCTCGAAATTTCGCCGTCCTACCTCAACCTGATTGAGCGCAATCAGCGTCCCCTATCGGCCAAAGTGCTGGTGCGAGTGATTGAACGGTTCGATTTCGACCCGCGATCCTTGCGCGAAGATGACGCGATTGGCGGGGTTGAGGGGATGATCCGGCGAATGGCGGACAAGCGTTTCGCTGATCTTGGGATCGACCGCGAGGAGGTGCAGGAATTGCTCTCCGCCGCGCCGCAGGTCGCCGCCGCCTTTGCACGGTTGTATGATCAGGGTGGCAGCGGTGCCAGTAATGGGGCTGGGCGCGTTGTAATCGAAGACGCCGCCGCCGCTGCCCGCCGCGCGATTGAACGCTGGCAGAACCATTTTGCCGATCTCGATCACGCCGCCGAAGACTTGGCTGATGAACTGCGCCTTTCGCGCGGGGAAATCAGCGCCGCATTGGGCGAACGGCTGCGCGAGAAGCACCAGCTACAGGTGCGCATCCTTCCGGCGGAGGTGATGCCGGGGCAAGTCCACCGGCTCGACCTGCACGCGCGGCAATTGCAGCTGTCCGAGATGCTGCCGGGTGCGGCGCGGCGGTTTCAGATTGCACGGCAGGTCGGGGCGCTCGAAATGCGTGAAGCGATTGATGCGCTGGTGGTAGGTGCAAACCTTGCTTCGCCCGAGGCGCGGGATATTTTGCGTGAACATATCACCGATTACCTCGCGGGCGCGCTGCTGCTGCCGTATCGCCGGTTCCTGCGCGCCTGTGAGAGCACGGGGTACGACCTTGCGGTGCTGCAACGGCGGTTTGCAGTAAGTTTCGATCAAGTGGCCGAGCGGCTGACCACGCTGGGCCGGGTGGGTGAGCGCGGATTGCCGTTTTTCACCGCCACGATCGACCGCGCCGGGCGGATGACGCACTTCACCGCAGGCGGCAGCGGCGCGATCTACCCGCTAGATGGTGCGCGTTGGCCTGCGTGGGTGCCCTTTGCCGCGTTTGAACGCCCCGGCACCGTTCTCACACAGGCTGTCACCTTCGGCGAGGGCGAGGGCGCGGCACGGTACTGGTTCACCATCACCCGAACCGTCGATGGGGACGGAGTGCTGTGCGCAGGCCGCCGCGCGGTGGTTTTGGGGATTGAAGCGCGGTTTGCGGGGGACTTGGCGCACGCGCGCGGTGTGTCGCTTGACCGGGCTGATGCGGTGCCGCTGGGAACGCCGTGCTTGCGGTGCGGGCGGGCCGAGTGCCTGACGCCTGCCCCGGCGAGGCTGGCGAGCGTGCTTCCCCGCCTGCGGCCCATTAATTCCTAACGCCCACTTCCTGATGGGGCATTAACCTTCGCATCCCGCAGATTTGTGCGGGGTTGGCAGACGGTGTAAAATTTACCGACACTTAAGGTCTGGCGGGTAAAACTTGGCAAAGTCAGCCAAAGGCCCACCCACGCGATGATCCGCCTATTCAAGCATTATATCCCGCATGCTGTGCTGCTGCTCGGCCTGCTCGATCTTGGCTTGCTGGTGCTGGGCAGCGAACTGGCGTGGCAATTGCGCGCGGCGCAAATCGGGATGGACATCGGCGCGTTCAGCAATCGCGGGTTGGCGCTGGTTGGCACTGCGATGGTGATCTGGCTGGCGATGATCGCGGTCGGGGTTTACGGGCCGAATGCGCTGCGATCCTTGCGCTTTGCTGGGGCGCGGGTTCTGGTGGCGATCAGCCTTGGGATCATCGCGCTGGCGGTGGTCGATTTTGCGATCCCGAGTGACCTGTTCTGGCGATCAACGCTGCTTTACACGATGGGCCTCGCCATTCTGGTGCTGGTGGCGGATCGGCTGCTGTTGAATTCGTTTCTCGGATCGTCGGCTTTCAGGCGCCGGGTGATGGTTCTGGGCGCAGGCGACCGGGCGCAGCGACTGCGCGCATTGGGCGACCAGCCCGAAACCGGGTTCGCCATCGTCGCCTATATCGCGATGAGCGACGATCCGCGCATCGTTGAAGAGGCGATCCCGCGCGGCGCAATTCATGATTTGGGGCGGTTTGTAGAAAACCTCGGCGTATCCGAAGTTGTGCTCGCGCTTCAGGAACGCCGCAATGCCTTGCCCTTGAAAGACCTGCTGCGGATCAAGACCAAGGGCGTCCACGTCAATGATTTTTCGAGCTTTATCGAGCGCGAAACAGGCCGCGTCGATCTCGACACGATCAATCCCAGCTGGCTGATTTTTTCCGACGGTTTTTCCAGCGGGCGGATGTTTTCGAGCGCGGTGAAACGCATTTTCGACATCTCCGCCAGCGTCATCCTGCTGGCGCTGACCTTTCCGATTATCGGCTTGTTCGCGCTGTTGGTGAAGATGGACAGCAAAGGCCCGGCGTTTTTCCGCCAGACCCGCGTTGGCCTGTTTGGCGAACCCTTCACTGTCATCAAACTGCGTTCGATGCGCACCGATGCCGAGAAAGACGGGGCCAAATGGGCGGAGGAAAATGATCCGCGCATCACCCGTTTGGGTCGGTTCATCCGTAAGGTGAGGATCGATGAACTGCCGCAAACCTGGAGCGTGCTGAAAGGCCAGATGAGCTTTGTCGGCCCGCGACCCGAAGTGCCGTCCTTCGTCGAAAGCTTAGAAGAGGAAATCCCCTTTTACGGCGAACGGCACATGGTCAAACCCGGCATCACCGGTTGGGCACAGATCAATTACCCCTATGGTGCATCGGTTGAAGACAGCCGCTGCAAGCTCGAATACGACCTGTATTACGCCAAGAATTACACACCCTTCCTCGATTTTGTGATCCTGCTGCAAACCTTGCGCGTGATCCTGTGGCCGGAAGGCGCGCGGTGATGGGGGGCGTGGTTCTGATCCCGCTCGCAGCAAGCCTCGCATGGCTGGCCGGCGCGTTGCTGAGCGCAGCGGCGATGCTGTGGATCTGGCGCAATGGCGAACGCGCGCGGCCTGACCGTGTGGCCTTGATTGTGGCGGCCGGGTGCAGCGCGGTATGGTGCGCACTCTCCGCCGGGCTCGGCGCGGATTCGGGTGTGGCGATTTTGGCTGCGACAGCGCGCAATCTGGCGTTGATCGCGGCGATATTCTGCCTGTTTTCCGCTGATGGCCGCGCCGACAGCCTCAAACCGATCCGCCCGGTGATCATCGCGCTGGTACTGGTGCAACTGCTCCAGCCAGTGGTGCTTTTGTTCCAATTGCGCGCCGACAGCGCGCCGGGGATCGTCAGCGCGGTGTTTGAAGTGCGCGTGGTGATCGACATGCTGGTGTCGATTGGCGCGCTGATGCTGCTGCATAACCTTTACGCCGGTGCGACCAACGGGATGCGCCCGGTGCTGCGCTGGACCGGCGTCGCGCTCGCGGGAATTTTCGCCTATGATCTCAACCTTGGAACGATTGCTTATCTCAGCGGTGAGAACCCCGGTGTTCTGACCGATCTGCGCGGAGTGTTTGCCGGGATCATGGCCGGGCTGTTTGCGCTGGGCATGAATGCGGCAGGCCCGCGCGTGCAGTTCAGCCCCTCGCGCGCGGTCACATTCCGCACGTTGTCGCTGCTGTTGATCGGCGGCTATCTGGCGCTGATGGTGTTGGTGACCAAATCGCTCGCGCTGATCGGCGGCGATATTGCCCGCGCCAGCCAGATCATGTTCCTGGTGCTGGCCGTGGTTGGCGCTGGCGTAGCGCTGCCATCCACCCGGATTCACGGCTGGATGAAGGTCACGGCGACCAAGCATCTGTTCCAGCACCGCTATGATTACCGGCAGGAATGGCTGCGCTTTACCCGCACAATCGGCCACGGCGGAACAGGTAGCGCGAGCCTGCAGGAACGCGCGGTCAAGGCACTAGCCGACATCACCGAAAGCCCGGCGGGCCTGCTGCTGATGCCGAACGAAGAAGTGCAGCTTGAACTGACCGCGCGCTGGAACTGGCCGACGATTGCCGTGCCAGCGGTGGCAGCGGATTTCGGCTTTTCGGGCCTGCTCGAACAACACAATCTGGTGCTGGCCTTTGATGAAGCGCGCCGGGGTGTCGACCACCACGGCGAACAACCATTGGTGCCCGCGTGGCTGATCGAGGCAGAGGATGCCTGGGCGCTGGTGCCGCTGATCCATTTTGACCGGTTGGTGGGCGCCATCGTGCTCGCCCGCCCGCGCACGCCGCGCCATCTGGATTGGGAGGATTTCGACCTGCTGCGCGTCGCGGGGCAGCAGCTTGCCAGCTATCTGGCCGAACAGGCAGGGCAGCAGGCGCTGATGGATGCCAGCCGGTTCGACGAATTCAATCGCCGGATGGCGTTTGTGATGCACGATATCAAAAACCTTGTCAGCCAATTGTCATTGCTGGCGGCGAATGCAGAAAAGCATGCCGACAACCCTGCCTTCCGTGCCGACATGCTGGTGACACTGCGCAATTCGGCGGACAAGATGAATGCTCTGCTCGCGCGATTGGGCCGTTATGGATCGGGGCAGGTCCACGACCTTGCGCCAATTGATCTGGCCGATCTTGCCCGCGGTGTGGCCGCGCGGCTGCGCACGGTGCATCCAGTGTCGCTTACCCGCGATGCTCCGGTGGTGGTGCGCGGCAACCGTGAGGCGTTGGAACAAGCGCTGATCCATCTGGTGCAGAATGCCATCGATGCCAGCGAACCGGGTATGCCCGTGTTCATCGACGTTGCCTCCGACGGCCTGAACGGCACGATCGAAGTGGTCGACACCGGCCAGGGGATGACCCCCGAATTCGTGCGCACCGGCCTGTTCAAACCCTTCGTCTCGTCGAAACAGGGCGGATTTGGGATCGGCGCATTTGAAGCGCGCGAACTGGTTAAGGCGATGGGCGGCCGGGTCGCGGTCGAATCGCGCGAAGGGCTGGGAACGCGCTTTTCTGTCACCCTGCCGATTGCCGAGGCGGTGCGGCTGCTGGCGGAACACGCGGCGCCAAATACTCCATCACAAGAGGTCGCATAATGGCTGACAAGAAACCCGTGCTGCTGGTGATCGAGGATGATCCCGGCCTGCAAGCCCAGCTGAAATGGGCCTATGACGATTTCGAGGTGGTGATCGCAGGCGACCGCGACAGCGCCCTCGCCGCGCTGCGATCCGAAGCGCCGGGGGTGGTGACGCTCGACCTCGGACTGCCGCCTGATCCCGACGGCACAACCGAAGGCTTTGCTGTGCTTGATGCGATCATGGCGTTGAAGCCTGATACCAAGGTGATCGTCGCGAGCGGCCACGGCGCGCGGGAAAGCGCCTTGGACGCGATCGCGCGCGGGGCATATGATTTCTACCAGAAGCCAATCGATATCGCAGCCTTGGGACTGATCGTGCGCCGCGCGTTCAATCTGCGCGCAATCGAGGAGGAGAATCGACGCCTCGTCGCCAATAGCAGCGCCGACAAAACCGTGCTTGGCCGCATGATCACTGGCGCGCCGGAAATGGTCAAGGTCGCCCGCACCATCGAACGCGTCGCCAAAACCAGCGTATCAGTGATGTTGCTGGGCGCGAGCGGGACGGGCAAGGAATTGCTTGCCCAAGGCCTGCACGATGCCAGCGACCGCGCGGGCGGCCCGTTTGTGGCGATCAATTGCGCTGCGATCCCCGAAAACCTGCTCGAAAGCGAATTATTCGGGCATGAAAAGGGCGCGTTTACCGGGGCGATCAAAACGACCGAAGGCAAGATCGAAAGCGCCCACGGCGGCACGCTGTTCCTTGACGAGGTGGGCGATATTCCGCTGCCCTTGCAGGTCAAGCTGCTGCGGTTCTTGCAGGAACGCACCATCGAACGGGTTGGCGGGCGCAAGGCGATTGCGGTCAACACCCGGATCGTATGCGCAACTCATCAGGATCTGGAAAGCATGATCCAGCAGGGTGGTTTCCGCGAGGATCTGTTCTACCGCCTCGCCGAAATCGTGGTGCGTATCCCCGGGCTGGCCGAACGCCACGGTGATCCGGTGCTGCTCGCGAAAGCATTCCTCAAACGGTTTGCCACTGAGATGAACCCCAGCGTCACCGGCTTTGCCCCCGATGCGCTGGCCGCGATTGATGCGCATGATTGGCCGGGCAATGTGCGCGAGTTGGAAAACCGGGTGAAACGCGCGGTGATTATGGCCGATGGCAAGCTGGTGAACGCCGACGACCTCGATTTCGGGATGGGGGCAGAACAGGACGCCGATGTCCTCAACCTCAAATCCGCGCGCGAAGCGGCAGATCGCCGGGTAATCCGCCACGCATTGGCCCGGAGCGAGGGCAATATCTCCAGCACCGCCAAGCTGCTCGGGATCAGCCGCCCGACGCTTTATGACCTGCTCAGGCAGTATGATTTGCAGGCGTAGCCTTATTGCCGCGCTGCTGGTGCTGACGTTGGCGAGCTGTGTCGATGATGATGCTTCGCCCGCTGAAGCGACCGCCCTACCGCGCAACCCTGCGCTTGAGCAGCTGCTGGTTGAGGCTGACGCTGCGATGGCCAGTGGCGCGCTTGCCGATGCGGGGAGCAAGCTTGACGAAGCGCGCCGCCTGTCGCCCGACAATCCCGACCTGTGGGTGGCAACCGCGCGGCTGCGATTTCGCGGCGGAGAGCATTTTGCGGCCCTCGAAGCCGCTGACCGCGCTCTGAAGCTTGGCCCACGCCACGCGCCAGCGGTGCTGTTGCGCGCATTGATGGTGCGCGATGCGCATGGCCCCGAGGCGGCCTTGCCATGGTTTGAGGCGGCTCTGGCAGCGGCCCCAGACAATGCCGATGTGTGGGCCGAATATGCCGCAAACTTGGGCGATAGCGGCCGCGGGCGGGCAATGCTGCGGGCAGTGCGCAAGCTGGCCAACATTGCGCCGGAAGATCCGCGCGTGTTCTATCTTCAAGCCGTGCTGGCTGCACGCGGCGGCAACCCGGCGCTCGCCCGCAGCCTTCTGGTGCGCAGCGGCTTAGCCAAGCGTGAAGTGCCCGCTGCAATGTTGCTTGATGCGGTGCTCGGCATGGCAGAGGGCAATTTCGATAGCGCCGCAGTGACGCTCGAATCGCTGTCCGCGCGGCAACCCGCCAATGCACGCGTGCGCGAATTGCTGGCGCGTGCGTTGCTGGCGGGCGGGCGTGAGGCAGAGCTGATTGCGCGGTTCGGCGTTGAAGCGCAGCGGTCAGAAACATCACCATATCTCATCATGCTTGTGGCGCGCGCGCATGAGCGGTTGGGCAATCGCGCTGCCGCCGCGCCGCTACTGGCACGCGCCTATGACGGGGCAGGGCGCGCACCGACAGTACTGGCTGATCGGCCGGGATTGCCGACGCCGACCGCTGCAATGCGCCGGGCCGCGTCGCTAGGTAACTGGAGCGCGGCGCAGGATCAGGCACAGGCCTTGCGCGACCGCTTTCCGGCATCGGCGGATGTCGCCAGCCTTGCCGGTGACGCGATGCTGGGCGCAGGCAATAGTCGCGCCGCGCTTGAGGCTTATTCCCTCGCTTCGCGCGCGCGCCGACCGTGGCCGCTTACCCGCAAGATCGTGTTCGCGGTTCGCAGCGCGGGCGACGGGATGGCGGCTGATACCTTGCTGGCGCACCATGTTGCGGGCGAGCCGAATGCGTTGACCGCAAATGCAGAACTGGCCGAGGCGTTGGCGGCGCGCGGCGATTGGAAGCGTGCAGCGCTGCTGATCGATCATGGGATTGCGCTGGGAGCGGGGCACGATCCGGCGTTGCTGACCCTGCGGATCAGGGCCGCGCGCGCATTGAACCGGCCCGCTGATGCGCGGCGATTTGCAATGTTGCTCGCCGAAATACGCCCCCGCTCGCTGACGCAGCGGTGACTCTCGACAAGCGGCGCGCGTCAGGGCAGGGCGCTTCACCAATGTCACAAGCCCGATCATTTCCGCGCCTGCCCTTCCTGACTGATCCGATGGTGGCGGTGCTGGTGGCAGCGACCACGCTGGCGCTGCTGTTGCCCGCCGCGGGTGAGGCGCGGGCGCTGGCGAGTAATGTCTCCAACGCCGGGATATTCGTGCTGTTTCTGGTCAACGGGATGCGGATCCGACGCAGCGAGATAGCGCGCGGGCTGTCCAATTGGCGCTATTTCGGGCCGCTGATGTTGTTCGTGTTCGCAGGGATGGCTCTGGCTGGCGTGGGCTTCGCAGCCCTTGCAGGAACCGTGCTGCCGCCGCTGGTGGCGCTGGGCTTCGTCTATCTCGGCTGCCTGCCTTCCACCGTGCAATCGGCGACCAGTTATACCAGCCTTGCGCATGGCAATGTCGCGTTGGCGGTGGTCGGGGCGGCGCTGATCAATATCGCGGGCGTGTTTATCAGCGCGCCGCTGTTCGCATTGCTCGGCGGGGAGAGTGCGGGCGATATCGGGAGCGAGGCGATACTTCGCATTGGCCTGATCCTGATCCTGCCGTTCGTGATCGGACAGGTGGTGCAGGATCGTGTGATTGAACGGGTCGCGGCACACCGGGCTCGGATCGCCTGGCTAGACCGCGCGGTGATCGGCATGGCGGTCTATGTGGCGTTCTCGGGTGCGGTGGAACAGGGGCTGGCGACGCTGTTTGCTCCCGCCGATTGGGCCGCGCTGATCGGTCTGGTGCTGACCATGCTGGCGCTGGCATTGACTGCAGCGTGGGCGAGCGGCGGCTTGCTAGCCCTGCCGCGTGCGGATCGGATTGCGTTTCTGTTCGCTGGATCGCAGAAAAGCGTGGCCATTGGCGCGCCGCTCGCTGCGATCCTGTTTCCGCCATCAGCCGCGGGGTTCGTGATCGCCCCGCTGCTGCTGTATCATCTGGCGCAGCTGGTGCTGGCCGCGCCGTTGGCTATGCGTCTGGCGCGGCAACCGGATTAGCCGCTGCCTCGGCCCGTGCGTGGCGCACTGACCACCAGAACGACAGCCCGATCAGGATAGCGCCGATCAGCCCGGTGATCGTTTCGGGAATGTGCACCACCGCCGACACCAGCATGATGCCGCCCAGCACCACAATCGCCCAGAACGCGCCGTGTTCAAGAAAGCGATATTCAGACAGCGTGCCCTGTTTGACCAAGTGGACCGTCATCGAGCGGACGAACATCGCCCCGATCGACAGGCCCAGCGCAATCACGATCATGTTGTTCGACAGCGCGAACGCCCCGATCACCCCATCAAAGCTGAAGCTCGCGTCGAGGATGTTCAGGTAGAGAAATCCGCCCAACCCGCTGCGAACCACCGCCCCCGAAAGCCGCGCGGCTTCCTCGCGCATTTCGAGCCAGTGGCTCACCGCTTCAACCGCGATGAAGGTGACCAGGCCGAGCATCCCGGCGACGAGGAAGGTGTGCGCTTCTTCGACCGACAGGAAGGTCGAAATCCCCCACATCGTCAGCAACAAAATCGCTATTTCGATGGCGGGCAGGGCCGACACTTTCGACAGCGAACGCTCAATCGCGCCGATCCAGTGCACTTCTTTGTCGGCGTCGAAGAAGAATTTCATCCCCACCATCGCAAGGAACGACCCGCCGAACCCGGCGATGCCGATATGGGCGGAACTCACCAGAGCCTCATACTTCGCCGGATCGTTGAGCGAGAGATTGAGCGCCTCCATCGGCCCGATGCTCGCCGCGATTGCGACGATGGCGAGCGGGAATACGATCCGCATCCCGAACACCGCAAAGGCGATGCCCCAGGTCAGAAATCGTTTTTGCCAGACCTCGTCCATTTCCTTGAGCACCGAGGCGTTGACCACGGCGTTGTCGAAACTCAGCGAGATTTCGAGGATCGAGAGGATCACAACGATCCACAACACTTCGGCCATGCCGATTAATGAGCCCGAGCTTTCAAAGCCATACCAGCCAGCAAGGCCGAGGCAGATCAGGGTGAATATGAGCGAGCCTTTGTAAAAACGGAGCATCGTCTGCATGGCAGGGGGTTTGAAACCTTCTGAGAAGAGGGATTGAGAGGGTCAGCCCTTGGGCTGATAAGTCTGTTCTTCGCCGGGAAAGGCGCGGGTGCGCACTTCTTCGGCATAGCGGGCAACCGTACGATCGATCACGCCGGCGATGTCCTCGTACCGCTTCACAAAGCGCGGCACGCGTTCGAACATGCCGAGCATGTCTTCGGTCACCAACACCTGCCCATCGCACTGCGCCGAGGCGCCAATGCCGATGGTGGGGCAGCTGACCGCTTTTGTGGCGGCGATGGCGATGGGTTCAACCACGCCTTCGATCACGATGGCGAATGCACCCGCCTGATCGAGTGCGATGGCATCGCTGACGATTTTTTCGGCTTCCGCATCAGAGCGTCCGCGTGCGCCGTAGCCGCCTAGCACATTGACCGCCTGCGGGGTCAGGCCGACATGGCCCATCACCGGAATGCCGCGGCTGTTGAGGAACGCGACCGTCGGCGCCATCGCCGCGCCGCCTTCCAGCTTTACCGCTGCTGCACCGGTTTGCTTGAGCAGGAAAGCAGCGCTTTCAAACGCCTGTTCGGGTGATGCTTCATAAGAACCGAAAGGCATGTCGACCACCACCACCGAATGGTAGCTGCCACGCACCACCGCCGCGCCGTGGTTCGCCATCATCTCCAGCGTCACCGGAATTGTCGAAGGCAGGCCGTAGATCACCTGCCCGAGCGAATCCCCCACCAGCAGCAGATCACAATGCGCATCAAGCAACTGCGCCTGCCGCGCGGTGTAGGCGGTCAGCATTACCAGCGGCTCCGCCGTCACACCGTCGCTCTTGCGCGCGCGGATGGCGGGCACGGTCAGCCGCTTCATCGGCGCCGGGGTGGGGCTTGCGCGGCTGGTGCTGGTATCAAGCTGGAAGGTCGTGGACATGGGGCAAGGCTCTAGCGACTGTCCGCGCCGGGGGAAAGAGCGCGCTTTCGACTTGTGTTGCGCATCTGTTACGCTAGCTTGCCGCCCATTCGATCGCGCTGGGGATTGGCTTGCGATCAATGGGAGACTTATTCCAGATGTTTCTTGACAGGGTAAAGCCGCTCGACGCGATCCTCGCGACAGCGCAAAAGAAATCGTTGCACCGATCGCTTGGAGCCGTGCAGCTGACGCTTTTCGGGATTGGCTGCATTATCGGCACGGGTATTTTCGTGCTGACATCGGCCGGTGCGCAGAAAGCCGGGCCGGGGCTGATGCTGGCCTTTATAATTGCCGGTGCGGTCTGTATCGTTGCTGCGCTCTGCTATGCTGAAATCGCCTCCATGATCCCTGTGGCAGGGTCTGCTTATACCTATACCTATGCCACTATGGGCGAATTGCTCGCCTGGACAGTCGGTTGGGCGCTGGTGCTAGAATATGCGATTGCCGCCTCAGCCGTCTCTGTGGGTTGGTCAGGCTATTTCACGGGCACGATCCTTAACGAGTTTTTTGACTTTAGTTTACCT
This sequence comes from Sphingomonadales bacterium Ga0077531, assembly GCA_001464915.1. Lineage (GTDB taxonomy): Bacteria > Pseudomonadota > Alphaproteobacteria > Sphingomonadales > Sphingomonadaceae > Erythrobacter. Next base: position 20,668 of record LNED01000018.1, read on the forward strand.
GCCTGGCTCACCGCTGGGCCGCTGGTTCTGGGCGGAGCAGAAGGTGGTTTTGTCAACCTGCCCGCTTTCATCATCGCGCTGCTTGTGACTTGGCTGTTGATGGTCGGCACCACTGAAAGCGCGCGGGTCAATTCGGTACTGGTGGCGATCAAGATCACCGCGCTCACTGCCTTTATCGGGTTGACGCTGACCAGCGCCTATTTCGATCCGGACAAGTTCAATCCGTTCTTGCCTGCTGGTGTGTTCGGCGGTTTTGGCAGCGGGGTTGGTGCGGTTGGCGCTGCGGCGACGATCTTTTTTGCCTATGTTGGGTTTGATGCGGTGTCGACCGCGGCAGAGGAGACCAAAAACCCGCAGCGCAATGTGCCGATCGGGTTGGTCGGTTCGCTGCTGATCTGCACCGTTTTCTATATCCTTGTGGCAGCAGGGGCGATTGGAACCATTGGCGGTCAGCCGATCATGGGCCCGGGCGGCGTGCCGTTCCCTGCTGGTTCGGAAGAACTTGCACGCCAATGCCTCATGCCTGAGCACAAGGACGCGCTGGTTTGTTCGAACGAGGCGTTGGCCCATGTGCTGCGCCAGATTGGGTTCTCCGGCGTTGGCAACGCACTTGGCATTGCTGCGTTCCTTGCCTTGCCTTCGGTGATTCTGATCCTGCTGTTTGGTCAGACGCGCATTTTCTTCGTGATGGCGCGCGATGGGCTGTTTCCGGAAAAGCTGGCCGAAGTTCACCCTAAGTGGAAAACGCCTTACATCGTGACCGCGTTGACCGGCTTGCTGGTGGCAGTGGCGGCGGCGTTCCTGCCGGTCGGGCAACTGGCCGACATTGCCAATGCGGGCACGCTCTATGCGTTCCTGATGGTAGCGATTGCGGTGATGATCCTGCGCAAAGATTCGCCTGATCGTGAACGGCCGTTCCGGGTGCCCGCGCTGTGGTTAGTCGGGCCGTTGACCATTATCGGATGTCTGTTCCTTTTCCTTAATCTGCCGTTTGAAGCGATGCTGGTGCTGCCGGTTTGGACTGCGATTGGTCTGCTCGTCTATTTTGGCTACAGCCGGAGCCGGAGCCATCTGGGCCGCGGGATCGTGGTGGTGGTTGATGACGTTGCAGGTGAGGAGACGATGATTCCGATCCATCCATCGGATCAGTAATCCCGCAATCCGGGTTATCAGAAGGGGGCCGCCTGTGATGGGCGGCCCCTTTTGCATGTGCACGGGATAGGTGATTGCAACTGCACCCATGTTGGAACATAGTGTGAACATATGAGTCGTTCCACTATGCCCTTCAAGCCATCTCTCGCCAGTGTCCTGCCGCGCACTGAGCCTGCGCGCCTGTCCGAGGCGCGTTGGCGGCCGGGGGTTGATGCGCCGCCTGCCTCAGCGCCGTTCCACTCTGAAATCTTTGCCTCCGGCTCTGAGGCAAGCGGGGCGGGTCTGGCGCTGGCGCTCGCCCATGACGCCCTGACGTCACCGGGTGAGGGCGGGGTCGGGGAGGACACGCGCCACGTGCTGTGGGTGCAGGATCGCAAGGCGATGCAGCTGAACGGGCGGCCATGCGTCGCGGGCTTGCCACCCGATTTGCGCCATCGCCTGATCCACGTCGCCGCCGCCACGCCCGAAGACGCGCTGTTCGCTTTGGAAGAAGGCCTCAAATGCCGCGATTTTGCCTGCGTGATCGGGGAGATTGCGGGCAATCCCCGCGCGCTCAGCTTCACCGCCTCGCGCCGCCTGAGCCTGACGGCTGAACGCCACGGGGTGCGGCTGTGGCTGGTGCGGCTGGATGCTGATCCTGACTTGTCCTCGGCCCGGATGCGCTGGCAGGCGCGGGCTGCCCCGTCACTGCCGCCGCGCTGGAACGCCGCTGCCCCCGGCACCGCCACCTGGCACGCCGAATTGTTCCGCGCCCGCGCTTACCCGCCGGGCGAATGGATGCTGAGTGATGAGAATGGAACCCTGCATATCCGCCACCCAAAACCTGTCGTCGTCAACGCCGCCATCACGCCGGATCTTGGCCATCTGGCTCGCCCGACTATCGGTCAATCGCTGGCGGCTCGCGCTCGCGCCTGAAGGTGCCGCTGCCGCTGCCGCGCTGCCGACCGCGCTGATCACCGATACTGCGCACGGCCCGCGCATTGCTGCGGCCAATGATGCCGGGTTGGCGGCGGGGGCGCAGGCCGGAATGCTGCTGGCCGATGCGCGCGCGCTCTGCCCGCAATTGACTGCGGTGCCATCCGATCCGGCGGGCGACCTTGCGTTCCTTGAGAAGCTCGCCCTGTGGGCGCAGCGTTGGGGGCCGTGGAGCGCGCTTGATCCGCCGGATGGCCTGCTGGTCGATGTCACCGGGGCAGCGCACCTGTTTGGCGGGGAGGAGCGCCTGCTCGCCGATGTCGCGGCTGCCTGCGCACGGCGCGGGCTGACCGTACGCGCGGCGCTCGCGCCGACCGCCGGGGCGGCATGGGCGCTGGCGCATTATAGTTCACATTTCAGGCAACCGGCCGCGATCCTCGCCCCGGGTGATGATCCGCTGCGCCTGCTCGGCGCGCTGCCGGTGGCGGCACTTCGGCTTGATGACGACGTGCTGACTGTGCTGCGGCGGTTGGGGATTAAGCGGCTCGGCGAGCTGGCCGGGGTGAGCGGGGAGGGGGACGACCCGGCGCGTGAGACCGCCGCGCGCGATGCCTTCGCCCGCCGGTTCCGCAACCGCCGCTCGCCTGCCGCCAATCCGCTGATCCGGCTCGACCAACTGCTCGGCCGGGTGCCCGAACCGCTGCTGCCGGTAATCGCCAAGCCGCAACCGATGGTGCAGCGCCGGTTGATGGAGCCGATCCGCCACCGCGACTTGCTTGACAGGGTGGTGGATGATCTGGCGCAGGATATGGTGCGCGCGCTCGAAGCGCGCGGCGAGGGCGCACGGCGGCTCGAACTCGGGCTATGGCGGGTCGATGGCGAAGTGCTGCAGCGCCGGATCGAACTTGCCGTCGCCACCCGCGAGGCATCGCATATCACCCGGCTGTTTGCCGCGCGGCTTGACGATGTCGACGCCGGATTCGGGATCGAGGCGGTGCAGCTGCGCGCCAGCTGGAGCGAGCCGCTCAGCCTGTCGCAGGCCGATCTGGATGCGGCAGCCGAGCAGCACGGCACCTCGCTCGCCGCCTGCATTGACCGGCTGAGCGTGCGCTTGGGGCCGCAAGCTGTCACCCGCCCCGTCGCGCGGGCCAGTCACCTGCCCGAACGCGCGCAGGGCTGGCAGCCGCCGCTTGACCCGGTGCCGCCACCTCCCTCTCAGCTTTTTGGGGGCACGCTCGCGTTTCACACCCGCCCGCTGAAACTGCTCGACCGGGCGGAACGGATCGCGGTGCTCTATGCTTCGCCCGATGGCTATCCGCAGCGGTTCCGTTGGCGTGGGCAAGTGCGTGAGGTTGTTCGGGTCGAGGGGCCGGAACGGATCGCGCCCGAATGGTGGCGCGAACGCTCGACCGCTCGCTTACGCGATTACTACCGGATCGAGGATGATGCCGGGCGGCGTTACTGGATTTACCGGCAGGGGATCGCGGGCGACGGGCGCGGCGGGGTGCCCGATTGGTTCCTGCACGGGCTGTATGCTTAGAGCACTTTCCGACCAACCCGGGTGCCCGGGTTGGTCGGAAAGTGCTCTAATTCGTTTTTACAGGTTTGCTTAGGTTTCCTTTACGGATTTGTGCGATCTTCCGCTCATGAACCTGAATTCGATCCCTCGCGCGTCTGAGCGCCGTCCGATGAGCCTGATGGTCAAAAGCCGGGTGCGATCGCGCGTGGTGTTTGTCGACCTGCTGGATCTGTCCGAAGGCGGCTGCAAGCTGCGCGGTCGGCCGGGCTTTGCCGAAGTGGGTGACCGGGTGACGATGAAGGTCGGCGGGATCAATGCCCCGCTCGGCAGTGTCGCCTGGATCGAAGGGCCGGTTGCCGGGATCGCGTTTGAAGGCGCGATGCATCCCGCCGTGATCGATTATCTGAGCCAGCAGGAAGAGCTGAACCGGGTCATCACCCGCCGCCGCCGCGCGGTCTAACGCGGGCTTGCAAGCTTTGCATTTGGCAACGGGGATGTGGGAACATATAAGGAACACTGAAAGGTGTTCCCAAAGTTCCTATGCAACAAACACTCCGCCAACGTCTCGAAATCCTCGCCGATGCGGCCAAGTATGATGCGTCCTGCGCGTCATCGGGTACGGCCAAGAAAAACTCGCTGGGCGGAAAAGGCATCGGCTCGACCGAGGGGATGGGGATTTGCCACGCTTATGCGCCGGACGGGCGCTGCATCTCGCTGCTGAAGATACTGCTGACCAACTACTGCATTTTCGATTGCCACTACTGCATCAACCGCAAAAGTTCGAACGTGGCGCGCGCACGGTTCACGCCGCAGGAGGTGGTCGACCTCACGCTCAATTTCTATCGCCGCAATTATATCGAAGGGCTGTTCCTGTCCTCGGGCATCGTCAAAAGCGCCAATCACACGATGGAGCAGATGATCGAGGTCGCGCGGATCCTGCGCGAAGAGCACGATTTTCGCGGCTATATTCACCTCAAGACCATCCCCGAAGCTGATCCCGAGGCGATTCATCAGGCGGGGCTCTATGCCGACCGGATTTCGATCAATGTCGAACTGCCGACTCGCGCGGGCCTGACCCGGCTCGCGCCCGATAAGGACGAGGCGCAGATCGAAGGCGCGATGGGCCGCACCAAAGCGCGGATTATCGAGGCGAAGGACGAACGCAAACGCTTCCGCCATGCGCCGCGGTTTGCCCCGGCGGGCCAATCGACCCAGATGATCGTTGGCGCGGATGATGCCAATGATACCGCGATTATCGGCAAGGCGAGCCGGCTGTACGGCGCATTCGGACTGCGGCGGGTCTATTACAGCGCATTCTCGCCAATTCCTGATGCGAGCGCGGTGCTGCCGCTGAAGCGCCCGCCGCTGCTGCGCGAACACCGCTTGTATCAATCTGACTGGCTGATGCGCTTCTATGGCTTTGCGCCAGGAGAGGTCGCCGATGCGACTGAGGCGGATGGCAATCTGCCGCTCGATATTGATCCCAAGCTCGCCTGGGCGCTGAAGTTCCGCGAAAGCTTTCCGGTCGATGTGAACCGTGCGGCGAAGGAACAATTGCTGCGGGTGCCGGGGCTGGGGACGACGGCGGTCGCGCGCATCCTCGCCGCGCGGCGGCACCGGACTTTGCGATTGGATGATGTCGCGCGGCTGACCGCGTCGATCGTCAAGGTGCGCCCGTTCATCTGCGCGCTCGACTGGCGGCCCACCCTGCTGACCGATCGCGCCGACCTGCGCCGCCTGCTCGCGCCCAAGCAGGAACAGCTGGAACTGTTCTGATGGCTGCGCAAAAGATTTCCGGGCCCTATGCCGCCCTCGGCGCGCATTACGCCGTGCATCTGCCTGCGCCGGATGACTTCGCCTTCTGGCGTGACCGCGCGCGGGGGTTGATCCAATGCGATGTGCCGCCTGACCGGGTATCGTGGATCGAGCCGGGGGGAACCGGCGATCTGTTCGCTGCCGAAGGGCCGTCACGCTCGGACAAACGGATGCCGTCGCCGCCTGCCGATGCCCGTCCGGTACGCGCCAGCCAGCATTTCCTCACACTCGCCCGCCGGGCTGCGCTGCACACTGATCCGGCGCGGTTCGGCCTGCTTTATCAGGTGCTGTGGCGGCTCCAACAGGGTCCCCGCCTGATGGAGGACAAGGCCGACAGCCAAGTGCGCCGGATCGAGGAACTGGCCAAGGCAGTGCGGCGCGATGCGCACAAGATGCACGCCTTCGTCCGTTTCCGCGAAGTGGCAGAAGAAGACGGCACCCCGCACTTCGTCGCCTGGTTTGAGCCCGATCACCACATCGTCCGTGCCGAGGCCGCGTTCTTCATGCGCCGCTTTGCCAATATGCGCTGGTCGATCCTGACCCCGCGCGGCAGCGTGCATTGGGACGGCGAAACCATGCACGAAGGCCCGCCCGCGCGGGCCGAGGATGCGCCGGGGGATGATCCGGTCGAGGATCTGTGGCGGTCTTACTACGCGTCGATCTTCAATCCGGCGCGGCTGAAGGTGGGGGCGATGTTATCGGAAATGCCCAAGAAATACTGGAAGAACCTGCCCGAAGCTCAGATCATTCCGCAGCTGATCGCAGGCGCGCAGGCGCGGGAGGCAGCGATGGTCGCAGCGGGTGAGCGTCAGGAACGCGCGCGCCCGGTCACGCTGGCTGAGGTCGCACAAGGCGCTGCTGCCTGCCGTGATTGCGCCATCGCCGATTGCGGCACCCGCGCGGTGGTGGGGGAAGGGCCGCACGCTGCGCTTTTGATGATTGTGGGCGAACAGCCGGGCGATCAGGAAGACGTGGCGGCGCGCCCCTTCGTCGGCCCGGCGGGGCAATTGCTGGACGAATATCTCCACGCTGCCGGGATTGACCGGGCAAGCGCCTACGTCACCAACGCGGTCAAGCATTTCAAGTTCACGTGGAAGGGCAAGCACCGCCTGCACCAATCGCCGAGCGCGAAGGAGATCGACACCTGCCGCTGGTGGCTCGATGCCGAACGCGCGTTCGTGCGGCCGCGCATCGTGCTGGCGCTGGGGGCGAGTGCGGCGCGCGGAATGCTGGGCCGCACGGTCAGCGTCAATCAGGTGCGGGGGCGTCCGATCATGCTCGATGACGGGGCGGAGCTGTGGGTCACGGTGCATCCGTCCTACCTGCTGCGGCTCGACGGTGTGGCGCGTGTGGAACAGGCTGCGCTGTTTGCCGCTGATCTGGCGGCAGTGCGGGAGCGGTTGGGGGCGGACTGATGCCCGAAGGCCCGCTCACCCCTGAAAAGCGCACGCTCGACGTTGACCCCAGCGAAGTCGCCGCCCCGCCGCGTGCGGCGTTTGTGGAACTAGGCATCTTCAGCTGCTTCAGTTTCTTGCGCGGGGCGTCGGATGCGGTCGATCTGGCGCTGACCGCGCACGCGCTCGGTTATGATGCGGTGGGGATCGCCGATGTGAATTCGATGGCCGGTGTTGTGCGCCTGCATACCGAGGCGAAGACGCTGAAATTGCGCCCGGTGATCGGCTGCCGGATCGAAACGACCTGTGGGCTGGCGTTCCTCGCTTACCCTGAGGATCGCGGCGCCTATGGCCGCCTCTGCCGGTTGATCAGCGCGGGCCGGATGCAGACGCCTGACGGCGCGTGGCAGGACAAAGGCGTGTGCCAGATCACGCTGGCGATGCTGGCGGATCACAGCGCCAAGAAGGGCGAGGGGGGCGTGCAACTGATCCTGCTTCCGCCGGATGATCTGGATGCGCGGTTTACGATCGCGGTTGAGAGCAACGTCATCCCCTTCCGTCGTCCCGGGCCTGATCCGGGACCGCTTGCCGACAGCGATCCCGGCTTTCGCCGGGATGACGAGCGGGCCTTGTCTTTCCCCGACCTCATCCCGCATCTCACCCGCCAGCTGCCCACCCTGCGCCACATCGCCGCCGCCTATCTCTACCGGGGTGACGATATTGCCCGGATCGAGCGATTGGACACGCTGGCCCGCGCCCACGGCCTCGGCCTGCTCGCCACCAATGACGTCCACTACCACGCGCCCGAACGCCGTGCGCTGCAGGACGTGATGACCGCGATCCGGCACAAGACCACGGTGGCCAAGGCCGGGCACCTGCTCCACCCCAATGCCGAGCGGCACCTGAAATCCCCCGCCGCAATGCAGCGCCTGTTCGCCCGCTGGCCGCACGCGATCGTCGCCGCGCGTGCAGTGGCCGATGCTTGCCAGTTTACCCTCGACGAACTGCGGTACGAATACCCCGAGGAGATCTACCCCGACGGGCAGACCCCGCAAGCCTTCCTCGAAACCGAAGTCTGGGCCGGGGCGGGACGGCGCTATCCAGAAGGCCTGCCGGAGACCGTGCGCGCCACGCTGGAGCGCGAGCTGGCGCTGATCGCCAAGCTTGATCTGGCGCGCTACTTTCTCACCATCAAGGACATCGTCGATTTCGCGCGCGGGTGCGATCCGCCGATCCTGTGCCAGGGGCGCGGCTCTGCGGCGAACTCGGCGGTGTGTTACGTGCTCGGCATTACCAGCGTCGATCCGGCGAAACATCAACTCTTGTTCGACCGCTTCATCTCCGAAGAACGCAAGGAGCCGCCCGATATCGACGTTGATTTCGAGCATGAGCGGCGCGAGGAAGTGATCCAGTACATCTACGCCAAATATGGCCGCCACCGTGCGGGCCTGTGCGCCACGGTGATCCATTATCGCCCGCGCATGGCGATCCGCGAAGTGGGCAAGGTGATGGGGCTGTCGGAGGACGTCACCAGCGCGCTCGCGCGCACCGTGTGGGGCGGGTGGGGGCGCGAAATCAGCGAAAAGCACGCGACTGAAACCGGACTGGACGTAACCGATCCGCACCTGCGGCGTGTCCTCAAACTCACCGAGCAGATGATTGGAATGCCGCGCCATTTGGGCCAACATGTCGGCGGATTTATCCTCACCGAAAGCGCGCTGACCGAGACTGTGCCGATCGGAAATGGCGCGATGCCGGAACGCAGTTTCATCGAGTGGGACAAGGACGATATCGAGGCGCTGGGCATCCTGAAGGTGGATGTGCTGGCGCTCGGCATGCTGACTTGCATCCGCAAATGCCTCGATCTGCTGACCGCGCATCATGGCCGCGCGCTAACCCTTGCGACGGTCCCGCGCGAAGACCCGGAAACCTATGCGATGCTGCGCAAGGGCGATTCGCTTGGGGTGTTTCAGGTCGAAAGCCGCGCGCAGATGAACATGCTGCCGCGCCTGCGCCCGCGAGAATTCTACGATCTGGTGATTCAGGTCGCGATCGTGCGTCCGGGGCCGATTCAGGGCGACATGGTGCACCCTTACCTGAAGCGGCGCAGGGGCGCGGAGCCTGTGCAGATTCCCGCGCCTGCGCCTGAACACGGGCCGCCGGATGAACTGACCAGTATCCTCGGGCGCACATTGGGTGTGCCGATCTTTCAGGAACAGGCGATGAAAATCGCGCTCGATGCGGCCAAGTTCTCCAGCCTTGAAGCCAACCGGTTGCGCAAGGCGATGGCGACTTTCCGCAGCCGGGGGATGGTGGACGAATTGCAGGACATGATGGTCGAACGCATGGTCGCGCGCGGATATGATCGCGATTTTGCGCAAAGGTGCTTCAACCAGATCCGGGGTTTTGGCGAATACGGCTTTCCTGAAAGCCACGCGGCCAGCTTTGCGCAGTTGGTTTACGTATCGAGCTGGCTGAAATGCCATTACCCGGCGGCGTTTGCCTGCGGGTTGCTCAATTCGCAGCCGATGGGGTTCTACGCGCCCGCACAAATTGTCCGCGACGCGGCTGAGCATGGAGTGCGGGTGTTGCCCGTCGATGTGAACCATTCGGCGTGGGATTGCACGCTGGAGGGCACGGGCGAGGGCGACGCGCTCGCTCTGCGGCTTGGCCTGCGCCAGATTGACGGCCTGCCCGAGCACGTCGCCGCCGCGCTGGTGGCGGAGCGCGAGGAGCGCGGGCCTTACCGCGACATTGCCGACCTGCGCGGCCGGGCGGGGTTGTCGCCTGCGCATATCGAGCGGCTCGCCAGCGCCGATGCCTTCACCTCGCTGCATCTCACTCGCAGACAGGCCTTGTGGGATGCGCGCAGCCTGATCGCGGCGCCTGATCTGCCGCTGTTCCGCGCTGCTGCGGTGCGAGAGGAGGGGGCTGAGCGCACCCGCATTAACCTGCCAGCCATGCCGCTGTCCGAGGAAGTGGTGGCCGATTATCAGACGACCCGGCTCAGCCTGAAAGCGCATCCGATGGCTTTCCTGCGCGCCGATTTGGCGGGGCGCGGCTTCGTGCGGGCGAGCGATCTGCGGGAGCGCAAGTTCCGCAGCATGGTGCAGGTGGCAGGCGTGGTGCTGATCCGCCAGCGACCGGGCAGCGCCAAGGGCGTCACCTTCATCACGCTGGAGGACGAGACCGGGGTGATCAACCTCGTCGTCTGGCCCGATCTCAAGGAGAAGCTGCGCAAGGTGGTGATGGGCGCGCGGTTGATGGAGGTGCGGGGCCGCGTCGAATATGATGACGAGGTGATCCACGTGATCGCCGCCCACATGACCGATGCGACGCACCTGCTGCACGCCCTATCAGACGACTTGCTCGCGGCTCCGCTGGCACGTGCCGACCACGTAGGCACGCCGCTTGCCGGAAGAAAAGCGCCTGCTCCGCGCGATCTGATTGACGAACTCGCGCCAAGCCCGAACGTGACGGGACATCCGCGCGATCACCGGATCCTGACCAAGTCGCGCGATTTCCATTAGGGACAGACGATGACCCGATCCAAGCCGAACAAACACTACCGCAACGCGCGCCGTGCGTTGCTGGGGCTTGCGCTGCTCGTCGCGGCGATCATCGGTTGGCAATGGCTGCAATCGCATCCCGAGCACAATCCCTACGCCCCGCTCGACCTGCGCCACCCGGCGGGATGGGCGACGACGGCAAAGCTGGCCGCGTTGCGCAGCGATGTGGCGGAATGTCGCGCCGTGCTGGCACGCAGCGACGTCGCATTCACCGCGATGCCTGCGACCGGGGAGGGCGCTTGTGCAAGGCCCGATCGCACCCTGCTCGGCGATTATCCGCTGACGCCTGATACGCCCACAGTGAGCTGCCCAGTGGCCGCCGCGCTGGAACTGTGGCGGAGCAACAGTGTGGCACCGGCGGCGCAAGCCATTCTCGGCAGTGAGCTGGCCCGGATCGAGCATCTCGGCGCCTATTCCTGCCGACGCATCTACGGAGGTGCGGACGGGAGGTGGAGTGAGCATGCGACCGGTAATGCGATCGATATCGCCGCTTTCGTGCTCGAAGACGGACGCCGGATCAGCGTGCTGTCAGACTGGGAGGGGACGCCTGAGGAAGCTGCCTTCCTGCGTGCAGTGCGCGACGGCGCCTGCGCCGCATTTTCCACCGTGCTCTCACCCGATTACAACGCAGCGCACGCCGATCACTTCCATTTCGATCAGGACGCGCGCTGGGCGGGGGTGTGCCGCTGACGCCTCAGTTCGGTTCGAGCGCGTATCCGGCTGAGCGCACTGTGCGGATCGGGTCTTTCGCGCCGTCAATGTCGATCGCTTTTCGCAACCGCCTGATGTGCACGTCGACTGTGCGCAACTCGATGTCGGAGCCGGTGCCCCAGACGCCGTCGAGCAGCTGGCCGCGGCTGAACACGCGGCCCGGGCTCTCCATGAAGAACTTGAGCAACCTGTATTCGGTCGGCCCCAATTGCAAGGCGCGCCCGCGGCGTTGCACCTTGTGTGCGACCGGATCGAGTTTCAGATCGCCGACTTCGATTGTCTCCCCCGCTAGTGCGGGACGGATGCGGCGCATTACCGCCGCCACCCGGGCGAGCAGTTCGCGTGGGCTGAATGGCTTGGTCAGGTAATCGTCCGCGCCAGTTTCCAACCCGCGTACCCGGTCATCCTCCGCCTCACGGGCGGTGAGCATGATGATCGGAACGTGCGCTGTATCCTTATCGCGGCGCAACCGGCGGCAAACTTCGATCCCGCTGGTGCCTTCGATCATCCAGTCGAGGATGATAAGGTCGGGCACTTCTTCGCTTGCAAGCACGAGGGCTTCGTCCCCGTCACCGGTGCAACGAACGCTATAGCCTTCGTTCTGAAAGCGATATTCGAGCAGTTCGGACAGCGCCGGATCATCTTCAACGAGCAGCAATTTGGCAGCGGACATATGAAGATGCCTCCTGGCGCCTCCCCCTGGACGGCGCAACGCCGAAGCTATGTGTCACTTGAGCGACAGTTTGATGAAACCGGATGCGACAAGTTTTCCACACACAAGTTACAAAGCCTTGCGTAGGTTACCGATCGCCTTCGGGCGGATAGGCCCCGGTCGCAGCGAAGTGCACCATTTCTGCCACGTTGGTTGCATGGTCGCCGATGCGTTCGATATTGCGGGCGACGAACAGCAACTGCGCCGCGCTCGAAATGGTTGAAGGATTTTCTACCATGTAGCTGACGAGATTGCGGAAAATGCTGTTGTAAAACCCATCGACCTTGGCATCAGTGGCGATCACTTCGCGTGCAAGATCTGGGTCGCGCGCCGCATAGGCGGTGAGCACGTCGTGCACCATCTCACCAGCCAACTCGCCCATGGTGGGCAGCAGCGTGAGCGGTTCAAACCGGGCGCGGCCTTCGATCATGCCCGTGCGTTTGGCGATGTTTTTGGAATAATCGCCGATCCGTTCGAGCACGCCGGCAATTTTCAAAGCGGCAATCACTTCGCGCAAATCGTCCGCCATGGGTGCGCGCAGGGCGATGATTCGCACCGCAAGCTTGTCGACTTCGATTTCCAGCGCATCAATCCGCTTGTCACGCAGCACTACCTGTTCGGCCAGCGCTTCGTCACCGCGCACCAATGCATCAAGCGATTCTGAAATGGCGACTTCGGCCAGCCCACCCATCTCCGCGATCAGGCCGCGCAGCCGAGTGATGTCTTCATCGAAGGCTTTGACAGTGTGCTCAGCCATCAGCCGTACCTTCCGGTAATGTAATCCTTGGTGCGTTCTTCGATCGGATTGGTGAAGATTTCCGACGTTGGCCCGTATTCCACCATCTTGCCGAGGTGGAAGAACGCCGTGCGCTGACTGACCCGCGCGGCTTGCTGCATCGAATGGGTGACGATCACGATAGCGTAACGGCCCGAAAGTTCATCGATCAGTTCCTCGATCTTGGCAGTAGCGATCGGATCGAGCGCGCTGGCTGGCTCGTCCATCAAGATGACTTCGGGGTCTACCGCTATGGCGCGGGCAATGCAAAGGCGCTGCTGCTGACCGCCTGACAATGCTGTGCCTGAATCGTCGAGCCGATCCTTGACCTCGTCCCACAGCCCTGCGCGGGTAAGTGAGCGTTCGACGATCACGTCGAGATCGGCTTTCTTTTCAGCGAATCCATGGATTTTCGGGCCGTATGCGATGTTTTCGTAGATCGACTTGGGAAACGGGTTCGGCTTTTGAAACACCATCCCGACGCGCGCGCGCAGCTGCACAACGTCCATTCGGTCGCCGTGAATATCTTCGCCGTCCAATTCGATCAGGCCGGTTACCTTGGCGGTGGCAATCGTGTCGTTCATACGGTTGAAACACCGCAGGAATGTCGACTTGCCGCAGCCCGAAGGGCCAATGAAGGCCGTGACGTATTTGGGCGAGATGTCGATCGACACCTCGTCAACGGCCTTCTTGTCGCCGTAGTAGACGCAGACATCATGCGCGCGTATCTTCGCGGTTTCGTCGGCCATATTGGGATGGATCACAGTCACCAGCGTTTCTCGAACTTGTTGCGGAGGTAAATGGCGAGGCCGTTCATGGCGAGCAGGAACACCAGCAGCACGATGATCGCGGCGCTGGTGCGTTCCACAAAGCCGCGGTCAATTTCGTCCGACCACAGGAAGATTTGCATCGGCAGCACGGTGGCGGGCGAGGTGAAGCCATCGGGCGGGGTGGCGACAAAGGCTCGCATCCCGATCAGCAGTAGCGGCGCGGTTTCACCCAGCGCGCGGGCCATGCCGATGATCGTGCCGGTCAGCATCCCCGGCATCGCCAGCGGCAGCACATGGTGAAACACCACCTGCACCGGGGACGCTCCCACCGCCAGCGCGCCATCACGGATCGACGGCGGCACAGCCTTAATCGCGTTGCGGCCCGAAATCACGATCACCGGCATCGTCATCAACGCCAGCGTCATCCCGCCAATCAGCGGGGCGGAGCGCAGGTTGGGGAAGATCGCGAGGAATATCGACAGGCCCAGCAGGCCGAAGATGATCGATGGCACCGCGGCGAGGTTGCTGATCGACACCTCGATCAAGTCAGTCCAGCGATTGCGCGGGGCGTATTCTTCCAGATAGAGCGCCGAGAGGACGCCGATGGGGAAGGCCAGCACCAACGTGACCAGCATGGTCAACATCGTGCCTTTCAGCGCCCCCCAAATGCCCACTGCCTGCGGACTGGTTGCGTCCGAGCGGGATAGGAAACCCCAATCCCAATTGCGGGCCAGCTTGCCATCAGCGACGAGCCGTTTGGCCAGTGCCTGCATTTCGGGAGCACCATCACCTTGCATCCCGGCTGCCAAGGCTGATGATGCCGCTAGCTCAAACGTCTGGGTGCGTTCGATCAGGGTCGGATCATCGGCCAATGCTGCGGCAACATCGCGCCATCCATCATTCGACAACTCGGCTGTAGCGTCTGGGCCGAGCTGCTGTTCGGCATAAAAGGCGACAACATCTGGCAGACCCTGCATTTCCAGCGTTTGCGAAGCGCTTGGTGCGGTGAGTGAAACCGCATCGCCGGTCACGCCGCTCTCGGGAAAGTTTATGGTTACGGTCAGTTCGGCGCGCTGGAATCCGCCAATCCCGTTGATCAGCATATTGCCCAACAGGAACACCAGCACCCCGACCGAGAAACTGACTGCGGCAAGGCCGAGCAGGCGAAAATTGCGTTCATCGCGGTAACGTTTGGCCATGCGCTTTTCAAACGCAGGGGTGCGCGTTGGGCGCTCTGCCTCGGCTGCATGGCCAACCATGGGAAGGGCGGCGGTGCTCATTCGTAGGCCTCCCGGAAACGCTTGACCACGCGCAGGGCGATGAAGTTCAACGCCAGCGTCACCATGAACAGCACAAACCCCAGCGCAAACGCGCTCAGTGTGGCCGGGTGATCAGTGCTTTGTTCGCCGGTCAATAGCTTGACGATCTGCACGGTCACAGTCGACATCGGCTCGAGCGGGTTGGCCGTGAGGTTGGCGGCAGGTGAGGCGGCCATCACCACGATCATCGTCTCACCAATCGCGCGGCTGACTGCGAGCATGATCCCAGCCACGATACCAGGCAGAGCGGCGGGGAACAGCACACGGCGGATCGTCTCGGATTTGGTTGCGCCCATCGCCAGGCTGCCATCGCGCATTGCGCCCGGCACTGCTGCCATTGAATCGTCTGCCATCGACGAAACGAACGGGATGATCATCACCCCCATCACCACGCCCGCAGCGAGCGCACTTTCGGTCGAAGCGCCGCTTATGCCGACGGCGACTGCCGCATCGCGGATCATCGGTGCCAGTGTCAGCGCGGCGAAATAGCCGTAAACCACCGTTGGCACGCCCGCGAGGATCTCCAGCAATGGCTTCACCCATGTGCGCACCCGCGGATCGGCATATTGGGTAAGGTAGATCGCGCTCATCAACCCCAGTGGGATGGCAACGATCATGGCGATGATCGCGCCGATGAAAATCGTTCCCCAGAACAACGGCACGGCGCCATAACGAGAGGCGTCGGTCGCTTCGGGGCTGACCATCGTATCCGGCCCCCATACTGTTCCGAACAGAAAATCGACCGGCGAAACGATCCCGAAGAACCGCACGGTTTCAAACACAAGGCTGCCAAAAATGCCGAGCGTCGTGAGGATTGCCACCAGCGACGCCAGCAGCAGGATCGTCATGACCGTGCGTTCAACCTTGGTGCGTGCGCGGAAATCCGGGCGCAGCCGCAAGAACGCAAGCGCGCCGCCTGCCAGTGCAATCAGCACGGTTACGATCGCGCCGATGATGTTGTAATGGCTGATCGCGTCACGGAATGGCGCGACTAACGCCTCGGCTGAATCGTTGAACACGCCGGGCGCATTGCCAAGTGCGACAGCGCGCGCTTCGCCCAAAAAGGCATCACGCTCAAACCCGAAGGCGGGCAAATCGGCGGCGGCAGGCGAAGCAAGTACGGTTTGCAACACCAACTGCGGAGCCAGTGCCGACCAGACGGCGATGAATGCGAGCACGGGCAACACCACCCACAATGCCACATACCAAGCGTGATAGATCGGACGCGATGCCGGGCGCAGCGCCGGGTCGCTCGACTGGAAACTCCACGCCTTGGCGCGGCCTGCAAGCCAGCCTGCAAGGCCAAGCCCCATCGCAATCAGGATCAGCGTGATCGGCGACATCAAATAGACCTGTTTTTCCCATCGGGGGTGCGTGAGATTAACCCGTGCGGCACCGCCCCAGCGGCCCGACCATCACTCCATGACCGGCCCATGTTGTAGTAATAAGACACTACTGTGACATTTGTTACGTTTGCGCAGTATCGAGGGCATCGCCAGCGGACTGCGCATCCAACGCGTCCGTGTCGGCTTCGGCCTCTGCCAGCGGAATTCGCACCACTACGCGGGTGCCTTTGCCAAGCTCACTGGTAATGTCGAGCCGCCCGCGATGGCGTTCGACGATGTGCTTGACGATGGCGAGACCCAGCCCGGTACCGCCTGACGCCCGGCTGCGGCCCGGATCGGTGCGATAAAACCTGCGGGTGAGGTGCGGGATCTGTTCCGGCGCAATTCCTTCGCCCTGATCGACCACCGCAATCCGCGCCTGATCGGCCTGCCCCAGATCGAGCGTCACAGTCACCGGGGTATCCGCTGCGCCGTATTTGAGCGCATTGTCGACCAGATTTCGCACCACCTGTTCCAATTGCTGACGGTCACCCAGCACGCAGGGCTCGGCATGGAGTTCCAACTGCAAACGGTCACTGCGGTGCGAACCTGCGGCATCGCGCGCGGCGCGCTCAACCAGGGTGCGTAAATCGATCCGTTCCGTCGGCAGATCGTGCTTTTCGGCTTCGACCCGCGACAGGCTCATCAGGTCGCTGACCAGCGCGTGCATCCGCTGTGCCTCACGTTCGATGATACCGAGGAATTTCTGCGCTGTTGGCGTGTCGATCGCCGCACCGTCTTCTTGCAGGGTTTCGACATAGCCGAGCACGGCCGCGAGCGGCGTGCGCAATTCGTGGCTGGCGTTGGCGACGAAGTCCGTGTGTGCGCGGCTGATGTCAGCTTCGGCGGTCTGGTTGATGAATTCGAGCATCGCCAGTCGGTCATCGATCGCCTGACGGTTGATCTGCCAGATGTCGCCCCGCCGCACGAGCCCGCGCACGATTGCTTCGCCCTGACGATTTTCATTAAGCAGTGCGGCCGCTTCGGGCTGGCGCAGCGCCACCCGCGCGTCCTGACCGACCACATGCGGCCCCAGCATCTTGCGCGCGGCGCGGTTGGCGATGGCGATCGTGCTGCGTTCGGTGATCAGCAGCGGGGTGGAGAAATTTTCGATCAGATCACGAATCGAATCGAGCGTGACGCGCTGTTTGACTTTTTTCTTGGGCGGTTCAGGCGGCCGACCGGCGGCGACCAGCAATGATCCGACCCACACTGTCAGCACGGCAAGTCCAATTACCGCATCAACGCCCGACAACAGCATCGCCAGAAAGCTAACAGCCGCTAGCAGAATGCCCGCGATCGGAAGGTTCTGGCCGCTGCCCATGCCGCAGGCCCTTACAGCCTTGAACCGGCGGAGGGAAGCGCAGGCAATGCCGGTTCCACCGTTGCGGCCATGAAAAAGGGCGGCGAGGCCAAGCCTGCCGCCCTGTTTATCTCGCACCAGAGATGGTGACCCCTACGGGAATCGAACCCGTGTTTCAGCCGTGAAAGGGCCGCGTCCTAACCGCTAGACGAAGGGGCCGTCTCGGTTGCGAGAGGGCGCCTTTAGGGGGGTGATTGGGGGCGGTCAAGCCCCGTCTGCTGGCCAACCCGCAAAAAGGCCGTTGCCTGCTGTCAATCAGCGAAGGCGGCGTCTTCCAACAGCAATTCCGCTGTTGGGCGATTGCCCCAATCATCGAGCTTCACTCGGCCCGCCAGATGGAACCGCCGCCCATTGTTACGGTGAAGCAGGGTCTGCGCCATCTCAGTCTCGGCGGCGCGAAAGGCGATGGCTTTAAAGCTACGCCCATCCATCCCGGCTGCAATCAGCCTGAGGTGATCTTTGCCGACGATATCGGCCTTGACGATCCGCACCGGGCCCACCGCGACACGCGGTGCGGGCCAGCCGACGCCGTAAGGCCCGGCGGCCTCCAGCGTCTCGACCAATTCAGGTGTAAGCCCACCCGGCGCCAGCGCCAGATCAAGCAGCATGGCTTGGCCTGCGCGCGCGCGATCAACATCGCGCGCCAACCTAGTGTCGAGGAATTCGGCAAAATCAGCGAGCCGCGCCGGATCAATCGTCAACCCCGCCGCCATCGCGTGCCCGCCGCCCGCGACCAGCAATCCCGCCTCACGCGCGGCGATGATTGCGGCGCCCAAATCGACCCCGCTGATCGAACGGCCTGATCCCTTGCCCTGCGTTTCATCCAGCGCGATTACCACGGCGGGCTTGCCGGTCTTTTCCTTGATCCGGCCTGCCACAATCCCGATCACGCCGGGGTGCCAGCCGTGGCCTGAGATGACCTGCACCGCCATATTATGCTGCCCGGCCAGCTGCGCTTCGGCGGCTTCCTGCACTTCACCTTCGATGGCGCGGCGTTCTTCGTTCAGTTTCGAAAGTTGCGCGGCGATGGCGCGGGCTTCTTCGGGATCGTCGGTGGTCAGCAATCGCACACCCAGTGTCGATTCGCCGATCCGTCCACCCGCATTGATGCGCGGGCCTAATGCAAAGCCAAGGTCGCTGCATTGCGGCGCACGGGTCAGCCGGCTTGCGTCCATTAACGCCGCCATCCCGATCCGTTCGCGACGGGCGAGCACCTTCAAACCTTGCGCCACGAATGCGCGGTTGAGCCCGTGCAGCGCGGCGACATCGGCAACCGTGCCAAGCGCCACCAGATCGAGCAGGCCCATCAGATCAGGCTCGGCCCGGTTTGCGAACCATCCCTTGGCGCGCAGGTTCCGCACCAGCGCAATGCCTAGCAGAAACGCCACGCCAACCGCCGCCAAATGGCCGTGGGCCGCGCCCAGATCGCTTTCGTCCAGCCGGTTGGGGTTGACCAGCGCAGCAGCGGGAGGAAGATCGGGCGAGCATTTGTGGTGATCGACAACGATCACATCCACACCCGCATCGCGGGCCATGCCCAGCGCCTCGTGCGCCATCGCACCGCAATCGACGGTGACGATCAGCCGCGATCCGGTTTCAGCCAGCTTGACCAACGCCTCCCCGGTTGGGCCGTAACCTTCGAGCAGGCGGTCGGGGATGTAATATCCCGCCGCGTGACCCAACTGCCGCAGCAATTCGACCAACAGCGCCGCGCTGGTTGCCCCGTCGACGTCATAGTCGCCGTAGATCGTCACTTGTTCGCCCGTCATCACGCACTGCGCGAGCCGTTCAGCGGCGGTGTCCATGTCGCGGAAGGCAGAAGGATCTGGCAGGAACCCGCGCATCGTCGGCTTGGCGTGGCGCTCCAGATCGTCGGCGGCCACCCCGCGCGTCAGCAGCAGTTGATCGAGGATCGAGCGATCAAGCCCATGCGCGTCCGCCGATTGCACATCGTCCAGCTCCATATTCCCGCCGCGCCAGCGCCATGCTTTGCCTGAAAGCGAGGATGTAACGCCAAGCACCGGCGCGAGCGCGGGCGAATTTTGAAGGGTAGGGGCCATGCCGAGCCGTCTAGCGCAATCGCCGCCCTGCCAACAGGCTCATGCGATTGACAATCGACAGGCGTGCGCGGCAAGCGATGCGCGATGCAACCCAAGCCCGCCGAACCCTGCCTGCTGATCATCTGGCACAGCCGCACCGGAGCCAGCGAAGCAATGGCGCGCGCGGCGGCGGACGGCGCGAGCGGAGCCGCCTTGCTGGTCAACGCGGCCGACACCGTGCCCGAAATGCTGCTGGCGGCAGATGGCTACATCTTCTGCTGCCCCGAAAATCTGGGTAACATGAGCGGCCTGATGAAAGAGATGTTCGATCGAGCCTACTACGCCGCACTCGGCCAGATCGAAGGGCGGCCCTATGCCACGCTGATCGCGGCGGGATCGGACGGGGAGGGGGCACAGCGCCAGATTGACCGGATCGTCACCGGGTGGCGGCTGCGGCGGGTGGCCGATCCGGTGATCGTCAACCTCGCTGCGCAGACTCCGGAAGCCATTATGGCCCCCAAACAGGTTCCCGCGTCGTCATTGGAACGGTGCCGTGAAATCGGCGCCGCTATGGCGGAAGGCTTGCGGCTTGGGGTGTTCTAGAGATTGCTCCAAAAGGGCACAGACCCGTCCAATGGGGACTCGACGATTGGCAGTAAACGCGCATAAGTATTTGATAGCGGCGCGGCTCTGCCGGGCGGGTTACATCGGACGGGACACGCCGGGCGGGATACGTCCGCAGAAAACTGGGGAGCGTTGGCAATTTCACAGTCGCAGCGTGCCGATGCCACACAGCTGCATTTGCTGTTTGCCAAAGGCAAGCGGCCAGATCGTGCTGCGATAAGGTCGTTCGCGGCGCGGCAGCAGGCTGCCATCGTCAGCAATGATCCGTTTGCCAGGGATTCGGAACAATCGATTCCAGTCTGGGGCGGCCAGCAACTGTGGATTGAGCTGCTGCGCGACGGGCTGACTTTTGATCTCAGTGGATTGTCGCTTGGCCCGCCGTCAGACTTTCCGGTGATCAACCATCGGTTCGATTTGCCAGACATCCCCACGCCCGAAACGCATGAAGCCTTAGCGTTCAAGCCGGGGCCGCATCTGGCCAATTCTGGACACAGCCAGCCCGTGGCTCGCGCGATGTTGGCGCTCGCCCGCGATCTGATTTTGCATTTCGATGATTTGGTCGCAATTGGTTGGGGCCCGTCGCGCAGTGCCATCGGACGGCGTTTTTTTGAATCGGTGATCAGTGCCTGGCTGGACGGCGGGCCATTTCCGGCGCTCGGCCTGACGGCCTTTGATGAAGGTGCTGACGGCGCGCTGGAAAGCATCGGGCTGGCGTTCTGGACCGGGCAGGAACTCCGGATCGAGCCGCCGCTTTCTGCGGACAAGGTCGCCGCCACCCGGCTTGGCATCCGTCTGGTCAATCAGTTGGTGCTGACCGGGGGGCTTGAAGCCGATGAGCGGATCATCGCACCCGACGGCACCCGCCTAGTCCTGCGGCCTTCGCGCAATCGTGCGATCATCAGCGTTTGGCGCGAATAGATGAAGGATCCGGGTCGCGCCGCTTTCACCACTGTTATTTCCTTCCGCTCGGTCAATTGTCCGGGGATGGTGGGTTATGATCCGGGGTTGCAACGCCACCACCTGCTGCCGCGGCAATTGCTGTCGCAGCGGTGTTTTGGCGTGATGTTTGAATCGGTCGGACGGGCGGCGGTCGGGTTCGACGATTTTCGCGCCAACGGCCTGTTGCTGCCCGCGACCGAGACCGTAACGATGCGCACCGGCATGCCGCTGCATCGCGGGCCGCATCGGCGCAATAACGAGGTGGTGATTGCCCGCGTCGGCCGGATTGAGGAACGCTGGTCACACGCCCGCCGGCACGATGATGCGGCCGCGCTGAGTGAGGCGTTACTGCGTCTGCGCCTGCTGCAAGGGGCGCTGCGCCGGCAATTGATCGCCCAGCGCCGGCGGGTGCTGCTCAATCGCAACGACCCGCTCGGCACCGGATTTGATTTCAGCGAACTTGACGCAATGGCAGAGGCGCTGTGGTCGGCTGAATAAAGCCTATTCGGCGGCTTCAGCCAACGCGCCCCATGGGGTGTAGTTCGAATTGGCGAGCATCCGCGCCTTGGCTTCGTGATACTCGCGCTCGAACCGCGCGACGAGGTCTTCGACGCTGCCGACTTCCTTGATCGTGCCGATGCCCTGGCCCGAACCCCAGATGTCCTTCCACGCCTTGGCCTTGGTGTTGCCGCCGCTGCCAAAGTTCATTTTGCTCGGATCGCTGACGGGCAGATCATCGGGGTCCATTCCGGCGGCCTCAATCGAAGACCGCAGGTAGTTGCCGTGCACGCCGGTGAACAGGTTGGTGTAAACGATGCCTTCCGACGATCCTTCGACGATGCCGTTCTTGTACCCTTCGGAGGCGTTGGCTTCCTTGGTGGCGATGAAGGCGCTGCCAGCGTAGGCGAAATCTGCGCGCAAGGCCTGCGCGGCAAGGATCGTGGCGCCATGGCCGACCGAGCCTGACAGCGCGACCAACCCATCAAACCACTCGCGGATTTCCTGCATCAGCGCGAACGGCGACAATGCGCCCGCATGGCCGCCTGCTCCGGCTGCCACCGGGATCAGGCCCGTCGCGCCTTTTTCAATCGCCTTGCGGGCAAAGCGGTTGTTGATCACGTCGTGCAACGTCACGCCGCCCCAATTGCGCACGGCGGTGTAGATATCCTCCCGCGCGCCCAATGAGGTGATCACCATCGGCACCTGCCACTTCTCGCACGTCGCCATGTCGGCATCGACCCGGTCGTTGGTCTTGTGGACGATCTGGTTGACGGCAAAGGGCGCTGCCGGACGGTCGGGGTTGGCGCGGTTGTGGGCGGCCAGTTCTTCGGTGATCTGGTGCAGCCATTCGTCCAGCTGCGATTGCGGGCGCGCGTTCAGCGCCGGAAAGCTGCCGATGATCCCGGCCTTGCACTGCGCGATCACCAGTTCAGGGCCGGAGACGATGAACAGCGGCGATCCGATCAGCGGCAGGCGCAGACGATCAAACGGGGCGGGAAGCGGCATCGGTTTCTCCTTAAAACTGTGTTCTTAACCCGCGTCTCTAACGCAGGTTCCACCGCTGCCAAGCGGCATTTTGGTGAGGTGAGGGCAGGGCTTACCCGAGCAGGTCTTCAAGCCCGTAGAACCGCGCCGCATTGCCCGCATAAAGCGCCGCTTTCTCGTCCGCACTGGCTGATCGGGTCAGGCGTTTGAAGGCGTTCCACAGCACCGCGTAATCCGCGCCCCAATAATCGACGGGGTAATTGCTTTCAAACATTGCGCGGCTTGGCCCGAAGGCTTCGATGCAAGTTTCAATATAGGGCCGCCACAGCGCCGCCAGATGTTCTGACCCGTGGCCTGCCGCCGGGCCATCTTCGGGCAAGGCGCAAAACGCCATCGCCAGCCCGCCAAGTTTCACCACGACGTTTTCGCAACTGGCAAGCTCATGGATATTGCGGCGCCAGATGTCGAAGCGTTCGTGCAAGCGGCCATTGTATGCCGCGACCCCCAAGGGCGTGCCGCAGTGGTCGAGGCAGATCGGTTGATCGGGGAAGGCGCGCGCCAAGTCGATCACATCGGGCAATTGCGGTTCGAGCACCCAGGCATCGAACGTCAGCCCGCGCTTGCCCAACTCCGCAAAGCCGGCGCGGAAGGTCGTATCGCGGTATAGGCCCTCGGGGTGGTGGAACGGAGGGCCGAGCACCTCCGCATCGGCATCCCACGCGCCCGCATGGCGAATACCCTTGAACCGGCGGGGCGCTGCGGCGGTCAGCGCGTCTAGCACGGCGCCAGCTTCGCTCCCCAGCATCAGGTTGGCATGGCCAATGATTCCCGCACACGCCCGGCCCGGCCCATACAGCCCGCTGGCCGATTGCGCCGCGACGCCGTTCACAAACTCGACCTCGCCAACCGGCTTCAACGCGTCGCCATAGGCGCCGTTGTAGAAAGCCCCGCACTCCATGAAGACCGTGCCGATGATGTTGTGGCCTGACGTCAGGTGCGCTTGCAGCTGATCGAAGGTGTAATGCGCATTATCGACCAGCGCAGCGATGAAATGGTGGTGCGGCTGCGGGAACATCGGCACCATCGCTCGCAGATCCCACAGGTGGTGGTGCGGATCGATGATCGGCAGATCGGGCTCGATGATGGCTTCAGGCTGATGGGTTGCGGCGTTCATCGTTCTCTCCCGGTCGTGTTTTTATGGTTCGGTCGTGTCAGCGCACAGCGCGCACATACAGGTGCCAGGTCGCATGGGCGAGCACGGGCAGCGCCACCAACAGGCCCAGGAACCCCGGCAGCATCGCTACGAACAGCAGCGCGGCAATGATTGTCGCCCAGCCGAGCATGACCGCAAAATTGCCGCGCACCACCTTGATGCTTGTGATGATCGCAGTGAGGAAATCGACCTTGCGTTCGACCAGCATCGGCAGGCTGATCACCGTCATGGTGTAAAAGGCAAAGGCCATCACCGCGCCAACCGCGCTGCCCACCGCCAACATTGCAAGACCCGCCGGGGTGAGAAACGCTGCCAAGGCATCGCCGCCGCCCGCGCTCATCCCGCTTTCGGCCATGAAGACCGCGAAGATCGCGTGGGCCACGATCATCCAGAATGAAAAGGCGACGAACACGATCACCCCCATCGACAGGATCTGATCGTCGTCGTGCCCCTTCAGCGCGCCAAGAACGGCGCGCCATGACGAACGTTCGCCGGCCGCGCGTCTGCGGCTTGCCTCATAAAGGCCGACTGCGATGAAAGGGGCGACCAGCGGGAAACCAGCAATTGCGGGGATCAACCAGGTCAGCTCGCCGCCGGTGATGGTTACCCAACCAATTGCCAAACCGGCGATCACATAGACCCCGCCAAAGAACATCCCGAACTGCGGAATGGCAAGGAAATCGCGCCAACCTGCGCCAAGCGCATCGGCAAGGTCGCTCCACACTAAATCGCGCACGATCTCCGGTGAAGATGCGGGCAGCGGCGGGGGCAGGCCCGCATCATGTTCCAGCGTATCCATTGCGTTCCGGGCCTCCCCTCCCACTGTTCAGCCCTGCGATTGTTGCGCGCAAATTTGGCGCGGCGCAAGCGGGCGTTCAGACTGCGGGAGATGCCACCGCAGCATTGGCAGCCGAGAGCACGGCACGCACGCTGGCAGTCGCGATGTCCTCATCAATCCCACAGCCCCAGATGGTGCGACCATCCGCTGCGCGACATTCAAGGTAAGCCGCCGCGCGGGCATCTGTGCCCGCGCCCAGTGCGTGTTCGGTGTAGTCGGTCACGTCGAGTTCCACGCCGAACGCGTCGCGCAAGGTGACCATCACGCTGGAAATGAGGCCATTGCCGCGCCCTGAAACCGATTGTTCCTTGCCCTCGACCGCGATGGTTCCGGCAAAGATGCGGGTGCCGTCACTGGCGCGGCTTTCCTCGTAGCGGACAAGCTGGAAATGCTTGGGATGGGTCTGGACGTGGTAGGCGGCCTTGAACGCGTCCCAAATGTCGACAGCGCCCAATTCGCGGCCCAATTCGTCGGCCAGATGCTGGACGTGGCGCGAAAAATCAGCCTGCATCCGCTTGGGCAATTTCAGCCCCTGATCCTTCTCCAGAACCCAGGCGAAACCACCCTTGCCGGATTGCGAATTGACCCGGATTACGGCTTCGTAATTGCGGCCGAGATCAGCCGGATCAATCGGCAGGTAGGGGACGCGCCATGCCTCGTCATTCTGCATGTCGCGCGCTTCAAAGCCCTTCTTGATCGCGTCCTGATGACTGCCGGAAAAAGCGGTATAGACCAGCTCGCCGCCGTAAGGGTGGCGTTGGTGGACGGGCAAATCGTTGCAATATTCTACCGTCTCGATCACCCGGTCGATGTCGGAGAAATCGAGGCCGGGATCGACGCCTTGGGTGTAGAGGTTGAGCGCCATCGTCACGAGGCAGCAATTGCCGGTGCGTTCGCCATTGCCGAACAGGCAGCCTTCGACCCGGTCAGCACCCGCCATCAACCCAAGCTCCGCCGCGGCGACGCCGGTGCCGCGGTCATTGTGGGTGTGCAATGACAGGACAGCACTTGTCCGATTGGGGAGGTGGCGGCCGAAATACTCGATCTGGTCGGCGTAGATATTGGGCGTCGCTGCCTCAACCGTGGCGGGCAGGTTGAGGATGATCGGGCGTTCGGGCGTGGGGGCGAGCACCTCCATCACCGCTGCGCAAACCTCGATCGAGAAATCGAGTTCGGCAGTGGAGAAGGTTTCGGGCGAATACTGGAAATGCCAATCGGTGCCGGGATAGCGCGCTGCTTCATCGCGCATCACCTTGGCACCGGCGACGGCGATGGCTTTCACCTCGTCCTTGCTCATCCGGAACACGATGTCGCGCCATGCGGGGCTGACGGCGTTATACAGGTGGACGATGGCGGTGCGTGCGCCTTCAAGGCTGGCAAAGCTGGTGCGGATCAGGTCTTCGCGGCTTTGGGTCAGCACCTGCACGGTCACATCGTCAGGGATCGCATCCGATTTGACGAGGCCGGAGATGAAATCAAACTCGGTCGCGCCCGCGCTGGGGAAGCCGACTTCGATTTCCTTTACCCCGATTTCGACCAGCAGATCGAAGAACCGGCGTTTCTTCACCGCGTCCATCGGATCGATGATCGATTGGTTGCCATCGCGCAGATCGGTCGACAGCCAGCGCGGGGCCTGCTCGACCATGCGGCTAGGCCATTGGCGGTCGGGCAAATTGATCTGGCCGAAAGGGCGATATTTGACGGAAGGATGCTTGAGCATGGTCATGGGATGGCTCGTCACGGAAAGGGAAGGGATGCTGGCGGCATGATCACCCTTGGGAGCAGCGCCGCGCCCGTCCGAGCACGCAGCGAACTACGCCCAAGGGCGTATAAGTCGTAGCAGCAGCGATGCGTTCCGTTCCATTACCCGTGACCTATCCCGATTGTTGCCCTGCGCGCAAGCAGGGATTGTCCCAGTCCCGCCTATCCGCCCGCCTTACCCACAGCGCGCGTCGCGGATGATGTTCTGCGCATCGAGCATCAGGCTGAGGCGCGGATTGGTCGCATCGGGGTTCACATCGCCGCTGCCGAACACGACAAAACGCAGGTTGTTGGTGCGGCCAAGTACCTTGGCGATTTCCGCGCGGGTGGATTGATCGGCCAGCTTGCCGATGAACGGCGCCATCAGCGGCGCGCCGCAATTCTGCGCGGCGGGATCAGTCAGCGTGCCTTTGGCAAAGGCACCGGGCGCTGCGCCGGGCAGGGGCTTGCCAATGGTGGGCGTGGCTGTTGCAGCGGGAGCCGGAGTTGGGCTTGCCTCACCCTTGCCGATCCGCGCCGCAAAACTGTCGGCATCATTGGCCGTCTGCGCGGGTTCGCTGCCGCAAGCGGTCAGTGCGAGGGCGGCGAGCGCGAAGGGCAGGGCGCGAAGGGCTGCGGCAGTGCGGATCATTGGTCAGGTCCCCGAGAAATGTGACACATCGCAAAACGCCCAAACCGTTGCAGGATTATGACAGCCGCATAACATCAGTTGCGATAGCGCAGCCGATCCGCCGTCAGCTGCTCCACCCGCGTCACCCCCATCAGCCGCATCCCGCGTTCCAGCTCGTCCTTGAGGATGCCTAGCGCGCGCTCGACCCCGTCTTGCCCCGCCGCAGCCAGTGCATAGAGGTAGAGCCGCCCCCCCGATCCTCCGCTTGCCCCGCTGCACATTGCCTTCAGGACATGGGTGCCGCGCCTTATGCCGCCGTCGCAGATGATCTCGATTTTACCGCCGACGGCATCGACGATTTCAGGGAGTTGATCGAACGGCGCGCGACTGCCATCCAATTGCCGGCCGCCATGGTTGGAAATCATGATCGCGTCCGCGCCAATTTCGACTGCTTTGCGCGCATCCCCAACACTCATCACGCCCTTGAGAACGAACTTTCCGCCCCATTGTTCGCGGATCGCCGCCGCCGTTTTCCAGTCCATCGAGGTGTCGAGCATGGTGTTGAAATAATCGGCGATACTCAATGCCTTGCTCGACCCCTCACGCACATGTGTGTCGAGGTTGGGGAGCCGAAATTTCTCGCGAAACAGGTAATCCAGCGTCCAACGCGGGCGAGCGGCGTAGCTCAGGATGCTCGCCGGGGTGAAGCGCGGCGGGGTGGTGAAACCGCTGCGCAAACATCGTTCGCGTTTGCCCGATACGATGGTGTCGACCGTCAGCGCCAGCGCATCAAAGCCTGCGGCCTGACACCGCTCAATCATGTGCGTATTCAACCCTTTGTCCTTGTGGACATAGAGCTGGAATAGCTTCGGCCCGCTGGTCAGCGCGGCGATTTCCTCAATGCTGCGGGTGGCAAGGCTGGAGATGCCGAACCACAGCCCGAACCGTTCCGCCGCCTTCGCCACAGCCGTCTCGCCCTGCCAGTGAAAGGCGCGCTGCACTGCGGTGGGCGACAACATCAAGGGCAGCGCCGATCGCCGGCCGAGGATCGTGCACGACGTGTCAATTTCGGCGACGCCCGCCAGCACATCGGGCACCAGATCAACCGTTTCAAAAGCGGCGGTATTGCGCGCCTTGGTCAGCTCATCGTCGGCAGCGCCGTCGATGTAATCGAATACGGGGAAGGGCAGGCGCGCTTTGGCCAGCGTGCGGAAATCGTCGATATTGTGGCAATCGTTCAGGCGCATGGCCGAAGCTATTGGCTGATTGCGCAAATCGTGTCGAGGACTTGGGGCAATCCACCCAAATTGCGGCGCGCGCGAAATATTTTTTCGCAGGGAGTCACCAAACCTCGGCAACCCGCGAACAGAGGGTGTGCGCGGTCGGTCGGCGATCACGGTTTTACCATTGCGGGACGGCTACCCCCCATTGCCAATCCCGTTCTTTTTGATGGTCGAGATGCCGATGACCGTCGCACGCCCGAAATTCTGTGAGGAGTGATCCGACAATGAAAATCAATCATCTCATGCTGGCAGTCGCTGCGATTGCTGCGCCGCTGGCCTATGCGGCTCCGGTGCTGGCCGATGGCGGCGTTTATGTCGACGTGGACAGCGAAGAAGCCATCGCCATCAGCGGTTACGATGCTGTCAGCTATTTCAAGGGCGACGGTGTCCCGATGCTCGGCGATGCGCAATACAGCGTCACGTATAACGGCGCCGAATGGCACTTTGCCAGCCAAGCCAATGCCGATGCCTTCAAGGCTGATCCGGCCGCCTACGCCCCGCAATATGGCGGCCACTGCGCCTGGGCGATGAGCCGCGGATCGCTCGCTCCGGGTGATGCGACGCTCTACAAGGTGGTCGACGGCAAGCTCTACCTCAACTTCAATGAAGGCGTGCAGAAGACCTGGCTGAGCGACATTCCGGGCTTCATCGCGCAGGCAGACCCGGCATGGGAAGAAGTGCCCGAAGGCGAAGTCTTCGGCGGGTAACCCGGCCTTCCACTACCGAATTTCGTGAGGGGGATTGGGCGTAGTCACAATCCCGACGGATAAGTTGATCAACCCAAGGAGACGCAAAATGTCGAATGCCAAGATGCTCGCAAAGATGCTGATGGTTGCCGGTGGCCTGACGATGGCGACCGCTGGAACTGCCGCAATGGCTGATGCACCGTGTGGCCCGTGCTCGGCCCGTTCGAGCAGCTACAACCCGTGCAGCCCATGCAAGGCCGCAAAGAAGGCCAAGAAGACCAAGGCTGCTGCGCCTTGTGCTGCCAATCCCTGCGCAGCAAACCCCTGCGCCGCCAATCCGTGCAAGGCCGCTCCTTGCGCTGCCAATCCCTGCGCGGCTAACCCCTGCAAAGCCAATCCGTGCGCGGCCAATCCATGCAAGGCAAAGCCCTGCAAGCCGAACGCTTGATTGATCTGATACGATTGGTAGGTCGGGAGGGATGTTGCATCCCTCCCGATCACCTTTGGACGACCAGCGACATTTCTGACGCATGACCCATGCCGAACTGACCGATCTTCTGATGAGCAGCACCGCAGCAATGTTTGTGGGCGGTCAGCCGCTGATGAATCGCATTTTGCCATCCGCGGAACCTATCGAATTATGGCAGCATTACCCTCCCGATGATGTCGTGAATGGCACAGCTGGCAGTCGGTATTTCTACCATTGCCATCCGCCCGCGGAGCGCAGCGATGGCGAGCATGGTCACTTCCACCTGTTTCTCGACACATCGGTGATGTCTGACAGCGTTGCTCCGATCATCCCGCCGCCGCCTGCCACGTCAGACGAGCCGCGCGCCGATGTCGTGCATATTGGCGCTTTGGCGATCAGCACCGACGGCTTGCCGCTGTGCTGGTTCACCACCAACCGCTGGGTCACCGATGAGTGGATTTATCCCGCCGAAGCGGTGATCGATCAGCTGGCGCAGTTTGATCTGCGCGGGCCAGATGGCGACCCGTTGGTCAATGACTGGCTGACCGCGATGGTGGGCCTTTCTCGCGGGGACCTTGCCGAATTGCTGCGTCAGCGCGACACCGTGCTCGCAGCGCGCGACATGACGGGCGAGGATCGATCAGTCGAAATTACCAGCATCATGCCCATCGCGCTCGAACGATTGTTCGGCGACGAGGAGTAGCCGCTGCCGAGGGGCACCCAAGCCCCCCGGGCGTTGCGACGAATTATTGCTTTTCGAAGGCGGCGCTGATGGTCAGCGTCACGTCCTTACCCACCAACGGCACACCGTAATTCACGCCCCACTGGGTGCGATCCATCAGCGCGCGGGCGTGGAAGCCGACGGTTTCTTTCTTGTTGAACGGATTGGCCCCGGCACCGACAAAGTCCACCGCCAGCATCACCGGTGCGGTCTTGCCGTTCAGCGTCAGGTTGCCGAGCACGTTGGCAGACGTCGCCCCGGTCTTGACCACCTTGGTCGAGGTGAACTTGGCCATGCCCGGCGTCGGGCCGAAGAAATCAGGCGCGCCGCCATCCTTGCCCGCGCGCAGCAGGTGATCCTTGAGCCCCGCGCTCGCCACGGTGACTTCAGCGACCGGGATCGTAATGTCGAAGGTTGCGGCTTCGATATTGGCCGGGTCCATCGTCATGGTGCCGGTGATGTTGCCGAACAGGCCGAAATAATCGTTGAAGCCAAAGTGGCTCACGTTCCAGCTGACCAGCGTGTGCCCGGCGTCGAGCGCGTAAGTGCCCGCAGTGACGCGCGATGCGTCCATCATGCCGGGGATTTGCGGTGCGCCTTGCGCAAAAATCGCGGGCGCAGCAGCGATACCGCCGGTGACGAGGGCCAGAGTGGCGGCAGCAGCGGTGGCAAAAGCAGTGCGTTTCATCGGGGATAGCCTCCAGTTGGTTCTGGTGACTAATCCCCGATTCCGCGCAATGGTTCCAGTTTTATTGACGCGCCAGTTTTGCGCCCTAGTTCTTGGCCTTGTCGACCAGCTTGTTGGCGGCGATCCACGGCATCATGGCGCGCAGCTTCTCGCCGGTTTGCTCGATCGGGTGCGCGGCGGCCTGTTTGCGCGCGGCTTTGAGTTCGGGCTGCCCGGCACGATTATCGAGCACGAAGTTCTTCACGAAGCGGCCAGACTGGATGTCGGCGAGGACCCGCTTCATTTCGGCCTTGGTCTCTGCGGTGATGATGCGCGGCCCGGTGGTGATGTCGCCATATTCGGCGGTGTTGCTGATCGAATAGCGCATGTTGGCGATGCCGCCTTCGTACAGCAGATCAACGATCAGCTTGGTTTCATGCAGGCACTCGAAATAGGCCATTTCCGGCGCGTAGCCAGCTTCGACCAGCGTTTCGAACCCGGCCTGGATCAGGTGGGTGATCCCGCCGCACAACACCGCCTGCTCGCCGAACAGGTCCGTTTCGCATTCCTCGCGGAAGTTGGTCTCGATAATGCCCGAACGCCCGCCACCGACGGCGCTGGCATAGGCGAGGGCGACGTCATGCGCTGCGCCGCTGGCGTCCTGATGGATCGCGATAAGGCAAGGCACGCCGCCGCCCTTCACATATTCGCTGCGGACGGTGTGTCCGGGGCCCTTGGGCGCGATCATGATCACGTCGATATCTGCGGGCGGCTCGATCAGGCCGAAATGCACGTTGAGACCGTGCGCAAAGGCGAGCGCGCTGCCGGGCTTCATGTGGCCCTTGATGTCGTTTTCCCAGATGCCTGCCTGATGTTCATCGGGCGCTAGGATCATGAGCACATCGGCCCACTGCGCAGCGGCGGTGTTGGTCAGCACCTTGAAACCGGCAGCCTCGACCTTCTTGGCGGTCGCCGAACCTTCACGCAGGGCGATGGCAACTTCGGCGACACCGCTATCGCGCAGGTTCTGGGCGTGGGCGTGGCCCTGCGAGCCATAGCCGACAATCGCGACCTTCTTGGGCTTGATCAGATTGAGGTCGGCGTCGGCGTCGTAGTAAACTTTCATGGGTGTTCTCTCTTATCCCTTGGAATCAATGTATATTCTGAGAAATCAGTTAAACGCTTTCGGCCCCGCGGATCATGCCGACCACGCCGCTGCGACCAACCTCGACCAAGCCCAGCCCGCGCATCAGCGCCACAAAGCTGTCGATCTTTTCGGGCGCGCCGGTGAGTTCAAAGACGAAGCTGGTGGTAGTGGTATCGACCACATGCGCGCGGAAAATTTCCGCCACGCGCAATGCTTCAACCCGCTTGTCGCCCGTGCCGGCCACCTTGATCAGCGCCAGTTCGCGCTCCACGTGCGGCCCGGCGGTGGTGAGGTCGGTGACCTTGTGCACCGGCACCAGCCGTTCGAGCTGCGCTTCGATCTGGTCGATCACCTGCGGCGGGCCGTTGGTAACGATAGTGATGCGGCTGACCGCGTGATCCTCGGTAATGTCAGCCACAGTCAGGCTGTCGATGTTATACCCGCGCGCGGTGAACAGCCCGGTGATCTTGGCAAGGATCCCCGGCTCATTATCGACCATCACGGCGAGCACATGGCGCTCAGAGGCTGCTTCGGTGATTTTCATTGGGCCACTCTCCGCACCGCATCCAAGAAGTCCTGCCATTGCGCCGGATCGGCAGGATTGGTTGGGCCTGCTGCTCCGAATTGAATGTCGGACAGCAAGCACTCAATCGGGTCATCCAATCCGGCACGATTGCCACGCTTCCAGTAAGTTTCGACAAAATTGCACATCGCGCGATAGGCATCGGGGACGCTGATCGTTGACGTTTCGTCCATCACACCAGCGCCTTGGCTTCGTCATCCATCGTGCCGTCGACCTTGTCGCCGTACAGCATCATGTCGGTGTGCGCCGCGCCTGATGGGATCATCGGCAGGCAATTGGCATCCTGCGCCACCCGGCAATCGACCATCACCGGGCCGTTGTGATCGAGCATCCGCATGATGCCATCGTCCAGCTCGGTTTCGTCATGGATGCGGATGCCCTTCCAGCCATAGGCCTCGGCCAGCTTCACGAAATCGGGCAGGCTATCGGAATAGGAATTCGAATAGCGGCTCTCATAGGTCAGTTCCTGCCACTGGCGGACCATGCCCATGTATTCGTTGTTGAGGATGAACACCTTGACCGGCAGGCGATACTGGCTTGCCGTGCCGAGTTCCTGGATGTTCATCTGGATGCTGGCCTCGCCCGCGATGTCGATCACCAGCGCATCGGGGTGACCCAATTGCGCGCCGATCGCCGCCGGAAGCCCGTAACCCATTGTGCCGAGCCCGCCCGAGGTGAGCCACTTGTTCGGATCCTCAAACCCGAAATACTGCGCCGCCCACATCTGGTGCTGGCCAACTTCGGTCGAGATGATCGGCGAGCGTGCGTGGGTGAGGGCATAGAGCCGCTCAACCGCGTGCTGCGGCATGATCATGCCGGGGTTTTTCACCGACCGTTCGGGATAGGCGAGGCATTCGCGCGCCCGCCACCCGGCGATCCGCGCTTTCCATTCGCCCAAATTGCGCGCCTGCCGCGTTCCCCACGCCTCGATCATTTGCGACAGCACCGTGCCGCAATCACCGACGATGCCCATGTCGACCGGCACCGTCTTGTTGATCGAGGAACGGTCAATATCGATGTGGATCTTCTTGGATGTGGGCGAGAACGCGTCGAGCCGTCCGGTCACCCGGTCATCGAACCGCGCACCGATGCACACCATCACATCGCACTTGTTCATCGCCATATTAGCTTCGTAAGTGCCATGCATCCCCAGCATCCCGAGCCAATCGGGGTGCTGCGATGGGAAAGCGCCGAGGCCCATTAGCGTCGAGGTGACGGGCGCTCCGGTGATGTCCTGCAACTGCCGCAGCAACCGGCTTGCCTCGGGCCCGGAATTGATCACGCCGCCGCCAGTGTAGAAAATCGGGCGCTGCGCATTGGCGATCAGGTCAACCGCCTCGATGATCTGGTCGGGCGGGGCGACCGTTTGCGGGGCATAGCGATGCGCGCCCGCGCGGGTCAGCGCGCGGCGTTCTGATGGAACGGCAATCTGCACGTTTTTGGGAATGTCGACGACCACCGGGCCGGGGCGGCCGGTGGTGGCGATCAGGAACGCTTCCTTGATCGTCGCGGCCAGATCAGCCGGGTCTTTGACCAGATAGTTGTGCTTGGTGCAGTGGCGCGTGATACCGACGGTATCGGCTTCCTGAAAGGCATCAGTGCCGATCAGCGCGGTCGGCACCTGTCCGGTGATAACCACGAGCGGGATCGAATCCATCCACGCATCGGCAATTCCGGTCACCGCATTGGTTGCGCCGGGGCCGGAGGTGACCAGCACGACGCCGGGCTTGCCCGTGGCACGAGCGTAGCCTTCGGCCGCGTGGGCAGCGCCAGCTTCGTGGCGGACGAGAATGTGACGGATGCGTTCATCGCCGAACAGCTCGTCATAGATGGGCAGCACCGCGCCGCCGGGATAGCCGAACACGTATTCGACACCCTGATCGATCAAGCACTGCACAAGAATTGCCGCGCCGCTCATTGCGGGTTCTTGGGCAGGA
Organism: Sphingomonadales bacterium Ga0077531; assembly: GCA_001464915.1. GTDB lineage: Bacteria > Pseudomonadota > Alphaproteobacteria > Sphingomonadales > Sphingomonadaceae > Erythrobacter. Next base: position 55,069 of record LNED01000018.1, read on the forward strand.
TCAGAGGCGGTCGGGGAATGATCCGGCTTGCCGGGCACGGTAGGCTCCATTGCGAGGGTCGGGAGAGGGGGGTCTTAACAACAAAACCGGCCCGATGCAGGGGGTGACGCATCGGGCCGAGTGATATGGCCGCTAAAGGTTACAATCTGATAGGTCAAGCGCTATTTGCGCAATAATGATGCAAAACTAGCGCCAATGTCGATATTTTCGGATTCAGGCCCGATGGCGACGCGTGGCCAATCTTCGGGTGGTTGCCGCCGGAACCAGGTGAACTGCCGCTTGGCATAGTTGCGGGTGGCCTGCTGTCCGCCCGCGATCATCGCCTCTCGGGTGAGTTTGTCGCTGAGGAAGGCCGCGATCTCCGGTACCCCGATGGCGCGCATCACCGGCAGATCGGGATCGAGGTCGCGGGACAACAACGCCTCAACCTCGGCCAATGCGCCAGCCTGCAACATCGCTTCAAACCGTCGGTCGCAGCGTTCGTACAACCACGTGCGGTCAGGCAGCAGTACCAGCGGATGCAAGTCGATATCCTCACCAATCCCGCCCGCCTTGGCGATCTGCCAGTCGGCCAGCGTCACCCCGGTTGACCGCTTGACCTCAAGCGCACGGGCAATCCGCTGACGATCATTCGGAGCGAGTTCGGCGGCGCGCAGCGGGTCTTCCAACTGGAGCAGCTTGTATGCCCCGTCATCAGCCAAAGCGCGCACCATGGCGCGCACATCGGGATCGATTTCGGGGATCGGCGCGATCCCTTCGAGCAGCACTTTGAGATACAGCCCCGTCCCGCCGACGAGGATCGGCACTGCGCCGGTCGCATGGCAATCAGCGATTTCGGCCTTGGCTGCCGCCGCCCAAGCCGCCGCCGAGCACGCCACCGCCCCGTCCCATGCGCCGAACAAGCGGTGTTCGATCCCTTCCATCTCGTCGTCGGAAGGGCGGGCCGATAGAACGCGCAAGTCGTCATAGACCTGCGCGCTATCGGCGTTGATCACTACGGCGCGCCGTCCTCCCGCTGCAAGGCGGTGGGCGAGGGCTAGCGCAATCGCGCTCTTGCCGCTGGCGGTCGGCCCTGCAATGAGCGCGACCGGCGAAACTGGAGAAATTGGAATGCTCATTGCGCGGCTGATAGCAGAGACGGACGAATGTGAAACGCGTCTCGATACGCTTGCTGCGCAACTGGCCGAAGCGGGGATGCCGCTTGCCGCTGCCGCGATGCCTGAAGATGGCGACGGCGTGCTCGAATTGCAGTTCGATGGTGACGATGCGGCGGCAGTGCTTGATGCGATCGACGCGGTGTTTGCGCCGGCTGACATGCTGGTTGCCCAAGGCGCGATCACCGTTCCGCAGCTGTTCGTGTCGGACATGGATTCGACCATGATCGGTCAGGAATGCATTGACGAACTTGCCGATTACGCCGGATTGAAGCCGCAAATTGCAGCAATCACAGAACGCGCGATGCAGGGCGAACTTGATTTCGAGGCTGCCTTGCGTGAGCGGGTGGCGCTGCTCGAAGGGCTCGCCGAAAGCGCAATCAGCGACTGTTTGCGAGAGCGAATTGTGCCCACACCCGGTGCGGCGACGCTGGTGGCAACGCTGGCGGCACTGGGCACTCGGACGGTGCTGGTGACGGGAGGGTTCCACCACTTTGCTGATCCAGTGGCGGCGATGCTGGGGTTTGACCGGGTGGTTGGCAACCGGCTCGCAGTGGAGGAAGCCAAGCTGACCGGCGGGTTGATCGGCCCGATCACTGACAGTGCGGTCAAAGCCGCCGTGTTGCGCGAGGAATTGGTAGGTCTGGGCGAAGGTGCGCTCAGCGTTGCGACCGGTGATGGCGCGAATGACATTCCGTTGATTGAGGCGGCGACCTATGGCTTCGCTTACCGTGCCAAACCCAAGGCGCGTGCGGCGGCCAATGGCCGGGTTGATCGCGGCGATTTAACGGCGGTGCTCCGCTTGTTGGGTATTTCGCGCGACCTGTGGCAGGTTGTCTGAGAGCGCTGTCGAGTTGGCGCCGCATAAAAGAGTTTTGTTTTGAGATGCGAATCGCTTATTTACACTGATGTAAGCATTTCGTGGCATCCCTCCAAATGCCACTCAGGATATGAACCAATGACCACTAATTCCCATGATTTCAGCACTCTATTCGCCGCTGATGGCACGGTGCTGCGTCACCCGGATCGCCCGCAGCCACGTTACCGCCCCTTGCGCGCGGTGCGCAGCTTTCAGGGGTTGATGAAGGACAAGGAAGACACCAGCCTCGTCTTCAAGATTTTCGAATCGCTGCCATCGAAAAGTTTCTTGCCGCGCGTTCACGATTTAAGCCTTTCGGAACAAGGCGAAATGCTGCGTTCGAGCGAGCCCCGATTGCCCGAAATTCTTGACGATCATGCGGCGCTCAGACTTACGCCCAAGGGCAGCTTGGCCCATGCCTATTGCGACTTTATGGAGGCCGAGGGTTTATCTGCGGCAGGCCTGGTTGCTGAGGCTGAGCGGCTTGGTCGTCCGAAATACCCCGATCTGGTTCAATGGTTCATGGAGCGTTCGCGCGACACTCATGATCTGTTCCACATTCTCACTGGCTATGGCCGTGATGCGTTGGGCGAAGCTTGCGTGCTGCTGTTCACCCATGGTCAGGCACCCAGCCAAGGTCACCTGCTGATCGGTTATGCCGGGGCGGCCAATATCAAAAAGACGCTCAAGCGCAGCAAGGCGCCGGTCATGGGCGCAGTCCGCCAAGCGCAGCGCACGGGCAAGGGCGCGCCGCGACTGATCGAACAATCGATCCGCGAACTGCTTGCGCAGTCGCTGGACGACGTGCGCGCCGCCATGCGGATTCCCGAACCTTCGACTTACCGCGAATGCCACCGCATTTGGCGCAGTGAGGGGATCGATCCCTTTAATCTTTTGGCGGCCAAGCCGGTCGAACCTGAATTGATCGCTGCCTGATCCCGGCAAGGGTCAGAGCCAGCTGGCGATCTGATCGAGCGGTTTTTTCTTGAGCGCGTGAACCGGCACGGTCGCATCCTGTGCCGGGTGGCCCACCACCACGATCATCACCGGCTTTTCCCATTCGGGCCGTCTGCACACTTGCCGCAGAAATCCCATCGGAGAGGGTGTGTGGGTGAGGGTCGCCAAGCCCGCCTCGTGCAGGGTCGCCAACAACATTCCGCAGGCAATCCCCACGCTTTCATTGACGTAGTAGTTCTGCGTTTCGCCATCTTCGGCAATGCCGCCTTTGCGCTGCGCGAACACGACGATGAGGTACGGCGCAGTTTCTAGAAACGGCTTGTCCGCATCGGTGCCAAGGTCAGCCAGCGCGGTGAGCCATTCTTCGCCCGCCTTGGCCTTGTCACCATCCGCGCCGTAAAAGCGCCGCTCTTCCGCCTCGGCCGCCTCGCGGATAGCGCGTTTGGCGGCGGGCGTCTCAACCACGGCGAAATGCCACGGTTGATGGTTCGCCCCGCTCGGTGCGCTGCCAGCTGCCATGATGGCCGCTTCAATCACAGCGCGCGGCACCGGATCAGGTGCAAAGTCGCGGCAGGTGCGGCGCTGCTTCAGCCGCTCGGCCAACGCTTCGGCGCGGGCAATCGCGTTGGTATCGCTAAGCCGTTCGAGCGCATAGGGCACGGTTTCAAGTTGGTGCATCAGCCGTTTGTGACCTCGATCAAGCGATGAATAGACATCTAACTGACATTAATGTAAGTGGCACTAGGTGAACCTAATTCGCGAATCGCGCAAAGGAAGCATTAGATGGCCCTGAACAGTCTCCCGCTCGTTGCGCCCGAACGCAAGGTTTCAGGCTTTCATCCGTTGAAAGTGCTGCACCATTTCCGCAAGCTCATCGCTGACAAGGAAGACACCGAACAGGTGTTCCACATCATCGAAGCGACCAAGGGCAAGCGCAGCCACAAGCAGGCGTGGGATTTCATCCGCTCACCCGAAGGCCAGCGGTTCATCGCCGAAGAAACCGACATTCCTGCCATGCTCGATGATCACGCGCGCTGGGCCGATTGCGGGCCGAACACCGTGGCGGCGCACTACATTGCCTTCATGAAGCGCGAAGGCCTGTCAGCTGCCGGGCTGGTTGCGGAAAGCCACAAGTGGCAATCTGCCGAAGCGCGCCATGCTGACCTGACCGAATGGTATTTCAGCCGCCTGCGTGACACGCATGATCTGTTCCACGTGCTTACCGGTTATGGCCGTGATGCGCTCGGCGAAGCGAGCTTGCTGGGCTTTTCCTACGAGCAGAATTTCAACAAGGGTATTCTGTTCATCGCCTATGCCGGCGCGCGGCAGATCATGAAGGTGAGTGGCACCAAGGCGCCGTTATATGCCGCAATCAAGGAAGGCCGCCGTTTGGGCAAGGCAGCTTCCAAGATTGCGCATCAGGATATCGCCACGCTGATGCGTGAGGATATCACCGAAGCGCGCGCGCGGATGAACATCGGCAAGCCTGAAGTGTATCGCCAATGCCTCGCGATCCTCGAAAGCGAAGGCAACCGCCGCGAAGATCTGACGCTCGGCGGGGTAGGCGCACAGGCGGCCTAATCAGGCGCTTTGATCTGCGCGAGGTTCCATAGCAACGCGACCAGAGCGACCAACAGCACTGCCACCGACAGAGCGAAGGGCGCGCCGGGAAAGAACAGCCCTTGATCATCGGCAAAGGCTCCGAACAGTCCGGTCATGATGATTGGCCCGATGATGCTGGTGAGGCTGACCACTGATGCAATTGCGCCCTGCAATTCGCCCTGGGCGTCGTCAGCGATCCGCTCGCTCATCAATTGCTGCATCGGCGGAAACGTCAGCCCGGCAAAGCTGCCGAGCACGATGCCGATGATCATCGCCCAGGTTCCCGGCGCCAACGCAAACAGCAGATAGGAGGGGATCGCGAACAGGAACCCGATCAGGCAAGTCGACTTCGCTCCAAACCGGGCGATACACTGCCCTGTCAAAGCGCCCTGCACAATCGCCAGCAGCAGGCCGTAGAGCGCGACGCTGAGCCCGATTGCCAGTTCATTCCAGCCGAATGCGAGCGTGTTGTAATAGGCCCAAACCGAAAAGGTCGATTGCGAGGCGAGCTGCATCAGGAAAATAATGCCCAGAAAACCAAGCACGATCGGCGTCTTGCTCATCTGCACGATCGTGCCGAATGGGTTGGTACGAGCCACCGTCAGGCGGCGGCGCTTTTCCGCTGGAAGCGTCTCGCGAAGCAGAAAATATCCCAGCCCCGCCCCGGCGATGCACAGCACAGCAGACGCAACGAACGGAAGCCGCTCACCAAAGCTGCCGAGCACGCCGCCAATCGCAGGGCCAATCACGAACCCGCTGGCGCCTGCTCCGCCGAGGATGCCGAAATACTTTCCGCGCTCCTCACGCGGGACGATGTCTGCCACGCAGCTGTTTGCGGCAGCCCAGCTCGCGCCCATGACGCCAGCCATCAGCCGTCCGGCAAACAGCCACCACAAGTCGGGCGCAAATGCCATGATCAGGTAGTCGACCCCCAGAAACAAGAGCGTCAGCAACAGCACCGGCCTTCGTCCGAAGTGGTCAGACAGGCCGCCGACCACTGGCGCGAACAGGAACTGCATCAGCGCATAGGCAAACAGCAGCCAGCCGCCGATCTCGGCGGTTCGGTCAACTGTTGCCCCGGTCAGGTTTTCGAGCAGTGTCGGCATCACCGGGATGATCAGCCCGATCCCGACCATATCGATGAAGACGATGAACGCGACGAAACCAAGAGTCGTCCCGGCGCGTGCCGTCGTCATCGCAGTTCCTTGCGGATCACGAGTTTGAGGCCAGACCAGACCTCATCCACCGCGCAAACCTTGGTATCGACCAGCCCCAGCGGCAGGCAGATTTCGCGGATCGTGTCTTCGGTGATGTCGGTCGGCACTTTGGACGCCTTCTTGGGCCAGCTGACCCAGATTTGCCCATCTTGCGAGATTTGGTGGCGTAGCGCGGTAAGATGCGCTTCGAGCGCAGACCGCTCGGTCACGAAGATATGCGCGGCGCCGATCCCTTCGGCCGGATCGGCAACGAAAAACAGTTCCAGCGCATATTCGTCGATTTCATCGATGATATGTTCGGGCATGGCATCGAACCACACCCGCATCCCGTCACGCAGGGTGAGCTTTTTGACCAGCGGCGTGTCGGAATAGCCTGAGGTCACCCGCGCCTAACCTTCCATCCATTCGTCGAAGAACCGCTGGTTCGCCGCGCGCAAGGTGCTGAGCGAGACGCCGAGCACAGAATCGCCGCCGACGGTGCCGACGCGCTGGAACCCGATTTGCGCGGTATCCTCATCACGTGTGCCCTTGGCGAGCGCAGCGTTGAGCGCTGCGACATCGGGCACGGTCACCAGGTAGCGGCCCTGATCTTCGCCAAACCACCACTGCGCAGGCGTGTAATCGGGGTTGCCAGCCAGATCGGCCTCTGCCCCCAAGTCGCCCGCCAACGCCATTTCAGCGAGCGCCACGGCGAGGCCGCCGTCGCTGAGGTCATGCACCGCATTGACCAACCCGTCGGCGATCAATTCGTGGATGATCTCGCCCGCGGTGCGTTCGACCACCAGATCGGTCGGCGGGGTGCGGCCGGCTTCCATACCCTTGACTACCCGCAGCCACAGCGATTGGCCGAGGTGTGAGCGGGTCGGATCGGGCTTGGCCCAGAACTCCGGCCCGACGAGGTAAATTGCATCGCCCGCCTGTTTGAAATGCATCGTCATCATCTTGGATAGATCAGTGATGATGCCAACGCCGCCGATTGCCGGGGTGGGGAGGATGGCGGAGCCGCCTCCGGTCGCCTTGGATTCGTTGTAAAGCGACACGTTGCCGCTCACGATCGGGAAATCGAGCGCGCGGCAGGCATCGCCCATGCCTTCCAAGGCGTGAACGATCTGCGCCATGATTTCGGGCCGCTGCGGGTTGGCGAAGTTGAGGCAATTGGTCACGGCCAGCGGGCGCGCGCCCACGGCGCAGAGGTTGCGATAGGCCTCGGCGATCGCTTGCTTGCCGCCTTCGTAGGGGTCGGCAAAGACGTAACGCGGGGTGCAGTCCGTGGTGATCGCAAGCGCCTTGCCAGTGCCATGCACCCGCACCACGCCCGCATCGCCGCCCGTCTGGAGCGTGTCGGCGCCGACCTGCGAATCGTATTGTTCGGCAATCCAGCGACGCGATGCCAAGTCGGGCGAGGCCATCATCGTCAGCAGGTCAGCGGCAATATCGTCGCTGACAGGCACTTCGGCGAGCGGTTTGACCCCAGCCCAGACCTTGTATTCGTCCTTCGACAAATAGGGCCGATCATAAAGCGGCGCATCATCGGCGAGCGGATCGAGCGGAATGTCGCACACCACTTCGCCATTGAATTCGAGCACCATGTGGCCAGTATCGGTGACTTCGCCGATCACCGCGAAATCCAGTTCCCACTTGGTGAAGATCGCCTCGGCCATCGCTTCCTTGCCGGGCTTAAGCACCATGAGCATCCGCTCCTGGCTTTCGCTCAGCATCATTTCGTAAGGCGTCATGCCCGTTTCACGGCACGGCACCTTGTTCATATCGAGCCGAATGCCCGCGCCGCCCTTGCTTGCCATTTCGACGCTCGATGAAGTCAGGCCCGCCGCGCCCATATCCTGAATGGCGACAATCGCATCAGTTGCCATCAGTTCGAGGCAGGCTTCGATCAGCAGCTTTTCGGTGAAGGGGTCACCGACCTGCACCGTCGGGCGCTTGGCCTCGGCATCCTCGCCAAAATCGGCCGAAGCCATGGTCGCGCCGTGGATCCCGTCGCGCCCGGTCTTGCTGCCGACATAGACGATTGGATTGCCGATCCCGGTCGCCGCCGAGTAGAAAATCTTGTCCTGATTGGCGACGCCAACCGTCATCGCGTTGACGAGGATGTTGCCATCATAGGCCGGGTGGAAATTCGTCTCACCCGCGACAGTCGGTACGCCGACGCAGTTGCCGTATCCGCCGATGCCTGCGACCACGCCTTGCACCAGATGCTTCATCTTGGGGTGTTCAGGCCGTCCGAAACGCAGTGCATTGGCATTCGCAATCGGCCGCGCGCCCATGGTGAAGACATCGCGCAGGATGCCCCCTACACCGGTCGCTGCGCCCTGATAGGGCTCAATGTAGCTGGGGTGGTTGTGGCTCTCCATCTTGAAGATCGCGGCCTGACCGTCACCGATGTCGATCACGCCCGCGTTCTCACCCGGGCCGCAGATCACCCATGGGGCCTCGGTCGGCAGTTTTTTGAGATGCAGACGCGAGGATTTGTAGCTGCAATGCTCCGACCACATCACCGAAAAGATGCCGAGTTCAACGAGGTTCGGCTCGCGGCCCAGCGCATGGAGGACGCGTTCGTATTCCTCGGAGGAAAGGCCGTGCTGTTCGACGATTTCAGGGGTGATGGCGGTCATGCAAGAACTCCTTGCGCCGCCCCCTAGATTACTGAAGCGCGAAGGCCAAGCTGCCGCGTTTCTGGAACCAGCGATTCTCCCCGACCCATACGGCCAGCGCGGTCAGAATGGCGAAGGCGAACAGCGCTTGCAGATACAGGAACGGCCCCGCGGTTTCGGGGTGGGGCGCGAACCAGTTCACCGCTTGCAACAGCAGCATCACCCCCAACAGCACCGACGGCGGCCCCATCGGCCCGCGCGAACGGCGCAAGTAAAACCAGAACGCACCCAGTGTCAGCCCCAGCTCGAGCGGGATCGCCACCCACGGGTAATCCCACAATCCCAGCCCGAATTTGGGCGGCTGCCCGGCCAGCGTCAGATCGGGGACATGCACCACCCAGTCGAGCAGCCAGTGCGATACAACGACCGTGCCCGCCAGCGCGCCTGCGATCAGGCTGCGATGCATAATCGCCACCACCCCAAGGCAGGCCAGCGCCCATATCCCTGCGCCAATCAAACTATGGGTGTAGGGCATGTGATAAAGATCAAGCGGCACCATCACGCTTGCTTGCGGATCAACCCGCAGGCGCTCCACCCCGACCAGCGCGAGAGCGAAGAACCCCCAATCGACCAGCTGCGCCGCGACGAACAGCGTGCCCAGCCGCGGGCTCTGCGGGCTGACGGCAGCGGCGATGAACGCCGGGGCGAAGTGGCCGATGAACATTGCGAGGGTTCAGCCCGCAGCAGGGGCGAAGCGGAGTACGACCCAGGTTGCCGCAGCGCTCGCCGCGCCGGTCGCAAATGCGCCCCAAAGAATGTCGAGCACGCTGATTTGGGTCGACCACACCTTAAAGACCGCCTGCGATGTCAGGTCGAAGGTTGCGTAGCACAGCGCGCCCAGCAGAATGCCGTTGAGCATCGCTGCCTGCACCGTGCCGCTATCAATGCCGGGCTTGATCGCAAACCATGTCATCCCGGCGATATAGATCAGGTAAAACGCGGCAGCCGCTGTCACGTTGAAATTCTTGGCCATCAGCTCGCCGATCACCGGCTTGTAGAGATTGCCCGCCGCCCAGCGCAGCCAGATTGCATCAAGCACGCCAAACACAACGGCTGCCGCCGCGTAGGCCATGATCCACTTCAGCATGATCGTAGAATTCCCCGTTTCGTGATCCAAACACTCACCCGCAGCCTTGACCGGGCCCGCCCGCGCCGTCAATGCTCGTGACTATGGACGAGGGCACAGCACCGGCTGCCGCAGGGCAGGATCTTTCGCGCATGAGCTTTGAAGAGGCGCTCGGCGCGCTTGAAAGCATCGTGCAGCAGCTTGAACGCGGCGACGTGCCGCTCGATCAATCGATCAGCTTGTATGAACGCGGTGAGGCGCTGCGGCTTGCGTGCCAGCAGCGGCTTGATGCTGCGCAGGCGCGGATCGAGAAGATCGTGACCGGCGCCGATGGTCGGCCAACCGGCACCCAAGCGTTCGACGCGGAAAGCTGACGTGATGTTGGTGGAAAGCGGGAGCACGCTGCTCGGCGATGCGATCAAAAGCGTGCAGGCCGATATCGATTCGCTGTTCGATGCGCTGTTGCCCGTGCCGGACGATACCAGCGCGCGGTTGGTCGAAGCGATGCGCTATGCCGCGATTGGCGGGGGCAAGCGGGTTCGACCGCTGCTGGTGTGCAGCACTGCTGCGTTATTCGGCGTATCGCGCGATGCCGCCCTGCGCGCAGGTGCAGCGATCGAAGCGATCCACGTCTATTCGCTGATCCACGATGATCTGCCGTGCATGGACAATGACGATCTGCGCCACGGCAAGCCGACCTTGCACAAGGCATTTAATGAAGCCACCGCCGTTCTCGCAGGCGACGCGCTGCACGCATTGGCGTTCGAGATTCTTTCCGACAGCGACACCAGCGAAGATCCCTTCACGCGCAGCGAATTGATCGCCACGCTCGGTCAAGCCTCGGGCATGCACGGCATGGCGGGCGGGCAGATGATGGATATGGTCGCGGACGAAGAAGGGGTGACTTACGACCTCCACACGATCACCCGGCTACAACAGCTGAAAACCGGCGCGTTGCTGGCGGCGAGTGTTGAAATGGGCGCGATCCTCGGCAAGGTTGCGCCGCAGGGCCGGATGCATCTGCGCGCCTATGCCCGCGATATTGGCCTTGCGTTCCAGATTGCCGACGATCTGCTCGATGTCGAAGGCGACGTCGACAAGGCGGGCAAGGCTCTGCGCAAGGACGAGGGGCAGGGCAAGCAAACCTTCGTGACGCTGATGGGCGCCGACAAGGCCCGCGAACAGGCGCGCGCGCTGGTCGATCAGGCGGTGCTGCGGCTCGCGTCCTATGGCTCCGAAGCAGACATTCTGCGCGCGCTCGCTCGATATATTGTCGAGCGGGATCGCTGATCCTTTTGGGAGAGGGGACACTATTATGACACGCCGCGTCGGGATCTATCCCGGAACCTTCGATCCGATCACGCTGGGCCACGCCGACATCATCCGGCGCGGGTCAAAACTGGTCGATTGGCTGATCATCGGGGTCACCACCAACCCATCGAAAAATCCGATGTTCTCGAACGAAGAACGGTTTCGTATGGTGGAACGTGAGGTGGCCAACATGGGCCTTGGCAATGTCGAGGTGGTGGGGTTCAATGCGCTGCTGGTGAAGTTCGCTCAGAAACAGGGCGCAAGCGTCATTATCCGCGGCCTGCGCGCCGTGGCGGATTTCGAATACGAATATCAGATGGCGGGCATGAACCAGCAGCTTGATGATGATATCGAGACGGTGTTCCTGATGGCCGACGTCTCGCTCCAGCCGATTGCGTCGAAACTGGTCAAGGAAATCGCGGTTTACGGCGGCGATATTGCCCGCTTCGTCAGCCCGCCGGTGCGCGACGAGGTGGAGGCGCGGGTGCGTGAAACCGGGCTCAAGGGCGATTATTGAGCGGCCTGCGCTGTCCACAGCCCCCTTCATTCCCCATTGTCATTCATTGCAACGCAAGCCGGGCGTGGTTAAACGGCGGGCCTAATCCGGATGGAACCATGATCATAGCCAAACTCTCGCCTGCTTTTGCCGCCTTGCTGCTGATCGCCGCGCCCTTTCCCGCTTTTGCACAGCAACAGCCGGAGGAAGCTCCTGCGGCTGCTGTCGAACAAGACGACGACGCGGAGGCGGACGAGGACGCAGTTGCTGCTGCGGCCCGCGTTTTTGCGCCGATCAATTATGATCCGGCGGTCGATCCCGAAAATGTCTGGGTGCTCGATTTGTCAAACGGGCAGCGGGTGAAAGCCCGGCTGATGGCTGATTGGGCGCCCGCCCATATCGCCCGGATCAAAGAACTGACCCG
>LNED01000019.1 GCA_001464915.1 Sphingomonadales bacterium Ga0077531
GAATCCTCTCGTCCCGACCAGTGGTTTCCCCCCTCTCATCGCTGCCATACATCCCCCCGCTCAGCACGGCTTGGTGATTGCTTGCGCGCGGCTGGGGCGTTACGCTTCGTGCTGTCTTTTAAGAAAGCATCTATCCGCATGAGCAGTTGGCGCCTCGCCGCCTCGATCGACGATATCCGCGCGCCTTTGATGGCAGTTCGTGGAGCGGCGGAGCGATTTGCAATCGCCACGCTGGTCGAAGTTTCCGGCTCCGCGCCGCGCGATGTTGGCGCGCAGATGCTGATCACCGCGAGCGATTACTGGGGCTTTCTGTCGGGCGGCTGTATTGAGGCCGATGTCGCGCGGCACGGGCGTGAGGCGATGGTCGAGAGTTCTGCGCGCCTGCTCCGCTATGGTGAAGGCAGCCCGTGGATCGACATCAAGCTCGCCTGCGGATCGGGCATCACCGTGCTGGTTGAACCGGTTGCGGCGGATGATCCGGCGGTGGCGGCTTTGATGGATGGCTATGCCGCGCGCACTCCCGTGCTGTGGTCGAGCGATGGGGCGCAGCGGGTGGTTCTACCGGCCCATCATGCCCCTGCCGATGCGTGGGACGGGGCGCGCTACACCAAGCTGTTTGAACCGCCCTTGCGGCTGGTGCTGGTGGGCGAAGATGGTGCGGCGCTCGCCGCTGCCGCGCTGGCGGTGGAGATGGGTTGGGAGGTGGCGCTGATCACCCCCGGTGGCCCTGATGCCGCTCCATTCCATGGCATGAACTATCATCGCAGCGATCCCGCGACGGCGCTGGCCGCTATCGGCGTGGATCGCTGGACGGCGGTGGCTGTACTCTCCCACGACCGTGAGGATGACGAGCGCGGGCTTGCCGCCGCATTGCTCAGCGAAGCCTTCTATATCGGCGCGATCGGCGCACGGGCGCGGTTGGATGCGCGCACAGCCAAGCTGCGCGAGCATGGTGTGCGCGACGCTGACCTTGCACGCCTGCACGCGCCCATCGGGCTCTATGGCTTCGGCAAGGCCCCGCGCGACGTGGCGCTGTCGCTGGTGGCTGAGGTGGCGCAAGCGTTCCACGCCCGCTCTATTGCGGCAAGATCAGCAGGGGAATCGATGTCGAACAGCGCCCCAGTATCGTCGGTTTCGATGTAAGCGACCTCGGTTGACGGGCGTTGTTTGAGCAACATCGTCGCGCCCTGATCGCCGGCTAATTCCACCAGATCGGCAAACGCAGTGCGGGTGAAAGCGACCGGATGGCCGGGCTTTCCATCAACGCGCGGACGGGCGGCATAACCTGCCGCTGTTGCGACTTCCACCAGCGCAGGGCACAGCTGCACCGGCACCAGCGGCATATCGCCGAGAAACACGCAAACTCCCGCTGCATCGGGCGCGAGCGCGGCGATTCCTTTGCGCAAAGTAGCGGCCATGCCCTCGGCCCAATCAGTGGCGTGGCAAATGCGGCAGGCGATGCCATCCAGCGCCGCGCGGATGCCTGCATCCTCGGCTCCGGTGACGACCACCACTTCAGCAAAGCCAGCCGCCGCGATGGGCTCAGCCACGCGCCGGATCACTGGCTCACCCGCCAGCGGTGCGAGCAACTTCCCCCCGCCAAAGCGCCGCCCCGCTCCTCCGGCGAGGATCAGCGCCGACCAGCCGTGCAACTTAGGCTTTCGCCTGGGTCAGCAGCGGCAGATTGCGGATACGCTTTCCCGTCGCCGCGCTGAGTGCATTGGCGAGCGCGGGCGAGGCAGGCGGCAGACCCGGCTCACCAATCCCGCCGGTTTTGGCCCCGCTTTCGATAAAGTGGACATCCATTGCAGGCGGCGCATCGGCCAGTTTGAGGATCGGGTAGTCGCCGAAATTGCTTTGCACCACCGCGCCCTTGTCGAGCGTGACCTGCTCACCGATGGCGGATGATAGCCCCATGATCAGCCCGCCCATGATCTGCGCCTCGGCGTTCAACGGGTTCACCGTCGTGCCGCAATCGACCACCGCCCAAGCTTTGAGCACTTTGGGGCTGCCGTCTTCCTTCACGCTGGCTTCCACCACTTCGGCGACAATCGTGCCGAAGCTTTCGACAATCGCGATCCCGCGCCCGGTGCCTTCGGGCAGCGGCGTGCCCCAGTCCGAACGCTTGGCCACCATGTCGAGCGCGGCCAGATGCCGCGATCCTGCGGGCAGATGCTTGCGCCGGAACTGGTACGGGTCTTCGCCAGCAGCTGCCGCGAGTTCGTCCATGAAGCTCTCGGTGTAGAACCCGATCTGCGTCGCGTTGACTGAACGCCATGGGCCATCGATCTGGTTCGACTGATAGGCAAAATGGCGGCGCGAGGTTGCGGGGATGGCGTAGATGAACGGCACTTCGCCTTCGGCATTGCCGCTCTGGGCGTAATCCATCCGGAAACCGGTGATCTTACCATCCGCGCCGAGCGACGCCTTGAGCCCAGCCGATGATTGCGGGCGATAGGTGCCGTGGCGCACTTCTTCTTCGCGGCTCCAAACCAGCTTGACCGGGTAAGGCACCTGCTTGGCCAGCAGCGCGATCTGATCGATAACCTCGGTCACATCGGGGAAGCGCCGGCCAAAACCGCCGCCCATGATCATCGGGTTGAACACCACCTGATCGACGTCTAGCCCAGCCGCCTTGGCCGCGCGCACGCGGGTGCTGAGCGGGTCTTGCAAGCCGCCCCAGATCGTCAGCGTGCCGTCTTTGTAATGCCCGGTGAGCGCAAACGGCTCCATCATCGCGTGATGGAGGAACGGGACGCGGTATTCGGCTTCGACCACCTTGGCCCCTGCTGCACCGAAGGCGGCTTCGACATCGCCTTCGCCGCCCTGATTGTCAGGCTCACCGCCCGCCTTGCGCAGCTTGTCCTGCGCAGCGTAGATCGCCGGGGTCGACATCGCGCCGTTTCCGCCGTCGGTGAACTTCGGAGCAAGCGCGGCAAGGCCCTTGGTCGCGGGCCAGTATCCCTTGGCGACGACGATCACCGCGTCATCGAGCTTCACGACCTTCTCGACACCCTTGATCGCCAGCGCGGGGGCTTCGTCGACCGCTTCCAGCTTCCCGCCGCGCACAGGCGCCGCCGCAATGGTGGCAACGCGCATGTCGGGCAGGGTAAAGTCGATCCCATAGACCGCGCTGCCATCGACCTTGGCAGGAATATCGCGGCGGGTGATGGGCTTGCCGATCAGCTTCCACTGGTCGCGGGTCTTGAGCACCGGATCGCTGCTGAGCGAACGTTCTGCCGCGCCTGCCGCCAACTCGCCATACCGCAACGACTTGCCCGACTTGGCGTGGGTCACCACGCTATCCGCAGTCGTGAGTTCGCTCGCCGGGACACCAAGCCGGTCAGCCGCTTCCGCGATCAGCGCCGCGCGCACAGCTGCGCCGGTCTTGCGCATCCCGACCTCGCCCGTGAAGCGGATCGCCGACGAACCGCCGGTGATCTGAACCGGCATGGAGCGCGAAATCATCCCCACCACCGCATCGGGCAGCAGGCCGGCAATCGTTGCGCCCGCCATTTCGGGCAAGAAACCCTTGACCAGCGACACATTGGCAAAGGCGAGATCGGCCGGGGCCTGTTCGATTTTTACCTTGTCCCAAGCCGCATCAAGTTCGTCCGCCAGCATCTGGCCAAGCGCGGTGTGTGAGCCTTGGCCGAAATCGATGTGGGGGGAGAATACCGTGACCGTGTCGTCCTCGGCGATTTTCATCCAGGTGAGGAAGCCATGCTCGCCCTCGCCGACGGTGAGCGCCTTGGCCTTGGCCTTGGCGGCGCTGTCAGTCCACCACACGCCGAACACGCCGCCGCCGACCAGCAGCGCGCTGCCGACGAGGAAAATGCGGCGCTTTACGCCCTTGCGTTTAGGCTTGGCGGCGGGGGCTTCGACTTCAGCGAAATCCATATCGGGATTGGGATTATCAGCCATTATGCGGCTCCCTGAAGGTTGGAAGCGGCTTGGCCCGTCGCGGCAAGTATCGCCTTCCGAATGCGCGGATAGGTGCCGCAGCGGCAGATATTGGTCATCGCTTCATCAATCTGCGCGTCCGAAGGGCTGCCGACCTGATCGATCAATGCAACCGCCGCCATGATCTGGCCCGACTGGCAGTACCCGCATTGCGGAACCTGCGCGTCGATCCACGCCTGCTGCACACGGTGGAACGTCCCGTCAGCGCCCTTGATCCCCTCAATCGTGGTCACCGATTTACCGGCAACCTCGCTGAGAGGCACACTGCACGAGCGCGTTATAGCCCCATCAACATGCACCGAACACGCCCCGCACGCGGCAATGCCGCAGCCGAACTTAGTGCCGGTCATTCCCAGATCATCGCGCAGTGCCCACAGCAGCGGTGTATCATCTTCCGCCTCGACGCTCACTTGCTTGCCATTGACCGTAAAGCTGATTGCCACCGCGCATCCCCTGCTGGTTGAAGTGCGTCCTACATAGCAACCCATCGGGCCGCGGGCCAATGGAAATAGAACGAGCGTTACCGGGCCACGGTGCGGCACCTGCGTCCATCGGTCATCCACCCCATTGACGCATTCTGCGCCGGGGCTGCGCCCCATACCCGTTGGTCGATGGGCCCGTTGGTCGATGGAAATGCCCGTTTGGGCGAAGCGGGCGGTGCCTGCCTATCGACATTAACTCGCAATTACAGGCAAGGGCCGCCGATGATTATGCGTCCGATGACCCGCCCTGCCCTGCCTGCACTCGCCTTGCTGGCGCTGTGCGCTGGCGCCGATGCCGCCCCGGCCGCTGCGCAAGACGTTGATATTGCAGAAGGCGCGGCGGATGCGGCGCAGGGGGTATCGGCGTCCTCCACCCGCAGCACCTTCAGCCCTGAAGACTTCATCCGCTTTGCCCCGCGCAGCGCGCTCGACATGGCGCGGCAGGTACCCGGTTTTGCGATCCGATCCGGCGACGGCGCGCGTGGGCTGGGACAGGCCGATACCAATGTGCTGATCAACGGTCGGCGCATCTCCGGTAAATCGAACGGCCCGGTTGAAGCCTTGCGGCGCATTTCGGCAGAGGATGTGGTGCGGCTGGAACTGGTCGATGGGGCCAGCCTGGATATCGGCGGGCTGACCGGACAGGTACTCAACGTCGTCACCGCATCATCCGGGCAGGTGACCGGGCAGTTCCGCTATGCGCCCGAATTCCGCAGCTTTGGCACGCCGGCGCGGCTGCTCAATGGCTCGGTCACAGTGGCAGGCGGCGGGGCCAAAAGCGAATGGACGCTGGCGCTGCGCAACGAAGCCAACCGGCGCGGGAATGAAGGGTTGGAACAGGTGTTCGATGGCACCGACACGCTGGTGGCGCTGCGCGACGAAGCCAGCAATTTCAACACCGACCGGGTTGGCTTGTCAGGATCATTCACGCGCACTGCCGATAACGCAAATGTGCTCAACCTCACCGGACAGACCCAAGGCTATTTCTTCCGCGAGCGCGAGGTTTCACGCCAGTTTGCGCCGGGTGCATCGATTGACCGGGTGCGCGAACTGCGCCGGACCGAGGATGAGTTCAATATCGAATTGGGGGCCGATTACCAATTCGCCCTCGGCCCCGGTAAACTCAAATTGATTGCCTTTCACCGTTATGAAGACAGCCCCTTCACCAATGCGGTGGTGACCAATTTCACCAGCGGCGCAGCGCCGCAAGGCTCGCTGTTCGTGCAGGATGCCGATGAAGGCGAGACCATCCTGCGCAGCGAATATACTTTCCCCGGCGCGGGCGGGAATATTGTGGCCGCCGTGGAAGGCGTGCGCAATTTCCTCGAAATCAACTCCGCACTGGCTGCGCGTGATGCCGCAGGCGTGCTGCAACCGGTTGAACTGCCCGGCGCAAGTGACCGGGTGGATGAAGACCGGGTGGATGCCGGTCTGACCTACAGCCGCGCGCTGGCCACGAATTTGCAATTGCAGGTGTCGGCGGGCGGCGAGTATTCGCAGCTTAGCCAATCCGGGCCAACAGGCCTGACCCGCACCTTCTGGCGGCCCAAGGGGTTTGCTGCACTCGATTGGAAAGCCAGCCAAACGCTCAACATCGCGGGCCGGGTGGAACGCGTGGTCGGCCAGCTCGATTTCTTCGACTTCATCGCCTCGGTCGATCTCGATCAGGATCGCGAGGATGTCAGCAATGCCAATCTCGTGCCTGAACAAAGCTGGGTTTACGAAGTCGAGGCTAGCTGGCGGCTCGGCAGCCTTGGCAATCTCAACCTGCGCGGGTTTGTCGAAGATATCAGCGATATCGTCGATCAGATCCCGATCGAAGGCGGCGGGCAGGCGCCGGGCAACATACCATCTGCGCGGTTCGTCGGGATCGAAGGCAACGCAACGGTATTGTCTGACCGGCTGGGTTGGAAAGGCACCCGCGTTGATGTCGGCTTCGCCTTTTCTGCAAGCGAGGTGCGTGATCCGCTGCTCGGCACCTTGCGGGAGGTTTCGGGCAACGACCTGATCGACCTCAACCTCACCTTGCGCCATGATGTGCCGGGTTCGGCGTGGGCATTTGGCAGTGACGGCGAATGGCAGAAGAACGCGCGCTCGACGCGGCTCGACGAAGTCTCGCTCAACCAGCCGAGCTTTGCTTTTCTGTCGGCCTATGTCGAAAACAAGGACGTCGCCGGGATGACTCTGCGCGCCCGCGTGGGCAACCTGTTGCGCCAGCGCGACCGGTTTGAACGCACGGTGTTCACCGACCGCGCGGCGGGCATCGCCGCCTTCACCGAACGGCGCGACCGGCAGTTTGGAACGATTTTCAGCTTCGATGTTGAAGGGTCGTTCTAGACTAGAACTGGGCTTGTCGCGGCGCGGCGCGCTTCGTAAGCGGGGGTGACGAGAGGACTGCTCCATGCCCCACACCGCCCCCGCCTTACCCAAAATGCGTTCGTGGTTGTTCGCGCCCGGCGACAGCGAGAAGAAAATGGGCAAGGCGGAGGCGAGCGCAGCTGACATTGCGCTGCTCGACCTTGAGGATTCGGTCTCGCCTGAAAACAAGCCCGCCGCCCGCGCAATGGTGGCCGAACAGATTGCGGCCAGCGACAATCGCGCGCGGCTGTGGGTGCGGATCAATCCGATCAGCACCGCCGATTGCATCGCCGATCTCGCTGCGATCGTCCCGGCGCGGCCCGGCGGGGTTTTCCTGCCCAAGGCCGAAGGGGCGGCGGATATCACGCAATTGCACCACTACCTTACCGCATTGGAAGCCGCGCATGGCATCCCGCAGGGACGAACGCTGATTGCGGCATTGGTGACGGAAACGGCCGCAGCGATGTTCCGCACTGGCGAATACGCGGGCGACTATCAGGGGCGTGAGCGGTTGGTGGCGATGAGCTGGGGGGCGGAGGACTTGTCCTCGGCACTCGGCGCGCGCGAACAGCGCGGGGCTGACGGCGAATATGCCCATACATACGAGATGGCGCGCAGCCTGTGTCTGATCGGCGCTTCGGCGGCGGGCGTGGCGGCGATCGAGACGGTGCAGCCCGAATTCCGCGACCTTGAGGCATTGGGGCGGCGCGCCAAATCCGTGCGCGCGGCGGGGTTCCGCGGGATGCTGGCGATCCATCCGGCGCAGGTCGATCCGATCAACGCCGCTTTTACGCCAAGCGCCGACGAGCTCGCCCATGCCCGCGCAGTAGTGCAGGCCTTCGCCGATCACCCCGGCGCGGGCGTGGTGGCATTGGACGGCGCGATGCTCGACCGTCCGCATCTGGCGCTGGCGCAGCGGCTCCTCGCCGAGGCAGGCGTTAAATAGGTTAATTCATTTTCCTACTTTAACCTGATTGGTCATTTTTTGTGCGACTCACAGCCAAGGAGCGTTCAAAATGGCCATTCTCGACGTGCTGATCGGCCCCATCGCCTCGATCATTGATAAGATCATCCCGGATAAGGAAGCGCAGGCCCGCGCGAAGCTGGAACTGATCGCGCTCGAAGGGACGCAGGAAATGCGCATGATCGAGGCGCAATTGCAGGCCATCGTCGCCGAGGCCAATTCCAAAGACCCGTGGACCAGCCGCGCCCGCCCCAGCTTCCTCTATGTGATGTATATCCTGCTGCTGACAGCGCTGCCGATGGGCGTGCTGAGCGCCTTCCATCCGCTCGCTGCGCGCGACATTGCGGCGGGGATGAACACCTATCTGAACGGGCTGCCAGAGCCGCTCTATGCCCTGTTTGGCACCGGGTATCTCGGATACACTGCGGCGCGGCAGTGGGGGAAGGTCAAGGGGGTGGATCGGTAGGTCAGGCTTACTGGCCGGCGCGCGTTCAATTCGGGCGTGGCAGGGCAAAAATGTCGCGTGCGAGCCCGTCAGGAAACCGCTCGCGCAAAATCGGGATGCCACCGAGTTTCGCGACCAGCCTTCGCGCGGCCACGTTCTCATCGTTCATATGAGTTTCGACCAGATCCCATCCTAGCACTGTGTAACCGAAATCCACAGCAGCGCGAGACGCTTCGAGGGCGTAGCCGTGCCGCCGCGCCGACGGGATGATCCACCAAGTCAGCTCTGAGCGCGGATAGCCTTCTGGCCACCATAACCCGCACCCGCCAATCATCAGGCCCGTGGCTCGCTCGATCACCGACCATCGTCCATAGCCGCGCAATGCCCAGTGGCCTATATCGGTCGCCAACACCCGCCAAGCGCGATCCGCATCGAGAGGACCGCCATAAAAATGCGAAGCCTCTGCATCGGCGAAGAAATCGCGGTAGACTGGGAAATCGCCGCCTTCTGGCGCGCGCAGGAGCAAGCGTTCGGTCTCCAGGTTGGGTATATGAGCGGGGACTACAATCACAACGGCAAACCTATGGCGGACCGGCTCGGTCAGGTAAACTGCGGACTTGTAGGTGCTCGCAGCGATCCCCTTCCCCGCCCCGCGCCTTCCCGCTATCCCCCACCCATGACCAACCTCGTTTACGTCCTCAATGGCCCCAACCTCAATCTCCTCGGCACGCGTGAGCCTGAGATTTATGGCACCACCACGCTCGATGATATTGCCGGGATGCTCGAAGACCGTGCCCGCGAACTCGGGCTCGAAATCGAGATGCGCCAGACCAATCACGAAGGGATGCTGGTCGACTGGCTGCATGAGGCGCAGGCCGAAGGTGCGCGGGCGGTGCTGCTCAACGCGGCGGCCTATACCCATACGTCTATCGCGCTGCTGGACGCGATCAAGGCGATCCGCACGCCGGTGATCGAAGTGCACCTGTCCGACCCCAAAACCCGCGAGAGCTTCCGCCACCTGTCCTATGTCGGCATGGCCGCAGCACTGACAGTCGAGGGTCACGGGGCCGATTCCTACCGCATTGCGCTGGAAGCCGTAGCCGCAGGCACAGTCTGAACCGCGCACTTCCTTGCACAGATTGCACCCATTGCCACTTGCCAGCCGCAATTGGCGTGAATAGTCCCGCGCTGTAACAGGCGTTTCACAAAACAAGGGACTTTCATGTCGAACGACGAGGGACAGGGCAAAGATGGCGGCGATGGCAAAAAGTCGGGGCGCAAATCCGGCATGAACATCGACACCGCTCTGGTGCGAGAGCTGGCTGAACTGCTCAATGAAACCGGCCTCACCGAAATCGAGGTTGAGGATGACGACCGCAAGATTCGCGTCTCCCGCGGGGCGGTAGCGTCAGCCGCGCCGGTTTACGCCGCTGCGCCCGCACCGATTGCCGCAGCTCCCGCGCCGGCCGCCGCTGCGCCCACCGCGCCTGAGCCCGCCGCTGGCCCCGATATGACCAATGCGGTCAAATCACCAATGGTTGGCACCTGCTATCTGACGCCGGAGCCGGGCGCCGCGCCGTTCGTTTCGGTCGGCCAAGCGGTCAAGGAAGGCGACACGCTGCTGATCGTCGAGGCGATGAAGGTGATGAACCCGATCATCGCACCGCGCGCGGGCACGGTCACCGCTATCGTGGTTGAAAATGCCCAGCCGGTCGAATTTGGCCAGCCGCTTGTCGTGATCGCGTAAGCCCATGGCCATTAAGCGTATCCTGATCGCCAATCGCGGCGAAATCGCGTTGCGCATTCACCGCGCGGCGCATGAAATGGGGATCGAGACGGTTGCGGTGCACTCAACCGCCGATGCAGATGCCATGCACGTGCGATTGGCCGATCACGCGGTGTGCATCGGCCCGCCTGCCGCATCCGAGAGCTATCTCAACATCGCCAACATCATTTCGGCGGCGGAAATCGCGCAGTGCGATGCGATCCATCCGGGATACGGATTCCTTTCGGAAAACGCCAAGTTCGCCGAAATCGTCGAAGCGCACGACATCATCTGGATTGGCCCCAAGCCAGAACACATCCGCACGATGGGCGACAAGGTCGAGGCCAAGCGGACGGCTGGCGCACTGGGCCTGCCTCTCGTGCCCGGGTCCGACGGCGCGGTGTCCGATTTCAACGAAGCCCGCAAAATCGCCAAGGACATTGGCTATCCGGTGATCATCAAAGCCGCCAGCGGCGGCGGCGGGCGCGGGATGAAAGTGTGCGAGAGCGAAGAAAAGCTCGAAACCCTGATGCAGCAAGCCGGTAGCGAGGCGAAAGCCGCGTTCGGCGATGCGACCGTCTATATCGAGAAATACCTCGGCAATCCGCGCCACATCGAATTTCAGGTGTTTGGCGACGGCAATGGCAACGCCATCCACCTGGGCGAACGTGATTGTTCGCTCCAGCGCCGTCACCAAAAGGTGCTGGAAGAAGCGCCCTCGCCCGTCATCAGCCCCGAAGAACGCGCCCGCATGGGCGAAGTGTGCTCCAAGGCCATGCGCGACATGGCTTACCGCGGTGCGGGCACGATCGAATTCCTTTGGGAAAATGGCGAATTCTTCTTCATCGAAATGAATACCCGGCTTCAGGTCGAACACCCGGTGACCGAAGCGATCACCGGCCTTGATCTGGTGCGCGAACAGATCCGCATTGCCGAAGGTCGCCCGTTGTCGGTCACGCAGGATGAGCTTGAGTTCAAAGGCCACGCGATCGAGTGCCGGATCAACGCCGAAGACTCGTTCAACTTTGCGCCCTCGCCCGGCCTCGTCACCTATTACCACGCGGCAGGCGGCATGCATGTCCGCGTCGATAGCGGGTTGTATGCCGGATACCGGATCCCGCCATATTACGACAGCATGATTGCCAAACTGATCGTCTATGGCCGCACCCGCGAAGGCTGCATCATGCGCCTGCGCCGCGCGCTGGAGGAGATGGTAGTCGAAGGGGTCAACACCAACATCAAGCTGCATCAGGAACTGCTGCGGCAGGACGATGTGCTGAACGGCGATTATTCGATCAAGTGGCTGGAAAAGTGGCTCGACGAGCGGGTGGGTTAGAAGTGAAAGCAATTGAGCCAAAGGTAACTTCGGCTTAATCAAGCCCATGCAATCACTGGTGAATTGATCGGTAGCTCGCCTGAGGTGGCATGAACATGCGCAATTCAACAATTGGTCGATTAACTGGGCTAGTCACTTGTGGATTGATCAGCTTGATCGCTTTGTGCGGGCCCGTCAGCGCCCAGCTACCCGACGACTACGATCCTGTGCAGACAGCAAAATGGTTGGCCTACGCAGACGAACTCCAGGCGCGTCCAGCATGGCAATGGCTGAATGCCGACAGCTATGTTGGTATGTCCCATACGTTTGATGGCGGCATGGTGCATTTTGTTGGCTATTTTCGAATCCAAGATTTGAATTCAGGTCGACTTTCGGAATTCGACAACGCGCCAGTTAATCTGTCGATCATGCCCACCGGCGTCGAACTTGAGTTCGCTGGTCCAGTTCAAGTTTTGCGCTTTCAATTGCCGAGTGATCCTAACGTTGAGTGTGGGGCTTTGGTGCAAGTTTGGATCGAAAAAAACAATCTAGCAGCCGCGAAGGAAGCATCGCGGATAGTGGCCAGCTACGCCCACCATCTGCCGCAGCGGCCCCTGATCCCCTCCTGCCGGGAGGGGCCACCGCCGCCGATGCCAGCGGGCTTTTCCGATCGCATCGATATAAAGCACTTCGGCCCGCTACTGAACGAGCCTCAGCGCAGCTGTGCCCAATTCACGCCAATCAAAACCGGCACTTTTTCCATCGCTGCCGACACGCGGATCGACAACAGAAGGATATTGGTCGGTGAGATGGATTGGTTCCGCTCGGAGCCCCCATTCGCATGGTCCTATGCCCACAAGCATTTCGATTTCTTCATGCGGGGCTTTAAAAGCTATTTCTTTCGCAGCGGTCTCAAAGAGTTAGTGCGCCACGACTATGGTAATTACGATCCGAGACCGCAGGACATCATCGTCGCAACTCGCGTTATCGAAGACCCGGAGGCGGACGTATTCTGCTACGTCGTCGACATTGAACAAGGAAGCGCCGCGCAGCGGCTCGTACGGACGGTTCCTCGGGCAGGGACTGTGCTTCCGTGGAGCATTTCGCATCGCTCACTGCCCATTTACGATCCCGGCACGTCACTAATCGATTGGGGAACCGAGACAGCAGAAGGCGTACTGCGGGAGAGCAATCGCTAAAACGACTCCCGATTGTGGCATTCATGCTGCACTGCAACACAAGTTGCATCGCGCCACGTTGATTTGAAGCGATTTTGCGGCGGTGCCTCGCTATGCGCATAGCTGGGATTGCGCTGTACAGTGGGTGCCAAGGAGTGACGAATGAACCGCAAGACCCAGATTGTTGTCGTTGGTGGGGGCGCAGGCGGGCTTGAACTGGTGCGGCGGCTGGGTGCGAAGTACGGGCGCAAGCACCACGATATCATTCTGGTCGACAAGAACCTCAGCCACATCTGGAAGCCACTGCTGCACGAGGTCGCTGCCGGTTCGCTTGACGCCAATCTGGATGAGGTCGGCTATCGCGGGCACTGCCACCGCTGGGGCTACCGCTATTTTCAGGGCAGCCTCGACGGGATTGACCGCGCGGGCAAGACCATCAGCCTTGCTCCGGTGAAGGACGAGGATGGCAGCGAGCTGATCGAAGCACACACCATCCGCTACGATATCTTGGCGATTGCGCTGGGCTCGATCTCGAATGATTTTGGCGTGCCGGGGGTGGCCGAACATTGCCTCTACCTCGACAGCCGCGTGCAGGCCGACAGGTTCCGCACTCGGCTGCTCAACCACTGCCTGCGCGTCAGCCGGGCGATGATGAACGATCCGACTGCGAACGAGCAGGTACGCATCGCCATTGTCGGCGGCGGCGCTACGGGCGTGGAACTGGCGGCTGAACTTTACAACGCGGCAGGCGCGCTGCGGCATTACGGGCTGGAGGTGTTTGACGAGAGCCGTCTGCACGTCACCCTGCTCGAAGCTGGCCCGCGCATCCTGCCTGCCCTGCCCGATAAGCTGTCTCAGGCGGCCAAGCATGAATTGGGCGTGCTCGGTGTCGAAGTGCGTGAAAACACGCAGGTGATCGAAGCCCGCCCGCGCACCCTGCTGACCAAGGCCGGGGACACGATTGAGGCTGATCTGATCGTTTGGGCTGCCGGGGTGAAGGGCGCCGAGTTCCTGTCCACGCTCGGGCTGGAAACCAATCCGCGCAACCAGATCATGGTCACAGACACGCTGCAAACCACGGTCGATCCGAACATCTACGCGCTCGGCGATTGCGCGTCCTACACGCCGCCGGGTGAGGATCGACCAATCCCGCCGCGCGCGCAGGCCGCCCATCAGATGGCGGCGGTCGTATTCGACAATATCTGCCGGATGCAAAAGGGACGCGCGCTCAAACACTTCGTCTACCGCGACAATGGTTCACTCGTGTCGCTCAGCCGGTTTTCGACCGTCGGCAGCCTGATGGGCAACCTGATTGGCGGCAGCATGGCGATCGAAGGGCGGCTAGCGCGGTTCATCTACACCTCGCTCTACCGGATGCACCTGATCGGCATTCACGGCTGGGTGAAGGCGACGTTCCTGATGCTGATCGGCCAAGTGAACCGTATCGTGCGGCCCAAGCTGAAGCTTCACTAGGCGCCGAAGTCGAGGCCCTGCGCCATGGCCTCGGCGATCACTTCCGGCCCCGTTTTCATCGGGCTGGCCTGCGCGATGTCATACCAATCGGGCTTTTCATCGACGAAAATCTGGTGTTCGATCCCGAAGCCTGCTGGCAGGTCGAACAATCCCGCGAGGAAGCTGCGTCCACCGGTGGGCAGAAACCGAAACCACAGATTGCTGCCGCAGGTGCCGCAGAACGCGCGTTCTGCCCAAGGGCTTGAACGGTAGATGGTAACCGCCTCCTCGCCCGTGACCTCAGCGGCCTCGCCCTTCACCCCGGCATAGAACGCCCCGCCCCAACGCTGGCACATGGCGCAGTGACAAATATCAACCTCGGCCTGCATGGCGGTAACGGTGATGGTAACGGCGCCGCACAGGCAGCGTCCGGTTAGCGGCTCGGACAACCGTTCGGGTTCGATTTCCGTTTGGTCTGCCATCACAATCCCCCAGTCGGCGGACGCTGCCCGCTAGCTCGCTTCGGCTTTCGCTTCGGCAGACACGATGCAATCAATCGCCCGCGCTGCGATCGTCTCGGCGTCTTCCTCTGCAATCAGCGCCGCGCGCCGCTTGTTGATCAGATCATGCTGCTCGCCCTTGCCCAGCGGGATGGCGTAAGCATTGTGGTGCCAGCCCAGCGCCAGCAGCGACTGCGAATATCGTTCGTCGTCCTTGGCGACCTGTCCACCAACGATCAGGTACGTGTAGGCGCTGATATGCACCGCGCAGTCGAGGTGCTCGTCGGGGGACATGGCATCGAACGGCTTTACACCGGCCTGCCCGGAACCACCTGCATCGGAACATCCGGCGCCGCTCAGTGCGGTGGCCAATAAGACCATCGCCGTAAGGGGCGCCCGCAAGGTCATAGCGGGACGCCGGGTTCCTGCTTCGCGGTGCGGATTGTCAGCGACGTTTTCACGCTTTCCACATTGGGCGCGGGCGTCAGCTTGCCGGTCAGGAATTCCTGAAAGCTTTGCAGGTCTTTGCTGACGATCTTTAGGATGAAGTCGATCTCACCATTCAACATATGGCACTCGCGCACTTCGGGCAGAGCGCGCATATGTTCCTCGAATTCGCGCAGGGAGCTTTCGGCCTGACTTTTAAGGCTGACCATCGCAAACACGGTGATCGCAAAGCCCAGTTTCGACGGATCGAGATCAGCGTGATAGCCGCGGATTACCCCGTCTTCCTCAAGGCCCCGCACCCGGCGCAGGCATGGCGGCGCAGTCAATCCGACGCGCTGCGCCAATTCAACATTGGTCACGCGGCCTTCCGCCTGCAATTCCGAAAGCAGGCGGCGGTCGATTTCGTCCAGATTGGCCACTCGGCTTATGCTCCTTCAGCATGGCGTCGTTCACCGGGTGGCAACGCCGCGTGCTTATATGATCCAAAAGAAACAAGAAGCGCGCCGAACGGCCCGCTAGGCTAATATTATTAGGTCTGCCAGCAATTGTCCCGCTTTGCAACGCACCTTTCGCGCCAGACTGTGACAATTGTCCGAACCTGATAGGACGTAGCGACCGCCCGTGCGTATCAGTGCTGCTCACCGGGCTTTGGCGCGGGCGATTCGGCCGGATTCGGCGATTTAGATCTGCGATTTGGGAGTGACTGTTGTTCTTCGATGATCGCCTTGCCACTGTGCTGCGCCAACGCGCCACCGGCGAGGGGGGCTTGCGCACGCAGTTCCGGCAATTGCTCCATCTGCTGGGCAAGGATCGGGTGCGCCAGGGCAGCCAGCCCGATCACAGCCTGCTGGCCGCCGCATGGCTGCGGATGGATGCACTGGCCGAAGCGATTCCGGCTGATGAGCGCGCTTCCATGATCCGAGAGGCCGGCTGGCGGTTCCGAAACCCCGATCTTGCGGCACATCTATCCGACCACGAACCAGAAGTCGCCTCTGCCGCATTGAACCGGGCCGACCTGTCTTCGGAAGATTGGACTGCGCTGATCCCTCGGCTGCCGGTGCGCGCGCGCGGGTTTCTGCGCAACCGCCGCGACCTGCCGGTTGATGTCGATGCGCTGCTGATGCGGCTGGGCGTGCATGATCGCGGCCTCCCCGCACCCGCTGCCGTCATTGCGGCAAAGCACGAGCCCGCAGACAGCTCGGCACCGATCCCGTTGCGCGCGCCGGTCGCACGGCCATCAGCGGCAACTGCCGCGCGCAACCGTGACGATAGCGGACGCACCGAAATCTCGGCACTTGTTGAACGCATCGCGCAATTCAGGCGCGAGCGCGGGGAACCCCGGCAAGAGTTCGAAAGCTCCCCCCGCCTGCCGCTGGGCGAACTGCCTGATCGCATTGCGTCTGTCGCCACCAGCTTTGGCTTTGCCGCCGATGCCAGCGGACGAATCGAATGGGCCAGCGCCGATGTCGCCCCGATGGTGATCGGCACGCGGCTGTTCACGCCGTATCGGCTCGACGACGTCGAACCGGGCGAAATCAGTCTTGAGCGCGCATTTGTCCGCCGCCAGCCGATCACCCGCGCGGCGGTAAGCCTTGCGGGCGCACCGGCGATTGCGGGCGATTGGTTGATCGATGCCCAGCCGCGCTTCAGCGAGGATGGCCATTTCACCGGCTATTTCGGGCGCCTGCGCCGCATCC
Organism: Sphingomonadales bacterium Ga0077531; assembly: GCA_001464915.1. Lineage (GTDB taxonomy): Bacteria > Pseudomonadota > Alphaproteobacteria > Sphingomonadales > Sphingomonadaceae > Erythrobacter. The sequence goes on from LNED01000019.1 coordinate 16,567, forward strand.
CCGGCGAAACTGACGCATCGGTGACCGCAGAAGCGCGCGAGGCTGACCGGATCCGCCAACTGCTGCACGAATTGCGCACGCCGATCACAGCAGTGCAAGGCTATGCCGAGGTGATCCAGCAGCAATTGTTCGGCCCCGCCCCGCACGAATATCGCGCGCTCGCCGCTGCGATTGCGGCCGATGCTGCGCGCATTCTGGCCGGGTTTGAGGAGCTTGACCGGCTTGCCAGGCTGGAAACCGGGGTGATGCAGATTGAGCCCGGTGAGACTGATCTTGCCGCCCTGATCCGTCGCACTGCGGCGCAGCTCGCCCCGGTGCTCGAACCGCGCGGCGCGGCTTTGACGCTTGATTTTGCGCCGACAACAACCCTGCTCATCGCTACTGATCCCGAGGATGCCGATGGGCTAATCTGGCGTCTGATTGCCACCTTGGCGGCAGTGTGCAGCGCGGGTGAGCACATCGCATTGCAGCTCGACCCGCTGATTGGCGCAGGCGGCGCGATGGCGCGGCTAAGCTGTGCTCTACCCGCACGGCTGGCAGGCGAAGACAATCTGTTCGCGTCGACCGCCCGCACACCTGACAGCGCGATCAATGCCGGGCTGTTTGGCGCCGGGTTTGCACTCCGACTGGCCCGGGCCGAAGCGCGTGCGGCTGGCGGCAATATGCTGCGCGATGGCGCCACATTAACGCTCACTTTGCCGCTGCTGTCCGACAGCGGCGACTTATCTGGCATCGCCGCCAACGACGCGTTGGCTGCGCGCTAGTCAGGCGCGATCAGCGATATGACGACGCCATCAATGGTCGATTTGCCCGCGCAAGGCAGCGCCGCACGTTTTTCTTCGGGCTTCGGTCAGCGGGTGCTCCTGACGGTTGATACCGAAGAGGAATTCGATTGGAACAGCCCGTTCCGGCGCGATGGCCACGGGTTAAGCCACATCGCGGCGATCCCGCGCTTTCAGGCGTTTTGCGAAGGCCTCGGCGTGGTACCAGTGTATCTGGTCGATTGGCCGATCGTGCAGGATGCTCGCGCGGTCGAGATCATCGGCGATGCGGTGCGGCGCGGCGTGGCCGAGGTCGGCGTGCAGCTCCACCCGTGGGTCAACCCGCCGTTCGAGGAGGTGGTTTGTGAGCGCAATTCCTTCGCCGGCAATCTGCCCCCCGCATTGGAAGCCGCCAAGTTCATTGCACTACGCGATGCCATCAAAGCGGCATTCGGTGCCGCACCGTTGATTTACCGCGCCGGACGATACGGGTTGGGGCCGCACACCGAAGAATTGCTTAAAAGCGCTGGCATCCGCATTGATACCTCGGTCCGTTCGCTGTTCGATTACACACCCAAAGGCGGGCCGGATTATTCGCACCACCCGCTCACCCCCTATTGGGTCGATGATGCGCGCCAATTGCTCGAACTGCCGGTCACCAGCGTCTACACCGGGCCGCTACGGCAGTTCGGCCCACTGTTGCACCGCGCGCAGCGGCATATCCCGACGTTTTTTTCCGGCTTTTCGCGGCTGGGCCTGCTTGAACGCATCGCGCTGACGCCCGAAGGCGTGTCGGCGGACGAGGCGCTGCGCGGGATCGACATTGCAGTGAATAGCGGACTGCCGGTGCTGGTGCTTTCGTTCCACAGCCCCAGCCTTGCTCCCGGCCACACCCCCTATGCCAAAACTCCGGCGGCGGTTGAGGCGCTGTATCACTGGCTTGAGGTCGTTTATGCCGATCTCGCGCAGCGGGGCGTCCGGCCGACCACTGTGGCTGAAATCATTGCTGCCACGGGTGAGTAAACATTGCTTGCGGATCGCGGCTTGTTTCATCGGCGTTGCCAGTCTAGGGGGCTGTCATTCGCCCTGCCTGCCGGTTCCGTTTTCCACGGGCCTGTAGCTCAGCGGTTAGAGCTGGCCGCTCATAACGGCTAGGTCGCGGGTTCGAATCCTGCCGGGCCCACCGGGGCGGGCGACAGGCGGATCGGGTCGAATACCAGGGCGGAGTTAGGCATCCGCTCAAGGTGAATAAGCGTCGGGGAGTAGCGCAGCCTGGTAGCGCATCTGGTTTGGGACCAGAGGGTCGCAGGTTCGAATCCTGTCTCCCCGACCACTTTC
>LNED01000020.1 GCA_001464915.1 Sphingomonadales bacterium Ga0077531
GGCCCTGCGCCGTGGGTGTATTCACCCTTCATGATCTGCGGCAGTCCGCAGGCATATTCGATGACTTCGAGCCCGCGCTGGATATCGCCCTTGGCATCGTCGATCACCTTGCCGTGCTCGGACGAGAGCATTTCGGCTAGCGATTGCATGTTGGCTTCGACGAGCTGTTTGTAGGCAAACATCACCCGCGCGCGGCGTTGCGGGTTGGTGGCGGCCCAGGCTGGCTGGACGCGCTTGGCGGTCGCAACGGCCTGCGCCAGAAGCGCGGCATCACCGAGTGCGACCTCGGCCTGCACTTCGCCGGTCGAGGGGTTCCAGATGGAATGCTTGCGGGTCGGGGCGGGGCTGTCGCCGACGATGAAGTGGTCGATCTGACGCAGGGTCTGAGTCATGGGGATGGGGTCTCCTGTCTGCCGCCCCCAATGCCCCCGCACGCCGATGCTGGCAAGAGTGGGGCTCCCCTCAAAAGTGCTGGCAGACGGATGAGAGAAGGGGCAGGTTGACATGACACCGCAAGGAGCAGGCAGATGGGCAGAGCGTGGGGACTATTGGCAGGGCTGGCAGGACTGGCGGGGCTGGCAGCAAGCAGCGCATGTGCGCAAGTACCCGATCCCTGGCCGGTCGAAGATGACGGCGTGTTCGTTCCCGGCAGCCTGGAAAAGGTGGCCGAGGGATATAACTTCACCGAAGGCCCCGCGTGGGACGGGATGCGGGTGATCTTCAGCGATATTTCCGGCGACACGGTCTACGCGGTGGTGCCGGGTGAAGCGCCGAGGGTGCTGTACCAGCCATCATCGCGCGCGAACGGCCATACCTTCGACCGCAAGGGCCACCTGCTCAACGCCGAACACGGTAGCGGCACGATTACCCGCTGGACGCCGGAAGGCGGGCGACGCACTGTTGTTGCGGCATATCTGGGCAAGCATCTCAATAGCCCCAATGATCTGGTGGTGCGTTCGGACGGGCTAATCCTGTTCACCGATCCGCCTTATGGCTTGAACAGCGCCTATGGCGGCGTGCAGCGGGTAGCCGAGGTCGGTTTCAACGGGGTGTTCACGTTTGACGAGACGAGCGGGAAGATGACGCTGATCGACGATGCGCTGGAACGGCCCAACGGCATCGCGCTCTCGCCCGACGAGGCCACACTTTATGTCAGCGATTCGGCCTCCAACAATCTGTGGGCCTATACGCTCGCCACCGATGGCACGGCCAGCGACAAGCGGTTGCTGGCGAACCTCGCGCTCGAAGGAAAGCCGTTTCCGGTCGATGGCCTGCGGGTCGATAGTGAAGGGCGCGTGTTCGCCACATGCCCGGCGGGGGTGTGCGTGATCGCGCCCGACGGCACGCGGGTTGCGACGCTGGAGTTGCCGATCCGCGCGAGCAATGTTGGCTGGGCCGGGCCCGACTTGTCCGATCTCTACATCACATCCGCCACTGAGGTCTGGAAGGTCAGCACCCGCGCGCGCGGGATTGGATCGTCGAGCCGCTAGCCCGACGGGATCAGTGTAATCTCGGTCTGGCGTCCGTCGATATAACGCACAGTCTCGCCATTGAAAAACGCGTCTTCCTCGGTGCGGAAATCCACCTTCTGCCCGCCCCATTCCGGCACCGCCGCGTAGGATGTCAGCTCGATTGACCACGCGGTGTTCGCGCGGATGAGCCCGCTGCCGCGCACATCGGGCTTCTGATTGTCCCAGAACCCGATCGATGGCCCCGCGCCGTGGCCGTGATTGCCGATCGGGTGGGTGTAGATCGACGGATCGAGCCCCGCTGCAATCGCATCGGCGCGCGCCAGCGCCAGCGCCTCGTTCCCGCTGCGCCCGATCTTGAAGGCGCGGGTGAGGAAATCCTGCACCTTGTTCGAGTTCGCCAGCCCGGCGCGTAGTCCTGCGGGCGCGTCGGCCTCGCCGGGTTTCAGTACATAGGCGAGATGCTGTGTGTCGGTGTTGAGCCGCAGATAGGTGATGCCGAAATCGGTCCACAGCAGATCGCCGGGTTGGATTACCGCATCGCCCTCGATCATCCCCTCTGCCCCTTCGCGCTGGATCGCGACCGAGGGGTGAAACCACGGGTCGAGGCCCAATGCCAGCAGCCGGTCACGATACCACCACTGCACCTGCTCGGCAGTGGTGACACCCGGCGTGATTACCTTGCGCGAGAACGCCTCTCCGATCACCGCATGGGCGGTGCGCACGATGCTGGGGTACAGCTCCATTTCCGCAGGCGTGCGCGTTTCAAGCCAGCGGATCGCGAGGTTCTCACCGCTCACCACGCGTTCGTGCATCGCGGCGGGTAGGGCGGACATGAACTTGTCGTATTGGCTCAGCGTGATGCCATCGGCGAATTGGTAGAGATCGGACGAATTGATCGCGACCTTGACCGGATCGCGCGCGGCGATCAGATCAGCAACCGCCTGCCACTGATCGGGCTGTTCATCGGGATTCCATGCCGGCTCGAACAATCCGCCGAGGCCATAGCGGCTGACTGTAAGGCGTTCGATCGGTTTGCCTTCACCCGGATCATGCAGGATCAGGATGGTGCGGCGGCGGGCGTGCATGTTCTCGGCATCGAGCATGCTGGCGACCACCGGTTCTTCAAAATACTCGCGCGCGACCAGCAGCCACAGGTCGATGCCTTCTTCGCGCATGATCGCGGGCAGCACGGTGTCCAGCCGCTCTGCCAGGATGCGGTTTTCAACCTCGGCCCGTCCGCGCGGAGACAGGATGTCGGGCAGGGCCGGGGCGGCGACTTCGGTTTCGCTGAGGGTCAGAGGGGCTTGCGCGGCTGCAGGAGCGATGGCGATCGCCGCCGCCAGTGCTGCCAGTGAAGTGATGCGCCGTCCGATCATGCCCGTTCCCTTGTCCGTTCTGCGCCAACAGTGGCGCGGGCTGGAGCTGGGATCAAGCGCGCTTATTCGCCATCCCCAATGCCCTCATCGCTCCCGTCGTCGCTCCCATCATCGAACCCGATCCGCTCTGCCGCTGCGCCGGACATGATGAAGCCAATTGGCCGCTCGGTTTCCTCTTGCAAGTGCGCGATCAGGCTGGCGGTACGGGCGAGGAGCGAGATGCCCTTCAGCGCGGCAAGCGGGAAGCCTGCATCGAGCATCACCGCCGGGATCGCGCCGTTGACGTTGATCGGCAGGCTCCGGCCAATCGCGTCGGGCAGCACTGCTTCGATGGTGCGCAGCATGGCGATGTGCTTGCCTTCCATGCCGTGTTCCTTGGCGAGCGCCAGCAAGCGGTGCGCGCGCGGATCGCCGCCCGAATGTTGTGGGTGGCCAAAGCCGGGGATCGCCTTTTTCTCGGCGCGCAGGGCTTTGATCGCGGCGATGGCGGTGGTGGCAGGATCGTGCCCTTCCGCATCGGCAACGACCTGCGCATAGAACTTGCCCGCGACTTCGGCGCTGCCCAGCACCACTGTCCCGCAGCCGAGCAGCCCTGCGGCAACCGCGCCGTGGAACGCCTCGGGCGCGGCGGCATAGGTCATGCGAGTGGCGACCACGCTCGGCACCAGCCCATGTTCGGCAATCGCGCAAAGTACCGCATCGGCCAGCGCCTTCTGCTTGGGCGAGGGCATGGTGCCGGTCACCAGTAGCCAGAAATAGCTGGTGAAATCGACCCTGCCGATCACCTCGTCGCACAGATCAAGCCCGCGCACAGTGATGCTCGTGGCATCCGAGGTGCAGATCGAGGTGACGGCGTTGTCCTGCTTGCCGATGCGCATAGGCGGTTCCTTTTTCGATATTCGAAGTTGATTTCGTTATGCGAAGAATATACTAACGGCCTATTGTCAAGATATAAGGTGGGATCAGGCGGATGACTGCAAAGCCGTTAGCAGGCGTTACCGTGCTCGAAATGGGCACCTTCATCACTGGCCCGGCGGCCGGGATGCTGCTCGCCGATCTGGGCGCCGATGTCATCAAGGTCGAACAGCCGGTCACCGGCGATCCGTTCCGATCGTTCAAGGGCGGGCTCTATGCCCCGCATTTCCAGACCTATAACCGCAACAAGCGGTCGATCACCATCGATCCCAAGCAGCCCGAAGACCTTGCGATCCTCGACCAGCTGGTGGCCACCGCTGACGTGTTCATCCAGAACTTTCGCCCCGGTGTGGCGGGACGGTTGAATGTCGATGCGGCGCGGTTGCAGGCGATCAACCCGGCACTGGTCTATGCCTCAATCTCAGGCTTTGGCAGCGAAGGGCCGGAGCGGGATCGCCCCGCGTTTGACACCGTGGCGCAGGCGGCGAGTGGCTTCCTTCGGTTGCTGGTCAATCCCGAACACCCGCGCGTG
>LNED01000021.1 GCA_001464915.1 Sphingomonadales bacterium Ga0077531
AGGAACCACGCCTTGGCATCGGCGACGCTCATCGCCACCGGCACGGCGATATCGGTATCGACGATCCTGACGCTGAGCGCCTTTTCGTTCAGCCGCTTGCCGCCGCACACTTCGCAGGGCTGCGCGGTCTGGTACTTCGACAGCTCTTCGCGCATCCAGGTGCTTTCGGTCTGGAGCAGGCGGCGGTTGAGGTTGCCGATCACGCCTTCGAACGCCTTGTTCACCGTGTATTCGCGGCGGCCGTCCTTGAAGGTCAGCGGCACCGGCATCCCGCCCGTGCCGTGGAGGATGATGAGCTTTTGGTCGGGCTCCAGATCCTTCCACGGGGTTGTGAGGTTGAAGCCATACGCCTTGGCCAGCGAGGCCAGCACCTGCATGTAATAGGGCGACGGCGGGTTGGACTTGGCCCACGGCACCACCGCGCCTTGTTTGAGCGTCAGCGCCTCGTTCGGAACGACCAGTTGCGGGTCGAACAGCTGCTTCTCGCCGATCCCGTCGCAGGCGGCGCACGCACCTTGCGGGGCGTTGAAGCTGAAGAGGCGCGGTTCGATCGCTTCGAGCGTGAAGCCGGAGACCGGGCAGGCGAACTTCTCGGAAAAGACGATGCGGTTGGGCGGCAGGCCGGCCCCCTTCATCGCGCCGCCCTGCTCTTCCGCTTCGCGCCCCGGCACCACGCCGTCGGCTAGATCGATATAGGCCAGTCCTTCGGCCAGCTTGAGCGCCTGCTCAAAGCTGTCGGCGAGGCGCGTTTCGATGCCTTCTTTGACCGCGATCCGGTCAACCACCACTTCGATGTCGTGCTTGAACTTCTTGTCGAGCGCAGGCGCGTCTTCGATGGCGTACATCTCGCCGTCGATCCGCACGCGGGTGAAGCCGTTGCGCTGCCATTCGGCCAGCTCCTTGCGGTATTCGCCCTTGCGCCCGCGCACCACCGGGGCGAGCAGATAGGCGCGCGTGCCTTCGGGCAGGGTCATCACCCGGTCGACCATCTGGCTCACCGTCTGCGCCGAAATCGGCAGGCCGGTGGCGGGAGAATAGGGCGTGCCGACCCGCGCCCACAGCAGGCGCATGTAGTCATAGATTTCGGTGACAGTCGCCACGGTCGAGCGCGGGTTGCGGCTGGTGGTCTTCTGCTCGATCGAAATCGCCGGGCTGAGGCCGTCGATATGCTCGACATCGGGCTTCTGCATCATTTCGAGGAACTGGCGCGCATAGGCGCTGAGGCTCTCAACGTAACGCCGCTGCCCCTCGGCATAGATGGTGTCGAACGCGAGGCTCGACTTGCCCGAGCCCGACAGCCCGGTGACCACGATCAGCGCATCGCGCGGCAGATCAATGTCGATACCCTTGAGGTTATGCTCGCGCGCACCGCGCACGCTGATTTTGGTGAGGCTCATGGGGGTGATCTGTTCCGGAAATGTTCGCTGATGTAAAGGGCGGCGCGGCGGGCTATCCGCAACGCACCACAGATGGGGATGGCTTGCCTTGGTGCAACGGGCGGAGCGCCTTTCGGTTTCCGCCTGCCAACAGCGCCAAACCACGCACGATGCCGAGCCCAAAATGGGGCGCACCGGCTGCCAGATGCCAGCGCATGCGGCGCAGCGCCGGGAAAGGCGCGATTAAAATTCTAATGCCAATTGATTGAATAAAAACACTTATCTGGCCTTAAGTATCACCCCTATAGAAAACCTGAAGTCGCCCCCGCCGCCGCACTCCGCCAATCAGAACCCCTGATTACCGATCTGACGCCGGGGCTCTAGGGTCGCAACCTGGCGCACAAGCGGAAGATCGGCCAGGGGCCGGGACATGATGGAGGGCGCTTACCCCAAGGCGCATACCACCGTGTCCCGGCCCGCCTTTTCAGGGCACCTTCCCTACCACCAGCGCCAGCGCTCCGGGATCACCCAGCCAGCGCGCCTTCACTCCCCAGCCTTGCGCGATCACGTCAGGCGACAGTGCCAGTTCGGGCGGGCCGTCGGCGATCAGATGGCCGTCTTTCAGCACAAGCACCCGGTCGGCATTGTTCATCGCGATGGCGAGATCGTGGAGAACCACGACGACGCCCTGCCCCAGCCGTTGATCACCCCTATCTCCGCCCCGCGCGCAGGCTTTGAGGTGCGCGACAAGGCTGAGCTGATGCGCCAGATCGAGCGCGGCGAGCGGCTCATCGGCGAGGATCCAGCGCGGGCTCCCGGCCAGCACGCGGGCGAGCAGCACGCGCGCGCGCTCACCGCCCGATAGCTGGCTGACCGGACGATGGCGCAATGCTTCCAGGTCGAGCGCCGCTAGCGCCGCTGCGACGTTGGCCCCGCCCCGGTCGCGCCACGGCAAGCGGCCCAATGTCACAAGGCTCTCCACCGCCACATCCCACGCGATTTCGGGCGACTGCGGCAGGTAGCCGATGCTTTGCGCACGGGCACGCGGCGCAAGACCGTCAAGCGGTGCGCCATCAAGCATCACGCGCCCATCAGTCGGTTCGAGTAATCCGGCCAAGCCGAGCAAAAGGCTCGATTTACCCGCGCCGTTGGGGCCGACAATCGCGGTGATCTGTCCGGATTTGAGCGTGGCAGAAAGGCGCGCCACCACCGGCTTGCCCCCACGCATCAAGGTCAGGTTTTCCGCCGCCAGCATCACAGCTTCCCCCGCCGCATTCGCAGCAGCAGCCACAGAAAAAACGGCGCGCCGATCAACGAGAGCGCAATGCCGAGCCGCAGTTCGGTCACAAGCGGCAGGATGCGCACCACGCTGTCAGCGGCGAGCACCAGACAGGCACCCGCAAGCGCGCTCGGCACAATCAGGCTCGATGGCAGGCGGTCAGTGAGCGGGCGCACCAGATGCGGCACGACCAGCCCGACAAAGCCAATGATCCCCGCCACCGCGACGCTCGCGCCCACGGTCAGCCCGATGCCGACCACCAACAGCGCCAGCAGCCGCGCGGGATTGAGCCCAAGCGAACGCGCGGCCTCCTCCCCTAAGGTCAGCGCATCAAGGCTGCGGGCCGCCAGCGCCAGAACCGCCACTCCGGCGGCGACCAGCGGCGCGGCGAGCCACACCTCCCGCCACGAACGATCGGTCAGTGCGCCGTTGAGCCACAGCACGATCTCTGACAGCGCGAACGGATTGGGCGCCAGCGTAATCGCCAGTGCGGTGAGCGCGCCGGCAAGGCTCGCCAGCATCAGCCCGGCGAGCGTGAACAGCGCAATCCCCCCGCCCACACCGCCTGCCGCATCTGATGACGTGCGCCCCGCGATCAGCGCAAGAAGCGCCATGCCAAGGCCCGCGCCGCCGAGCGCCATGACCGGCAGGCTCCACGCGGCAAAAGCGGGCGGAATCAACGGGGCAAACCAGAAACTCGCCACCGCGCCTAGCGCCGCCATCGGGGCGATGCCGAACAGTCCGGGATCGGCCAGCGGGTTGCGCAAATACCCCTGCATCGCCGCCCCGCTCGCGCCAAGGCCTGCGCCGATGATGGTCGCCAGCACTGCGCGAGGCAGGCGCAGTTCGGCGAGGATAAGGGCGGCGTTTTGCGGCCAATCGGCGCTGAACGGATTGATCCACACGCGGCCAGCTAACAGCGACAAAGGCAGCAGAACCGCCAGCAAAATGGCAAAGATCAGCGACGCACGGTTCATCGGCGGCGCTCCATCATCGCGCGGACCTCACGCAGCCGCGCCCGCGCCTTGGGGATGGTCGGCCCGCCGCAATAGAGCAATGCCGGATCGAGCGGCGCAATGGTTGTCGCCTTCATCGCGTCCGCCAGCAGCGGATGGCGCTGCCCCGGCGCATCGCCTGCCACCAGCACCAGCGCCGGGGGATCGGCCAGCAGCACCTCCAGCGACACGTGATCGGCCTGACCCAGCCCGCGCGCGGCGGCGTGGTTGGTGAAGCCTTCGGCGCGCAGCAGTTCGGCGATCAGCGTCGCCTCACCCGCGACGATTTCGCCCGGCTGCCACAGCAGCGTTGCAATCGGCGCTCGGGCGGGCTGAGGAGTGGCTGCGGCAATGCGGTTTGCCAGCGCCTCACCCTTTGTCTCAGCTTCGACCAAGGCGGCCACATCGCGCACTTGCGCGATACTGGCAGCGATGCTCGTGGGGCTACCGAAGGTTTCAACCCGCAGACCCGCCCGTTCGAGCGCGCTGCGGGTCGGCTGAGGCAAGAATGTCGATGCGAGCACAATGTCGGGCTGAAGCGCGATGACTTCTTCCGCCGTACCGCCGGTTACGCCGTAGCGAACGGCGACGGCGGCGGGGATCGAGCTCGACCCCGGATCGCGGCTGTAGTGGGACAGCGCCAGAACTTGCGACGGCGCGGCCACTTCGATGAGGATCGCATCGATGCAGGGATTGAGGCTGACCACGGTGGGACGCTCGCTGGCTTCGCGCGGGGCGGCGGCAGGGGCGCAGCCCGCCATCAGCAGTGCACACGCCATCAGCGCGGCAATCCGCGCGCGCCCTTTCCCAAAGCTGCTGTGATCCCGCGCCATGTCCGGCCCCGCGATAGGGCGCAGTGCGGAAGCGTGCAAGCGCGCGCCGCCTTCGCATCGCTGCGGTTAAGCCCTCGACGCCACCTGTCCAGTTTCGGGACGCGGGCACGGCGCGCCCTCGCCGATGCGGGGCCTTGCGCGTAGGGGATGCCGACAATGCCCCGCCCCGCCGCTTCTTTCGCGTTTATCGCGCCTGCCCGCCGGTTCAGCTGGCCCGCGCTAATAAAGGCGTGGCCCAAAAGCGGGCGCAAGCGGCTTGCCGTGCTGCTCGCTGCGCTCACCGTTCCCGCGATGGCCGCACCCGGGGGCTTCGGAACCCTGCCCGGCCCGGCGGTCGAAAGCACCGCAGCGCTCGCCACCCGCAAAGCCGCTGCTGCCGCGCTGCCGTTTGAGCGGCCCGGGATGAGCTTTCCGGGCTCGGCGTTCTATTACATGGCCGATCCCGCCGGCGCGGCGCTGGTAGCGCTGCCCACTGCCGATCCGCTGAGTTCAGGCGCTGCCGAAGCCGGGCGAGAGCTTGGCGCGCTGATCGATGTCGGCTCTCCCGCCAAACCTTTTTTCTCCACCGGCGTCGGCCTCACCCACGGCCGCGCGGCTGAATGTCTGGCGCAGGCCGTGTGGTACGAAGCGGCGAGCGAAAGCGAAGCGGGCCAGCGCGCGGTGGCGCAGGTCGTGCTCAACCGCGTGGCGCACCCCTCATGGCCGTCGAGCGTGTGCGGGGTCGTGTACCAGGGATCGGAACGGCGCACCGGGTGCCAGTTCACCTTCACCTGCGATGGCAGCTTGGCGCGGCGGCCATCGGGGCTAAGCTGGGCGCGGGCACAGCGGGTTGCGGCGGACGCTCTGGCAGGCACCGTTTACGCGCCGGTGGGCCATGCGACTCATTACCATACGCTTTGGGTGAACCCTTACTGGGCCAAGACCCTCGATCACATCGGCACGATTGGCGCGCACCGGTTCTACCGCAATCGCGGCGCGAGCGGAGCGGCTTCGGCTTTCGCCACCACCTATGCCGGGTACGAACCAGCGGTCAGCGGTAGGACTAGCAGCATGGTGACGGCTATCCCCGCTTCGGCCAGCTATGACCCGGCTCCGGGCCGCCCGGTAATCGCCTATGACATTGGCCCGGTGCCAGCCGCCGCCAAGGAGCCAGCTGCCTCCTCCCCCGCAGCCACACCGCAGGCCGAACCGACCTCGGGCACCGGAGCGGTGCGTGAGGAATATGCCCGCGCAGGCCAGTGGAAGGCGCAACCGGGCAAAGCCGCCGCGCCCGCAGCCGAATAAACGCGGCCAACCGCAAAACACGGTTAAGCCCTTCGAAACCCTGTTACCACACCAAGCCTTAGCGGCGCGGGACTATAGCACCATCAACACGCGAAGCCTTTGATAGCGCGTGAAAACCAGTGCAGGAAGTCGCCCCCATGTCCGTCCGTTTTGCCCCCGCCCACAATGCCGCCCGTCTGATCGGGTGGCACGCACGGGGGCGCGGGTTGGTGTGGCCAGCCCAGATGCGCGCCGCCAATGATGGCGCTGATAGCGCGCGGCCCACGGCCACCTTTGACCCGTTGCTGACCGATGCGCTGCGGCACTTTGCGGTGCATGGGCTTGGCGCGGTTGAGGCTGCTTTGACCGGGGCCGAGCAGGCGCGCGCCGATGGTGATGCAAATGCGAAAGACCGCTGGCTGGCAATCACACAGATGTTTGATCGCCGCCGTGCCGCAGCGGCAAATGCCGCCACCACCCCGGCTTAGGGCACTTATCGCTGCGGTACGCGGTTCCCCTAATGGGGTGAGCTGATCACGTTAATGCAATTGCGAACTGATTGCAAAGATAGTTGCTGCATCCGTCCTTTTGTTGGTTGCAATCACATTCCCAGCCGCTTACCGCGCCCTTTAAGCAACACGCTTAACGGGTGCCTTGCCGCTTGGGACGAGGGTTGGCGCCAGCGCCGCGTTTCGCAAGGAGCGCATGAGCATTTTCGTCCCGCTGGATCAGGGAAGGAAGTCCGAATAATGGCCCGCACCAAAATTGCGCTGATCGGCGCCGGTAACATCGGCGGCACGCTCGCTCACCTCGCAGCAACCAAAGGTCTGGGCGATGTCGTCCTGTTCGACGTTGTCGAAGGCGTACCGCAGGGCAAGGCGCTCGACCTGTCGCAGTGCGGCCCGGTCGAAGGCTTCGACGCCAAGATCACCGGTTCAAACAATTACGCGGACATCGCCGGTGCTGACGTCGTGATCGTCACCGCAGGCGTGGCGCGCAAGCCCGGCATGAGCCGCGACGATCTGCTCGGCATCAACCTCAAGGTGATGAAGGCCGTCGGCGAAGGCATCAAGAACAACTGCCCCGATGCATTCGTGATCTGCATCACCAATCCGCTCGACGCGATGGTGTGGGCGCTCCGCGAATTTTCGGGCCTTCCGGCGCACAAGGTCGTCGGCATGGCGGGCGTGCTGGACTCCGCGCGCTTTGCCACCTTCCTCGCCTGGGAATTCGGCGTCAGCGTCAAGGACGTGAACGCCTTCGTGCTCGGCGGCCACGGCGACACGATGGTGCCGGTGCTGTCCTACTCGACCATCAACGGCATTCCGGTGGCGGACATGGCCAAGATCAAGGGCATTTCCGAAGACCGCCTCGGCGAAATCGTTAAGCGCACCCGCGCAGGCGGCGGCGAGATTGTCGCGCTGCTCGGCACGGGCTCGGCATTCTACGCGCCCGCCACCAGCGCCATTTCGATGGCCGAAGCCTATCTGTACGACCAGAAGCGCATCCTGCCCTGCGCGGTGCAGGTTGACGGCAAGTACGGCCTCGATGGGCTGTATGTCGGCGTCCCGGTGGTGATCGGCGCAGGCGGCGCAGAGGAAGTCATCGAGATCAGCCTGACCGACGAGGAAAAAGCCAACCTCGGCGTCAGCGTCGATGCGGTCAAGGAACTGCTCGCAGCGTGCAAGGCGCTGGATAGCTCGCTGGCGTGAAGGCATTTGGCTCCCTCCTCCTCGCATCCGGACTGATCGGAATGAGCGTTCCTGCTTCCGCACAGGATTACCCATTCGAGGAGTGGGCGAGCCTCTGGCAGACGACCTGCGGGTCGCTCGACGCTGCTTATGCGGTGATCGACGATCCGGAGGCTCATGGATGGAGCAACGCGGATGCTGACACGGATGAACCGGCGACTCGCATAATTCAAACTGCGACAAAGAACGCAGAGGCAAGTGCGGAAGATGCCAAGCTGACAGGGCTTTACGTCCTTAAGCGGATGATCGGCGACCGAAAGGCGCTGGCTGCATTCCAAGAAATGCAGTTCGTCGAAGAGCCCGACAGCTACCTCCTCGCTTGCGTCATTTACGACACCAGCGCTCCTGCAATGCCGATCGAGGAATTGGTTCGACTATCTGCGGAACGGCCGTTCACTGACGTTTCTGCGAATGGTCTCGCCGTTATCGAATGGCCCGAAGGTGCCGAAGGGTCAGGGCGCATCAAAATGAGCGCTGGCAGTATCCCAACCAATCACCCGGGCGCTGCGCTTTTGATCGGCGGCCTCGTCCTAAAGACACAATACGTTTTCTCGGAGACATCTGAATGAGCATCCTCGTAAACAAAGACACCAAGGTCATCACCCAGGGGATGACCGGCAACACCGGCACCTTCCACACCCAGGCCGCGCTCGATTACGGGACGCAGATGGTCGGCGGCGTGACCCCCGGCAAGGGCGGCACCACCCATATCGGCCTGCCGCAGTTCAACACCGTACGCGAAGCCAAGGCCGCGACCGGCGCGACCGCCAGTTGCATCTACGTGCCGCCGCCGTTCGCCGCTGACGCGATCTGCGAAGCGATCGATGCCGAGATCGAACTGATCATCTGCATCACCGAAGGCATCCCGGTGCTCGACATGGTCCGCGCCAAGCGCGCCCTGTCGGGCTCCAAGTCGCGGCTGATCGGCCCCAACTGCCCCGGCGTGCTGACGCCCGGCGAATGCAAGATCGGGATCATGCCCGGTTCGATCTTCCAAAAGGGCAGCGTCGGCGTCGTCTCGCGCTCCGGCACGCTCACTTACGAAGCTGTGCACCAGACCACGATGGCGGGCCTCGGCCAGACCACCGCAGTCGGCATCGGCGGCGACCCGGTCAACGGCACCAACTTCATCGACGTGCTCGACCTGTTCCTCGACGATCCGGAAACCAAGAGCATCATCATGATCGGTGAGATCGGTGGTTCTGCGGAGGAGGAAGCGGCTGAATTCATCAAGGAACAGCGCGCAAAGGGCCGTTCAAAGCCGATGGTTGGCTTCATCGCCGGACGCACCGCCCCTCCGGGCCGCCGCATGGGTCACGCTGGCGCCATCGTCAGCGGCGGTCAGGGCGGCGCAGACGACAAGATTGCAGCGATGGAAGCAGCGGGCATCCGCGTCTCGCCCTCGCCATCAGAACTCGGCACCACGCTCGCCGGGTTGCTGAAAGAACTGGCCTAACCGAATATCGGCCCCTCGCGCTTGCGGGGGGCCATCCTTCCTCCTCCCCAGGAATTCCCCCGATGGGCAACGAACCGCACAACTTCATCCCGCAACTGACCGATCAGGAAGGCCCGCAGCCCGGCCCTTCGTGGGAACGGCGCGGCTGGCTCGATGCGCTCAGCGACAGCGCGTCCGATCTGGTCGCTGCGATGGACCCGACCGAGATGCGGCTAGCGGTCAAGGCGGCGGCGAAGGATGCGGGCAAGCCGCTCGATCCCAAGGCGACCGAGAAAGCCGCCAAGCTTTCGATCGCGGCGATGACGCTGGTGCGCCTCTACCGTGTGCGCGGGCACATGGCCGCCGACCTTGATCCGCTCGGCCTGTCGAACCGCGAAGGACCGGAAGACCTGACGCTGGCGTGGCATGGGCTCGCGGGCAAAGAGAACGAAGACGTCTATGTCGGCGGCGTGCTCGGCATGGAATGGACCACCGTGGGCAAGCTCCATCAGCGGCTGCGCGAAGTGTATTGCGGCAAGGTCGGCCTTGAATACATGCACATCGCCGATACCGAGGAACGCCGCTTCCTTCAGGACAAGTTCGAAAGTCCGGGCGATACGATCCAGTTCACGCCCGAAGGCAAGAAGGCGATCCTCTCCGCCGTGCTGCGCGGCGAACAGTTCGAAGAATTCCTCGCCAAGAAATATGTCGGCACCAAGCGGTTCGGTTTGGATGGCGGCGAGTCCATGATCCCCGCGCTCGAAGCCGTGATCAAGCACGGCGGCAGCTCCGGCGTGCGCGAGATTATCTACGGCATGGCCCACCGCGGGCGTTTGAACGTGCTCGCCAACGTGATGGCCAAGCCATACCGCGTGATCTTCCACGAATTTTCGGGCGGCTCGGCGAACCCCGATGATGTGGCCGGATCAGGCGATGTGAAATACCACCTCGGCACCAGCACCGACCGTGAGTTCGACAGCATTTCGGTGCACATGAGCCTCGTCCCCAATCCCTCACACCTCGAAGCGGTCAATCCCGTGGTGCTGGGCAAGGCGCGCGCGCAGCAGGCGATCCGCGATGATCTGGCGAAGAAGGAGCAAGTGCTCCCGGTGCTGATCCACGGCGATGCGGCCTTTGCGGGCCAAGGCGTGGTGTGGGAAAGCCTCTCGCTTTCGGGCGTGCCGGGGTATGATACCGGCGGCTGCATCCACTTTATCATCAACAACCAGATTGGCTTCACCACCTCTCCCAAATTCGCGCGGTCTTCGCCCTATCCGTCGGACGTGGCGAAGGGCGTGATGGCGCCGATCCTGCACGTCAACGGCGATGACCCAGAAGCGGTGACCTTTGCCTGCAAGCTGGCGGTTGAATACCGCCAGACCTTCCACCGCGATGTGGTGATCGACATGTGGTGCTATCGCCGGTTCGGCCACAACGAAGGCGACGAGCCCAAGTTCACCCAGCCGCTGATGTACGACAAGATCCGCGCCCACCCCAAGGTCAGCGTTGCTTACGAAACGCGGCTGGTGCGCGAAGGCGTAGTCGAACCCGGCACGCGCGCGCGGATGGCGGACGAGTTTGTCAGCCTGCTCGAAGAAGAATTCGAGGCTGGCAAGAACTACAAGGCTAATGAAGCCGACTGGTTTGGCGGGCGCTGGTCAGGGCTGAACAAACCTGCCGACCCCGAAACCGCGCGCCGCAGTGTGGAAACCGCAATTGAGCCCAAGGTGCTGGACTCGCTGGGCCGGGTGCTGACCGAAGTGCCCGCCGACCTTGACGTGCACAAAACGCTCGACCGGGTGCTCGCCGCCAAGCGTGAAATGTTCAGCAGCGGCGAAGGCTTCGATTGGGCCACCGCCGAAGCTCTGGCGTTCGGCAGTCTGGTAATGGAAGGCTATTCTGTGCGCCTGTCCGGGCAGGACAGCGGCCGGGGCACCTTCAGCCAGCGCCACGCGGTGTGGGTCGATCAGCAGGTTGAGCGCAAATATGTGCCGCTCAGCACGCTGCCCCACGGCAAGTTCGAAGTGCACGATTCCACCCTGTCGGAATATGGCGTGCTTGGGTTTGAGTATGGCTTTGCGATGGCTGATCCGCGCAGCTTGGTGCTGTGGGAAGGCCAGTTCGGCGACTTTGCCAACGGCGCGCAGATCATGATCGATCAGTTCATTGCGTCGGGCGAATCCAAGTGGCTGCGCGCCAACGGCCTCGTGATGCTGCTGCCGCACGGCTACGAAGGGCAAGGGCCGGAGCATAGCTCGGCGCGACTCGAACGCTTCCTCCAGCTGTGCGCCGACGACAATATGTGCGTCTGCAACATCACTACGCCAGCCAATTACTTCCACGTGCTGCGCCGCCAGATGCTGCGCAGCTTCCGCAAGCCCATGATCATCATGAGCCCCAAGTCGCTGCTGCGCCACCCGCTGGCCAAGAGCGCGAAGGGCGATTTCCTTGGGGAGCGGCAGTTCCGGCGGATCCTGTCCGACACCAAGGATATTGCCGATGACAAGGTGCGGCGCGTGGTGCTGTGTTCAGGCAAGGTCGCTTATGACCTGATGGAAGCGCGCGATGCGGCGGGAATTGACGATGTGTCGATCATCCGGATCGAGCAGCTGTTCCCCTTCCCCGGCGATCCGCTGGCGCTGCGCCTGTCACGCATGACGAAGTTGCAGGACGTCGTGTGGTGTCAGGAAGAACCGCGCAACAACGGTTCGTGGTTCTTCGTGAACGAACGGATCGAGGAATCGCTCACCGCTGCCGGGCATAATGGGATGCGTCCGACCTATGCCGGGCGCGCCGCCGCCGCTTCTCCCGCAACCGGGCTCGCCAGCCGTCACAAGGCCCAGCAAGAGGCGCTGATCGCCGCCGCGCTGGGACTGTAACCGGCTGACCTTACGTCATATTTGATCGCATCAAGTTTCAGGAACCCATTCCAATGGCCACCGAAATCAAAATCCCCGCTCTGGGCGAATCCGTTACCGAAGGCACGATTGCCGAATGGTTCAAGCAGCCCGGCGATGCCGTCGCTGCGGACGAGGCGATTTGCAGCCTTGAAACCGATAAGGTCGCGGTCGACGTGCCCTCGCCCGTCGCCGGTATCATGTCGGAACACCGTGCTGCCGTGGGCGACACGGTTGAGGTTGGCGCGGTAATCGCGGTGATCGAAGCGGGTGCGACGGCTGCAGCGGCGGCACCCGCTCCGGTGGCGGCGGCGGCAAAGGCCGATACCCCTGCCCCCGCCGCCACCGAAGAAGCGATGGGCGCGGCGCAGACCATGTCACCCGCCGTGCGCCGTGCAGTGCTGGAACACGGGGTTGATCCCTCGACGATCAAAGGCACTGGCAAGGATGGCCGCCTGACCAAGGAAGATGTGCTCGCGGCGGCTGAGGCGAAGGCCAAGGGCCCCGCCGCCCCAGCGCCAACCCCCGCGCCCGCGCCGACTGCTGCCCCGGTCGCGACCGGCGGCGCGCGCGGCGAAGAACGGGTCAAGATGACCCGGATGCGCCAGACGATCGCCAAGCGTCTGAAAGCCGCGCAGGATCAGTCCGCTCTGCTCACCACCTTCAATGATTGCGACATGAGCGCGGTCATGGAAGCGCGCGACAAATACAAGGACCTGTTCGCCAAAAAGCATGACATCCGCTTGGGCTTCATGGGCTTTTTCGCCAAGGCCGCCTGCCTCGCGCTGAAGGACGTGCCGAGCGTCAACGCCTATATCGAAGGCGATGAGATCGTCTATCACGACTATGTCGATATCTCGGTCGCGGTGTCCGCACCCAACGGCCTCGTCGTCCCCGTCATCCGCGATGCCGACAAGAAGGGCTTTGCCCGGATTGAGCAAGACATCGCCGATTTCGGCGCGCGCGCCAAGGCGGGCACGCTGACGATGGAAGACATGACCGGCGGCACCTTCACCATCAGCAACGGCGGCGTGTTCGGAAGTCTGATGAGCACCCCGATCATCAACCCGCCGCAGAGCGCCGTGCTGGGCCTCCACCGCATCGAAGACCGCGCCGTTGTCCGCAATGGCGAGATCGTAATCCGTCCGATGATGTATCTCGCGCTTTCGTATGACCACCGCCTGATCGACGGGCGCGAGGCGGTGACGGCGCTCAAGATCATCAAGGAAGCGATTGAAGATCCAACGCGGATGCTGATTGATTTGTGATGTATTTTATCTTCTTGGTAGCTGGTCTTGCTTCGATCTTTTGGCTCTTCGACCAAATCGAAACTAAGAAGTATCAGGAAGGCATGACAAAGCATGGGCCGGAATTTCGTCCAAAGCTGGATTGGAAGAAGATTGGCTACGTTGTTATGTTTGCATATTTTGCAGCCCTATCAATGAGTTTTTCTGGATCGATTGAAGGTCCTGGAAGCGACTATGACCCCTGTGGCAGCTCAATGAAATGCTGAGGAACTACTAGATGGCTAACTACGATTACGACGTCCTCATCATCGGTGCCGGCCCCGGCGGCTATGTCGCAGCGATCCGCGCGGCGCAGCTGGGGCTGAAGACCGCCTGCGTCGAGAGCCGTGCCACACTGGGCGGCACCTGCCTCAATGTCGGGTGCATCCCGTCCAAGGCGCTGCTGCACGGTTCCGAACTGTTCGACGAAGTGCAGAACGGCCACTTCGCTACCTGGGGCATCACCGCCACCCCGACGCTCGATCTCGGCAAGATGATGGCCGAAAAGACCAAGGCCGTGGGCGAGCTGACCGGCGGGATCGAATTCCTGTTCAAGAAGAACAAGGTCACCTGGCTCAAGGGCCATGCCGCGTTCGAAGATGCCCACACCGTCAATGTCGCGGGCGAAAAGGTTACCGCCAAGGATATCGTGATCGCCACCGGATCGAGCGTCACCCCGCTCCCCGGCGTCACGGTCGACAATGCAGGCAAGCGCATCGTCGATAGCACCGGCGCGCTTGATCTGGATGAAGTGCCCGAACACCTGGTGGTGATCGGCGGCGGTGTGATCGGCCTCGAACTCGGTTCGGTGTGGCGGCGCTTGGGCGCAAAGGTCACCGTGGTCGAATTCCTCGACCAACTGCTGCCCGGCATGGACGGCGAAGTGCGCAAGGAAGCGGGCAAGATCTTCAAAAAGCAGGGCATGGAACTGATGCTCAGCCACAAGGTTACCGGGGCAAAGGTGGACGGCAAGACCGTCAGCCTCACCGTCGAAAAGTCCGCCGGAGGCGATGAACAGACCATCACCGCCAGCCACGTGTTGGTGGCCATTGGTCGCCGCCCGAACACCGATGGCCTCGCGCTCGACAAGGCAGGCCTCGCCCTCAACGCGCGCGGGCAGATCGAAACCGACGATGATTTCCGCACGGCGGTGCCCGGCATCTGGGCAATTGGCGATGTCGTGCCCGGCCCAATGCTGGCCCACAAAGCGATGGACGAAGGCCACGCCGTTGCCGAAAATATGGCGGGCCACACCGGCATCGTGAACCGCGATGTCATTCCCAGCGTGGTCTACACCGCCCCCGAAATCGCCGGGGTCGGGATTACCGAGGAACAGGCCAAGGAGCGCGGGCTCGCAGTCAAGGTCGGTAAGTTCCCGATGTCAGCCAACAGCCGCGCCAAGGCCAACCGCGACACCACCGGCTTCGTCAAGGTGATCGCCGATGCGGAAACGGATCGTGTGCTGGGCGTGTGGATGATCGCGAGCCTTGCCGGTTCGATGATCGCACAAACCGTGCAGGCGATGGAATTCGGTGCCACGTCGGAAGATATCGCGCTGACTTCGCATGCGCACCCGACCCACGCCGAAGCCGTGAAGGAAGCGGCGATCGCGGTGACGGGCAAGCCGATCCACATGTAAGGCGTTGGGGGGAGAGGGCGGCGATGTATGCGCGCGTCTTTGATCGTCGCCGGTTAGCACTGCCGTTGCTGTTCCCGACAATCGGCGGGCTTTATTACCTCTGGTCCTATGATGCGCCCGCGCGACTGCTTGCAGTCAACGCGGGCGCACTCGCGTTGGCGCTGGCGTGGATCATGCTGGGGCGATTGCCTACTGATCGGCGCGTGCAGCTAACGATTGCTGCAATGGCGGCGCTGGCATTGTTCCTCCCGCTACTAATCGGCCCCGAGGTGGGGGGAGTAAATCGCTGGCTCCCTGCTGGACCGGTGAGCTTGCACTCGGGAGCGTTGCTCTTGTCGCTCATCACCGTGCTGGCTGCACGCGAGGCGAGGCTTGGCCCTGTGGTCATGGCTTTCACCGGAGCGGCGTTGGCGCTGCAACCCGATGCGGCGGCGCTGGCCGCACTGGCTGCGGCGAGCGCGGTGCTGGCCTGGCTGCATCGCAGCGCCGCTTTTGCCATCGTCGCGGCTGCGGGCGCGGCGTTGGCCGTGATGACCTTCGCCGATGGCACGCTGGAGCCGCAGCTCTTCACCGAAAATGTTCTGAAACAAGTGGCTGACCGGTCGTTCTTGCAGGCCGTTGCATTGGCGATCCTGCTGTTCGTGGTGCCGCTTTGGCATCTGGTGATCGATCCGCAAACCCAGCGCACCGAAGGCTATGCTCTAGCAGCGCTTCTGGTGGCTTTTGGCGCGATGGCAATGATCGCGCCCTTCCCCTACCCGCTGATCGGATATGGCGCATCGTCCATCCTCGGCTTCGGATTGGCGCTCGGCGTGACTGCGCGCACCCATCACATCAGCGTTGGGCAGCCCCTCGAAATTCTGGAACGAACGTAATGACTATCCACACGGGCTTTTGCGCTCGGCGATAACTGGCTAGACCCCGGCCGCAAGGGGAGATTTCAAGCATGGCCTATCCGCAATTGACCGACAAACCCGGCGCGCTCGCCACGGCTGCGGCGATCCGTGCTGGCAAGCTCACCGTGGCTGAGGCGGTCGATGCGGCGATTGTGCGGGTGGGGCATTATGACAGCACGATAGATGCCCTCGCCGTGCCGAATTTCGAGGCGGCCTATGCCGAAGCGAAGGCGATGGATCGGGCGCCGCGGCGGCCGGATCAACCGCTCTACGGTGTGCCGATGACGATCAAGGAAAGCTTTGACGTTGCGGGCCTGCCGACAACCTTCGGTCACGTGGAATATCAGGACACGGTCGCCACGCGCGATGCCTTGCTGGTGCGGCGGTTAAAGGCCGCAGGTGCGATCATTATCGGTAAGACCAATGTGCCGGTTGATCTCACTGACTGGCAAAGCTTCAACCCGGTCTATGGCCGCACGTCCAATCCCCACAACCCTGACCGTTCGCCCGGCGGATCATCTGGCGGCAGCGCTGCGGCTGTGGCGAGCGGGATGGTGGCCTGCGACTATGGCACCGACATTGGTGGATCGGTGCGGGTTCCCGCGCATTTCTGCGGGGTATGGGGGCACAAGACGACGTGGGGCCTCGTGCCCAAGCACGGCCATGATCATCCCGCGATGTCGCGGCGCGTGGGGTTCATCGCCGCGCACGACATGGCGCTTTCGGTCGCGGGTCCGCTGGCGCGCAACGCGGCTGATCTGGCCGTACTGACCGAAGTTGGTGCGGATGTGCCGCTGCGGCGCCGAGCCAAGCCGTTGAAGGCCTGCCGCCTCCTCGCGATCACCGCACTGCCGAACGCTCCGGTCGATGCCAGCGTAATGGACCCCACCGAGGCTGCGCTGGAAACCCTTGCCCGTGCGGGTGTGGCGATCGACAGAGCAAGCGACCTCATCCCCGATCAAGCGCAGCAATATCGCCATTATCTCAAGATGATGAACATAGCGATGGCGCGCGGCGCACCCGCGCCCGATGGCAAGCGCGCGTCGGCGACCGATTGGTTCGATCTGCTTGATGCGCAGGCGGCGAATATCGCTCGGTGGGAGGCATTGTTTGAAATCTACGACTTCGTGCTGGCCCCGCCCGCGCCGGTGCTGGCCGTGCCGCATAGCGACAAAGCGGTGTTTCGTGGCACGCTGACCATCAACGGGGTTGAAGAACCGGGCGGCAATGCACTGGCCTGGGCAGGGCTGGTGACCTTTCCAGGCCTGCCCGCGACCGTGCTCCCCATCGGCAAGGGCACATATCTGGGCGCGGAATTGCCGTGCGGGATGCAGGTAATCGGCCCACGCTGGAGCGATCTCGATTGCATCGCGGCAGCAGAGGCCATCGGCAAAATCTTGCACAGCTGACCAGGCTTCTTCATGACCCCGCGCATGGCTCGCAAACCCTTCATGCTTAGACTGGCAAAATGGCACATCTGGCTAGGTTGGCTGGTGGGGGTGCCGATGGTGCTGTGGCTGGCAACCGGCCTGCTTATGGTTGCCCGCCCGATCGAGGCTGTGCGCGGCGATCACCTGTGGCGCGAAATGCCCCAACAAATGCTGGTCATCGAAGGCAGCGCATTGGCCGCGCGCGATGCGAAGCTCGGTGAGATGCGCGTGACCATGCAGGAAGGGCGCGCAGTCGCGATCCTCACCACGCTGGACGGAGCGGTCAGCCGGGTCGATTTTGCCAGCGGCGCGCCGCTCCCCCCGCTTGATGCCGCTGCCGCACAGGCGCTGGTGGCAAAGCGGATAGTCGATGGCGACAAGGTGCAGCGCGTCACACTGTTCGCAGCCGACCGGACCCCGCCAGATTTCCGGCGCCCAATCGCTGTATGGCAGGTGGCGCTGACGGACGGGACAAATATCTATGTCGGGCGCGACACCGGCGAAATCGAAGCGGTGCGCACCCGTTGGTGGAGAGCGTTTGACTTAGCGTGGGGCCTGCACATCATGGACTTGTCCGAGCGGGAGGACACCAGCCACCCGATCCTGATCATCTTTGCCGCATTGTCATTGACCGGCGCAGTGATCGGCTGCGTTCTGATGTTCCGCCGCCGCCGCAGCGCCCGCCCTGCACATCCGTTCGTTTAATGACCCCCATCATCCTCACCCCGATCCTAGACTGGCTCGACATCGCCGGGATCGCCGTGTTCGCACTGTCGGGCGCGGTGCTGGCCGCGCGGCTCAAACAGACCTTTGTCACGATGGGCTTTTTCGCGCTGGTTACGGGCGTCGGTGGCGGCACGGTGCGCGATCTGCTGATCGGCGCGCCGGTGTTCTGGATCACCGATGCGTGGGTGGCGGCGATCTGCCTCGGCACGGCATTGATCGCGTGGTTCACGCCAGTGCAGTGGTGGGAGGGCAAGGGCTTCGCCTATGCCGACGGCGCGGGGCTGGCCGCCTATGCCGTGCTCGGCACGGCCAAGGCGCTGGCTTACGGGGTGCCGCCGGTGCCCGCCGCGCTAATGGGGGTGATTACCGGCTGCGTCGGCGGGATCATCCGCGATGTGGTCGCGGGCCGTCCGTCGATCATCATGCAGCCCGAACTTTATGTCACGCCCGCAGCCTTGAGCGCGGCGCTGACGGTGGCAGGCGCGCTCGCCGCGCCGTATTTAGGGGTTCCCGAAGGCTGGGCCTGGGCGCTGGCCTTCGCCTGCGGCTTTGCACTGCGCGCGGCCGCAATCCGGTGGGAATGGGGTTTGCCGAGCTATGGCGAAGACGGGGGCCCAAGCGATGACGAGAGGGCTTAGCCCCCTCCCCCGCTTGTCTTACAAGGTTTCGTCAGCAGTCTCGGGAATGTTTTCACCCGGGATCGGCCCGCCGGGATAGGCCGGCAGCGGTTGATCCGATGCGGAAGCCGTGGGCGCGGGCTGGCCCAGCCGTCCGCGCGCATCGGCATACCGCTGGTCGCTCCACTGCGCTTGTTCCTTGCCCAGATAGGGCACCGAGTCTGCCTGAGCCGTGTACCCGTCCGGCAGCCGCTCTTCGCGTCCAAGGTAAGGGACTGAAGGCGCACGGCTGAAACTGCCGCTGTAATCGATCCCGTCAATCTGGCCATTATTGCCGATCCGGCACTGGAACGGGGTGCCGTTGAACAACGTTCCGCTCACCTGCCAACCTGCGCCGGTACGATCGACATTATCGACCGTATCGACCCGCACATCACGCTCGATCCGGGCAAGGCACTGGTCAACTGCGCTATCGAGGCCTGAAGCACCCGTGCCGCGCGGGCCCGAGCGATCATCATCGCGGCGATCATCCACCCGGCGCTCTTCGAAACGCGGATTATATTCGCGGTCACGCACGTCGCGCTCAACGATCACGACATCGCGGTCGCGTTCCCTGCGGTTGTTCGAGCTGACGATGGCGGCAATCCCGCCAATAATAGCCGCGCCGATCAACACATCGCCCGCGCCCACACGGTTGCGACGATAGCCCCGGCGATAACCGCAACCATATCCCCGGCAGCGCCAATCGGCGACCGAAGCGGCAGGATCATAGCGGCTCGCGTCAAACGCTGCTGATGGCGCGCCAAGGCCTGACGCCGGAAGCGATGCCGCCGCAGCGGGCGATGCGAAAATGGTGGTGCCAGCAAGAGCGCCGGCCAGAACCAGTGCACGGGTATTCAGAGCCATGGATGCTCCCTCCTGTTAGTAGACGAGCGCCCACCATGCACTCTGATGCCGCCGGGATTAACCGTGTCAGGCTTGCGCTGGGCTGAACCGAAACGCGAACCGCCCCGCCATTCCGGTGTGGAAGGCGGGGCGGCCAAGCTGCTCGCGCTAGAGGGGGAGAGGCGCGCGGCAGGTAGGGGGTTAGAGGCTTATCAACGCAATCCGCGCACGCCGCTGAAATTGACCTGCGGCGCGCCGCGTCCGTCAATGTAGCAGGTGAAGTTGCCGCGGTCGCTGCGACGGCCACCCCAACGGGGCGAGCCTTCAACCGAGATGCGGCCCTTGACCCGGAAACCATCACGGGTGCGATCAATGTCGCGGACATCAATCACGTCAGCGAAGCGGTAACCGCCAAAGCGCCGTGCCTGATTTTCAGCTGCTCGGACACAGCGATCCACTGCGCCGCGCGAACCACCGGCAAAGCCGTAGCCGCCGCGGTCGTAACGGTCACCACGGTAATCGCGGTTGTCATAACGGCCGTCATCATAACGGCGGTCGTCGTAACGGCGGTCATCGTAGCGCCGATCGTTGCGGTCACCATCAAAGGCACCCGCCAGTGCGGCAAGCCCGCCGATCACCACCGCGCCAGCGATAATCTCGCCTGCGCCGATGCCATCACGATCGCGGCGGTCATCGGCCATCGCCGGGGTGACAGAAGCCGCAGTCAGCGCAGTGGCAGCGACCGCGCCGAGCGAAATCCGGGCCCATTTGCCGGAGGCCAGCCGGTTGGTCATGGTGGTCATCAGATGTATCCTCGTCTGGCACCGCTCGCTGGATTGCGGGGGTGACAAGGACCTTTTGCGCGATTCGGGGTGTTACAAAGCTGAATTGGCTTGGCAGGAACTGTTAATGTTGTAGGCTACTTTACTGAACAACTCGGTGTCACTCGCTTTCCAGCGCAGCCAACACATCGCGGGTGAAGGCAGCAATGTCGAAGCTCGCCCCCACCGGATCCTCGCCCCGGCGAACGATCACGACATTGCGCGACGGGACGATTACGACATATTGCCCGCGATTGCCGAAAGCGGCGAAGGTATCGGGCGGCACGCCGTCGCTCTTGTTCATTAACCAGAACCCCGCGCCGTATCCGAAAGCACCATCGGGCTGCGGACCTGATGGGGTGGCAACATATTTCACCCAGCCTTCGGGCAGGATGCGGGTGCCATCGGGCAGCTTGCCATCGTTGAGGTAGAGCTGGCCGAACTTTGCAAGGTCGTTGGCGGTCGTCCAGACTTGGCTGGAGAGGATGTAATTGCCCTGCCAGTCGGTCTCGGCAACCGTGGCCTTCATCCCCAGCTTGGCGAAGAATTCGGCGGGCGGATGCGCCGCAAAGGTCGGCTTGATCGCAGCGACGGCGGCCAACGTGTCATTGTTGGCGTAGCGATAGCTGCTCCCCGGCGAAGCGATCAGCGGCCAATCGAGCGCAACTTCGTCCACCGTCGCCCCTCCCCAATAGAGCGAATCAGTGCGGTTGCCCGGCGTGTCGGAATAGCGGCCCGAGGCCATGCGGAGGAGGTGGTCGATCGTTATCGCGCGTCGCGGGTCGGCATCGCCTTCGCCCAACCCTGCCGACGCAGTGACGTCAGCCTCGCCGCGAAAGGCCGCCGCGCCGACAAGGGTCGCTGCGATGCTCTTGGCGACTGACCAGGTGCGCTGCGGGGTGAATGGACTGATTTCTCTTGTGTAGGCGTAATGACTACCCGGCCCTTCACGGCCAGCGACGATGATGGCAGTTGTACGCGTACCTTTGCCGTAGCCCTCACCCAGAGCGTCATCGCGCACCGTTTTCCAGCGGCCTTGCGCAATGCGTTCGTGCCACATGTTGATCGCAGGCTCTGCATAGGGGACGGTCGCTCGCGGTGGAGGTTCGGCCATGCCAACTGGGCCGAGTGCGCAGCCGCCTTGCGTCTGGTGCCAGGCGAAGCGCGGCGGCATGTCTTCACTCCAGTCAACCTCAACATGGGTGAGCGCGCCAGCGCCCTGCGCAGCCCGAAATATCCGATATGTCAGCCCGCCAACAATCCCATCCAGCGGAGCTTGAATGCCTGTCAGTTCCAGTGCCGCGACACTTTCTTCAGTACGCACTTCACCAATCCGCTCAGCACTCGCAATCGCCCCGCACAGCATCAGCGCCTTGTAACCTGCCGCAAGCGCTCGGTCGTAGCGCGCGTCGAGGCGCTCCTGCTGGCTTAGCGCCGAGGCGGGTGCGGTTGCAGGAATGGCGAAGAGCAGCGTGGCTGCGGCGGCAATAGCGGTCGCGGTGCGGATCATGGCGCGCAGACTACCCCGCCCCATCCAAAAGGAAAGCGCTCAAAAGGAAAGGGCCGGAAGCGTCTCCGCCCCGGCCCTTCTTCTATCCTTGTGAAGCGCGGCTTACGCGTCTTCGTATTCGTCCGACTGCACCGGACCCGAATCCTGGCCGCGGGCGTCTTCGTCGCGGTCGACCAGTTCGATGATTGCCATCTGCACCGCATCGCCCGCACGCACGCCGGCGCGCAGCACGCGGGTGTAGCCGCCTTCACGATCCGAATAACGCTCGGCCAGAACTTCGAACAGCTTCTTCAGCTGAACTTCGTCGCCCAAACGCGCCATCGCGAGACGACGGTTCGAAAGTCCACCGCGCTTGGCCAGCGTGATCAGCTTTTCGAGATAGGGGCGCAGTTCTTTCGCCTTGGGCAGCGTGGTCTTGATCTGCTCGTGCTTGATCAGCGCGGCGGCCATGTTGCGGAACAGGGCGTTGCGGTGACCTGTCTTGCGGCCGAGCTTACGGCCCGAAATACCATGACGCATATTACTTATCCTTCGTTCGTAGGGAGCCCGTGCAAGGTAGCTCCATCCCGGTGGCCATTGCGGGCCGCCACCTTCGCCCAAGATGTAAGCCCCCGCTTGCGCAGGGGCTCACGAATTCATCAGCCGAGAAGTTCTTGTTCCAGCTTCTTGGCCATTTCTTCGATGTTCTCCGGCGGCCAGCCAGGGATATCCATCCCGAGACGCAGACCCATGCTGGAGAGCACTTCCTTGATCTCGTTGAGCGACTTGCGGCCGAAGTTCGGAGTGCGCAGCATCTCGGCTTCGGTCTTCTGGACCAGATCGCCGATGTAGATGATGTTGTCGTTCTTGAGGCAATTGGCCGAACGGACCGACAGTTCCAACTCGTCGACCTTCTTGAGGAGGTAACGGTTGAGCTGGTTGGCGTCGCTTTCTTCCGGCTGCACCGCATGGCCGATCATCTGACCAACCGGCTGCGGGATGCCATCTTCGAAGTGGACGAACAACGTCAGCTGATCCTGAAGAATGCGCGCAGCATAAGCCACGGCGTCTTCGGGGGTGACAGTGCCATCAGTTTCGACGGTCAGTGCAAGCCGGTCATAGTCCAGCTCTTGGCCAACACGGGCATTCTCGACCTTGTAGCTCACCTGACGGACCGGCGAATACAGCGAATCGACCGGGATCAGCCCGATCGGCGCATCGGCCGGACGGTTCTGCACGGCGGGCGAGTAGCCCTTCCCGGTGTCAGCCGTCAGCTCCATGTTGAGCGTTGCGCCTTCATCGAGCTGGCAAATCACCAGATCCTTGTTCATGATCTCGATGTCGCCGGTGACAGCAATATCGCCAGCCTTGACCGCACCCGGGCCAGTGGCCGAGAGCTGCAAACGCTTGGGGCCTTCGCCTTCCATGCGCAGCGCGATCTGCTTGACGTTGAGGACGATGTCGGTGACATCTTCACGCACGCCGGCGAGCGACGAGAATTCGTGCAGCACGTTCTCGATCTTGATCGAGGTGATCGCCGCGCCCTGAAGGCTCGACAGCAGCACACGCCGCAGGGCGTTGCCGAGCGTCAGGCCAAAGCCACGCTCAAGCGGTTCGGCAACGAACGTCACCTTGCGCGAACGGTCACCGCCATCCTTGATTTCGAGGGTGTTGGGTTTCTTGAGTTCCTGCCAGTTCTTCGTGTTGACGGACATGGATTTCCCCTAATTCGCCTGTGGGAGGCGGTTTGTATTCTGGGCGGGCGAGATGCGCGTCAGCGTGGCGCAGCATCTGGCCCGATCGGGCGGCGACGGCACGAACTGCCGCCGCCATCCCGGCGGATCAGACGCGGCGACGCTTTGACGGACGGACCCCGTTGTGCGGGATCGGAGTCACATCGCGGATCGAAGTGATGTTGAAGCCCACAGCGGCGAGGCCGCGCAGTGCACTTTCGCGGCCCGAACCCGGACCCTTCACTTCAACTTCAAGAGTCCGCACGCCATGTTCAGCGGCTTTTTTGCCCGCGTCATCGGCTGCGACCTGCGCAGCATAGGGAGTCGACTTGCGGCTACCCTTGAAACCCATCGTGCCAGCACTGGACCAGCTGATAGCATTGCCCTGCGCATCGGTGATGGTGATCATGGTGTTGTTAAAGCTGGCGTTGATGTGCGCAACGCCGCTGCTGATATTCTTCTTGTCACGACGCCGAATACGGCCTGGTTCGCGTGCCATCGTTTTGTATCCTCTAACTCGTCAGAAGGAAAAAGCGTAAGGCGGGCCAAAGCCCGCCAGCTTACTTCTTCTTGCCCGCGATGGGCTTGGCCTTACCCTTGCGGGTGCGGGCGTTGGTGTGAGTGCGCTGGCCGCGAACGGGCAGACCGCTACGATGACGCAAACCGCGATAGGCCCGCAGATCCATCAAACGCTTGATGTTCATCGCGGTCTGGCGACGCAGGTCGCCTTCGACGGTGAAGGTAGCATCAATGGTTTCGCGGATCCGCAGAACTTCCTCGTCGGAAAGGTCCTGCACACGCGCAGAATGGGCGATGCCCAGCGTGTCAGCGATCCGGACAGCCGTGGTGCGGCCGATACCGTGAATGTAGGTGAGCGCGATAATCACGCGCTTGTTGGTGGGGATATTTACCCCGGCAATACGAGCCACTTATTTCTCCATGCTCCACAGAGGCTTGGCTGCCGTAAGGCGGCCTCCCTCTATCTCAACGCTCATTCATTCGGATGTTTATTCGCCGTATGACCTGCACAGGTGCAGATTAAACAGCAAAAAGTCCGGTTGGCACGCGCAAAGGCGATGCCTGCCGAACTTGGTTCGAACATGTCGAATGAGGGGCGCGCATAGGCTGATTCGCACTGGGCGTCAACCATATGGCGCGCGAACGTCAGCGTCCGGGCTTGTCGGCCTCAAGGTCGCCGAACGCGTCATCGACCGATGCGGGCGTTGGCGCAGGTTTCGGCGCAGGTTTCGGCGCAGGTTTTGTCGCGGACTTGGGCACTGGCTTGGCCTCTGGCTTCGGCGCAAGCCCGGCCGCAGCCGGTGTGGCTGGCGCGGTAGCAGTCCCGCTCGCAGGTTTCACCGAAGGCCGCAGCAACGGCTCGGCCTTGATTGTTGGTGCAACCTTGATGATCGGCGCGCTGGCCTTATCCGGCACGCTGGTTTCGGCGTCCGCTTCAGCCGTATTACCCTCACCCGCATCAGGCGCTTCGTCCTGCGGCACCGCCACTACGCCGAGCAGTTTGCCAAGCGCGGCGAGTTGCGCGCCCATCACCCCATCAACCGCCTTGGAAATCACCGGTACTTCATAGCGCATCGGCCCGCCGACATTGTATTCCCACACAATCCGTGTGCCCAGCTCGGCTTTGCTGATTGCGATGGTGAGCACGCCGACCACCGGCTCGCTTTGCAGCGGACCGAGAGCGCCTTGCATCCGCAGCGCTGTTTCCGGGTAAGCCTGGATCACCCGCATGTGTTCAACACTGCCTTGCAGCGTGTAACGGCCCGGCTCATCCACTTCGGGGATGGTCTCGCAAAAGCAACCACCTGCCTGAGGTGTCAGCGTGAGGTTGGCGGCATCGCCCGACCAGGTATGGTCCTTGCGCCACCAGCCAGACGGCGTAATCAGCGCAAGCCATACGTCTCTGGGACTGGCCTCAAGCACTACTTCGTGATGCGAGACGAAGCCGCTGTCATTGACCCGGGTGAGTTCGGCAGCGGCTGGAGTGCCAAAGCCCAAAACGGTCGCGGCAAGTGTTCCAGCGCGTAGCAAAAGGTTGATCCGCACCACGCCCGCCTCAGCTGCGCAGAATCGCGTCGATTTGTCCGGCGACAGTATCAATCGCCGCCATCCCGTCGACCCGTGTCACGATCCCACGTGCTTCATAGCCAGGCAGGATTGGCGCGGTCTTAGCGCGATATTCCTGCATCCGCATCCTAACGGTTTCTTCGTTATCGTCAGGGCGCCGCTTGAATTCGGTGCTGCCGCAAGCGTCGCATACGCCCGGCTTGGACGGCGGATTGGCGGTGTCGTGATAGAGCGCGCCGCAATTGCCGCAAGAAAACCGGCCGGTGATCCGTTCAACCAGGGCGTCTTCGTTGACCTCTAGTTCGATCACGTGGTCGAGCGAGCGACCATTGCGGGCAAGGATTGCATCAAGGGCGATAGCCTGCGCGCCCGTGCGCGGATAGCCATCAAAGATCGCGCCGGTTTCAGGCCCCATCGCGGCGAGCTCAGCATCGATCAGATCGGACACGATCTCATCCGAAACAAGTTCGCCGCGCTCCATAACGGCCTTGGCCTTCAGACCAACCGGCGTCCCAGCCTTAACGGCGGCGCGCAACATGTCGCCGGTCGATAGCTGGCGCATGCCGTGGCGTTCAACCAGGCCGGCACTCTGCGTGCCTTTGCCTGCACCGGGAGGGCCAAGAAGAATGATGTTCACGAACCGTCCCCCATTATCGCCCCAGATCACTGCCTGGGGCTGTTATGCAGTCTATCGAGTTCAACTAAGCGCGGAGCCGCGTCAAGCACACTTGTGTCGGATATCAGCGCATCCGTCCCTTGAGCTTCGCCTTCTTGATCAGATCGCCATACTGGTGGGCCAGCAAATGCGACTGAACCTGACTGATGGTATCCACTGTCACGTTGACGACGATCAGCAAGGACGTACCGCCAAGAAACAGCGGAATCCCAGTTTGCGCAATCATCCACTCGGGCACCACGCAAACCACCGTCAGATAGGCCGCACCGACAACCGTAATGCGGGTCAGCACATATTCGAGGTAATCGGAGGTGCGCTTGCCGGGACGAATGCCGGGGATGAACCCGCCGTTCTTCTTGAGATTGTCAGCCGTTTCTTCCGGGTTGAACACAACCGCTGTGTAGAAGAAGCAAAAGAAAATAATCCCGATGCCGTAGAGCGCCATGTAAAGCGGCTGACCATGCGCGAGATAGAGGTTCAGCGTAACGATCGCATTGCCGAACGTGCTGTCGGTATCGACCGAATTGCCGGCGAACTGCGAAATCGTAAGCGGCAGCAACAGCAGCGAACTGGCAAAGATCGGAGGGATCACCCCAGCGGTATTGATCTTGAGCGGAAGGTGCGAGCGTTCGGCCTGCATCATGCCGCGCTGCGTCGCGCGCTTGGGGTACTGGATCAGCAGGCGGCGCTGCGCCCGTTCAAAGAAGCTGATGCCGAGGATCAGGACCACCACCATCACGATGAAGCCGATAATCACCATCGGAGAGATCGAGCCAGTGCGTCCGCCTTCGAAAAGGTTGCTGATGAAGCTCGGGAACTGGGCGACGATACCCGCCATGATGATGAGAGAAATACCATTCCCGATCCCACGGCTGGTGATCTGCTCACCCAGCCACAGCAGGAACATGGTGCCACCGACGAGGCTGATCACCGCTCCTGCACGGAACAGGTACCCGGGGTTGACGACCGCCTGAAGTCCGTTCTGCGCGGCGAAGCTTTCCAGACCCACGGCAAGGAAATAGCCCTGGATTGCGCACAGGAACACCGCGCCATAGCGGGTGTACTGGTTCAGCTTTTGCCGCCCGGATGCGCCCTCTTTCTTGAGCGCGACCAGTGACGGATGCAGCGCCGAAGCCATCTGCACCACAATCGAGGCGGTAATGTATGGCATCACGCCGAGCGCAATGAGGCTCATGCGTTCAAGGCTGCCGCCCGAAAAAGCGTTGAACAGATCGAGGATCCCGCCCCGCGTCTGCTCATAGAGATCGCTGAGGATCAGGGGGTTCACGCCCGGAAGCGGAACGAAGCTGAGGAAGCGGAAGACGATCAACGCCCCGATGGTGAACCAGATACGCTGGCGCAATTCCGTCGCCTTGGCGAAATTGCCGAGGTTCAAATTGCTCGCGATATTGTCGGCGCGTGATGCCATGTCGTTTCGTCGATCCTAGCTCTTGATCCGGGGACGCCGAACCAGCGATTTGCCCCCGATCAAAGGGTCGCTGCGGCGCACGAGAGCGTAAATAGGGAGCGCGGGGGCTCTTGTCGAA
Source organism: Sphingomonadales bacterium Ga0077531 (assembly GCA_001464915.1). Lineage (GTDB taxonomy): Bacteria > Pseudomonadota > Alphaproteobacteria > Sphingomonadales > Sphingomonadaceae > Erythrobacter. Next base: position 27,660 of record LNED01000021.1, read on the forward strand.
CCCCCGCGCCCAGCATTTCGTCGATTACTTTGCCTTGGCGGCCTTGGCTGCCTTGTTCGCGTCGCGGCGGGCGAGCTTCTTTTCATGCTCAGGCGTCGCAGCCGGGGCCACATCCACCTTACCGCCGGCCTTTTCGACTGCAGCAATCGCGCCCTTGGTCGCGCCGGTCACGGCGAAGGTCACCACCGAGGTGATTTCGCCCTTGCCCAGCAGCCGCACGCCATCCTTGCCGTCACGCACCAGGCCAATAGCCCGCAGCGCATCTTCAGTGATAATGGCGGAGGCATCAAGCTTACCGGCGTCAATGAACTTCTGGACCATGCCAATGTTCACTTCGGCATAATCCTTGCCGAACGGGTTGTTGAAGCCGCGCTTTGGCAAGCGCATGTGAAGTGGCATCTGACCGCCTTCAAAGCCCTTGACGGCAACACCCGAACGGCTCTTCTGGCCCTTCTGGCCGCGTCCCGAGGTCTTGCCCTTGCCCGAACCGATACCGCGGCCAACGCGGGTGCGGCTCTTGCGGGCGCCGGGATTGTCGCGGATGTCATTCAGTTTCATAGTCGTGCACTCGCTTTCGCTTTTGTCGCGCTTATAGAAAGGAAGGCCCCGACAATGCGGGGCCCACCTGATGTTTAGTCGATCACCTGAACCAGATGTGGGATCTTGGCGATCGCGCCGCGAACTTCAGGAGTGTCCTGACGTTCAACGATCTTGTGCATCTTGTTCAACCCAAGACCGATCAGGATCTTGCGCTGGCTTTCAGGACGACGGATCGGCGAACCGACCTGCTTGATCTTGATGGTTGCCATGCCTGTTTACTCCACGATCGCGGCAGCATCGGCTTCCGCCTCAACTGCACTCGATCCGCTGCGGCCCAGAAGGTCGACAACCTTCTTGCCGCGACGCTGAGCAACCGACTTCGGCGAAGTCTGCTCGGTCAGCGCGTCAAAGGTGGCGCGGATCATGTTGTAGGGGTTCGACGTACCGACCGACTTGGTCACCACGTCAGCAACGCCCAGGCTTTCGAACACGGCGCGCATCGGGCCACCGGCAATGATGCCAGTACCGGCAGGCGCTGTACGAAGGGTCACCTTGCCCGCGCCGAAACGACCATTGCCGTCGTGGTGCAGGGTGCGGCCTTCCTTGAGCGGAACGCGGATCATCTTCTTGCGCGCCGCGGCAGTTGCCTTGGTGATCGCCTCGGGCACTTCGCGAGCCTTGCCGTGACCAAAGCCAACCCGGCCCTGACCATCGCCAACCACGACCAGCGCAGCAAAGCCGAAGCGCTTACCACCCTTCACGGTCTTGGAAACGCGGTTGATGTGCACCAGCTTTTCGATGATGCCGTCATCTTCTTGTTGGTTTCCGCCGCGGTTGTTATCGCGGCCACCGCGGCCACGACCACGGTCGCCGCCGCCAGGGCCGCCACCGCCATCGCGATTACCGCCCCGCCCACGGCCACGACGGCCCTGCGCTTCGCCAGCATCGCCGGTGGATTCAACCGCAACCACTGGGGTTTCGATGGCGTTTTCGGTGTTTGTGTTCTCTGGCATAATCAGAACTCCAGCCCGCCTTCGCGGGCGGCATCGGCCAGCGCCTTGACGCGGCCATGGAACAGGAACCCGCCGCGGTCGAACACGACAGTGGTCACACCCGCCTGCTTGGCAGCTTCGGCAATTGCCTTGCCAACCACAACGGCGGCATCGACGTTCGCGCCGCTAACCTTCACGCCGAGCGTCGAAGCTGCAGCGACCGTACGGCCAGCGGCATCATCAATGATCTGCGCGTAGATATGGCGGCCCGTGCGGTGCACGGACAGACGCGGCTTGCCGCCAGCACGCGCGCGAAGCGCAGTACGGACGCGGCGACGGCGACGTTCGAAAAGGGAAAGCTTTGCCATCTTATCTCTTCTTCCCTTCCTTGCGGAAGATATATTCGCCGCGATAGGCAATACCCTTGCCCTTATAGGGCTCAGGCTTGCGCCAACGGCGGATTTCAGCGGCGAACTGGCCAACCGACTGCTTGTCAGTGCCCGACACTTCGATCGTGGTCTGATCGGGGGTCTTGACTTCGAGACCCTCGGGGATCGGAAGGTCCACGTCGTGACTGTAGCCAAGCTGCAGCTTCAACATCCGGCCCTGCGCGTTGGCACGGTAGCCAACGCCCTTGATCACGAGCGTCTTGGTGAAGCCGGCGCTGACGCCTTCCACCAAGTTCGACACCAGCGTGCGCTGCATGCCCCAAAACGCACGTGCCTGACGGCTGTCATTAGCCGGCTTGACGACGATCTCGCCCTCTTCGACCTTGTAGTCGATGAGATCAGACAGACCCAGCGTCAAGGTGCCCTTAGGCCCCTTCACGCTCAGCGTGCCATTCTCGATGCTGGCCGTGACCCCACCTGGGATCGCAACCGGCTTTTTGCCGATGCGGCTCATCAGAACACCTCCGCCAGCACTTCGCCACCGACGTTGAAGCCGCGTGCTTCGGCATCCGAAAGCACGCCCTTCGGCGTCGAGACGATGGTGATGCCAAGACCGTTGCGGATCGTCGGCAGCTCTTTCGAACCCGAATAAACGCGGCGGCCAGGCTTCGAAACGCGGGCAACATGCTTGATCGCAGGCTCGCCTTCGAAATATTTCAGTTCAATCCGCAGCGCCTTGTGCTTGCCCGAATTGTCTTCGGTGAAGCCACGAATGTAGCCTTCACGCTGAAGCACTTCGAGCACGTTTGCACGCAGGTTGCTAGCGGGCGTCAGGACGGAATCCTTCTTCGCGCGCTGGCCGTTACGGATGCGGGTGAGCATATCACCCAGTGGATCGGTCATAGCCATCTGTCAGTCCTCACCAGCTCGACTTGGTCAGACCGGGAATCATCCCGCTGTTGCCGAGTTGACGCAGTTCGATGCGGTTGATGCCGAACTTGCGGTAATAGCCGCGCGGGCGGCCGGTGGTGGCGCAACGGTTGCGAACCCGGGTGGGGTTCGCATTGCGCGGGATCTCTGCCATCTTGAGCCGGGCAAGCATACGCTCGGACTCGTCAAGCGAGTTGTCATCAGCAATCGCCTTCAGCTTCTCGTACTTCGCAGCGTACTGCTTGACGAGCTTCTTGCGACGCTCATTCTTGTTGATCGAACTCAGTTTCGCCATGGACTTAAGCTCTCTTCTTCCGTGTCTCTACAAACAAGCGGGTCACGCCGCTTCTTTCTGTTCTGCAGTCTTTGCGCCCGGCGCTTCGCCCTGGAAGGGGAAGCCGAACAAACGCAGCAACTCGCGCGCCTCTTCGTCGGTCTTGGCGGTGGTGGTGACAATAATGTCCATCCCGCGCACCTTCTCAATCCGATCGTAGCTGATTTCTGGGAACACGATCTGTTCCTTCAGCCCCATCGCATAATTGCCGCGACCATCAAACGAACGGGGATTCAGCCCGCGGAAATCTCGGATGCGCGGCATAGCGACAGTCACCAAGCGGTCGACAAATTCGTACATGCGTTCACGGCGCAAGGTTACCTTGCAACCAATCGGCATGCCTTCGCGCAGCTTGAACTGAGCGATCGACTTCTTGGCGATCGTGATCACCGGCTTCTGGCCGGCAATCAGCGCCATTTCTTCTGCGGCGGTCTGAACCTTCTTCTTGTCCTGGCTGGCTTCGCCAACGCCCATATTGAGCGTGATCTTTTCCAGCTTGGGGACTTCAAGACGGTTCTTGTAACCGAACTTCTCGGTCATCGCGGCAACGATTTCGGCGTCATACTTCGCCTTCATCCGCGGCGAATAGGTAGCATCAGCCATTGATGGTCTCCCCGCTCTTCACAGCAACGCGAACCTTCTTGCCGTCCTGCTCTTCAAAGCGGACGCGGGTGGGCTTGCCAGTCTTGGGATCAGCCACAGCGACCTTCGAAATGTGCATCGGGGCCGCGAAGCGGTCGATGCCACCCTGAGGGTTCGTCTGGCTGGGCTTACGGTGACGTGCGGCGATGTTGATACCTTCAACAACAACCTTACCATCCTTGGGCATGACCTGAGCGACCGTACCGGTACGCCCCTTGTCCTTGCCCGACAGCACTACCACGCTGTCACCTTTTTTGATCTTGGCGGACGACATTACAGCACCTCCGGCGCAAGTGAGATGATTTTCATGAAGCCGCGCGAACGAAGCTCACGAACCACCGGGCCAAAAATACGGGTGCCAATCGGCTCCTCGTTCTTGTTGACCAGCACAGCGGCGTTGGTGTCAAAACGGATGACGGTGCCATCGGCCCGGCGCACTTCCTTGCGGGTGCGCACGATCACAGCGCGATGAACATCGCCCTTCTTGACCTTAGCGCGCGGCTGCGCCTCCTTGATGGAGACGACGATCACGTCACCGACGCCCGCGGTACGACGCTTAGACCCGCCCAGCACCTTGATGCACTGGACGCGCTTTGCGCCGCTGTTGTCCGCGACGTCGAGATTGGATTGCATCTGGATCATTGATCCGGTTCCTTCTCACTGGCTTTCCGGGACGCCCAATCCGACTGGGGCCCGGTAGTTCCGTTTACGCCTAATTCAGTTACCGGCAGCGGCGACGTCGAGGTCAGCCTCAACCGCCTGCGTGCCACCTGCGACAACCCGGTCCTTGACGAGCCAGGTTTTGGTCTTGGACATCGGACGGGTCTCTTCGATCCGCACAACGTCACCCACGGTGAATTCGTTGTTCTCATCGTGAGCGTGATACTTCTTCGAACGCCGGATGATCTTCCCGTAAAGCGGGTGCTTCACCTTGCGTTCGACCAACACGGTCACGGTCTTATCGGTCTTGTCGGAGGTCACAGTCCCGACGAGGATGCGCTTGGGCATTGTGCTTACTCCTTACGCTTTAACGGCGGCGGCTTTCGCCGCGCGTTCGTTTTGAAGCGTCTTGATCTGCGCGATGCTCCGGCGCACCAGACGGATACGCGACGGGGCTTCGAGCTGGTTGGTCGCAGCCTGGAACCGAAGATTGTACTGCTCGCGCTTCAGCTCGGTGAGCTCGGCGGTCAGTTGATCATCGGTCTTGGTGCGAAGGTCCGCAAAGTCGGCCATTATTCGCCTCCCAGGTGGCTGGTGTCACCCAAACGGGCAACAACCTTGGTCTTGATCGGCAGCTTCATCGCTGCGCGTTCGAATGCTTCGGCAGCCAGCGGGCCGGCCACGCCATCAAGTTCGAACAGGATGCGGCCCGGCTTCACCTTGGCTGCCCAGTATTCGACCGAACCCTTGCCCTTACCCTGACGGACTTCGGCAGGCTTCTTGGTCACTGGCACATCGGGGAAGATGCGGATCCAGAGACGACCCTGACGCTTGATGTGACGCGTAATCGCACGGCGAGCCGCTTCGATCTGGCGCGCGGTGATCCGCTCGGGTTCCAGCGCCTTGAGGCCGTAGGAACCGAAGTTAAGAGCGGTGCCGCCCTTGGCTTCGCCCTTGATCCGGCCCTTGAACTGCTTGCGGAACTTGTGCTTTTTAGGTTGCAACATGGTCTGTTACCTCAACGAGCCGGCCGGACGCCGGAAGTCTGTGCTTCCATCATCAGGCGGTCCTGCGCGGTCGGATCGTGGGCGAGGATCTCACCCTTGAAAATCCACACCTTGATCCCGATGATCCCGTAGGCGGTCAACGCCTCGCAATCGGCGTAATCGATGTTCGCGCGCAAAGTGTGCGCCGGAACGCGGCCTTCACGATACGATTCGACCCGGGCAATTTCAGCGCCGCCAAGACGGCCGCCGCAGGTGATCTTGATACCCTCGGCACCAAGCCGGATGGCCGACTGCATCGCGCGCTTCATCGCCCGGCGGAACGCCACGCGGCGAACCAGCTGATCGGCAATGCCCTGCGCAACAAGCTTGGCATCGATTTCCGGCTTGCGGATTTCGACGATGTTCAACTTCACTTCGCTCGGAGTCATGGTCGCAAGCTTCGAACGCAGCTTTTCGATGTCTGCGCCCTTCTTGCCGATGATCACACCGGGACGGGCCGCATAGATCGACACGCGGCAAAGCTTGGCCGGACGCTCAATCACCACCTTGGAAACTGCCGCCTGCGGCAGGTTCTTCATGATGTACTTGCGGATCGCGACATCTTCCTTGAGCAGCTGCGCATAGTCACGCCCTTCGGCGTACCAGCGGCTGTCCCAGGTGCGGTTGATCTGCAGACGCAGACCGATCGGATTGCTCTTCTGGCCCATCTTACGCCTCTTCTGCTTCGCGAACCACGATCCGAAGCCGTGAGAACGGCTTGAGGATGCGCGTCGACTTGCCGCGACCGCGGGTGTGGAACCGCTTCATCGTCACCGACTTGCCAACCGAGGCTTCTGCCACGATCAACGCATCAACATCGAGGTTGTGGTTGTTTTCAGCATTGGCGATCGCCGAAGCGAGCACCTTGATTGCGTCACGCGCCATTGCCCGCTTCGAAAAGGCGAGAATGTTCAACGCATCTTCGGCCTTCTTGCCGCGGATCAGGGCCGCAACGAGGTTGAGCTTCTGGGCCGAACCACGGATGGTGGTGCCGACGGCCAGCGCCTCGTTATCGCCCACGCGGCGGGGTGCTTTTGCCTTGCCCATTAGCGCTTACCCTTCTTGTCGGCGGCGTGGCCGGGGAAGGTGCGCGTCGGCGCAAATTCACCAAGCTTGTGGCCGACCATTTCTTCCGAAACAGTAACGGGAATGAACTTGTGCCCGTTATAGACATTGAAGGTGAGCCCAACGAACTGCGGGAGCACAGTCGAGCGGCGCGACCAAGTCTTGATCGGCTTGGTGTTGCTCGCTTCTTGCGCATCCTCTGCCTTCTTGAGCAGGCTCAGCTCGACAAACGGACCTTTCCAGACGGAACGTGCCATCGTCTATTACCTCTTCTTCTTCGCGTGACGCGAACGGATGATCATCTTGTCCGTCTGCTTGTTATGGCGAGTACGGGCACCCTTGGTCGGCTTGCCCCACGGAGTAACCGGGTGACGACCGCCCGACGTCCGGCCTTCACCACCGCCGTGCGGGTGATCGACCGGGTTCTTGGCGACACCGCGCGTCAGCGGGCGAACACCCATCCAACGCTTGCGGCCTGCCTTGGCAAAGTTCTGGTTGCCGTTGTCGGGGTTCGACACCGCGCCAACAGTTCCCATGCAATCGGCGCGCAGGTAACGCTGCTCGCCCGAATTGAGGCGAACGATAACCATTGCCCGGTCACGACCAACGACCTGCACATAAGTGCCTGCCGAACGAGCGATCTGACCGCCCTTGCCCGGCTTCATCTCAACGTTGTGGCAAATCGTGCCGACCGGCATCTGGCCCAGCAACATTGCGTTGCCTGGCTTAGTATCGGTCTTTTCGCCCGCCACCACCACGTCACCAACAGCGAGACGCTGCGGAGCGATGATGTAGGTCTGTTCGCCATCTTCGTACTTCACCAGCGCGATGAAGGCGGTACGGTTGGGGTCATATTCCAGACGCTCAACCGTAGCCGGCATATCCCATTTGCGACGCTTGAAGTCGATGAAGCGATACTTCTGCTTGTGACCGCCAGCGATCCCGCGCGAAGTAACGTGGCCCTTGTTGTTACGGCCACCGGTCTTGTGCTTACCTTCGGTAAGCGCCTTGACCGGCTTGCCCTTCCACAAAGCCGACTTGTCGACCAGGATCAGACCGCGCCGGGCGGGACTGGTTGGTTTATAATTTTTGAGTGCCATTGTTCGTTTCCTGTCCCTTGGCCTCAGATACCGCTGGTGATGTCGATCATTTCACCCTCGGCGAGGGTGACAATGGCCTTCTTCACATCGGAACGCGTGTAGGGCTTGCCCTTCCAACGCTTGGTCTTGCCCTTCATGATCAGGGTGTTCACCGAAACGACCTTCTTGTCGTAGATCACTTCGATTGCTTCCTTGATCTGCGGCTTGGTCGCGCTACCGGCAACTTTGAAGACCACAGCATTGTGTTCCGACGCCAGCGTCGACTTTTCGGTAATGTGGGGCGCGAGGATCACGTCATAGTGACGCGCATCGACGGTTTGCTTTTTAGCCATTGAACCGTGCCTCCAGCTTTTCGACAGCGGCCTTGGTCAGCACCAGGGTGTCGTGGTTGAGGATGTCATAGACGTTGGCACCCATCGCCGGCATCACGTTGATGCCCGGCAGGTTACCAGCGGCTTTCTTGAAACCAGCATCGACATGCTCGCCGTCAATCACCAGCACCTTGCCCGAAAGCCCGGCGTTGGCGAGGTGGCCCTTGAGCACCTTGGTCTTGGCATCTGTCAGTTCGAGGCTGTCAACGATCACCAGACCGTCCTTCGCCTTGGACGACAGAGCCATCTTGAGGCCAAGCGCACGGATCTTCTTGTTGAGCGACTGCTCAAACTCACGCTTGCGCGCACCGTGGGCCTTACCACCGCCGATGAAGATTGGAGCTGCACGATCGCCGTGACGAGCGGTACCGCCGCCCTTCTGCTTGCCGAACTTCTTGCCGGTACGAGCCACGTCCGAACGCTCACGCGTCGGGCGGGCAGTGCCGCGGCGGTTTTCAAGCTGCCAGGTTACCACCCGGTGCAGGATGTCAGCGCGCGGCTCCAGGCCGAACACGTCGTCCGAAAGCTCGATGTCAGCAGCAGCGCCCTTCAGCGCCTTGCCGTCGATGTTCTGAACCTTAACTTTCATGGCTCAGCCTTCCTTATTTTCGTCGGTGGCCGGAGCGTCGGTTTCGACGGCTTCGACTGCGACCACATCTTCAACTGCCGTTTCGGCAACCGAGGGGGTCTCTTCAGCGACAGGCGCGTGCTTCGACAGGATCGCGCCGGGGAACGGCACGCCTTCGGGAAGCGGCAGCTTTACCGCATCGCGAACCAGCAGCCAGCCATTCTTTGCGCCGGGCACCGAGCCCTTGACGAAGAGAAGACCACGCTCTGCATCCGTGCGGACGATTTCGAGGTTCTGCTGGGTGCGCTGACGGTCGCCCATGTGGCCGGCCATCTTCTTGCCCTTGAACACGCGACCCGGATCCTGACGGTTACCCGTCGAACCGTGTGCACGGTGCGAGATCGAAACGCCGTGGGTGGCACGCATACCACCGAAGCCCCAACGCTTCATGGCGCCGGCGAAGCCCTTGCCCTGCGTGTGGCCGGTGATGTCGACCATCTGCCCAGCGATGAAATGTTCAGCGCTGATGGTCGAACCGACCGGCACAAGGCCGTCGGCGTTTTCGACGCGGAATTCAGCGACGCGCTTTTTCAGGCCGACATCAGCCTTGGCGAAATGTTCACGCTGCGCCTTGGCAACGTTCTTTTGCTTGGCTTCGCCCGCGCCGAGCTGAACTGCGAAATAACCATCGCGGTCAGCCGTGCGGTGCGACACTACCTGGCAATCTTCCAACGCGAGAACGGTCACAGGCACATGCCGTCCGTCCTCCTGGAAGAGGCGGGTCATCCCGACTTTCTTTGCGATAACGCCGGTGCGCATCGTAGGTTCACTCCTCAACAGAGGCACCCGCGGACCATCCACAGGTGCGTGTGAGACCACAACGCAAAGCGCCGCAGCCCCATTCAGCCCAAATTTTTATGCATCGCCCCGTCCGGGCTGAGTGCTCTGGCAGGCCGGAATGGCCGCTGGAGCGAGACGGGGGACGCAGCCCGGATAAGTATCCGGCGGTATCCACCCTATCGTCAGGTGAGGCGCTCAAGGCCTCAACGATAGAGGCCCCTACCGAAGCAGGGGCATTTCGGCTGGCCTAGGCCAGCTTGATTTCAACGTTCACGCCAGCAGCCAGATCGAGCTTCATCAGCGCGTCGACGGTTTGAGCGTTGGGCTGCACGATATCGAGCAACCGCTTGTAGGTGCGAACTTCGAACTGCTCGCGCGACTTCTTGTCGACGTGCGGACCGCGGTTCACGGTAAATTTCTCGATGCGCGTCGGCAGCGGAATGGGGCCACGAATAAGAGCGCCAGTGCGGCGAGCCGTATCTGCAATCTCACCAGTTGCCTGGTCGAGAACGCGGTGATCAAACGCCTTGAGGCGAATACGGATATTCTGAGCTTCCATGTCCAACTACCGATGCGAAAGAGCCAAGGATGCACCGGTTGCCCGGCATATCCCATATAACAAAGGCCGTCCCCGCTCATATTCCGGTTTCCCGTGAGCGGGCGGCCTTAATGAATATCTTTCCAACGGGGACGAATCTCCGCTGGGAGCCGGGCCTATACGGAGCGCGGCAGATTCTGGCAAGAGCCAACTGAAAGGAAATTGCGCCTGTGGGAAACGCTTCCCGCCAGACACCACAATCCGCTCTGCCCTCACACAAAAAAGGCCCGGCGCTCTTGCGAGCAACCGGGCCTTCTTGCGTTCAGTTTCGCCCCTTAGCGGAGCAAAAGCTTACTTGGTGATCTTGGCAACGACGCCCGAACCCACGGTGCGGCCGCCTTCGCGGATTGCGAAGCGCAGGCCTTCGTCCATGGCGATCGGTGCGATCAGCTTGACGCCGATGGTCACGTTGTCGCCCGGCATCACCATTTCGGTGCCTTCGGGAAGGATCACTTCGCCGGTCACGTCGGTGGTGCGGAAGTAAAACTGCGGGCGGTAGTTGGCGAAGAATGGCGTGTGACGGCCGCCTTCGTCCTTCGACAGCACGTAGACTTCGGCGCTGAACTCGGTGTGCGGGCTAACTGTACCGGGCTTGCACAGCACCTGACCGCGCTCAACGTCTTCACGGGCAACGCCGCGGATCAGGGCGCCGACGTTGTCGCCAGCTTCACCGCGATCGAGCAGCTTGCGGAACATTTCCACGCCGGTGACGGTGGTCTTGCGGGTGTCCTTGATGCCGACGATTTCGACTTCTTCACCCACGTTGACGATGCCGGTTTCGATACGGCCGGTCACCACGGTGCCGCGACCCGAGATCGAGAACACGTCTTCGATTGGCATCAGGAACGGCTTGTCGATCGGACGATCAGGCTGCGGGATGTGCGCGTCGACGGCTTCGATCAGAGCAATGATCGAATCCTTGCCGATGGCGTCATCACGACCTTCAAGCGCGGCCAGAGCCGAACCCTTGATGATCGGAATGTTATCACCGTCGAAATCATACGACGACAGCAGCTCGCGCACTTCGAGTTCAACGAGTTCGAGGATTTCCTCGTCATCGACCTGATCGACCTTGTTCATGTACACGACCAACGCCGGCACGCCGACCTGACGGGCAAGCAGGATGTGCTCGCGGGTCTGGGGCATCGGGCCGTCAGCAGCGTTCACCACGAGGATCGCGCCGTCCATCTGGGCAGCACCGGTGATCATGTTCTTCACGTAGTCAGCGTGACCCGGGCAATCGACGTGAGCGTAGTGACGCGCAGCCGATTCGTACTCGACGTGTGCGGTCGAGATGGTGATGCCACGCTCGCGCTCTTCGGGAGCCTTGTCGATGTTGGCGAAATCGACGGCGCTGCCGCCGTAGGTTTCAGCCATCACCTTGGTGATTGCAGCGGTCAGCGTGGTCTTGCCATGGTCAACGTGGCCGATGGTGCCGATGTTGCAGTGCGGCTTGTTCCGCTGGAATTTTTCCTTAGCCATTTCTCTGGTGTACCTTCTTGAATGAAACGATGTGTTCGCGGGAGAACGGCGGTGCCCGCTGAATCAGGCGCCGCCCCTAGACCGATCGCTCGGCTTAGGCAAGTTTCTCCTTGACCTCGGCTGCGACGTTGGCCGGAACCTCGTCATAGTGCGAGAATTGCATGGAGTAGTTCGCGCGCCCTTGCGTGAACGAGCGCAGTTCGTTGACGTAACCGAACATGTTGGCGAGCGGGACAAACGCTTCGACCGCCTGAGCATTGCCGCGCGTGTCGGTGCCCTGGATCTGGCCGCGGCGGCTGTTGAGATCGCCGATCACGTCACCCAGATATTCATCCGGAGTCACAACTTCGACCTTCATGATCGGTTCGAGCAGCTTGATGCCGGCCTTCTGCGCGACTTCACGCATCGCACCGCGCGCGGCGATTTCGAACGCGATCGCGCTCGAGTCGACGTCGTGGTACGCACCATCGGTCAGCTTGATGCTGAAATCGATGATCGGGAAGCCGACCAGGTGCCCGCTGGCAGCCTGTTCGCGGAAGCCCTTTTCAATCGCCGGGATGTATTCGCGCGGGATGTTGCCGCCCTTGATCACATCTTCGAAGATCACGCCCTGACCACGTTCGCCGGGGATGACGGTGACCTTGACCCGGCCGAACTGACCGGAGCCGCCCGACTGCTTCTTGTGGGTGTAATCCACGTCGACTTCACGGGCGAGGTATTCACGGTAGGCCACCTGCGGCGCACCGACATTGGCCTCAACCTTGAATTCGCGGCGCATGCGATCGACGATGATGTCGAGGTGCAATTCGCCCATGCCCTTGATGATCGTCTGGCCGCTTTCCTGATCGGTCGAGACGCGGAAGCTGGGATCTTCAGCCGACAGGCGATTGAGCGCGATGCCCATCTTTTCCTGGTCAGCCTTGGTCTTGGGCTCCACCGACAATTCGATCACAGGCTCGGGGAATTCCATCCGTTCGAGCACGATCGGCTGACGTTCAGCACACAGCGTGTCGCCCGTGGTGGTTTCCTTCATCCCGGCCAGCGCGATGATGTCACCGGCGAAAGCTTCGTCCACATCCTTGCGCTCGTTCGCATGCATTTCGAGCATACGACCGACCTTTTCCTTCTTGTCCTTCACAGAGTTCAGGTAGGTGCCCTTGGTCAGGTGACCCGAATAGATGCGGATGAAGGTCAGGCTGCCGACGAACGGATCGTTCATCACCTTGAACGCGAGGGCGCTGAACGGCGCTTCGTCGGTCGCAGGGCGGCTGTCAGGCTCGTCGCTGTCCATCTTGACGCCCTGGACGTCAGGAATGTCGAGCGGCGACGGCAGGTAATCAACCACCGCGTCGAGCAGGGGCTGCACGCCCTTGTTCTTGAACGCCGAACCACAGCACACCGGCACAAACGACTGGTTGAGCGTGCCCTTGCGGATCAGCGCCTTCAGCGTCGCGGCATCAGGCTCGTTGCCTTCGAGATAGGCTTCCATCGCCTCATCGTCCTGCTCAACGGCAAGTTCGATCAACTCGCTGCGATAGATCGCGGCTTCGTCGGCCAGATCGGCGGGGATTTCTTCGTAGAAGAACTCGGCGCCCAGCGCTTCGTCCTTCCAGATGATTGCGCGGTTGTTGACCAGATCGACCAGACCTTTGAGGTCGGCTTCGAGACCGATCGGAATGTACAGCACAGCCGGGCGCGCACCCAGACGATCGATGATCGACTGCACGCAATATTTGAAGTTGGCGCCGGTGCGATCCAACTTATTGATGAAGCACATTCTGGGGACGCCGTATTTGTCTGCTTGGCGCCATACGGTTTCGGACTGGGGTTCGACCCCTGCCACGCCATCGAAGCAGGCGACCGCGCCATCCAACACGCGCAGCGAGCGTTCGACTTCGATGGTGAAGTCAACGTGGCCCGGGGTGTCGATGATGTTGATGCGGTGCTCAGGACCTTCGCCGTCTTCGGCCTTCCAGAAACAGGTCGTCGCGGCCGAGGTGATCGTGATCCCGCGCTCCTGCTCCTGCTCCATCCAGTCCATCGTCGCCGCGCCATCGTGCACTTCGCCGATCTTGTAGGACTTGCCGGTGTAGAACAGGATCCGTTCTGTCGTGGTGGTCTTGCCGGCGTCAATATGCGCCATAATGCCGATATTGCGATAGCGGTCGAGCGGATGGCTGCGTGCCATGGGGAATTCCTCAGGTTGGCTGGAACGACGCAGACCATCTCAGCCTGACGCGCGTTCCATATAGTTGCTTTTGTGACAGCGGAAAGACCGGCCGCCGGTTTTTCAACCAAGCGGCCCACCTCCCCTGCCCCATATTTACCAGCGGTAGTGCGAGAACGCCCGGTTGGCATCCGCCATACGGTGGGTGTCTTCGCGCTTCTTCACCGCATTGCCGCGGTTGTTAGCGGCATCCATCAACTCACCCGACAGCCGTGCGGCCATCGTGGTTTCCGGACGGCCGCGCGCAGCCGTGATCAGCCAGCGGATCGCCAGCGCCTGTGCACGTTCAGCGCGCACTTCGACCGGCACCTGATAGGTCGCACCACCAACGCGGCGGCTGCGAACTTCGACCTGCGGCTTCACATTGTTGAGCGCATCATGGAACAGCTGGATCGGATCAGCCTTGGCCTTGGCCTCAACCGTGGCGAGCGCGCTGTAAACGATCCCTTCGGCCACAGCCTTTTTGCCGTCATACATGAGGTTGTTCATGAACTTCGACAGGATCTGATCCCCGTACTGGGGATCGGGCAGAATGACCCGCTTTTCGGGACGACGACGACGTGACATAATTTGAACTCCTTCGGAGTGGTCGCTCACCTCCGTGAGCGCCCTGCGGCGCCAGCCCTCTCCCCCACCCGGCCACCCAGAGACTACCTCGTTAGGGTAGCCGGGTGGGGGAGAGGGCCGCCGCCGCGTTGAACCTTACTTGGGCCGCTTGGCGCCGTACTTCGAACGGCTGCGCTTGCGATCCTTCACACCCTGTGTGTCGAGCACGCCGCGCAGGACGTGGTAACGCACGCCGGGAAGATCGCGCACACGCCCGCCGCGGATCAGCACAACAGAGTGCTCCTGCAGGTTGTGGCCTTCGCCGGGGATGTAGCTGATGACTTCGCGCTGGTTGGTCAGGCGCACCTTGGCGACCTTGCGCAGCGCCGAGTTCGGCTTCTTCGGGGTCGTCGTGTAAACGCGGGTGCAAACGCCGCGCTTCTGCGGGTTCTGCTCCATCGCAGGGACCTTGGACTTGGCCTTCTGCGGAACGCGGCCCTTGCGGACCAGCTGGTTGATTGTCGGCATTAAGTTCTCACTTCACCTGATGAGGGCGACACGGAAGCCGGACGATGTGGGAGGAGGTAAAGCCTTAGACCGTCATCCCGGGGCAGGCCCGGGACCGCTGGCAGCAAGCACAAAGCCTGCTGCGAGCATCCAGCCAAAGCTGGCACAACGTCTAAGCCGAAACGCTCCACCCGCAAATCCGGCCCTTCGGCCACCGGGTTACTTTGACAGCTGCCTTTCCAAGGAAAAACTGGGCCGCCAATGTTCAGCTCAATCCGGGTATGACCCCGGAGGAAGCGCGCCCTTAGGCGGGATTGGGTGGGGGGTCAAGGGTTGGTGTTGTAGGGGTGAGGGGCGCCCAATTTCACCGTTACTCGGTGCCCCAAGGGCGGTTTCACGCTACCAACTAGTGGGATGGTACGCAGACTCCGTGGACTCATGCCACTCATTGCGGTTTGATTGCACTAATGTCCGTGGATAATCTCAAAACACTTGGCGATAATATTCGACGGTTGCGGCAGTCGTTAGAGCTATCGCAAGAAGAATTTGCACATAGAGCGAATATAGATCGTTCCTATGTCGGTCAAATCGAGCGCGGCGAACGCAACATATCGTTCAGCAATCTTTGCAAAATTGCTGAGGCTTTAGGCGTTAGCGTATCAAATCTCGTGGAGGGCGTGTGATGCCTCCGAGAAGAATACCGTCTTTGCCAGGCCTTTTAGATAGGAAAATCTATAAAACTGGTCAGACCCGTGGCGCTGATGATGACCAGATTTATCAAAATCGAGTAGGTCGAAACTCCACCGTCTTGATCCCCCTTTCAGTATATTTGCAATTCAATCGCTTTGCCGAATCGCAATTTGAGAACGGTTTTATCGTTATGATAAGGCCGTCAGATTATTTTAACGAATGGGCGCAGCGTGGCCTTGAAAACATCGGGCTAGAGCTGGGGCAAAACGCGCTGATTTTCTACGAACTGCGTGAAGATTGGCTGCGGTGGAATCCCCACGATCACAGATTTACTATTCCAAAGTCACGAACTACCCCGCTTGGGGGTCAGTTTGTTGCGCGGATCGCGAACACAACATCGGCGACCGATGCTCATATCAACGAGGGGTACACGACAACGGGTTTGAAGGGGGCAGGGATCCGCCTTTACGAGTACGCATCCCTTGACGTGATAAAGAAATGCCGCACGCAGCTCGAAGCCGCTTTCTGGCTTTGCGTCGATTCCATTGAGGCAATGGTCGATGCAGGCATGGCCGCCCCCGACGCGGAAGAAAGATCAGCGTATGCTAAGGCAGAAGCCGCCAAGGCTGGCCTGCTTGAATATGACCAGCTCAAAGAAAATCGCATTGTAAGCGCAAACCACGAGCTAACTTGCCCGCTTTGTTTAGAGCGCTTGAGCGCCCGTGGCTTTGTGAGCCGTTTGACCCAGGCAGCAGGTCGAGAGCGCCACGATTTAACTGTTACAGAGGTCAATCTGTTTCACATTCGAGAGTTGGCATACGGCGTTTTCAACCATCGGCCATACAATCTTGGCTGGGGTCATCATCATTGCAATGTTGTCTGCAAGGATTCCGGCATCGACGAAACCTTGCGATGGATGGAATCAGTCATCGAGCGCAACAAAGCACATTAGACCGCGAAAAGGGGCAAGGAGCCTTTGCGGTTAGATTCCTCTCCGACTTTTTGCTCGCCAGGGACGGACTGGCGCCCACCGTTCCTGATGCGCCCGATCGCATAGTCGATCCACTTGTCCTCTATCTCAATGCCGATCGACCGACGATTGCAGGCCATCGCGCTTAGCAAGGTGCTGCCCGATCCAGCGAAGCAATCAAGAACCACATCACCCTCGTATGAGCTTGTGCGGATGATGTGATCGAGCATGTCTTGCGGTTTCTCCGCAGGGTGTTTCCCTTTGTACTGCCGCACATTCATAAAATCCCATGCGTCGATAAAGGGCATGGAGGGATCAATGTTAAATGCGCGGATTACATCCTCATACGCAGGCATCAGCGCTACGCGCCCCGTGTCGCAGATCGCCTTGCAGATTTTCGCATATTGATCGCGGCTCGGAATATTGCGGCCAGTTTCCCAGTTGGACACCGCGCCGCCATTGTTGACCTTGCCATATGCTCCGATCAACTCGGTCAGAGTGTTTGACGAAAGCCCAGCTTTTACGCGGCAATCTTTCAGGAACAATCCAAACGGCGAGCGCTTTAGGTTGCCATCGGAAGCAGGCGAACAGAAGATGATCCTCTCTGTGTGCGGATACCACCGACGCAGAGAGGTTTTTTTCATTTTCTGCTTCCAGCCATCATAGCCAGGCTCATTCGGTTTCGTCCAAGTGATGATGCCGTGCATGTTCATTGAATCCGACATGTCCACATATAGAAATGGCGCCATGTCCGACGAACAGAAAAGGTAAAGCGAGCCGTTCGGCTTCAAGATGCGGCAAAACTCT
This sequence comes from Sphingomonadales bacterium Ga0077531, assembly GCA_001464915.1. Lineage (GTDB taxonomy): Bacteria > Pseudomonadota > Alphaproteobacteria > Sphingomonadales > Sphingomonadaceae > Erythrobacter. The sequence goes on from LNED01000021.1 coordinate 44,964, forward strand.
TTTGTATATTCCTTGACCCAGTCCCGATATTCATCGTCATGAGCGAAATCAGCATCGCCATATATATTTTGCTTTTTTGTGCTGTGATAGGGTGGGTCTGTCAAAATCAAATCGACCGATGAAGCGGGAATTTTCCGCAGCAGCGCCAGAGAATCGCCGTGAACCACGGCAACATTTTCAGAGCGAAAAGCCGCCTCATTTTTCAGTGCCGCGCAAATCCGCTGAAACTCGGCTGCCCGGTTCTGAGGATATACGTCCTCGGCAGTGCGAGGCAGTGCGAAAGGCGCATCATCGAAATTTTCAACGGACAGTGAAGCAGTTTTCAACATCATTCACTCTCAGCACCTTGCGCAAACCAGCGAGCGACTATCGCATTTCTGCGCACACCTCGTCGAGGTGCCAACGCGATGACTCCAATGTCTATCCCCCATTTATGGCTGTCCCCAACCAAACCCCGGGTCAAGCCCGGGGCGACGAAAAAGGGGACAGAACGCCACCCCCTCCCCTCCACGAGTCACCTTCTGTGGCCCTGCCGAGGACCGTCGCACCCCGCCCTGCCCTCTGTCCCACGCGATTGAGCTCGGCCCATAACGCCGCTCTTCCGCCACCGGCAGGACAGGAGATTTTCCTACTCGGAAAATCTCTGGCACCCGCTGGCCTATGCACGATACCTCTCCCCCCACCCGCTCATCACGCCCCGTCATCCGCAACAAGCGCAAGATCCCCAAGCAGGCGACCTCCTCCGTTGCCTTCGAACTCGCCCCGCCTGCGCCCGATGATCCGCTGCTCGGCTTTGTGCCCGTGCCCCATGCTCGGCCGCGCGCCAATTCGATCACGCCCGATGTGCAGCGCGCCTTTATCGCGCAGCTCGCCGCCACGGGCATCGTCAGTGCCGCCGCGCGCCATGTCGGCAAGAGCATGGAGGCGCTCTACAAGCTGCGGCAGCGGCCGGGCGCGGAAGGGTTTCGGGCGGCGTGGGATGCGGCGCTGGATCGGGGGGTGAGCCGGTTGGAGGACTCGGCGCTCGCCCGCGCGCTTCAGGGGGAGGAGCGGCTGATCCTCCACGCTGGCGAAGTGATCGGGGCCGAACGGCGGCATAACGAGGCGCTGGTGATGTTCTTCCTGCGCAACCGCTTGCCCCACCGCTATGGCGCGCCGCACACCGCCAGCGCGGCGACCGGGCCAGCGCAGCAGGCCGATGCGCAAGGGTCGGACGAGCGGACGGAGAAGCGGCTCGATGCCATGATCGGGCAGTGGCGCCGCCAGTTCATCAAACTGTGGGAGGCGCGGCTGGAGGCAGTGGGGATTGACCTTGCCGACCCGCGCTTTGCCGAGCGGGCCGAGACGCTCAAGGCCGAGGGGCGCTGGCCGGAGGAAACCACCGCCATGTTCGAGCGCGAGGGTTAGGCGGTGAGATACCCCACCAGCGCCTTGACCTTGCGGCTGCGCCACTGCGGTGGGGGGGCGAGCAGCCAGTAGGCGCGCTGGGCAGGCTCCGGCCCGCTCAGCACCTCAAGGCTCCCGCGCGCAATCGCCGCTTCGGCCAGAGCCAGCGGCAGCACGGTGCGCCCCATCCCCGCCATCGCCGATGCGAGCGCCTGTCCGGGGCTGCCGGCCTTCACACACGGCAAGGTGCCTTCGGGCAG
>LNED01000022.1 GCA_001464915.1 Sphingomonadales bacterium Ga0077531
ACAGCCAAACAAGTTCGGTATCGCGGGATGGAGCAGCCCGGTAGCTCGTCAGGCTCATAACCTGAAGGTCGTTGGTTCAAATCCAACTCCCGCAACCAACCGATAAGAACCCAACACATAGTTATCGTATCACGCCCGCAGCCTCGCTGTCGGGCGCATTTGGCGTTTCAGGTTGTAATGCTGGCGTCTGGTAAGCCAAGCTCACGCTGCGCTGCGTTGAATTGCTTCTGAGACAAGGGGCCGAAAATCACCTCGGGGTTATTGCCCCATCCGCTCCGTTCCTGTGGTGTCCGGCGGAAATAAAAATAACCCTCTGACTTGCGCAGCACAACGAACCGCGCGTTGGCACCAGCGGCCAAAACCGGCGGATCAGGCATTTCGCGCACATCGATACAGCGGAACAACGCTGTCGCCTGTTGGTCTTCGAGATGCCACAGGTAGAATGGATCAGACATTTCAACCGGGCCGTTATCGCATGCAGTGCAAAGCAGGGCCAACAAAGCCACAACGGTGGTGCGATTTGCTTCGCTACGAACGCACATGCGTTAAGACTTAACCCGCCGCCCAATCGCTTGCCCCATCCGCACCGGATCGCCAGCCTTCAGCCCATTGAGCCATGCCACGCGTCCAGGTTCGAACAGCAAGACCACGGTTGATCCGAGATAGAACCGCCCCATCTCATCGCCTGCCGCCAGATGGCGCGCGTCGGCGCTGAAGTCCTCGTGTACTATCGCGCTTCCGTGGCCCGCGAACCGATGCGGCCAGACGGTATCGATGCCAGCGACAATCATCGCCCCCACCATGACGCTGGCAAAGCTGCCATCCGGTCCATCGAACAGGCACGCGAGCCGCTCATTGCGGGCGAACAGGCGGTCGACGCCCTCGGCAGTCTGGGTATTCACCGAGAACAGATCGCCCGGAACGTAAGCTGTCGATTGCAGCACGCCCATAGCTGGCATGTGAACCCGGTGGTAGTCCTTCGGGGAGAGGTAAATCGTGATGTACGACCCGCCTTCAAACCGCGCCGCCACTTCTGCGCCGTGGCCCAGCAGCTCGGCAGCGGTGAAATCGCGCCCCTTGGCCTGGAATATCCGCCCCTGCGTGATCGTGCCAAGCTGGCTCACAGCGCCATCGGCTGCGCTGAGGATGAACTCTGCCGGATCAGCCAAAGGTCGCGCACCATCGCGCAATTCGCGGGTGAAGAAGTCATTGAAGCTCGCAAACTGCCCGATCCCGCGCGCCGCGTCGGTCATGTCGACATCATAGGCAGCGACAAAGCGACGGATCAGGCGGTCACGCAGCCACGGCTGCTGGCTCGAAGCAAGCGCGCCCGCCAACCGCGAAATCGCGTGCTGTGGGACGATGTGCTGAAGCAGGATGAAGGGTGAGGGCATCCACTTCCCCTAGCCCCCAAGCCGCGCAGTGCCTAGCCTGCGCGCACTCGGCCGAGGAACCCGCGCACCTGATCGCTGAGATGCGCGGCCTGGGCTTCCAGCTCATTCGCGCTGAGCAGCACTTGGCTTGCTGCCGCGCCGGTGGAGAGTGACAGCTGGCGCACATCGTCGATGTGAACAGCGACCTTCTCGGTGCCGCGCGCGGCCAAATCAATGCTCTGCGCAAGGTCACGGCCTGCGACCGATTGCTGATCGACAGCGGTGGCGATCGAGACGGCAGTGGATTCGAGGTCTTTGACCTGCCCCGCGATTGATCGGAGCGCCTTGACGCTGGCACCGGTGGTGGATTGCATCGCGCGGATCTGGTCGGCGACCTTTTCGGTGGCGCGGGTGGTCTGCATGGCGAGCTCCTTGACCTCGCTCGCGACCACTGCGAACCCGCGTCCCGCCTCTCCCCCGCGCGCCGCTTCGATCGACGCGTTGAGCGCGAGCAGGTTGGTGCGCTGGGCGATGGTCTGGATCAGTTCGACGATCTGGCCAACTTCCTCGGCGGATGCGGCGAGCGCCGAGATGGTTTCGTCTGCTTCGCCTGTCGCGACGGTGGCGAGCCGGGCGAGTTCGCTGGAGGATGCGGCCTGCCGGCTGATTTCGCTGATCGACAACGCGAATTCATCGCTCGCGGCTGCCGCTGCGGTGGCGCCGGCGTTGGCTTCGTCCATTGACGCGGCGACTTCACCGGTGCGGCGGCTGGCTTCCTCAGCACTGGTGGCCATGCGGGTGGCGGTGGTGTGGAGCTGACTGGAGGCTGCAGCGACCCCGCCGACCACTTCGCCAACGGTGCGTTCAAACTGGCGCGCCACTTCATCGAGCAGCGCGGCTTTCTTGGCCTCAGCCTCGATCCGTTCGCGCTCACGTTCTTGCTGCAACTGCAATTCCTGCTCGGCCCGTTCCGAGCGTTCGCGCGCCCAGCTTTCAAGGCGCTTGCTGGCGCGCTTGAACAGGTCGAGCGCGCGGATCATCGCGCCGATTTCGTCCTGTCGGTCTTGCCCGGCAATGTCGAAATTGCGGTCGCCATCGGCCAATCGGGTCATCCCGTTGGTGATCTCGACTATCTTGCGGGAAAAATCGCGCGACAGATAGGCAAGGCCAAACAACAGCACGACCCCGCCCATCAGCGCGAGCAAGGCCAGCACGGTCAGCATGTTGAAAAAATAGTCGATGCCCGTTGTCTCGTATGCCGTGTTGAATGCCTTCGTGTCAGCTGCCAACGTCTTGCTCATCGCGCCGATTGCGTCCCCGCGCGCAGCGATGTCAGCAGCTCGTTCTACTCCCACAGCGCTGCGGCCCTGGCTGCGCAGCGCGCCGACAGTTTGATCAAACCGGCTCTGATAATCCTGCAAGTCGCTGCGCAGGCGCATAATTTGCGGGTTGAGTTCAGGGGCCTGCACAGCGGCGACCGCAGCGATGCCATCAACTTGGGCCAGTGCATCGCCAAATGCCTTGCCCTGCCGATCGAGCAGAGCTGCATCGGGCTGCGCGAGATAACGTGTGGTCAGATTGCGCAATTCACCAGTGGTGCCGTGCAATTCTGTCGCGGCAACGGCCGCTGATTGCAGCGTCGTAAAGCTTTGGTACCGATCCCAAAGTCCCGAAAATCCGACAGCCATGACCACTGACATCGCCAGCCCAGTGGCGAAGAAGGTTCCGAAGATCGCGTTGATCTTGCCCGCGATTGAAAGGTTGCGGAACCAGCCGAACTGTTCGAGCATGGTGGTGCGTTCGGGCGCGGCAGGAGCGGGGTCGGACATATCCCAATCATCGCCGACGGCTTCGGATCGAAGCTGAGCCACGAAATCAGGAACGGCCTGTTCTTCGTGACGTTCTTGCAGGCTCATCATGTTCATGCCGCAATTCCCCGGGGCTTAAGACCCTCGCATGTGTGAAGGAAAATCCTTTCCAAATGCTTGCCTCTTAGAGGGAAATGCGGATCAGCCAGCGCGCACCCGGTTAAGGAAGCCCTGCACCTGTTGGCGCAATGTGGCCGCTTGCGCTTCTAGGCTGGTGGCGCTCGACAGAACTTGCGTTGCCGCCGCGCCGGTGGATAGCGCCATGTCGCGCACACCGTCGATATGGCCTGCGACCTTTTCAGTGCTGCGGGCGGCCAGATCAATGCTGCGCGCCAGATCATGCCCCGCAACCGATTGCTGATCGACCGCTGTGGCGATCGACACGGCAGTGGTTTCCAATTGTTCGATTTGCCCAGCGATGGCGCGCAAGGCGTTAACGCTGGCGCCGGTGGTGGATTGCATGGCGCAGATCTGTTCGGCGATCAGATCGGTGGCGCGGCTGGTCTGGTTGGCGAGTTCCTTGACCTCGCTCGCCACCACGGCGAACCCGCGTCCGGCTTCGCCCCCGCGCGCGGCTTCGATGCTGGCGTTAAGGGCGAGCAGATTGGTGCGCCGCGCGATCGACTGGATCAGTTCGACAATCTGGCCGACTTCCTGCGCCGAAAGCGCCAATGCGCCGATGGTGCTGTCGGCCTGCCGCGCCGACACGCTGGCTTCGCGCGCCAATTCGGCCGAGGATGCCGCTTGCCGGCTGATCTCGCCAATCGACATGGCGAATTCATCGCTGGCGGCGGCGGCAGCTGTTGCGCCGAGATTGGCTTCCTCCATCGACACTGCAACCTCACCGGTGCGGCGGCTGGTGTCGTCGGCAGTGGTTGCCATCAGCGTGGCCGTGGATTGCAGCTGGCTGGAGGCGGCGACGACACCGGTGACGACTTCGCCGACGGTGCGTTCAAACTGGTCGGCGATGTCGCGCAGCACGCGTTCGCGTTCGATCCGCGCATCTTCCTGCTGCATCTGCGCGGCGGTTTGCGCGTCAAGTTCAGCGCGGGCATTGTCAGCCTGTTCGCGGCTCAGGCGTTCGAGCCGGAGGCCGGCACGGTGGAACACTTCGGTCGCCCGCGCCATATCGCCGATCTCGTCCTTGCGATGTTTGCCGCTGATCATGACACCCTTGGCGCCCGCAGCGATCTGCGACATCTGCGCCGCCATCGCTTTCAACGTCGCGCCGACGGTGCGGTTGAAATAGCGTTGTGCGGCCAGCGTCACCAGCGTGAGCACAGTCGCCAGCGCGATCCACATCAGCGGCAGGGTGGAGATCAGCGCCGCGCCGCTATCGGATGTGATCGCGGCATCCTTTCCCAAAAGCACGGTAATGTCATTGCCGGCCGTCAGCATCGCAGCACCAGTGGTGGCAATTTCACCCGCCCGACGCTCACGCCGCGCGGTATCGGCGGGATCGAAGGCGGCGAGCTGCCGGTTAAGGTCGGCGACGACATCGCGAACCACAGACAGCCGTTCATAGGCTTCGACATTGTCGGAACGCGTGACCCGCGAAAGCACTTCGAGGTTGTCGGACGCTCGGCCAAGCGCAGCGCTTGCAGCGTCAGCGCGGGCGTCGTCACCGGTTTCCACCAGCATTTCGGCGTGCCGCTGCGCCTCGCTCAATTGTACCAGCAGCCGTTCGGCCTTGAGCGCGTGGTCGTGGGTGGTTTGAATGCCCTCGGCCCGCTTGCCCAATTCAAGATATCCGCCGACCACAAATAGCCCGGCCAGCAAGGCAAAGGCGAGGTTGCAGGTGAAGAACAGGGTGATCTTGCCGCCGATCGAAAGCGCATCGAACCACGCGCGCGCCTGCGCAAACCGGCTGGGCGCAGCCAGAGTAGGCGCAGGTGCAGCGCCCACACGATCCGCTTCGAGATCCATGGCAATGTCTTGCAGCGCGCTCATGCGGCTTGCTCGCTTTCACTATCCGGCATGGTGCCAGAGTTTTGGGCCGCGATCAGGCGGTCGATTTCGCTGGCGGGCATGGCGCGGTGATAAAGCCAGCCTTGGATCTGGTCGCACCCGGCCAGCCGCACCAATTCTGCCTGTTCTTCGGTTTCCACCCCCTCGGCGGTCACCCCCATGTTGAGCGCACGGGCGAGCGCAATCGATGACAGCATCATCGCCCGGCTGGCATCATCCACCCCGGCGAGTTCGACGAGGCTGCGATCCAGCTTCAGCTTTTCAAACCGGAACCGCCGCAGGAACCCGATCGAGGCATAGCCGGTGCCAAAATCATCGAGCGCAATCCCCACCCCGAAACTGCGGATCACCGCCAGCGTGCGTTCGGCCACCACTGGATCGAGCACGAGGCAGGTTTCGGTCACTTCAAGTTCGAGCTGATGCGCAGGAAAGCCTGTTTCTTCGAGCACTTCGCCCAGCTTGATCGGAAATTCGGGGTTGCGCAGCTGTGCAGCGGAAATGTTGACCGACAGCGCAATATCGCCCCAGCGCAGACCATCGCACACGGCCTGACGCAGCACCCATTGACCGAGCGGATTGATCAGCCCCGATTCCTCGGCCACCGGGATGAACACATTGGGGCCGAGCGGCGCGCGCGTGCCCCGGTCCCAGCGCAGCAGCGCTTCGACCGCAACGATCCGCAGCGTTTCGGCATCGACCAGCGGTTGGTAGGCGACATGGAATTCGCCGCCTGCAATGCCGGCGCGGATCTCGTCCTCGATCTCGCGCATGCGTTCGCGGCGGCGATCAAAGCTTTCGTTGAACCAGGTGCAGCGCATCTTGCCGCCCCGTTTCGACATGTACATCGCAACGTCGCTGCGGCGGAGCATTTCGGATGAGGGCAGGCGTTCAGCAGCCGTGCTGCGGGTCAGGCCGATGCTGGCGCCGACCGCGATGTAGCGGTGTTCAACTTCGACCGGAACAGCCATGCGTTCGAGCAGCGTGCGGCAGATCCCTTCAAGGATGGTGCCCGCCACCTTGCCGGTCATCACCACCGCAAATTCATCCCCGCCAAGCCGGTAAGAGCGTGCCTCGCCCGCGCAAACGTCGCGAATCAATTGTGCGCAACGGTCGATCAACTGATCGCCAACCGCGTGGCCATAGTGGTCGTTGACCTGTTTGAAGCTGTCGAGATCGATCACCGCCAGCGCCACTTCATCGTCGCCAGCGGAATAGTGCGCGATGTCCTCGTGCAGCGCGTGGCGGTTGGGCAGGCGGGTCAGCGGATCGATGATGGCGCGGGCTTCCATCGCGCGGATATTGGCAATGCCGCTGCGCCCGAGGAAGAACACCGTGGCGGCATAGACCAGCAGCGCCGAAATCATTAGCGCGCCGGGGGAGACAATCGCGATCCGATCGCTAAAGCCGACCGCCAGCACAACCAGACCGGTCGCCGCGCTCACCACGCCAAGCGGTATGACTACCAGCCCGGTGGGGGTTAGTCGCAAGGGTTGCTGCGCCGCGAACACGATCATTGCTATCCCGAAGAGCGCGGTCTCAGCGCCGTCGCTTACTCAATTGTGCTAAACACAAGCGGCTAAGGAAGGGTAAAGACGCGGATCAGGCGATTTTGCGCAAGACGCTGTTTTGTGCAGCGGAATGCGGCTCGAAAAAGCTGGCGCGTTTGGCGGCAGGGGTGAAACGGTCGGTCTGGCCGATAACTGTCTCGCCTGCGCCAAGCATCAGGAATCCGTCCGGCAGAACCGCGCTTGCCAACCGGGCGAAGGCTTCGCTGCGGGTGTCGCGGTCGAAATAGAGCAGCACGTTGCGGCACAATACCAGATCGAATGGCACACGGCCCGGATGGGGGCCAAGGATGTTGTGCTGGCGGAATCGCACGATGCGGCGCGCGTCGTCGCGGATGTGCCAGCCGCTTGGCGTCTCGTCGAAATGGCGCAGCATCTGGGTGACTCCCAACCCGCGCTGCACTTCGAACTGGCTGTAAAGCCCGCTGCGCGCCGCATTGATCGCGCGGTGCGAAACATCAGTGCCCAGGATATCGATCGTCCACCCCCGCCATTGTTCGGCCTGATCGGCGAACAGCATCCCGAGCGAATAGACCTCCTGTCCGGTCGAACAGCCCGCCGACCAGATCGACAGCCGCTTACTGCCCTGCCGCCGCTTGGCCAGTTCGGGCAGGATTTCGGTGGGCAGTTGATCGAATGTGGGCTTGTCGCGGTAGAAATAGGTTTCGTTGTTGAGCAGCGCCTCGACCACTTCCTGCGCCAGATCGGGGCTTTCCGGCCCGCGCGGCGGCGCAGCGAGCAGGCAGACGAGCTGATCGACGTTGCTGATGCCGTGTTCGCGGAAAATGCCCCCCAACGCCGAATTGACCCGCCAGCGGCGGCTTTCGGTCAGGTGCTGCCCGGTGCGCGCAGCTAGCAGTTCGGCGATGATCTGGTGGGAGGCTTCGCTCGCTTCCATGCCCGCGGCCTATCGCAGCATCGCGGCGCTGGACGCGGCGGCTTGCGCCATCACTGCCTCGCCGAGCCGTTCGGGCGGGGCGATCATGCTAGCGAGGCCTGCGCGCGCCACCGCGCCGGGCATGCCCCACACCGCGCTGGTATCAGCATCCTGCGCAAAGATCGTGCCGCCGGCATCGACCAACGCCTGCGCGCCGATCACGCCGTCGCGGCCCATGCCCGACAAGATCACGCCAAGCGCGCGGCCATCGCAAGCCTCAGCCAAGCTGGCGAGCATCGGATCGACCGATGGCATGCAGCCGCTTGGCACCGGATCGGACGAAATGCGGGTGGTCAGCCGGTCGCCGCTGCGCCGCACCACGATATGCCCGTGTCCCGGCGCAATCAGGATGCGGCCTAAACGTAGGTCCAAACCGTCGGCAGCAATATCGGCTGGGCGCCCGCAGGCGGCTTCGACCTGCCGCGCGAACACCGGGATGAAGGACGCGGGCAAGTGCTGGGTGATCAGGATCGGCACGGTGAAATCCGGGGCGAGCCGCCGCAGCATCAATCCGAGCGCATGGATGCCGCCTGTCGAAGCGCCGATGCCGATCACCTCGGGCCGCCAACTGCGCCGGGCAAGGCCGGGGCGCGCGAAGGATGGCTGGATCAGCCGCGCAGGCTCCTCCGCTGGTTCGGCCCCGCGCGTGCCCAATGCACGGATTTTGCCGAGCAATTGCGTGCGGTAATCTTCGGTAAACCCGCCGGGCCGGGGTTTGAGCAGCGTATCGGCGGCACCCATCGACAAGGCGGCAAGCGTGTGTTCCGCCCCGTCCATCGTCAGTGATGAAACCACCAACACCTGCGGTGCAGCGGGCGTGGCAAGGATCGCGGGCAGCGCGTCCAGCCCGCCGATGCCCGGCATTTCCAGATCGAGCAGCACCACGTCGGCCGGTTCAGCGCCGAGCTGTGCCAGCGCACCTTCGGCGCTGCTGGCGGTGCCGGCAATCACCATCGCCGGATCGCTTTCCACCATCCGTTTGAAAATCGTGCGGACAGTCAGCGAATCGTCAACGATCATCACCCGGATCGCGGCGGACGCACCTGCGCGCGCGAAGGGGCGGCGCAAATTAGCGTCGGCGCTGGGCAACCATTGCGAAAGGGGCGTGGACCGCGTCACGCAAACCCGACAAGTTGCAGTTTGATCTGCAAGGTTTCGTGATCAAACGGCTTCATCACATATTCGTCCGCGCCCGCCGAAATAGCTTCGCGGATGTGAGCGACGTCGTTTTCGGTGGTGCAAAACACCACCTTGGGCGCAGCGCCGCCGGGTTGCTGGCGCAGGTGGACGAGGAATTCGATCCCGGTCATCACCGGCATGTTCCAATCCAGCAGCACGACATCAGGCATTGCATTCGCGCAGGCATCCAGCGCGAGCTTGCCATTTTCGGCTTCTTCGACCGTAAATCCGAGCGTTTCGAGGATATGCCGCGATACCTTGCGGATCACCCGGGAATCATCGACGATGAGGCATGTTTTCATGGCTGATTCCTGCGTTGAACACCGTAAACCTAGGAACACTTGGTAAGCATTGGATTAAAGCGCAGCCTCGCTTTCGTGCCGCACCGTATCTGGCCCGGCTAGCAAGGCGGGCAAATCAATCAGCAGCGCCGGGCCGATCATCGTTTCAATCATGCCGTTCGCCACGCGTGACCATTCCGCCCCGAAGCCGCCGGGCACCTGACCTGGCTCGCCAACGGCGGTGGTGATATCTTCGATCGCGTCAACCATCAGCGCATAGGAATGGCCGCTGTCAGAGACCACGGCGGCGCGATGGTCGGTCGGCCAATCGTGCCCTGATCGACCATCGCCAAGGCCCAGAGCAAGTCGGCAATCGATCACGGTCAGCGCCTGCGATCGCAATGCGGTGATTCCGGCGATATGGTCGGGGGTGCGCGGAATGGGCGTGACGGCACCAAGCTCGATCACTGATTTCACGTCAAGCGCGCTCAAGGCGCAGCGGCGTCCGGCAATCTGCGCGATCACCAGCAAATTGTTGGTCATGCGCGCTCTCCTGCGGTTGCGGGTGCGGGTGCGGAGGGGCGGCTGGCTGCGTTGAGTGCGGCCAGCAAGCCATCACGGTCATAACGGTAAATGGTGGCACAGCCCTTGGGCGCATCGGGGTGATCGCGCAGGCGGATCACCGGGCCGGATGGCGCGCGGCCCAAGGCTTCGGCAACTTCGTACACCTCATCGAAAATGATCGCGATGGTAGTGGGATCAGGATCAGGATCGTCGCTGTGGACGATCTCGTATCCCGCCGCGCTGACCAAGGGGGCAAGGATAGTGCGCGCCCAATCATCAGTGGGAATGGTGCATTTCGGACGGCTGGCAGCGACGGGCAGCGCGCCGAACCGGGCGAACAGCGCGTGCGCGTCGATCAAGGTGACAGGTGCGCCATCGATCAGCGTAACTGCCTCGGCGAGCGGATCTTCGGGCACCGGATGCAGCGCGGCGTCCAGCATAACGGCGTCTTCAACCTCGCGCACCGCCAACAGCACTTCGCCGCCACCATCGGTCAGGCGCAGCAAGCGGACGCGATGAGTGGCCAGCGGCGTTTCGGGCAGGCCGACCAGTGGAAGGATCATGCCGTCGATCACCGCGCGCGGGCGCGGGCCGGAAAGGTCGATTGCGCTGACCGGAGCGGTTTCGATCCGCTGCACCAGTTCTAGCCGCACCGCGCTGCGGCGACCGGCAAAGTCGGTGAACAGCATCGCTCGGGGTGCGTCTGGCGTCACCTGCGCGGCGGTATCGTCGGCGGGTTGCAGCACGCGGATGCGGGTCTCGGACACCAGTTCATGCGCGGCGGCGATATTGGCGATGTCGAGCAGCAGCACCGGCTGGCCATCATCCAGCAGCGTCGATCCGGCATACAGCCCGCAGCGCATCACCGCCGGGGCCAGCGGTTTCACCACCAGATCGCCGTGATTGTGGATGCCATCGACCGCCAGCGCGAACAGATCGCCGCTTGCCAGCCGCAGCATCACCAGTGTCGGATCGCGCAAAGCGGCGGTGCCCGGTTCCAGGCCCAGCACCTCGGCCAGCATCAGGCACGGCACGCGGTTGCCCCGAAAGGTGACCAGCGCAGCTTCGCCCATATGGGTGAGATCAAGCGCGCGGGACGAGCCTTGGACGATTTCTTCGACATAGGATTGCGGGATCGCAAACCGTTGCCCGCCAGCCTCAACCGTCAGGCCCGCAATGATGCTCAGCGTCAGCGGGATCTGCATCGTGAACAGGGTGCCGTGTCCGGGCGCGCTGGCCACCTTGATGCTGCCGCCGACCCGTTCAAGGTTCTGGCGCACCACATCCAGCCCAACGCCCCGGCCCGAGACATTGCTGACCACCTCGGCGGTGGAAAAGCCCGGTTCGAATATGAGATTGAGGATCTTGTCGCGGCTCATCGCGCTGCGTTCGGCGGCGGTGATCAGGCCGGTGGCGGTCGCCTTGGCGGCGATGCGCTCCTCGTCCAGCCCGCGCCCGTCATCGCTGATCACGATGGCAATGGTATTGCCCGATTGGCGCGCGGCGATGGTCAGCAGCCCGATTTCACGCTTGCCCGATGCGCGGCGGGCGGCGGGAGTTTCGATCCCGTGGTCAATCGCGTTGCGGATGATGTGGGTGAGCGGATCGCGGATCGTTTCGATCATCTCACGATCAAGCTCCACGTCGCCGCCGTCCAGATCAACCATCACCTGCTTGCCAAGTTCGGCCGATAAATCTCGGATAAGCCGGGGCAGGACGCTCAACAGCGTTTCAATCCGCTGCATCCGCATCCGGGTGATCGCATCGCGCACATCGGTGAGGATCGTGGTGAGCCGTTCGAATGGGCCGTCGATGGTCGGCTGATTGCCTGCCTGTCGCAGCCTGTGGGCCAGATCATTGCGCGCGAGCACCATGTCCGAAACCCCGCTCATCACCCGGTCGAGCAGCTCGACGGGTAAGCGGATCGTGCGCTGAGCAGCAGCAGGATCAGCGCGGCGGCCCGGCACGATGCGATCGGCGGTAAAATCGTCGGCCATGTCGGGACGCGCGATTCCAGGCTCGTCCAGGTGGGGGCTAGACCCCTGCTTGCCCGCGCTAGACCCCGCCTCGGCCAATGTTTCATGTGTGTCAGACAAGGCGTCGATCAGCAGTTCGTCGCCGCCTTCGGGGAACTCTTGGCCTGCTTCGATGGCGTCGATCATCAACGCAATCCGGTCAATGATGGCGAGCACGGCCGACACCATTTGCGGATCAGGATCGCGCCGCCCCGCGCGGCAATCGGCCAGCGCATCCTCGGCAGCGTGGCTCAGATCGGCGAGGCGCGGGAAGTCGAAAAAGCCGCAATTGCCCTTCACCGTGTGGACGAAGCGGAAGATCGTATCGATCCGCGCGCGATCAGTTGGATCAGCCTCCCAGGCGACGATCTCGCCGCTGGAAGCTTCCAACATTTCACGGGTCTCGGCGATGAATTCCGCCAGCAGATCATCCATGGAAGCGCGCGCCCTTTTGTCTTGGAGGGACGCTATGCGGCAGCGTTGGTTAACATTGACCTAGCAACCGCTAGCTTGCGTTCCACGCTGGCGCGCGCTGCACAAAGATGTGGCGCACCAGCACGATGGCGGTCACCGCGCCGAACAGATTTGCAGCCAATTCAGCGGTATAGATCGCTGCGCTGCCCATGCCAGGTTGCAACAGCAGCGCGGTTGGCAGCATCACCAGAAACACCCGTGCGACAGATTGCAGTAGGGCAAAGCTCGCCTTGTCGACCGCGTTCATGATCCCGTTGCCGACGATCAGCAGCCCGAACCCGGCATAACCCCACGCCGCAATCTCTAGGTAGCGCGCAAATTCGGCAATGACGTCAGGGTCTTCGGTGAACAGCCGTGCGAAGCTTTCGCCTGCGACCATCATCGCGATGGCCACAGTCAGCCCCCATACGACGCAGAACGCGGCGGCATAGAGCGTCGCCTCCTGCGCTCGGTCAAACCGCTTTGCGCCCCAGTTCTGACCGACGATTCCGCCAATCGCGCCCGACAGCGCCAGCAGGGGCACGATCACAAAGCTCTGCAAACGCCCCGCCGCGCCGAACCCTGCGACTGCGGCCTCGCCTTCTAGCGCCACCAATGCGGTCAGGATCGACAGGCCCAATGGGTTGATCGCATTGGAGAATGCCGCTGGCAGGCCAACCTTGATGATCGCTTTGGCAGGATCGATCAGGCTGCAATCGCGCAGCAAGGCTGGGTTGAACGGCAGCGCCGTGCTGCGGATCAACCACAGGGCAACCGCCACCCCGATCCCCCAGCCGATCACCGTGGCATAGGCCGCGCCTGCCATGCCAAAGCCTTCAAATCCGAAGCCGCCGGTGATCAGCAGCGGATTGAGCACCCAATTGGCGGCTGCATAGGAAATGCTGATAGTGCTGGTGCGCCGCGCCTCCCCCTGTCCGCGCAGCACGCCGTTGAACCCCATGATGACAAGGATCAGCGGGAAACCAATGGCATATGGCTCCATATAGGCGCGGATCAGCGGCATCAGTTTGGGTGGTGCATTCATCGCGGCAAAAATCGGATCGATCATCAGCCAGAGCGCCAACCCCATCACGATCCCGCAGGTGGCCGCGAAGACAATCCCGAAATTGGCGCGCCGCGCTGCTCGCTCGTCATCGCCTTCACCCAGCGCGCGGGCAACCACCGAATTGATGCCGACCATCACACCGACACCGAGCGAAGTCATCGCCACGGCAATCGGAAAAATAAACGATATCGCCGCCAGCGCATCGCTGCCCAACTGGCCGATGAAGTAGGCATCGACGATCCCGATCGACATCACCGCCGCCACGCCGATGACTGCGGGCAAGGTCTGGTTGACGAGATGCCGGGGGATGCTGCCGCTGACCAATTTCGCAGCATGTGGGGCGGGAGCGTTCATTGACCGCTGGCGTAGCGGGGCACCGCACGGCTTGCAAAGCATTCCCGGTGCATGCGATAGCAATCGCAAAGACAGACGTGAGAGGAATGGCGCATGGCGACCCAGTTGAAACCCGGCATCGAATGCAGCAAGGAAGAATGGCAGGCGCGGCTCGATCTCGCTGCGTGCTACCGCATTTTCGATCACCTCGGCTGGTCGGAATCGATCTACAACCACATCTCGCTGAAAGTGCCGGGGGAGGAAGATACTTTCCTTATCAACCCGTTCGGGCTGCTGTATAGCGAAGTGACCGCGAGCAACCTCGTCAAGATCGACGTCGAGGGCAACAACGTCGGCGGATCGCCCTATATGGTGAACAAGGCGGGCTTCACCCAGCACGCCTATTTCCACAAGCATCTGGGCAGCCGTGCGGACGCGATCTGCCACGTCCACACCACCGCAACGATGGCGGTCGCCAGCCACAAGGACGGGCTGCTGCCGACCAATTTCTACGCCTGCAATTTCCAAGGCCAGATCGGCTATCACGACTTTGAGGGCGTGACCGTTCGCGCAGAAGAAGGCGAGCGGCTGGTGCAGAACCTTGGCAACCACACCATCCTGATGCTGCGCAACCACGGCCCGGTGGTGATGGACCGCACGATCCAGGGCATGTTCGTCAAGATGTGGGCACTGCAACGCGCCTGCGAGATTCAGGTGGCGACGCTGAGCATGGGCAACCCCAACATTGTCCCGCAGCCGGTGGTCGATGTGCACCAGCGCGATCTTTCCGTGATGAGCGGGCAGGGCGGCGCGGGCATGTTCGATTTCGAGGCGTGGAAGCGCCGGGTCGACAAGATCGACGATAGCTGGCGGCAGTGATCTCCTAGGCACCGCAAATGTCGCGCATGACCGTCAATGACCGGCCGGTCGAATTCGACCTCGATCCCCGGATGCCGCTGCTCTACGCGCTGCGGGAGGCGATGAACCTCACCGGCACCAAGGCTTGCGGCGGCGGGGATTGCGGCGGGGCGTGCATGGTGCTGGTCGACGGCGTGGCGCTCAGGTCGTGCAAGATCACCTTGGCTGAAGCCGAGGGGCGGATCATCACTACCATCGAAGGATTGAGCCGCGACCGCGCGCACCCGGTGCAGCAGGCGATGGTGGCGCAGCAGGCGATCCAATGCGGATATTGCACCCCGGGGATCGTGATTGCGGCGGCTGCGCTGATTCAGCGCAACCCCGCACCCACGCTTGAGGAAATCGAGAGCGCGATCCCCAATATCTGCCGCTGCGGGGTCTATCCCCGTCTGATCCGCGCTGTCGAACAGGCCGGGCGGGTGGCGCAGCGACAGGAACGCATCAGCGCCGCACCCGCCCCCGGCATCAGCGCCGAGGATGCGGCCAAGGCCGTCCCCGCGCTGCGTGTGGTGGTGCCGGAATAGGCGTCAGAATCGCCCCGTGACCGTGAAGCGCGCATTGAGCGGTGCGCCAACGGTGAACTCGTTCGCCGAGTGCGCGGTGGGGAAATACAGCTCGTCCAGCAGGTTTTCGACGTTAAGCTGCAAGCGGACGTTTTCGTTCACGGTGTAGAACACCGCCATGTCGACCCGGGCATAGGCGGGCAGGGTGGCTGCATTTGCATTATCGGCAAAGCTTTCGTCCTGCGCGGTCAACCCAAGCCCAAAGCCAAGCTGTTCGGTCGCCTGAAAATTGTTCCAGATCGAAAACTTGTGTTCGGGCAATTCGCGCACGCGGCGGCCTGTGGGGCCAGTGCGGCTCTGCTGTTCGCCGTCGAGATAGGAATAGCCGGTGGTGACGAACCAGCCCTCGGTCACCTGCCCCTGCAGCTGCGCCTCGAACCCGCGAATTTTCGAATCGATCACATCGAGGGTATCAGGGTTGGTGTCGGAGGTTTGCGGGGAGCTCTGCTCAATCTGGAACACTGCACCCGTCAGCGCGAGGCCGGGGCGAACGTCCCACTTCACGCCCGCTTCGAGGTTCGAGAAGGTATCGGGATCGAGCGCATCGGCAGGCGGGTTGATGTCCGCAAACTGATCGCCCGAACGCGGCAGGAACGTTTCGGAATAGCTGCCATAGAGCGACAGGTTCTCACGCGGTTTGACGATCAGGCCGAGGCGCGGGCTGACTTTGTCATCCTTGCGGTTGCGTACCGCGCCGTTGCGGTTGTCGAGCACAGTGATTTCAAAGCTATCGAACCGCGCGCCAAGCACAACCCGCAGCCATTCGGCGACCTTGATCTCGTCCTGGATATAGGCCGAAAACACAGTCGGATCGGCTGCGGTGTCATCGTTGAGCGACGTGAAAGCCACGTTGGTGGTGTTGCCGTCGGCATTTGTGCCGACCCCGCCGCTGAGCGGGAAGGGCCGCACCGCTTCGAACAATTCCACGTCATCGTTGGACGTATCGAACTCCGCATTAAACCGGTCGTTGTTGTTGGCTGTGTCGATGAACTCGCCGCCGACAATCAGCGTGTGGCCAATCCCGCCCGTCTCGAATTCGCTGATCAGATTGCCCGATAGGATCAGGTTCTGCCGCTGGTTAGTGTCGATATAGCCATCGATCGCCACCACGTTAGTCGCTGGGTTGTATCCGACCGGAAAGAAGTTCGAATAGACTTTGTCGTAATCGCCATAGGAGGCGGTGAAGTTCGCCTTCACGCTGTCCGAGAAAGTGTGCTGCACCGCTGCGCGCAGCACATGCGCTTCGAGCGTGGCGAAGTTGTTTTCGCGGTCGCCAAATGTGATCCGCTGCAGAAAACGTGCTGGATCGCCATTGTCATCGGTGGGGATCCCGCGATCGATGAAGCGTTCGTGGTTGAGGTATTCGTAGGACAGATCGACAGTCGTCTTCGCGCCCAGCTCGGCGCGAAAGGTCGGGTTGATGCTGATCTGCTCGCCATTGAACAGGTCACGGTGATTGTTCAGGCTTTCATAGGCGGCATTGATCCGCAGCGCCGAATTCTCGCCGGTCGCCAGATTGAGGTCGGCCCACAGGTCATAAGCGCCAAAAGTGTCGACCGAAGCGCGGTAACCGGCAAATGTCTCGCCCGCCATGCCCTTCTTGGTCACGCGGTTGAGGATGCCGCCAGTGCCGCCGCGCCCGAACAGCAGCGCGTTGGGGCCGCGCAGGATCTCGACCTGTTCGAGATTATAGAGCCCGCGGTAATACTCAACGTCATCGCGCACCCCATCGACGAAGAAGTCGGCGGTTGAGCGTACCCCGCGGAACACCACGGAATCGCGGTGGCCTTCGCCCTGCGAATTGCTGACTCCGGGGGTGTAGTTGACGATATCGCCAATGCTGTCGAAGCCCTGCCGCACAATCTGGTCTGCAGTGGTGATCGACAGCGATTGCGGCACGTCGATGATCGGCGTCGGGGTTTTCAGCGCGTTGATCTGATTGGAATAGAGCACATCGCCGGTAACGATGATATTGGGCCCAGCGTCACCGGCGTCACCGGCGGCTGCGGCTTCAGCGGCGACCGGGGCGGTTTCAGCCAAAGCAGGTAATGCAATGCTAGCGCAGCCCAGCAACAGGGCCGTGCGCGTAAACGAGTGAATCATGTAGTGCCTTTCTGTGTTGGCACTCAGCTATTGCAACTTACTCGCAACTGCAACCATGAATCAGCGCTGCGATTAATAATCATCAAGAGGTAGCCGGACGGCTGGCTTTGGATTATCGGGCTCGGGAAAAGGCAACGGAGGCATGAGGCGATGCAGGCAACGATCTGGCACAATCCCAACTGCGGCACATCGCGCAAGACGCTGGCGATCCTCGAAAATCTCAGCCGGGTTGAGGTGACTGTGGTCGAATACCTCAAGCACCCGCCGTCTGCCGAAAAGCTTGCCCAGCTTTACCGCGATGCTGGAATCGCCCCGCAGCAAGGCTTGCGGTTGCGCGGCACCGATGCCGAGGAGCGTCGCTTGCCCGAAGCGGATGATGCGACCGTGCTCGCTGCGATGGTGGCCGATCCGATCCTCATCGAGCGCCCGCTTGTGGAGACCGACAAGGGCGTGCGGCTTTGCCGGCCGCAGGATGTGGTGCTGGAGATTTTATAGGCGCTAGCCCCGGTCGCGGGTCAGGTCTTGATCCGCTTGCAATGCAAACCAGCCATGCCCGAGCACGGCAGCGCAAAGCGCGACGATCAGTCCGAAGCCAAGCCAATCGGATTCGCCATAGAGCCACACGCCCAGCGCCGGGGCGTAGATGTAGCTGGCCCCTGCCAGCGAGGCCACAATGCCCGACGCTTGCCCTTGCTCCGCGCGGCTGACCGCAAGCGACGTCCCCGCTGTCGTCCCCGGCCGAAACAGCCCAAACCCCAGCGATGCAATCGCGTAGCCCAGCGCAATGCCATGCAGATCGCTGGCCACCCCTAGCACCACCGAACCCAGCGCGGCGGTCGCAATTCCCCACAAGGTCGCCGCGCGCGGGCCGAGGTTGAAGCGCGGGATCAACCCCCATTGCGCGAGCAGCGTGGCAATCGCCCCGCTCATCAACACCAGCCCGACCGGCCCTGCGCCTTCTGCCGGAGTTTCGCGCAGCCCCAGCCGGTCGAGCACCAGAAAGCCCGAAATGCCCAGCACCATCGCCTGCGCGTGCCCGCCAAAAAAGCCCGCGATCACCCACGGACGCAGCCGCGCATCGAGCCAACTGAGGCGCGGCGGTTCGCTGCCTTCATCCGACTCAAATGCGGCATCGGGATCGCTCGGTGCGCCGGATCCGCTGGCATAAGCGGCTGCTTGACCGCGCGCGGCATATTGTGGCTCGTCATTGGGTAGGCGCCAACGCAGCACCACCAATGCGGCCATGCCAATCGCCGCAAAGCAGATGAACGGGCCGGTCAGACCAAAGCCCAGCAGCGGAAGCACCATCAGCGGAGCGAGCGCGGGGCCGATCACCGTGCCCAGGCCAAAACTCGATGCGATCAATGACAATGCCTGCGTGCGCTGAGCGCGCGGGGTGCGCGATGCGACATAGGCCTGCACGGCAGGCGGCGCGGCGCTGCCGAACCCGCCATAGAGGCTGCGCGCCGCCGCGAATGCAATCAACGCCCATACCGCCGTCAGCCAGCCCGCCAGCCCGGCATAGAGCGCCAATCCGCACAGCAGCATTGAGATGATGAAACCCACCAGCCCGAGCGCCATCATGGCTTTGCGCC
Source organism: Sphingomonadales bacterium Ga0077531 (assembly GCA_001464915.1). Taxonomy (GTDB): domain Bacteria; phylum Pseudomonadota; class Alphaproteobacteria; order Sphingomonadales; family Sphingomonadaceae; genus Erythrobacter. Next base: position 18,782 of record LNED01000022.1, read on the forward strand.
CGCGCTTGTCCGACCGCCGCGCCCAGAAAGGCGCACACACCACCCACAGCAGTGCCGACCAGCTATAGGCAAGGCTGATCCACACATCATCGACCTGCAAGGCGGTGCCGATTGATGGCATCACCGATTGCATCGCGGTGTTGCCCGCCGCTGTCACCAGCATCACGGTGAACAGCAAGGCCATGCGCCCCGGCGGGATCACGCCGGTGGGCGGGAGTGAAAGCACCGCGTGGGTCAGGTCAGGATCGGTCTCCGCCATGCGCGCGCCTATTCAAAGGTCGCCGCAAGGCCCTCGGGCGAATGTCCGGCCAGCTGCCGATGAATTGCAGCGATCACGACAAGGAAGATCACCCCAATTCCGGTATTCACCGCCGCGTTGACAACGCCCAGCCCAATCGCTGCGATATCAGACCCAAGCGCTGACAGCACCAGCCCGAGTATGCCGGTCACCAGTGCGGAAATAATGCCGATGGTGAAGAACAAGAGCAGCAGGAACGCCGCGATGCGAAAGCTGTTGCCCTTGGTCAGTTGCCATGACCGGGTAAGTGCCCTGATCGGGTTGCGGATCCCGTCAATCGCGATCACTGGGGCGATCAGTGTGAACTTCACAAACACGTAGAAGCCGACCGCTACCAGCACTGCGCCCACCAGCAGCGTGGCGCCCGGCGACCCTGCCGCCGACACCAAGCCAAGGGGGATGCCGATCAACAGCGCCACACCCAAGGCACTGAGCAATTGCGCGGCGAGATAGGGAAATAGGCTGGCAAAACCTGTGGTTAGAGCCTCCCGCACCGTCGGGCGCGCGCGGTCGGTCAGCAGCGCCAGCAGGCTCATCGAACCGATGAACTGCGCTAAGGTCATCGCCAGAAACATCGGCCAATTATCGGCATAGGCCTGCGTCATCTGGTTTATCATCGCCTGAAACGCGACCTGCGGATCAGCACCATCCGGGCCAGCCACTGGGGGATTGACGAGGTCCGGCGCGAACAATGCGAGCGCCAGTGAAGGCAGGAAGAAGAACAGCCCGGCAATCGCGCCAATCGTGTCGCGGTTGCTGCCGATCAGCCCGGTTGCGTGGGTCCAGGCCTTGCCCATGTCGAGCTTGCGGTTTGTCATATCCCTGCTTTCAATCGCCTCTTGATCTCGGCGTGCAATGCCCCCACCGCTGCGTCATGGCAAGCACTGCTCCTGCATCTACGTTGGGACCCGCAATTGAGTGGAGGCGTGACAGCGCACCTGTTTCCTACACACAGGCGCTGGCCGATATGGAAGCGCGCAATGCGGCAGTGTTTGCGGGCGAAGCGGCGGAGTTGATCTGGCTGCTCGAACACCCCCCCGTCTACACCGCTGGCACCAGCGCTGATCCGGCGGAGCTGGTCGACCCCCGTTTCGAGGTGGTCGAGGCCGGGCGGGGCGGGCGCTACACCTACCATGGGCCGGGTCAAAGGGTGGGCTACCTCGTGCTAGACCTAGGCAAGCGGGGCCGAGACGTGCGCTGCTTCGTCCACGCGATCGAAGGCTGGGTAATTGCCACGCTCGCTAGCTTTGGCGTTGAAAGTTGGCGCGCTGAAGGCCGGGTCGGCATCTGGACGCGCGATATTGACGGCAGCGAAGCCAAGATCGGCGCGATTGGCGTTCGGGTGCGGCGCTGGGTGACGATGCATGGCTTTTCGGTGAACCTCGATCCTGACCTCAGCCATTTTGGCGGGATCGTGCCTTGCGGGATTGCCGAATTTGGCGTGACCAGTCTGGCGCGGTTGGGGCTGACGGTTTCGGCGGAGCAATGGGACGCGGCGTTGATGGCAACCAGCGATGATTTCCTTGACGCACTCGGCGGCCTTGCGCGAAAGGCGTGCGGATGAAACGCGCCGCCATTCTAACCCTCGCCCTTCTCGCGGCAGCCTGCACCGAGGAAGCGGCCGCGCCGGCCGATCAGCGGGCAGCGGCGGCGGGCGAAGTGTTGGGCGGCGAAATCAGCGATGCGATGATTCCGCTGGAGCGGCTTGAGTCGCAAGCCCCGCTCGCACCGCAGCAAGCCCCCGCGGCAGCCGATGTCGACGCGGATCAACCGGAAATCACCCCCGCCGCAGGGATCGAAGGTGGGCCTCCAAGCGAAGGGGCCGAGCCAGCAACCGCTGCCCCGGCCCCCGAACCTGCGGAATAAAGCTCCCGATTACTCGGCGGCCTGCGCCTGTTCTTCTTCGAGCGTCGGGTAATCGACGTAACCCTGCGGAATCGGGAAATACCAGCTTTTGGGGACGTCCTTGTTCGGGTTCCAGTGCGCGCCCACCGCAATCCGCTTTTCCAGATCGGGGTTGGAGATGTAGGGGCGGCCGAAGCTGACCGCATCGCACTTGCCGCTGGTTACGTCGGCCACGGCTTCCTCGGCGGTGTAATCGCTGTTGAGGATCAGCGGGCCGGTGTAGATCTGGCGGATCAGCGGGCTTTGCTTGGGCACATCGGTCTGGCCGAATGTGCCTTCGGGGCCGGGTTCGCGCAGTTCGACAAAGGCGAGGCCTAACTCTTCGCAAACCTTGGCCGCCGCGCCGAAGGTGGCTGCCGGGTTGCTGTCATTCGCGCCCTGCGAATCGCCGTTGGGCGACAGGCGGATGCCGACGCGGTCTGCGCCCCAGACGTCGATCAACGCTTCGAGCACTTCGCGCATGAAGCGGGTGCGGTTTTCGGGGCTGCCGCCATATTCATCGGTGCGAAGGTTGGTGTTATCGCGCAGGAACTGGTCCACGAGGTAGCCATTGGCGCCGTGCAGCTGCACCCCGTCAAAGCCGGCCTTTTTGGCATTCTCGGCAGCACGGCGGTAATCACCGATTGTGCGCTGAATGTCTTCGTGCGTCATCGCGCGCGCTTCGGCGTAGGGCAACTTGCCCTGCGGGGTGTGGGCATCGCCGGGCGCTGTGGTTGCGCTGGCGGAAACTGGCGGATTGCCATCGAGGAACACCGGGTGGACGATCCGCCCCATGTGCCACAGCTGCATCACGATCAGGCCGCCTTCTTCGTGGACGGCCTTGGTGGTGGCCTTCCAAGCTTCGGTCTGCTCGTCGCTCCAGATGCCGGGTGCTGACGGCCAACCAAGGCCTTCGCGGCTGATGCCGGTCGCTTCAGTCAGGATCATGCCCGCGCCTGCACGCTGGCGGTAATATGTCGCCATCAGCTCGTTGGGAGTGAACATCGGCTCAGCCGCGCGGCCGCGCGTAAGAGGGGCCATGTGGATGCGGTTCTTGGCGTGAAGCGCGCCCATCTGGAGCGGCTGAAACAAGACGTCATGCATATGTGGGTAATCCTTTTGGACCAGTTTCGATTGGCTATCCAATTGGCGACTGCGAGGCTAGGGCGCAAGGATGGAAAATGAGGGTGCTGCCCAAGCAAATCTTGTTGGAGAAGCCCCCGAGCTAGCAGGGCGCCCGGCGGCGTGGCTGCTGCTAGCCGCTCTGCTGGCTGGGAATATCGCGCTGGCGCTGGGGCCGTGGTTCGTGCGCGAGGCCGATACCGGCCCGGTTTCCGCCGGGTTCTGGCGGCTGTTTCTGGCGCTGCCGTTTCTGGTGATCCTGGCGCGGGCGAACGGCCAGCGGCTGACGGGAATGGGCGCCAAGACGCTGGGGCTGGTGGCGCTGGGCGCGGTGACCTTCGCTTTGGACTTGGCGAGCTGGCACATCGGCATCGGCATGACCCGGCTGGGCAATGCGACGCTGTTCGGCAATGCCGGGTCGATCGTGCTGCTGTTCTGGGGCTTTATCGCCGCGCGGATGCTGCCGAAGGGGCTGGAGTGGTTGGCGATTGTGTTCGCGCTGGCGGGCGCGGCGATCCTGATGGGGCGCAGCCTTGAGATTTCCAACGCGACGCTGATCGGCGACCTGTTCTGCCTCGCCGCCGGGCTGCTTTACGCGGTGTACCTGCTGACCTTGCAGGGCGCGCGGGGCGCGTTCGGATCGTGGAGCCTGCTTGTCTGGGTGAGCCTGTTCGGCTGCCCGGTGCTGTTGGGGTTAGCGGTGTTGCTGGGCGAGCCGGTGTGGCCGGGGGATTGGACGCCGGTGATCGGGCTGTTCGTTGTCAGCCAGCTGATCGGGCAGGGGCTGATGGTCTATTCTCTCAAATACTTCCCGCCGCTGGTGGTAGGGCTGGCGCTGTTGACCCAGCCTGCGGTGGCTTCGCTCTATGGCTGGCTGGCGTTTGGCGAGGTGCTGAGCGGGTTGGATGTGGTCGGGATGGTGATGGTGGGCGCAGCGCTGGCGGTGTCGCGGGCAAAATAACCGATCCGCTAAATCGCTGTGGCCTTTGTAAATTTGGCGTAGCGCGCTTCCACCAGATCAAGATCAGGCCCTGCCAGCGCCTCTCGCACCTGGAGAATGAGCCGCTCCCCTTCCTGACGCAGCACCTTCTCGCGCGTTTCGTCGTTCATAGTGGATGCGGTGTCCGCGATCACCTCCAGCGCGACGAGAGACGCCGCCGGGCTGCTCGCCACGCCGCTGCGCATCGTGCCAAACCCACGTCCGACAAAATGCGCAAAATCATCGTTGCGCAGGATCAGTCGCTCACTTCCTGTGTCATCTTTACCGCCAATCACCCGAATAAGGTCACGCTTGGCCAATTCCGATGTGGCTGCGCCCAGCCAGTGCAGCGCCGTGATTGCAGTAAACGGATCGTTGATGCCCGGCGACAAGGCGCGAAGCCCGATTTCTACCAGTTCATCCATGAGGAAATGGATGTCCTGCACCGGCGTTCGCTGCCCGCCGAGTGTGAAGCAGTCAGCAACCTCATCATCGCGCAAATCGTCCAGATCATCATCGGCGTCCCAATAGATCAACCGCATATCTGGGTGGACAAAATCTCCGGCGCGCACTCCCAGTTTGATGTGCCCACCAACCTTCTGGGCGATCCTGTCTAGCCGCTGGAAATTGATATGCTGAATATAGCCGGTTCGATCCGCGACAACTGCGCGCCCCTGCGGCGCTTCGGGTTGCAACTTGCCGGTGGCATCATTGGGAAAGTTGGAACGAATATCTTTGAGCAACCGCTCGCCGATCCCCTGCAGCACGGAATTGATCCGGATCGAGGCGGGGATGTGATGGAGGAAATACACCAACACGGCGATAGAGAAGCCCATCAAGACATACGCCACTAGCAGCGAAAATTGCGGAACAAATCCCGCCGCGCCGCTCGCTGCGTCAAGTGCGCTGAGCGCCTGTTCGTCCGCTTCGCGCACGGTGCGCAACGTTGTTATCGCAAACACGAACGTGGCAATGAAGGTCGCAAGGCTGAATTGATTGCCGCGATCCTCCATGAAGTTGGTCAGTACGCGGGGCCCATAGGTACCGCTGGCATAAGACACTGCGGCGATCGTGATCGAAAAAACCGTCGAAGCCACGCCAATCATCGACCCGGCGATAACTGTGAGCATATTGGACGCCCCCTGCGGGCGCGCGGGCTCGATCCATTTAATGCCATCAAGCCAATCGGCCCAGCCAATCCGATCAAGATAGACGGTCGCCAGCGACAACAGAAACGCGGCGACCGAAAGCACTGCCGGGTAAAACCAGTAACTGGCATTGATACGCTGCCAGCGGGTGACGAGGAATCCGATCATGGGTGACCTTTAACAGGGTAGAGGGGGAGAAGCATTGCCGCGAACCCCAACGGCCACACACTCAATCCCCGCTGAAGTGCACCTTGCCCAAGTCCCCCATGCCCACAGTTCCGCTCGCCATGTCCAGCATCCGGTCGAGGCTGCGCTTGGCGCGCAGGCGCATCCCTTCTTCGATTTCGATCTGGGGCGAGAGGTCGCGCAGGGCGGTGTACATCTTCTCCATCGTGTTCAGCGCCATGTAGGGGCAGATGTTGCACGAACAGTTCCCGTCCGCGCCGGGAGCGCCGATGAAGGTCTTGTTCGGCAGCGCCTTTTCCATCTGGTGGATGATGTGCGGCTCGGTCGCGACGATCAGTGTGTCGCCGGGGAAGGTCTTAGCAAAGCTCAAGATGCCGCTGGTCGAGCCGACGTAATCGGCGTGATCAATGATCGTCGGCGGGCATTCCGGGTGCGCGGCGACGGGCGCGCCGGGATATTGCTCTTTCAGCTTGAGCAGCTCGGTTTCGCTGAACGCCTCATGGACGATGCACACGCCGGGCCACAGCAGCATTTCGCGGTTGAACTTGCGGCTGAGATAGCCGCCAAGGTGCCGGTCAGGGCCGAAGATGATCTTCTGTTCGGGCGGGATCTGGGCGAGGATGGTCTCGGCGCTGGAGCTGGTCACGATCACATCGGAGAGCGCTTTCACCTCGGTCGAGCAATTGATGTAGGTCAACGCGATGTGATCGGGGTGGGCTTCGCGGAACGCGCGGAATTTCTCGGGCGGGCAGCTATCTTCAAGGCTGCACCCGGCGTCCATGTCGGGCAGGATCACGGTCTTCTGGGGGCTGAGGATCTTGGCGGTGTCGGCCATGAACTTGACCCCGCAAAACAGGATCACGTTCGCATCGGTCGCCGCTGCCTTGCGGCTGAGTTCGAGGCTGTCGCCCACGAAGTCGGCAATGTCCTGAATATCCGGCGTCTGGTAATAATGCGCGAGGATCACCGCGTTGCGTTCTTTGCGCAAACGGTCGATCCCGGCCAGCAGATCGGCGCCGGTGGGGTTCTTGGTCAGGATGCTCATTGGTCAGTCCCCGTCGTCTCAGGAACCGCCGATATAGGGGGCGTGGCGCGATTTTCGAGCGAAAAGCGCCCCCCTTTGCCAGACCGCTCGCCTAACCAGACCGCTCGCTTACATTGTGAAGCCGGGCGGGAGGAACGCTGCCATCGGCCGTTCGGCACCGGGCGTTCCGGCAATCACCCACTCGGTCAGCGCAATTCCGGGCGGCGAATAGGCCAGCGCCATTGAGGCCACAAACAGCCCGACATTGACGCCCATCCCCCACCAATAGGCTGGATGCACCCGGCCATCGCGGCGCCAGTCGACAATCATAGCGATCACCGGAAAGATGAACGACAGCGTGACGATGATTGTCCATGCATAGGGAATCAGCAACGGCATCGGCATCAGTCGGCCCAGGCCGGGGCCGGTCAGCATGCTCATCGCCACCAGCATCAGACGCCGATGCCAGCCAGTATGGCGGCTCACGCGCAGGGCCCGCGCTGCCACCAAGCCGAAGGCCAGCAGCCCTGCGAGGTTGCTGATGAAAAATTCGTTCTGCGAAAAGAAAAACGGTCCGCCGGTGCTGCGCGCTGTCACCACGATAATCATGCAGCCCGCCGCCACCATCAGCGGAATCCAGGCATAGGCGAGCTTGCCAAGCCGGATGTGGAGCGCCAGATTTCCGGTGGTGATCGTGGCGTGCTGCGCAAGATACAGCCCGATCCAGCCCATGAAGATTATGCCATGGACATGATAGGGCCACGGCGCGGCAAAGCTTGAGCGGCCCATTGCCAGATTGAACGAAAAGCCAGCGACAATAACCAGCGCCATCACCAGCGCCATGATTAGGAAAAAGCGCGTGCCTTCCACCGGCGTGCGGCGCGGTGCTGCTGCTGTAGCCATCCCGACTTCCCCCCGAAAGCGTCCCGGATGGTCATTTGATCACGGATTGCCCCGCCCTGCAAGCCGGTGCGCGAAAAGCGTCAGACAGCCTGCCACACTGCGCCGTCGCGCCGAGCCGCCCCGCGCTTTTCCAAATCGATCAGATGCGCGGTTACGCTCATTTCCGCGGCCGGGATCAGGCGCGGGTCGAGGCCTTTGTACATATCGGGGATGAAACCGCTGACCGGACGAGCGGCCTCTCCCATCAGGCGCAGGATCTGCGCTTCACGCTGGCGTCGGTGGCCGATCATGCCGCGCACCAACTGGCGCGGTTTCTCGATCGCGGCGCCGTGGGCGGAGTGATAGCGCACGTCTTCGCGCACCATCAGCTTGTCGAGGCTCGCCATGTAGTCGCCCATGTCGCCATCGGGCGGGATCACCACGCTGGTCGACCAACCCATCACGTGATCGCCGGTGAAAAGCGCGCCGCTTTCTTCGAGCGCATAGCACAGGTGGTTCGAGGTGTGCCCCGGCGTGGCGACCGCAGTCAGCGTCCAGCCGGTGCCGCGCATGCCTTCGCCATCGGCCAGAACACGGTCGGGGGCATAGGTCGGGTCGAACGCCTCGTCCGAACGCGGCCCGTCAACCTGCAGCACCAGTGGCGCGCAGCCGACAATCGGCGCGCCGGTCAACTCTGCCAGCGGCGCAGCGGCGGGGGAATGGTCACGGTGGGTGTGGGTGCACATGATGGCCACCACCTTGCGTCCTGCCACAGCGGCGACGATCGCATCGATATGTGCCGCCTCGTTCGGGCCGGGATCGATCACCGCGCAGTCCGGCCCGCCCGCTTCGCCCACCACATAGGTCTGCGTCCCAGTGAAGGTATAGGGCGAGGGATTGGGCGCGAGCACGCGCATGACCAGCGGCTCAACCGCATCGGCAAGGCCGGTGGGCCAGGGTTGGGGAGGGATCGTGACCATGCCCTTGCATATGGCGAGCACCGTGGCAGATGTCACGCGGGAGAGAGGAATATCCCATGGCTGACTACATCCTGGTGCTCGACGAAGGCACCACCTCGACGCGCGCGATGCTGTTTGCAGCCGACGGTGCGTTGGTCGCACAAGCGCAGGAGCCGCTGACCCAGCATTACCCGCAATCGGGCTGGGTCGAGCATGATCCACGCGAAATCTGGGACAAGAGCCTCGCCTGCGCACAAGCAGTGATCGCCAAGGTAGGCGGGGCGGCGAGCATCGCTTGCATCGGCATCACCAATCAGCGTGAAACCGTGGTGGCGTGGGACAATGCCACGGGCGAGCCGCTTACCAACGCCATCGTCTGGCAGGATCGCCGCACCGAACCGCTGTGCGCCCAATTGCGCGATGCAGGCCACGAAGGCGAAGTGCAGCGCCGCACCGGGCTGCTGCTCGACCCTTATTTCTCGGGCACCAAGATGCGCTGGATGCTTGATAATGTGCCCGAAGTTCGCAGCGCTGCGGAGCGTGGGACGCTGGCGTTCGGGACGGTTGAAAGCTGGCTGACCTTCAAGCTGACGGGCGGACGTGCCCATATATCGGACGCCAGCAATGCCAGTCGCACGTTGCTGCTGGGGCTGGAGGATGCGCAGTTTGACGAAGGGCTGTGCCATTTGCTGGGCGTGCCGCTGTCCGCGCTGCCGGGCGTCGTCGATATGGCCGGGCCGCTCGCCATGACCGATCCGGCGCTGCTCGGCCGCGCCATCCCGATCACCGGGCTGGTCGGCGATCAGCAGGCGGCGACCATTGGGCAAGGCTGCCTCGCGCCGGGACAGACCAAGGCGACCTATGGCACCGGCGCCTTTGTGCTGACCTGTCAGGGGGCGGCGATCCCCCGCTCGACCCACCGTCTGCTCGGTACGGTGCTGACTCAGATTGAGGGCGCGCGCACTTATGCCATCGAAGGGTCGGTGTTTGTCGCCGGTAGCCTAGTGCAATGGTTGCGCGATTCGCTCGGGATTGTGCAGGTGGCGGAGGAGACCGAGGCGCTGGCGCGGTCGATCCCCGATAGCGGCGGCGTGGTGATCGTGCCTGCGCTCACCGGGCTGGGCGCGCCGCATTGGCAGGCCGAAGCGCGCGGGGTGATTGCGGGACTATCCTTTGCAAGCGGCAAGGCACATCTCGCTCGTGCGGCGCTGGAAGCTATGGCTCACCAGACGCATGATCTCGCAACCGCCTTCGCTGCTGATGGGGCGGCGTGGCAGACGCTCCGGATCGATGGCGGCATGGCGGCGAATGACTGGATGGCGCAGGATCTCGCCGATATGCTGGGGATCACTGTCGAGCGGCCCGGCTTTGTCGAGACCACTGGGCTCGGCGCGGCGATGCTGGCGGCGACCGGGGCGGGGCTTTATCCAAGCCTTGACGTGGCGGCAGAGGCGATGCGCGGTGAACTCGCCAAATTCACCCCGAATTTGGCAGCTGGCGTGCGCGAGGAACGGTTGATGCGCTGGCGCAAAGCGCTCGCCGCAGCCTGATCGGGTCTATCCTAGTCGCCCAAACTCGCGCCCGATGCGTTCCTGAAACGCGCGGGCCGGGGATACCATTTCGAAATGCTGACGCCATGCCTCGTCCAGCCGGGCGATGCGTTGGTGCAGGCGTTCGGTATCGGCGATCAGCTCACGGGTTTCGGGTTCGAGCAGCGCGAGCTGACGTTCATCCGACCCGCGATCGGGCGGCAGGCCACCATGCAGGCGCACCTGATTTTCGCTCAATTCGCCGGAAAACAGCGCACGCTGGTTAAGCAACCACGCCAATACGTGCATCATTCGGGTGGTGGTCTTCAGCCCTTCGGTCGACAGCGCGAGGCGCAGGAAGGCATCTTCGCCAATCTGCGGCGCGCGCGTGCCTGCAGCAAACACCGCGCGCACTTCATCGGCGAGCACGAGTGCTTCGGTATATAGCGCCTCGACAATCGGGCGGGACAGACTGGTGGTTCGAGCCATGATGGGCGCAAGATTACGCCGCGCGGCGCCTGCCCGCCACTGCAGTATGGTTACTTTCCGCGCAATTTTTGACTTCGTCCCGCCCCGGAACAGGTTGAACCGTTCGCTAACCATCTTTGTTTGCAGCCACCCATGGTGGCGCAGACCGCCCCCCCCGCCGGTTCACGACAGTGAACCCAAAAGTCAGGCGATAATGTCAGGCAGCAGCGTGTCTTCGATAATCGCGATCTGATCGCGCAGCCGCAGCTTGCGCTTTTTCAGGCGGGCAATCTGTAGCTGATCGGCCGACGCACTGTTGCGGGCGGCCTCGGTCAGGGCGGCAATCGCAGCATCAAGGTCACGATGCTCGGTCTTGAGCAACTCAAGCGCTTTCCTGAGCTCTTGCTCGGTCATCCCAGGCCTCGTCCCTTTGCACGTCACGCTCGCCGACGGCGATCCGCCCAAGCAACAGTTGGCCGCGCTACGCGTTCCCGTCCGATTCGGTAAGATGCCTCCCGCATTTTCCGTCCGCCTGCGAAGGGCTGGGCCGGATCGCTTCATCGCAGGCGCGGCACGGGTGCATCGATTTACGTTTCATCAGGGCTTTGCAACGCAAGCTGCATATGGTTTCACTGGAACCTGCGGCTCGGCCGCTTCGTTTGCCGAGTCGCCTTTTTCGGGGGCATCCCCCCGCATACAAGGAGAACGAACTATGGCATCGACCGCAGTGTCTTCCCACCTCAACGCCTTGCAAAGCAAGCACGCCGGCATCGAAGCCCGCCTGCGCGATGAAATGGCAAGGCCCGTGCCCGACACCGCGATGGTCCAGTCTCTCAAAAAGCAGAAACTGCGATTGAAAGAAGAAATTGCCACGCACTAAGCGTCGCAATCGCGCGCGGCGGCGGCACCAGCCAACAGGTTGTTTTGCATTTACTGTGCGGAATGAATAAGCCCGCATCACCATGAGTGCCGCCGCCGCCGCCCGCCAGATCCTCACCCGCCTGACCGAAGTCATGGCTTCGCGCCTCCACGCGCAGGCCAAGCTCGATCAGGTGGTCGAGATTATCGGCGAATGCCTGTCGAGCGAGGTGTGCTCAATCTACCTTCTGCGCGAAGGCATGTTGGAGCTGTTCGCCACCCGCGGGCTCAATCAGAGCGCGGTGCACGTCACCCGCATGGCGATTGGCGAAGGGCTGACCGGCGCGATTGCGCAGAAGGTCGATACGCTCAACCTCGCCGAGGCCAAAGCGCACCCTGACTTTCAATACCGCCCTGAAACGGGTGAGGAAAAGTTCCACTCCTTTGCCGGCGTGCCAATTGTTTATCGCGAGCGCGCGGTGGGGGTGTTGTGCGTCCAGCATGTCGAGCCGCGCCGGTACGAAGAGATTGAGATCGAGGCGCTCCAGACCACCGCGATGGTCTTGTCCGAATTGATCGCCAATGCCGAATTGGTCGATGAAGAAGAAGCGCGCGGGCTGACGCAGGAACAAACCGGGCCGCAGACGCTGGCCGGGCTGACGTTGGTGAAAGGGCTGGGCGCAGGCCACGCCGTGTATCACCAACCGCGCGTTGAAATCACGCAGGTCATGGCCGAGGATACTGAGGCCGAGCGCCAGCGGGTGTACCGCGCGTTCGACCGGATGCGCGAACAGATTGATAGTCTGGCGAGCCAGGCCGAATTCGGCGCCGGTGGAGAGCACGAGGAGGTGCTCGAGACCTACAAGATGTTCGCCTACGATGAAGGCTGGTCGCGCCGGATCAACGAGGCGATCGATAGCGGCCTGACCGCCGAAGCCGCGATTGAGCGCGTGCAGCAGCACACCCGGATGCGGATGCGCGAGATTGACGATCCGTTGCTGGCTGACCGGATGCACGATCTTGAGGATCTGGCGAACCGCCTGCTGCGCACCGTCTCGGGGCAGGTCGGCACGGCCGCCTCGCAAGGCCTACGCCGCGATACCATTCTGATTGCTCGCAATCTTGGCCCGGCCGAATTGCTCGAATATGACCGGCGGCGGCTGAAGGGCGTGATCCTTGAAGAAGGCTCGCTGACCGCGCACGTGGTGATCGTGGCGCGCGCAATGAACGTGCCGGTGATCGGCCGGGCCAAAGGCGTGCGCACCACCATCCGCGAAGGCGACGAAATCCTGCTCGATGCCACGGCGGGCAGCGCGATTGTCCGTCCACTGCCGCAGGTCGCCGATGCATTCCAGACTCGCTTTGCCAAATCGCGCGAAAAGCAGGCGGCCTACGCCAGCTTGCGCGATGTTGAGCCGTTCACCCGCTGCGGCACCCGCATTCAGGTGATGATGAATGCAGGCCTGCGCGACGATATGAGCGCGCTCGCCATGACCGGCGCCGACGGGGTCGGCCTGTTCCGCACCGAATTCCAGTTCCTCGTCTCTGCCACCCTGCCGCAGCGCGAACGCCAGACCCGGCTTTACCGCGATGTGCTGGAAGCGGCAGGCGACAAACCGGTCATTTTCCGCACGGTTGATATCGGCGGTGACAAGTCGGTGCCCTATCTCTCATCCGAAATTGCCGCGCAGGATGAAAACCCGGCGATGGGCTGGCGCGCCTTGCGCCTCGCGCTTGAACGCGAAGGGTTGATGAAGGTTCAGGCGCGTTCCTTGCTGGAGGCATCGGCAGGGCGCACGCTTTACGTCATGTTCCCGATGGTCAGCGAGCCGTGGGAGTTTGATGCGGCCAAGGCGGTGTTCGACGAACAGCTGATTTATCTGCGCGCCCAGAAAAAGCCGCTGCCGGAACGCATCCAGTTCGGCGCGATGCTCGAAGTGCCGGCGCTGGCCGAGGTGCTCGATATTCTGCTGCCGCGCCTTAGCTTTCTGTCGATTGGCACCAATGATCTGACCCAGTTCCTGTTCGCCGCCGACCGCGCCAATCCCAAGCTGGCCGAGCGGTATGACTGGCTCAGCACGTCGATCATCCGGTTCCTGCGGCGGGTGATCCAATCGAGCATCGGCAGCGGGGTCGATATCGGGGTGTGCGGCGAAATGGGCGGACGGCGGCTGGAGGCACTGGCGTTGATCGCGATCGGCTATCGCCGCCTGTCGATCACGCCCGCAGCCGTCGGCCCGATCAAGGAACTGGTGCGCAAGATCGATCTGGCGGAATTGTCCGCTGCGATGACAGCATGGCTGGCTGACCCGACGTGCAATCTGCGTCGTGAGCTTTCGGCTTGGGCCGATGCGCGCGAAATCGAATACGATTGACGATGTATGCGGCTGGGCGAGGCTTGCGCGCGCCGCCCTGCGGTCAGGATGCTTGACAGGAAGCGCCACACAGAGGAGTCCCGTTCAAGGACAATTCACGCATCGTCTCTCATACAAAGCCTCGGCAGAAGGCGCGGACTCGGGTCATGAACAGCGAAAACGAAACTGGCGCAGACAGCGCGAGCGATACTCCCGTAGCCGGAGCGGGCGCAAAATTGCGCGCCGCGCGCGAAGCATTGCGGCTCGACCTAGCGCACATTTCAGCCGAAACCCGCATTCCAGTGCGGCACCTTCAGGCGATTGAGGACGGCAATTTCGAAGCCCTGCCTTCGCGCGCCTATGCAATCGGATTTTCGCGCACCTATGCCAAGGCAGTGGGGCTCGATCCGGCGGTGATCACCGATGTCGTCCGCGCAGAACTCGCCGATGGGTCGATGCGCCGTGCGATGCCTGCGTCGAGCATGGAGCCGGGCGATCCCGCGCGCCTGCCCTCGGCTGGCCTTGCGTGGGCGGGCGCACTTGCTGCTCTGGTGCTCGCGGTCGGGGCGTTTGCTTTCTATAACTCCTATTTCGGTGCGGGGACGGAACCGGGCTCGTTGCTGACCCCTGAGGCCGAAACGCCACCGGTCGCCCAGCCGAGCCCGCTGCCCACTCCTGCGACGACTACCGGCGGCGAGGTGGTGTTGACCGCGTTGGAGGACGGCGTGTGGCTGCGGCTTTACGAAGAAGGCGGCGAACGGCTGATCGAGCGCACTTTGAAGCAGGGTGAGACCGTGCTGGTGCCGGCTGAGGCGACCGATCCGCGCATTAACACCGGGCGGCCTGATGCGCTGGCGATCACCGTCGGAGGCAGAACGGTGGCAAAGCTGTCCGACCAGCCAACCACCCTGGCGGGCGCGCCGGTTTCGGCCGCCGCATTGCTGGCGCGCGGCACGGCAGAACCGGCGCCTGACGCCGCACCCGATGTTGCGCTTGCTACTCCTGTATCAAATGCCACGCGGCCTGCGCCGCGCCGGTCGTCGGCCCCTGCGGCGAGCAGTGGTGCGCCGGAAACTGACGTTGCACCTGCGGCGGCGGCCGCCGCAACGGTCGAAGCCTCGTCCAGCAACGCTATTGGTCAGCCGGCGGGTAACTGACCCCGCACCGCTTGCCGTGCTTTTCCCGTTGATTAGGGGGTCTGCCGCTCTCGACTTGAGCGGCCTGACACGGCAGGGATTCCAAATACGTTCATGTGCGCCGCTGCAAAGCCAAGCGGCCACCGCCAGGGAGCCTGCCAGCCATGACCACCGCCCTTCGGATCATTCCATTGCGCCTCGCCGGAGTTGCGCTTGCCGCGGCGATGACAGTGTCCGTTCCGGCCCCGGCTTTCGCGCAGGATGCCGCTGAAGAAGCGCGCATCCGCAAGATCGAGGCTGAAGTGCGCGCCTTACAGCGCAAGGTATTCCCCGGCGGCGACGGGCGTTTTTTTGAACCTCAGATCACGCCGGGAACCGAGCCCACGACCAGCCCTGCGCAAGGCATCAGCGCGCCTTCGACGACGGCGGTAACCGACATTCTGGTGCGGCTCGACGCGCTTGAACGGCAGTTGCAGACGATGACCGCGCGTTCGGAAGAGCAAGCCAATGCGCTCTCGCTGCTCGAAGCGCGGCTAACGGCGCTGGAAACCGCAGCAGGCGCGCCGCTGGTGGTGGCAGGATCAATGCCTGTCCCTGCTGCTACCGCGCCAGCAGTGTCGACCCCTGCCGTTTCTGTCCCGGTTGCCGCTATCCCGCAGCCGGCGCCCGCATCTACGCCGCCCGTTGCCGCGCCCAGCGCAAGCCGCCTCGCCGCCGTGCAGGCTATCGCAAAGCCGCAGACCGCCGACGCTGGGGATGACGAATATTCCTATGGTTTCCGTCTGTGGAGCGCTGGGTTCTTTCCCGAAGCACGCCAGCAGCTGACCAAATTTGTTGAGCAGTATCCCAACCATCCCCGCATCAGTTTTGGCCGCAACCTGCTTGGCCGGGCTTTCCTTGATGACAAACTGCCGGAAGAAGCCGCACGCTGGTTCCTGCGCAATTATCAGGCGGATAAGAACGGTGACCGCGCGGCGGACAGCTTGCTCTATCTCGGAGCGTCGATGATTGCGATGAAGGATACCAAGCGCGCGTGCATCGCGCTGGCTGAATTTGCCGATACCTATCCGCTGATCGCTGCCGGGCGGCTCGCCAACGACTATCAAGCCAACCGCGCCAAGGTGACGTGCAGCTAAGCGGACGCTTTGCTGCCGATCTGGCGGCTATCTGGCCGGAGAGCGAGCGTAACGGGCCGCTAGGCTTGGCGGTGTCTGGTGGGCCAGATAGTCTGGCGCTGCTGCTGCTCGCGCACGCTGCGCTGCCCGGGCAGATTGCCGTCGCCAGCATCGACCATGGGCTGCGCCCCGAAGCGGCAGGCGAGGTCGCTTTGGTCGAGCGCATCGCGGCTGAGCGCGGCATTCCCTTCACTCCGCTGAAAGTGTCCCTCGCCCCAGGCAATGTGCAAGCACGCGCGCGTGAGGCGCGTTATGCGGCGCTGGCACAATGGGCATTGGCCGAAGGTTTGGGCGCCGTTTCCACCGCGCATCACATCGACGATCAGGCTGAAACTCTGCTGATGCGGCTCAACCGGGGGAGCGGGCTGGCAGGGCTGGCGGGGGTGCGTGCGGCTTCGCGGATCGATGGAACCGAGGTTACCCTGCTTCGCCCACTGCTCGGCTGGCGCAAGGCAGAGCTGGCAGAGCTGGTCGCCGCCGCAGGTATCACCCCGGCCGCCGATCCCGCCAACACCAACCCCGATTTCGACCGCGCCCGGTTGCGCATGGCGCTGGCCGCTACCGACTGGCTTGATCCGATGCAGCTTGCTGCAAGCGCCGCGCACTTGGCGGAAGGCTGGCAGGCGCTTGATTGGTATGCCGAACTCGATTGGCACGAAATGGTGATGCGTGATGAGGCCGCACCCGGCGGTTTGGGCTACACCTACTGCGCCAATGTTCCCCGCGTCATCGCCATCGAGACGATTTTGCGGATCATCACCGAGCTGGGCGGACATGCCACTCGCGCCGAGGCTGGGCGTGCGTGGGACCGGTTGTGGCAGGGCAAGAACGCGTCAATTGGCGGTGTGCTGGCGCAGGCCGGGGTTGAGCGCGTGGAGAAAGTCGGCGTGATGATGCGGGTATGGCGTTTCAGGCCGGAACCTGCACGGGGCAAGGCAAACTAGGCCGAAGCCTCATAATACCTTGTCGCCTACGCCCACCATCTTGCCGCGGGTGATGATTACCTTGTCTCCGCGCTTGGCGGCGGCGAAAAGCTTGGCAGCGAATTCATCGGGAACGCCCACGCAGCCGTGGCTGGCATAGCCATTCAGCACAGGCGAACCGTGGATCGCGACACCAGCCCACGTCAGCCGCAGCGTGTGCGGCATCGGGGCGTTGTCGTATTTCTCCGAGACATTGTCCTTCTCCTTGGTCAGGATCGGGAAAGTGCCAAGCGGGGTCGGGTGCTGGCGCGTACCGAGCAGCGCCACCGCAGTGCCGATTTCATGCCCGTCACGAAATGCACTGATGACACGCGCTTCAAGATCAACGGTGATGACAAGCTTGCCCGCCGTGGGTGCGGCGCTTTCATCCCAGAACCAGTCGCCATAACGGATTGTGCCTTCGATCGGCAGGATTGACTTGATCACAAAGGGATCATTGCTGGCGAGTGCGACCGGTGTGGGGGCAGCAATCTTCCGCACAGCTGGCCCGCGAGGTGGTTCAGGTGGGGCGGGAACGTCGGCGGTATCGACATATTCTATAGTCGGCGCGTCGTCCGCTTCCTCGGCTGTCAGTGGCGGCAGTCCAGTATAGGTTTGTGCGGCTTCGTCTGCCAACGGAAGCTCAAAATTGGGGTCAATCCGTTCAAACGCGGCATCGGCGCGCGCTGTCAGCAGCTGCGCCGCCTGGGCAGCTTGATCAGCATTGCTTTGCGCGGCGACCGGCATCGGCAGCATGGCAATAACTGCAAGGGCTAGCTGTAAGGCGTGTCTTTGGCTCATAAAGGCAATTATGCCGCGTTAGCGGCAGAGTTACCAGCGGTTAACCAACCCGCGTCCCTCGGGGGGACGGCATTGGGGCAGGGGTTAATCGCTGGATTGTGGGGGCGAGGTATTGCCATCGCCCCCATCGCATCAATTCGGCTGCGGGATGCTTGTTGCAGCCGGGCCGGCGCGAGTGGCGGCATATTCGGCCTCCGAACGCTGCATCCGGGCTGAGCCATCGGCGATCATTTGCTGCGCCTTGGCCTGATCGGCTTCAGCTTTGGCGAGCTTTTTGCGGGCGTCGGCAATTTGGTCAGTGCTTTTGGCATTCAGCTTCTCACCATCGCGGACAGACTTGTTGCCTGCTGTCCAGTCATCGCCGTATTGCGTGATGGCGTCGCCGCGCTGACTGATCCGCTCCCCTGCGTTCAAAGATGAACTGCCCGACCCGGCGCAAGCGGCAAGGCCCACGGTCAGAACTGCAAATGCCAAGATTTCAGAAAACTTTTTCATAGTATTGTCCTTTGTTGCCGACGCGAATCGAGGCCTGTCGGATTGGCGTTCAATCGACAAAGGAGAATACCGATGAATATTGAGAGGGCCTAAGCTTACGCCCTATGTGGGGTTAATTGATATATTTACAACCAACGGGTTGCAGTAACGGAATGCCTTGAGGGCGATTTAAGCGCCGCCTGTCGAATTATTTATCCGCAATCACCCCAAACAGATCATGCTCATCGGCATCTTCGATCACCGCCTCAACAATATCGCCCGGCGCCAAGGTGGCGGGGACGTTGCGCAGGTAGACCGCACCGTCGATTTCCGGCGCGTCAGCCTGTGATCGGCCGGTGGCGCCGATATCGCCGTCTTCGTCCGGCTCGCCGACCTCGTCGATGATGATGGGCAACGTGCGGCCGATCTTGGCCGCAAGTTTGGCGGCGCTGATCCGCTCGGTCACTGCCATGATCCGGGCGTAACGTTCTTCCTTGACCGCCTCGGGCACCTGATCGGGCAAATCATTCGCCGCTGCGCCTGCGACCGGTTCGAACCGGAATGCGCCAACCCGGTCAAGCTGGGCTTCTTCGAGCCAATCGAGCAGGTATTGGAAGTCCTCCTCAGTCTCGCCCGGAAAGCCGACCACGAACGAGCTGCGGATCGCAATATCGGGGCAGATTGTGCGCCACGATTTCAACCGTTCAAGCACCTTGGCCTCGTTCGCCGGGCGCTTCATCAGCTTGAGCACCTTCGGCGAAGCATGCTGGAACGGAATGTCGAGATAGGGCGTCAGCAGGCCTTCAGCCATCAGCGGGATGACCTGGTCGACGTGGGGGTAGGGATACACGTAGTGCAACCGCACCCACGGCGCGCGGCCTTCGGGTGTGCGCAGTTGGCCCAGTTCGCGCGCCAGATCGGTCATGTGCGCGCGCACTTCGCGGCCTTTCCATTCGCGCGTCTCGTGACGGATATCGACCCCGTAGGCGCTGGTGTCTTGAGAGATCACCAGCAGTTCCTTCGTCCCGGCCGCCACCAGCTTTTCCGCCTCACGCAGGCACGCGTCGATCCGGCGGCTGGCGAGTTTCCCGCGCAATTGCGGGATGATGCAGAACGCGCAGGAGTGATTGCAGCCCTCGGAAATCTTGAGGTAGCTGTAATGGCGCGGGGTTAGTTTGATGTCCGGCTGCGGGATCAGGTCGATGAACGGTCCTTGCGATGGCGGTGCGTGAGTATGCACCGCTTCGACCACCTGCTCGTATTGATGCGCGCCGGTGATCGCCAGCACTTGCGGGTGCGCGGCGCGGATTGCGTCGGCTTCCTCGCCCATGCAACCGGTCACGATCACACGGCCATTCTCTGCAATCGCCTCGCCGATAGCGGCAAGGCTTTCTTCCTTTGCGGAATCGAGGAAACCGCAGGTATTGACCAACACGACATCCGCGCCCGCATAATCTGCGGCAAAGGCATAGCCATCGGCGCGCAGCCGGGTGAGGATGCGTTCGGAATCGACGAGCGCCTTGGGGCAGCCGAGGCTGACCATACCGATGGTCTTCTGGTCGGGGAGAACCGTGGGTGCGATGGTTTGGGCAGTGGTCATATGCGGCGCGCCCCTACACTGATGCGCGGCTTTAGGCTAGCATGGCCGTTCAACCCCGAGGAGATCCAAGCATGAGCGACTTTGCCCTATGGCCGGTGCTGGCCGGAGCTGCCGCTTTCTTCGCGGTCGGCGCGCTGTGGTATGGCCTGATTTTCAGCAAGCCGTGGCAGCGCGCGGCGGGGCTTTCGAACACCCAGATGAAAACCGGCAGTATGGCCGCGATCTTTGGCCTGACCTTCGCATTTGAAGTCCTGATTGCGATGGTGCTGTGGCACTTGATCGTTCGCACCGATCCACCGGCTTTTGTGGTGATGATGATGGCGATCGGCTTTGCTGTGGGCGTCATGATCCCGGCAATCGGGATCAACTACCTGCACCAGCGCAAACCGCTTTCGCTGTTCATGATTGATGCCGGGCATTTCGTGTTCGGCATGGCGGCAATGGGCGGAATATTCGTATTGTTCCGATAGCGGGGATCAGGTCGCCTCGCGGCCCGAAGTCGGCACAATTTCAACCACTACGTCGCCCGGTTGGAGCGTCTGGCATTCCGGCTCCCAGAACCCGATTGCACGGCCGTTGCGATAGACGCGCAAGCCCTGACCACCGCTGTTGAGATCAGTGATCGACTTGCCGCATTCCGCCTCGCTCACCACGCGCTCAACTAGCTGCACCCGCCCGCCCACACTGGCGAGGTCGGCAAGGTAATCGGCGATGTGTGCGCCCTTGACGCTGCCCGCCAGCAGCAAGCCGGTAAAGCGCACCGGGTTGATGACATTGTTCGCGCCCGCCTGCCGCGCCAGCAATTCGTTATCATCAGCGCGCACCACCACGCTGATCGGCACATCGGGTGCGAGATGGCGCACGGTCAACACCATCAGGATCGAGGTATCGTCGCGCCCGGCGGAAACCAGCACGCTTTGCGCCTCGGCAATGCGTACCGCTTTGAGCGTTTCATCGCGCGTGGCATCGGCGGCCATGACATTGACGCCGAGCTTTTCCGCTTCGGCCAGTCGCTCCTCCGACGGATCGATCACCACGATGTGGCGCGGATCAATCCCGCGCTCGATCAATTCGCCGACGCTTTGTCCATTCGAGACGCCGTAGCCCAACACCACGACGTGATCGGTCAGCTGTTCCTGTATGCGGGCCATGCGCCAATTCTCCCAGCTGCGTTTGATGACGAAATCATAGGCTGCACCCACGAAGATAAACAAGACCGCGATCCGCACCGGGGTGACGATCACCGCTTCGATCAACCGTGCGCGGTCGCTGACCGGAGCGATATCGCCAAATCCGGTGGTGGTGATGCTGATCATGGTGAAATAGACCACATCGAGAAAGCTGATTTGCTTGTCGTAGTTATCGACCAGCCCATCGCGGTCGAGCCAGTGGATCATCACCACCAGCCCGATCAGCCCGAAGGCGAGGCCCATGCGAATACCGAGATCGCCCCACACCGGCAACTTGACCGCACGCCGCAGCGGCTGGAACTGGTCAGCCAGCAACGCCTTGCGCTTAAACAGGTTGCGGCCGGGCTTGGACGCCATCAGCCGGCGTAACGCTCAGCCAGCAGGCCGATGGTCGAATAGTGGGTGAAGTCGAGCTGCAACGGCGTCACCGCGACAAATCCATCGTCAATCGCTTCCAGATCGGTGCCGTGGTCAAGCGTGTGCTCAATCGCGTGCAGGCCGAACCAAAAATAGCGGTATCCGCGCGGGTCGCGCCCTTCGACGATGCTGCCGCGTGAATAATCGTGGAAGCCCTGACGCACGACGCGGATGCCCTTGACCTCTGCGGGCGCGAGCGCGGGGAAGTTGATGTTGATCAGCGTGCGTTCGGCCAGCGGCGCATCGATCAGGGGCGCAAGCACCTTGGCCCCCCATTCGCGCGCTGCACCGAATGGCACATCATCCCCCATACCTTCGCGGGCATAGACCTGGCTGAATGCGACCGAGCGGATGCCGGCCAGAGCGCCTTCAATGGCGGCGGAGACGGTGCCCGAATAGGTGACATCATCGCCGAGGTTCGCCCCGCGGTTGACGCCCGACAGGATGATGTCGGGCGGCGAGGGCATGACGGTGCGCAGTGCCATCATCACACTGTCTGTCGGTGTGCCCGTGACAGCAAAGCGCCGCTCGCCCAGCTGTTGCAGTCGCACCGGGCGGGTCAGCGTGAGCGAATGGCCCGCGCCCGATTGCTCCTCTGACGGAGCGCAGATCCAGATATCGTCGGAGAATTGTCGCGCGATTTCCTCCAGCACCTTGAGGCCGGGGGCGTGCACGCCGTCATCATTGGTGAGGAGGATGCGCATTACTTGGCTGGCTCCAGTTTCGTCACACCGCCCATGTAAGGCAGCAAGGCATCAGGCACGGTCACGGTGCCATCGGCGTTCTGGTAATTCTCAAGCACCGCCACCAGCGTCCGCCCGACCGCGAGGCCGGAGCCGTTGAGGGTGTGGACGAATTGGGTGGTCTTCTGCTCGCCCGCGACACGGTAGCGGGTGTTCATCCGGCGGGCCTGAAAATCGCCGGTGTTAGAACACGAGCTGATCTCGCGGAATGCGCCTTGGCCCGGCAGCCACACCTCAAGATCATAAGTCTTGCGCGCGCCAAAACCCATGTCGCCGGTGCACAGCAGCAGATTGCGATAGGGCAGGTTCAGGCGCTCGAGGATGGTCTCCGCCGCGCGGACCATGCGCTGGTGTTCAGCTTCGGAGTCTTCGGGGCGCACGATGCTGACCAGCTCGCACTTTTCGAACTGGTGCTGGCGGATGAACCCGCGCGTATCGCGCCCCGCCGCCCCCGCTTCCGAACGGAAGCACAGGGTGAGCGCGGTGAGGCGCATCGGCAGTGCGCTTTCGTCAAGCAGCTCGCCCATAACGCTGGCGGTGAGGGAGACCTCGCTGGTGGGGATGAGCCAGCGGTCATCCGTGGTTCGAAAACTATCCTCGGCAAACTTTGGTAGCTTGTCGGTACCGTACATTGCCTCGTCCTTGACGAGCACCGGCGGATTGCATTCCTCGTAGCCGTGTTCACGCGTCTGCACATCGAGCATGAATTGCCCGAGCGCGCGGTGCAGGCGTGCCATGTCGCCGCGCAGGAAGGTGAAGCGCGCACCCGAAAGACGCGCACCGGTTTCGAAATCCATGCCCAGCGCGGGCGCGAGGTCGGCGTGTTCCTTGGGCGTGAAGTCGAACTCCCGCGCGGTGCCCCAACGCGACACTTCGACATTCTCCTCCTCGCCCGCGCCATGCGGCACATCGTCGGCAGGCAGGTTGGGAATGATCTCCAGCGCCGCCTTCAGCTTCGCCGCCAATTCATCGGCGCGCGCTTCCAAGGCGGGCATTTCGTCCTTGAGCGCCGCGACCTCAGCCTTGATCGCCTCGGCCGTGTCACGATCACCCTTGGCCATCGCCGCGCCAATCAGCTTGGACGCTTCGTTGCGGCGGGATTGGGCGACCTGCACCTGCGTCGTCACCGCGCGGCGTTCTTCGTCGAGCGCGATCAGCGCCTTGGCCAGCGGATCAAGTCCGCGCCGGGCCAGCGCTGCATCAAAATCTGCCGGATTCTCTCGGATAAAACGAATATCGTGCATGGCCCGCGCCTATGCCTGTTCACGCTTTGCAAGGGAAGGTGCAATTGCGGGGAACCTGCCGGGCCCGCGGCCCGTTGTTGAGGCTGGAGGACGACACATGATACGCAAAATAATCGGCGGCGCCATTGGTGCCAAACTTGCCAAGGGCCATCCGGCATTGGGCGGCGCGACCGGCGTGGCGCTGGCAACGGCGGTGCCGTTCATCATCTCACGCGTCAGCTTTCCTGCGATGATTGCGCTAGGCGTGGGCGGCTATGTCGCCAAACGCTATCTGGACGGGCGCGAGCAGGCCGAAGGCCCAGCGAAGCCAAGGTAAATGCAAACGAGCGGATCAGCCAATAGCCGATCCGCCCGCTCCCCCCGTCAAACACCGGCTGTGCTAGAAGTTAACCTGCGCGGTCACGAAGATCCGGCGCGGGTCGCCGTAGAAGCCGGTCAAAGTGCCTTCGCGGCCCAGCGTCGAGACGAACGGCGTGCCCGGAGGATTGCCGCCCGCGACAAAGTTGTAGCCTGCAACAATATATTCCTTGTTGAACAGGTTCTTGCCATGCACCCCAATCGAGAACAGCCCGCTATCGACGGTATAGACCATGCTGGCATCAACCAGCACGAACCCGTCCTGATCGAGGAAGCGGTTGGCGACTTCAAACTGGCTGGCGTCCGACCGGAGCGAGGCAAGGCCGATAAAATCGACCATCCCGCTCGCCACTGGCACGCCGAGGTTGAAGCCCATGTGCGCGGTGATATCCGGCGTGTTCTGGAACACGCGGTTGTCGGCCACGTCATTGCCGAAATTGTCGATGAAAGTGTTGAACTTGGCATCCAGCACGCCGAGCGACCAGTTGACGCTGAAACGGCTGCCGTCCCCTGCAAAATCCCTGCCTACCAGTGCGGTGCCTTCAAACTCGATCCCGTTAACGTCAGCCGAAGCCGCGTTTGACGTGATCCCGATGAAGGTTTCATTGGTGCCATCGCCATTGGCATCGAACCCGACCGATCCGGGGATCTGGACGTTATCATACTGGCCAAGGAACGCGGCGAGGCTGATGTTCAACCGGTTGTCGAGCAACGAGGCCTTCCAGCCGATTTCGTAGCTGTCGACTGTCTCGGGCTCAAAGCTCAGGAATTCGAACTGGTCGTCGAAATCGCGGTCACCGTCGCCATCAAGATCAGGCGCGGCGCTGGTCTGGCCGCGCGGATCGAACCCGCCGCCCTTGAACCCCTGCGAATAGGTGAAATAGAGGTTGTGATCGGCGTTGGGCCGCCAGCTGATCGAGGCACGCGGGTTGAAATCCTTGAACGTCGCGCTGCCGTTGAAATTGCTGGTGACAGCAATCGGAACGCCCGTTCCGCCGAAAAGGTTGGAAAACCCGCCGAGGAAGGTGGTGCGCAGCACCGTGCTGGTGCGTTTGTCATTGGTGTAACGTCCGCCGAGCGAGACGCTGAGCGTGTCGGACAGGTCGTAGGTGAAATCGCCGAACACCGACCACGTTTCGGTATCGACATCGCCCAGCGTCTGCGCGGTCAGCCCGTTCAGCGTGGTGAACAACGCCACATCAAACGCGGTGAAGGCGTTGGCGTCGAGATAATACGCCCCGAGCACGCCGGACAGATTGTCGCTTTCATAGAGCAGCTGGAATTCCTGGCTGAACTGCTTGTTCTCGTAGATTGCGGGCACATCGAGGTCGACCGCAGGCAAGCTATCGAAATCGATTGGCGAGGTTGAGGCATCCTCGCGGTAGCCGGTGATCGATTTCAATGTGATCGTGTCGCTGACTTCGACCGCGATGTTGAGCGCGCCGCCGTAAGCTTCGACTTCCTGGTCAACGATGTTGAGGCCCGCGCGGGTATCGAACACATCGTCAAGCACGGGCGCGCCGGTTTGCAAGCTGGTGATCAGGCGGTGGCCCTGGCGGGCTTCGCTGTTGTCCTTCACGTAGTCGCCCGACAGGCGGATGAACACTGGGCCGTTGTCGAATTCAATCGTGCCGCGCGCGGCCCAAACGTCCTTGTTGTAGTTTTCCGTGCCGAGCGTGAGGTTGTCGCCAAATCCGCCGCGCGACAGCCGCGCGCCGCTCGCGCCGATTTTCAGGTTGTCGCTCACGGGCGCCGATGCCGTGACGATCAGATCGGCCTGATCGTAGGAGCCATAGGTGCCGCGAATTTTCAGGCTGGTGTCGTCAGGCAATTCGGCAGTGACATACTTGATCGCGCCGCCGATGGTGTTGCGGCCATACAGCGTGCCCTGCGGCCCGCGCAGCACTTCGATCCGTTCGACTTCATAGATGTCGAGCACGGCAGCTTGGGGCCGGTTGAGATAGACGTCATCGACATACAGCCCGACACCCGCTTCGAACCCGGCGACCGGATCCTGCTGACCGACACCGCGGATGAAGGCGGTGAGGGTGGTGTTGGTGCCGCGGCTGACTTCGAGTGTGATGTTCGGCACCAGCTGGCCGATCTGGGTCAGATCCTGAATGCCCTGCTGCGCCAGCGTCTCCCCGCTGAGCGAGGTAACCGACAACGGCACATCGATCAGACGCTCTTCACGACGGCGGGCGGTGACGATGATGACGCCTTCTTCAGCTTCATCGCTGACGCTAGCGGTCTCATCAACGGTGTCCTGCGCGGCGAGCGGTGCGGCGAACGTAGCAATTCCGGCGCAACCGGCAAGCAGCAGCGCGCGGCTATAAAATGTCTTGGTCATGGGGTCTGTTCCTCTCCTGGCCCTCTATTGCCACCCTGATATTGAAAGTTGAACCATCTTTCAAGTTTGGACTTGTGTGAGATAACGTGCCAGCGTAGCGAATGGGGCGAGGGAGTAGCCAATGCGCAACAGTCACGGGAGCGGGGCAAAGGTCGCAGATGCCGTCGGTGTTGCTGCGACACTGACCGAAGGCGCGGTGCCCGAAGCCAAGACCCCGCGCACTGAACGTGGGCGGCGCACCTTGCGCAAACTGCTTGATGCAGCGGCGGAGGAGTTTGGCGAAAAGGGCTTTCACGAAGCCTCGGTCAGCTCGATCACCCGGCGTGCGGGCGTCGCACTCGGCAGTTTCTACACCTATTTTGACAGCAAGGATTCGCTGTTCCGCGCGCTGGTCGCCGATATGAGCGAGAAGGTGCGCACCAGCGCGCGCTCGGCCTTGCACGAAGGCATGGGCGGCCTCGAAATCGAGCGCGCCGCGCTGGGCGCCTTCCTGCACTTCGCTGCCGAGCATAAAGAGGTCTATCGCATTATCGACGAGGCTGAATTCGTCGACCCAGCCAGCTACCGTGAGCATTATGAAACCATCGCTGCGCGGATCGCCGACCGCTTGCGGGCCGGTTCAGCCAGCGGTGAATTCCGCGACGGGTTGGGAGAGCTTGAAGCCTGGGCAGTGATGGGCATGAACGTATTCGCCGGCCTGCGCTACGTCGTGTGGGGGGAGGGCGAGGTTTCGCCGGACGAAGCGGCCGCCGGGGTTAATCGACTGCTCGCCGAAGGTATTGTGCGGCGCTAAGCAGCCCGCCCGCTTTCCACATTGGGCGAGCCACGCTAGACCTGCTCGCTATGATCCTCGTTATCAACGCCCTTTCCGACGCAGAACACCTCGCCGCCTTGCGCGAACGGATCGCCATGCTTGAATGGCGAGACGGGCGCGAGACGGCCGGCGCGGTCGCGCGCGAGGTGAAGCGCAATCTGCAGGCCGCGATGGAAACCGCCGGTGGGCGACGGATGCAGGACGAGCTGCTGCCGATCATCGCTGACAACGCCGTGGTCAAAGCCGCAGCCCAGCCCCGGCGGTTCTCTCCGCTGATGATCAGCAAGACTGGCGTGGGCGGGCAATATGGCGCGCATGTCGATAATGCGCTGATGGGCAAAGGCGCGCGGCGGCTGCGCACTGACCTGTCGTTCACGCTGTTCCTGACCCCGCCGGGCGAGTACGACGGCGGCGAATTGGTGATCCACGCTGCGGGCATGACGCAGGAATTGAAGGGCGATGCCGGCTATCTGGTGCTCTACCCTTCGGCCAGCATCCACGAGGTCAAGCCGGTAACGCGCGGGGAACGGATCGTGTGCGTCGGCTGGATCGAAAGCCTGCTGGCCGATCAGGCCCAGCGTGAGATGCTGTTCGATCTCGAAAATCTGCGCACGGCGCTGCGCAAGACGCTGCCCAGCCAATCGGCCGAGCTGCTGACGTTAGACAAGACCATCGCCAACCTATTGCGGATGTGGGCGAGCGCCTGACGGCTTAGGGGCGGCGGCACGTTTGGCTTTCAGGGTGAAATAGAGGATCAGGCTTAGCCCCACCACGCTCGGCCCGGCCCAGATCGCCGGGTTGAACACGTGTTCTGGCACCATGCGGATCAGTCCGACCGACATGAAGGCGGTATAGGCCGAAATCCCCATACCGATCAGCGCACGAAAGTGCTCGCCAACGTAGGTTGTGCGCGGCGGATCGACCCGGCGCCAGATGTAAAGCTGCTGGATCGCCATCGCCACAATGCCGATGGAGGCGACCAGCACCATCAAGGGATGCTCGACCCGGATGCCGTAATATCCGCACCATGCGCCTGAGATCACCACGGCTGCAATGACCGCTTGATACCTCACGCCGCGCAGTGCCCGACGGTCGCGCGCATGGCGGATCACGGCGAGGCCATAGTCGACAAACCCGATGGTGAGCACCCCCAGATAGAGCATCATCCACCCGAACAGTCCGTCAAACAGGGCGCGGTCGGAGATTTCGGGGTGCCGATCCTCCAGCCCGTAGAGCGACAGCAACGCCATCGCGATCGCCAGTGCGCCAGCGCCGAGGAAGCCGTAGCATGCGGCCTTACCCCACTTGCGATGATTGGCTGCGCCCTTGCGGGTTACAATCGGCCCCCAGAACGCGGTCAGTCCCACCACTCCGGCGGCGACATGGGCGATAACGAGGGCTTCAAACAGCGCCATGCCGGTCAGGATGCCACAACCATTCCGTCAAGCCTAGCCTGCGTCACCGCACCCGCGACGGGGCAACCAGCACCGCGTTGGCGATCAGCAGGTCGAGCCCTTCGAGGTACGCGCGGGTCGAAGGATCATGCGCAAACCCGATCACCAGCCCGCGCCCCTGCTGCTGCGCCATCAGATAGGGCTTGTAAGCCAGTTGTCGCCGGTTTTCCTCCCAGACATAACCGCTGGCAATCAGGTTACCGGGCGCGGCAAAGCGCAGCACGTTGATCCCCTTTGCTCGATCAAGCGGGGTGAAAATCTGCGTGCCGGTCGCCAGCACTACCGCGCCATCATCATATCCGGCAGAGAGGAAATTGTCGGGGTCAGCCACCACGTTGAGCAATGCGCCGGGCAGGGTGTCGGGCAATGCCGCCTGATCTTTGATCGCATCGCGATATTCGGCGTCGCTGGCGATTTCGATGGCCTCCGCAAGGGTGGCCTTGGCATCATCCTCGGCGGCGTCGGGTTCGCGCCCCAGTGCCGCTTCGCGCTTCACGGCCAGGAGTGGGCTGTCGCCGCTGCTGAAGGTTTCAAGACTGTCGCCAATCGCCACCAGCACGCCGCCGCGCTGCACAAAGCTGCGGATCGCGCGCTGCCCGGCATCGCCGAGCACGCTCGACGGATCGCCTTCAGGCACCAGCAGCACGTCATATTCGGACAGATCGGCGCGGGCCAAGCGGCTGGTGCGGATCGGTGCGACCGGCAGACCCAACCGTTGTTCGAGCACATAGCGCAGCGCGCCAGCGCTCAAGGGCGATACGCCGTCATCCCACGCCACCGCGACGCGGGGCAGGGTGAGACGGACGAAATGTTCGCTGCCAAGGTTCGGCCCGCTATCCACCCAGCCGCTATCCAGCGCGACGGTTTGCGCGCCAACTTCGCCCGCGATGGCGGCAAGGCGCGCCATTGCTTCAGGCGTGTTCGACCCCGCCGGAAACACCACGGTGCCTCGCGGAAAGCTGCGGCCAGCGATGGTGAAAGCCTTGTCGGTCACCCGGCCTTCGATCCCCTCACGCAAAGCCAGCGCTACCAGCCGCGCCTGCCCGCTGTCTGTCCACGGCACGGCGATGGCAAAGGCACCGCTGCCGTCCTGTTTGGACGCAATCGGCGCGTCTGCGCTGAGCGGCTCGCCGGTGGCGGCGGTATTGCACAGGGCCACATCCACGCCCGCCATCGGCCCAACCGACCATGCAGTCACGTCATACAATTCATGCGGCAAATCGGAGGAGCGGCGGCGCTCCTGTTCAGCGAGGAAATCGGGCGGCAGCGGCGTGTCGCGGTCAAGCAAGCTGCGCACCAGCCGAGCGGCGGGCTGCGCCTGCGGAACGGCGAGATAGCCCGCGGGGTAAGACTTTCCGCACACGCTTGTCGCACCTTCGCGTCGCAGCACGGTGATGCCCTGTTCTGCAAGGCGTCGGCCCAGCCGCTCGGCATTCCAGCGCCGCTTGCCAAGGTCGATCACATAGGCGCCGCGCCCAGCTGCGCCGGTGGCATTGCCGCTGCGATAGGTGGCAAAATCCGACAGGAACTGCGCCGGATTGTCCGATACTGCCGCTGCCGTCGCAAGGCTGGCGGTGAAGTGATTGCGCACCCCATCCGCATAAGTCAGCTCCGTTCCGTCACGCCGCGCAAACACCAGCCCGCGCGCCGAGCCTTGCTCATATGTGCTGCCAATCGCGCCCTGATGCGCGTTCCAGGTGTCGCCGTAACCGGGGTAAAACAGGTCATAGACCTCGCGCGTGAAATAGGGTTCGCCGCGCGCATCAAATGCGGCAGCGTTATACCGCCCGATCAGCTCATAGGCGCGCACCTGCGCCGCCGAGAGGTTGGGGTTGAATGGCTGGGCGGCGGGGCTGAAGAAATAGGTCTCGTCCCCGCCCATTTCGTGCAGGTCGACCACCACCACCGGGTTCCATTGCCGGATTGCCGCGACTTTGCCGCGCGTTTCGGGCTGCGAGAGCGTGAACCAGTCGCGGTTCAAATCGAACATATAATGGTTCACCCGGCCCGAGGGCCACGGCTCGTCATGTTCGGCGGCCTGACGGTCGGCGGCAGGCGCGATCCCGGTCGAAGCGAGGAAATTGTTCACGAACCGTGCCCGCCCATCGGGGTTCTGCATCGGGTCGAGCACCACGATGGTGTTCGCCATGATCTTGGCCGCGCGATCATCGCCCTGCGCGGCGAGCAGATGGTATGCGGTCATCAACGCCGCATCGGTCGAGGAAATTTCGTTGCCGTGGACGCCGTAAGCCAGCCAGGTCACCGGCAGGGCTGAGCCATTGCCCGCACGGCCCGCGGCGATGCTCGCCATATCCGCTTGGATCGCATCCAGCCGCGCCATGTTCTGCGGCGCGGACAGCACGAGATAATACAGCGGGCGGCCTTCCCAGCTCACCGCATATTGCACCAGCCGGGCGCGGTCAGGCGCCGCTTCGGCGAGCGCTTTCAGATAGGTATAGGCCTGATCGGGCGCGGTGATTCGGGTGGCAGGCGCGTGGCCCACGGTCTGCGTCAGCGTCGGGATCGCGGGATCAAACTCGCCTTCGATGAACGACTGTGCCTGCGCCGGATGCGCGGCCGTCCAGACCGCTGCCAAACCCACGAGCCAGCGGCCCCATATTCTGCTGCGCATTTGCGATTCCCCGATTGGCTCTGATGGCCGGACAGCGCCAAGCCTGACCTGTGACTTGCCGCGAAGTCGCCAGCCTCGTCAAGCGCAGAGGGGGGCGACATAGAGACATGCAGTCTCAGCAGCAGCCGAATGTTTCACGCGAAACATTCACCAAGCGGGGGTCAAGCAGGGGTCTAGGGCGGGTCTAGACGCGGCTAGACCCGCCCAAAATCTAACAGAATTGCGTCGGCAACTGACCCTATGCCGCCAGCGGTGGTTGCCATGATTGCACCGCCTGCGTCGCAGCGCTGCGGATTGCTGCGCCCAGCGATGTCAGCGGACGCACCCCGGTGTAGCGCTCGCCCGGATGCTCCCAATTGCGGGCATGGCTGCGTTCGCGCTGAGCTTGCCGTTCGCGCACCGCAATGCGAAGCTCAGCCCGGTTGATCCGCCCGCCGAGCCCTGCGGCGTTGACGTTCTGGATTTCCAGCCCGGGATAGGCGTTGCATTCGAGCACCTGCACACCCGCGGTCGCATCGATCACCAGATCCACCCCGACATAGCCCAGATCAAGTGCACCCGAACAGCGCCGCGCGGCCTGCACCACTTCGGCCCACAGCGGGATCACCTGCCCGATCAGCCGTTCGTGGGTTGAGGGGTGGTCATCCACCTCATCCTGCCCCAGCACCGCGCGGAAAATCGCGCCGCTGGCAAAATCAATCGCCGCGCCCACTGCGCCTTGATGCAGGTTCGCCCGCCCGCGCGATTCAATCGTCGGCAGCCGGGTCATCGCCATCAGCGGAATGTCGCCAAGGCAGATGATGCGGATATCGGCGAGGCCATAGGGCACCAGCCGCGCAAAATCGGGGTGGGTGCGGATCAGCGGTTCAAACAGCGCGGCATCGGTGTTGCTGCCTTCCAGCGACAATTCGCCGGCCATGATCCGGCGCACATGCTGCGTCAGCATTGCCGGGGTCAGCACTTCGCCATTCAGCTGCCGCCAGCCGCCCCCCTCGTTTTCGGCTACACGGCCATCGACCAGGATCACGCCTTCACCGCGCCGCCCACGATTGGGCTTGACCGCGAAAGCATCGGGCAGGTGAGCAAAGTCGAACGCGGCCAGGTCTGCCTCGTCACCGATCAGAGTGAGCGTTTCGGGCACCGGGACGCCAGCTTCGGCCAGACGCTGTTTCGTTTCAAACTTCTGGTTCACGCCTTTGATCGCTTCGCGCGAATTGTATTTCTGGATCAGGGCATTGCGGCGGTTCATTCCGAGGACGGGCATCGGTCAAGCTCCTTCAGCGGCGCGGAAACGCGCAAGTTCGGACAAGCGCAGGCCTTGGTAACGGCCCAGCACAATCATCAGGACAACAGAGGCAAGCGGCATCGCCAGCGGCATCGTGGTGGCCAGCGTGACCATCAACGGGGCGGCCACCAGCAGCTGGATCAGCACCGCCACGGCGAGTGTGCTGGCGGTCATCCGCACGGCTTTTTTCGGGCCATCGGCTTCCCACGCATTCCACCAGCGTTCAACGATCAACGCGGTCACCACCACCGGGAAAGCACTGGCCAGCGCGGGTTGATCGAATTGCAGCGCCATCGCGCCCAATGCCGACACGACGATGGCAATCAAGGTGCCCAGAAACGCCACCCGCGACAGGTTCAGCATTTTGAGCAGGGGCGCAGCCGCCATGCCGATCAGGATCGCAGTGGTCGAAATCACCGGCCCGGCAATCGGCCCCGATTGCAGATAGGCCAATGCCAGCAACATCGGGGTGAACAGGCCAAAGGTCTTCCACCCCAGCACCGACCGGACAAACACCACAATCACCGCGCCAACCGGCAGGGCCAGCAGCAGATGCATTTGCGGCAAATCCCACGGCCGCGACGGATCGCCGAACGTGGCGATGATCGCAGTGGTGACGACATTTTCCGACCGGTCAAAAAGCGTCCAGACAATCGCGCCAAAGGTGGCAATCAGTGCGGCAACCAGCGCATAGCCGGTGCGCAGCAGGGCGATATCGCCCGGCAGATGATCTTTAGAACGCATAGCTGGCCTCCAGCTCAAATCGGTAGCCCGACCGGTCGAATTCCGGGTCGGTGGAGTTGCGGACGATGTAGCGACCTTCAGCGGCGAGCCGCCACGGGCCGGGGCTCCAGATCAGGGTCAGTTCGGGCCAGAACACATCGTCCTGCCGCACCCCGCCAATGGTCAGCGCACGCCCGGAGAAATCGAGGCGTTGATACGAAAGCTCACCGCGCAGGCGCAGGTCTTTGGCCAGCGGGCGCTGATAACTCGCCTCAACCAACGAACGGGTGAGATTGCGGCGGTCGGTGGCCGAGTTGATCTCGTCATACCGCCCGCGCAGGAAGGCGAAGTGGTTCGCGCCGAAGCGGTAACGGTATTCGCCATCGACGCGGATGCCGCTGCCGGTGGAATTGTCGCTGTCGTCATAACTGCGCTCGCGCCAGCTGGCACCCACAGCCACACGGTTGGCGCGGTTGAAACTGTGCTCAATCTCCCCGCCGAATTCCCATTCGTCGGTCGAAGTGAATTCAGCCGCCAGTGCATTGTCGCTGCGCTCGCCAAAGGCGGTGATCGCTGTCCCACCCGGCAGTTCGAAGCGAGCGGCGAGCCGGGCGGCGTTCTGCCAACGGTCATCGCGGGTCGGATCTTCGAATTCCAACCGAGTGACGGTGTTGCGCAAGGTCACTTCGACATCGCTATTGCTCAGCACCAGCGACGGCGCGGCGATCAGCGCGAAGGCGTTGCCATCGATCACTTCGTCTTCAGCCGGCGCGGTTGCGCGGGCGGTGATGCCGCGTGCCGTGAGTTTGAGGCCGGGTTCGAGCCGCCAGCCGGATGCGGCATTGGCAGTATCGGCTTCGTCTTCCTCAAGGCTGTCGGAAGCGGTTTCGGGTTGATCGGCGGTTTCGGCCTGCGCCGGTGCGGTGAGGCTGAATACCGAGGCGGTCAGCGCAAGGGCTGCCAGACCTGCGGGCCGGGAAAATGTGTTCACGTGGGATGCTCCTTGTGGGGTTCCGGCCTGCCGCCAGGGGGTGGAGCAGCAGGCCGGTTCGGGAAGCAAACGGGGCTGGGGCCGGGCTTATTCCGC
Organism: Sphingomonadales bacterium Ga0077531; assembly: GCA_001464915.1. Lineage (GTDB taxonomy): Bacteria > Pseudomonadota > Alphaproteobacteria > Sphingomonadales > Sphingomonadaceae > Erythrobacter. The sequence goes on from LNED01000022.1 coordinate 52,917, forward strand.
GCACCTCACAAAAAAGTTTTCGGAAAATTTTTGCGGAATAAGCCGGGTTTCTGACCCGTTAGGCACCTGAACCCCCTGCCCACAGGAGCCCTACCATGAGCATCCACGACTTCACCGAAATGACCGGGTTGGGCCGTGCCGACCGGCTGCATAGCCGCCTTGCCGCGGCCAAGCGCGCCTTCACCACGCGCAATGTCGATTTTGCCGCTGCCACCCGGATGGTGCGATCAGGGCGCCGGCCTGAAGCAGGCGATGTGATCCTGGCGCGGGTGACGCAGCTGGGTCAGCACCGCCGGATCGAGAATGTCCACGGACGGCGCGGCGATCTGTATGTCGGGGACGAGATCATCGTCGCCTACGGCAACCGTTACGCCCCCGATCAGTTTGAGGCTTACGTGCCCGAAGACCTTGGCCCGTGCCATCTGGTGGCGGGCGGCGGGGTGGCGGCGCGGGCCACCTGCCGTCACACCGGGATTAAGCCTGCGACTCAGATTGAGGTGATCGGCGCGTTGATGCGGGCCGATGGCCGCGCGCTCAACTTGGCTGATTTCGCTATTTCCGCGCCCGCTCGCCTGCGCCCGGCCAAGGTGATTGCCGTGGTCGGCAGTTCGATGAATGCGGGCAAGACCACCACGGTCGCGGGCATCGTCCACGGGCTGACCCGCGCAGGCTTTCGCGTTGGTGCGGCCAAGCTGACCGGCACCGGATCGGGCGGCGACCTGTGGTCGATGCGCGATGCGGGCGCGGGGTTGGCGGTGGACTTTACCGATGCCGGTCATGCCTCAACCTTCGGCGTGGCGGCAGATGAGCTGGGCCGGGTGACCGGCGCACTGCTCGCACGGTTGGACGAGGCCGGGATGGACATCGCCGTGGTCGAAATTGCCGATGGGCTGCTGCAGGGCGAAACCGCCGCGCTGATCGAAATGGGCCATGCCAAGGGGTGGTTCGACGGGGTCGTGTTCGCCGCCGCGGATGCGATGGGCGCGGCGTTCGGCTGTGCGTGGCTGATGCAGCGCGGGATTGTGCCGCTGGCGGTGTCGGGCCTCGTATCGGCCTCGCCGCTGGCTTCGCGGGAGGCGGCGCGCGCGACCGGGATCAGCGTTGCCACGCTGGGCGATCTGCGCGATCCGGTGGCGGTGGCGCGCATCGCTTTCAGCGACACATCGCAGCAGGTGGCCGCATGACCGGCGCGCCGCGATTGCTGGCGGGCAAGCGCCGCGCGCTCGCCGCGCTGCTGACCGCGCTGGCGCTGGGTGAGGCGGTGCTAGCGGTGCTGTTTGCCGCCGCGCTTGACCGGTTGCTGGCGCATCCCCCCGGCGCGCCGGTCATGCCGCTGCTCGCCGCCGCCGGGATTGCCGTCATGGCCGCCGCCATGCTGTTGCTGGCGCGCTGGGTGGGAGAGGATTTCGCTCAAAGTTTTGTCACTGATTGCCGCGCGGCGCTATTCGAAGCGGCGGTGCGTCAGGGCGAGGGCGGCAGCGATGCCCGCTGGCTGACGGTGCTGATCAACGACATGGCTGCGCTGCGCAACTACGCGCTGCGCGGCACGGTGCGGCTGTGGACGAGCGTGTTGGCGGCAAGCGCTGCGGCGCTGTGGGCTGGGCTCACCATGCCGCAGTTGCGCGAAGCGCTGATCCCGCTGGCAATCGGGGCGGGGGTCATCATGCTGCTGGTCTGGCCGCTGGCGCGCGCGATCACGGTGCAGCGGCGGGAACGCGGACGATTGAACCGCTTTCTGGTGCGCCGCGTCCGCGCCGAGCTGGCGGGCGCGCCGTCAGCCAAGGGGCACGGATTTCGCAAACTGGCCGACATGTCGGGCGATCTCGCCCGCGCATCGGTGCGGCGGGCGTGGGGCGCGGGCGCGATGGATGCCGCCGCGACGCTCGCGGGGCTGGCCGCCGCGCTGGTGCTGGTGTGGCAGACGATCGGCAGCCCCACCACGGCGGGTCTTGCCGGAAGCCTGACATTGCTCGGCTTCATCGCCGCGCGCCTGCTTGAAAGTGCACGCGCGCTGCACGCCCGGATCGGCGGCCGGATCGCGATAGGCCGGCTGACGGCGCTGGTCGCGCCCACAGCGGAGCACGCCAAGCCCAAGCGCAAACCGCGCCCCAAGCCGGACACCTTGGAACGCGCAGTGCCGCTGCGCCTCCCGTTCGGCCCGGCCCAACCCCGCACCATTCCCAAGGAGCCGCGCGCATGAAACCGCCCGTCAAACCGACCAACGCCTTGCCCAGCTTTCGCCCGTCAAGCGGCGCGGGCGTGCCCGAAAGCTTCATAGCCAACCCCCGCCCCGGCCAGGATGTGCTGGTGGTCGTCCACGGGATCAGCAGGAACGCGGCTGAAATCGCGATGCGGTTTGCGATCCACCCGGCATTTTCGCGCACCACAATCATCGCCCCGCTGTTCACCAAGGAGGGGTTCGGCCAATATCAGCAATTGCAGACCCGCACCCCCGATCAAACCCCGGCGGATGTGGGCCTGATCCGGCTGCTGGATGAACTGGCCGCTGAGCACGAAATCGCCACCGATCGGTTTGCCCTGTTCGGCTTTTCGGGCGGTGCGCAGATGGCGCACCGGTTTGCGATGTTTCATCCAGAGCGGGTGGCGCGGCTGTGTGTGGTGTCGGCCGGATGGTACAGCCTGCCGCGCGCCGATTTGCCCTATCCCTATGGTATTGGCGACGCTGATGGCGCGGCGTTGGTGGGGCCAGATTTCCTCGACATCCCGACCACGGTGATCGTCGGCAACCGCGACACGCGGGTCGATGCCTCGGTGCGGCAGGATGACATGATCGACACCCATCAAGGCAAGAACCGACTGCGGCGCGCGCGCTGTTATAGCCGCGCGGTGGCCGCCTATGCCGAAAGCGCGGGCACGGCCAATCGCCCGAACCTGCTGACGCTTCACGGAATGTCGCATGATTTCAACCAATGCGTGGCAGAAGGCGATCTGATCGCGATTGCTGCACAGGCGTTGCTGTAAATCTTTATATCATCTACCCCCCGGTTTGGGGCAATCATCAAAGAGAACGAGATGTTGAGAGACACGATTTTCCGCACCACTGCGCGCGCGGTTCTGGCTAGCGCCTTGCTTGCGGGCGCTTCGACAGCGCGGGCAGACGAAGGGCTTCCCCGGTTGGAAGTGCAGTGGAAAGGCTTCGACATTCGCCTGACCGGCGGCGCGGCGGCGCAGGGCGCGGTGTTCGATGATGACGATGTCACCACCTCTTCGCCCGATGCGCAGGTTGATCTGTTCGCGCGATTGAACGCGCAGTGGACTTCGCCCGATGGGATCGTGATCGGCGCCAATATCGAACAGAACAGCCGCCGCCGCGCGTCCGAAGTGTTGGAAGCAGGCGAAATCTATGGCTTTGTTGCGAGCGATTATGGCCGCCTCGAAGTCGGGCTTCAGGATGGCCCGGCCGATACCCTTGCCTTTGCTGCGCCCTTGGTCGCGCTGGGGCAGGTGCGCGGCGAATTTTCGCGTTATGCCGGGACGCAGGCCTTGCTGCGCGCGCTCGATACGCAGGATGCGTTCAAGGTGATCTACCTTTCGCCCCCGGTCGCGGGCCTGCGCGGCGGGGTATCATGGTCGCCCAAGGTGCGCCGCAACGCCACTGCGGTGGACTCGCGCGAACGGATCGAAGTCGACAACGCGTTCGAATTCGGTCTGCAATATCAACAGCCGGTGGGCGACTGGATCCTGGGTGCAAGCGCGGGCTATGCCGTGGGCGATGCCGATCCGATCACCACCCGCGCTGATCTGAACAGCTGGAGCGTCGGGGCCGAGGCACGCAAAGGCCCGCTGCGGATCGGCGGCGCTTACGTGGATCGCGGCGATTCCAACCGGCTCGATCGCGGGTTCGATCAGTGGGAGGTCAACGGCGGGGTCGGCTGGGTCACGCCCGAATGGGGTGTGGCGGGCAGCGTCGCCTATACCAAGGCATCCGACCGCGAAAACCGCCTGATCGGGGCGGGCGGGTTTTACCAGCTCCACCCCAATATTCAGCTGCGCGCCGACGTGGTGCAATTCCGCGAAGAACAATTGCTGATCGGCGTGAACGACGGCGTGGCGGCGGTGATGGAGATCGCTTTTACGATCTGACGCGCGCACCATGCGCACAACAAAAAGCCCGGGAGCGGTATGGTCGCTCCCGGGCTCTTTGTGTCTGCTGAGGATTATTTCTGCTTAAGCTGCGCCGCTTCGTCCGCGCCGATCAGCACATCGCTGGCGATCATCTCGTCCACCGCAGCGACCACGCTGACTGCCGCATCGCCGCCTGCCAGCTTCATCTCGCTTGACTGTGCGGCGCGGCGACCGAAGGCTTCGACCTGCCAGCCGCCATCCTTGCCCGCGCAGGCAAGCGCATCGCTGGTGTTGCTGCCCGCTTCGACCATGAATTGGCGGCACAGCGCACCATCGGCGTTGCGGAAGGTCAGCACCACTTCTCCCGTGCCAAGGCTGGCGAGATCGACTGCCTGCCCGCTGGGCGCGGTGTCGAGCATCGCGGCCACCGCTGTCGGTGTGCTCGGCCCTTCGACCGCGGCGAGCACCAGAGCGCCGGCTCCGCCATTCGCTCCGCCGGTGAGCAGCGGTCCGCCGATCATCACGCCCAGAGCAAGGCTTGCCGCCATCGCGCCGAATTGCGGCCAGCGCCAGCTGCTGCCGGGGGTGCCTGCATCATTGGCAGGCATCGGCAACTTGCGCGCAGTGCGGGCGGCGGCCAGATCGACCACCTCTGCGGTGTCGGGGGCGGTGGCTGCAACAATCTGCGTCAGATGGTCAGGCACCGGCGCGCTCAGCACCGGGGCGAAGGCGTCGCGTACGGCCTGCGCGGTATGATCCTCACCCGCGGCCAAGGCCTCAATCCGCTCGGCCAGCGCCGGATCGGCGTTGATCGCGGCCTCGATCGCGTCCAGCAGCGCCTCATCGTCCAGCGTCCCGTCCAGAAAAGCGGCGAGCTGCGCATCGGTGAAAGGTTGGCTCCCCGCACTGGTCCCCGAACTGGTCATTGCACCGATCCTTCTGCGGTGAGCATTTTGGCAAGCGCCGCTTTGGCGCGCGACAGGCGGCTCATCACCGTGCCAATCGGCAGGTCGAGCGCATCGGCGGCTTCGCGGTAACTAAACTCCTCCAGCATCACCAGTGCAACCACATCGCGCTGTTCGGCGGGCAGGCGATCAACCGCTGCGCGCACCATGCGCGCTTCGTTGCTTGCCTCGACCACCGCGACGCCATCATCGCCGGCAAGGTCGATCATCTCGCCGATATCGTCATGCCCCTTGCTGTTATGCGCGCGGCGGCGATCATCGACCCAGGTGTTGCGGGCAATCCGGAACAGCCAGCTATCAAGCCGGGTGCCGGGCTGCCATTGATCCAAATTCAGCATCGCTTTCTCCAAACTCGCCTGCACGACATCGTCGGCATCGGCGATGGTGCCGGTCAACACACGGGCAAATCGCCGCAAACGCGGGATCAGCGCGATCAGCGCCTGCCTTGTGGTGTCGTCCGGGTTCATCGGGCGGGTCATGGGTTCAACGGTTCAGCCAGTGGAAATATTCCGCCAATAGACAGGACAGGGGAATAAAAGAACAGGCAGAATCGTATGGTAAAAGGTATATGAATGGGATGCTTGGCGGCGCGGGCGGCCAGAGTGAAGGGAACCGATGATGCGTTTGAGAATCGGGCTTGCTTGCTTGCTGGCCGCAGCGATGGGTTTCGGCCCAATCACCGAAGTGATGCTCGCCCCGCTCTCTGCACAGGACGCGGGCGACGATGATGACGGTGATGATGCCGGTGATGATGCCGGGGACGCCGCTGATGACGTCGCAGACCCCGACGACGCCGATCCCGGTGAAGTCGATCCCGGTGCGGACGACCCGGGCAGCGATGACGATATCGGAGGCGACGACCCGGGCGGCGATGATCTTGGCGGTGACGACCTAGGCGGTGACGACCTAGGCGGTGACGATGCTGGCAATGACGACGGCGCGGCTGGCGGAGATGACGCGGGCGGTGATGATGGGGCTGGGGACGACGATGGTGCAACAGGCAGCGATGACGATGACGCAGCCGGCGGCGGCGATGACGACAATTCCGGCACCGGCGGGGGCGACGATGACGATAACTCCGGGCCCGGCAGCGGCGACGATGACGACGGCGGCAGCGACGATATCACCGATGATCGCGGCGATAGCGACGACGCAGGCGACGATGACCTTGATGATGATCCCGGCCAATGGGAAAGTATTGGCGGCGAAAGCGAAGCAGCCCGCGCTGAACTTGACGCGCGCGACCGCATCGACCTTGACAGCGAAGGCTTTCGCTATCGCCGGGGCGAATTCATTGCGCTCGACCTCGCTCCCGATGACCTCGCTGAACTGACTAGCAGCGGCTTTGAAGTGATCGCGCGCGAACAGCTCGCTGCGGTCGATGGTACCTTGCTGCTGCTGCGCGGCCCGGCGCAATTGTCGGGCGAAGCCGCGCTCGACACGCTTGAAACCATCGCTGATCCCGACAGCTTCGGCTATAATCATCTGTTCGACAGCTCATCGGTGCAGACCAAGCGCGCGCGCACCAACACCGTGCCCGATCGGCAGGCCTGCGGGTGCGACATCGGGCTGATCGATACCGGCGTTGCGACCGGTCTTGCCTATTTCAAGCACGTCACGCTGGTGCAGCGCGCCTTCAATGCCAAAGACCCGCTGGCCAAGCTGCACGGCACGGCGGTTGCGCATTTGATGGCGGGCACCACTCGCAGCCCAGCGCGCGCGACTAAGATCTACGTTGCCGATATCTTTGGTGGCCCGCGCGAAACCTCTGGGTCCAGCTTTGCACTGATCAAGGCGCTTGATTGGCTGGCTGCCCAAAGCGTGCCGGTGATCAACATCAGCCTGTCCGGCCCGCGCAATCCGGCCGTGGCCAAGGCGATCGCGAGGGTCACGCGCAAGGGCCACACCATCGTCGCCGCCGCCGGGAATGACGGCCCTGCCGCCCCGCCGGTGTTCCCCGGCGCTTATGAAGGCGTAATCGGGGTGACCGCAGTGGACGGCGCAAACCGCGTCTATCGCTATGCCAATCGCGGCACTTACGTCGATTTCTCGGCGCGCGGGGTGGCGGTGCCGGCGATCGATGCCAAAGGCGCGGTGCGCGATGCCACCGGCACATCCTTTGCCGCGCCCATCATTGCAGCAAGGCTCGCCAGGCAGTTGCGCAGCCCCGATAACGCGGCGGCGCAAAAGGCGATCCGCGCGCTGGAAGCCGAAGCCCGCGATCTGGGCCCGCCCGGGCGCGATACCATCTATGGCGCAGGCCTGATCGGGGCAGACAACTGATGCTCGCCCTGCTCGCCGCCGCCGTCTTGCCCGGCGCCATCGCTCTGCCCGAATATGAACCGGGCGATGCCTATGTTTATTCCGATGGCCGGGTTGAACGCGTGGTGCGGGCCGATGGTCAGCAGATGGTCTGGGCCGGGCTTAACGGCCCCAGCTATCGCCGCAGCCGCAACTTCATCGTGCCGGTGCTCGAATGGCGCAGCGGGCGCGGCACTGGCACGCGCGAAGTGCGCGGCAATCCCGATGCGCTGTGGCCGATTGAACGGTCCAAATCTGCGCGATTCAGGGTGATTACCGAAACCAAGGCCACCCCGCAGGCCGCCGCCAAACGGTCAGTCAGCCTGTGGGTGTGCAAGACCAGCAAGGCCAAGACGTTCACCGTCGCAGCCGGCACCTACAGCGCGATTCCCGTGCTGTGCGATCGCTATTCGACCACCACCATGCGGTTGGTTGAGCGACGCGAATGGGATTATGCACCCGACCTTGGCCACTATATCCGGCGGGTGAGCGTCAACTATCTACGCGGCACCACCCGCAGCGTGGAACTGGTCGCAGCGCTCTCAGGCCCGGCGGCGAACAAGGCGCGGCTGTCGGCCCTGTCGCGCAATGCCCGGCTGGGCCAGCAAGCGCTGGGTGCGAGGCAGCAGCGCTGAGCTCGAGATAACGGCACCATCTTTGAAAAGATGGTGGGCGCGACAGGGATTGAACCTGTGACCCCACCCGTGTGAAGGGAGCTGTTTTGGTTGTAGAAACAGCCTTCTGTACGAGGCTGGCTGTACGCGATTTGTACGAGCGGGCACTTTGCCCCCCCTGAAAACGTGCATGTTTGGTCAGAATTGGCGCGCGACGAAGCCCGTAGGCAGGCCGCCAGACCAGGAACGAAAAACCGCCGGAAGGGCTGGCACCCTTCACAGCGGTCATTTCAATAGCGTTGCGGCTATTTCTCCTATTTACGCGACCGGAGAATCGGGCGCAAGGGCAAACCTTGCGGGAGGTGCTTCATGAGCATCTCTTTGGCACACAACGGGCTTCCACCCGGCGCCACCCACTTCAGCCTGGCCGACTTGATCGAGAAGATCGCGCCAGGGTCTCGCCGCGAGGAACGCCTGTCGGCGACCGCAGTGCGCGTCCTGAAGTACTATCTGCTCGGCTGCCGGTCGTCCGACTTTGAGTCTGGCAAGATTTGCGGGGTGTGGGAGCAACCGCAAAACACGGCTCAGATGCTGCGCATCTCGACAAAGGTCCTGCACAACGCTGAAGCCGAGCTTGAACGCGGCGGGTTCATCGAGCGGACCCATGTTCCGCATGCGCGCCGCACTGGTCAGCGCCGTGAAGGGGTCATCGTCAGCCTTGCGGGGATCAGCCTTCGTCCGCTCATCAATGGCTATGCACGGTGGAAGGCTCGGCTTGAGGCGATGGAGCTCCATGAGCGTGCGGTGGCTTCAATGCGGCATGAGATTGTCATGCTCGGCCGCGAGATCCGTGCGACGCAGGCGGCTGCGTTGATCGAGGAAGCCGAACGGATTCTGCCTCGCGGGCGCGTGTCCCGCATCAGCTCCGCCGAGAAGCTGCAAGCACTCAAAGGCATGCTCGAAGCGCTGCTGGTGCAGCCAGAACTTCCCTCTGGTGACACGAAATCTTCCCACCGGACGGAAGAAATCTTCGCACCCAATATACCTGTCAAAGACTCATCCAAAAACCGTAGCCGCGCGACCGATGCGCAATTCCGCGCTGATCGGTCGGACGAGGTCTCCCTAGCACTGGCTGCCAGCCTCGCGAGCGTAGACTATCGAAGCCTCCTGCCATCAGACCGGGCACCTGGCTGGCCAGACATTGTCGAGGCTTCGGCAATCGCCTGCCGTTGGCATAATGTTTCGCAGCCAGCATGGGCAGAGGCGTGCGAAAGGCTGGGGCGCGAGCGTGCGGCGCTTTGCATCCTCGTCATCGACCGCAACGCGCGCTTGCCAAGCGATCACCGCTACCGCGCGAGGTCAGGCAGGAAATGCTTAAACGGGCTGCTGCGGAACGCCTCCAGCCTGTTGCCGATGATCAAGGCTGCCAGGGGCTATCCAGAAGGGATCTTGCCGGACGGCCAGTTCGAACCGGAGGTGTCAGCCCCCAGAACTGGCCACAGCTTTGCAGGTGCATGTCTGTCGGCCTTGGCGAAGCTCTCAGGGGAGATGCAGCCATGACACAAACGCGAACCACAAGCCTTTGGGCGGAGCTGGAGGCGGGCAACATCTGGTGGCCGTCCTACAAGCCAGGACGGGACCCCGTTTTGAGCTGGCGCCATGCCGCCGCGATCCTGATGCGCGACATTGGCCCGGAGCCGATCTTCGCTGCCCTGCCAGCGGTGTTCGGGGAGATGTACGATCTGACCGCGGACGAGGTCTGCGACCGAGTTTCAGTTCGTGACGGCCGGGTCCTTTGGCCCGTATGGCTGGAAAGCTGGGTCAGCCATTTCGACCATTGGCACGATCCTGTCAGGCAACTGGTCGAGCAGCATTGTGTCACCCCAGATGCCCGGGCCATGGCTGGCATGCTGACGAGGCTGGACGGGGCCGCCTTTTGTGATTTCGTCCTTCACGCCTACGAGCGGGCGGTCATTCTGCGGTCACTCCGTCGTGCACCCACCGGCGATGCCACCCTCCCGATAGTCCAGACGATCCCGAATGCGGCACCGTTCGAGCGGCTCAGCTACGGCTTCTACCAGCGATTTTGCGCCGAACTGAACCGGGAGGCGGATCCTCCAGCGATCCCGATGTCGAGCTTGGATTTCGACCGGGCCGGAAACCCCAACATATTCGGCGGAGACGTCACATGAACCCCGTGCAGAACGCGATATTCGCTTTCCGGCTGTTCGGCCGGTGGCACCCTGCAGGAAATGCCAAGCCCGATTGCGACTTCCCACAATCAGGCCATCAGTCACGAAGCAGCGCATGTAGAAGTGCACACTCCACGCTGAATTCGAGCGGTGGCAAGGGGCGCGCAAACCCTCAGAAATCAGCCATTCTAGGCCCTAGGCGCGGTTCTAGGGGCGATCAAAAAGCACTCCAAAGCTGTCGCGCACAGCAGCGCTGCCTTCTAGAAATAGCCTATATCAATCACTTAGCTTCTAGTCCTGTCGATCTCCTCGCAATCCGTGGGAGGGTCTAATGGCACAGGTCAATGTTGCCGTAGAGGACCGGGTCCTTGCCGCCCTCGACAGGGTGGCGCAGGCAAAATCTCTCAGCCGGCCCGAACTTTTGCGCAAAGCAATCCAGGAGCTGATCGAGGCGCACGACGCAGGGCGGCTGACCTTCCAGACTGAAGCTGCACCCAAGCTTGACGCGACCGTCAGCGGCCTGGTGCATCAGTTGCGGGAACTGGTGATGGAGCTAGACCGGGCGCAGGCGGATAATGCGCGGATGCTGGGCAAGCTGACCGAGAAGTGGAACGGGGGCGAGGAGGCCAACCGGCTCGCCTTGCAGAAGCTGATTGTCGAGCTTCGCGAGCTGGATGAAGCCGGCCTCTCGCCGTTCATGACGCAGACTGGTGAACTGCTGTCTGCCTTCGAGGCGCTGGAGCCCAAGTTGCTAGGGCTACTCGAGCCGCACCTGGCGAAGATTTCCGCGCAGCTTGATCGGTCGATAAAACTGGCGAGCGAACCGCGGCAGATGAGATCCATCTACCTCGGCGACAACCGTTTTCTGTCGCTCAAATTTCTGTCGGCATGCGGAGGCTTGGCGCTCTTTATCGGCGCGCTCATTGCAACAATCCTGCCTACCCAGTTCGATGGCTGGTCGGTCTGGCAGTCAGGCAAGCTGATCGACCACCCTGCGAAAATGTGTAGACTGATAGCGCGCAAGTACGGTGTTACGGATTGCCGGGTCCCAGAGCAGGAGCGCGATCTTGGCCTGCGGGTCATTGCCCACGAGGACCGGCGATGATTACGCTCGGCAGCATAGGCTCGGCTTCTTCCGCAGCGGAGTACTACTCCCAGGACAACTACTACACCGCTGATCAGACGCAGGATGCCAGCGCGTGGTTTGGCAAAGGTGCCGAGGCGTTGGGCCTGACCGGCAAGGTGGAGGAACAGACCTTTGCCGCCGTGCTTGAGGGCAGGCTTCCCGACGGATCGGTGATTGCTGGGAAGGACGGCGTTCACCGCCCCGGCGTTGATCTCACCTTCTCGGCGTCTAAGTCCGTGTCGCTGGTGGCGATGCTCGGCGGCGACAAGCGTCTGGTCGAAGCGCTGAAACAGTCGGTTTCATCGACACTGCGGTGGGCGGAGAAGAACGTTGTCGAAGCGCGGGTCTGGGATGCGGCGCAAGGGCGGCAGGTGCCAGAGCGTACCGGCAACCTTATTGCCGCGACCTTCCTGCATGACGTGAACCGGAATGGCGAGCCGCAGCTACACATCCACGCCGTCATCGCCAACGCGACCAAAGCCTCGGATGGCAAATGGCATGCGGTGCGCAACGACGAACTCTATCGCGCGCAGCATGTGCTGTCGGCGGTCCACAATGCCGAACTGCGCAGCCGTGTCGAAGCCTTGGGCTACGAGACCGTGCCTGCCCGCAACTCCATCGACGGCGCCTTCGAGATCAAGGGAGTGACGCGGGAGGCGGTCGAAGCCTTCTCTACTCGCCGGGCTGAAATCCTCGCCGAGCTGGCCAAGGAAGACCGAGGCAGCGCCCGCGAACGCGAATTGGCGGCGCTCTCGACACGGCGCGGGAAAGAACTTGAGCCCGATGCAGCGCGGCAAGTCGCGGCGTGGAAGGAAACCGCCCGAGCCATCGGCTTTGATCCTGCGCGGCTGATCGAGAGTGCCATGGCCCGTGCTGCGGGGGAGCAGACCGTCTGGTCGCGGGTGGTGGACGGCATACGCGGGATAGGCGAGCGCGGCATGGCGCTTGCCAGTGCCATGGGGCTGACCCCACGCGATCGTGACCCGCTGGTGCCCGAACGCCTCGGTCGGCTAGAGCCCAAAGCATTTGCAGCCGCGCAAGCGGTTGCCTCCGCGGCAAGGGAGCTTGGCGAGCGCGAGGCAGCCTTCCCCCGCAACGATCTGATCCGGACAGCGCTTGAACGGCAGGGGCCGGTCACGGTCGACATGATCGAAGCGCGGATCGATCTGTTGGAAAAGCGGGGTTTGCTGGTCGGCAGCGGGCCAACGGATCGTGACCGCATGCTGACCACCGAGCAGGCGCTGGCCATGGAGACCAAGGTCATTGCCCTGGCACGGGCGGGCAAGGACAGCGTTCAGCCCATCGCGGACAAGGACGGCATCGTCGCGCGCCTGCAGGAGCAAGCGCGGGCCATCGGACTTCGCCGCCTCAACACCGGACAGGAGCAGGTTGGCGTCGCGATCCTCACATCGAAGGACCGCGTGCATCTGGTTCAGGGCGGCGCGGGTGTGGGGAAGTCGGCGGCGCTGGCTCCGGTTGCGGCCATTGCGCGGGAGGAGGGGCGGCAGGTTGTGGCGCTGTCCCATGTGGGGCGGATTGCGCGGGAGTTTGGGGAGAAGACGGCCAGTCCGGCATCGACCGTGGATGCGTTTCTGGCTCGGTATGCGCGGGTTTTGGACGGAAGTGCCACCGCGGAAAAGGTGGCAGCGGCGCGGGCGGAGCTGTCCGATGCGCTGGTGATGGTTGATGAGGCGAGTCAGATCGGCACGGACCGGCTCGCTCGGTTGATCACCCTCGCCAACCGGATGGACTTGGGCAAGCTGGTGCTCGCCGGCGACATCAAGCAGCTTCCGGCCATCGAGGCGGGCAAACCCTTCGCGCAATTGCAGCAGCAGGATCTCAGGCAAAGCCAGATCACCGAAAACCTGCGCGCGCAGACCCCGCAGATGCAGGCCGTCAACCGCGCGCTCGAGCAGGGTGATGTCGCCCAGGCCTTTGCCGTGCTGAAGCCTGCCACCATCGAAGTTGCGCCGGGCAAGATCGCAGGCATCGCCGCCGATATGTGGGCCGACCTGCCCAAGGAGCAGCGCGACAACACCATCCTTCTCGCCGCAGGGCGCGCGATGCGTAGCGCGGGCAATGCCGCCGCGCAGGCCTCGCTGATCGATCGCGGCCAAATCAGCGCGGAAGGGATCAAGCTCGAGGTGCTCGACCGGGTCACCGTCACCCGCGAGGGCGCGCGGCAATTGAAGGGCTATCAGGAGGGGCGTGTCGTTGCCTTCGAGACTAACCTGACCAAACAGGGCATTGCGCGTGGCGAGCGCGGAACCGTTATCGGCGTCAGGGACGGTAAGGTCGAGCTTGCCATGTCCAATGGCGAAGTGCGGCGCTTCGATCCGGACCGCTTGCCCCACAACCTCAAGCACGACGCGGTCACCATCTTCGAACGCAAGGAAATCGCCCTCCACCAAGGCGACCGCATCCGCTGGACCGCTAAGGATGGCGCGCGCGGGCTGCTCAATGGCGACATCGCCCATGTCGCGCGGATCGATGCCGATACGGTCACCGTCAGGACTGGCGACGGCAAGCTGCACGATCTGCCGCGCGGTGATCCGATGCTGGAGCGGCTCGACCTCGCCTACGCTATCAACGTCCATGTTGCGCAGGGCATGACCGCCAAGAACGGCATCATCATGATGTCTGAGCGCGAGCGGATGCTCAACAGCTCGGCCTCGTTCCTGGTCGCGGTGACCCGGATCGCGGAGAACGCGACACTCGTCACCGACAATCCCGACCGGGTCGAACGGCAGGTCGAGTCCCGTTCGGGTGCCAAGACCAGCGCACTCGAGACCGCCCGCGGGCATACAGACGAGGACCGCCCAAACCAGCGCGAGGTCGCGGCCATGTCCGACGACCTGAAAAAACTCGCTGAAAAGCTTGGCCCAGAGTTCGCGCTGGCGGTGCTCACCAACAAGGAGCGCGACATCACCCTCGAAAAGTCCCTCTACCGCAGCGAACCCGGAAGGGGCTCCGGCGACCGGGAGATGAACCGGGAGCGCCAACTCGAGCGAGAGCGCGACCTCGAGCGAGGGCGCTGACCATGTCGACACCTGCACATCACCACAATCGCACAGCCTCACATGCCCACATGTGAACATGAGGACGCATCCACATGACCACGCCTTCACATCCCCACACCCGAACCGTCGCCATCATCAGTCAGAAGGGTGGCGCTGGAAAGACCACGCTCGCCATCCATCTCGCCGCCGCTGCTACCCGTGCAGGGCGGGTCAGCCTGCTGATCGATACCGACCCGCAGGCCAGCGCCTCGCAATGGGCCGAGTGGCGGCAAGGCGCGCCTCCCGAGGTGATCGACAGCGCCCCCCCGCGCATCCCGGCGAAGATCGCAGCAGCCGCCCAGCAGGGTGCCGAGCTGATCGTCATCGACACCCCGCCGCATGCTGATCTTGCCGCCAGCAAGGCAGCGGAATGTGCTGATCTCGTGCTAATCCCCTGCCGACCCAGCGCGTTCGATCTCGCCGCCATGCGCACGACGCTGCGTCTGGTCGAGCTGCTGTCCCGCCCTGCTTTAGTGGTGTTTACCGCCGGGCCGCCAACTGCGCCGCACATCTATGCCGATGCCCGCGAGCTGGTGGCAGGGTTCGGCGGTCAGACGTGTCCGATCATTCTGCCGGACCGTGCTGCATATCGTCATGCAGTCGCTGGCGGCCAGACCGTGTTCGAGCTCGATCCTGGCGGAAAGGCGGCCAGCGAGATCGAACAGCTTCACATGTGGACATGTCAGCAGCTCCACATGTCCACGCGCCCACAGACCCCGGCACAGCAGAGGAAGACCGCATGAACCGCTTTGCCAATCTTGCCGATCGCAAGCCGAAGGATGAGTCCACCGCCAATACCGCACCGGCATCGCCTGTCGCCCAGATCCCGACACCGCCAAGCCGCGTCGGTCGCAAGGCGATCTCAGGCTACTTTGCACCCGAGCTATCGCTCGCCCTGCACACCTGCGCCCGGCGCAACGGTCTTAGCCTTCAGGACCTGATGGCCGAAGCCTTCGACGACGTACTGCGGAAGTATGGCGAGAGCCCAATCGGGCGATAGCCGATCCCTTCGCCGGAAGGGGGAGAAGGGGGATGCGGCGATATGGGCATGTGTAGCTGTGCACATGTGAACGTGTGAACATGAGGGCAGCGCCAACGCGATCGAGCCGCCGCGGCCCTTCAATGACAGGAGTAATCGATGCGATTGTTTCAATGGCTGACCGATCTGTTCGCAGGATCTAGCGACCCGCCTCGGCCCTCCTTTGACGAGGGCGTCTCCATCAACCCTGCCACCGGGCTACCCATGACCGGACCGGGACCCGGCGGCGTAGATGTCGGAGGCAATCCCTTCGGCCAGAATTTGGACCACTGGGACGACCACCATGCCCATCACAGCCATGATCATCATGCGCCTGGGTCGACCGGCAGCGGGTTCGATCCTTGGTAGATGCTTCAGCGCTGATTTGGTGGCTCGAGGCACTTGTCCCACTCCGTCGTTTTGAAAGGCCCATCATGACCAACAACCAACGCACCGCGTCCGGCCTGCGCTATATCGCGCCTCCGAACACAACCCTGATCGAGCGGATCGTATTCTCAGCCATCCGCCGTTGGCGCTGGACCGGAATTCTTGCCGCCACTGCTCTGACTGCCGGCTCCCTGACATGCTCGGTCATACTGGCAACGTGGCTATTCGCCGAAGATCCCGTTCGCTCGGGCTACATCGGCTTTCTGTTTACGATCCCCCCGATCATGTTCTTGCTTTGGCAGGCGGCCACCATTGAGTTGCGTTCCGCACCCGCATGGATGATCCGCGCAGCACTGGCCATCGCGACCGACGACGAGCGCGCCTTCCTTTTCGAAAGCCTGCTCCAACTCGCCATGTCGGAATGGCGTCAGGATCCGATTACATGCGCCGCTCTGTTCGATCTGTTCAGGCAATCGAGGCGCAGCTTTGGTGATCGTGTGAGTGGCCACCGCGAGCGGTTGATCGCAGACCGGGATAAGCAGGTTGACCTGCTGCGGAACCTCGCGAGCGTCACTAGTGGTGTCCCCCAATGAGGAGGACCAGCGGAACCGTTTATGCCACCAGTTCCTCAAAGCTGCGTTTGGCAAGACTTGCTTCGCGCTGATTGCCGGTTCTGATCGCATCGATCAGCGCCAGCAATTCGTAGAGTCGGGCGTCTTTGAGAGCTGCGCCGGGGACAGATTTGAACAATGGTGCGATCGAAAGACCTCTCAAGCTTCCTTCGGGATGGGGCCAGACATAGATATCTGCACCGGCGCTAACGAGTTTACCTTGCAGCATAGGTGCGGCAAAGCCCGTAGCAACGCCGCGCTGCGGCGCACCTGGCTTCGCGGGGAAGACGTATTTCAGCCCGTGCTGGACGAATTCGATGAGATTGCGTCGGTTGACCTTGGCACGATCATTGGATTTTGTCGCCAAGCTACACGCGATACTGCGCCGGATCGATGCGCTGATCTCGGTTTTGCTGATGCCCAGTTCGCCTTCAAGACTTCGCAATGCAAACGGATCCGAGATCGTCGATTCATCGAGTTGACCATGCTCGATCTTGTCTTCCAAGCTCACCAGCTTGAGCATGATGACGATGTCTTGGCTCTTCATACAGACCCCGATCTGTCCTTTGTCCTAGGACAATGGACAGATCGGATCTACAGCTCGAATGTGTCGAACGCCAAATCTTCAAGTGCCTCAGTATATGCCGATCATCCGCTTTCGAGAATGAGTCGCCAACATTGCCGACACGCGCGCCCAAATAAAGCTGCCTGATAGCTGCCGTCCATTCTCAGCTGTCAGATTCCGCTAACTACCTCAGAGCGGCGGACTTGTTGAACGGAGACGGCATCAGTTGGACCATCGAATGCGGCCGCACCAGCACCGCAATCAGCAGATGGCTGGGCCGCAACCGGCGTGACAGACCGTATATTCAATCCGTGATGGCGCGTCGAATCTCGCTCTGATAGAAGTCGACGCGGGGGCAAGGTCCGCGTCGCGCCGGGACCGCGCTCAGGTCATGATCAAGAGAAAGGAGCGCTCATGTCTACCAAGCAAATCGTTGCGCTCATGAACTCGCATGTCGAAGGCGATCAAGAACAGTTTCTCTCGATCGCCTTGCAAATCGCTGCGCAACAGGCACGGGCTGGCAATGAGACCGACGCCAACGCGCTGAAGCGGCTGGTGCAGAAAGCGCGCGAGCGCCAGGGCGGCGCGCTCTCGGGCCAGACGCCGATACCGTTGGCGCGCCCTCGTGGTGAACTACAGGGACTGGTCGAAAGCGCCTATCCCAAGACCACGCTTGCCAACATGGTGCTGACCGACGCCATTCGTGCGCGCCTCGAACGCGTCGTGCGCGAGCAGGGCCAACGCGCTGTGCTTCGCGACCATGGGCAGACCCCGGCGACGCATCTGCTGCTTGTCGGGCCGCCGGGAACTGGCAAGACGATGACTGCCGCCGCGCTCGCCGGCGAACTGCGTTTGCCGCTGTTCACAGTGAAGCTCGAATCCCTGTTTAGCCGCTTCTTCGGCGAGACCGCCGGAAAGCTGCGGCTCGTCTTCGATCAGATCGCCCAGACCCGCGGTATCTACTTACTCGACGAATTCGACGCGATTGGCTCTAGGCGCGGCGATCCGAACGATGTCGGGGAAATTCGTCGCGTCCTGAACTCGGTCTTGTCCTTCATGGAAGAGCCCAACAGCACCGACAGCGTCGTCATTGCGGCGACCAACCATGTCGAGATCCTCGACAAGGCGCTCGCTCGCCGCTTCGACGAGGTCGTCGAATATCATGTACCCGATCACGAGGCGGCTCGCATTCTGCTGACGCGGCGACTGGGCAAGCTACGCCTGACGGCAAAGGCCTGGAGTTCGATCGCGAAGATGACCGATGGCCTTAGCCAGGGTGAACTCGTGCGCGCCGCAGATGCAGTGCTCAAGGACGCGATCTTGGAAAACGCCAAATCGATCGATGTTGCGCGGCTGCGCACTGCGCTCGAAGACCGGCAATCTTTCCGCCGGCGCTTTCATTCGTAATGACATCCCGATCGCGTAAGTGAGGGTTTAATAGGAATCATAAGGTTAGGCGGGGAAACATGTCCGAAGGTGAGGCTGGCGCGGGACCGCTGCCACATATCCCCATCGCGCGCTGGAAAGACGATGCGCAATATGTCTATCCTAAGTCGAAGCGCGATCCTCGAGCGCGGCGCGCAGATTATCATGCGCATGCCGAAACGTTGTTGGCCCAACTCGCCGACGCGCTGGGCGCGCTTCCTGCAACCGAAGCCGACCAGCGTATCACGGTTCCCGGGCGCAAGCGCGGTGTCCTGGTCGAACTGGAGACGATGCCGCCGACACCACAGGCCAAGGCCACCAAGATCCCGGCCGGCCTCGAATTCGCCGCCCAGCAGATCGCTTTGTTGCGCTCCGAGCGCGGTGATGAACGCACCGAGCGGGCGATCCTGTTCGTGCCAGATGACGCGCGTGCCTTCCTTCAGGCAAGGATCACCGCTTATGGTGAGGAAGATATTGGCAACCGCGAGCGCCCCGACGTCGACAAGTTCGAAGTCGTCGAAGCCTTCCATGAAGCCAGTGCGCGTGACCTAATCGCGGGCACGCCCGATCTTCAGTCGCCCGACACGCGCTGGTGGGAACTATGGCTGCGACGGCCCGATGCCGTGGTCAATGCGGTCGCAGCCGCCGCCCAGGCCGTGAACCTCGACGTCCATGCCGACCGCTTGGTGTTTCCCGATACGGTTGTGCTGTTTGTTCATGCCAGCGCCGCCGCAATCCTCCAGCTCGCCGATCGGCTGCACGGCACGATCAGCGAAATCCGGGCCGCGGCGCCGATGGTCGAACCCTTGCTCGATATCGGTGAACATGGCCTTGGGCAGCACGCACTCGTCGAGGATTATCTCGCGCGCCTCACCCCGCCGCCCGAAGGTGCGCCGAGCATCTGCATCCTCGATTCTGGCGTTGCCGGCGCGCACCCGCTGGTTGCACCGGCACTCGCCGGTGCTTGGGCGGTCAACGCCGCATGGGGACCGGATGATCATGCCGATCATGGCGGCCACGGCACCGGCATGGCCGGTCTCGTCGTCCATGGCGATATGGCCGGCCCGCTTTCCGATAGCCGCGCTGTCGCGCTCACCCATCACGTTGAATCGGTGAAATTCCTGCCACCCGCCGGCTTTCCCGCCACGGAGCCGCCGAAATACGGCATTGTCACTCAATCCGCGGTAGCGACCGTCGAGATCGAGCGTGCAGGAGTGCCACGCTGCTTCTGCATCGCATCGTCGACCGAAGATCTTGATCCGGACGCGCCATCGAGTTGGAGCGGCGCGATCGATCAGATCGCTTCGGGCGCGATGCCGGGCGACCGGCAAAACAATGTCGCCGCCAAGGATCATCCCAAGCGGCTCGTGATGATCGCGACTGGCAATATGCAAGGTGGGCTCAAGGCCCATGTCGAACAGCATCATTCGCTCGAAGACCCGGCGCAAAGCTGGAACGCGCTCACCATCGGTGGCTATACGGCCAAGGTCGAGCTGTCCGCCGCGGACCCGGAGATGACCCCGCTGGCAGAGGTCAACCACAAAAGCCCGTTCAGCCGAGGGTCGCAGGTCCTTCCGCCCGACCTTACACCGATCAAGCCCGAAGTGCTTTTCGAGGCTGGCAATATGATGGTCGACGGCGCTGACTATTGCGGCTGGCATCCGGCGGTATCGCTGGTGACCTCCGGCAAGGACCTCGCCACCAAGCCACTGGTGCCCTTCTGGGCGACGAGTGCGGCGACGGGGGTAGCCGGCAATTTCGTTGGCCAGCTGATGGCGGGGCTACCGGGCTACTGGCCCGAAACTTACCGCGCGCTTACGGTCCATTCCGCTGACTGGCCGCAGCCAATCCGGTCCAAGCTTATTGGCCGGGGACGGTCGTGGAAGGGCATCACTAAGGGTGCCCGGCAGAGCCTGCTGCGCGAGGTCGGCTTCGGCGTTCCCAATCTGGAGCGAGCCATCGCTTCGACTAAAGATGACATCACACTAATCGCAGAGGCCGAGATTCAGCCCTATGCGCTGACTGACGATGGCCGCGCCGTGTTCAACGCTATCCATTTCTACGACCTTCCATGGCCCCGCGCGGCGCTGCAGGCGCTGGAGAATGCGCCCGTAACGATGAAGGTGACGCTGTCTTATTTCGTCGAGCCGAACCTGTCCGGCCGGGCAGGCACGCGGCCCGATACATACCGCTCTTTCGGCCTTCGCTTCGCACTCAAGAAGCGTACCGAGACCGCGCGCGATTTTCGTGCGAGGCTCAGCAAGACCGACGAGGCGGCGGAGAAGGTCGGCGCCGAGACGGACTATTGGCTGCTTGGCCCGCAGGCGATGCAGGCCGGTTCGCTCCACTGCGACCTGTGGCGTGGTCCTGCGGTCGACCTTGCCGCGCATGACGAAATCGCGATCCTGCCTGTCGGCGGCTGGTGGAAGTCGCATCTCGGACAGAAGCGAGCCAATGATAAGGCGCGCTATGCGCTTGCCATCACGATCAGTGCGCCCGACCTGGATGTCGATCTCTATTCCGAGGTGACGGCAGAGATCGAAGCACGCATTGCCACCGAGGTCGTGGTGCCGGGCGTGCCCGGAACCTGAGGGCGCATGCGAGCCATGGCCGCAAGCTTGATGAGATCCAAGTCGATGCGTCCGTTTTGATGGTTGTGGCGTTCTCGAACAAGCGGGGAAGATTGTCGCCCGGGTCGCTGAGCACACACCTCATGACATGCCGTTGGTGACAGCAGATCTCGTGATATTGATTTAGGGCAGCTCAAGGCCATTGATTTCTGAAAGTGGTCGTTCCTGAGTGTCAAACAAGGCGGCCTCGGCCTTGCAGCAGCAGCCGACCCAACTTACGCCGTTCTGCGGCGGCATCGGTAATGTCGGCTTCCACCAACGCCGGCCATTTCGAGCTCCTCACCTCGACGATCGCTACCGCCAAAATTGCTACCAGCCGTGGTCGCCGAAGTGACATTCAGCCCCTAAGTGAGGATTCATGGCCGATCAATTCTCCCGCGACCGTTCCGCCAAGCTGGTCACATTTTACGAAGCCTATCGAACTGTGCTCGATGCAACGCCGGTCGGCGGCAAGTTTATGAGCTATCGCTGGTGGACGTTACCAAACCCGCTCAACGCGACGTGGATGGCGTACAGTCAGATGCTTGACGAGTATGCGACCGAGCTGGCCAATATCATCAACGATCTCACAAATCATGTACACCGGCTACGCGCATGGGACGCCGTGCTGGCCGAGCTCAATGACGCCGACAAACATGAGCTGAGTCATGAGTTCATCGATACGCTTGGGACGGTTGCGCTTGGCCAGCCCTACGCGATCAAGTCACGGTTCGCGTTCGCGGTCGGACACCTATGCCACCAGGCCAACCAAGCCGCGGATGGGCGGGATTGGAAAGATGAGTTTCCGGACAACAACCTCTACCTCAACGATATCGAACCCTTTGCGTCGCAGTGGAAGAAGTACCGAGCATTCAAACTGAAACTGGAGCCTTTGGCCGGCAAAAAGTTTAAACAAGCGTCGGACGATTTCCGCAACGCCTACAACCATGGCTTTTCGTCGCGCTTCGTCGTGGGCATGACTGCGACGATCAAGCGCGAGGTGATCGGCGGTCGGGTGCGGTATTTATTTGGCGGCACCGATCCGCTGACAACGACCGAGGTGGTCGATCTGCTCGCGATTGAATGCGAACATTGCTATCGCGCGTTCGAGGCGTTCCGTGCGCTGGTCGCGGAACAGATTGCCGCGATCGTAGCGGTCGAGGGCGGCGGTAAAGCGGTAAGCGGTGGGCGGGCAGCAGGCTAGATAATGATCCAGGATCTAACGCCACAGGAAGCGATAAAGCGGTTGGAGACGCATTTCGGCGGGCGTGAGGGCATGATGCTCCACCAACTGACGATGTTGTCTACTTCGGGGCAGCCCGCCGACATTACCTTCTATCGCCGCAAGCCCATCCTTGATGTTCGAATCAGCACCAAACTCAGCGCAGCGCGGCTTTACGGTCTCGAGGGTCATATTCCCCGGCTCCTGCGACGTATCGAATTCTCGAACGGCATGGCCGCCAATATCAAGGACATCTGGACGATAAACCCGATGCCAGTTGGCGGCTTTACTCAAGAGGAACTGGACGCGGTCGACATGTCGCAAGGTGATGAGCGGTCAGGGCCACATGGCGAGACGATCCGGAAAATGATCCGCAAATCCTACCACTGCAAGAGTAACAAGGAAACGGACTTCTACCTCCGCCGCTGGATCGCGTCCTGACGGCGGCCCACAGCTATCTTTTTCCTAGTGGCCCGCTGAGCTGGGCAGGCATCTCCCACTGAGGAGGCGGCGGGTTCAGCTTCAGGAAGCCGATTAGAGCGCGCTGGTCTTGAAGTTCCCGCCGCCCCTTCTCATCGAGGCCGTCTTCATAGGGCGCGAGCCGCGCCATTTCCGCCTCGGCGTCCTCGATCTCACCGCAATAGGCGAGCACGACCGCGTATTGGCTTCGGACAGGAATGACCCGGCCGGCGAGCTTTAGGTCGACGATCGTCGGCATCAGGTTGCGCTCGATCACGTCGCGGGCGCCGATATAGTCGTGGCGGCCGATGAAGTCGTCGACGAGATCCTGGCCGACGCGGACGAACGACTCCAGCGACTGCGCCATGGTGTAGAATTTCATGGCGTGGATCGGGGCGAGGCCTGGGTGTTTGCCCATAGCCTTGACCGCCTTCGATTGCAGATCGAGCGCGTCGGCGAGATGCTTGAGATCGTCGGTGTGGCTCTCGCCCTCTTTCAGCAGAGGGTAGATGGCGTCGGGGTTCTTCGCCATGACATCGCCGATCGTCAGGCCCAACTGGTCGTAGTAGTCGGCGATGAGGTCGAGCGTGCCGACCGTGCATTCCTCCATCAGACCCAGCTCGAAGAGCGCGTGGGCGTAATTGTATTTCGCCACGCGCAGGTGCTCGGGTGTCTGAGGCAGAACACGGGCGAGCTCGTCCATGATCTTCTGGACGGTCTTGGTGTCCTTGAGGCGCGCAGCGTACACCATCCGCTTCATGCCAACGGCGAGCCGCTCGGTAAGGCCAAGCTTGCACTCGCGCACCAGCGCGTCCATTCGGTCGAGCCTGGCTTGGACTTCGGCGTCGTCGCCTTCCTTAAAATCGGCGAACACGAGCCCGTCCAACGCCCAGAACTGGTCTTCGGCTGAAACCGCTTCTGAGGTCGAGACCTGGACGAGGTAATCCGCGATCTCGTGCATGTAGCCCATCTCGTGGAACAACTCGTCGGTCGCCATCTCCACGAGCGGCTTGATGTTGCCCAGCGCCACGAACATCCTGAGCAGCAGGAAGACGCGCTGCCGGTCGTTTTCCTTGACCAAGCTGGCCGTCAGGAGGTCGCGGATCGCCTCTTGTGTCTTCCGGAGGTGATCGGCTCCTGCGCCGTCAAGATAGCCACGCCCTAGCGGCCGCATCGCGTCATGGATCTTGAACCGGTCCACGCCAAAGACCTGGATCGCGCCACTCGAGCGCAAACGCCGGAATGCGCCCGCGGCCGCTGCAGCGTCGATATCGAAACTGCGGTTCAGGACCTCGCTCGCTTCGGCCTGTGTGAGAGGAACGTCGCTCAGGCTTAGCGCGGCGACGGCGCGCCGCTCGGTCTCGCCCAGGACATCGAACACGTCGGCAAGGATCAGCTCCTGGGCCGTTTCAATGACATGAGTGCGCGCCTCCAGGGCGTCGCATAGACCCATGACGCTGCCGCCATAGGATTGGCCCGCGATCTTGAGCGCGTTCTGGACATAGAGCGGAAGTCCGCCTGTTAGTTTGAGCAGTCGCTCATAAGTCTCGAAATTGCCGTGGCAGCCGAGCGACGCTCCTTCCGCTGCAGCGGTCTCATTTGACCAGCCGAGCAGCGGCTCGGCTTGAAGGCCGAGTGTCGCCTCGATCCGCGCGACCGCCGGGCCAGGCTGCGCCAGAAGTACGAAGTAAATGGTGTCGGAGGCGTTGATCAGCGCAACCAGATCGCCGGCCGGAACTCGATGCGCATTGTCCAGCACGACGGTAGCGGTAAGGCCGTCATCGGCAAGTTGGCGGCCGATCGCCAGCAGGATTTCGACACCGCTGGCGCCGGGCAAGAGGATTTCGCCCAGCTTGCCGCCCCGCGTGCCAAAGATGCGCGCCGCCAGCTCGCGAGCGACCGCGCTTGCCAAGGCGGGTCCGGCCACGTCGGCAACATCGTAATAGGCGAGCCGATCGGTCGTATGGAGCGCGGTCTGCGAGACCCAGGAGGTCTTTCCCGCGCCCGAGAAGCCGACCACAAGCCTGACGCGCCGGTCGGTGACAAGACCAGGCTCGCCCTCCTGCGGCCGGTAGCGCAGTGGCGGCGCGGGGAAGTCCTGCAGCTGGATGACCAGCTGCTCGAAGAGCGCCGGCAGATCGGCCGTGGCAAAGCTATGATCGGCATTGGGGCCGACTCCGCCGGAGGCGGCCATGATCCGGCCGGCAAGTTTCCACACCAGCGTCTCCGGCGCCAAGATCGCCAGCGGCAACGTCTCGGCCAGGATCCGGCACGCTTCGAAGGCGGCGGGGATCGACGGCGGCGGCGCTGGCAGGGCGCTATCGATCGGCGCCGAGCCGGGAACGACCAACGCGACGTCGGCGGGCCAGCCTGCGGTCTCGATGCGACCGGCAAGGTCCGGTCCCGGCGCGCTGTTCGAGACGATGGCGAACCGGGACCCACCGCCGCGCCGGCCTTCGGCATGTTCGGTCCTGATCGCCTCAAAGCGTTTGAGCGCGCCTTCGATGTCGCTGAAAATCAGCGGCGCGGAGCGCATCTTGATCTGCGCGTAGATCCGTTCCTGCGGGCGGACGAGTTCGACATCCTCGTCATTCTCGACGACGACATGGGTCGCGCCGGCCTGCGCGGCATGGAACAGGCAGGCCGCCGCATAGAGGTGCTGGTAAAGGAAACCGCTATGCACGGCCTCGATCCGCGCCAGCTGGCGCAGGTCGAGGTTGAAGCTCTCCAAGGCCGCGGAATCGGTCATTGCGCGGCCGCCAGCGCCGGAGTGTTGGTCAGGGTGGGGTCCGAACCTTCGGCGATGCCGAGGCTTTCGACCTCGGCGAGATAGTGGCGGTAGACGAAGTTGATGAGGTCGCGCACGAGTTCGAGCAGTCCGCCAGTGGGCAGTCCCTCGAACGGATCGCCATGCGCCAGCGTGTTGCGACGCTGGGCCAGGCTCGGGCGAACCGCGCCTGTAAGGTGACCAATCGCCGATCCGCCGCAGCGCACGATCACGGGCAGGTCCGCGTCGGTAAGCCCCTCCACCTCAGCCATGTGCGCGAGGAGCGTGGCAAAACTGCGCTTTCGCTTGGCGATCAGGCCGCCGTACCGATCCATGAGCGCCAGTTCCAGGGCGATCAGCGCGGCTAGCTCACCCGCCTTAACCAGACTGAAATCGATCCAGCCCAGAAGATAGAGCGTCTGGGCACGCGCGAACTTCCCCTGCACGATTTCCGGGATCCGCGCGTCGATGGCGAGGTCGTCGATAAACTGGCGCCATTCGGCGGCATGCGCGAACTGGACAAGCCCCGCCGGATTACCGGGCACGGGCCAGACCAGTAGCAGCGGGTCGGCTCGGTCGGTCAGAAGGATGTGCGCCCGGTCGGTCATGCGGATTAAGCGTGCCGCAGCATCCGCTCGACGCGCACGCGCTGATAGCCATGGGCGTGGACATGGGTGCGCAGCTGCCGGATGTCGCCTATGCCGAACGCAACAGCCGCCTTCAGCGGGCTTGCGAAGGTCGCGTAATAGGACCAGCGGGCGTCGGTCGGCAAAGCCGGGTTCTGGCGGCGATCGGTCAGCGCCACGTCGCGCGGGTCGCTGGTGTTGCGAAAGGCGTGGAAGGTGATCCAGTCGGGCCGCCTGTAGCGAGCGGCTTTGTTGAACGGCACCGACTGGACCTTCACGTCGGTCTGGTCGAGCACCCAGTCGCGCTGCTCCAGGATCTGGCGGACCATATGGCCCACCATCTGCTTGACGCGGTCGGCGAGGATCTCCTCGCGAAACGCTTCGAGCAGCTGCTCCTCTATGCCCTCGACCGCCGGTTTACTGAGTTCGGAGGCTGTCTCCAGTCGCGCAACGACCTCGGGCTGGGTCAGGAACTTCCAGATGCGCTGGCCCAGATCCGAGGCGTAGAGCGTGGCGAACTTCTCTGGGCTGTAGGCAAACATAAGCGTCCCTCCTTTACCGGGCAAATATGGCCGGTTACAGAGTCGTGTCAACGACACTTGCGACGGAATGGGCCCGCGAACGACTGGAGAGGTTCGGTTGGCTTCTGGCACGGAATTGAATCGCGGATCGGAATGGCGCCGTTGGGAGCGCATATCCACGCACCCGGCACGGCGATGAACAGACACTTCACGTGGCCTACGGCTTGGGCTGACTATCTGGACGCGCTCGAGAAGGCGACGCCGGCGATCGAGGCCATTGCGGTCATTGATCGGCAGGGAAGCCGATGGCAGGTCTCAATCATCTCACTCCTGCGGTGAAGGCGCAGTCATTGACCCGATCGTCTCGATCTCCGCAATCCGCTGAAACTCAGACAGATATTCCTGTCGATGGTTCGACAGCCAGCGAACGACCCGGGCGTTGCTGAGCAGCTTCGCGACATAGCCGCGCGCGAAGGTCAGGTGGAGATTGTCGATGCCGTAGCTGTCCTCGACTGATTTCACCTGCGTCTGGAGAGTGGCAAGCTCCCGCTCCATCCGGGAAATCTGCTGGCTGGTCGGACCTGCTAGATCGTTCTTTCGCGCCTTCTTCGCTGGCGCTGCCAGCTGATCCTCCGGCGTGGCCGCGAGGAGCGCGCGTGCGAAGATCAGCGAATAATTGTTCTGCCCGATCATCAGGTCCGCAGCCTCAATCTGGCGCATCGGCGACATTCGGCGCAGCATGTCGAACACCCGCATCGAACAATTGGTGTCCTTGAGCATGTCCGCCGTCTCGTCGCAGATACCGTCGAGCAGGCGGAAACGCGCGCGGATCGAACCTACCTCCAGGCCGAGCGCGTCAGCGATCACAGCTTCGGTGACGCCGCGCTCAATGGCTCGAACGATCATGCGATGCTCTTGCACCGGGGGTAGGCGATTGACGCGTTTGTTGTAGGTGTAGGTCTCGTCATCATTGGCGACGAGGCATTCGACCGTTTCGACACCGAGCTGCTTGAGCACCTCGATGCGCAAATGGCCATCGAGCAAGAAGTACTGCTCTTCATTCTTCGGATTGGGGACGACGGCAGGGGCTTCGACCAACCCGATGGCTTTGATCGAACTCACGATCTGTGCATATTTGCGGCTCTCCCGCACGCCCTCCCGCAATGATTTCAGGGGCACGATCTGATCGATGCGCAATGTCACAGACTGCCGCTCGAAGCCTAGCCGGACACGATTGTCGGCGCCGGGATCTGCGGGCAGCCGTTCTGCCGATGGCCACTCAGTCATCGATTTCTCCCGCGATCCGCATGGCGAGCGCCCGAGGCATCGTTTCGAGCCCTTCCGCCCTCAGCAGGGTTAGAAACCCGTCGTCCGTGAGCAAATCCTTGATTGCCTCGACGATGAACAGAAGGCGGGTCTGCGTGAAATCAGATTTCTTCACGAGCAGACGCTGCTTTTCCGCCTCGCGCTGATAGACCTGCATCAGGTCGCCGGCCGTCAGCTTGCGATTGGTACCTTTCCTTCCAAACTTTCCTGACGTCATAGACTTGCTGCGTCCGCGCATGCGGAGATCAAGAAGTCTGCGAACCGATGCCAGCTTCTTGCCTCGCAGCTTGCCGGTCTCATAGGCATCAAGAAGTAGGTTTTGCGCCTCTTCGCTTTCGGCGCGCGAGATTTCCATGGCAAGGCTGATGGGGATCAGCCCAGTCTCGACCGCTGACAGCAGCCTTTCCTCGCCGCGTTCGAGCAGGGTCACGATCATGCTGACCCACCCACTGGTGATGCCGATTTTGCGGGAGATCTCGGCTTCGGTGTAACCGCGTTTCCTCAGTGCCCCGATCTCGTTCATGACGTCGATCGGGCGCTGAACCCGGCGGGCAATGTTCTCTACCAGGCTCATGACGAGGCATTCGCTCTCGCTGGCTTCGATCACCACCGCCGGTATCTCGGTCTGGCCGAGCATCTGAAACGCCTCGAGCCGCCCTTCGCCGCAGACCAGATCGTAGCGCGTGCCGCCCGGACCATCATGCTTGCTGACCGTGATCGGACGCTTGAGGCCGATGGTCTCGATATTGTTGACGATCTCGCGGTGCTGACGCTTGTTGCGCGCCCGTGGGTTGAGCACGGTGATCCGCGAAATCGGGATCATCTCGATGGTCTGGGGGCGGGTGACGGTCATCAGGCAGCCTCCGCAACTTTGACGGGCGCGGCGATCTCGTAGAAAAAGTCGAGGGCGTCGAAGCGGTACGCATCAAGCAGCAGTTCGTTGTCTTCGGCGAGCCGCACACGTTCGGCCGCAACATCGAGCCTCGGGAAGAGGTAGTAGTCGAACGGCTGACGGTTGCTGGCGTCCATGCGGACCACGAGGGTGATGTCCGGCATCTTGGAGGTGTCGAAGCGGATCTTCCAGCGCAGCAGGCCCGTTGGCGTGGGCGTGCAGCGGACGATGACGACAGACAGGCTGAACTCATCGTTCACGATGACCCGGTCCGTCTCCAGATCCTGCCATGCTTCACTGCCCTGGGCCTTCAGGCCTTCGAGGACCTCGCGAAGAATGTCCGGGTGTAGCCGGCGTAGTGCACGATTGACAGCGAGGTAGCGATAGTCGCGATCCGGCGAATAGCCGACCAAGCTGTAGGCCCGCAGCAAGCTGCCAAACCGCGACGAATAGGCGCTGCTGGAGGGCAGGCCCTCACATTCGTCGATGATGATCCCCGAGAGCAGGCCCTTGCTTTCGTAGACCGTGCGCAGCGCGTCGATCATTTCAGCATCTGACAGCCTGAAGGACCGCGCGCCGATGAGCGCCTGTGCAGCATCGAACAGGTCGCGTTCGACGATCGCCACAAAGGCACCGGGGCTACGAATCCACATTTCAGGATCGTTGCGGACCCGCTTCTTCTTCAGCTTGAACGACTGCCGGTTCCACACGTTGTCGCCGACATACTTGCCGTTGATGAGGAGCTGATGGACCGTGCCACGCGTCCATGGCCTGCCCAGATCGGTGACAATGCCGCGGTCGTTGAGGTCATCGGCAATCTCGCGCTCGCTCAGCCCGTCATGCACGAAGGCTGCATAGACGCTGCGAACAACCGCGATTTCCGCTTCCGGGCCCGGCGTCAAAATCACGCGGTCGGTCTGGATACTCTTGTGCTCGCCTCGTGTGAGCACACCCTTTGTTGTGCCCGTTTCGTCGATCAGGGTCCGGCGAAGCCCGAACCCGGCAGGTCCGCCTTGGCGGTAGCCCTTCTCGATCAGGCGCCCTTGGCCTGCAAAGACCTTGGTCGACAGTTCCCGGCTGTACTCCCCGGCCATCGCACGCTTGACGCCCTTCACGATGGTCGAAACCGGGCTCCCGTCATTCTCAAATTGCTCCGCGCAATACTGAACCGCGATCCCAGCGCGCTTGCAGATGTACTCGTAGTAGGCGCTTTCGTCGGCGTCCTGGAACCGGCCCCAGCGGCTGATGTCGTAGACCAGGACCATTGTGTAATCGGCGACACCGGTCTGGACGTCGTCGATCAGTTGCTTGAGTGCGTCGCGGCCTTCGATCTTGAGCCCGCTCTTGCCCGCATCGGCATAGGTCCGCACGATCTCGATCCCGCGCGCGGCGGCATAGTGCCGGATCGCATCGGCCTGGTTCTCGGTCGAGTATTTCTGGTGGTCAGTCGACATGCGAACATATTCGGCCGCGCGCACGAGCCGCGGCGCTTGTTCCCTGCCATCGCTGTCTTCGTAGCCCCAGTCCTGCAATTTCCGCCCTTTCGATGACCATGCTGCCGTGGTCCGGGCGACCAACCGCTGCAGCGCGAACCACGGACACTCCGCCATTCCCGCACTTCCACCAGTGTAGGTCGGAGAGGAGCGGAAGATGTTGCCGAAAAAGGGCAGGAAGTTGCCGAAGTGGGAAGGAGTCTTGGCAGGACGACAGGTCTATGCCGAAACCATCGCCCAGTTATTAGAGCGCGAGCACGGCGGAACGCACCGTGCTGTCAAGCAGGTGATGAAGCTGACGGATGCCAGCGAGCGGACTGTCAAGCACTGGCTCTCAGGTCAGCACGGCCCTGATACTGTCTTCTTTCTGCGCCTTTTGACCAGCTCACCGGTCATCAGGGCATTTGTGATCGGGCTTATCGAAAGCTCGCAAGGGGCGGGTCATGATCGCCAGGGAGCAGACCTACAAGCTGCTCGCCGATCATCAAAAACGTCCGATACGCAGCCGCCACGGCAGGATCGGCGTCAGAATGACCTTATAAATGACCCTAAAACTGACCCTATAAATGACCCAATAACTGCCGAGCTGAACGAGCGGCAGCGCTGGTTTCTCGGCCGAGTCGCAGCGGGCCATCGGTGCCGCGCGGCGGACATTTGTGGCCACTGGAAGGTCAGTGCGAAAACCGCGCGAAGGGACATCGCGGGGCTCTGCGCCATGGACTTGGTTCGCTTCACGGGTGCGCGCCGCAATGGACGCTACCGACCGGCCTGAGGATACACATAGACCGGGCCGATCGCCGAGCTTGGCAGCAGCGCCCGATCCGATATCCAATCGATGCCAAGCCTATGGTGGACGCCGGGCAATGCGAAAGTGGAGAGGGAGGGGGGTGTCGAACCCAGCAAAGGAGATCGACATGCCTCTCTATCCCATCGATATCGAAAAGCGCCTCAAGGCCCTGCAGCGCCAGGCGCGGTACGAGGTGGAGAGCGCGCCCTACGTCGTCTATGCTCTTCTCGATCCTGGTGAACCCAGCGTCCAGTTTGAAGAGGGTCCGTTCAACGGCATCCCGTTCTATGTCGGGCAGAGCTGCGAAATCGAGAATCGTCTCCGTCGGCATTTCCGCAAGCCGCAGAAACTCAACCCGGACTCCCAAATGGTCCATCGGCACATCGCTGGTTTGTTCGCGATGGGCAGATTGCCGCGGCTTGCCATTCTCGAGACAGCCCAGACGCGCAGCCAAAGCCTGATGGCCGAATTGCGGTGGGGGCAGCGCCTGATGCGCGCCGGGTATGAGCTGGCGAACACCAGCCCGGACATAGGCCGGGTGATGGATGTCGATGAACTGACTACCTGGCTCGACTACCGGCGTTCCTCGATGCTCGCTAGCGAGGCGGCACAAGAGGGGGCCATCATTGTTCACAGATGCACATGTGGACTTGCAGACAGATGGGTAGACCCGGCTGACTATACAGCATGCTGGCCCAAGCGTTTACGGGTCTCCAAAATCGCAGTCCGCAGTCAGCAATGTCCAGGTTGTGGCGATGTATGCGAATGGCAGCTCGAAGATCGCGATCTGCTGTCGACACTTTGTCCGACCCCGTGAAACATAGCTCAGCATTGCGTCAGATGTATTGTCGGCAGTTTTAGTTCACTGATGAATTGCCCTCATAGTGATCATATATCCATTCGTAGGTCTGGGCGACCTTACCCTGCCAAATCACATCGTCATAGGCGGGAGGAAGGGCATCCAACGATTGCTGAATGGCGCTCCGCACGGCTGCCTTGGCGCGCTCCTTAAGACGCCAGTCAAGGACCAGCTTCTCGCGCTTCAAGGTCTCCAACATCGCTTTGGCGACCTGTTTGACCAAGGCCAGCTCGTCCGCGCTCAGTTCGGGTTCTGGCTTGGTGAGGATGTCGACGATCGCCAGTTCTTCCTCAGAAAGGCCCTCCCGGATCGCCCGGCCATCTTCTTCGTCAAGGTCGCGGATGAACGCCATAAGGGCGTCGAACAAGCGCTCCACGTTCAGGCTCCCGGCGTTGTATTCGGCAATCAGCTCCTGAAACCGTTCGACTAGCGATGATCGCGTCGGGTTCTGTGCGGCAAGCTCCTCAAGCTTGCGCTCGATGGCGGTGCGCAGTTTCTGCGTTTGGGTCCGCTTCTGACCCTGCGCGAAACGCTCGCGCAGCTTATCAAAGTCGATCCGAGATAGATCGAAAAGCCCTTCCATGTCGTCGCCGGAGCGGACAGGTGCATTGATCTCGATTCCGAGAATGGCCTCATCCAGCAATGCTTCAATCTCATCGGCGACGCGCTGGACCCGAGCCTTCCTTTCCGGGTCCTCTCGCAAAGCGCGGACTTTTTCGGCCATGACGTGAAGCACGGCAGCTTCAACGCGCCATTGATCGGCTGCCGGATCGGGGAGAACAGCCTTAAACAGCGTCCACACATTGCCGGCATGGCGCAGAAATGCCTGCTGCTCCTGATCAGTGCCCATGACGGCTTCAACTGCCTCGGCAAGCCGGGCAATCCGCTCAAATCCCTTGGCGCTTACAATCCGTGTTGGATCGATCGCACGACGACGGCAAAATTCCATTGCCTCGTCCACGGCTGCTTTCAATCGTCCAACAAGTGCCGCTTTGTCTTCGATCGGCTCGGAGCCGTCCGTGGATGGCTGAGCATAGATCGCCAGCGCCTTCTGCAGGTTCCGGAACACGCCGACATAGTCCACGATAAGGCCAGCTGACTTGCCCGGCGCCGTCCGGTTGGCGCGGGCGATGGTCTGCATCAGCGTGTGGTTCTTCATCGGCTTGTCGAGATAGACGGTCGAGCAGGTCGGCACGTCGAAACCGGTAATCCACATCGCGCAAACAAAGACCAACCGCAGCGGATCAGCAGGGGCCTTGAACTTCTCGTCGAGGTCCTCCCGTACCATCCGTTCGCGATGCGGGCGGATGTCGAGGCCCTTGGCGGCCATGTCGGCGATCTCGTTTTGCCCTTGGCTGACCACTACGGCCATGTCGGTTTCGTGGAGCCACTTCAGCTCCGCCTGCGCAGCCTCGCGCGCTTCGCCAGAAAGCGACTGGATCGCTTTGCCTTTCTCGGCCAGCGCCGCGTCCCAGGCGACACGGACCTTGCCATGCATCCGCACGGCGGTTTCCTTGTCGATGGCAATGAACATCGCCTTGCCACGATAGCCACGCCCCATGAAATGGCGGACAACGTCATCCGCGATCCGGTCTAGCCGGTCCTCGCGCTTGATCAGGCTGTATTGGCGCGCCAGCTTTCGCTCAAGCGCACGGTTGTCATCATCATCAAGGTCAGCTTCGGCGATTATTGCATCGACGGCCTCGTCGATATCGCCAGAGGCCAGTTGCAGTTCGGGGATGCGGTTTTCGTAATAGAGCGGGACCGTCGCCCCATCTTCGACCGACTGACTGAAATTGTAGACCGAGATGTAATCGCCGAAGACCTCGCGGGTCTTTTCCTCGCCTGCCATCAACGGCGTACCGGTGAAGCCGATGAAGGCGGCATTGGGCAGCGCGCGGCGCATATTCGACGCAAGCACGTCATACTGGCTGCGGTGCGCTTCATCGGTCACGACGATGATGTTGTCGCGCTGCGAAAGCTCAGGATAGGTCTCACCCATCTCGGTCCCGAACTTGTGGATCAGGGTGAAGACGAAGCGGGCGTTGCCGGAGAGCAGATCGCGCAGATGTGCGCGGCTCTGCGCTTGCACTTGCGGCAGCGGAAGCGAGAATGCGCCGCAGGCCTGGAAGAATTCGGCGATCTGTTCGTCCAGTTCCTGCCGGTCTGTGACGATCAGGAAGGTCCATCCACCCGGCCTTGTGCGCAGTACCTTCTGCGTAAATGCCAGCATCGAGAGCGACTTGCCCGATCCTTGCGTGTGCCAGAACACGCCAAGCTTGCCGCCGACCTTGCCGATCTCGGCCACAGCCTTGTTCACGCCGAGATACTGGTGATTCTGCGCAATCTTTTTGATCAAGCCATCGCGGGTTTCCTCGAACACCACGAAATTCTCGGCAATATCGAGCAGCCGCTCGGGCGAGCAGGCAGCTGTCAGTGCGGTATCAAGGCTGACGACACCTTTCGCACCCTCGTCGTCGATGCGCTTCCATTCCTTGAAATGGCCCCACGCGGCGAACGGCGCGCCGATGCGGGCATCATCGCCATTTGAGAGCAGCACCAGGGCGTTGCCCCAGAAGATGTGCGGCACGGCATCGCGATAATCACGCAGGTTCTGGTCATAGGCGGCCTGCGCGCTGCGGTGGCTGGCCTTCAGCTCAATGAACAGAAGCGGCACACCATTGACGAAACCGATCAAGTCAGCGCGGCGCTTATGGATTTCGCTGGCAATCCAGAATTGCTGGGCAATCAGCAGGTCGTTGGCCTTGGGATTGCGCCAGTCGATCACGCGGGCGATGCGAGTTTCGCTGGTCCCATCGGGAAGGGTCGTGCGCACCTCCACGCCGTCGCGCAGCAGGCTCATGACCTCGCGATTGGCAGCAACCGGGTTCATGTCTGCCCGATTGCGCATCAATTCATCGATGGCCGCGCCGACAGCATCGGCGTCAAGATCATCGTTCAGCCGCTCGATCGCAGCACGCAGCGGGCCGGGCAACATCGCCTGGCGAAAACTGCTGCGCCCGGTGCGCGGGTCGGGCGCGAGCGCCAGCGGATTTTCGGTGTAGAGATTTTCGTGCCGCCAGCCCAGTTCGACCAACCGGGCGACGGCGGGGTCTTCGACCATCTGGCCCTCGCCGAACGCGGACAATACGCGGCCCAACGACTCCTCGCGAGTGGAATAGCGTCCGGGCTCGTCAGGGCCGGTAGGCGGCGTCATGCGGCAGCGGCCTCCAGCTCTTCCTTAGGCGCGCGGACCTCGATTTCGCCTGAGATCAGCTTGGGCAGGAGAAGGTCTCGGGTGGTGCGAAGGTTGGTGTTGGCGTCCGCCAACGACCTGATCATTGAAAACATCGGCTTTGCAGCTTGGCCAAACTTCTCGAGTTGTTTGGGCTGCGGTGATGCAATCTCGAACTGCGCGACTGCTGCGCTACTAACGCGTTGCCGTCCTGTTGCTCCACTCATGCTTTTGATCGCGTGCTTCCGGAAGGCGTCCGAGCGCGCGAGACAATAGACAAACTCTGGCGGCACCACACGCCCGCGCATGACTATGAACTCCGTTGAGCCGAATCCCGCTGTGCCGTCCGGAAGGAAGTCGACGAATGCCGTCTTCCCGTTTTCGAGGCACGGCGTAATTCTGGCCAAGAGCGTGTCACCATTCAAGAACTTCGACCCAGCATTGCCTTCACG
Organism: Sphingomonadales bacterium Ga0077531; assembly: GCA_001464915.1. Taxonomy (GTDB): domain Bacteria; phylum Pseudomonadota; class Alphaproteobacteria; order Sphingomonadales; family Sphingomonadaceae; genus Erythrobacter. The sequence continues at coordinate 88,514 of LNED01000022.1, forward strand.
TTCTTCCCATTGCGACACTACCATCGAGTTGGTGGGAACACAGGGCATCGGGAGAAAGGGCTTCAGTCCCTCCTTGGCCACCTTGGTCTTTGGGTCGAAATCGATCAGCGCATCGATGCGCACAGGGTCAGGCATTCCATGATCGGCGTCACGACCAAACCACTCTTCGAACAGGCGGCGAGCCATGTCTTCGAGGATGGCGATGCGCCGCGTATTGTTTTCGATCAGGTCGTCATAGGCGGCTAGGATGTCGGCGATGCGGCGTTGGATCAGTAGGTCAGGAAATCTAATCTCAATGCCTCGAAGGATCGAGGTGTTGAGGTTGGGCATCGTTGCACCGACGGCTTGTTGTGCAATGCCCGCGACGACACGAGCTTCCCCCAAATAGTAGTAGAGGTAAGCGGGATCGATGATCTTCTTCCCCAAACTGATGCGCAAGCAACCCGTGCCGCACAGCCAGCCAGCTTCGCGCGCAGACACTAGGCCACGCCTGCCAATATCGCCGCGCCGACCATACACGATGTCACCTTCACGGAGCTTATGCTGCGCAAGCCGTTCGACATGTGAAATATCAACCCGAGCTATCGTGCTCTCAGTCACTCTGCCCAGCACGATGTCTTTAGGCATCACGACTGGTATCCCATCGTCTGAGTAGTCTTCTTCGTGCAACTGCGCGCCGAAAGGTCCCGTCCGTATTTCTCCTCCACATGCGTCGGCGATTTGACCGAGCGTTTGAGTGCGCCAACTCACGCTAACAACTCCGCCACATTCAGCGCAATCCGCCCCTGCAACTCCGCCGCCTCGCCGTTCAGCCGTTCCAGTTCCTCCTGCAAGGCTTCCAGGTTTTCCTTGAAATCACCGGTGTCCGTCGTGCCCTCAGCCACGCCGACATAGCGGCCCGGATTGAGCGACCAGCCCTGCGCCGCGATCTCGTCGCAGGTGGCGACGCGGCATAGGCCGGGAACATCGCGGTAGGCATCCAGCCCGTCCAACCGTTCGCGCAGCAGTACCTCGGACCCGAAGGCCAGTTCCGGCTCATTGCCGCGCCACAGGCGGACAATGTTGGCGAGGAACTCGACGTGATCCTCGCGGAAATCGCGGTGCGCGCGGTCGACCTGATTGAAGATGTTGCGCGCGTCGATGAACAGCACCTCATTAGCACGGCTCGTGCGCGGCTTCGCGCGATCAAAGAACCACAAAGTGCAGGGCAGCGTCACCGTCAGGAAGAAATTGGTGCCGACTGAAACGATCACGTCCACCGCGCCGCTTTCGATCAGCTTGCGCCTGATCTCCGCCTCGCTGCCGCGCGCATCGCCCGCGCTGTTGGCCATGACGAACCCGGCGCGGCCATTTTCGTTCAGCGCCGAATAGAACTGGCTGATCCAGATATAGTTGCCGTTGTCGGTGCTGGGCAGACCGAAGGGGAAACGTGGCTTGACCAGCTCGGTCCCGCTTGCCGTCACCGTCTTCAGCTTGGCCTTGTCGATCCCTGAAACGTTGAAGGGCGGGTTGGCCATGACGAAATCGAAGCCGCCGACCATCGGCACGCCTTTGAACGCTTCGGGCGCATCGTCATAATAGCTGTTGGTATCGGCAATGGTGCCGGACAGGCCGTGGACCGCGAGGTTCATCTTGGCGAGCCGGATCGTCTCCTTGGTCTTTTCCATGCCGAACAGGCTGATTTCCTTGTCCGGCGCGCGCTGGTGGCGCTTCACGAAGTCTGCCGAATGGACGAACATGCCCGCCGATCCGCAGGCCGGATCGAGGATGCGGCCGTGGAATGGTTCCATGATCTCGACGATCAGCCGGACGATCGAGCTAGGCGTGTAGAACTCGCCGCCCTTCTGCATTTCCTGCTTGGCAAACTCGCCCATAAAGTATTCGTAGACATGGCCGAAAGCGTCTCCGTCGATCTCGATAGGCTGGAGCAGGCGGATGAGCTCGATCAGCGTGTCCTTGGGGATTTCGTTGAAATTCTTGGGCAGAACGTCCTCGAGCTCGGCATTGTCGCGCTCTATATCCTTCATTGCATTGTTGAGCGCGCGGCCCAGATCGGCATCTTCCGGCAGGGCGAGAAGATAGGCAAAGCGCGCCTCGGGCGAGAGGTAGATCACCCCGCGTTCCTTATAGTCATCCGGCCCGGGTTTGATGCGCGATCCGGGTTTGGGCGCCAGCGTCTTCTCCACCCGCGCGAACTGCCCTTCGGCATAGCGCAGGAACAACAGACCCAGCACAGGGCGGCTGTATTCCGACGGCTTTAGCCCCGAATTCGCACGGAGCTGGTCCGCCATCTTAAACAGGCTGGTTTCGATGACTTTGGGATCACTGGCCACGGATTTTGCGCTTTCGCTTTTGAATTGATTGCTCATTCGGATTCCTGCCCGGCAGGCATGTTCCAGAATTCCCGCCAAAGCGCATCCTGCATGATGCGTCGGTTGCTGATTCTTTCTTGGATATCTTCTTGCATTGCGTCGAGTTCTTCCAGTCTTCCTTCTATATCAGCGGCTTCCTCCGCGTCAGGGATGGGAATGAGAAGATCCTGAAGGGCGCTGATTGGCAGACTGGGTACGGTCGTGCCGCCGGCGAGGGCCTGAAGCTTTGACCGCATTTGCGGGGATGACAGAATTCCCGCAAGAACACGCGGCGAGAGCAAGGGCGAGCCCAGATCCAACCTGATGATCGCCAGGCTTTGGGATACAACAATCTGTGGAGTTTCAAGTAGCTCATCCAGGATCGCGTCAAAGCCGACGATGCCCACGGCCCCGACATTGCCTTTCACGCTGATGAGTATATCATCCAGATGCGCGCGCACTTTGATGAGGCTGATCTGCTCCCTGGCCGGAAAGCGAAGTTCCTTCGATGGAACCGCGACCTGGCCGTCAAAAATGTCGGAAACAGCGATTTCGAGAGCAATTACATCGTCGTCCGCAGGATCGCTACGAACGGGCTGCGGTGCGCGGGGGCGCAGAATCTTGGCGATATCGCCAAGCCGGACAGTGTGCCGGGTCGATAAAGACTCGTCCATGCGAGCTTGTTCGTCGCTGACGATGTAGCGGCTCGGCAGCAAATTGAAGTTTGAGCCAGCCAGTTCCTCGATGCCGACGGTACGCGACGGAGCCGAGCCAAGGTTCTCGAACTGCTTGACGATGAGCTCTTCCTGCTCACGACCGCTACGGCTGATCCGCTCCATGCGCCGGCCGTCAATGAAAGCCGCGTCAGGGCTATCCTGCTGGTCAATCCTCAGCAAGTCGACTTGCACGCCGCTAGCGCGACCAAAAATGCCGGGCGGCAAGCTGGTGACAGTGAGGCCGCCCATTGTGCAGAGTTGTTCACGAAATGCGACTTCGTTCCGGCTTTCTCGGAACAGCAGTCCATCCGTAACAACAGCAGCGAAGCTCTTCCGCGCGCGGGGTGCCAGTTGCTCGACTTGCCACGCCTCGAACAGCATGCCCGCCGCTTTACCTTCTTTCATTCGGTACCCGAGCGGAGGAACGGAAATCAGGTGATCGTAGGCACCGTGTTGGGGGGCATGGCTATCGCTAAACGCAAATGATCCATCATCGAACGGGACGCTTTCGATCGGATTTCTGCGATCTACACGCAGTGGACGGCCATCAGCATGGGCCAGCAGCGCCATAATGATCTCGGTCTGCCAATTGGTCACATGAAGGGTGACCGGCCTAGCGAGTGCTAAGCCCCATGCAATTGTGGCGCTGCCAGAAAACAGGCAGGCAACTGTCTCCGTGGCCGGAATATTGAGAGAATTGCCTATTGCAGCGCCAATGCGAGGACTGATCGAAATGAAGGGCTCACGGTAGCGAGCCTCGTCGATGAGCGCTTCCAGTTCTGCTGACCAGTCAAGGTCGGCGGGAACGTGGACTGGGAGATGGCCCTGAATGCCTTTGCATTGCACTGCCGAGAGTTCATTGTCTTCAAGCCAGTCGCGAACGCGGGTCAATGCATCCGCTTCGTCAGTAGGCTCCAGCGTCTCTGCGAGCGCCGAGAACATGTCTGCCGGGTTCGAGGCGTCAATCCCCTTGGCGACCGAAATGATCACAGCAAGAGCGGTCGGCATCGCTTCGATGCTGCGAACACCCATTTGGGTCGACAACGAATGGGCGAGTTTGGCAACTAGGCTCACTTGCGGCTGCTCCGACCCTTGGGACGGGCATAGGCAGTGACCAACGTGCCGCCCGCCTCGACGACCGCAAGCCCACCCTTGTCGATTGCCTTGATCACCGTCGATCGCAGCGTTTCAACTTCGTCCTTGAGCTTGCAGAGGTCCTTGCGGTCGAGCTTACAGGCATCGCCATCCCAGCGCCCGTGAGAAAGGACCAAGTCTACCAGCGCGCCAGGGATGCCTCGCTGGTTCATGCGTGCATCCATGTGCCGCGTAACATTACCTTCTAGGTGACTCATGGTGTGTGCCTCATCATTTGCTGAGAGGCATATCTCACAACATTATCCGGATGGCAAGCGGATAATGTTGTGATACATAAAAGCCTGCTACCCGAAGGTTTGCGATCTCGGCTGAGCCCGGCTCGATGAAGAGTGCCGGGCTTGGGGTCAGCGAGAATGCTGAATTCAGCCACAGCTAGTGATCGAAATCTCGTTCAGCCAAAAATGCGGGCCACTGAATCCAGACCTTCTGACACCGTGTCCATGGACACACCGACCCCCGCGTCACGCGCGTACGACGGCCAATCCGCGAGGGCCGCGCAAACATCGTTGATGGCAGCGATAACACGCTTGACGGGGATCCCGTGGGTCTTCCCAAGCTTCTCGACATGCTCGCGCGTGATATTGCGGCCTTCGCCCAGAACGGCCATGTAATGCTCGCCGCCAGGTCCATTCGAGAACGTGAGGTCGAAAGCGGGTGCAAGCCGCCAATTGCCACTAGCATCCATGAGGTAGGCATGTTGGCGGACATGATCGTCGCGATTTCGCGCCAGCACGTTGAAGACCATGCGGCGGAAGGCCTGTTCCACGTCTGCCATGCTATGGCTAATGGCCAATGTCGCCTTGAGGAATCCATCATAGTCAACGCTCGGCATAAGCGGTGATGCTTCGAGCGCTCCACCGAGGCTGACCATGTGCAGCCGCTTGCCCGGCGCAGGTCGGTCGAAACGTTTGGTCGCGAAATGACCCGGCCCGGTCGCCGAAGGGATCAATCGCGTTTCAGCCATGTCGATATGCGCGGCGCGGGCCATTCTCGCATAGGCCTCCTCCAACGGCCCGATATCAGCGGGATCATTGGTCGCTGCAAACTTGACGATCCATTCCTCACTGGCGTTTCCTGCTTCCGTGATAGCCAGTTCGTCTCCGGCGGACAGGCTGCCGTCTGCGCCGATCGCCACGTGGACTTTCGGCCGCGCGCCGCCAGAACCGCCACCGAGGCGCGCAAGTAGATCATCCAATTCGGACTCCTCGCCTAGCAGCACATGGCGGGCTTCATCGGCCAGAAGGTCAAGATCGATGCTGCCATCTGGCTCGCCCGTGAGTGTTTCAGGCTGGAAGACTAGGGCGCCGCGGCCTTTCATACCAACCAAGGCGAGTCGGTCGACTGCATCGAGAGCTTCGAAACGGTGGCCCAACTGCTGGACCCGACGTTTCAATAATAGCATCCCCCAGGCATCGGGCAGGCAGTCCGACAGGAAACCGTGAAGTCCATCGAATGTCCGACTGCGCGCAGGGTGCAGGCCGGGCTCGGCGGGGTAGCGCAAGGGAGAGATTGAGAGGTCCTGTGCAATGACGTCTGCCGACCATTCGAGCTGCGCCAGTCCAGCAGCCATCGCGAGCCTGCCGACCGAACGCGCCGGTGAATTCTGATCGGTGAGTAACCCCATTGCCAAGGGCATTCCCGAAGCAAGCTTCACGGTCTTGTCCCCGTAGCGCGCTGCCGCTGAGGCTTGGTTGCCTTACGTTGCTGCGCAAGCAGTTCATCCATGCTGTTTGCCGCCATCTCTGGGAACAGGGCGGCAATGCCCTCATCGCATCGCAAAGCAATGGCCGCGCGAACAAGGTCCTCGATGGAAGCAGCGCCTTCAGCTTCCATCCGTCGCCACGTTCGGTGGGCGACGCCTGCTTTGGCAGCCGCAGCTTGCTGCGTAAGATCGAGGACCAGGCGGCGGACTTTGATCCGCTTGCCGAGGTCCGTCATCTGGTCATTAAGGGTGAGAGACATCGGCCATATATGGCCTGCTAGGTCGAAAACGTCAATCTTATGGGCCGCATGTGGCCGACCCATTCGTATACTATGAGCTGGCTCAAATTTTGCGCCGATAGTCCAGCCTCGTCACAAGCCACTTCGCTGTAAACGCTCAGCGCGTTCCTGCTCTTCGGCGATGTTGTATTGAGGTATGGCTCGCGCGGTACATCCGCTTAAACGCTGGACTTAGCTCCAGTCGCCAGCCTTCCCGCCAGTTCCATGCATATCCACGCAAGACTGGCCGCCCGATCATTTTCTCAAGAGTGAGAAGGATGCAGAACAGGAAGAAAATCATGGCTTCATGCGGCTCTGGCAGGGCCGCTGATGAGCCTAGCGACGACACTCGTAGGAAATACGCTGTCGATGCGAAAAAAACCAGAGCCAGTGTGATGGGCTTTAGCCATTTCATCAAAGACATATAGCTTTGCAAAACAAGTCTCAAATGTTCGCGTCGCGCTTTCTGCAGGATGGATTGGCGAACTATGGTCCGTTGGGCGGCGGCGCGATCAGGGTATCGATCGGCGAAGAAGGAATGCAGGCTTCGTTCTGCAGTGCCAAACGCATCATTGTCATTCATTGGCTGCCATCCTTCTGGTCAGCACGTCTGCCATATCGTCCGAAATTGTGCCGTTTTCCATCAGGTATTGGAAGAACAATTTCGCGAGGTTGATTTCGTTCTCGCTGGTCGGGTTTACCTCATACCTGAGGTTGAAATCCTTCGCGAGGCGGATCGCCTGCTCGAACATCTGCAGCAGGTTGTCGCGGAACATGATGCCTGTGCCGGACAGTAGCCAAGTAGGATCAACTCGGTACTCTTGGCAGATCTTTGCAATGGAAGCAGCGGGTGGGTCGCGGTCACCTCGTTCATAAGCGACGAGAGCCGACTGTGAGAGTCCTAACTTACTGGCAAACTCGATTTGCGTCGCTTTCTTGGCACGGCGCACATCGAAGAATCGTTGTCCGATCGTTGTCATATACGAAATGGCTTGTGGATTATCACGAAATGCATATTATTGTCGTATCTGCATAATGAGTCGCCATTGGCGGATGAACACGCAGAATACGGAGGATTTGCTGATATGCAAATGATGACCATCCGAGAAATCGCGCGGCATTCTGGCTGGCCGGAGGGCCGGATCCGCCGCCTCGTGGCAGCACGTCGGCTTCGCCATGTGAAACTTGATGGCTTGCTCCTTCTTCCAGCCAACGCCGTGGATGAGTTCGTTCAGGCCAATATGGTTGAGCCAGATCTTGAATTTGGTTCGCAGCCTACCCCCAAATCGAGGGGACTTTTGCTGTGACCAACCTCACTCCCATCCTCGACCGGTTCAAGACCCCCGAATGTTGGTCCGAACTGCTAGCGGAGAAAGGAATCATGCTCTCGCCGCGAACCTTGCGGGAGTTGGCGAAACAGTTTGGTGCTTGCCACAAATTGGGCCGGGTCACGCTCATTACTCCTGAGCAAATTGACTTCATCATCGAAAGCAAGAAGATATGCCCCTCGAGCCTTATCCCCGCGGCGCGGTCTGGTGGGCGCGCGGCCGGGTCGAATACAACGGCGCGCCGATCACCGAATACTACCGATGCAGCACTGGCGCATCTGAGGAACAAGGCGCGTGGGACTGGTGCCGGAAGGAAGAGCAAGCCGCCATCCGCATCCACCTTCTAGGTGAGGATCCGGAAGAAAAGGCTATCACCTTTGCCGATGCAGTCCTGAGGTACGACGCCAAGCCCAAGGAAGCCGCCTACCTGGTTCCAATCACTGTGGAAATCGGCTCGGTCCCGATCCACGAAATCAGCCCCAAGATGGTCCGTGAGCTAGGCCCGAAGCTCTATCCGAATTGCTCCACAGACACCTGGACTCGTCAGGTGGTGACGCCGGTCAGGGCGGTCCTCAACAACATTAACGACAGCGAAAGCGGCATCGCCTTTCGGGTCAGGGGCTATACCCAGAAAGAGAAGGTCGCGCAGGACAACAAGCGCAAGAGCACTGGACGGAAGAAGTATCCGCCGGGCAGCTGGGAATGGCTGCTCAAGTTCCGGGAGCATGCATCTCCTCGCTTGGGCGCGCTGGCACTGCTCATGTTCGTCACTGGTGCCCGTATCAGTCAGGCAGTCTCAATGCATCCCCACAACCACATCAACAAGGCGAAGGGCATGATCTGCATTCCAGGCGCCAAAGGTCATGGGGATCGATGGCTGCGTGTGCCCGACGAAATTCTAGCCGAGCTAACGGCCTTGCCAGAGGTCTATCCTCGCGACTGGCCGCGCAAACCGGAAAACCTGCGGCTCTTTGGCTATGCAGACCGTGGCGGACCGCGAAAGCTCTGGAACAAGGCCTGCGAAGATGCCGGTATCGAACAGATCCCGTTCCATCCGGCGGGCCGACATGGCTTCGGTCAGGAAATGAACGTCCGCGAAAGAGTGGACGAGAAGGCCGCCGGCGCGTTCGGCGGTTGGTCAGACCTTAATCTGATGCGCAACACTTACACGCATGCCGAGGATGCTGAGATCAAGATCAATCAGGCCCTGCGACGGGGATTGTTGAAAGCCGAGCGCAAGACGCGGCTCAAGCTGAGAAAGGAGCTCTGATGCTGTACGGGATTTGTACGAGCGAAGGCCGATTTCGGCCCCTTTTCGGGGTGAAACGGCGTCAAAACTTGCAAAGAAGGAAACTGGCCATCCATAAATTCCCTATATTTCAAAGGGATTTATGGTGGGCGCGGCAGGGATTGAACCTGCGACCCCACCCGTGTGAAGGGTGTGCTCTACCGCTGAGCTACGCGCCCGTCCGTGGGCCGTGTGGCCCGGACAGGGGGGCGCCTTTACTGTGGGCGGGTGGCGCGTTCGATTTCTTGATCGGCTTATGGCGCGGTCAGCCACGCCAGCCAATCGGCCAGCCCGCCGACTTGCCCACCACCGATCCTTGCGCTTTCAGCCTGCGTGCTGACGCTGGCGGGACATTCGAGGCAATAGGCCTGAATGCCGCGCGTTCCCATCAACCGCTGTGCATCGCGGGTAAGCTGCGCGGCAAGGTTGCCATTGCGGCGCGAGGCCAGCGCGAAGATATCGCCGCCCTGCGAAATCGGCGCACGCGCTGTGTTGCTGGTCACCAGCTGGCGGATCAGCGAATCGTAGTTCTGCGCATCTTCGCCGAGGAACACCGGGTGCCAGTCGCCGTCCTTGGCCCCGGCCTTGGCCGCTGCCCATGCGAGGGCATCGGGCAGCCCGCCGAATTCATCGACCAGTCCCAATTGCCGCGCCGTGCCGCCATCCCACACGCGTCCGCCCGCGATGGCATCGACCTTATCGGTCGGCATCCGCCGCGCCTTGGATACGAGCGCCAGGAAATCTGTGTAGGTTCCCCCGATCGAGGCTTGCAGGATCGCGTCCATCTCGGGCGAGAAACCGGCGACGAAATCGGGCTGGCCTGAAAGCGGCGTGGTGCGGAACCCATCGGCATTCACGCCGAGCCGCGCGGCGCTGTTTTCAAAGGTCGGCACCACTGCGAATACGCCGATCGAACCCGTGATGGTTTCGGGCTGCGCGAAAATCCGCTCACCCGGCATTGCCACCCAATATCCGCCGCTTGCCGCGACATTGCCGAACGAGACGGCGACCGGGATCTTGCGGTCGCGGTAGCGCTGAATCGCGCGGCGAATTTCTTCCGATGCGGTGACCGAGCCGCCGGGCGAATCGACCCGCACGACCAAAGCGGCCAGATCGTCGTCCAATGCTTCGTCGAGCAGGTCGGCGATGCGGGTTCCGCCCGCCACGCCCGGCCCGGCTTCGCCATCGACGATTTCGCCCGCGATGGTGACCACGCCAATCGCCTTGCCGCGTTTCGGACTGCCGACATCAGCGAGGAACGCGTCAAGCTCGCTATTGGCAAAGGCGCCGGGCTTTTTGCTCCACGGATCTTCGCCCGCGATTGCCGCCACGCGCGCTCCGAATTGAGCGCGGTCGCCGAGCTTGTCGACGAGGCCGCCAGACACCGCCGCCTTTGACAGATCGCCGCCCGCAGCGTTGATCCAGCCGACCGGATCACCGGTAACGCGGGCGAGTGCCAGCTTGGGACGGGCTTTCTTGACGTTGGCCTGCCATTCTTCCCACAGCGCGCCATAGAGGCCGCTAGCGTTCTGGCGCGCTTCATCCGACATCGACGAGCGCGAAAAAGGCTCAACCGCCGATTTGAAATCGCCGACGCGGTAGACCCGGGCGTTGACGCTCAGTTTTTCTAGCAGGCCGGCGTAATAAAGATTGCTGCCGCCGGGGCCGGAAATCACCGCGAGGCCTTGCGGATCGAGCCACACTTCGCTGGCGTGCGCGGCCAGCAGCATGTGATCATCGGCGTAGCCAAGGGCATAGGTCAGCACCGGCTTTTTCGCCTTGCGCACCCGCTCCATCGCTTCGCCGACTTCCGTCAGGTGCACCTGACCGCCGCCGAGGAAAGTGGTGAGATCGAGCACCACCGCCTTGATCCGGTCATCGGTGGCAGCGGCATCGAGCGCGCGGACGATATCGCGGGCGCGGTATTCCTCGATCGGGGCGGAGCCGGAGAGCAATGCGGCGATCGGATCAACCGCCGATTTTTCTTCAACCACCACGCCCGCAAGGTCGATCAGCAGCGCGCCATCGCGCACCTCGCCGGGGTTGGGGCGGGCCGAAAGGATGCCGAACAGCGCAACGAAAAACAGCAGCATGAACAAAAGGACAAGCCCGTCCTTAATCCCCACGAGGATCTTCCAAACCTTGCCGACAAAGCTCATTCATTCGCCCCTTTTGCGCTATAGGCTGCTATCTAGGTGCTCCGGCCTATAACTTCCACGGGAAAGCGCCGCTGGAATGGGTTGAGCGGCGGATGAGGCTCGACTAAGGGCATTGCTTTAATGGCACCGACCAATCTTTCCGCGCCTTCGGGCCGCTTTCCTGCTGGGCGGCAGGCGTTTCCGCACCGCGATCTGACCGGCATCGGCCATTTGCAGCGGCACGAAATCCTCTACTTGCTGCACGAGGCCGAACAATGGGTCGCGCTCAATCGGCAAAGCGCCAAGCATACTGATCTGCTGGCGGGCCTTACGATCATCAACGCCTTCTTCGAAAATTCCACCCGCACGCTGCTGTCCTTTGAGATTGCTGGCAAGCGGCTGGGGGCGGATGTGGTCAATATGCACGCCGCTACATCAAGCGTGAAGAAGGGTGAAACGCTGATCGACACCGCGATCACGCTGAACGCGATGCGCGCCGATGCGATTGTCATCCGCCACGGATCGTCAGGCGCGACCGGGCTGATTGCCGACAAGGTCGACTGTCCGGTGCTGAATGCGGGCGACGGCAGCCACGAACACCCGACGCAAGGCCTGCTTGATGCACTCACGTTGCGCCATGCGCTGGCTGAACGGGGCGAGGGGGCAGAGGATTTCACCGGGCTCAACGTCGTGATTTGCGGCGATATTCTGCACAGCCGGGTGGCGCGATCAAACATCCTGTGCCTGACCGCGATGGGAGCGAAAGTGCGGGTGTGCGCGCCGCCCGCGCTGATGCCCGTCGGGGTGGAAGCGATGGGGGTGGAGGTGTTCCACAACTTCGATGCCGCGATTGCCGGGGCCGAGGTGGTGATGATGCTGCGGCTCCAATCCGAACGGATGAGCGGGCAGTTCATCCCCTCGGCGCGCGAATATCGCCACCTTTACGGGTTGACTGCCAAGCGGCTGGCGCGCGCGGCGCCCGGCGCGCTGGTGATGCACCCCGGCCCGATGAACCGCGGGGTCGAGATCGACAGCGAGGTTGCCGATTTGGCAGGCCGTTCGTTGATCACCCGGCAGGTCGAAATGGGTGTGGCGATCCGCATGGCGTGCCTCGATATTCTGACGCGCGAGACACGCGGCGTTGCGGGCTGGGCGGCATGAAGCAGACGCGGCCTCTCACCATCACCAACGCGCAACTGGTCACCCCCGGTGGGTTGGTGCGCGGCGCGATCCGCTGCGCCGATGGCCTGATTGAAGCGGTTGGCGCCGACGTTGCAGTGCTGGATGGCGACGAAGTTATAGACGCGCGCGGCAAGCTCGTCGCTCCCGGCATCGTCGATCTTGGCGTGTTCGCGGTTGATAAGCCCGCGTTCCATTTTGGCGGGATCACCCGGGCGGCGTTGATGCCCGACCAATCCCCGCCGCTCGATCTGCCGAGCCGGGTGGGCTACATCGCCAAGAGCGGCAAGCCCGATCTGTGGGTCCACCCGCTGGCCGCTGCGACACGCGGGCTGGAAGGGCGGGAGCTTGCCGAAATTGCGCTAATGAAAGACGCAGGCGCGCGCGGAATTGCGACCGGGCGGCGCTGGATCGCCGATTCAGGCGTGATGCTGCGGCTGCTGCAATATGCCGCGATGCTGGACCTGGTGGTGGTCACCCATGCCGAGGATGGCGGCCTGACCGGAGAAGCGGCGGCCACCGCGGGAGAGATTGCCACGCGGCTCGGCCTGCCTGCCGCACCGGCTGAGGCCGAAGCGCTGGCGATCGCGCGGGATATTGCGCTGGCGGAGCTGGCGAGTGCGCGGTTGCATATCCGGCAGGTCACGACTTCGAAGGGCTTCGCGCTGGTGCGCGAAGCAAAGGCGCGCGGGCTGGCGGTGACCTGCGGGATTACGCCCGCGCATTTCATGCTGTCCGATCTGGCGACGGCCGATTTCCGCACTTTCGCCCGGCTTTCGCCGCCGCTGCGTGCAGAGGATGACCGTCAGGCTGCTATTGCTTCCATCGCCGACGGCACGGTCGATGTCATCGCCAGCGGTCACGATCCGCGCGGGCCTGAGGACAAGCGCCTGCCCTTCGCAGATGCCGCGCCGGGCATGGCTGGGGCCGAGACGCTGCTCACCATGACGCTGACGCTGGTGCGTGACGATGTGATTGACTTGCCCCGCGCGTTCGAACTGCTCGCACGTAAACCTGCGCAGCTGCTAGGCGTGCCTGCGGGCGCGCTCGCCCAAGGGTTAGAGGCTGACCTTGCGTTGATCGACGCCGAAGCGCCTTGGATCATCGACCGCCGCCGCATGGAAGCCACCGCCGATAACACCCCGTTCGATCGGCAGGGCGCGCAAGGCAAAGTGCTCGGCCTGTGGAAGGGCGGCGTTCGCCTTTCGGCATAAAAATACTCCCGGAAAGCATGGCCTTCCGGGAGCAGTTTCGCTGAAATTATACCAGGGACGAAATTATTTGGAGCGCGATGCCATCCGCACGGTGCCCTTGATCGCGCCAGCAGGGGGGCTGGAGGCGGCATAGGCAAAGCAACCCCGCCCGGACGATTTGACCGTCGAGCAGAGGCTCTGCGCGCTCTTGGGGCCGAAGCCTTCGGCAGCGACGCGCCAGAAGGTGCGACCATTCACCACCGCTTCGGTGATAACGACCTTGTGATCCTTCAACTGCGCGAACTTGCCCTTGAGCATGGTCCAGCCGCGTTCGGCTTCGACCTTGCTGTTATAGGAGCCGAGCTGCACGAGGTGCGAGGCCATGCTCTTATCGCTGGCGACCGGTGCGGGCGCGGCCGCCGGGGCCATACGGCGCTGCGAGGAGGCTGCGGCCATGCGCGGTGCGGCACGGGGTGCTGAACGTTCGGCGCGGGCGGGCAATTGCTGCACCACCGGGTTCGAAACATAGCGGATGCCCGAGGCATCAACCGTCCCGACCGACGGGGCGGGGGTGTCGAACGCCTGCGCAAAGGTTGCGACCGGAGCCGATTCGGCGGCTGCTACCGGGGGGGGCATTTCCATCTCAGCCTTTGCCATCATTTCGACCGGCGCTTGTGCAGCGGCTTCGGCAAACATCATGTCCTGGCTCGGAAAATTGGCGAGCGCCAGACGTTGCGGCTGGCCCGCGTCATATTGCGTCGTGACGTTGAGCAGGGCGGCGACGCGCGTCTGGAACATCTCGGGTGCGGCCATCGCGGCCCACTGCGTCAGGCGCTGATCGACTTCGCCAGCCGGCACGTCTTCCGCAGCCATCACCCGTGCTGCACGCCAGTTTCCGGCGAGTGCATAGGTGTAGGCTAGGTTCTGACGCAGCTTGGGCGAGGCTTGGTCGCTGGCGCGCACGGCGTTGACCAGCACGTGGACGCCGCGCTCCGGCTCACCCGACAGGGCGAGCGCGAGGCCAAGATCAGCCGGGTCGATCAGATTCGTATATTCGTCGAGCACGGCGGCGGCAGAGCGGCCTTCGCCCAGCGCGATCTTGGCGAGCGCGAAGCTCAGCACGGTGCGCGGGTTGTCATCACCAAGGTCGAGCGCATCGCCAAAGCTGGTTGCAGCCGACTGGAACCGCCCGGCTTCCATGTACGACGCGCCAAGCAGCGCGCGGTAGCCTGGGTTGCGTGGTTCGGCCAGCACGGCGGCTTCGGCGTGCATGATCGCCTTGTCGACTTGCCCTTTGGTAAGCGCGGCCTGCGCGCTGGCAAAGGACGTGTTCGCCTGCGGTGCGGCGGTGGTGGTGCACCCCGACAGCGCCAGCCCGGCGAGCGCGGTCGAGACGGCAAGCGCGAGGCGCGGTGCGTGTCTGATGCTGCGGTCCATTGTCATTTCCCCGTTAATTCTGCTGATTCAGTGTGGAGTCGATTGGATTGTCAGTGGCGTTTCATGTGGTTGGCGATCACATCGAGATCGCCATATTCGGCAAGCAAACGGTCGAGCGCTTCGGTCACCAGCACTTGCGCGCTGACGCCCTGCATGGTCGCAGCGAGGCGCAGTTTGAGGTGACGGTCGGCATCAAGGCGCAAGGTAAAGGCAGCGCGGCGACCCGATTGCACCGCAGGCATGCGCGATTTGGGCGCGGAGGGCACGGCTACAACTTGCGGCTGAACGTGGAGATGGGCGATTTGTGCGTCGTCGCCCTCGTCCCCGTTTTCGAACTCGTCTTCTTCCTCGGACCGCGCATAGATGGGCGCGTAATCTTCGTCCTCGGCGTAATCTTCGCCGTAGGACGCTTCGTCCTCATCATCATAATCCGGTTCGCGGTCGGCGGGACCGGTCATCGCGGCATCGGCGAGCACGCGTTCTTCAAGGCGGCGCTGCTGACGGCGCACCACCGGGCCAAAGCCCTGGACAAAGTCGTCACCGACCACATCGGCGTTGATCGGCACGATATCCGCGCCGCCCTCGGCGTCACCCCCATTGTCACCCATGTCGTTCCAGCCGAGATCCTCAAGCTGTTCGTCGGCGACGTCCGATTCGTTCTGCACCAGCGGTGCAATCTGCGGACGCATGGCCGGCTTGGCGCCGCCCTTGCGTGCGAGCAAGGTCGGGCCGAGCGAGGCAAAACCGGGTTCGGACATCGCCCTTACCCCTCGCTTACTGCGCTACCCGGCGGCCAAAGCCACCGGCAGGACGCGGCACGCCGCCCATCTGCTGCGCCTGACCATTGGGGGCGGGCGCAAACACGGTGCGACGGAAATTCTTTTCGAGCCGGTCGGCGATGTAACGCCACAGGGCGGTAATCTCGGCAGCTGAGCGGCTTTCGGGATCGACTTCCATCACGGTTCGACCGTCGATCATCGACGCGGCGAAATCGGTGCGGTGGTGCAGTGTGATCGGCGCGACGGTGCCGTGCTGCGACAGCGCGACAGCGGCTTCCGAAGTGATCTTGGCCTTGGGGGTCGCGCCATTGACGACGAACACCAAAGGCTTGCCAGCGCGTTCACACAGATCAACCGTTGCGCCGACAGCGCGCAGATCGTGCGGGCTGGGACGGGTTGGAACCACGATCAGTTCGGCAACCGAAATCACCGACTGGATCGCCATCGTGATCGCAGGCGGGGTGTCGATCACTGCGAGCTTGAAGCCCTGCTGACGCAAGACTGCGAGATCATTGGCCAAGCGTGACACAGTGGTCTGGGCAAAGGCGGGATATTCCGCCTCACGCTCGTTCCACCAATCGGCGAGCGAGCCCTGCGGGTCGATGTCGATCAACACGACTGGGCCAGCGCCTGCGCGCTGTGCCTGAACGGCGAGATGTCCGGACAGGGTGGTCTTGCCCGATCCACCTTTCTGCGATGCCAAAGCGAGTACACGCAACGCCTGGGTCCCCCTGAATTGATCCGCTGCGGGCCGCCCGATTGCGACGCCTTACAACGGCTGGTTGACCACGGGATCGCAGGATACCCCTAATTTAGGGTTAAGACGGGCAACGATCTTGCAATTGGCTGGCCCGGTTTGTGCGCGGCATATCCCGACCGGGGAGCGCTGCGGGGTATGGCAACGGTTTGCTAACTACGTTTGCGCTATGCCTGCTTGCAACGATGATGCAGCACCGCAAGGGGCAGATGATATGGCACGGATGAAAGCTTTGAACACAGGCGCTTTTATGGCCCGCACCGGATTGGGTATCGCCGCTGTAGCGCTGCTTGCCGCGCCGGGGCTTGCCGATGTGAAGGCCGGGGTCGATGCGTGGAGCGCAGGCGACTTCACCCGCGCGGTGGTGGAATGGCAGGGTCCGGCGGCGGCTGGCGATCCCGATGCGCTGTTTAACCTCGCGCAGGCGTACCGGCTGGGTCGGGGGGTCGAAATCGACAACGCCCGCGCACGCCAGCTCTATGAACAGGCAGCCAGCCTCGGCCATGTAAAGGCCGCCGACAATTACGGGCTGATGCTGTTTCAGGAAGGCGAGCAGGCCAAGGCGATGCCGATGATCCGCGCCGCATCCGATCGCGGCGATCCGCGCGCGCAATACGTGCTTGGCCTGTCGCATTTCAACGCTGATTACGCCCCGCGCGATTGGGTGCGGGCCTATGCATTGATGACTTTGGCAAATGGTGCGGGCTTGCCGCAGGCGCGCGATGCGCTGGCGCAGATGGACAAATATGTGCCCATCGCGCAGCGCAGTCAGGCGCAGTCGCTTGCGCGGGAGCTTGAAACCGGGGCGAAGTCGCAGCGCGCCGCCGAACTCGCCGCTGCCGAACTCGCACCGCGGCCAGTGGTGCCAATGCCGATGCCAGTGCCGATGCCAGCGGTGGTGCCGGTGCCCGTGCCGGTTGTGGCTGCCGCGAGCCAGCCTTCGCCGGTTCCCGCCGCCACGCCCGTTCCCGTGCTCGCCGCAGCTCCGAAGCCGATTGCTGCACCTCTGCCGCAACCTGCCCCCAAACCCGCAACCGCGACGCCCGCGTTGGCGGCTGCGCCCAAGCAGGGCAAATGGCGCGTGCAACTGGGCGCATTCGGCGTGGCGGGTAATGCCGACCGGCTGTGGAGCAAGCTATCGAAAAATGCCGCGCTGGCTGGCACCAAAAAGACATTGCTGCCGAGCGGCAAGGTCACCCGATTGCTCGCCACCGGCTTTGCTAGCCAAGCAGAGGCAAGCCGCGCCTGCTCGGATCTGAAACGTCAAGGGCAAGCCTGTCTGGTGATTGGGCAAAGTTAAAAGAGCAGGGCTGCTTCAGCAGACCAGCATCGGCGTCCGTCCAACGCACTTCCCAACTGCACCGAACTTGCTAATCTCCCATCCGCAACAGGCGGGGGATCGGCCATGAATGAGACTATGAGCGCGCGTGCAGCCGAGGACATCTTCGGCGATGGCGGCCCAGCAGCAATTGCGCCGGTCGCCGCGGCTGAGCGGATTGACACGCTTGATTTCATTCGGGGGCTCGCGGTGATGGGCATCCTGGCGGCCAACATCGTCGCCTTTGGTCAGCCGATGGAAGCATACATGTACCCAGCCGCGTTCAAGGTCGATGCGGGCGACCCCGGCGGGTGGATGTGGATTGCCCAATTCATTCTGATCGACGGTAAGATGCGCGGATTGTTCACGATCCTATTTGGTGCGGGCATCTATCTGTTCATGGAGAAAGCCTGGGCGAGGGGCGCGACACGCGGACTTCAGGCGTGGCGGCTGGCGATTTTGATGGCTTTCGGGCTGATCCATTTCTTCTTCATCTGGCCGGGCGACATCCTGTTCTATTATGCCTTGTTCGGCTTGGTGCTGCTCGCCTGCCTCAAGTGGAGCATCAAGGCACAGCTGTGGGCCGGGCTGGCGGGGTATACGTTGGGCGCGCTTGCCTTCGGAGCGATGTTCACGATGATGTGGGCGGTGGCCGACACGCCGTTTGGCGAAAGCGCGCCAGAGCTGATCGAGCAGCGTGCGGCAATGGTCGACGGCATCGACGATGCATTGGCGCGCGGCGACGTGCCCAACGCCGCGATCGAATCGGGTGATTACGGCGCATTGGTAACCCACCGTCTGACCGAGCAATGGAGCGAGCCGTTGATGAACGCGCTGTTGTTCGGGCTTGAGACCTTGCCGCTGATGTTGATCGGCGTGGCGCTGTACCGGCTCGGCTTTTTCAACGGCGGGGTTGAGCGAGGCAAGCTGCTGCGCTGGGGCTGGATTGGCCTGATCGTTGGCGGGCTGGCGCACCTGGCAATCGGGTTGGTGATGCAGGCCGGCGGGTTCACCTTCTACGGGACGCTGACGGCCTTTGTCGGCTGGAGCGTGCTGCCACGGCTGTGGATGGTGCTGGGCATGGCGGCGCTGCTGGTGGCCTATGCCCCGTCGGCGACCGGCTGGCTGGGCGACCGGGTGCGCGCGGCGGGGCGGGCGGCGTTCACCAATTACCTTGGTACGTCGGTGGTGATGATGCTGGTGTTCCACGGCTGGGCGCTGGGGTTGTTCGGCGAATTGAACCGGCCGCAGCTTTACATCGTGGTGGCGCTGGCTTGGGTATTGATGCTCGCGTGGTCGAAGCCATGGCTTGACCGCTATCGCTACGGCCCGCTCGAATGGCTGTGGCGTAGCCTGACCTACCGGCAAGTGATGCCGCTGAGGAAATAGCAAAACCGCGAGGGGAAGCGTTAAACCGGCCTGCCGCAGGACAGGCCGCAAGCGCGCCAAGGGTTCAGGCGCGCGCCCGCAGCGACGCGCCCGAAGGGCGTGTGAGCGAGGATTTCGCATCGCGGATGCGATGCGGAACAAAAAAGAGTTGTTATTGAGAATAACTCGCATACATTCGCTCCTGCAAACGCTTCGCAGGAAAGATTCGGCCCGCATGTATATCTGCATCTGCAATGCAATTCGTGAAACCGACCTGCGCAAGGCTGCGCTCACCTGTGATGGCGACGCCGAAGCAACCTATGCCTGCATGGGCAAGCGCCCCAATTGCCGCCAATGCCTTGAAGAAGCGCAGCAAATCATCGACGCAGAACGTATCGCCGCGCGCTGCGAGGAATTCGCAGTATAAGGCGGGCCAATCGCGATTGCGAACGGGTCGCAAACTGCTGATTCACAACGAAAAAATATTACCTATCCCTTGCGGACACAGCCTTGCAGCGTCTATCTAGGGCGCATTGCCACAAGGCGCTTTGATCTATCGCAAGGAGTATCCCCCGATGAAGGGCGATCCGAAAGTCATCGACTATCTCAACCAGGCGCTCACCAACGAGCTGACCGCGATCAACCAGTATTGGCTGCATTACCGCGTGCTCGACAACTGGGGCCTCAAGAAACTGGCCGCCTACGAACGGCACGAATCGATTGAGGAAATGGAGCACGCCGATAAGCTGGCCGAACGCATCCTGTTCCTCGATGCGCTTCCCAACTTTCAGGCGATCCACAAATTGAAGGTCGGCGAGACGGTCGAAGAAGTGCTCAAGGCCGACATGGCGCTTGAAAATGAGGCGATCCCGCTGCTGCGCGATGCAATCGAACATTGCGAAAGCGTGCGTGACTACGTCAGCCGCGACCTGTTCGCCTACATCCTCAAGAACGAGGAAGAGCATGTCGACTTCCTCGAAACGCAGTTCGATCTGATCGATCGCATGGGCCTGCAGAATTACGTGCAGCTGCAAAGTCAGGCTGCTGGCGAAAAGTAAGTTGAGACGGCGGGCCTAAGGGCTGGTCGCAATTGTTGATCAAAGAAAGGGGCAGGGCCAGCGGTGGCTCCGCCCCTTTTTTGCGGTTCGTTTTGCCGGGAAAGGCGCTAACCTTTTGGCGGTAGCGCCCCAATTGCCGCTAGCCGGGTTTCCATCAGGAAAAATCCCAGCCCTGTCACCAGCAGCGCCATCGTCAGCACCCACATGAACGCGATCAGCGTGCCGATCTGCGCGATGATATAGGCCGAGACGAACAGCATCCCGATCACCAGGCTGATCATGACCGCCGCCGCAGTCGAGAACATGATTGCGCCTTGCATCAACCGGCGGCGGCGCAGCAGCCAGCCAATCTCGCGGTCCTGCCGATCGGTGCGATGGCCTTCGCTGGTGTCCTCGATCTTCTCGATTCGCTGGGCAATCCAGATCATCCTGCTCATGATGACGTTCATCACCGCCCCGATGCCCGAAAGCAGGAAGGCCGGCGCAAGGCTCAATTGCACCACTTGCTGCACGCGCGGAGTGGAGGCGGTGCGCTCGAATATCTCCAGCGCGAAGGGCAAGCGCGCTTCGGGGGCGGCTGCGGCAGCAGCGGCAAGCAGGTCGAACAGCATTACCCGTCCTTGGCGTATGGGTTCTTGCTGCTTTTCAGCGTCACGCGCACCGGCACGGCATCGAAGCCGAGTTTGGCGCGGATGCCGTTGATCAGATAGCGTTCGTAACTGGTGGGCAACAGTTCAAGGCGGCTGCCGAAGATGACGAAGCGCGGCGGGCGGGTGCCTGCCTGCGTAATATACCGCAGCTTGATCCGCTTGCCGCCGGGTGCGGGCGGCGGGTTGGCTTCCAGCGCATCGTCAAACCAACGATTGAGCGCGGCGGTGGATACACGTTTCGACCAGCTATCGCGCAGTTCGAACGCGCCCGACAGCATCTGATCCAATCCCTTGCCAGTCTTGGCGCTGACCGCAAACAGCGGCAGGCCGCGCACCTGCGCCAACCCATCATCGAGCGCGCCGCGAATGCCGTTGAACAGCTTGCTCGGGTCTTCGTGCCCGGTTTGGCCAGCAACGTCCCACTTGTTGATCGCAATCATCAGCGCGCGGCCTTCTTCGAGCACCAGCGACGCGATTTTCAGATCCTGATGTTCAAGCCCTTGGGTGGCATCCAGCAGCAGCACCACAACCTCGGCAAAATCCACTGCGCGGCGCGCATCGGCGACCGACAGCTTTTCAAGCTTTTCGGTGACATTGCGCTTCTTGCGCATCCCGGCGGTGTCGATCAGGCGAATCTCGCGCTTCTCGCCCGATTTGGGGTCGGTCCATTGCCAATCGACCGCAATCGAATCGCGGGTGATCCCGGCTTCGGGCCCGGTCAGCAGCCGGTCTTCACCCAGCAGCCGGTTGATCAGAGTCGATTTGCCCGCATTGGGACGGCCAACAATCGCGAGTTTGAGCGGCCCGGCAGGGCGTTCATCCTCGCCCATCGCGGCGGCATAGGCGTCTTCGATCTCTTTCGCTTCTTCGTAGAGATCAGCCATGTTGCCGATGATCGGAAACAGTCCGCCAAACAGATCGGCAATGCCTTCGCCATGCTCCGCCGACAAAGCGACCGGATCGCCAAGGCCAAGCGCATAGGATTCGAGCACGCCGTGTTCGCCCGCCGATCCTTCGGCCTTGTTGGCGACGACGACAACCGGCACTTCCTGTTCGCGCAGATAGCGGCCAATCTCTTCATCAAGCGGGGTCAGGCCAGCGCGCGCATCGACCACGAACAGGGCCGCGTCCGCGCCATCAAGGCTGGCTTCGGTCTGGATTCGCATCCGGCCGGGCAGGGTGTGGGCGTCTTCGTCCTCCCACCCGGCGGTATCGATCACGGTGAAATGCAGGCCCGCGATGTCGGCATCACCCATCCGCCGGTCACGCGTCACCCCCGGCTGATCATCGACCAGCGCGAGTTTCTTGCCCACCAGCCGGTTGAACAGGGTGGACTTGCCGACGTTGGGTCGGCCGATGATGACGACGGTGGGTTTTTCAGGAAGCGACATAATCGCCGCCAAGTGGGCGCAAACGCCCGTTTTGGCAAGCGGTGCAGGCGCGACCGGGAGGCTTAGTCCCGGCGAGCGACCGGCGCGTCTTCGCCCAGATCCTCGAACCAGGCTTCGACGGGGCCATTGATTTTGATCGTCAGCGGCTGTCCCTTGCGGTCAACGGTCTTGCCAACCTGCACCCGCACCCAGCTTTCCGAGATCGAATATTCTTCGATATCGATGCGGTTGACGCCCTTGAACCGGATGCCGACCCCGCGGCGCAGCAGTTCGCCGTTGAAGAAGGGGTTGGCCGGATTAACCGAGAGGTGATCGGGCGGCACGTCGGGCCCGCTGGTTGCGGGGCTAGTTTCAGGTGTCGCTTCTGGGGTGCTATCGTTCATCCCCGCGCCCTTAATGTGCAATCCTCATGCCTTCAAGCGTGTTGCGCTTGCCCTTTTCGAGCAAGCGGGATAGAGGCGCTCGCTAATACGCGCGGGGTGCCTTAGCCGGTTTCCCCGCGCGGCTTCGTTCGGGCATGCGGGCGTGGCGAAATTGGTAGACGCGCCAGATTTAGGTTCTGGTATCGTAAGATGTGGGGGTTCGAGTCCCTTCGCCCGCACCAACTTCGCCCCTAACCTGTCCGTACCCACGGAATTTTTGGCAAGAAGGCTTCAGACCAATCACCATGCACACCAAGCAGACCGTCAACGAGGGGCTCAAGCGCGCCTATCTCATCACGATTCCCGCCGCCGATCTCACCGCGAAGATCGACGCCGAGATCAAGAAGGTTGCGCCTCAGGTTCGGATGCCCGGCTTCCGCCCCGGCAAAGTGCCCGCCAACCTCGTCAAAAAAATGCACGGCGAAGCCCTGCATTCGCAGGTCGTGAACGACACGATCCGCGAATCGGTCGACAAGCTGTTGCGTGATGAGGCGCTGCGCCCGGCGATGCAGCCTGAAATCGGGCTCAAGGACGATTACGCCCAAGGGCAGGACGCTGAAATCATCGTCAGCTTGGAAGTGCTCCCCGTCATCGAGGCGCCGAATGTTGACGGCATCACGCTTGAAAAGCTGGTGGTGCCCGTCACCGAAGCGCAGGTTGACGAAGCGCTCGGCAACATCGCTGGCCAGAACAAGAGCTACAAGGACGCGGCCAAGACCAAGAAGGCAGCGGACGGCGATCAGTTGATCATCGATTTCGTCGGCAAGCTGGATGACGTAGAATTTGACGGCGGCAAAGCCGAAGACGCGGCGCTGGTGCTGGGTTCGGGCACCTTCATCCCCGGTTTTGAAGAGCAGCTGGTTGGCGTGAAGACCGGCTCGGAAAAGACCATCACCGTCACCTTCCCGGCTGAGTATCAGGCCGATCATCTGGCCGGCAAGGAAGCCACCTTCGACATCACCGTGAAAGCGGTGAAGGTCGAAACCGAAACCCAGATCGACGAAGATTTCGCCAAGAGCCTCGGCCTCGACAGCTTGGACAAGCTGCGCGAGATCATGAAGGCACAGCTGGAACAGCAGACCGCTGGCCTGACCCGCACGCAGATGAAGCGCGCGCTGCTCGATCAGCTTGCCGCTGGTCACAGCTTTGAAGTGCCCGGTACGATGGTCGAAGCCGAATTCGCGCAGATCTGGTCGCAGCTGCAGCAGGAAGCGGCCAATGACGCCGATCCCGCAGCCGCGCTCAAGCAGATCGACGACGAGAAGGACGAGTACAAGGCCATCGCCGAACGCCGCGTGCGTTTGGGCCTGTTGCTGTCCGAAATCGGTCAGGCCAATGGCGTCGAAGTGACCCAGCAGGAAATGGGGATGCTGATCCAGCAGGCAGCGGCACAATACCGCGCCGAAGACCGTCAGCGTTTTGTCGAATACATCCAGTCCGAGCCGATGGCTGCCGCCCAGCTGCGCGCGCCGCTTTACGAGGACAAGGTGGTCGACTTCCTGTTCGACAAGGCCGAAGTGACCGAGCGTGAAGTGACCGTTGAGGAGCTTCAGGCCGCGATCGAAGCTGAAGAAACCGCACCGGCACCGGCGCCGAAGAAGGCCGCAGCCAAGAAAAAGGCTCCGGCGAAGAAGGCTGAGGCTGAAGCAGCTCCGGCTGAAGAAGCCAAGCCCGCTGCCAAGAAGGCTCCGGCTAAGAAGGCTGAAGCTGAGCCAGAAGCCAAGCCTGCGGCGAAGAAGGCCCCGGCGAAAAAGGCTGATGCTGCTGCTGAAAAGCCTGCTGCCAAGAAGGCTCCTGCCAAGAAGCCTGCGGCCAAGAAGTAATCAGGGCCCGCGCGGGGCATTACTCCCCCGCCGGTTCCCACCGCTTGAACGAAGGCGCGGGCAGCTTGGCTGTCCGCGCTTTTTCGTAGGCCGCGCCCGCTTTCAGCACCGCGTGGTCGTCCCACTTCGCGCCCATGATGCTGATGCCGACCGGCAGGCCCTCAATCGCGCCCATCGGCACGGTCAGGTGCGGATAGCCCGCAATCGCTGACGGGCTGCCGAAACCCACCGAGCCGTTGAATTTGTCGCCATTGACGAGGTCGCTGACCCAAGCTGCCTCCCGCGTCGGAACGACGAGAAACTGCACGTTGTTTTCGGCCAGCAGCTTGTCGAGTGTTTCTTCCCCAGCGATTCGCACCGCATTGGCGCGCGCGGTTTCATACGCTGCGCGGTCGGTGGTGGTCTCTGCCAGTTCGAACAGCTCCTGCCCGAACCAGCGCATTTCGGTGTCGGCATTGGCGGTGTTGAAGGCGATCAGATCGGCCAAGCTGCGCGGGGTTTCACCGTTCTTGAACGCGGGGATCGAGGTGAGGTATTTACCCATCTCTTCCCGCAGTTCGAACATCAGTACGGTGAAGCTGTCACCATACATCTGCGAATTGGGTTCAAACTTGATATCGACCAGCACCGCGCCCGCCCGCTCCAGATCGGCCAGCGCGGTGTTGAACACGGCGGTCAGATCCTTCCGGTTGCCGACCTGATCACGCATCACCCCGATTCGCACGCCTTGGAGCGAGGCGGTGTCTAGCCCCAGAGTGTAGCTCCTCGCCCGCTTGGCCTGCAATGTCACCGGGTCAGCCGGGTCTTCGCCTGCAATCGCGGTCAGCAGCAGCGCGGCATCATAAACCGTGCGCGTCATCGGCCCGGCGGTGTCCTGCGTGCTCGAAATCGGCACCACATGGGTACGGCTGACGATTCCCACGCTCGGCTTGAACCCGACGATACCGTTGATGCTGGCTGGACACGTGATCGAGCCATTGGTTTCCGTCCCGATCGCCCCCCACGCAAACCCCGCCGCAATCGCTGCGCCGCTGCCCGAGGATGATCCGCAGGTGTTGCGATCAATCGCGTGAGGGTTGCGGGTGAGTCCGCCGACTGCGCTCCACCCGCTGGTGGAATTGTCCGAGCGGATATTGGCCCATTCGCTGAGGTTGGTCTTGCCAAGCACCACGCCGCCCGCAGCGCGCAGGTTAGCAATCATCGGCGCGTCGCGGCCAGTCATGTTGTCTTTCAGCGCGAGGCTGCCGGCGGTGGTGGCAAATTCGCGCGTCTCGATATTGTCTTTCACCAGAACCGTGCGGCCTTCGAGCGGCAAGCCTGCCTCTGCCGCTTCGTTCGCGTGTTTGGACGCTTCCGGATCAAAGGCGATCACCGCGTTGAGCATCGGCCCGGCATCATCGAGCATCTGGATCCGAGCAATCTGGGCCTTGGCTGCTTCAGCGGCGGCACTATCGGGATGCGCCAGCGCAGCGGTCGCAGTGGTGGCAAGAAGCAGGGCGAGGCCCGCGCGGACGCCCGAACGGGCCAGGGTGCTTGTGGTCATGGGTTACGGGTTTGCCACGGTTATGCGCGGCGGCAAGGGGGAAAACGCCTCAGCTGGCCCGTCAATTCACAGGCAGCGTGGTAAACGCCCTTGAAATTGCCCCCCCGCGTCCGACATAGCCGTATCGACACCCAGCAAGGATACGGCACTCCATGATCGATCTGTTCGGCAATTCCGGTGAAACCTACGGCTCGCAAGGCCAATTTACGCGCGATCCCTATACAGGTGCGCTGGTGCCGGTCGTGGTCGAGCAGACCAGCCGAGGCGAACGCAGCTTCGACATTTTCAGCCGCCTGCTGCGCGAACGCATCGTGTTCGTCACCGGCCAGATCGAGGACGGCATGGCCAGCCTCGTCACGGCGCAGCTGCTGTTCCTTGAAAGCGAAAATCCGTCCAAGCCGATCAGCATGTACATCAACTCGCCCGGCGGCGTGGTGACGGCGGGTCTGCAGATTTACGACACGATGCAATACATCAAGCCGCGCGTGTCAACCGTGTGCATGGGTCAGGCCGCCAGCATGGGCAGCTTCCTGCTCGCTGCCGGTGAGCCGGGAATGCGGATTGCGCTCCCCAATGCGCGGATCATGGTCCACCAACCTTCGGGCGGGGCGCGCGGGATGGCCTCGGATATCGAAATTCAGGCGCGCGAAATTCTGCGCATCCGCAGCCGCATGAACGACCTTTATGTGAAGTTCACCGGCCGCAGCCTTGAAGAAATCGAAAAGGCGATGGACCGCGACACCTTCCTTGAAGCCGAAGAGGCTAAAGCCTTCGGTCTGGTGGACAAGGTGTTCGAAACACGTCCGGAAAACGAAGAATCGGATGGCGAAGAAGGTTCGGGCGGCGCGCCTGAATAAGCCTTCTGCTCCGGCCTGCACCGCTGCGGGACAGGCTGGCGATCGGGCGCCGCAACGCGCTATTATTTCCGTTGCTTTGCGGACACCCGCGCTATGGTAAGAACACGAATCTGCGCGCCATGTGTTGATTCATTGGCTGCCATAGATACATTTGACGAATCCGCTGCGCACATCGCCCCGCGCGCAGTCCCGGATTCGAGGACACAGGAATGACCAAATTGAGCGGATCCGATAGCAAGAGCACCCTCTACTGCAGCTTCTGCGGGAAGTCGCAGCACGAAGTGCGCAAGCTGATCGCTGGCCCCACGGTGTTCATCTGCGATGAATGCGTCGAACTGTGCAACGACATCATCCGCGAAGAAACCAAGGCGGGAATCGCGGGCAAAAAAGACGGCGAAATCCCCACGCCGATGGATATTTTCACCAAGCTCAATGACTATGTCATCGGGCAGGATCGCGCCAAGCGTGTGCTTTCGGTCGCGGTGCACAACCATTACAAGCGACTGAAATATTCGGGCAAGGGCGGCGATGTCGAGCTCGCCAAATCGAACATCCTGCTGGTCGGGCCGACCGGTTCGGGCAAGACCTTGCTGGCACAGACGCTGGCGCGCACCTTTGATGTGCCCTTCACCATGGCCGATGCGACCACGCTGACCGAAGCTGGTTACGTGGGCGAAGATGTCGAGAACATCATCCTTAAACTGCTGCAAGCGTCCGACTACAACGTCGAGAAGGCCCAGCACGGGATCGTCTATATCGACGAAATCGACAAGATCACGCGCAAGGCGGAAAATCCCTCAATCACCCGCGACGTATCGGGTGAAGGCGTGCAGCAGGCGCTGCTCAAGCTGATGGAGGGCACCACCGCGTCGGTGCCGCCGCAGGGCGGGCGCAAGCATCCACAGCAGGAATTCCTGCAGGTCGACACCACCAACATCCTGTTCATCTGCGGCGGTGCGTTTGCAGGTCTGGACAAAATCATTGCTGACCGTCTGCAAAAGCGCAGCATCGGCTTTGGCGCGCATGTCGCCGATCCGGACAAGCGCCGCGTGGGCGAGCTGCTTGAAAAGAGCGAGCCGGAAGATCTGCTCAAGTTCGGGCTGATCCCCGAATTCGTCGGCCGCTTGCCGGTGATTGCAACGCTGCACGATCTCGATGTGCCCGCGCTCGTCACGATCCTGCAAGAACCGAAGAACGCCTTGGTCAAGCAGTACCACAAGCTGTTCGAGCTTGAGGACGTGGACCTCACCTTCACCGATGACGCGCTGCAAGCGATTGCCGAACGCGCGATCAAGCGCAAAACCGGCGCACGCGGCCTGCGCTCGATCGTCGAAGGCCTGCTGCTCGACACGATGTTCGATCTGCCCGACATGGAAGGCGTGACCGAAATCGTGATCGACAAGGAAGTCGTCGAAGGCAAGAAGGAACCGATCCGCGTGATCGGCGGCGAGGAAAAGAAGGAAGAGGCTGCGTAATTAGTGCGCGCCGCGCTTCTAACTTTTTTCGTTGGGCTCGCCGCGAGTAGTGCGCAGGCGGAGCCGTCATCCGAACAGGCAACAGCCGCAACGGAAAAGCCCCGCCTCAATTGTGAGTTAGGCCCTGCTGAGCGTTATTTCGACGGCGTGCAGTGGCTTGTCTTCGCCTGCGACGACGGAGCCAGCGTCGTCGTGGTCACAGGCCCGAAATCCCCGAAAGATCTCAATTTCTACTTTATCGTCTTTCCCAAAGATGGAGCCTATAAGCTCCATGGTGAGGGCAATGGAAACAGAGCCTTGACCCGCCCAGCTTACGAGGCGCTCTCTGCCATGACGGATGGAGAATTGCGCGCGCTCCATGCCGAGGCCACCGCGGTGGAGCAGGTGGGTTCGTCCGCATCTTGACCCCAAACCAAAACCCCGCCCGGCCTTGGAGGAAGGCCGGACGGGGCCGGGAGAAGCGCTGCCCCGGGTGGGATGGGGTAAAGTGGGACAGCGCTAACTGGTGATGCGGTTCAATCAGCCGGGCAGGAATACGCCGTCGGTCACGTGCACAACGCCGTTCGAGGTCATGACGTCGGCGGTGGTCACTGCGGTCGCTCGGCCTGCGGCATCGGTGATCACAATCATGTCGCCCGACAGGCGCGCGGTCAGTTCGCTGCCTGCAACGGTCTTGATCGTGGCTTCGCCGCCGTGGCTGTTAATCAGCTTGATCAGGTCGGCGCTGGTCACTTTGCCAGCGACAGCGTGGTAGGTGAGGATGGTGGTTAGCGTACCCTTGTTCTCAGGCTTCACCAGTGTGGCCACAGTGCCTTCGGGCAGCTTGGCAAAGGCGGTGTCGGTCGGCGCGAAGACAGTGAACGGGCCGGGGCTGCTGAGGGTATCGACCAGGCCAGCGGCCTTCACAGCGGCGACGAGGGTGTTGTGCACGCCGGTGCTCATTGCGGTCTGGACGATATTGGGGGTCGCAGGCGCAGCAGTCTTGTGATGATCGGCGAGCGCGGGGGCAGCGACAAGGCCAGTGGTGGTGGCGAGCGCGGCGGCAATGATTGCGGTCAGTGTGTTCTTGGGGGTCACAGGGGGATCTCCTTTGATAGGGTTGTCACGACTGCAAGCCCTCCCGCTTGCCCCAAAGCTACGCAGGCTTGGGGAACGCGGATGCGGAGAAAATGATATTGCGGATGAATTGCCGCTGGCGCGCGGCGAAGCGAGACCGCCTCAGACCGGAGTGAAAGCGCCATTGGCCACCACTGGGCCTGCGTCCACGCCTTCGGGCTTTCCGCCAAGCGGCTCGCGGGTGAGCACCAGGCTCGCCCCGTCGCTCAGCTTGGCGGTGACGGCGGCGGGCAGCACCATGCTGCGTACTTCACCGGGCGCTACCACGCCCAGCGATTGCAGGTCGCTGCCATCGGCGGGCACCAGCCACAGCTCGTGATCATGCACCCCGTCGGCGGTGAGACCGATCGCCGCGACCAGCATCTTTTCGCTCTCGGGGATGTAAGTGACGTCGAGCCGCAGGCCCGTTTCACCAATCGGCACAGTGGCGACCAAAGGCGCAGCGGCAGCGATTTGCGCCGGTGCTTCGACCGGGGAGCGGCCCGGGGCAAAGGCGAACAGCGCCAGCGCCACTGCCGCAGCGGCTGACGTCAATCCCGCCACCCACTGCCAGCGCCGCACCCGCGCTTCGAGCGCGACCACGTTGGTCGGCGCAGCGGTGTCGTCCGCCGGAGCTGCCAAAGCTTGCTGTGCGGCAATTCGTGCCGTGATCCCGTCCCACACCTGCGCGCTCGGCTCAGCGCCGGGCATCGCGTCGGTCAGCGGGGCGAACCAATTGTCCCACCATTCCTTGCGCCAGGCAAAGTCGGGATCGGTCGCATATTTCCCGCGCGCGGCGAGCAGTTCTTCGCCTTCGAGCAGGCCCAAGGCCCATTCGGCCGCGATCATGGGATCGTCGCGGGTCACTTCGGGCTCGGGTGTGTTCTCAGCGCCGCTCATGCCGCTTCGCTCGCTTCAAGACAGGCGCGCAGGCGCATCAGCCCGCGCCTGATCCAGCTTTTCATCGTGCCCAGCGGCACATCGGCGGCTTCGGCCAGCTGCGCATAGGTCTGCCCTTCGAAAAATGCCGCACGGATGTGGCCCTGCGTGCGGTCATCAAGACCGCCGAGGCATTTGTGAATTTGCGCCGCCTGCTCAGCATCGACCAGCAGCATATCGGCGAGCGGGCTTTCATCGGCAAGCGGGGCTGCTTCCTCAACCGCCACCGCACCGCCGCGAACTTTACCTGTGCGCAGGCGGTCAATTGCGCGATTACGGGCGAACGCCGCCAGCCACGCGATCGGGCTCGCGCGGGTCGGGTCATAGCGGTCGGCCCGCTGCCACAGATTGACATAGACGTCTTGCAAGGCGTCCTCGGCTTCCTTTTGATCCCCCAAGATACGCAGGCAGATCCCGAACAGTTTCACCCGCGTGGCGCGGTAAATTTCTTCCAATGCCGACTCATCGCCGCCCGCCAGCCGCGCCATCGCGTCGCGCAGCGCCTCGCGCGCTTCATCCGAGGTGGGGCGAGGACGCGCGGCCATCAGCTGCATCCGTGCCCGCACGGGTTTTCGCCGCTTTCGACCTGCAAGGTGGAATGCCCGACCCCGAACCGCGTTTCGAGCGAATCTGCTAACTCGCGCAGGAGTGTGTCTGACGCAGGTCGCCCCGGCATCACCAGATGCGCGGTCAACGCGGTTTCGGTGGTCGACATCGGCCATACATGGAGATCGTGCACCGCCGTCACCCCATCAAAGCTGGCAAGGTGCGCCTTGACCTCAGCCAGATCAATCCGCGCAGGCACCGCGAGCAGGCCCATCGTCAGGCTGTCGCGCGCCAGCCCCCACGTGCCCCACGCGATCACCGCGACGATGACGAGGCTGACCAGCGGATCAATCCAGGCAAAGCCGGTGAGGATGATCGCCACCCCGGCCACTACCACGCCCAGCGATACCAGCGCATCGGCGGCCATGTGGAGATAGGCTCCGCGAATATTGATGTCCTCCTGACCGCGCATGAACAGCATGGCAGTTAACGTGTTGATGCCCACTCCGATCCCGGCGACGATCACCATCGCCATGCCTTCGGGCTGTTGCGGGGTCATCACCCGGTCGAACGTCTCGAACAAAATCGCCCCGATCGCGAAGGCCAGCA
Source organism: Sphingomonadales bacterium Ga0077531 (assembly GCA_001464915.1). Taxonomy (GTDB): domain Bacteria; phylum Pseudomonadota; class Alphaproteobacteria; order Sphingomonadales; family Sphingomonadaceae; genus Erythrobacter. Next base: position 119,909 of record LNED01000022.1, read on the forward strand.
GCATCGCGTTGCCCAGCGCGGCGAGGATCGTCGAGCTTTTGTAGCCATAGGTGAACCGGCCCGAAGGCGGGCGCCGTGCGGCGATGCTGGCGATCCATGCCAGCACTAGCGCCAGCACATCCGACAGGTTGTGCCCCGCGTCCGCCACCAGCGCCATCGATCCGTAGATGAACCCGGCCGCCGCCTCGATCACCACAAAGGCGAGGTTCAGCCCGATGGCGATCATAAACGCGCTGCCGAAATTGGCCGGGCCGTGGTGGTGGCCATGCGCGCTGTGCAGCCCGTGGCAATCGGACGCAGCGCTGCTGTGGGCATGGTTATGAGCGTGCGCGTGAGCCATTGGCGATCAGTTATAGACGCAAGCATCCAGCCCGTCACGCCGGACTGTGCCGATGCGGCGTTCAATGGTGTTACCGTGGCGCGCGAGCCACCCGCCGGGGCTTTTGACCGCGCGTTTCTTGGGGCTGGGCAGGGCTGCGGCCATGCGGCTTGCCTCGTCCGCGGATAGGCGCGCGGCGGAATGGCCGAAATACCGCTGCGACCCGGCCTCGGCGCCGTAAGTGCCGATCCCGGTTTCCGCGACGTTGAGATACACCTCCATGATCCGCCGCTTGCCCCAGATCGTCTCGATCCAGAAGGTGAACCACGCTTCCAGCCCTTTGCGGAAAAAACCGCCGCCTTGCCACAGGAACACGTTTTTGGCGGTCTGCTGGCTGATGGTCGATCCGCCGCGCTCGCGTTCTCCGGCGAGGCGTTCCTCGATCGCCTGCTCGATCGCTTCGGCATCGAAGCCGTAATGTTCGCAGAACCGCGAATCCTCCGCCGCAATCACTGCCGAGACCAGATTGCGATCAATATTGTCGAGGCTTTCCCAATCCTTGGTGATGCCGTTTTCGTCCAGCACCATTGTCGCGGTGACGGGGACGGGGATCCATTTGAACGCCACCACCAGCACCAGCGTGATGCCGATGAACCCAGCGATGATCTTGGCAAAAATGCGGAGGATGCGAAGCGCCATGCGCGCAGCCTTAGCGAACAGTTTTGCGCGGGGAAAGCATCGCTGCTTGCGCGCCGCGCCGGGGCATGGCTACCTATGGCCAACCAATCAGGGGAGAATGATCCGATGCGCCTGTTCCACACCATCGCCGTCAGCGCGCTTGCGCTTGCCACCACGTTGTCTGCCGTGCCCGCGCTGGCGGACGATGCCGCAACCGTCGCCGCGATTGAGGCGGAGTATGACAATTACCTCGCCCCGCTGTTCGTCGATTTTCACCAGAATCCGGAGCTGTCATTCCTCGAAAGCCGCACCGCTGCGAAGATGGCGGCTGAATTGAAGGCGGCGGGGCTTGAGGTGACAACCGGCGTCGGCGGCACCGGAGTGGTAGCGATGCTGCGCAACGGCGATGGCCCGCTGATCATGCTGCGCGCGGATATGGATGGGCTGCCGGTCGAGGAGAAATCGGGCCTCGATTACGCGTCGAAGGCCACGCAGGTCGGGCAGGACGGCGCGACCTATGCGGTGATGCACGCCTGCGGGCATGATGTGCACATCACGTCGATGGTCGGCACGGCGCGGCGGTTGATGGCGATGAAAGACCAGTGGAGCGGCACGGCGATGTTCATCGTCCAGCCTGCCGAGGAACTGGTCGGCGGAGCCAAGGCGATGATCGAAGGCGGGCTCTACAAACAGTTCGGCAAGCCCGATTATGCGCTCGCGTTTCACGTGGCGGCTGATCTTGCCACCGGCAAGGTTTCGGCGTCTGAAGGCACGCAGTATTCGGGATCGTCAGCGGTGGAACTGACCGTCCCCGGCATCGCCACCCACGGCGCATCGCCGCATCTGGGGCGCGATCCGGTGTACATCGCCGCGCAGATCATCACCGCGCTGCAATCGATCGATAGCCGTGAGGTGTCGCCCTTGAAGCCTGTGGTGGTTACCGTGGGTGCGATGCACGCCGGGACGCGCGGCAATATCATCCCTGACAACGCCGTGTTGCAGCTGACCGTGCGCGCCAATGACGAGGAGACGCGCGCCTTGGCGCTCGCCGCGATCGAACGGATCGCGGTCAATATCGGCAAGGCGCATGGGTTGCCCGATGACAAGCTGGTGCAGATGAAAATCACCGGCGGCACGCCCGTCACCGCCAACGACCCGGCGCTTGCCCAACGCCTCAACGCGGTGATGCAGCGCGAATTGGGCGCGGCGGCGTTCGAGCCGTTTGTGCAGATGGATATGGGCGCAGAGGATTTCGCCTATTTCGTCGCGGCGGAACACGGCGTGCCGGGGTATTACTTCGCGGTTGGCGGCACCCCGCAGGCTGCCATTGACGCAGAGGCCAATGGCGGGCCGGCGGTTGCCGGACACCATTCCCCGCTGTTCAAGGTCGCTCCGCGGGAAAGCGTGGTGCTTGGCACCCGTGCGATGGTGGCGGCGGTGCTTGACTTGGCTCCGGTGAAGTAGGGGCGCGGCAGTGAGCGCAGGCCGGACCTTACGGGCAGGCTTGCTGGGGCTGGCATTCGCCTGCGCCCCAGTGGCCGCTTCTGCTGATGACAGCGCGGCTGCGCCCGAGGTCAGGCACTACGAAATCACCAGCCGCTACCGCACGACGTCCGAAGGCGAGGGCAGCTCGGGTTCATCGAGCGGGAGAAGCGGCTATCGCGAAGAAGTGCGCACCGATGCCGCTGGGTGCCGCATCCGCAGCTTCGATCTTGTCGATAACCCCGAGCAGCAGCGACCGGTGGCCGAATGGCAGATGCCGATCGTGCTGCAAGAATGCCCGGGCGCGGCTCCGGCACTCGCCAACCGGAACGAGGTGCTGGCGCGCCTCGATGCGTTTCTTACCGCCATCAAGGTAAGCCATGAGGCTTGCGGGCGTTACTATTTCACATGGAACGTGTTCCTCATCGAATGCGACCCCGATGCTGCTGCTCAGAACATTCTGAAGAGCGATCTGAGCCTCATCCCGCTGGAGGATGGGGCTGACTACATTCTGCCTGACACAGGCACCCACGTGACCCTTGCGCTTGCCTCCAATGCAGCGCCGGGCCAGCGGATATTCACTGGGACCGCTGTCATTGATCCTGCGTACCTGCGCGATTCCGCTGCCGACACGATCATGGTGGTAGCCGAAGTTAGTGGCATGACGGTCACCCGCGAGGCGGCCTTGGCGCAGATCGCCGCGCACCAGTACTCGGGCAAGAGCGCGATCAGCGTGGTCGAAGAAGCCGCTGCCGATCGGATCACGACAACGATCATCGGCGAGGTCAGCGAAGTGGATGCTGAGGGGCAGGTTGAAACCCGCAAAAGCGAGGTCGTCACCAAAAGACAAAGGGTCGAAGCCGCTTCCGGCTCCGACCCTTCGCAATTCTCCGAATATTAAGTCTTACGCAACGCCTGGAAGCAACCGTTCACCGGCGATCCGCTGCATTGCTTTTTGCAGCTTTTCAAACGCGCGCACTTCGATCTGGCGGATGCGTTCGCGGCTCACATCATACGCCTGCGAAAGCTCTTCCAGCGTCTGCGGCTTTTCGGTCAGGCGGCGTTCGGTCAGGATGTGACGTTCACGCTCATTGAGGCTGCCCATCGCTTCGGCCAGCATCGCCATGCGCATCTGGCTTTCCTCAGCCTCGGCCACGGTTTCGTCCTGCAAGGGGCGATCATCGGTCAGCCAATCCTGCCATTCGCCGCCGCCTTCTTCGTCACCGCGCAAGCTGACGTTGAGCGACGCATCGCCGCCCATCATCATCCGCCGGTTCATGTTGACGACTTCCTGTTCCGGCACGCCCAGATCGGTGGCGATCTTGGTCACGTCGGCGGGCGACAGGTCGCTGTCTTCGTAGGCTTCGAGCTGCTTTTTCATGCGGCGCAGGTTGAAGAACAGTTTCTTCTGCGCAGCGGTGGTGCCCATTTTGACAAGGCTCCACGACCGCAGGATAAATTCCTGCATCGAGGCTTTGATCCACCACATGGCGTAGGTCGCAAGGCGGAAACCGCGATCGGGCTCGAATTTCTTGACGCCCTGCATCAGGCCCACGTTGCCTTCGGAAATGAGGTCAGCCACGGGCAGGCCATAGCCGCGATAACCCATCGCGATCTTGGCGACGAGCCGCAGGTGGCTGGAAACAAGCTGGGCGGCGGCTTCGGGATCTTCGTGTTCCTGATACCGCTTGGCGAGCATATATTCCTGCTCAGCCGTCAGCAGCGGAAACTTGCGAATTTCCGACAGATAGCGGTTGAGCGACTGCTCACCGTTCAAGGCCGGGAGCGTCGAGGATTTTGTACGGGCACTTGGAGACTTGGTCACTATTTGCCTAACCTTTCTGGTGTCGACCGCTTGCGCTGGACCCCTGATGGGCATCCCGCGAACTGGGCCACGGGCTTACATATAGCCGATTCTTGCGCGTTTGTGTGCGCTTTTCATCGATTAGAACGTCGCAGTTGGTCGATCAGTTCCTGCATGTCAGGGGGCAAATCGCTGCGAAACATAAGGCTTTCGCCCGTTACCGGGTGTTGAAATCCCAGCTCGGCTGCGTGCAGCGCCTGCCGGGCAAAACCCAACTCTTCAACTACGGGGCGCAGGGCCTTTGGGATGCGGGCATAAGCAGGATCTCCTACTAAGGCATGGCCGATTGATGCGCAGTGAACACGCACCTGGTGGGTTCTGCCGGTTTCCAGACGGCATTCGATCAGCGCGGCATGATCGAACCGTTCGAGAACCTTGTAGTTGGTGACCGCCGTTTTCCCGCGTGAGGAATTGTTGGGCAGCACCGTCATTTTCTTTCGGTCGGCGTCTGATCGTCCAACACGGGCATTGATCGTGCCTTCCGCCGGCGAGGGGTGCCCGATGCAAACGGCGAGGTAGCGGCGATGGACGGTGTGCGCGGCGAATTGCACGGCGAGGCCTTCATGCGCGGCGTCGGATTTGGCTACTACCAGCAGGCCGGAGGTATCCTTGTCGATCCGGTGGACGATCCCGGGGCGCGCGACCCCGTTGATGCCGGACAGCTTGCCCCCGCCATTTTTGGCGCAGTGGTGCAGCAGGGCGTTCACCAGCGTGCCGGTGATGTTGCCCACCGCCGGGTGCACCACCATGCCCGCAGGCTTGTCGACCACGATCAGGTGCGCATCTTCATAAGCGATGGTCAGCGGAATGTCTTCGGGCGCGGCCTGCGCTGGCATGGCAGCGGCGATGATGATGCGAAAGCGGGTACCGGCGGCGACCTTCATCGAGGCCGAGGTTGCAGTCTTACCCGCCACATCGACCCGTCCTTCATCGATCAACCCCTGCACCCGCGCGCGGCTGAGCCCGGTGGCTTCGGCCAGCGCCTTGTCGAGGCGGGCTGGGGCTTGAATGGTGCCGGTGATGATTTCGGGCTCGGACATGGTAAGGCCATGCGCGATGGATATCGAAGTGACAAGCCAAGCTCTCACCACCATGCGCGCCGCCGCTGCCGCTGGGCATCCACATGAGGTATGCGGGTTGCTGCTGGGAGAAGGCGCGCGGATCATCGCCGCGCGCGTGGCCCGCAATGTCCATCCCACCCCTGCCACCCATTTCGACATCGACCCGCAGGCCTTGATCGACGCGCACCGCGCCGCGCGCGCTGGGGGGCCGCAGGTGCTCGGCTATTTCCACTCGCACCCGACCGGCGACCCCGTGCCCAGCATGACTGACCGCGTCTCTGCCTCGGGCGACGGGCGCATCTGGGCGATTATCGCCGGACACGACGTAAGGTTCTGGCGCGACGACATTGCGGGGTTTGCTGCTCTTTCCTTATGCTTAATCGAAAGCTAGAACCGCCGGCATGATATCCCAAACCGATCTCGCTGCGATGCTGTGTTCACGCCTGTGCCACGATATGCTGTCCCCCGTCGGCGCGCTCGCCAATGGGTTGGAGCTGCTGGCCGACGAACAAGACCCCGAAATGCGCGCGCGCTGCATGGAACTGCTCGAACAATCGGCGCGGATCAGCGCGGATAAGCTCAAGTTCTTCCGGCTGGCCTTCGGCGCGGCGGGCGGCTTTGGTGAGGCAATCCCGATTGACGAGGCGAAAGCCGTGATCAACGCGCTCGCCGCCGATAACAAGCGGGTCGAGATCCACTGGGCGATCCCCGAACCAAGCCTGCCCAAACCGGCGGTCAAGGTGCTGCTCAACCTGGCGCAGATCGCGCTCGACAGTCTGGTGCGCGGCGGGACGCTCGATATCGGGGCTGAACGACGCGAAGGCGCGGTGGAGATCGTGGCGCGCGCACGCGGCGATAGGATCGCGTTTGACGAGACGATTGGCCGCGCCTTGCAAGGCGATCTTGCGCCTGCCGAAATTACCAGCCGCACCGCTGCCGCCCACATGATCGCCGTGCTGGCCGAGGAGTTTGAGGGCGGGCTGCAATACAAACTCGGCGATGGCGCCCTGGTGCTGGGTGCGGTGTTGCCAATGCCCGAAGGCATGATCGGGTAATCGTTCTGATGTCGGGGGCATGGACATGAACGAAACGGGCGACGAACTGGTGCACCGCGAGGTGCCATCGCCCAACCACAATGATCGCACCCTGCCGATCAGCATGGTGGTGATCCATTATACCGAGATGAAGCCGGTTGAGAGCGCGCTGGAACGCATGTGCGATCCCGCCGCCTCGGTCAGCGCTCATTACTGCATCACCGAAGATGGCGAGGTCATCCGGCTGGTGCCCGAAGCGCGCCGGGCATGGCACGCGGGTGCATCCTACTGGCGCGGCATCCCGGATGTGAATTCGGCCAGCATCGGGATTGAACTCGATCACCCCGGCCACGCGCCCGAAAATGGGAGCTATCGCGGGTTTGCCGATGCGCAGATCGACGCGCTGATCCCGCTGCTGGCGCGGATCGTGCAGCGGTATGATGTCCCGCGCGCCAACGTGGTCGGCCATTCCTGCGTCGCACCGATGCGGAAAGTCGATCCGGGTGAGCTGTTTCCTTGGGACCGCCTCGCCCAATACAAGCTGTGCCTGCCGCGTCCGCAATCGCTGGCGGCGGGCAATCCGTTCCACAATGATGGATCCTTCTTCCTCGCGCTCGAACGGTTCGGCTATGACATCACCGATCAGATGAAGGCGGTTGAGGCGTTTGAACGGCGCTGGCGGCCCGAACACATCACCGGCATCCCCGATGGCGAGATCGCCGCGATCCTGTGGCAATTGCTGCTCGACCGCGATCAGGGGCGGACGCGTTAAGCATCGCGCTGAAAAGTGGGAACCGGTTTTCAGCACCAGCGATGCGACCACAAAAGACGTTAATTTTGCAATCTCATAATGCCGCGCCTATAGGCGGCCCCGTCAGGGGGCCTGAGGCAGCCGCGTGCCGCTTTTGCGAAAGCAGAGGGGGCGCGAGGAAAGTCCGGGCTCCACGAAACAAGGGTGGCGGGTAACGCCCGCCGGCGCTCCTTCGGGGGCGCAAGGGAAAGTGCCACAGAGAGCAAACCGCCGATGGCCCGCTTGCGGGGACAGGCAAGGGTGAAAGGGTGCGGTAAGAGCGCACCGGGGCGCTGGCAACAGGGCTCGCATGGCAAACCCCACCCGGAGCAAGGCCGAATAGGGGCCGCGCGCCCATCGCAAGGTGGGTAGGGGTGTTTCGCCCTGAGCGGCCCGGGTTGGCTGCTAGAGCGCCGGAGCAATCCGGCGAGCAGATGAATGGCTGCCACCGCAGGCCCGTCCGCAAGGATACCGCCTGAGGAGACAGAACCCGGCTTATGATGGCCCCCTGATATTTTTTGTTTCGATCGCAGCCAAGAACCCGGCTTGCATCACAAGGACCCCTGACCGCATGGACAACCCAGCTTCTGTTTTGCGTTCCGGGTGGCAGCGCGTCGCCGTGATCGTTGCGGTCATGGTCCAGATCGGCGCGACCTTCCTGCCCTATTTCGGCCTTGGCGAACCGATTGGCAGCCGTTCCGATTCCGTCCGGACACTGGTCACGCCTGCGGGCTGGGCATTTGCGATCTGGGGGCCACTGTTCCTTTTCTCGGCAGTTTTCGCCGTATGGCAGGCTTTGCCGGCACAGCGCCGCAATGCCTTGCTCCAGCAGATTAGCTGGCCCGCCGTTGTTGCCTTGGCTGCTCAGGGGGTGTGGGCGGCCTATACGCAATTCGCCAATCTGACCGCGATTTCGGCGATCATCATCCTCGTTTCGCTCGGTGGGCTGCTGCTGGTGCTGCGTGCACTGGTGGCGGCTTCCACGCTGTCGCGGGCTGAAAGATGGCTGGTCGCTCCGGTTTTTAGCGCGCTTGCGGCTTGGCTCACTGCGGCGAGCATTGTCAACATTTCGGCGACATTGAAGTACTATGGGGTGAGCGGGACGGGTCAGTCGCCCGAAATAGCGACGGTGATGGTGGCAATCGGGGCGATCATTGCGGCGACTGCCACGGCAAGGGTTCGCGGCGCGCCGCTATACGGGCTGGTGTTCTGCTGGGCGCTGCTGGCGATCAATGCGCGCGGTGGGCAGGACTTCGCTCCAATCGGCTGGGCGGCGATGGTAGGCGGAGCGATAGTACAGGTCGCGCTGGTCTGGCAGCTCTCCCAACTCCAAAACCGCCGCCACTGGTTCGGACGCTAAGCCCTACCCACGCTCAGATAAGTAAACCCGGCCGCTGCCATATCTTCGGGGTTGTAGATATTGCGCAGATCCACCAGCACCGGGGCGTTCGCCAGTTCCTTCACCCGCTTCAGATCGAGCGCACGGAAGGCGTCCCATTCGGTCACGATCACCACCACATCCGCGCCCGCAATCGCGGCGTAGGGATCGTCGCACATGGTCACCTCGGGCAGCAGCGGGCGGGCCTGCTCCATGCCTTCGGGATCGTAAGCAGCAACGTCCACGCCTGCATCCATCAGCGTCTGCGCCACCGCGATCGAGGGCGAATCGCGCATGTCATCGGTGTTCGGCTTGAACGTCAGGCCGAGCAGCGCCGCCTTCTTGCCGCGCGCCGCGTCCACCCCGCCGAGCGCATCGACGACCTTGCGTCCCATCGCGCGTTTGCGGCTGTCGTTGACCTTGACCACGGCTTCGACGATCCGGGTCGGGCTGTCGTAATCTTCGGCGGTCTTGAGCAGCGCGAGCGTATCCTTGGGGAAGCACGATCCGCCGTAACCCGGCCCGGCGTGCAGGAATTTCGACCCGATGCGGTTATCCATCCCGATCCCGCGGCTCACGTCCTGCACGTTCGCGCCGACTTTCTCGCACAGATCAGCCATCTCGTTGATGAAGGTGATCTTGGTCGCGAGGAAGGCGTTGGCGGCGTATTTGATCAGCTCGCTGGTGCGGCGTGAGGTGAACAGGATCGGCGATTCGTTGAGGTAGAGCGGGCGGTAAACTTCGCGCATGACCTCGCGCCCGAATTCATCCTCGGCCCCGATCACGATCCGGTCAGGCCGCTTGAAATCGCCGATCGCCGCGCCTTCGCGCAGGAATTCGGGGTTGGAGACGACGGCGAATTTGTGGGCCGTTCCCGTCTCTCGGATAATCCGTTCAACCTCGTCGCCGGTGCCGACTGGCACGGTGGATTTGGTGACGATAACCGCATCATTCGCCAGATGCTCGCCCACTTCCTGCGCGACTTCGTAAACGAAGGTGAGGTCGGCATGGCCATCGCCCCGGCGGCTGGGTGTGCCGACTGCGATGAAAATCGCAGCAGCACCCTTGATCCCATCAGCGAGGCTGGTGGTGAAGCTGAGGCGACCGCCCTTCACATTGTTTTCGACCAGCGCTTCAAGCCCCGGTTCGTAAATTGGCATGATGCCAGCGTGCAGCCGGTCGATCTTGCTCTGATCCTTGTCGATGCAGACGACTTCATGCCCGAAATCGGCAAAGCATGCCCCTGATACGAGCCCGACATAGCCCGAACCGACCATCGCAATCTTCATGAATAGCTGCCCTCAAGCGATATCTGGTGTGGCCCGCGTGCAATCCGCGTGGCGGTTACGCCCGTTCGCCATTGAAGACTTCGACTGGCCCACCATCGCTGGTGCAGGCCTGCAGAACGCGTCGATGGCCGCCTTCGAGCACGAGCGCTGTAAGCACACCCGAGCGAAAAGCGCCAGTATCAATGCCAATGCGGTTGCCGCAATCCATCACCCGGTCAAAGATCGTGTGGCCGTGCACCACCACCTTTTCCAATGGGCCTTCGTGGCTGAGGAAGCGGTCGCGGATCCACATCAGGTCGCTGCGCTTCTGGTCGGCGAGCGGGCGCGCGGGATCGATCCCGGCATGGACGAACACGTAATCGCCCGCGATGATCATTGCCTCGAACGCGGCGATATAATCACGCGCCGATTGCGGCACCAGTTTGGGCAGGCGTTCAAACAACGCTTCGAGTGACAGCGCGGCGAACTGTTTTTTCGAGAGGCCGTAACTGAGGATCGTCTCGCGCCCGCCATGCTTGACGAAGTGGCGCAGCGCTTCGGGCCGATCGAAGGCGGCGAGGAACATTTCTTCGTGGTTGCCCACCAGCACCTTCACATCCCGATGCTGCTGCCATGCTTGCGTGCGCGCGATCACCCCGGCGCTGTCCGGCCCGCGATCGACCAGATCGCCGAGCAGCACTATGCGCGATTCCACATCAGTGCTGGCGGCAATCTCAACCTCGATCGCGGTGATCAACGCTTCGTAAAGGTCAAGCCGCCCGTGGATGTCGCCAACCACATAATAGCGCGTGCCGGGGGGCACCGCCGGTAGGCGGGGCGGCGGAGCGGATCGAAAAAAGTCGCGCAATTTCTGAAGCATGATGGTGCTGATGACTCAGTTGTACGACCCCAAGGGGTTGCAGGGCAGGGCGTGCTTGTGCCGCCCTGTCCCCGAAAAGATAGTCCGCTTACAGTCGCCAACGACGCAGTGCAACAAACCCTCTGCCGCGCGCGGTGGCCTGCGCGCCAGATGGTGCGATTTCATCGTCCAATCGCGCTCAAACCTGCGATCATTCGAGCGAGAAGCTGACCGTGGTGACCACGCGCACTTTTTTATACGGGCTGTCGGAATTTCCCCAGCCGCCCGTCTCGCCATCGCGCGCTTCGATAGTAAAATAACCTTGGGTGGCTTCGCGGATCTTGCCGACGCCTGATCCTGAATCCTCGGCAAATTGCTGGGCCGATGCGCGCGCGTCCTTCGTGGCTTCGGCCACCATGGCGGGCTTGACGTCGTTCAGTTTGGTGAAGGTGTAGGCCATTCCCGAACCTTCCTCCAGAAACACCCCGCGCCCGACCAGGTCGAATTGCCGGGCAACGGCTTTGCGCGCGCGGACAATGTCTTCGGTGCGCAGTGCGAGGCGTTGGCGCACGGTGTAAGTGGTCAGGCCTTCATTGGTGAAGCTCGATACATTGGCCCCGGTTGGTTGCAGTGCATCGGCGGGGAAGCCCAGTTCCTTGAAGAACGCCTCAATCGCCTGCGTGTCGCGCCGCACCTTACCCTGCGCTTCGGCCAGATCGGTCGATGCGGCGGAGTAGGAGATCGTCCAGGTGGCAAGGTCGGCGGTGACATCGCGTTCCGCCAGCCCGCGTACGGTGACGGCGCGTTCGGCATCCTTGGCGCGCAACAACCCATCGCCGAGCAGGTATCCGCCAGCGATCATGCCGACAGCGAGAATGGCGGCGGTGCCGAACCAGCGGATATTGGCAGGTTCACGCCAAACACTGTGCGCTTCATTCGCCGGTTGCATGTCATCGTCGCCCATCGCATTGTCCCCCGAGAGAGTGTGTGTGCGATGAATTGTGCATCACGCGCGATGAATGGTTTTTGAATGAAGGGTGTTATGACGAAATTCCTCCACTCCATGATCCGTGTGACCGATCCTGATGCGACGGTGGCGTTCTTCAAGCTGATCGGGCTGGAAGAAGTGCGCCGGTTTGAAGTCGCAGCGGGGCGATTCACGCTGATCTTCCTCGCCGCGCCGGGGCAGGCTGGCGTGGCTGAGGTGGAACTGACCTATAACTGGCCGCCCGAAGATGGCAGCGCGGGTGAAGCCTATGATGGCGGGCGCAATTTTGGCCACCTCGCTTACCGGGTCGATAATATTTACGACACCTGCGCGGCGCTCGCTGCGGCGGGGCATATCATCCATCGCCCTCCGCGCGATGGGCACATGGCCTTCGTCAAATCGCCCGACGGAATTTCGGTCGAATTGCTGCAAGACGGCCATCTTGAACCGGCCGAGCCGTGGGTAAGCATGCCCAACGTCGGCAGTTGGTAATTCGCCGCAGTTAAGCGCGATCCTTCCATAAACCCGGTTTAAACCATTAAAATTGCTAACCCTATTGCAAGGGGCGTAAAGGCAATATAATTTGGCGACTTACTTGGGGAAGGGGGTCGCCTTGTCCATCTCTGGACTTGATCTGTGGCAGTGGATTGCACTGCTACAGCACGAACTGCTGCTATTTGCTGGTGTGTTCTTCCTGATTGGTGCGCTGGATGACCTTGCGGTTGATGCCGTCTGGCTGTGGCTGAAAGCAGGTGGGCGGGCGGTGACCCCGCGTCGGCCGCGCAATCTGCTCCAGAACCGCAGCCTGCACGGCCCGGTCGCGGTGTTTATTCCCGCATGGCACGAAGCAGCAGTGATCGGCCAGACTATCCGGCATTTGCTCGATAGCTGGCCGCAGCCGACGATGCGCCTCTATGTCGGCTGCTACCGCAACGATCCCGCTACACTCGCCGCTGGCATCGCCGCCGCGCAGGGTGACCCGCGCTTGCGGATGGTGATCCATGACCGCGACGGGCCGACCACCAAGGCCGATTGCCTCAACCGCCTTTACGCCGCGCTTACCATTGATGAGGCGCGCAGCGGCAGCCGCTTTGCCGCCGTGGTGTTCCACGATGCCGAGGATCTGGTCGATCCCGCTGCGCTCGGCCTGCTGGATGAAGCCATCGCCGATGGGGCCGATTTCGCGCAGCTGCCAGTTGCGCCGCTGGTGCCGCGGCATCATGACGGCAGCCGAGGGGGCGGCTGGATCGCGCGCCAGATCGGCAGCCACTATTGCGAGGAATTTGCCGAGGCGCATGGCAAGGGAATGGTGGTGCGCGATGCGTTGGGCGCCGGGCTGCCGGGAGCGGGGGTCGGCTGTGCGGCATCGCGCCGGGCGCTGCATGGGCTCGCCGCGCGCCGCTCTGACGGCCTGCCGTTCGCCAGCGATTCGCTGACCGAGGATTATGAACTCGGCCTCGCGATTGCGGCGGCGGGCGGGCGCTGCCGGTTCGTGCGCGTGCGCGGCGATGATGGGCGGTTGATCGCCACCCGCGCGTTCTTCCCGGATCGGTTCGACACGGTGGTGCGTCAGAAATGCCGCTGGGTGCTGGGCATTGCCTTGCAGGGCTGGGACCGGGTCGGCTGGTCGGGCGGGCTGATCGAATATTGGATGCGCATCCGCGACCGGCGCGGACCGCTGACCGCGCTGGTGCTGCTGGCGGGCTATGCGCTGGTGCTGTTGACCGGGGTGATGGGTGTTGCGGTTGCCACCGGACTGACCCAGCCGGTGCCGCTGACCCCGATGCTCAAAGGGCTGCTGATTGCCAATGCGCTGGCGTTTGTGTGGCGGGTGGCGATGCGATTTGCCTTTACCGCGCGCGAATATGGCGTGTCCGAAGGGCTGCTGGCGGTAGCGCGGATACCGCTGGCGAATGTCATCGCGATCATCGCCGGGCGGCGCGCGGTGTTCGCCTATGCCGCCACGCTGGGCGGGCGAGCGGCGGCGTGGGACAAGACCGAGCATGTTGTGCACCCGGCGCAATTGGGGCTTGCTGCTGGAACGGGCCGGTGACGGATCTGGCTGGCACAGCCGGACGGCGCGGCGGGCCCTTGCTGATGTTGGCGCTGTTGCTGACCGCATGGACTGGCGCGCGGGCGCTGTGGTGGGAAAATCCCTTCACCGGGATCGAGGAAGTTTTCAGCGCTCCAATCGCGGGCACGCCGCCCGTCCCAGCAATGGCACCCGCGATGGCGTCCTCGTCGACAGATCTGATTGTGGCCGAGGTGCAGCGTGATGCGGCGGAGCGTGGCCTGCCAGTGCCGTCCGTTGCCGCGGCAACCGGCTGGGCCAATGCTGGGTTGGCGCGTGCGCGCAGGACCGGGCCGATCGACCCGCAGTTCGCCGCCGCGCATCAGCTGCTGTGGCGGGCCGGGCTGCGCGACGCGGGGCTGCGTTTTGGCAGCGCGCGCTCATATGGGCCGGAAACCTTTGCGCTGCCGCAGCGGCCGCCGTTTCTTCCTCCGGCCCAGCGGCCCGCCACGGCCAATGGCGGCGGGCGGTGGTCGGCGGATGGCTGGGCATTCTGGCGGCAGGGATCAGACGCCGCGCCGATCTCGCAAGGGCGCGTGCCGATTTACGGCGCAAGCCAGGTCGGCGCGGTGCTGCAATACCGGATTGCAACCACGGCGGCGCGTGATCCGCGGCTTTATGCTCGCGCTTATCGCGCGTTGGTGCGGCGCGGTGAGCAGGAATTGGCACTCGGCGCGTCGGTCCGTCCGTTCCCGCGTGTGCCGGTGCGGATCGCGGGCGAGGTGCGGTTGACCGATGCGGCCTTCACCAACGAGGTGCGCCCATCGGCCTATGCAGTGACCGAACTTGCGCCGATCCGGCTGCCCTATGGCGCGCAGGTTGAAGCCTATGGGCAGGCCGGCTGGGTCGGCGGTGCATCGGCCACCGCCTTTGCCGATGGGCAGGCGAGCGTGACCCGCGAGGTTGATCTGGTGGCCGATGCGACCGGCGATGCCCTGCGCATCAGCGTGGGGGCGGGCGCATGGGGCGGCGCGCAGGCGGATGCGCAGCGGATCGACCTTGGCCCAACGATGCGGCTTGATCTGACGGTGGGCGATGTGCCCGCGCGCCTCTCGCTCGACTGGCGCGAGCGGGTAGGGGGACAGGCGGGGCCGGATTCGGGGCTGGCAGCGACGCTTTCTGCGCGGTTTTGAAGGCCGGCCGCTCTCACCGGAGCGTAAACGACCATAACCTGATAACCCCGGCTTTCATCCCCTGCCGCGCTGGTCTAGTCGTGGGGTATGGACGTCTACCTGCCCATCGCGAATCTTTCGGTCAATGGCCTCTACATCGTGCTGCTGGGCGGGCTGACGGGTATTCTGTCAGGCCTGTTCGGGGTCGGCGGCGGGTTTCTGACAACGCCGCTGCTGATTTTTTACGGCATCCCCCCCACAGTCGCCGCCGCATCTGCCGCGACGCAGGTGACAGGCGCCAGCGTGTCGGGCGTGCTGGCCCATTCGCGCCGCAAGGGCGTGGATTACCGCATGGGCGGCGTGATGGTCGGCGGCGGGATTATCGGCGCGCTGATTGGCGCGGTATTGTTCCGGGTGCTACAATCATTCGGGCAGATCGATGTCGTCATCAGCATCCTTTATGTGGTGATGCTGGGATCAATCGGGACGCTGATGTTGCGCGAAGCGGTGACCTCGCTCAGACCTGGGTTACTGGGCAAGGTCGCAGCTCCGGTGCGCAAGCGGCGTCACCACCCGCTGGTGGCTAGCCTGCCCTATCGCTGGCGGTTCTACGCCTCGGGCCTGTATATTTCGCCGCTGGCGCCAATGCTACTGGGGCTGGCGGTGGGCGTGCTGACGATGCTGATGGGGGTTGGCGGCGGGTTTTTGCTGGTGCCTGCCATGCTATATATTCTGGGCATGAGCGGCAATGTCGTGGTCGGCACGTCGCTGTTCCAGATCCTGTTTGTGACGATGGTCACCACCATGACCCACGCGCTTACCACCAAGGCGGTGGATCTGGTGCTGGCGGCGCTGCTGCTGTTGGGATCGGTGCTGGGCGCGCAATTCGGCACGCAGATCGCGCTGAAAGCCCGGCCGGAATATCTGCGGCTGGCGCTGGCGGCGCTGGTGCTCGTGATCGCGCTGCGGATGCTCTACGGCCTCGGCGTGCAGCCCGACGAGATCTACACCGTGGCGCCGCTATGAATGTGAGCGGGCGGTTGGCTTTCGCGCTGCTTGCTTGGCTCGCGCTTTCAGCCCCCCCCGCCTTTGCCCAGCGCGAGCCGGTGCTGGTGCCCGCCGTCAGCCAATCATTGATCGAGGTGCGGCAGGGCTTCACCGGGGCGCGGCTGCTGCTTTACGGCGCGGTGATCGATCCGGCGGGCGCGGGACAGATGGGCGAATATGACATTGTGGTGGTGCTCAAAGGCCCGGCCGAACCGATCCGCCTCCGCGAAAAAGAACGCATTGCCGGCATCTGGGCCAACGCCGGGTCGAGCGATTTCCGTTCTGCCCCTGCGTTCTTTGCGGTCGTCTCATCGCGCCCGATCGCCGATATCGTCGATGAGCGCACGGCCGCGATTTACGAGCTTGGCACCGATTTCATCCAGCTTAGCCCTTCGGGTGAGATCGAACCCGAAGAACAGGCCCGCTTTGCCCAAGGGCTGGTCGAACTGCGCCGCAAACAGGGTCTGTATCAGGAGAACCCCGGCGGGGTGAGCATCAGCGAAAAGGTGCTGTATCAGGCGCGCATCAACCTGCCATCCAACGTCACCACCGGGCGCTACACCGCGGAAACATTCGCGATTGCACGCGGGCGGGTGTTGGCGAGCGGAACTGCGCGGATCGAAGTGGTCAAAGCCGGGCTCGAAGGTCAGGTGGTCAGCGCCGCGCAGCGCTGGTCGTTTTTTTATGGTCTTGGCGCGATTGCGTTGTCGCTGGGCATGGGCTGGCTGGCCGGTCGCCTGTTCGCCAGACCCTAGCGGGACTTGCGCGTAAAATTGACCCGATTTTAACCGGACCCGCCGTATCTCCTTGCCGGTGTCAACACTGGCGCAGGGAAAGGCGCAAATGACCGATCACGGCAGGCAGGATTTCGAACGCTTCACAGGCCCCAATCCGGTTGGGCAGGCGGAGCATGCCAGCGCTGCGGCCACTGGTGGGCACGATAACTCGCGCCTGCCGATTGGCGTGGTGCTCGAAATTTCGGGATCAGGCTCACAGATCGCGCTTGATCTGCAACGGCTGAACGAATGCATGGAGGATGCCGATCCTTCGATTGCGCTCGCCGGGCAGGTCGGCAGTCAGATCAAGATCCGCGTCGGCGAATCCTGGCTGCTCGCCAACGTGCGCGATCAACGCAAGGATCGCCGCACCGAAGGCGGGATCATCGCCCACATCGATTTTCTGGGCGAAGGCGCTGAAGAAAAGCTGACCGGGCGCATCCATGGGTTCAGGCGCGGGGTCACCCGTTATCCGGTGCCGGGCGCAATGTGCTATCCCGCCACCACCAAGGATCTGGAACAAATTTACGCGAGCGATGGCCGTTCCAGCATCACCATCGGCACGGTGTTCCCCACCCGCGATATCCGCGCCGGGCTGTATGTCGACGCGATGCTGGGCAAGCACTTTGCGCTGCTGGGATCGACCGGGACGGGCAAATCGACCAGCGCCGCGCTGATCCTCCACCGAATCTGCGAAGCTGCGCCCAAGGGTCATATCGTGATGATCGACCCGCACGGCGAATATTCCGCCGCGTTCCGCCAGACCGGGCAGATCCTCGACGTGTCGAACCTGCAAATGCCGTACTGGCTGATGAATTTCGAAGAGCATTGCGAGGTGCTGTTGTCGGGCAGCGGCAATGAACGGCAGGTCGATAGCGATATTCTTGCCAAGTGCCTGCTCTCCGCGCGGTCGAAAAACCGGCTGGCGCAGACGATGGGCAAAATCACAGTGGATTCGCCGATCCCCTATCTGCTCTCAGACCTTGGCAACATCATTCAGGACGAGATGGGCAAGCTCGACAAGGCAACCTCGTCCGCGCCGTTCATGCGGATCAAGGGCAAGCTTGACGAGATCAAGGCCGATCCGCGTTACCAGTTCATGTTCTCAGGCATGCTGGTGGGTGACACGATGGCTGATTTCATCGGCAAGGTGTTCCGCATGCCCGGCAACGGCAAGCCGATCTCGATCATCGACGTGTCGGGCGTGCCATCGGACATCACCTCGACTGTGGTCGCGGTGCTGAGCCGGCTCGTGTTCGATTTCGCGATCTGGGGGCGCGAGGAAAAGACGCGGCCCGTGCTGCTGGTGTGCGAAGAAGCGCACCGTTACGTTCCTAATGAGAGGAACGCCGATGGATCATCGGTGGGCAAGATCCTCAGCCGGATTGCCAAGGAAGGCCGTAAATACGGCATCAGCCTCGGCCTGATCACCCAGCGTCCGTCTGACTTGGCCGAAGGCGTGCTGTCGCAGTGCGGCACGATCATTTCGATGCGCCTCAACAACGACCGCGACCAAGCCTTCGTGAAAGCCGCGATGCCCGAAGGCGCGCGCGGGTTCCTTGATTCGATCCCGGCACTGCGCAACCGCGAATGCATCATCTGCGGCGAAGGCGTGGCAATCCCGATCCGCGTAAGCTTCGACAACCTCGAAGAACACAAGCGCCCGGCATCCGAAGACCCGAGCTTCGTCGAATTGTGGAACAAGGACGGCGGTGAGGAAGAATTGGTCGAACGCGTGGTGATGCGCTGGAGAAGTCAGGGGTAAGGAGGGGGGAAGACTCCTCATCCCCGCGCTGATCCGGACCCGCAAGGTCCGCAAGGGCGACCGCCCGCCCGCAGGCGCTCGCGCGAAGCGCGAAACGCGCCGAGGACGTTCGCCCGGAGGGGCGAGCGCAAAGCAGACTAAGTGCCTCTGGTATCCCCGTACAAATGAATATGCAGCCGGTCGCTCATACGGAACCCGTGCTTTAGGCATAGGCCGCTGAGCCATGCCTGCCGCTCGCGCTGGGCTGCTGTGCTGGTGCCTTCGGCCATCAGATAGACGTGGCCCGGGCGGAAGCGGTAGCGGCGCTGCAGTTCCAGCACCTCGTCCACGTCCGCAGGCGAGGCTACCACGAACTTCAGGAAAGCGCGCGGATCTGCCGCCCATGCGTCCAGCCGCTCTGGGATCAGCGCGAGGTCGGCCGGGTTGCCAGAATGCGACAGCTTGGGGCTGACATTGTACTGATCGACCCGGATGTCGAGCCGCGCAGGGCTTGCCACCGTGCCGTTGGTTTCAATCTCGACGCTGATGTCGGGCAGGTGTTCCAACATCTCGGCCAGAGCGCCTGCCTGCAACAGTGGTTCGCCCCCGGTGATGACGAGGCGGTTCTGCCCCAGCGCAGCGATGCGCTCCGCGGTTTCGGCGGGCGAGAGCGTGACCTGATTGGCCTTGCGTTCGTAGGCGATGCCGTCGCGGTGGGGCCGATTGTCTCCCTCGAAGTGCCACGTATAGGCCGTGTCGCACCACGTGCAGGCAAGGTTGCAGCGGCTCAGGCGCACGAAGGCGACCGGCACGCCTGCGCTCGGCCCTTCGCCTTGCAGGCTGGCGAAGATTTCAGGCCCGCCGGTGTCGTCGGTGGCGAGAGTGAGGTTCACCCTACCCCAACCGCGCCAATGCTGCCGTCAGCCGCCCGACCTCGCCCTGATGGTGGGCGAGATCGGCGCGGGCTTTTTCGACCGCTTCGGGCTTGGCTTTCTCGGCGAAGGCGGGGTTCGACAGGCGGCCGCCCAGCGATTTGGCTTCCTTTTCGGAAAGCCCCAGCGCCTTTTCGAGCCGCGCTTTCTCGCCTGCGATGTCGATGACCCCTTCGAGCGGGATCACGAAGACATCGGCCCCTGCGATCACCTGCATCGCCGGGCCTGCGGGCGCTTCGCCGATGGTGACTGGCGTCAGGCGGGCGAGGCGTTCGATTGCTGCCGTGCTGCGCTCAATCGTGCGCGTTGCCACATCGGATGGCGCGGCCAGATAGGCCGCCAGCTTCGCCCCCGGCGGAATGCCGAGTTCGTTCTTGGCGCTGCGGGTGTTGGTGGTGAGGTCGATCACCCAATCGATTGCGTCGGTCGCTTCCTTGCTGACTTCCGCCTCGGGCGCGGGCCACTTTGCGAGGATCAACTCGTACGGCCGCTCACCCAGCTTGTGCCACAGTTCTTCGGTGATGAAGGGCATGAAGGGGTGCAGCATGACGAGAATTTGATCGAGCGCCCATCCGGCGACCGCGCGGGTTTCCACGGCGGGCGGGCTGTCGGCGTCGCCTGCAAACACCGGCTTGATCAGTTCGAGATACCAGTCGCAGAACTTGCTCCACGTGAACTGGTAGATCGCGTTGGCGGCCGCATCGAAACGCAGATCGGCCATCGCGCGTTCGATCTCGGTCACGCAGGCGGCGACTTCGCCGATGATCCACTGGTTGGCGGCAAGGCGCGCGGCCGGGGCCTTGATGCTGGCCGAAGCGCCAATGCCGTTCGACTGGCAGAACCGCGCCGCGTTCCACAGCTTGGTGGCGAAGTTGCGATACCCCTCGACCCGCTTTTCATCCATCTTGATGTCGCGGCCCTGGCTTTCCATTGCCGCCATAAAGAACCGCAAAGCGTCCGCGCCGTACTGGTCAATCAGGCCGAGCGGATCGACCACATTGCCCTTGGACTTCGACATCTTCGCTCCGTCCGCCGCGCGCACGAGACCGTGGAGGTAGAGCGTGTCCCAGGGCTTTTGGCCCATCGCGTAATACCCCATCATCATCATCCGCGCGTCCCAGAAGAACAGGATGTCGAAGCCGGAGATGAGGAGCGAGTTGGGGTAGTGCTTGGCGAGCAGCGGCGCGCCGTCCTCCGGCCAGCCGAGCGTGGCGAAGGGCCACAGGGCAGACGAGAACCACGTGTCGAGCACGTCGTCATCCTGCGTCAGCGAAACGCCTTCGCCTGCGAGTGCCTGCGCTCCCTCGGCGCTTTCGGCCACGAACACGCGCCCATCATCGGCAAACCACGCCGGAATCCGGTGTCCCCACCACAGCTGGCGCGAGACGCACCATGGCTGGATGTTCTCCATCCAGTTGAAGAAGGTCTTTTCCCACGTCTTGGGCACAATGCCGATTTCGCCGGACTTCACCGCCGCAATCGGCTTCTTTGAAAGTTCCGCAGCGTTCACGTACCATTGGTCGGTCAGCCACGGCTCGATCACCACGCCGCCGCGATCACCAAACGGGGTCTGGATCACGCGCGGTTCGGCGTCGTGTTCGGTTGGCTCGCCATCCTTGATGGTCACGTGCGGCACGAGGAAGCCCTCGGCCTTCAACCGTTCAACCACGGCCTTGCGCGCGTCGAACCGGTCGAGCCCGACGAACTCCGCCGGGATCAAGCCGTCGGCCACTTGCGCCACCGCCGCATCGGCATCGAGCATGTTGAGCATATCGCCCGCCGCAAACCCGGCACGCTTGCCGACTTCGAAGTCATTGAAATCATGGCCCGGCGTGATCTTCACACAGCCTGACCCCAGCGCCGGATCGGCGTGTTCGTCGGCGATGATGGGAATGCGCCGCCCAGTGATCGGCAGCACGATATGCTTGCCGACAACGCTGGCGTAGCGTTCGTCTTCAGGGTGCACTGCCACGGCCATATCGGCCAGCATGGTTTCGGGCCGGGTGGTGGCGACGATGATGTGATCGGCCCCGGCATCGGTGAGCGCGCCGTCTGCCAGCGGATAGCGGAAACGCCAGAAGCTGCCCTGCACTTCGCGGGTTTCGACTTCGAGGTCAGAAATCGCGGTCTTCAGCTTCGGGTCCCAGTTCACCAGCCGCTTGTCACGGTAGATCAGCCCGTCATTATACAGGCTGACGAAGGTTTTGATCACCGCCTTGGTGAAATGCGGGTCCATCGTGAACTGTTCGCGGCTCCAATCCATCGAACAGCCCAGACGGCGCAGCTGGTTGGTGATGGTGCCGCCGCTTTCGTGCTTCCACTCCCACACCTTCTCGACAAAGGCTTCGCGGGTGTAATTGGTGCGCTTGTCCTGCTGCGCCTCCATCTGGCGTTCGACCACCATCTGGGTCGCGATGCCCGCATGGTCGGTGCCCACCACCCACAAAGCGTCCTTGCCGCGCAGACGTTCATAGCGGACCACCACGTCCTGCAACGTGTTGTCGAGCGCGTGGCCGATGTGCAGGCTGCCGGTGACGTTCGGCGGCGGGTTGACGATGGTGAAGGGCTCGGCATTGGGCCGCTCGGGCCGGAAACAGCCGTTCGTCTCCCAATGCTGATACCAGCGCGCCTCGATCTCGGCGGGGTCGAAAGTGGTGGGCAGAGTGGGGTTTGAACTGTCGGTCATAATGCCCTGCGCCATGCCAGCACCTATGCTGCGATGCAATGATCGACACGACTGGCGCCCGCGCCAACCTTGCGGGGAGCGGAAATTCACCCCATACCCCATCCCGATGCAGGACGCCGCGCAATATACGCTGGACGAAAATAGCGCGGATGGCACCCGGCTGGTGCTGTCAGGAAAGGTGACGCTGGCGAACATTGCGCCGCTGGAGCGCGAGCTCAAGCGGCTGTCCGCCCCGATCCGCACCGTCGATCTGGCTGCAGTGGACGAAATCGACACCGTTGGCGCGTGGGTGGTGTGCCGCGTGGCACACGAGCACAATTGCGACATCACCGGCGCGAGCCCGGCTGCTGAACGCCTGCTCAGCGCGGTGCGCGATATTGACGCCAGCGGTGATACGCGCCCACTCCGCGCGCCGGTTTGGGAACGCGTGCCCGTGGCGGTGGGCGAAAAGGTTTATGCCACCCGTTCGGGCATTTACGGCGTGGTCGGGTTTTTCGGACAGATTCTGATCGGGGGTGTCAGCCTGGCGCGTCACCCCTTGCGGTTCCCGATCCGCGCGCTGGTGCATCAGATGGAGCTGGTGGGCGTCACTGCGCTGCCAATCATCGGGCTGATGAGCTTTCTGATCGGGATCGTGATCGCGCAGCAAGGCTCGGTGCAGCTGGAACAGTTTGGCGCGGAATCGCTGACGGTGAACCTGGTCGGGCGGATCACCTTGCGCGAACTTGGTGTGTTGATGACTGCGATCATGGTCGCGGGTCGATCCGGCAGCGCGTTTGCCGCGCAGCTCGGCACGATGAAACTGACCGAGGAGATCGACGCGATGCGCACCATCGGCATCTCGCCGATTGAGGTGCTGGTGATCCCGCGCATTTTGGCGGCGACTTTCATGATGGTGCTGCTGGGGTTCTACGCATCGATCATGGCGATCATTGGCGGCGCGGTGGTCGGCGATCTGACACTGGGTATCCCGTTCTGGACGTTCCTTGCTCGCATTCAGGAAGTGGTGCCCGAACATGACCTGTGGGTCGGACTGATCAAGGCCCCAGTGTTCGGGCTGATCGTTGCCTTGGCAGGCTGTTACAACGGGCTACAAGTGCGCGGCAATTCCGAAGAGGTTGGGCGGCGCACGACGATGGCGGTGGTTTCGGCGATCTTTGCGGTGATCGTGATCGACGCGTTCTTCGCGGTGTTCTTTACCGAAATCGGGTGGGGGTGATGCCGATGACCGACCATCCAGAAGATCTGGCGCCGCCGATTGTGATCGAAGGTCTGGTGAACCGTTTCGGCGATTTCACCGTCCACGAAGGTTTGGACCTTACAGTGCAGCGCGGCGAGATCCTCGGCGTGGTGGGGGGCTCTGGCAGCGGCAAATCGGTGCTGATGCGCTCGATCATCGGCTTGCAGCGGCCAAGCGCCGGCCGGATCGATGTGCTGGGGCGCACCATTACCGAACTGGATCTTGAGCAAGGCATCGGCGTGCGCCGCCGCTGGGGCGTATTGTTCCAGGGCGGGGCGTTGTTTTCAACGCTGACCGTGGGCGAAAATGTCGAGGTGCCGCTGCGCAAATATTATCCCAACCTCAGCTCCGAACTGCGGCACGAAATTGCGCGCTACAAAGTGATCCTGACCGGCCTGCCTGAAAGCGCGGTGGCGAAATATCCCTCGGAATTGTCGGGCGGGATGCGCAAGCGCGCTGGGTTGGCGCGGGCGCTGGCGCTCGATCCCGAGCTCTTGTTCCTTGATGAACCCACCGCCGGGCTCGACCCGATCGGCGCGGCCAATTTCGACCGGCTGACCCGCGAGCTGAAGGAAACATTGGGCCTGACCGTGTTCCTGATCACCCACGATCTCGATACGCTCTACGAAATCTGCGACCGTGTGGCGGTGATTGCGGACAAGAAAATCATCGGTGTTGGCACGATCCCCGAACTGATCGCCACCGGGCATCCGTGGATCGAGGAATATTTCAACGGCCCGCGCGGGCGCGCTGCGCAGGCTTCGCATCAACGCCACCACGTGGCTGACGGTGGATAGAATGTTGGACACACCTCCCATCGGGCGTTCATAGGATAAGGCATGGAAACCAGAGCCAATCATCTGTGGGTCGGCGCGGTCACGCTGGTGCTGCTGGCCGCGCTGGCCGCGTTCATCGTCTGGATCGCGCGGCTGGGGCAGGGCGATCAGGACGAGTTTGACATCTTCTACGGCCAATCGGTCTCAGGCCTCGCCAATGGCAGCGAAGTCAGCTTTGCCGGGGTGCCGGTGGGACAGGTCAAGGAGATTGCGCTCGCCAATGGCAACCCCGAATTCGTGCGGGTGCGGATCAAGGTGCGCGGTGATGTGCCGATCCTGGTCGGCACGCAGGCGACCATTCAGGCGAGTTTTACCGGGGTGTCGACCATCCTGCTGGATGGTGCGCGCAAGGATGCGCCCGAAATCACCTGCGAGACTACCGCCTGTCCCGAAGGCCGCCCGGTGATCCCGCCGGGGCGCGGCGGATTTGGCGAGATTGTCGCCAACGCGCCGCTGCTGCTGGAACGGCTGGCGACCCTGACCGAACAATTGAACACCATCCTCGGCCCGGAAAATCAGGAAGAGATTTCGGGCATCCTGCGCAATACCAACCGCCTGACTGGCGGGCTGGCCGATGCAACCCCGGAATTGACCGCCAATCTCAAGGAATTCCGCACCACCATGACGGAATTCAACCAGACGCTGGATGCGGTTGAAAAGGTCGCGGCGAGCAGCGATGCGCTGCTCAGGGATGAAGGCCAGCCGCTCGCCCGCGAACTTCAAGCGACGCTGAAGTCGGCCAACTCGGCGCTGGCTTCGCTGGCGGCGACGCTTGAGGATACCCGCCCGGCCGCCCGGCAACTGCGCACCAGTACACTGCCCAATGCGGAAGCGACGCTGCAAGACCTGCGCGCCACCAGCCGATCGTTGCGCGCGATCACCGAAAAGCTCGAAAGCGGAGGCGCGGGCTCGCTCGTCAGCGGCCAAACGCTGCCCGATTACAAGCCCAATTAAAGGACGGATCGCATGACCTTGAAACACCGATCGATCCTTATCGCGCTGCCGCTGCTGTTGGCGCTGCCCGGCTGCATCAGCCTTGGCGGGCCGCCGCCTGAAAGCCTGCTGACGCTGAGCCCCGCTGTGCGCGCGCCTGTGGGCGATGGCGCGGCAGGCGTGAACCGTCCGGTGGTCGCGGTGCTCGCCATCGACACGCCGGCCAAGCTTGACGTGCTGCGCGTGCCGGTGGCGGTTAGCGAAACGGAACTCGCCTACCTGCAAGAAGCGTTCTGGGTGGAAAAGCCCGCGCGATTGTTCCGGCGGCTGGTGGGTGAAACCATCCGTGCACGCGGCAATGCGATGGTGGTGGACGGCGATGACACCTCCACACTGGCCACGGTAACACTTCGCGGCACCTTGATCGACATGGGCTACGAAGCGGCAGATTCCGCCGCCGTGGTGCGATTCGATGCGGTGCGACTGGACGGGGAGGGCAAAGTGACCACCCGCCGGTTCGAAGCACGCGAAACCGGCGTTCCGGCAGAAGGGCGCGCAGTCGGTGCGGCGCTCAACCGCGCGGCGAACACCGTGGCGGGCGAAGTGGCGGATTGGGTCGCGGGCGGTTAAGCCCGCACCAGCCGTGTAAACCCGCAGGCGCGCAGGAAATCAGCCTCACGCCGGGCGCGGCGTTCTTCGGCTTCTTCCTCCCGGCCCCACAGGTCAGCCTGCCATTCTTCTTCGAGACACGCCGCCTGCCACAGCGCCCGTGCATCTTCCTCGCGCGCATCGAGCGCGGCGAGCGCGGTGACAAGCGAGGCGGAAAGCGTCGCCATCGTCTCCACCCCGGCCAGCGTAAACGGATCGAGGTTCATCAGCCGTGTGCGCAGGCGCTCAAGCGTTTCGGGTGGCTGCGGGCGGTGAAGGATGCCGCTCACCCGCACCAATCGGATGCCGTTGTCAGCCTCAAACCGAGCGAGCAGCGGCTCCCACACCTCCATTTGCCGCGCGTGGAGCGGTTCGTCCGGGTCGGCGCGGTAACATAGCGTGTCGGTCTCGGCATAGCCGATCAGGCTGTCCGCAATCGTCGCGGGATCGCCCGCTACCACATCGATCACATAGTCGGTCAGATCACGCAGCGGCAGGCTGGCGGGGTCGATCTGTTCGCCCTCCCGGCGCCATTCCGCTGCCAGCGCCTCGCCCAAACTTTCCGTCGGAGCAAGCTGCGGCGCGCCGCCCACGGTCTTGACCCCGCGCCCGTCGAGCTGCACCTGATAGCCGAGTGTCTTGGCGCCCGGCACCTGCGCGAGTGTGACGTCGTTGTAGAAACGCCGGATCATGGGAGCCGGTTGTCTTTGGCGCGGTCTCCCGCCTTCCAGCGTTTCGCGATAATCGCAGGAAGGAAAAAGAATTCGAGCAGGCCCATCACTGCCAGCGCCGCGCCGACAATCCACTCCACTGACAGATACGGCACGAAACGGGTAATCGCCACCCCGACCATCAACATCGCCAAAGCGAAGACACGCACGACATTCATGATGATGAAGCGATTGCGGGCCGTTTTCTCGGCGGCTTCGCGCGGCGAAAGGCTCATGCCAGCGTCCCGTCTAGCGTCCCGTCTAGCGCCCCGTCCAGCGCCGCGCCCAAGGCGGCAACGCTGTCGGCTACGCTCGCCGCGCCGCTCGCCAGCAATTCGTGCGGCGCGTGGTAGCCCCAGGCAACGCCGACCGCGCGCACGCCGGCGCTGCGGGCCATCAGCATATCAAAACTGGTGTCGCCGATCATCACCGCCTGATCGGGCTGCGCGCCCGCTTCGAACAAGGCGGCCTCCAGCATCGCGGGATGCGGTTTGGAGGGGTGGCGGTCGGCGGTCTGGAGCGAGACGAAAAGATCAGCGATGCCGTGGGTCGCCAGACAAGCGGCGAGCCCGCGATCAGACTTGCCCGTTGCCACCGCGAGGCTCCAGCCATCCTTGTGCAGCGCAGCCAGCAATTCGGCGATGCCATCGTAAAGTGGCTCGTCGAGCAAGCCTTCTTCGCGCCGGGCACGGTAGCTGGAACGGTAGAATTCGGTTACCGCCGCGACCTGATCCTCGGTAAGCGCCGGGGCCAACTGCCGCACCGCGACCGGCAGGCTGAGGCCAACGATCCGCCGCACGATGGTTGAGTCAGGCGCAGGCAGGCCCGCACGGGTAAAGGCCCGCTCCATCGCCCAGCAGACATCGGCCTGCCCGTCGACCAGCGTGCCATCGCAATCGAACACGGCGAGGCGTGTGTTCACTTACGCGGGCCTTTAGGGGCGGGCCTCGCTCGGTTGGTGGGCGCTTTGGCCGGAGCCTTGGTCGCTTTGGGCGCGGGCTTGGCGGGTTTGCCCACCGCCTTGCCAGCAGGCTTGCCCGCCGGCTTCTTCGCTTTGGGTGCAGCCGCATCGCCGCGCGCACGGCGGGGTGCACGGGCTTCCTTGCGCGCCTGTTTGAAGTGGCGGCGCGCGGCCTGTTTCTTTTCCTCGCCCGACCGCTCCGGTGCTTCGTCGCGCATGGGCGAGGCGTCGGACAGGCCTTGATCGAAGCCCAGTACGTCCATGCTCATCGCGAAATGCGGCGGCAATTCTGCGGTGACATCCAGTTTGCCGCCGCTCCCATCCTTGGTGCTCGGTTCCGAGATGATCAGGCGGCGCGCGTGGAGGTGCATCTTGCGGCTGACCGCGCCGGTCAGAAACGAATCCGGCCCGCCATATTTGCCGTCGCCCACAATCGGGTGGCCGATCGCCGCCATGTGGACGCGCAATTGGTGCGTGCGCCCGGTCAGCGGTTCCAGCTCCACCCAGGCGGCGCGCTCGCCCGCATGGTCGACCACGCGGTAACGGGTTTTGGCCGCCGCGCCATTTTCCTCGTCGATGTGCATTTTTTCGCCGCCGGTGCCCGGTTGCTTGGCGAGCGGAGCGTCGATAACCCCTTCGGACAGCGCTGGGTTCCCGACCACCAGCGCCCAATAGACTTTGCGCGCCGAACGGCTGGCGAACCGCTTGGAGAAACTCGCCGCAGCCCCCGGCGTGCGCGCGATCAGCAGCACGCCCGAGGTATCCTTGTCGAGCCGGTGGACCAGCCGTGGGCGGGGCGTCTTTTCGTCGGTCACAAACGCATCGAGCAGGCCGTCGACATGCTTGGTCGTCTTGCTCCCCCCCTGCGTGGCGAGGCCGGGGGGTTTGTTGAGCACGATTGCCGACGGCGTTTCGCGGATCACCATGTCGTTCGCTTCGGCGATCTGCTCGGGGCTGAGCACGCGGCGCTGCGGTTTGGGCTTGCGCTCTCCGGTCGCGGGCGGTTCCTCACCACCCGGCGGCACGCGCAGCACTTGCCCTTCGGCGAGGCGATCTTCGGGCTTCACCCGCTTGCCATCGACCCGGATTTGCCCGGTGCGCGCCCAGCGCGATACGGTGGCAAAGCCGATCAGCGGCAGGTTGCGTTTGAACCAGCGATCAAGCCGGATGCCGTCATCATCTTCGCTGACGGTGAATTGGCGGACGCTTTCGTTGGCCGGCCCGGTGGTTGGTGCGTTGCTCATGACATGCTCTGCGCGATAACAAGGCCAGCGGCCAGAGCGGCCATGCCCGCGACCAGCGAAACCGAGCCATAAAGCAGCGCGTCGACCATCTGCCCCCGGTGCAGCATCGTCACCATTTCGGCGCTGAAGGCGCTGAAGGTGGTGAACCCGCCCAGCAACCCGACGCCGATCAGCAGCCGCATTGTCTCAGCCGTCTCGGACGAAATGCCGGGCCGCGCGAACCAGCCGAGCAAACCGCCCATCAACAGGCTGCCGATCAGGTTGACGCTGAGCGTCCCCCACGGGAAGGTCTCGGCGGCGCGCGGGCTGATCACGCTCGTCACCAGACGGCCAAGCTGATAGCGGGCGACAGCGCCGACAGCGCCGCCAGCGGCGACCAGCGCCGAAGCGGCAAGCGGGGAGGGGGCAGTTAAGGTCATTCCCAAGCCCTTTAGCGAGCGCATCGCGTTCTGCCTAGCAGGGGCCTTTCGGGCGCGGATCGCGCGCGATTTTGCAATGATGCGGCGCTGATGGGTTGCGTTTGGGATGGTGTTGGACTACCGGGGCGCCGTTACGTGGGCGGCTCCCCTATGGGATTCGCCCGCGCTCCATTGGAAATTCACTCGCGAATCCCCGCGCAATCGCAAGCGGGCTCTGGCGGTTTGGACATGAGGTAGTCGTCGTTTATGCAAATCATGGTTCGCGATAATAATGTCGATCAGGCCCTGCGCGCGCTCAAGAAGAAGCTGCAGCGTGAAGGCGTTTATCGCGAAATGAAGCTGCGTCGCCACTTCGAAAAGCCGAGCGAAAAGCGCGCCCGTGAAAAGGCAGCTGCCGTGCGTCGCGCCCGCAAGATGGAGCGCAAGCGTATGGAGCGTGATGGGAGCAAATAATCCCGTCGCCAAGCATGTTTCTGCACGCAGAATTGCTTGAATCCCCTTCTTTGATCAGTCATCAGGGCGCGGCGTAAATCCGCGCCCTTTTGGCGTATTCATTCGGCGCAGCACGTGCCACCAGTCAGGACGATATCATGACCGAGATTACCGCCGTTCCGATCAAGCCTGTAGCCAAAGGCTCGCTGACCAAACTGTGGCTGGGCGTCGCGCTGGCCATCGCCGTGGGCGGCGGGCTGGCGTGGGCCGCAGTGCCGCGCGGGGTTGATCTCGACACCGAAGTGGCCGGCACTGGCCCGACGCCCAAGGTCGGCGACGTGGTGTTCATGAATTACAAGGGCAAGCTGGCCAGCGATGGCACGGTGTTCGACGAATCGCGCGACATTCCGCTGCCGGTCGAAGGCATCTTCCCCAAGGGCACCCCGTTCCCGATTGAAGAAGGTGCGACCATCCCCGGCTTCTTCGAAGGGCTGCAACAGATGCAGAAGGGCGGCAAATACACGCTCTTCATCCCGGCCGATAAGGCTTACGGCGCGGAACCGCCGCAGGGTGCGCCGATTCCGCCCAACGCCGATCTCGAATTCGAAATCGAAGTGATCGACATCATGAGCCAGAAGACGTTCGAACGGAACCTCGGCATCTTGCAGCAGGCCATGCAAAGTCAGCAGGGCGCTGCTCCCGGCGGCGCTCCGGGCGCTGCACCCGCACCCGCACCCGCACCCGCGCCCGCTCCGGGCCAGTAAGGGCGGATCGTATGTCGGTGGACAAGGCGACCGTCGCCAAGATCGCCAGTCTGGCGCGCATCAGCATGGATGATGCCGCGCTCGAACGGATGGTGCCCGAATTGAACGGTATCCTGCAATGGGTCGAACAATTGGCCGAGGTCGACGTGGCCGGGGTTGAGCCGATGGCGGCAGTGATCCCCAACACGCTGCGGCTGCGCGATGATGTGACCGACGCGGATCCGTTGACCGGCGGCGGGCGGCAGGGCGACGTGCTCGCCAATGCGCCTGCGGCCGAACACGGGTTCTTTGGCGTGCCCAAGGTGATCGAATAATATGACTGACCTGACTCAACTCGGCGTAAAAGACATCCGCGACGGTGTGCGCAGCGGCGCCTTCACCGCGCGCGAAGTGGCGGAAGGTTTCAATGCCGCCGTGGCTGAAGCTGCTGTGCTCAACGCCTTCATTGTCACCACGCCTGACCACGCACTTGCCGCCGCTGACAAGGTTGACGCCGCGCGCGCGGCTGGCGCGGAATTGGGCGCGATGGCGGGCGTGCCGATCGGCATGAAAGACCTGTTCGCCACCAACGGCGTGCAAACCACTGCGGCCAGCCACATCCTCGAAGGCTTCACACCCCGCTACGAATCGACTGTCTCGCAGAAGCTGTGGGATGCGGGCGCGGGGATGCTGGGCAAGCTGAACCTCGATCAGTTCGCGATGGGGAGCTCGAACGAGACGAGCTATTTCGGCAACGTCACCTCGCCGTGGAAGAAGGCGGGCAGCAATGCCGCGATGAGCCCCGGCGGTTCATCGGGCGGGTCATCGACCGCCGTTGCCGCGCGCATCGCGCCTGCCGCAACCGGCACCGACACCGGCGGATCGATCCGTCAGCCCGCCGCCTTCACCGGCATTTGCGGGATCAAGCCGACCTATGGCCGCTGTTCGCGCTGGGGCATCGTCGCTTTTGCCTCCAGCCTCGATCAGGCCGGGCCGATGGCGCGCTCGGTTGAGGATTGCGCGATCATGCTCGGCGCGATGGCTGGTTTCGATCCGAAGGACGCGACATCGTTGCAGATGGATGTGCCCGATTGGGAAGCCGCTTTGAACGCCGACCTGCGCGGCAAGAAAGTCGGCATCCCGCGCGAATACCGGATGGAGGGCACCGATCAGGCGATCCTCGATTCGTGGGAACAGGGCAAGGCGTGGCTGCGCGATGCGGGGGCGGAAATCGTCGACGTTTCGCTGCCGCACACCAAATATGCGCTGCCCGCCTATTACATTGTCGCGCCTGCCGAAGCCTCGTCGAACCTCGCCCGCTATGACGGGGTGCGGTATGGCCTGCGCGATCTGCCCGATGGCTCGGGCCTGCAAGACATGTACGCCGCCACCCGCGCCGCCGGGTTCGGCGACGAGGTCAAGCGCCGCATCCTGATCGGCACCTATGTGCTGTCGGCCGGCTTCTACGACGCGTACTACACCCAGGCGCAGAAGGTGCGTGCGCTGGTCGCGCGCGATTTCGAACGCGCGTTCCAAGAGTGCGACGTGATCCTCGCCCCGACCACGCCGACCGCCTCGTTCCCCTTGGGGTCGATGAACGAAGACCCGCTGACGATGTATCTCAACGACGTCTTCGCTGTGCCTGCGTCGCTGGCTGGCCTTCCGGCAATGAGCGTGCCTGCGATGTTGAACGAACACGGCCTGCCACTCGGCCTGCAACTCGTGGGCCGCCCGTTCGACGAACAGGGCGTGCTCAATGCGGGCCTCGCGATCCAGCAACGGGCGGGGTTCACGGCCAAGCCTGAGAAGTGGTGGTGATCGCCGATACCGCGCTGTGGATTGCCGGGGTGGCAATCATCCTCGCGGTGCCGCTGACCTTCATGGCGGCGAATTGGGTGAGAAAGAACGTCGATCACGGCGAAGCGCGGTTCGACACCCGCAACGCCTCCGAAAGTGACGAGGAAACGAAATGAGTAACTACCGCATTCAGGGTGCCACCGGGGAATGGGAGGTCGTGATCGGCCTTGAAGTCCACGCGCAGGTGACCTCGCATTCCAAGCTGTTTTCGGGCGCTTCGACCGCGTTTGGCGCTGAGCCGAACTCGCAGGTCAGCCTGGTGGATGCCGCGATGCCGGGGATGCTGCCTGTGCCCAACCGCGAATGCATCCGGCAGGCGGTGCGCACCGGGATGGCGATTGATGCGCAGATCAACACGTGGAGCCAGTTTGATCGCAAGAACTACTTCTACGCCGATTTGCCGCAGGGGTATCAGATCAGCCAGCTCTATCACCCGATCGTGGGTGAAGGGCAGCTGTTGATCGAAGCGGACGAGAAAGCGGGCATCCCGGAGGACAAGATCATCGGGATCGAGCGCATTCACGTCGAACAGGACGCGGGCAAGCTGATGCATGATCAGCACCCGACGATGTCCTATGTCGACCTCAACCGCTCGGGCGTGGCGCTGATGGAAATCGTCTCGCGCCCCGATATGGCCTCACCGGCTGAGGCTGGCGCTTACGTGCGCAAGTTGCGCGCGATCCTGCGCTATGTCGGCAGCTGCGATGGCAACATGGAAGAAGGATCGATGCGCGCCGATGTGAATGTCAGCGTGCGCCGACCCGGCGACGAGCTTGGCACGCGGACGGAAACCAAGAACGTGAACTCGGTGCGCTTCGTCATGCAGGCGATCGAGCATGAAGCGATGCGGCAAGTCGATGTGCTGGAAGCGGGCGGCGCAATTGTGCAGGAAACCCGCCTGTTCGATCCGGGCACCGGCACGACGCGGACGATGCGGAGCAAGGAAGACGCGCATGATTATCGCTACTTCCCCGATCCAGATCTGTTGCCGCTCGTGTTGGAGGAAGATTTCCTCGCCGATTGCCGTGCGTCGCTGCCCGAACTGCCCGATGCCAAGCGCAAGCGGTATGTCGAGGTGCTCGGCCTCACCCCCTACAACGCGCGCGAATTGACCGCCGAGGTGGAAACCTTCGCGCGGTTCGAAACGCTGCTGGCTGAGACGGCGAAGACCATCGGCAAGGATGAGAGCGCCGTCGCCACGCAGGTCGCCAACTGGGCGCTGTCAGTCGCGCCGGGAGTGGTGAAGGCGCTGGGCGATGAAGCCGACCTCGCCAACGCCACGGCCGCCGCGCAGGCGAGCATCCTCGCGATGGCCGACAAGGGCGAGATCAGCGGCGGGCAGGCCAAGGAAATCTTTGAGATCGTGCTCAAGACCGGCCGCGATCCCGCTGAAATTGCGGATGCCGAAGGGCTGAAGCAGGTCAGCGACACTGGCGCGATCGAAGCTGCGGTCGACGCGATCATCGCCGCCAACGCCGACAAGGTCGAACAATACCGCGGCGGCAAGGAAGCATTGTTCGGCTTCTTCGTGGGCCAGACGATGAAGGCGATGCAGGGCAAGGCCAATCCGGGCGTGGTGAACGCGCTGCTGAAGGACAAGCTGGGGTAATGGCAGAAGGGTGCCTCGCTGCGGTGAGGGTTGACGGGGACGATCTCGACGACCTTCTTTCCGAAATTGAGGCGTCATTCGCCGTCACCCTGCCGCGCGATCTGCGCCATGTGCAGACTGCGGGCGATCTTTTCGACGAAATCTTGCGGTGCCACACGCCCGATGGCGCGGGCGATGGGTGCGACACCGCGATGGCCTTCTATCGCCTGCGCCGCCTGCTGACTGGCCTTGGCCTCGATCCGGCATCGACTCCGCGTACCGTCTTGACCGGCCAGGGGCTGCCGTCTCCCCGCAGGGTAGCGCTGATGATCGAACGCGAGCTTGGCCTTGCCGCACCCGCCAAGGTGATCAGCAGGACTGGATGCGCATTCTCGGTTGCGCTTTTCGTGGGCGGCGCGGGGATGGCGCTGTTGCAATGGTCTGCGGACTGGCTGGCGCTTTGGCCGCTGGTGCTGACCGTCCTTCTGTTCGACCGTGGCGGATGGAGCGGCGATTGGGCGACGCTCGGCAGCCTTGCTGAGGCGGTCGCGGCGCGCAATGTTGCACGCCTCGTGAAACAGGGCGCGCGCAATGACGAACGCCAGTGGTGGAAGCGTTTCGCACGGATGCTTTGCAATGTCAGTTGGGATGGGCGCGAGCAGGTTGCTGATGCCAGCCTGATCACCCGCGACACCCGCTTCGTCTTCGCCTGACCGCGCAGTCTGCGCACAATGACCGCCATCATCCTGATCCAGCCCGAAATCCCCGGCAACACCGGCGCAATTGGGCGCACTTGTGTGGCGCTGGGAATGGAGTTGATCCTGATCCACCCGCTGGGGTTCGAAATCACCGACAGCCGCGTGAAGCGCTCGGGCCTCGATTACTGGCCGCATGTCCACCTCACCGAATATGCCAGCTGGGACGCGTTCCTCACCGCGCGCACCCCGCGCCCCGATCAGCTTTTCCTGTTTGAGGAATTCGGCGCGCGCAGCTTCTACGAGCCAGACTATCCCGATGATGCGATGCTGGTGTTCGGGCAGGAGACCAAGGGGATTCCGCGCAGCGTGATCGAACAGCACCCGGATCGATTATTCAACCTGCCGATGCGCTCGGACGTCATCCGCTCGCTCAATCTCGCCAACACCGTCGCGGCGGCGGCTTATCAAGCGCTCAGGGGCAAGTTTTAACCGCGCCGACGCCCAACCAGCGTGCCTTTGGTGCCGCCGCTTTCGAAGCGGAAGTCGAAATCGGGCCAGGCCTTCTTCCAGCGATGCGCAACGTAACGCTCCCCCGGGCGGGCCGCATCGTCGAGCAGCACCGTGCCGCCCGGCGCAATCAGCGGGAACAGGCGTTCGGCCATCCCGCGGGCAAAGGGGTGGACGGCCCACGGCGGCCCATCGATCACCAGCAAATCAATCGACCCCGGCACTGCGGTGAGGTTGTACCACAGCCCCGGCCAGCGCACATCGCGCTGCCCCAGCGGTGCGTAGTGAAACGCGGCGTGAAGCTGATGCTCAGCCAGCCAGCCCTGCATCGATTCGATGAACGGCGCGTGCCCATCATAGCTGTGCAGCATCCCGCCGCCATGCTGCGCCAGCGCCTTGGCGATCACCAGCGACGTCGCTCCGGAACCCAGCTCAACCACGGTCGCCGGGCGCGCATCCTCGATGATGTCAACGATGCGGTGGAGCAGGTAGGTATCCGCCTTCCAGCTGCCCAGATGCGGCAGCGCATCCTCAGCCAGCCCGACGCGGTCGAGCAACGCCTGCTTTTGCGCCTGCGTGCCGCCATACAGACTGCGCAGCAGCCACGGCCATTGGATTGCACCGAATGCGATCTGGAACAGGCGTTCGCCGCGCGTGCAGCGTGCCTCCGCACCGGCCTCGCTCGGCTTGGCGAGCAGCCCTGTCAGCAATTTGGTGGTCATGGCGACAGGGTCTCAACCGTGCGGAAGCGCGGCTCCCCTTGGACGCACGCGCACTACAGTGCAATCGCAGATTGTCAGCGCGAGCTGCCGGACGGGACGGGCCGACGCAAAGGGCCGCCGGATCGCTCCGACGGCCCCTTATGTCATGCGACGGAGGAGATTACTTCGCCGCCAGCTTGGGGCGCGCGTTCTTGGCGAATTCCTCGAAATTGGCTTTGTAGACGCTGACCAGTTCATCAAGCGCGGCGATTGCGTCTTCGCCTTCCTTGGGCGGGAACAGCGAAAGACCATTGCCGCCCCAGGCCTTGTATTCCTTGTCGATTTTTTGGTCGTTGCCGAATTTGCGCACCATGAACAGCGTGCGCAGCGAGCGGCCATAGATCGCGGCCTTTTGATAGAACACGTCGGCCACGATCAGCTCGGAATAGCACGTCGAGGTGGATTCGGCGCGGCGCTCCTTGACCTTGTTCATCGTCTTGCGTTCGAGCGGGGTCTCGTGGCGGATGATGGTGGTGCCCGGCGTCAGGCTGAGCATCGTGCGCAGGTCAAGATCCTGCAAGGCATCGAGCTGCGACGGGCTGTCGAGCGCGCTGGCCAGCAGGGTCTTGTTGTTGGCATCCTTGCCCGAATTGATCGCGGAATTGAGCAGGCCGGGGCCAAGCAGGCCCGAGGTGAGCGAGGTCATCCGTTCAGCCGGCCACAGGTGCAATTCGCAGCCATCGGCGGCGGCGGTGGGGGCGAGGCCCTTGGTGTTGACTGCGGCGTCCATCGATTTGTCCATCATGGCCCCGTCTTTCATCGCCTTTTCCATCATCGGCGCGTCGGCCATCGGCTTGTCCTGCGCCATAGTCGGCGCGGTGAGGACGATGGCGAGGCCCGTGGCGAGCCCGGTGGCGGCGAAAATCTTGCGCAATGTCATTGTGTTTCCCCTGTGAAAGCGTGCCGCAGCACACGAAATCCGGTCTAGTTCTTCTTTTTCTTTTTGGGTGGGCGGTTCAACGCCTCACCAAATTCGCGCGCTGCCAAGCCATAGGCGAGCCGGAATTCTTCGAGTGCCCCGTCAAGCTGTTCAGGCTCAGCCGGTGGAAACTGCACCAGCCTTTGCTGCATATAGGTGCCGAAACTGCGGGTCGGTGCATCGCTGCCGCCGTCGAATTGGCGGAACCGGAAAATCGCTTTCAGGAACCGGCCAGAGATAATGTCTTCCTGATAGAACACGTCGTCGGTGACCAGTTCGGCATAGCATGACGGGCTATCTGTAAGCAGGCGGCCTTTGGTGGCGCGGATCACGCGGCTGGGCAGCGGTTGATCGTGCAGCACCACGATATAGCCGGGCAGGTTCAGCAGCGCGGGCAGATCCTGTTCACCCAGCGTGCGCAGCTGACCTTCGGGTGAAAGGATGCTGTCGGGCAATTTCTTGTAGCCATCGCGGCCCTGCACCGCGCCATCGACGATCCCGCCATGGAACCAGCCGCTATAGGTCGAGCGCACGGCATCGGCAGGCCAGACATGCAGTTCGCACCCAGTTGCCCCTTCGGCAGGTGCATCGGTGCTATCCTGCGCGGTGGCTGTGCTCGCGCTCAGCGCCAGGGCGCTGATTGCCGCAAAGATGAAAGATTTCAAGCGACCCTCCCAAGCCTCATGAGCCGGGAATTAGGCGAGCAGCTAAACCTTGGCAAGCGGCTAGCAGAGCCATTGCAGAGGTGAATGGCAGGTGCGGCGCATCGGCAACAGACGCAGCCCATCGCGGCTATTCCAGCCCGAGCGCAGGCAGGTTCATCGTCGCGGCGTTGT
Source organism: Sphingomonadales bacterium Ga0077531 (assembly GCA_001464915.1). Lineage (GTDB taxonomy): Bacteria > Pseudomonadota > Alphaproteobacteria > Sphingomonadales > Sphingomonadaceae > Erythrobacter. The sequence continues at coordinate 157,330 of LNED01000022.1, forward strand.
AGCTCGCCTCGGCCAGCCGCCCGGCCAAATCGGCGCGGATGGCGTTGATTTGGGCGTTGGCGGCGGTTTCTTCGCGTGCATTGACGAGAAAGAACTCGCCCGCGCCCAATCGGAACCGGGTGCGTTCGGCCTGCACCATCGCGCTCGCCTGCTTGACCTCGGCATCGGCGAGATCGCCCAGCTTCAACGCGGTGGTGAGGTTGGCGAGGATGTTGGCGATATCGGTGGTGATCTGATCGGCGATCCGGCGCTGGCGCAGCTCGGTCTCGCGCAGTTCCGCCTCCGCACGGCCCAGCGCCCCGCGCGCTTGGCGGCGTTGCAGGGGCACGGTAAAGGTGACGCCCACCACGGTATCGGTCGAATCGAACGTCGGCCCGCCATCGCCCACCGCGCCGAAATCACGCGATAGCTCGACGCTGGCATCGAGCCGGGGTTGCAGGTCGTTGCGTTTCAGCTCGACCTTGTTGGTCGCCCGTTCGAGCGCGAGTTTGAAGGTCTGGAGCTCTGGCCGGTTCTGGATCACCTCGCCGAGCGGGGTCGCCAGCAGCGTTGCGACCGGGGGGATCGCGGCGAGCCGTGCGGTATCGGGCAGCTGTTGGCGGGTCGGCACGATCAACCCCCCGCTGGAATCGCGCAGGTAATAGCCAAGGCTGTTGGCGGCGGTGGTGAAATTGCGTTTGGCTTCCTCCAGTAGCGTACGGCGGCGCAGCAGGTTCTGTTCGTTTTCAGTCAGCGCGATCCGTGCCCGCCCGCCCTCGTTCACCTCGCGGGTGAGGCCGATTTGGCGCGCTTCGGCGATTTCGAGCAGTTCTTCGAACACTCGGATTTCCTCGCCCGCCGCGACCCAGCGCCAATAGGCGCGCAAGGCTTCGTGCTGGACGTTCAGCTTGACCAGCAACACATCCAGCCGCGCCTGACTGGCGGCGAGCCGGGTATCCTCGATCCCGAAGCGGCGCTGGTCGATGTTCTTGTCGCGCAGCAGCGAGAACAGCGCGCCGACTTTTACTTCGCCCAGCTGGTTGGTGTTGTTGATGTTCTCGTAAATCGGGAAGCGCCCGTCTGACACGCGGTAGCTGCCGAACACTTCGGCTCCCAAGGGGCGCAGCGGCTGGCGCGCTTCGGCTTTGGCGAACCCGCCCGAGAACGTCCCGGTCAGGCGATCGTAGGCCTCACCCTTCAGCAGCAGGTCGAACGCGCCATCGGCGGCGAGCTGATCGCTGCGAGCGGCGGCTTCGCGCTCAAACGCTTCGAGGATGGCGGGAAAGGTCAGCGCGGATGATCGCAGCACTTCGTCCGGCGTGAGCGGCCCGGTGGTGAGCGCTGCTTCGAGCGAATCCGCCAGCGGCGCGACATCCTGCGCCGCAGCCGCCAGCGGGGTGAGTGCAAACAGCGCCGCGCCCGCCAGCCAGAGCCCCCCAACCCGCAATGCTCCTACGTGTCTCATCGTCAGTTCGTTTGGCCAGTGGAGGACGTGCCAGTGCCAGTCGGCGGCAGTTCAGGCGGGAAATTGTTGAGCTGACGCCAGATCTCGTAGCCGACCGGCACGGTTTCCAGTAGCACCCAAGCCTGCACCGCCGCGCCGAACCTGACGTAGCGTTCTTCGGGCCAGCCTTCGCCATCCAGTGTCTCTTCCGCGACCAGCACCCGGAACCGGCCATCGACCTGCGCCGAGTGGTCAACCGAGATCACCCGCCCGCCAAACGTGCCGATTGCGACCGAAGGCCAACCCGAAAACTGCACCGCGGGCCAGCCTTCAAACTGAATGCGGGTCTGATCCCCCGGCTTGACCAGCGCGACATCGCGCCCGTCGATGAAAATCTCGACCACGCGTTCGGTATTGGCAGGCACGAACGTCGCCAACACCGCACCTGCGCTGATATAGGTGGCAGCGTCACCGGCGTTGACGCTCTGGATAAAGCCATCGCGCGGCGCGCGTACGATCTGCACCGACTGGCGCGAAATATTCACGTCCGCACGGTTGAGATCGGCCTGCGCGGCGGCCACGCGGCCCTGCATTTCGGCGACCTTGATCTGCGCCAATTCGTAGTCGCGCCGCGCCGCCAGCCCTGCTTCGAACAACTCGCGTGAACGGCGCTCGTCAATCTGGGCGGTGGCAAGCGCCGATTGTGCGGCCTGCAATTGCAGTTCCATCTGCCCGCGTTCGGCCCCCAAACGGTCTAGCAGGTTGGGATCAATATCGGCGATGCGGACGATCGGATCGCCTTTCTTGACCGTGCTGCCATCGCGAACGAACCATTCGACGATCCGGCCCGGAACCAGCGCGTTGATATCCTGCCGCCGTTCATTGGGGTTGAGCGTGGTCACCACCCCGCGCCCCGATGTGGTCTGCACCCAGGGGGCGTAGATCAGGAATGCGACCGCGACGATGATCGCGATCAGCAGCATCACGAACACAGTGCGCATCACCCTCGGCGTCTTGATCGCCGCGAGCGTGGTGAAATGCGTCATATCCTCATTGCGCATCGCCATGACTATTCTCCCCGCTCAGCGCGCGGCAGATGTGATGGCGGTGACTGGTTCTGGGCAGCGCAGAACGCTTCGAAATCATCGAAATAGCGTTGCTGGTGCGCTTCGAGATACAGGAACCGGTCGAAGCCCAGATCAATCCGGCGGTTGGAGAAATAGATCACAGTCGAATAGGCCTGTTCGCGCAGCTGCGTGATCGCGCGCTGGAGCGGTTCGGGATCGAGCAGATCGAACAACCGCGACAACACCAGAATGCGCGGCCCTTCGAGCAGAGCATTGGCGAGCTTCAGCTGCTGCAACTCCACCGCCGAAAGCGGATACCCGGTCGAGGCGATCGGCGTATCAAGCCCCTTGTCAAAGGTTGCAATCGTATCGGTCAGCCCCACCATGTCCAGCGCCGCGACCATCCGTTTGGACGCGGTTTCCTTGCACGACAGCGCCAGATATTCGCGGATGGTCATCTCCACAAAGGTCGGCCGGTCGAGCACGTGGACATTGTTGCGCAGGTGGTGGGCTTCAATGTCCTTGACGTCGACACCGCCCAGCGTGGCAAAGCCGCCTTCGGGCAGGACGTGCAGCTTGAGCAGGTCTTTGAACAACCGCTGCACCCCGTGGTGGCTGGCCGAAGCCATGATGATCGATCCGCTGGGGATTTCGAGATCGAACTGCGCCGCTTCGTGCCGTGCATGGCCGCGCACGCCTTTGAACACGATGGTGTGATCCGGCCCTTCGAACGGGTCGGCGCCTTTGGGGGTTTCCTGTTCGACGTCGTAGAACTGCGAGATTTCTTCCACCGCGGCGAACAGATCGTAGAAATAGCCGAGATAGCTGCCCAACTGCGCCACGCCGAGGAACGCCGCCGACAGAACAAGTTCGGCCGCGACCAGCTGGCCCAGGGTCAACTGGTTCTGGATCACCAACCACCCGCCGAGGCCCAGCAGCGCGGCGCTGGCGGCGGCATACATGAACAGGAATGCGATGGTCTGCGAAAACAGGTGCCGGAAATGGCGCTTGCGGTGGTTGATGTAATCGCGGGTGTATTCATCGGTCTTGTCGAGCGCGTAATCGATCCGGCGCTGCGATTTGAAAAACCCGTTCGACCCGCCCAGCGTTTGCAGCCAGCCTGCGGTCTTGTGCTTGGCATGGGACAGGTCGATCCCGGTGCGCAACGCCCGGCCACCCCACGTCAACCACACCACCCAGATCAGCGCGATCATCACCAGCGTAAAGCCAAGGAAATAGGGGTGATACAGCGACACCAGCACAAATCCGACCGCGATCTGCAACAGCACGGTGAACCCGCCGATGAACAAGATCGGGATCGCCGTCTGGACGTAGACCACATCAAAATAGCGGTTGAACAGCGGGCTGGCCTTGATGTCGCCGAAAAACGGGTTTTGCGCGTACACCGAAATCAGCGAAATCTCCGCCACCATCCGCGCGTAGAACCGCCGCGCGAACACTTCCATCAGGTGGATGCGCAGCGCGTAGATCAGGCTGGAGATCAGCAGCAGGCCGAACAATGTCAGCGCCAGCATCACCAGCGGCGCGGTCAATGCGGTGTTGGCGATGGTGTTGATCAGCATCTGCACCGAAATTGGCGTGGCGAGCGACAGCAGGCTGATGCCCACGCCGTAAACCGCCGCAAGCCAGTAGAAATTGCTTTCCGGCTTGAGGATTTCGAAGAAAATCCTGAAGAACTTCGCCAGCGAAATCTGCGAGCCGTAATGTTGGCCTTCGTTTGCCATGGAAGCCTTTCACTTTCGAAACCGGTTTTGCGCCGCCCGGATGCCGCCGCGCTGGCGCGCACCAGGGATGCAGATCATTTTGCAACCAACCGTTCGGAAGGTCGAAATGAAATGCACGCAACGCAACATCAGCTTTGCCACTCTGGGTCAATCGCCCAGCGCGCCTGCGGTTCCAACGTTGTATTATGTGCAATTTCTTGCAGATGTGCAGCAGCAGACTGGGCAGGAGAGATAATATCACATTACGCGCCCGATAGTGCACCAAGCTTGCTCGCAGCTGAACGGTGGGCAATGAAGCGCGCAGAGCTTGATGCAGGCAGGAAAGGGCAGCGCGGGTGACACAGACGATGCTGCTGATCGGCGGCGGCCATGCGCATGTAGCGGTGCTGGCGGACTGGATCCGGCGTGGACTGCCTCACGGTGCGCGCGCGGTGCTGCTGACGCCGCAGCCGATCTTACGCTATTCGGGCATGGTGCCGGGCTGGATCGCCGGGCAGCACGCGCGCGATGATGGGCTGGTCGATCTGGCAACACTGGCGCAGCGGGCGAGGGTGGAGCTGGTACTGGACCGCTGCGCCGGGATTGATCCCGATGCGCGGCGTGTGACTACGGCCTCAGGCGATGTGATCGCCTTCGACGTTGCGTCCATCGACACTGGCGGGGAGGGGCGGGCAGCGGCGCTGCTGGGAGATGATCCGCGGCTGATTGATGTGCGCCCGATTGGCGGTTTTGTGGATCGGTTGGCGGCGCTTCCTGCGTTGACCCGCGTCGTGGTCGCAGGCGGCGGCGCGGGCGGGGTGGAGTTGGCGTTCGCGCTCAACAATCAGGCGGGCAACCGCGCCGGTGCGCCAGCCGAAGTGGTGCTGGTCGCGGGAGAGGACGGGTTGCTGCCCGGCTTTGCCACTGCTGTGAAACGCCGGGTTGCGCGAGCGCTCGAACGGCAAGGGATTGCGGTGCACCATGCCAATGCGCTGATCGTAGGCGGGGCGATCATGGCGGGCAACGAATCGCTCGAACCTGCCGAGGCCATTATCGCCGCGCTCGGCAGCGCCGCGCCCGCATGGGCGCGGGCGAGCGGGTTAGCGGTGGATGCGGCAGGCTTCATCGAGGTGGACGCGCGCCAGCAATCGACCTCGCACCCGCACATCTTTGCCGCAGGCGACGTTGCTGCGCGCACCGACCGTTCGCTCGCCCATTCGGGCGTCCATGCGGTTTTTGCCGGGCCGGTGCTCGCTGCCAATCTGCGCAGCGCGCTGGCGGGGGAGGCTCCGCACAAGACCTATCACCCGCGCTGGAACAATCTGTATCTGATGAACACGGGCGACGGGGGCGCGATTGCCAGCTATGGCCCGCTCGCCGCCGAAGGGCGCTGGGTGCTGCGCTTGAAGCACTGGATCGATAAACGCTGGATCGCGAAATATGCCGTGCTTGCCGGTGTGGCGTAACCACCTCGCCACCCGACGCGAAACCCGCCCAAGGAGAATGTGTGAAAAAACTGCTGATCCTTGCCGTGCTGGCCGCCTTGGTGGCGGCCTATTTTGTGTTCGATCTGGGCGAATATCTCACGCTTGAAGGGATCAAGGCGCTTGCCGCTGATCTGGGCGCGTTTCAGCGTGAGAATGCGCTGGCGGTGATCGCCGGGTTCTTCATCGCCTATGTCGTGGTGACTGGCGCATCGCTGCCCGGCGCGGCGCTGATGACGCTGGCGGCGGGCGCATTGTTCGGGCTGGTGGGCGGCACCGTCCTGGTCTCCTTCGCCTCGACCATCGGGGCGACGCTGGCGTTCCTGTCGTCGCGCTACGTGCTGCGCGACAGCATAGAGGCTCGCTTTGGTGAGCGGCTGAAGGCGATCAACGCCGGGGTGGAGCGCGACGGAGCGTTTTATCTGTTCACCTTGCGGATGATCCCGGCGGTGCCGTTTTTCGTGGTCAATCTGGTGATGGGCCTGACCCGCATTCGCACGCTGACCTATATGTGGGTGAGCCAGCTGGGGATGCTGCTGGGCACGATTGTCTATGTGAATGCGGGCACGCAGCTGGCGCAGATTGATAGCCTTTCGGGGATCGCCTCGCCCACTGTGATCGGATCGTTCGTGCTGCTCGGCATCGCGCCTTGGTTTGCCAAGCTGATCATCGGCGCGCTGAAGCGCCGCAAGGTCTATGCCGGGTTCACGCGCCCCAAAAAGTTCGACCGCAATCTGGTGGTGATCGGGGCGGGCTCGGCGGGCCTCGTCTCCGCCTATATCGCCGCGCAGGTGAAGGCGAGCGTGACGCTGGTCGAAGCGAAAGAGATGGGCGGCGATTGCCTCAACACCGGCTGCGTGCCGTCGAAGGCGATCATCAAGAGCGCCAAGGTGGCGGCGATGATGCGCCATGCTGATCGGTATGGGCTGGAGGCGGTCACACCCAAGGTGCCGTTCAAGGCGGTGATGGCCCGCGTGCTGAATACGATCAAGGCGATCGAGCCGCATGATAGTGTTGAACGCTACACCGATCTCGGCGTCGATGTGGTCAAAGGCTATGCCACGATCATCGACCCTTGGACGGTCGAGATTGCATTGAATAACGGCGGGACGCAGCTGCTGACGACGCGCTCGATCATCATCGCCAGCGGCGCGGAGCCGGTGGTGCCGCCGATCCCCGGCATGGCAGACAGCGGCTATCTCACCAGCGAGACGATGTGGGATGCCTTTGCCCAAATGGACGCCGCGCCCGCGCGGGTGGTGATCCTTGGCGGGGGGCCGATAGGGTGCGAGCTTTCCCAAGCCCTTGCGCGCCTCGGCTCACAAATCACGCAAGTCGAAATGGCCGACGCGGTGCTGGGGCGGGAGGATGCCGATGTGTCCGCGCTTGCCCGCGCGGTGCTGGAAGCGGATGGGGTGAGTGTGCTCACCGGGCACAAGGCGGTGCGGATCGAAGGCCGCGTGCTTATCGCGGAAAGCGGCGGCGCAGAAGTGCCAGTCCCGTTCGACGCGCTGATCGTCGCGGTCGGGCGCAAGGCGCGGCTGACCGGGTTCGGGCTCGAAGCCATCGGGGTCGACACCGCAAAGACCGTCACCACCGACGAATTCCTCGCGACCAAATTCCCCAATATTTTCGCGGCGGGCGATGTCGCTGGCCCCTACCAGTTCACCCATACCGCCAGCCATCAGGCCTGGTACGCCAGCGTCAACGCGCTGTTCGGCACCTTTCGCAAGTTCAAGGCCGATTACCGTGTGATCCCGGCGGTCACTTTCCTTGATCCCGAAGTCGCGCGCGTCGGGCTGAACGAACGCGAGGCGGCGGAGCAGGGCATCGCGGTCGAAGTCACCCGCTACGACCTCGACGATCTCGACCGGGCGATTGCCGAAAGCGAAACGCGCGGATTTGTGAAGGTGCTGACCCCGGCAGGCGGCAAGGACACGGTTCTGGGCGCAACAATCGTCGGGGCGCACGCGGGCGAATTGCTGGCCGAATATGTTCTGGCGATGAAACACGGGATCGGGCTGAACAAGATCCTCGGCACGATCCACGCCTACCCGACCATGGCCGAAGCCAACAAGTTTGCGGCGGGCAACTGGAAGCGGGCGAACAAGCCAGAAAAGCTGCTCAAATGGGTCGAACGCTATCATGCGTGGCGCCGGGGTTAATTGCAGGAGAACGCGAAATGCTTGCCAAAATTGCCTTGCTGATCATGCGGATCGGCACCGGAATGCTGCTGGTGCTGTGGGGCGGCGTGCGCCTGCTTAAGGATGATATGGGGCCAAACCTTGCCAACAAGTATTATGGCGGCGTGGCCAATGATGGCACGCTTCAACTGGCGTTCGCCGGGTTCGAAGTGGCGCTGGGCCTGCTGGTAGTGCTGGGTCTGGCGCGCAAATATACGCTGGTGGTAGCTGCGCTGATCCTCGTCGGCGGGGCGATCCCGATCTGGCGGCATTTCCTTGACCCCTACGGGCAATATCTGTTTGCCAACCCCGGCGACGCCAACCTGCTTTTCTTCCCTTCGCTGACGGTGGCAGGCGCGTCGCTTGCGCTGGTTGCCTTGCGCGAGATGGACACGCTGGCGCTCGACAAAGTCTTCAGCAAAAAAGGCTGAAGTCGGGCGCAAGAGGGGCACCGTATTGGAATTGTTCGACCAATTGCGCGGCGTGATTGGCCTGGCGGTCTTGCTGGGCCTCGCCTGGGCGTTCAGCGAGAACCGCGCCCGTCATCCCGGCTGGCGCTGGATGCTGGGCGCGCTGGCATTGCAGGGCGTGCTGGCGGTGCTGATCGTGCGCGTGCCCGCCGTGTGGGCGGCGGTAGGGCTGGCCAACAACGCGGTCAGCGCGGTCGAGCAGGCGACGCTCAAGGGATCGTCCTATATGTTCGGCTACCTTGGCGGAGCGCCGTTGCCGTTTGCGCTGGCAGACGGTGCGCAACCGCCGCTGGTGATTGCGTTCCAGATCCTGCCGCTGGTGATCGTGTTCTCCGCGCTCGCCGCGCTGCTATGGCATTGGGGTGTGCTGAAGTGGCTGGTGGGTGCGCTGTCGTACCTGCTGCGCCGCAGCCTTGGCGTGAGCGGCGTCGTCGGCCTGTCGGGCGGGGCGAGCATCTTCTTGGGCGTGGTCGAAGCCCCACTGGTCACCCGCGCCTACTTCGACCGGATGAGCCGCACCGAACTGTTCCAGATCATGACCCTGACGATGGCGACCATCAGCGGCGCGATCCTGATTCTCTACGCAACTACTCTGCGCGACACCGTGCCCGATGCGGTCGGGCACATGATCTCCGCCTCGCTGATCTCGCTCCCCGCCGCGCTGCTGATCGCTCGGTTGATGGTGCCGGGCGAGGCGGATGCAGTGGCTACCGAGGTCGATCACGAAGAACCCGGTCTGCGGTATGAAAGCAGCATCGATGCGATCGTCAAAGGCACAATGGACGGGATGCAGCTGTTCCTCAGCGTGATCGCGGTGATCATCGTGGTGTTCGCGCTGGTGGCACTGGTTGACGCGATGCTTGCCGTCCTGCCTTTCATCGAAGGCGAAGCAATCAGCCTCAAACGCCTTTTTGGCTGGCTGTTTGCGCCCTTCATGTGGCTGCTCGGCATCCCCTGGGCCGAGGCGCAGGCGGCGGGCGGATTGATGGGCACCAAGGCGATCCTCAACGAATATGTCGCCTATCTCGAACTGGCCGAGCTGCCCGATGGCACCTTCAGCCCGCGCAGCCTGCTGATCGTTACCTACGCCCTGTGCGGCGTAGCGAATCTGGCGAGCGTCGGCCTGCTGGTGTCGACCATCGGCACATTGTGCCCCGAACGCCGCGCCGAGGCTGCCGGGCTGGGCATGAAAAGCTGGATCGCGGGCAATTTGGCCAGCTGCATGACAGGCGCGTGGATCGGGTTGGTGAGTTGGGGCGGATAGGGGATGCTTGACGCCAAACTGCGCCCGTTGATCGATCCGCCATTGAACCGTGCGGGACAGCTTCTCGCGGGGCTAGGGGTGACAGCGAATGGCCTTACCTTCGCCGGCCTCACGCTAGGCCTCGCCGGGGCGGCCGCCATCGCTTTCGGCCACATCGGCTGGGGTCTGGCGCTGATCCTCGCCAACCGGGTCTGCGATGGGCTGGACGGCGCGGTGGCGCGGGTGCGCGGGCCGAGCGACCTGGGCGGCTATTTCGACATCGTTGCCGACTTCGCGTTCTATGTCTCGATCCCGCTGGGCTTCGGCATTTTGAGCGCAGCGAACACGCTGCCCGCGCTGGTGCTGGTGGCGAGTTTTGTGCTCACAGGCGTGAGTTTCCTCGCTTTCGCCGTGATCGCGGGCAAACGCGGGGACGAGACCGAGGCGCACGGCAAAAAGAGCTTTTTCTATTCAACCGGCTTGGCTGAAGGCACCGAGACCATCGCGGTGTTCATCGCGATGTGCATTTTCCCGGCGTGGTTCGCAGGACTGGCCTACGGCTACGCCGCACTCTGCGTGCTGACGGTGTTCCAGCGCAGCCTTATGGCGCGGGCGGCGTTCCGCGACTAGCCGATCCCAGCAGCGTTTCGGTGCGGCTGCGCAGGTCGATGATCCGCGCAGTGTTCGCGCCAAGATCGCTGCGGCCGACCCGGCTGACTGAGCGGAAGTCGATCTGCGATGGGCCGACACGGGCCACCACATCATCCTTGAACCCGAACCAGAAACTTTCCGCCACGCCCTCAACCGTGCCAGTGTTCACATCGGTGCGAATGTCGGACAGGCCCATCGCGCCCATCGCAGCCGCAACCGCCGCTACGCCTTCGGCTTTGCCCGCGCCGCCCAGCGGCAGGGGGGCAGGGCGATCGGCTCGGTCAGTGATGATCTGCGCGTGCGATTTGATCGCGAGTTCGGGCGAGACGCTGTCCTTGTAAAGCTCCAGCTGCCCGAGCGGGGTTTGATAATCGCTCAGCGGGTTGGCACCTTCTTCCTCGCGCGCGGCCATCGTCGCGTTGGAGAACGCTGGCGGATTGGCGGTGTCGGTGGCCATGTCGTGGATCGGGTTTTCGCCAGCCTTGCCGCCCACTGTCATGAACATCACGAACACTGCGCCGGGCAGCAGCAGGCCGATGATCGCCGCCGCCAGCACGCCGTTGCGGCGCGGCGCGGCGCGGATCGCAAGGATCAGCGAGACAAGCGAAACCAGCGCGACGATCCCCAGCAGAATCACCCCGCCGCCCATCGTCAGCGCCAGCAGCCCAGTCTCCCACCCCCAGATGCCGAATTTCGTACCGAGTGCGGACACCCCGAAATACACCGGAAGGAACGCCAGCAGGGCGAGGACGATTTTGGTGTGCCAGGGCAGATTTGTCATAACGCTACTCATAGCGCCCGCGCCGCGCTTGGCAATATTGAGGCAATCCCCTCGCGCCTCTTTGGAAACCCTTTTGGCTTTGCGCGTATTAGCTATACGGCATCTGGGGAGAGGGCGGCGCAACCTTGCGAAGTCCCGCTTTCCATGCCAGAAAAACTGGGTTATGGCCCGCTGGGATGCGGGAGGAACAAGTTGTTCAGAGGACACACAATCATGAAGCGTAATTTCCTGATGGGGGCGGCCGCGCTGGCGAGCCTCGCTACTCTTTCGGCCTGCGGTGGCGGTGCTGGCAGCGATGCCAATGCCCCGGCAGCAACCGAAACCACTGCTGCGGCTGTCGAAGCCCCGGCTGCGCCCGCAGCACCTGCTGCTGAAGCTGGCGCGACCATGGAATTCGCCAGCATGACCACCGATGTCGCCGCTGGCGAAAAGGTGTTCGCGCTGTGCCGTTCGTGCCACGTGCTTGACGATGGTGTGAACCGCGTCGGCCCGTCGCTCTACAATGTCGTTGGCCGCAAGTCGGGCTCGGTTGCCGGCTTCAGCTACTCGGACGCCAACAAGAACAGCGGCGTGACCTGGACCACCGATGTGCTGTTCAAGTACCTCGAAGATCCCAAGGGCTTCATGCCCGGCACCAAGATGGCCTTCCCGGGCATCAAGGATGCGCAGGATCGCGCCAATCTGGTCGCTTATCTTGAAAGCACCAAGAAATAAGATCTCACTGCAAGGTGAAAAAACGGGCGGTGTGGGCAACCACGCCGCCCTTTTTTGTGGGCAGTCATTCGGGCCTAACCACCGGCTTGGTCGGCGGCGCAATGCTGGCGGATGTAGTCTTCATGGGTTGGAAGGCTGGCGACGCCTCGCTCAATCAGGGTGCGCAAATTGGCGAGGAATTCACTCAGCTGCGCAGGCGCAATCTGATCGGCCATCGGATCGTAATCGGTGGGCATGATCCCCTGTCCCAGCATCACCTGTACCCAGCTGGCATCGCGGAATAGATCATCGGCGTCCCGGCCGACACGGCCTGAAGCGGCGAACAGTTCCAGCTTGTGGGTCAGGCTGTCAGGCACGGCCATGTGCTTGCAATAGCGCCAGAACTCCGTGTCATCGCGGTCGGTGCGGTGATAGTGCAGGATCAGGAAATCGCGGATCTGGTCAAACTCGGCAGCACAGCGGCGGTTGTATTCGGCCCGCTCGGCATCGGCACGGGATGATCGCGGGAACAGCTGGATCAACCGGCTTATGTGCGACTGGATCAGATGGATGCTGGTCGATTCCAATGGCTCCAGAAACCCGCTCGACAGGCCGATCGCGGCGCAATTATGCGCCCAGAACGCCTGCCGCCGTCCGGTGGTGAAACGGATCGGACGCGGATCGCCCAGTGGTTTAGTGTCCAACCCGGCCAACAAGGTATCTGCCGCCGCATCGTCGGTTGTGAACCCGCTCGAATAGACATGCCCGTTGCCGGTGCGATGCTGCAACGGGATGCGCCACTGCCAGCCTGCGCTTTTGGCGGTGGCGCGGGTGTAGGGCACCAGTGTGGGCAGCCGTTCGCTCGGCACGGCCAGCGCCCTGTCACACGGCAGCCAGCGCGACCAGTCGTTGTAGCCGACGCCCAACTCGCCTCCCAGCAGCAGCGAGCGAAAGCCGGTGCAATCAATGAAGAAATCCCCTTCGACCCGCTTTCCGCCCGCCAGCGTGATTGCGGTAATGTCGCCCGAAGTTCCGACGCGCTCAACGCTTTGAACGATCCCCTCGGTGCGCGTCACGCCGCGCGCCTCGGCATATTCGCGCAGATAAGCGGCATAGCGGCTGGCGTCGAAATGATAGGCGTAGGCCAGTCCCGCCATCGCGGTGTTGCCAACCCGGTCAAGCTTACCGAACCGCGCCTGATCCGCCGCCTGCTGGTGCAGCGAATAGTCCCACAGTCCGCTAGCATCAGACGGGTTCGCGCCCATCACGCTGCGTCGCCAATAGTGGTGAAACGCGACATTGCCGAGGTTCATGCCCGTATCGCCGAAGGTGTGGAGATACCGGCTGCCGACCCGCCCCCAATCGACGAACTCGATCCCCAGCTTGAACGTGCCCGAAGTGCGGCGGACAAAATCATGCTCATCCAGCCCAAGGATGGTGTTGAGTCGGATGATCTGCGGGATCGTCGCCTCACCCACCCCCACGGTGCCGATGCTCTCGCTTTCGACTAGCTCGATGGTGAGCCGCTGGCCCAGCAGCCGCGCAAACGCCGCTGCGGCAATCCACCCGGCGGTGCCGCCGCCGACGATCACCAGCTTCCGCACGCCGCCCTCGCCCATTGTCATGCACTCACCGGACGGAAGAAGGCATTGATCGTCAGCCGCCCCTCGCGCGGATCTGCCGATAGCGGCGCGGCATTGTCGATTACGCCGCTATGCAGGATGTTCCCGCGATAAAACACGGCCTGGTTGAACGCGCCTTCGACCACGTGGGTTCGTTCAAAATGCGGCGCGCCATCTGTGGTATAGGCCGCAGGCGGCAGGCCAGTGCGCGCGACATCGGCTTGCAGCGATGCGGCATAATGTGGGTAATCGGCCGCTGTCAGCGCCTCCAGCCCGGTGGCGCGATGACGGAAAAACGCCGTGCCGCCGTGGGGATTATGGGGCCCGGTGCGGTGCAGGTAGAGCATCATCGCCACCTGCGCCGGGTCGGTGCCGTCGACATGCGGCAGGCGCTGAATTGGCTCAAGATCCGCAGGCGGCGTAGTCACGATCGAATACCACGCCTGCATCTCCCACGCGCGACCATAGGGCCCGAACCACTGGTCGAGCAGCGGCGATAGCCGCGCCAACCACGCGCCACACACCGCCGGATCAAGCGGTGCGCGAACTCCGGGATATTGCGGCGAGATTTTTGCAAAATCTTGCAAAAAAGCCTCCGAGATTGCGAATTCCGGGGTGGCCAGCAGTTCATCGATCATGACAAGGCGATGATTGTACGCGGAAAACTGGCGAACCTGCACTTGTTCGAGTGACAGATCCCAACCCTCGGGCGAAAGAGTCGGCGCTGATGGATGCGTTCTTGCCATGTGCAGCAGCCTATCAAATCCCCACTGCCTGTCTATCACGCGTCTGTAAATTACGGAAAAATAGAAAGAAATGGGCGATCCGGCGTTGCGAAGAGTTGATGAAGGTGCGCGAGGGCGTCGGATCGCTCGAAGGAACCCGAATGCGCAGAACAAACTGTGTCAATCCAGCAACAATCTGTTGAAACCCGCACGGCCTGGCGCGGCTAAGCCACTCGGATATGACCATCAACCAACAGAAAAATCGAAAAAATACATTCCTTTCATGTCAGTGTCACGGGAATGCAGATTGGCGATTTACCTGAGGTTCATGTTGGAGTATGAAAAAACCTGCAAAGACGCGCGGATGATGCGGCTTGCGGGAGGGGACTGTGATGAAAATGAACGGGATCAATGTAAGCGCGCGCCTGCTGTGCGGGGCCGCGACCTTTCTGGCTCTGGCGGCAACCGGCACCCCGGTGCTGGCGCAAGACGCCGACGAACCGGCCACCGTTGAAGAGGCCGAAGGCGATGCCATCGTCGTTACCGGGATTCGCGGATCAATCGAATCCTCGCTCGATGCAAAGCGCAACGCGACCTCGATCGTCGAAGTGATCTCGTCCGAAGATATCGGCCTGCTGCCCGACCAGTCGATTGCAGATTCGCTCGCCCGCCTGCCGGGCGTCACCGCTCAGCGCGTGCGCGGCCGGTCGCAACAGATTTCGATCCGTGGTCTCGGCCCGGATTTCAGCCTCTCGCTGCTTAATGGCCGCGAAGTGGTGTCGGCGGGCAACAACCGCGGCATTGAATTCGACCAGTTCCCGTCCGAACTGATCGGTACCGGCGTGGTTTACAAGACTGGCGATGCGCAACTCGCCGCCATCGGCATCGCGGGCGCGGTTGATCTGCGCACGATCAAGCCGCTTGATTCCAGCAAGCGCCAGATCACGCTGTCGGGCACCTACTCGATCAATGACAGCGGCTCGCTGAACCCCGATTTCGCTGATGACGGCTATCGCTTCTTCGCCTCTTACATCGATCAGAACGCCGATGGCACGCTCGGGTGGTCATTGGGCGCGACCGTGCAATCAATCCCGACCCAGTTCATTTCGCGGGAATTGAAGACCAATGAAAATGCAGGCCAGATCGCGCGCACCCCTGGCGGCGTGATCTTCCCGCGCGACAACCCGCGCCAGGGCGTGGTCAGTCGCACCTTTGAACGCACCTCGATTGCTGGCGCTTTGCAGTTTGAGCCGACCGAGCGGTTCTCGCTATCGATTGACGGGTTTTATACCGACACCAACGACTCTGGGATCTTCCGTGGCACCGAAACCCCGATTGCCTCGTGGAGCACCAATGGCGGCGCACAGGTTGAGGAAGTGACTGGCAGCGGGCCGTTTGCGACCTCTGCAACCTATTCGAACGTATTTCCGATCCTGCGCACGGATACCGAAGGCGCAGAATCCTCAATCTTTGCCGTCGGCGGAAACCTTGATTGGAAGGCGACCGACAACCTTGGGATCGTGCTCGACTACGGTTACTCGACGCTTGATCGCAATGACATCGATTACGAATCATACGCCGGCACCGGGCGCAATGGCACCGGCCCGGCGGACACGCTGACCTTCAACTTTGCGCCTGATGGCCAGTACAGCATCGACGGGCTGATCGATTACACCGATCCCGCCAACGTGCTGCTGACCGATCCGGGCGGCTGGGGTCAGGTCGGCTTCCTGCGCGAACCCGAAATCAATGACGAACTCCATCAGCTGCGCGCCGAAGCCTATTGGGAGTTCGATGGCGGCTTCATCGATCGCATCACGGCAGGCTGGTTGTTCACTGACCGGACTAAGGATTTCGACAACAACGGCACCTTCCTGCGCCCCGGTGCCGGGTTCGTGAACAGCTCGCTGGCGATCCCTTCGAGCGCGATTATCGGGGCAACCAACTCCGGCTCGCTCGGCCAGAACATCATCGCCTATGATCCGTCAGAGTTGTTGACCAGCGGAGTCTATTTGCTGCAACGCGCCACCGACGACACCGAGTGGGTGGTGGATGAGCAGGTCCACAATTTCTACATTCAGGCCAACATTGATGGCGACATTGGCCCGGTGCCGGTGCGCGGCAATATTGGGCTGCGCTATGCCGATACCGAGCAATCGTCGACCGGGACGATCAGCGGCGGGTTCACCAATAATGTGACCGAGACCTACGACAACTGGCTGCCGAGCGTGAACCTCAGCTTCGAGATCGTGCCCGATACCTTCATCCGTATCGCTGCGGCGAAGACGATCACTCGCTCGCGGCTGGATCAGCTGGCGGCCAACCAGAACCTGACAGCCAACCCTGCAAGCTGTGTCGATAGCGACCAGGATCAGATCCCTGATACTGTGGTCGATTTCAATCCACCGGGAACGGTCTGTTTCAACCTCGGCGGCGGTAACCCCTTGTTGCAGCCTTACCGGTCGACGTCCTACGATATCTCGTTCGAAAAATACTTCACGCCAGGGTCAGCGATCATCGTTGCCGCGTTCCACAAGGATTTGTCGGATTGGATCGTCGATGTCACAGGGCTGCGCGACCTGACCCGCGAGATTGTGTTGGCTGAACAGGACGGCATCCTTGCAGGCAACCCTGAAGTTTCGTTGGGCACCTTCAACCTCCCGGTCAACTTTGCCGATGGCACGATCACCGGGATCGAAGGCACGGTGCGGGTCAATTTCGGCGATGTTGCCGAAGCGCTCGACGGTTTCGGAGGCTTTGCCAGCGTCACCTATTCCGACGCGGAAATCGGCAGCTTTGACGGCGATACGACACCGATTCCCGGCTATTCGGATGTCACCTGGTCGGGCGACATCTTCTACGAAAAGTACGGCTTCCGCGCCAAACTGGCAGCGCGCTACCGCGCAGGTTTCCTGTCGGAAGTGCAGAACTTCGCCGGCGGGCTCGACGGGGCAAATGCGCAGGGTGAAACGATTCTTGACGCGCAGGTCGGTTACACCTTCGACAAGCCGGGCAGCGCACTGAACGGTCTGGGTGTCCTGTTCGAGGTGTTCAACCTGACCAACGAACCGTTTGTGACGGAGAACGACCTATTCAATGCCAGCGGCAACAATGTCGGAACCTTCCCCAGCCGTCATGAATTGTATGGTCGGACGTTCAATTTCACGATCCGCAAAAACTTCTGACTTCGACGCCCTCGGGTCGCTCTAGGGTCTCAGGAAGGGCTCGCCAGTGATGGCGGGCCCTTTCCGCGTTTGGGGGGGTATTCAGCGGCAATAGGGAGCGGTTTTGGAAGGCGTTAGGCTCGCCTTGACCCCGGTTAGACCCTGCCTAGACCCCCGCTTGCTTAATGTTTCACGTGGAACATTGGGGTGCGGTGATCAGGCAGCGGGGGGCAGCGCGGCGCAACGTCGGGTGATAAAATCGGCGTGAGTGGGCATGGCCACCACCGCCTCATCCATCGCGCTGCGGATCGCCGACAGCCGTTCAGCGACCGGCACTTGGGTGCGCATATTGGCAAGGGCCGGGGCGCGGTCAGGCACGATCCCTTGGCCGAGATAAACCGCGATCCAGCTGGGGTTGGCGAACAGCTCGCGCTCATCCGAAACCAGCATACCTGCGCTGCGAAAATGGTCGATCTTGTATTGCAGGCTATCGGGGACCGGCATGGCAGCGCAGTACCGCCATAACTCGGAATCCTGCCGCTCGCCGGCCTTATAATGCAGGATCAGAAAGTCGCGGATTCGCTCGTATTCGCTGGTGGTTTGCGCATTGTATTCGCGCGCCAGCAGCGGTGACATGGCGCTATCGGGCAGCAACGCGATCAGCCGCAAAATGCCGTATTGGATAAGGTGGAGCGAGGTCGATTCCAGCGGCTCCATAAATCCGGCAGACAGGCCAATGGCGACGCAATTGCGCTTCCAGAATTCGCGGCGCTTTCCGGTCACGAACCGCAAGGTGCGCGGGTTGGAAAGGGCCTTGCCGTCGAGGGTGGAGAGCAGTTCGGCGCTGGCCTCATCCTCGGAGATAAATTTGCTGCAATGGACATAGCCGTTGCCTGTGCGGTGCTGGAGCGGGATGCGCCATTGCCAGCCTGCCGCCTTGGCGGTGGAGCGGGTGTAGGGGGTGAAATCGCCCCTTTCACAGGGTACTGCGACCGCGCGATCACAGGGGAGCCAGTGTTGCCAGTTGTCGTAACCCGCCTCCAGCGACTCCTCGATGAGAAGGCCGCGGAAACCGCTGCAATCGATGAAGAGTTCGCCCTCAATAGCGACTCCACTTTCCAGCGTGACGCTCTCGATAAAGCCGTCCGCCGCGCGCAAGGCCACATTGACAACCCGGCCCTCAAGCCGCGTCACCCCCCGCGCCTCAGCGAATTTGCGCAGGAAGGCGGCATAGAGCCCGGCGTCGAAATGGTAGGCGTAGTCAAAGGTCGATTGGATCATCCGCCGGTCGGACGACGGGTGGGTGAACTTGCCCGCCTTTGCCATCGCCCAGCACATCGAAAAATCATCAATCGGGCCTGCGACACGCCCTTCGAGGCTCTCCCGCATCCAGTGGTGGTAGAAAGGAACCTGATCAAATTCAGCGCCGTACTGACCGAACGGGTGGAAGTAACGGTGCCCCTGCCGTCCCCAATCGACAAACTCGATCCCGAGTTTGAACGACCCCTGCGTCTCACGCACAAAGGTCGCCTCGTCGATGCCCAGGCGGCGATTGAAATTGCGGATCGGCGGGATCGTCGCCTCGCCCACGCCGACGGTGCCGATCGCTTCGCTTTCGATCAGGGTGATGCTGCAATCGCGGCCCACAGCGTCTGCCAGCGCCGCCGCTGCCATCCATCCCGCGCTGCCGCCGCCGACAATAACGATGCTTTTGAGCGGGATAACTGGGGACATCTTACCCGCCGCAGCTTTCGCGTATCAGCAAGCTGGTTTCCAGCCGCTGCGAAATCGCCGGGCCATCGCCCTTGTCGATCAGCTTTGACACCAGCATTCGCCCGGCGAGGTTAGCGTCTTGATCGATGGTGGTAAGTTGCGGGGTGACGAGGCGCGCTGCCGGGATATTGTCGTAACCCACGACCGAGACATCGTCAGGCACGCGCATTCCTGACCGGGTCAGCGCGCGGATTGCACCGATCGCGATCAGGTCGCTCGCCGCGAACACCGCGTCGAACGCAAGCCCTCCGGCAATCGCGCTGCGGATCGCGGTTTCGGCGGAGTGCACTTCGAAATGGGCAGGCAGAAGCAACGCGTCATCGAACGCCATCTCCGCGCGTTCAAGTGCCTGTTTGTAGCCGCGAAAGCGTTGCTCGGCCTCAGGCGCTTCGGTGTCGCCGAGGAACAGGATGCGCTTGCGGCCCAGCCGCGCAAGGTGAGCAGTGGCGCGGCGGCCGCCGGCGACATTATCCGATCCGATGGCGCAATACTGCGCATCTGGAAACTCCGCTCCCCACACCACAAAGCGGTTGTCGCGCGCGGCGAGCGCGTTGAATTCATGGTGCAAGGAACTTTGTCCGATAAAGATCACCCCGGTCGCGCGGCTGGTGCTCATCGCGTAATCAAGGTCTTCGCCCGCACGGGGGGAGAGGTGGCTGATCAGCAGATCGGCGTTGCGTTCACGCGCTGCTTCGGCAATTCCGGCCAGCAGTTCGAGGAAGAACGGATCGGCCACCCGGCTGTCACGCGCTTGTGGGGCTGGGACGACGACCGCGATGGTCGCATCCGCGCCGCTAGGCCCGCTCGGCATCGAGCTACGAAATTCGTAATCATGCGCGCGGGCGATCTGCCATATCTGCTGCTTGGTGCGGCGCTTGACCGAGGGGCTGTCATTCAGCGCGCGGCTGACGGTTGAGATCGAAACCCCCGCATCGCGCGCAATATCCTCCAGCGTGGCGCTGCGCCGGGTTGGGGAGGGGTTGTCCGCCATCAATTGCTATCCGTCTGCTCGCGTCGCCCAATATCCGCTGCCGGGGGCGAGCAGTTCCGGCACTGCGCTGCCATCGCCCACTGCGCAGTGCGTGGCAAGCAGGCGTGCATCGTGCCAGCCACCGGGAGGTGTCCAACGGCAAGCAGCATTGCCAAGATTGAAGGCGCACAAGACTGCGCTGCCGCCCTCTTCACGCAGGAAGGCGACGATATCCTCAGGCGTATCGAGCAGGGCGATACCGCCGCTCACCAATGCGGGGAAAGTCCGCCGCAAATGCAGCAGATTGCGCGTGTAAGACAGGGTCGAGCTGTGGTCTGGCGCCTGCCTGTCAACGGCAAGGCTGGCGTGCGCCGGGTCTAGCTTGAGCCAGGTGCGGTTGGCGCTGGAAAATCCGGCTTGCGGCGCATTGGCCTGCCACGGCATCGGGGTACGCGCACCATCTCGGCCCAATGTGTGCGGCCAGTTGGCGATCGCTTCGGGATCAAGCAGGTCCTCAAACGCGACCTCCCCCTGCGGCAGGCCCAGTTCCTCGCCCTGATAGATGATCGGATTGCCGCGCAAACTGAGCAGCAGTAGCAGGCCCAACCGGGCGGCGCGGGCGTGATTGCCATCCGGCGCCCAGCGCGTGACCGAGCGCGGCGCATCGTGGTTGGAAAACGCCCATGATGGCCAGCCTTCGCCCGGCTCCCCGCTCCACTGCGACAGGGTCGCGCGCACCAGCGGTGCGGTGAGGTGCGGGGCGTAGAGGAAGTTGAAATTATAGGCGGAATCGAGCCGCTTGCCGCCCTCAGTGAAGGCCTTCATCTCGGCCAATGGTTCAGGCCCACCCACCTCGGCGACGGTGAAGCGGCCAGGGAACTCGTCGATGGTCGCGCGAATGCGCTCGAGGAAGGCGACGATGTCAGGGTGCGACTGGTTGTAGCGCTTCACCTGCATGTCGAATGGCCTAGTCACCAACTCCATTGGCAGGCCAGAGGGCGGATTGTCGCGCAATTCGGGATCGTGCATCGAAAAGTTCAGCGCGTCGAGCCGGAACCCGTCCACCCCCCGGTTCAGCCAGAACCGGGCCACATCCAGCAGCGCATTCTGCACTTCGACTTTATGGACGTTCAGATCAGGCTGGCTGGTGAGGAAATTGTGCAGGTAATATTGCTTGCGTGGCCCATCCCACTGCCACGCCGAACCGCCGAACACTGATTGCCAGTTCGACGGGGGCGAACCGTCCTGCTTCGCGTCAGCCCAGACATACCAGTCAGCCTTGGGACTGGCGCGATTGCTGCGGCTTTCCTGGAACCAAGCGTGCTCGTCCGAGGTGTGCGAGTAGACCTGATCGATGATCACTTTCAGGCCCAGCGCATGCGCCTTTGCGACGATCCGGTCGAAATCGGCAAAGGTGCCAAAGCTTGGGTCGATCCCGCAGTAATCGGCTACATCATAGCCGAAATCGTGCATCGGCGAGGTAAAGAACGGCGAGATCCAGATGCCATCGACACCCAGATCAGCGACGTAGTCCAGCCCTTCGACAATCCCTGCAAGATCACCGATCCCGTCGCCATTGGTGTCGCGGAAGCTGCGTGGATAGATCTGGTAGATTACCGCCCCGCGCCACCACGCGCGCTGACGTTCGGCAATCGTGGTGGCCTCGGCCATTGCGGTCGCCATTAGTCGTCAGTCTCCAGAAAGCAGGCTGAAAATCCGAACGGCGGTAGAGTGATCGTCACCGCCCCTGGCGCGGCGAGCGCCGCCGGGCAGGCGCCCAGCAGCGGCGTAACCGCAGCGGCGCGGTAGCTTACCTCAACATTCTGCGAAAGTGCCGATGGGCCGGTATTGAACGCCAAAAGCACACGCTGCCCGGTTTCGGGATCGTGGCGCTCCACCGCAAGCAGTCCGGGTGCCGCTTCCTCGAATGCGCGCACTTCGGAAAGGCCGCGCCGCAGCGCCGGCGTGGCAGTGCGCGCCTGCGCCAGCTGCGCCATTAGACGGTAGAGCGGGTGGGTGGGGTCGAAATTGCTCTCAGCGGTAGTGGCGGTTGTGCCAACCAGCGCATTGTCGTTGTAGGCGGCGACCTTGCTGGGAAACATATCCTCACGAGCCAGCTGATCATTGCCGTCGCTGATAAAGCCCTGTTCGTCGCCGTAATACACAGTCGGCACCCCGCGCAGCAGGAACATCATCGCGTGCCCCAGCTTGACGCGGGCGAGCAATTCGTCGGCGCCATCCGAACCGCTCATCTGACGCACGAACATGGAAAAGCGCCCGAAATCGTGGTTGCCAAGGAAGGTCGGCAGGCCCAGCGCGGTGGTCGGTCCACCAGGATAAATCGCATCTTGTGCAAGGAACTCGGCCATCATCCGCGGCGGTGCCTTGCCGCTCGCCACCAGTTGCGCGGCTTTGGCGAACCCCATATCAAGAGCGTAGGGCAGGCCCGACTGCGCCATCACCTGTGCAGCGAGGGTGGCGGCCGGCTCCTCGAAAGCAATCTCGCCAAAGATGTGGAAGTGGTCGATCCCCTTGGCCTCGGCCCGCGCCAGCATCGCCGGGACGAAGGCCTGCCAGAATTCGGGGTTCACGTGCTTGGCAGTGTCGATCCGGAAGCCGTCGATGCCGTAATCATCGATCCAGCTTCCGAAAATGTCGATCATCCCGGCGACCACGATCGGGTTTTCGGTCGCAAGGTCGTCCAGCCCGGAAAAATCGCCGTAAACGCTGCTCTCGCCGATCCAGTGCGAGTTGCCACGATTGTGATAGAGCGAGGTGTCATTGAGCCACGCGGGCACTTTCACATTGCGCTCCGCTTCGGGGATGATGGGGGTGTAGGCGAAGGTCGGATCGGTTAGTCGCGCCCAGTTGGCCGGATTGGCGTTATCGTCGCCTGCAAAGCCTGCATTGATCGCCGCGCCATCCGGCCCGCCCCGGCGCGAGAACGGATATTCGCCCTTGCTGCGATAGGCGTATCCTTCCGCTTCGCCCTCGGCATAGTCGATTACGTCGGCGGTGTGGTTGGTGATGATGTCCATATAAACCTTCATTCCGCGCGCATGGGCGGCATCGACGAAGGCCTTGAATTCGGCATTGGTGCCGAAATGCGGATCGACGCTGGTGAAATCGGTCACCCAATAACCGTGATAGCCCGCGCTTTCCTCGCCCGGGCGACCCTGCACCGGCTTGTTCTTGAAGATCGGCGCAAACCAGATCGCGGTGACGCCCATACCTTGAATGTAGTCGAGCCGCTGCGTCAGCCCTTTCAGGTCGCCGCCGTGGTAGAAGCCTTTTTGCGCAGGATCGAACCCGTGATCGAAGGGGCTGCCAGCAATCCCGCCGCGATCATTGGTCTTGTCACCATTTTCAAAGCGGTCGGGGAGGACAAAATAGATGACCTCGTCTTCGACCCCGCGTTCGGCGATGGGGGTTGGGGACACGGGTCCTGGCGCAATCGGCTCTCCGGCCAATGCCGTGCCGGCGCATAGCGCAGCCGCTACGCTTCCGAAGATTCGCTTCATAACCCACTCCCTCTGCCGATGATTGTGGCATTTTGGGATAAGATTTGCAAATGTTTGTGATTGGCTTTTGGTTGCCGCGCAATCACAGTTAAAATACTAATAAAATTGTGAATTATATCTTTTAATTGCTCGAAAATCAGAAATTTGCAGCAAAAAATAATAAAGGTTCTTGCAAATTTTTGCATACCGTCCAGACTGCCTGCCTGCTGGCAGATGTGATCGCCGGGCGTAAGACCCACGACATTACCGCTAGCCATGCGCCGCGTCACGCCCGCTAGGGCTAGCGCGCTGGGGAGAGGGACGTTTTGATCATGACGCACAGCGGCGACCACAAGCCTGCGCTCAAACCCAGTCTGGGCCCGGTGCAGATCTGGAATATGAGCTTTGGCTTTCTGGGCATCCAGATCGGGTTCGACCTGCAAAACGGCAATGTCAGCCGAATTTTCCAGACGCTGGGCGCGGACGTAAGCGACCTTGCGATCCTGTGGATTGCCGCGCCGATGACCGGGCTGATCGTGCAGCCGATTATCGGCCACTTGTCCGACAAGACGTGGGGAAAATTTGGACGGCGGCGTCCCTATTTCCTCGCCGGCGCGCTGCTGGCGACCTTCGCTCTGTTCGTGATGCCCAATTCGCCCACGCTGTGGGTCGCGGCGGGAATGCTGTGGATTATGGACGCCTCGCTCAACATCACAATGGAGCCGTTCCGCGCCTTTGTCGGCGACAACCTGCCTGATCGGCAGCGCACGGTGGGATATGCGATGCAGAGCTTTTTCATCGGGGTCGGCGCAGTGGTGGCGGGCGCGCTGCCGTGGGTTATGACCAATTGGCTCGGTCTCAGCAATGTCGCGCCTGCGGGCGAAATCCCCCAGACGGTGCAGTGGGCGTTCTACATCGGCGGAGTGGCGCTGTTGGCGGCAGTGGCGTGGACGGTGTTTACGACCAAGGAATACTCGCCCGGCGCGCTCGCGGGATTTGAAGCGGTACGGCGGAATGAGCTTGGGCTGCAAGCCGCAGCGACCGCGTCTGTCCAGCGCAGCGCAGCGCAGTTCCGCCATGGCGGGCTGGTGTGGATTGTTGCCGGTATCGCCTTTGCGGCTGTTGTCGCGTTGGCGCGGGGTGAGGGTCGTCCGGCGTTTCTCGGTGGCATCGACATCGCACAGGAGCTCTATGTGCTCGCCGCGCTGCTTGCCGGGTTCGGTGCAGTGCAGCTGGTCGCTAGCGTCTTGCGCGGTAATGGACGCAACGAAAGCGGCTTTATGGAAGTGGTGAGCGATCTGTTCGCCATGCCCAAAACGATGCGGCAGCTCGCCGTGGTCCAATTCTTCAGCTGGTTCGCGATGTTTGCGATGTGGATTTACGGCACGCCAGCTGTGGCCGAATACCACTTTGCTGCGCCCGATGCTGCGACACGCGGCTATCAGGATGCCGCCGACTGGTGGAGCTTGCTGGGATCGGTGCGCAACGGGCTGGCGGCAGCCGCCGCGCTCGGTTTCATCTGGATCGCCGCGCGGATTGATCGGCGGCGGCTGCACGCGATCAACCTCCTGCTGGGCGCGGCGGGCTTTGCCGCGATGCTGTTGATCCGCGATCCGGCACTGCTGTGGGTGGCGATGATCGGGGTGGGGATTGCTTGGGCCTCGATAGTGTCATTGCCCTATGCGATCTTGGCGGGCTGCGTTCCGGCGGAAAAAATGGGCATTTACATGGGTGTGTTCAACATCTTCATCGTGGTGCCGCAACTGCTCGCGGCGACGGTGCTGGGGTTCCTCATCACCAACATCTTCGGCGGCGCGCCAATCTACGCAATGGTGATCGCGGCGGTCAGCTTTGTGCTGGCGGCGATTGCGACATTGTTCGTTACCGAGGAGATGGCGACTTGATGCGACGCGGCCTTGCCTTGATCGCCGCCGCGCTGATGGCCGCGCCCGCGCTGGCGAGCCCCGACTACACCCCGCGCGATCCGGTCGAGATCACCAACGCCGAGTGGACGCGCGATGCGGTATTGTATCAGCTGAACACTCGGCAGTTCACACAGGACGGCACCTTTGCCGCCGCGCAAACGCACCTGCCGCGCCTTGCTGAGATGGGGGTGGACATCATTTGGCTGATGCCGATCCACCCGATTGGTGAGTTGAACCGCAAGGGTTCGCGCGGCAGCCCATATGCGGTGCGCGATTACCGCGCCGTCAATCCCGAGTTCGGCACCGAGGCGGAGTTCCGCGCTTTCGTGGATGAGGCGCACCGGCTGAAGATGAGGGTGATCCTCGACTGGGTCGCCAACCATTCGGCCTTCGACAACCCGCTCACGCAAAGCCATCCCGAATGGTACACCCGTAGCCCCGAAGGCGCGTTGATGTCGCCGGTGGGCACCGACTGGTCGGACGTCGCCGATCTCGATTTCAGCCAGCCCGGTTTGCGCCGATACATGACCGAAAGTCTGATCTATTGGGTGCGCGAATTCGGCATTGATGGATACCGCGCCGATGTTGCGGGATATGTCCCGATCGATTTCTGGGAAACCGCGAGGGCCGAGTTGGACAAGGTCAAGCCGGTCTTCATGCTCGCCGAATGGGAGCAGCGCGATCTCCATGCCCGGGCCTTTGACGCGACCTATGCTTGGAAATGGAAAGAGGCGCTTCAGCGTCTGGTGAAAGACGGCAGCGGGGCAGGCGCGATCCGCAGCTACTATGCCGAACAGGCCGAAAGCTGGCCGCACGCCGCAATGCGCATGGTCTATACCGACAACCACGACCAGAATTCGTGGGACAATGTCGCGAGCGAAATCTACGGCCCGGCTTACGAAGCCGCGATTGCCTTGTCGTTTGTCGGCGGCGGGATGCCACTGATCTACAACGGGCAGGAATCCGATCTCGACCGCAAGCTTCTGTTCTTCGAGAAAGACCCGATCACGTGGAAGATGGGCCGCCATGATGCCTTGCTGCGCCAGCTGATCGCGCTCAAGACCAAGGCGCGTGCGCTCCACAATGGCCGCTTTGGTGCTGGCATGATTGAGGTGCCAACCAACGCAAGCGCCGATGTCTATGCCTTCACCCGCGGGGCGGCAGGTGAGCGGGTGTTCGCGGTGTTCAACCTCTCACCCCGACCGCAGCAGGTGCAGTTTGAACAGGCCCGCCACCACGGCACCTACACTGATGGGCTAAGCGGCGAAGGCGCGGCTTTCTCGGGCGGTGAAACATTTGACCTCGCACCGTGGGGCTACCGGATATTCACCGAAAACAAGTGAGGCGAGCAAATGAGGCGGGACGTTATGCAGATCTGGACAAAATTGGCTGCGTTGGCCGCTGTATTGTGGGCTGGCGCTCCGTTGGCGGCCGAGACGCTGGAGCTGAGCTCGCCCGATGGCGCAATCACCGTCACCGTCACCGATGATGGCGGGCTGGCGACGTACTCCGTCGAATTCGAAGGCGAGGGTGTGATTTCGCCCTCACGCCTTGGAATGCTGTTCGCCGATCACCACGGATTTGAGCGCGGGCTGGCCGTCACTGCCTCCACCCGCGCGGCCAAGGATAGCACATGGGAGCAACCGTGGGGTGAGCGGCGGCTGGTGCGCGATCAGCACAACGAGCTGGCGGTGACCTTCGCTGCGACCCAAGGCCCAGCGCGGCAGATGACCGTACGGTTTCGTGCCTTCGATACCGGGATCGGGTTTCGGTATGAATTGACTGAACAGCCTGCGTTGCAGGGCGACCTTGCCATCGTGGAGGAGCTGACACAGTTCGGCGTCGGTGAGCAGACCACCATGTGGTACACGCCGAGCGACGAATTCAACCGCTACGAGTACCTCACCAGCACCAGCCCGGCGGGCAAGGTTGATGACGCTCACACGCCCGCTACTTTCCGCAATCCGGCGGGCATCCACTTTGCCATCCACGAAGCGGCGCTAGTCGACTATTCGTCGATGTCGCTGGGTGCGCTGCGCCCAGGCTATTTCGAGGCGCGGTTGCGCAGCTGGTCGGGCGGGCCGAAGGTCAAGACCCGCGCACCCTTCCAATCGCCGTGGCGCACCATTCAGGTGGCGCGCGAGGCGGTTGGCCTGATCAATTCCGACATTATCCTCAATCTCAACGAGCCTAATAAGCTCGGCGAAGTGTCGTGGGTGGAGCCGGGCAAATATGTCGGCATCTGGTGGGCGATGCACATCAACGAACGCAGCTGGGGGCGGGACAAGATCCACGGTGCGACCACTGCGGAAACAAAACGCTACATCGATTTCGCCGCCAAGCACGGCTTTGCAGGCGTGCTGGTCGAAGGCTGGAACATCGGCTGGGATGGCGACTGGTTCAACAATGGCGACCTGTTCCGCTTTGCCGAACCCATGCCCGATTTCGACCTTGCCGAACTGGGCCGCTATGCCCAGTCCAAGGGCGTGCGGCTGATCGGGCACCACGAAACCTCGGCCAATATCGCCAATTATGAAAGCCAAATGGATGCCGCGTTCGACCTCTACCAATCGGTCGGGGTGCGGCAGGTAAAAACTGGCTATGTTGCCGATGCGGGCGATGCGGTGCGGGTGGATGCAAACGGCATTCGCCGCTACGAGTATCACGACAGTCAGTTCATGGTCGGCCACCATCTGCGTGTGGTGCAGGCAGCGGCCAAGCGGCAGATTTCAATCAACCCGCACGAACCGGTCAAGGATACAGGGCTTCGCCGCACCTACCCCAACTGGATGACCCGCGAAGGCGCGCGCGGCATGGAGTTCAACGCTTGGGGCACGCCGCCCAATCCGCCTTCGCACGAACCGATGCTGGCGTTTACCCGGATGCTGGCGGGGCCGATGGACTTCACCCCCGGTATCTTCGATCTGCGCCCAAACGAGCGGCTCCCGGTGCGCCCAGACATTCCGCGCGGAGATCCGTCAAACCGCCCGCAGACCACACTGGCGAAGCAATTGGCGCTGTATGTGGTGCTGTATTCCCCGCTGCAAATGGCCGCCGACCTGCCTGAGAATTACGAGGCGAAGCTGGACGCGTTCCAGTTTATCAAGGATGTCGAGGCGGACTGGGAGCAGTCAGTAGCGCTCGCTGGAGAAGTGGGTGAATACGTCGCTTTCGCGCGGCAAGGGCGCAAGTCGAAGGAATGGTTTCTTGGCGCGGTGACGAACGAGGATGCGCGCGATCTTTCGGTACCGCTCAGCTTCCTCGAAACCGGCAAGCAGTACCGCGCGCAAATTTACCGCGATGGGCCGGATGCGCATTGGGACACCAACCCCTATGCCATCGTGATCGAGGAGCAGGTGGTGACCGGCGGTGATGCCTTCGCTGTGCGGCTCGCATCGTCGGGCGGGGTGGCTGTGCGGTTCATCCCGGTCAGCAAATAGCGCCTAGATACGTAAAGGGACGGGCATCGCCTGATACCCGCCCCCCTGCTTCTTCCCGTCCAAGGGAAAAACTTGTTTCTTGCCGGTGCTTTACGCCGCCTGTTCCATCCGGGCGAGTTCACAATGCGACCAGATTTCTGAAAGCGCCTTGATCAGCCGGTCGATGTCGCCATCGGTGTGCACTGGTGAAGGCGTGACGCGCAGCCGCTCTGTGCCGACCGGAACAGTCGGGTAATTGATCGGCTGCACATAGATGCCGTGATTGTCCATCAGCCAATCGCTGATCATTTTGCACTTCTTCGCATCGCCAACCATCACTGGGATGATGTGGCTCGGATTGTCGAGGTGCGGAATGCCCATGATGTCGAGCGACCGGCGCACCTGCGCGACGCGCTTTTGCTGCAATTCGCGCTCGGCGCTGCTGGTTTTCAGGTGGCGGATGCTGGCTGCTGCGCCTGCTGCGATGGCAGGCGGCAGGGCGGTCGAGAAGATAAACCCGCTTGCAAAGCTGCGGACGAAATCGACGAGGTTGGCCGACGCGGCGATGTATCCGCCCATCACGCCGAACGCCTTGCCCAAGGTGCCTTCGATCACCGTGATCCGGTCCATCAGGCCTTCGCGCTCAGCGATCCCGCCGCCGCGCGGGCCGTAGAGGCCGACGGCGTGGACTTCGTCGATATAGCTCATCGCGCCATGTTTTTCGCACACGTCGAGGATGTCGGCGATGGGGGCGATGTCGCCGTCCATCGAATAGACGCTTTCAAACGCGACCAGCTTGGGCACGTCGGGGCCATATTGCGACAGCAGCTCGTCGAGGTGCGCCACGTCATTGTGGCGGAACACCTTGTACGGCGCGCGCGAATAGCGAATGCCTTCGATCATCGAGGCGTGGTTCAGCGCGTCGGAAAACACCACGCAGCCCGGAATCCGCCCCGCCAGCGTGCCGAGACCCGCCCAGTTCGAGACATAGCCCGAGGTGAACAGCAGCGCGCTCTCCTTGTTGTGCAGGTCCGCTAGCTCTTTTTCGAGCAATACGTGGTGATGGTTGGTGCCCGAGATATTGCGCGTGCCGCCCGCCCCTGCGCCGCATTCGTCCAGGCATTCATGCATCGCGTCGAGCACGGCGGGGTGCTGACCCATGCCGAGATAGTCGTTCGAACACCAAACGGTAACCGCCTGCGTCTCGTCATCGACAAAGCGCGTCGCCTGCGGGAATTGGCCGCGGTGGCGCTTGATATCGGTGAACACCCGGTAGCGTCCGTCAGCGCGCACTGTGTCGAGCTCGCCGGCGAAATAGGCTTCGAAGTCCATGGGTTTTCCCTCTGTTTCCATGATATTATGTTCTCAATTCTGACTGATTGGCGCCGCAGGCTTGCGCTTGGGTAGGGCCCAGCCCCACAGCATTCCATCGCGGAATGGCAGGGCCAGAAACAGGTGTTCGAGCGCGCCGAGCAGGCACAGGGTAAACAGCAAGCTCGCCCCCACCATTTCCGCGCTGCCGACGGGCGCTGCCAGTGCGAGCGCACCAAACCAAGCGGTGACCGCGCCAATCGCGATGATCGAGGCTGCCAGCAGCACCGTCATCCGATTAGGGCCGAAATAGGTTTTAAGGTATGCCAGCTGGTCAGGCAGCATTTCCGATGTGCTATTGGGAACGCCCACGAACAGATTGATTTTCGACGTCAATCTCAAACCGAATAGCAGCACAAACACCGTGGCACCGATCTGATTGGGCGCGTTCCACGCCAGTGAAATCAGCAACAATGCCGTCAGCGCAAGTGCGACTTCGTGATGCATCACCGTGGCGCTTGCTTGCCGGAAGCGGGCCACGCCGGTCAGGCTTTCGTCTGCCGGGCCACGCCGCGGGCCTGCCACAGCCCCCGTCAGGAAGCTGATTTCGTGCCATGCCCACACGAGCAAAGCTCCGACAAAGGCGACGTAGACCGCACCAACGGCGGCCGAGACCGAGGCAAGCAGGATCAAGACCAGGCCTAGAATGCCGCCGGCAGCCCCAATCGCAACGCTTTTGGAAAAAGTCGCGCTTTCACGGTTATCCGCCCAGGCAATCAGCCCGGTTGCGATAAACCAGATCGCCACCGTCACGAAGAACGGCACAATATGACCGCTCCAGCTTACCACGCGGGCTGGAGCCGGATCGACTGCGGCAGGGCGTTGGATTTGGTCGGTTGCAGATACAGCCGCGCAAAGTTCAATGCCGCGCTGGCCATGCCAGTTGCACGCATCGCAAAGCCGGTGATCCCGCCGCGTTCCTTGCCCGCCTCAATCCGCAATGCGGCGAGGCGCAACCCTTCCATCCGAGCGCGGAAGGCCGGGCTGTCGATATCGACTTCGACCGGGAAGACCTGACGGCTGATCTGATTGCAGATGTTGAACACCTGATAATCATATTCGGTCGGGTCGATCCCCAGCGCCTTGTGGAATTCGGGCCGGTCATGATCGCGGACATACATCGTGGCATAGACCGACAGGATGAAGAACCGCACCCACAGCTTGTTCGCGCCTTCCAGCAGCTTGGGATCGGCGCGCAGCAGCATGGCAAACGCTTCGCCGTGGCGGAACTCGTCGTTGCACCATTCTTCGAACCAATCGAAGATCGGGTGGAATTTGTTCTGCGGGTTGCGAGCCAGATGGCGGTAGATCGCGATATAGCGCGCATAGCCAATCTTTTCCGACAGATAGACAGCATAGAAAATGAACTTCGGTTTGAAGAACGTGTATTTCTTGGTCTTCGTCAGATAGCCCAGATCGACCCCGATCCCGGCATCTTTCAGGCTTTCGTTGATGAAACCGGCATGGCGGCTCTCATCGCGGGCGAGCAGCCGGAACAGCTGCTTCACATCAGGGTTTTTCGTGCGCCGGGCGATTTCGGCATAGAGCACGCAGCCGGAAAATTCGCTCGTCATTGAACTGACGAGGAAATCGGTGAATTCCTTGCGCAGCGGCGGAGCCATCCCCTCGATCACGCCCTTGAAACTGTCATTGTGCTTGAAATGCAGCTTGTTCGGATCGCCCACCATGTCTGCGATCAGCACGTCCCATTCCTTGCGCACCAGGCTGACATCGATCGCGTCGAGCGCCTCGAAATCGGTGGTGTAGAACCGCGGGGTCAGCATCGTGTCCTGCGTCGCCAGCGCCATCGCTTCTTCGCTGGTCATCGGCTTGTAGGCGTTCATTTGATCCTCCCAGCATTGAAGCTGACTTCGTACAATTCGCTCAAATCGAAATAGGCGGCCAGCCGGGTCAGGGCGCGGGCAATTGGCCCGGCGCGTGTGACCGTGGCGGTGCGTTCAAACACCTGCTTGCTGCCAAAGGGTATTGAAATCGGCGCGCCGTGAACCTGCACCTTGTCGCCCGGCTCCATCGCGATGTCGGCGGGCAGCTCGACATGAGCATGGAAATGCTCGGAACTCTGTTCCACCGTGATGGTGCAGGTCGTGTCGAACGAATGCGCCATTAATTCGGGTTCCGATCGAGCAGATTGGCGAAGACCGCGTGGTTATCCGGGCCGAAAGACGATGCCTCGATGCTGGTGCCGGTAACCGGATCACGCAATGTCAGCGCACCGGTATCCCATTCGATCAGCTCAAACGCAACGGCCGGGCCTTCGCCGCGGATGCGGCGCTGGTGGACAAGGCTGCGCACCGTGGCGCGGATGAAGCCGCCTTCGCCCGGGCCGAACCGGCCGAGCACTTCGGCGCTGGCGCCATCCTCAACCCGCACCGTGCCATCGGCTTCATCGAAGAACCGCAGCGTGCGTTCAAACGCCGGTTTCACCCCGGCAGCAGCGCGTGCTTCGGCGGGCACTGATTGGCGTTCGACAAAGCCGAGCGTCACCGACGCGGTCAGCACCAGCGAAATCGCCACAATCCCGCCCATCAACATCAGCGGCACTTTGTGGACGGTGATTTCGTCCTGTTCGTATTCAAGCACAATCATGCGGGTGCTCCTTCAAAACCTTGCGCCGATGGCTGCAACACCGGAACCTTGCGGCCCTGCTGTGCGGCAGAGTGCGTACCCTGTTGGGCGCTGGCGGGAGCTGCATCCTTGATTTCGATCAAATTCTGATCGATCGCGCCATATTGTGCGCGGGCCTCGGCGATCAGCTGCGCGAGGCGGGCCGCATCGGGCACGGCGCGCAGCATCGGCTGCGGGTGGTTATAGTGCCACGGGCGCATGTGCGGCCACAGCAATACCACGCCGAGCATCCGTTCCCCGCCGAGTTCCAGCGCAATGTCACCGTGATCATTGCCGCGGGCACGGAAATGCGCGGCTGTGATCTGCTTCAGCGGCAGATTGATCCGCGTTTCGATCGCCATGCCAATGCGCATTATCAGGCGCGTGTCGGTGAGGATGTAGAGCGTGCTGCGTGTGCTCAACCAAGCGAGCAGGTAAAGGATCGCGAGCAGAGCAACCCCCAGCACCGCCGACACTATCGCCGCATTTGTGTTGCCAGTGACCAGCGCGATCAATGCAAGCGCGGCGAAGTAAAAGCCTAGCGTGCGGGTATGGAAGGCCGTGCGGGCGAACAGACCAAGCGCCGGGCGGCCTTTCCACAGCACCTTTTCATCGGGTGCAGGGGTGCCCATCCGGTCGCCGTGGGCAGTCGGGCCATCGGCCTCAACCAGCGCATGGTCGATCCCGGCGGACAGCGACGTTGCCGTCGCTGCCGCGCTCGATGTTGCGTTCAGATCCATGCTTCCGACCTTTCAGGCGTGGCATACATGTAACCGCCGCCGAAATAGGCCTGGATGCGGTCTTCTTCGTAGCGGGTGATGATGCCGGGGGTTTCGAGTGCGGGCACATCTTCGAACTGCGCAGAGGTGATCGCATCAATCTCGACGAATTTGGGCTTGTCTTGGATGATCGGCAGCAGCGCGTCGATCAGGCTGTTGCCATGAACCACAGCGACCATCATCGGCGCCAGCACCTTTTTGCCGGTGGTGGTTTCGACTTCGAGATAGCGAATGATGTGTTCGGCCTGATCGACCCAGATGTCGGTGACCTTGCCAACGGTCGCCTTGTCGGCGGCCACCACCGGCCAGCCGATCAGCTGCGGATCTTGCGGCGACACGATCATTTCGTGGCTATCGCCAATCGGCACGATGCGCG
Organism: Sphingomonadales bacterium Ga0077531; assembly: GCA_001464915.1. Taxonomy (GTDB): domain Bacteria; phylum Pseudomonadota; class Alphaproteobacteria; order Sphingomonadales; family Sphingomonadaceae; genus Erythrobacter. Next base: position 191,298 of record LNED01000022.1, read on the forward strand.
GGCGGCCGTCGTAGGTCAGATCGGGATATTTCGCACGGTTGGCAAAAGCTGCCGGGCCCATGCCATCCTTCATCGGATCGCCGGTTGGCACCCACGGTGCGCCGCTCGAATGGAAGGCCTGCACGCCTGCGACATTAACATCATCGCGCGCGACATCTTCGGGCACGTAAGTGCCGCGGCCGTGGGGGAGCGGAAAGCTCTTCTTGGCGCCATCGAACAAGCTGCTGCTCTCTTCGACCTTGCCAGTGACTTCATCCTCAAGCGGGTAGCCTTCGCGGCGGCTTTCCTTGTTGAGGTAGAACACCAAAGCGATGAAGAAGCCGAAAAACAGCAGGAAGGCCAATTCGGCAACATCGAAGGTGCCGACGATATAAGCAGCGTTCATTTCACATTCCTCTCATGGAACAATCCGGCTGAGGCGGAGCCGGGCAGGATCGGGTACGGGCGGTCACAGGTAATCATGTCGGAAACTCCCTCAGGCCAAAGGGCTGGGGGAGTGTGTCATCGGCGTCGGGTGCGCGGCGGCGCTGTCCGACCAACGGGCCAATCGCCGCTAAGCCAATCAGCAGCAGCGTGATTTCAAGGATATAGACGGTGCTGTACCCGCTCGCACGGGTCGCAACAGTGGCGGCGTGGCCGCTGCCGACATAGGCAGCCACCCCATCGCGCAGCAAACCGCCGATGGCGATGCCTGCGCCAGCGCAGGTTGCCTGTACCGCGCCCCATGCGCCAAGCGCCAGGCCCGCGGTTTCAGTCTTGGCAAGGCTCATCGCCTCCATCAGCGTACCGACCGAAAACAGCCCGAGCCCCAGCCCGATCGTCAGCGCGCCGGCGTAAAGCATCAGTGGCGAACCGAACGGCCCGGCAAATAACACCAGCAGAAAGGCGTTAATGCCCACAACCAGCCCTGCGCCCGCTAACCGAAGCGGATCCCATCCGCGTGCCAGCATCCGGCCTGATGCCATGAACCCGATCAGCGAACCCAGCGCCCATGCGCCGGTCAGCCCGGTCGTGGCGCCGACCGAAAGGCCGAGGATTTCGCCCCCATAAGGCTCCAGCAACGCATCCTGCATCGCAAAGCCCGCCGCACCGATGCCGATCGCGGTCAGCAGCCGAGCGTTGCGGCCATCCTTGACGAATGCCTGCCACAGCGCGGAGAAAGTCGGGGTTTCGCGGTTCGGCGCAGTAATGGCCGGGTTGCGCGCTTCCTGCTTCCACAGGGCGGTTACATTGAGCACGATGGTCAGCACCGCCGCGCCCTGAATGACTTGTACCAGTTTGGTCGCGCTATATTCGATCAGCAGCCCGCCAATCACAAAGGCGGCGAACATCATGCCGACCAGCAGCATGACATAGAGCAGCGCGACGGCGCGTGGGCGCTTGTCTTCGGGGGCAAGATCGGTTGCCAGCGCAAGGCCGGCGGTCTGCGTCACGTGCACGCCGGTACCAGTCAGCAGGAATGCGAACGCCGCGCCGGCCAGGCCGATATTGAACGCCTCGGGCTTGCCCAGCAGCAGCAGCGCGAACGGCATGATCGCCAGCCCGCCAAACTGCATCAGCGTGCCGAACCAGATATAGGGCACCCGCCGCCATCCAAGAACCGAACGGTGGGTGTCCGACCGATGCCCGATCAGCGCACGGAACGGTGCGACCAGTAGCGGCACCGCAATCAGCAGTGCGACCAGCCAGGTCGGCGTACCCAGTTCAACCACCATCACCCGGTTCAGCGTGCCATTGAGCAGCACCATCGCCATGCCGACGCTTACCTGAAACAGCGCGAGGCGCAGCAGGCGGCCCAAAGGCAAGTCCACGCTGGCCGCATCCGCAAACGGCAGCATCTGGAAAACCAGCGCTGTCCAATGCGGCGGGGCAGGGCGGACAGGACGGTTCATCCGTGGCGCACCAGCTCAAGTGCTTGCGAGGTGTAGAACCCGCTCGAAATGCGTTGTGTGCGCCCGATGCTCCAACCCGAAAGGCGGGCGAGCCGTTCGCGCAGATCGTCTTCGCTAACCGGCACGATCGCAGGCGAACGGTCGGATTTCGGGAAGAACTTGCCGACTTCGTGCATCGCGGTCAGCAGCTTGGTGCGCGGGGCGAAGGTGAACAGGATGCTGCCCGTGGTGCGCTGCGCCAATTGGCTGAGCGCATCAACGAGGTCTTCGGGCTGATAATGGATCAGCGAATCCATCGCCACCACATGGGCAAAGGTGCCCAGTGAAGGGTCAAGCATGTCGCCGCTGCGCCAGTGGATGCGGCCGTGGCCGATGAACGAAGGAGTGCGATCACGTGCAACCTCGACCAGCCCGGCGGCCACATCGATCCCGGTGACTTCGGCGCCGCGGCAGGCGGCCGCCACCGCCAGCGATCCGGTGCCGCATCCGGCATCGAGCACGGTTGTGCGGCGCAGATCGGTCGGCAGCCAGCCCAGCAGGTTGGCACGCATCGCATCGCGCCCAGCGCGCACCGTGGCGCGGATGCCGCTGACTTTGGCGTCAGATGTCAGATCGATCCACGCCTGGCGCGCAGTGCTGTCAAAATAGGTCGCCAGCGCCTCGCGCCGGTGATCATATTCGGATGGGAGCCGGGTCGCCATTATTCAAACCCCAGGAAGTCGAAGATATCGCGGTCTTTCATCGGCTGCGCGAGGCTGGGATCGACGCCCGCCCACAGCATTGCAGCGAGCCGCAGATATTCGTCCTGCGCTGCGATCACTTCGGGATCGTCGCCCATTTCGAACAGCGTGCACTTTTTCAGGCGTGAGCGGCGGATCGCATCAACATCGCGGAAGTGCGCGAGGCGCGGCATCCCGACCTTTTCGCAGAAGCGGTCAATCTCGTCGGTATCCTTGCTGCGATTGGCGACCACGCCTGCGAGCCGCACGTCGTAATTCTTCGACTTGGCGGCAATCGCCGCAACGATGCGGTTCATGGCAAAGATGCTGTCAAAATCGTTCGCGGCAACCACGATGGCGCGCTCGGCATGTTGCAGTGGGGCAGCAAAGCCGCCGCACACCACATCGCCCAGCACGTCAAAGATCACCACGTCGGTTTCTTCGAGCAGGTGGTGCTGTTTGAGCAACTTCACCGTCTGCCCGACCACATAGCCGCCGCAGCCGGTGCCAGCGGGAGGCCCGCCAGCCTCGACGCACATGACGCCGTTATAACCTTCGAACATGTAATCTTCGGGCCGGAGTTCTTCCGCATGGAATTCGACCGTTTCCAGCACGTCGATCACCGTCGGCATCAGCTTTTTGGTCAGCGTAAAGGTGCTGTCATGCTTGGGATCGCAACCGATCTGGAGCACCCGGTGGCCAAGCTTGGAAAAGGCGGCCGACAGGTTCGACGAGGTGGTCGATTTGCCGATCCCGCCCTTGCCATAGACCGCGAACACTTTCGCGCCCTTGATCTTGTCTTCCGGGTCCAGCTGGACCTGAACCGATCCATCGCCGTCGGGCTGGCTGAAAGCGGATTGGGGGCTGTGCAGGTTCATGTGGTCAAATCCCTTTGTTTCATTCGCACGCGAACACGCCTTCAAGGCGGTCCTCGAGTTCGTCACTCGCCAGCCTCAGGGCGGCGAGGGTGGCTTCGTCAGGCTCCCACAGATTGCGGTCACAGGCTTCAAGCAGGCGGTTGGCGACCCGGGCTGAGCTCTTCGGATTGAGATCAGACAGGCGCCGCCGCATGGTTTCATCGAGCACGAAGGTCTCGGAAATCTTTTGATAGACCCACGGCGCAACTTGGCCGGTGGTGGCCGACCAACCCAATGTGCTGGTCACGTGGCCTTCGATCTGGCGCACGCCTTCGTAGCCGTGTTCCAACAGACCTTCGAACCACTTGGGGTTCAGCGTGCGGGTGCGGGTTTCCAGATCGATCTGTTCGCCCAACGTGCGCACCTTGGTGCTGCCGCGCGTCGCATCGAGAATGTAGACCGGGGTTTCCACGCCCTTGGCCCGCGCGACCGAGCGGGTCACGCCGCCAAGCCCGTCGACATACTGATCGACGTCATTGATGCCGAGTTCGACGCTTTCGAGGTTCTGGTAGGTGAAATCTACAGTGCTGAGCGCGCTTTGCAGCAATTCGCGCTGCTGCACCGGCTTGCCCGAGACACCGTAGGCAAATCCCTTGTTGATCTCGAACGCATTGGCGAGTTCATCGGGATCAGCCCATACGCCGCCCTCGATCATCTGATTGACGTTGGCGCCGTATGCACCTTCGGCATTGGAGAAAACCCGCAAGGCAGCCGTTTCAAGGTCGCAGCCGTGCTTTTCCATCTGCGCCAGCGTGTGCTTGCGGATGAAATTGGCTTCCACCGTTTCGTCGTCCGCCTGGCTGGCGAGCAACGCGGCTTCAGCGAGCATGCGGGTCTGCATGGGCAGCAGATCGCGGAAGATGCCTGACAGCGTCATCACCACATCGATCCGCGGGCGGCCCAGTTCTTCCAACGGGATCAGCACCGATCCGCACAGCCGACCATAGGAATCGCGCCGGGGGCGGGCGCCCATCAGCGTCATCGCCTGCGCGATCTGGACGCCTTCGGATTTCATGTTGTCGGTGCCCCACAGCACCATTGCGATGCTTTCGGGGAAGGGCTCACCGCCGTTAACGTGGCGCGCGATCAGCTGTTCGGCCTGTTCGCTGCCCAGGCGGCAGGCATAGGCCGACGGCATCAGGAACGGATCGAATCCATGAATATTGCGGCCCGTGGGCAGCACATCAGGGTTCACCACCACATCGCCGCCGGGGGCGGGCTGGACATAGCCGCCATCAAGTGCGTGGATCAGCGACCACATTTCGTCGCTGGAATCGAGTTTTGCTCCCAGCGCTTCGCGGTCGCCCGGCGTGTCACCGAATGAAGCGGCTTCCATCATGGCGTCGAGCATATCTTCGCGCTCAACACCTTCGGGATTGCGACCCAGAATGTGCAAGCCATGCGGGATCAGCGACGCTTCCATTTCATAAAGGCGCGCGGGCAGTTCGCCGATGTCGGCGTAGCTGATGTCGAGCGCTTCGCACTGGTCAGAAACCAATTGCGCAAGGTCTGCACGCTCGACGGCATGGTCGGCATCATCAATGGTTGTGCGCCAGCGTTCAACCGTCACCTTGAGTTCGACCAGCCCTTTGTAGAGCCCGGCCTGCGCCAGCGGCGGGGTGAGGTAGCTCACCAACGTGGCGCCCGAACGGCGCTTTGCCAGCATCCCTTCTGAAGGGTTGTTGGCGGCGTAGAGGTAGAAATTGGGAGTGTCGCCAATCAACCGATCCGGCCAGCACTTGCCAGACATGCCCGCCTGTTTGCCCGGCATGAATTCGAGCGCGCCGTGCGTGCCGAAATGCAGGATCGCGTGCGCGCCAAAATCTTCGCGGATCCAGCGGTAGAACGCGCTGAAGGCATGGGTGGGGCTGAAGGTGCCTTCAAACAGCAACCGCATCGGGTCGCCTTCATAGCCAAAGCCCGGCTGCACACCGACGAAGACATTGCCGAACTGCGCGCCCTGAATCAGGATGTGGCCGCCATCGGACAGTTGCTTGCCGGGGGCGGGGCCCCACGCGGCTTCGATTTCTGCCAGATGCGGCTCGCGCCGGACGTGGTCATCGGCGGGGATGCGCACGGCGACATTTGCGTCGGTGCCAAAGCGGTCAGTATTGCCCTTGAGCAGCGCGTCGCGCATCGCATCGACACTGGCTGGTACTTCGACGTCATAGCCCTCGGCCTTGAGCCGTTCGAGCGTGGCGAAGAGCGATTCATGCACGCCCATAAAGGCTGCGGTGCCGGTTGCCCCGGCATTGGGCGGGAAGTTGAACACCACGATGGCAAGCTTACGACTCGCGCGCTCGCTGTTGCGCAGTTGGATCAGTTTGACGGTGCGGGCGGCCAAGGCCTCGGCACGCTCCGGACAAGCCTGCATCGGCCGCGCCTTGTGCGAAGCGGGACGCCCGCAATGGCGGTCACACCCATGGCAGCCTTCGCCCGAGCTGCCCGCACGCCCGCCGAACACGCTCGGCACGGTCGAGCCATCAAGCTCGGGCATGGCAACCATCATGGTCGATTCGAGCGGCAACAGCCCCTGCGGGCGCAGCGCCCATTCCTCAATCGTCTGGAATTCGATCGCGTGGGCGGCGAGATAGGGCAGGTCGAGCTGACCCAGAATCTCGCGTGCCGCCTGCGCATCGCTGTAAGCCGGGCCGCCGACCAGCGAAAAGCCGGTGAGGTTGACGATGGCATCCACGGTCGGCTTGCCATCGGGGCCAATAAAGAACGCTTCGATCGCCGGGCGCGCATCGAGCCCGCTGGCGAACACCGGCACGACCTTCAATCCCGCCGCTTCGAACGCGGCAATCGCGCCGTCATAATGCGCGCAGTCGCGGCCCAACAGGTATGACCGCAGCAGGATCAGCCCGACCGTGCCATGCTGGCCCTCTTCGCGCGGCAACAGGCGGAGGCTTTCGGACATCCGTTGCTGGGTGCGCGGGTGATAGACCCCGGTTTCCGGATATTCGAGCGGCGCTTCGGCCTTGGTGATGCCGCGGCGATACATCCGCTCACCCGCCGCATACCGGTCAATCAGCGCGCGCACCATCGCAACGACGTTCTCGTCCGAACCCGCCAGCCAATATTGCAGCGTCAGGAAATAGGCGCGCACGTCCTGTGCGGTGCCGGGAATGAACTTGAGAAGCTTGGGCAGGCGGCGCAGCATCTTCATCTGCCCTGCGCCCGAATTGCTGCCCGGTTTGCCAGCATTGCCGCGCAGCTTTTTCAGCAGAGCGAGCGGGCCTTTGGCCGGCGCATCCATGCGGTAGCCGCCCATCTTGGTCAGCTTGACCACCTCGCCCGCCGACATCAGGCACACCATCGCATCGCATTCTTCGCGCCGCGCTTCCAATGTTGGCAGGATCGCACGGATGTGATCATCGAGGAACAGCATCGTCGCAATGACAATGTCAGCCTCGGCAATGGCAGCCTTGGCCTTTTCCAACTCGCCTGCATCGCTGCCCCATTCAGATGCGGCGAACAGGCTGAGATCGATGCCGTCGGGTACCAGCGCGCTGTCAGCCCGGTCGACCGCGCCTTTGAGATGATTGTCGAGCGTGACGATCACCACCCGGACGGGTGCATGCGGATCAACCGTGGCGGGCGAGGCGACATTACCGTGCATAATGCGCCTTTGCGTCATAGAGGGTTTCGAGATCGATCTGCGCGCGGCCATCGGCAGCGGCGAAAGCTTCGGTGTTGCGGCGAGCCTTACCGCGCACGAAGAACGGGATTTTCTTGAGCTCGCGCTCGGCTTCGTCGGTCCAGCCGGTTGCTGCGGCATCCGCCATCGCAGGCGAGGGAATGTCGGCGACGGGCGCCACGGGCTCTGCCTGAACCGATGCCTTGCGCGGCGAATGCGCAGCATGGTGCGATGCGCCTGCTTCGTCCGAAAATTCAAAGTCATCGCGGAACATGGTGAGCAGATGCTCTTCCAGCCCCATCACCAGCGGGTGCACCCAGGTGTCGAAGATCACGTTGGCGCCTTCAAACCCCATCTGCGGGGAATGGCGCGCGGGGAAATCCTGCACATGCACCGGGGCGGAAATCACCGCGCAGGGGATGCCAAGCCGCTTGGCAATGTGGCGTTCCATCTGCGTGCCCAGCACCAGTTCAGGCGCGGCGGCAGCGATCGCATCTTCCACTGCAAGGTGATCATCGGTGATCAGCGGCTCGACCCCGCAACGCGCAGCTTCGGCGCGGACTTCGCGGGCGAATTCGCGGCTGTAGCAGCCCAATCCGCAGACTTCGAAGCCCAGTTCTTCGCGCGCGATCCGGGCGGCGGCGACCGCATGGGTTGCATCGCCAAAGATGAACACGCGCTTCGATGTGAGGTAGGTCGAATCGACCGACCGGCTCCACCACGGGAGCCTTGAAGAGGTGTCGCCGAGGGCAGGCGTGGGATCTGCACCTGCCAACTCGGCGACGTCGGCGATGAAGGAGCGGGTAGCTCCTACGCCGATAGGGACGGTACGCACCGCGGGCTGATCGAAATTCTTTTCGAGCCAGCGGGACGCCTCATCTGCGATTTCGGGGTAGAGGACGATGTTGAAATCGGCCGCGCCGATCCGTTTGATGTCCTCAGGGGTTGCGCCCAGCGGGGCGACGAGATTGACCTCAACCCCCAGCTGGTCGAGAATCTTGCGAATTTCCACCAAGTCATCGCGGTGGCGGAAACCTAAAGCCGTGGGGCCAAGGATATTGGCGCGCGCTTTGCGGCCCTCTCTGGGTTCACGCACCAATGTCTTGTCAGCCAGCTTGCGGACGATCTGGTAGAACGTCTCGGACGCGCCCCAGTTCTCTTTCCGCTGATAGCTTGGCAGTTCGAGCGCGATGACCGGGCAGGGCAGATCCATTGCCTCGGACAGGCCAGCTGGATCGTCCTGAATTAATTCTGCGGTGCACGAAGCGCCGACGATAATCGCCTGCGGATTGAACCGGGCAACGGCCTCACGTGCGGCATCTTGGAAAATCTGCGCGGTGTCCTTGCCCAGATCGCGCGCTTCAAACGTGGTGTATGTGACCGGCGGGCGCTTTGACCGCCGCTCGATCATCGTGAACAGCAGATCGGCGTAGGTGTCGCCCTGCGGCGCGTGCAGCACGTAATGGAGCTTCTCCATCGCGGTTGCCACGCGCATCGCGCCAACGTGGGGCGGGCCTTCGTAAGTCCAGACAGCCAGTTGCATCGCCTATACCTCCAGCATGTCCCGGCGCCGCAGCGGCCGGGCAAAGAGTTCGGCGAGATCGGCGGCTTGGTCAAAACCGTGGATCGGCGAGAAGACGAGTTCAATCGCCCACTTGGTGGTCAGGCCTTCGCCTTCGAGCGGGTTGGCAAGGCCAAGACCGCACACTGTGATGTCGGGCCGGTCAGCGCGCACGCGGTCAAGCTGGCGTTCAAGATGCTGACCTTCGCTAATGCGCACCTGCGGGCCGAAGCGGTCAAGCTCGCGGGCCAAGTGCGCGCGGTGCAGGTATGGCGTGCCAACCTCGACCAGCTCCATGCCCAATTCGTCTTGCAGGAAGCGCGCAAGCGGCACTTCGAGCTGAGAATCCGGCAGGAAGGTGATGCGCTTGCCGGTCAGCTGCGGGCGGAGTTTCGACAGGGCGATGCGGGCGCGTTCGCGGCCCGGTGCAATGACCTGTTCAACCAGTGCCGCATCAATCCCGAATTCACGGGCGGCGGCGCGGATCCAATCGGATGTGCCTTCTGCGCCAAACGGGAACAAGGCTTCGATCCGCGTGGCGCCGCGATTTTCCAGCGCCATCGCGGTTTCAGCCAGGAACGGCTGGGCCAGCAGATAGCGCGTGTTCGGCCCAACGCTCGGCAAATCGCGGGCATTGCGGGCGGGGAGAACGCCGACCTTGGCGATGCCGAGTGCCGCGAACAGCCGCAGGAACTGGTCTTCGACGATGTCAGGCAGGCTACCGACGATCAGCAGCTCCTTTGCCGCATCGGCGGGAAGGGCGGGCATCACCGGCACCAGCGCGGCGAGGCAGGCGTCTTCGCCTTGGGTAAAGGTGGTTTCGATCCCGCTGCCTGAGTAATTCAGGATGCGCACGCGCGGCATATGCACCGCGCCGAGGCGCTGTGCGGCCTTGGCCAGATCCAGCTTGATCACTTCGGACGGGCACGAACCGACCAGGAACAGCGTGCGGATGTCAGGGCGGCGTTCGAGCAGGCGGGTCACCACCCGGTCGAGCTCCTCCTGTGCATCAAGCATGCCGGCCAGATCACGTTCTTCCATGATCGCGGTGGCAAAGCGCGGCTCGGCAAAGATCATCACGCCCGCCGCTGATTGCAGCAGGTGAGCGCAGGTGCGTGATCCAACCACGAGGAAGAACGCGTCCTGCATCTTGCGGTGCAGCCAGATAATCCCGGTCAGCCCGCAGAACACTTCGCGTTGCCCGCGTTCGCGCAGAACAGGGCGGGGCGCTTCGTTGGCGGGTGCCGTGTCGCGGGCGAGTTCGGCTGCGCAGCCATCGAGAACCGCGAGCGGGCTCATGCTGTCACCGCCCGGGGCGAAGTCGTGCCCTGAAGCCGCGCCATCCGCAGCTTCCACAGGAACTGCCCCGCGTTGATGATGTAAGCGGCGTAGCCAGCCAGCGCGACCAGCATCCGCTGTTCCAGCGTGCCGATCCCACCAAGCAGCAACACAAGATACAACGTGTGCAGCGCCAGCACGAGCATCGAGAATACGTCTTCCCAGAAGAACGCAGGGGCGAACAACCACTTGCCAAACACGACCTTCTCCCAGATCGAGCCGGTAATCATGATTGTGTAAAGCACCAACGTCTTGATCACGATCGATACGTCAGCAGCAAAGGCGCCTTCACCCGTCGTAAGCGTACGAATCACCAGGCCGAGGCTGATGAGGAAAACCAGGAATTGCACCGGAGCCAAAACGCCCTGAACAATCGTCCAGACCGACTCGTCGCGCCTTTGCCGCTCTTGCGCGGTGTAAAGTGCGCTGGTGTTCCCCCTATCGTGGCCCGCCCCCTTCGCTGTGGTTCCGGGTTCGACCGTGGATGCATGATCCGTCCGAGTCATTTGATGCGTTAGCCTTTTCTCTCTGACTCGAAGATTACGCTTTCCAACTTGAGTGTCAACTAGATTGGACGTTTAGTTTTGTTGACGGATTTGGGATCTACGGTAAGGTCATTTGCGCCACGTCAGAAAAAGGCGTAGATTTGAGTCGTTGGCTTTTCGGGATCTGAGCCAAGATCGGTTGGAGGGCGGCCGGTCACTACCTCCTGCGGAAGGTTGGTCCGCACGACCTGGGAGGGTCTGACGTATGGGAGAGTCCAAGGCTTCGAGCATGTTCGGCGCGGGATCGGCAGTGTTGCGCGGGGTGATTTCTGCTCCGCTTGACCGGGTCAGGCGCAAAAGTTCGATGGGCAAACTGGCTCCGGGTGATTCCGTCAACACCATCATCGAAGGTGAAATTATCCCCCGTCTTTTGATGGCCCATTCCAGCGGCGAAAAGCATGGTGCCAAGGGCAAACATGTCCGCCCGATCAGCCACGAAGACGCTATGCGTTTCGCCACGATGCCGCTTCAGCTTGAGGCGGCGAGCCTGCTCGAAGAGGTCAATGGTTTCATCGCCGACGGTGTCAGTGTCGAGACCGTCTGCCTTGATCTGCTTGCCCCCTCAGCGCGCAAATTGGGCGAGATGTGGGAAAGCGATGAGTGCGATTTCCTCGATGTTACAATGGGTTTGTGGCGACTTCAGGAAGTGATGCGCGAAATTGCCGCGCAGTCCCCGAATGAACGCGCCTATCTCAATTCGCCGCGCAGCGCGCTGTTTTCGCCGATGCCGGGGGATAACCACAATTTCGGCGCGCTGATGATCGAAGAGGTCTTCGCGCGCGCCGGTTGGCAGAGCGAGGCGCTGGTTAAACCGGAGCGCCGAGAACTGCTCGACCGCCTTTCACGCCAGCCGTTCGACCTGGTCGGATTGACGCTGACCCGCGATTGCCCCAGCGCCGCGCTCGCCAATCTGATTAAGGCGATGCGCAAGGTCTCGGCCAACCCTGATATCATTGTGTTTGTTGGCGGAAGAATGGTCAACGAAAACCCGATGTTAGTCAGAGATGTTGGGGCGGACGGCACCGGAGCAGATGCTTTGGCGGCGCTCGAAATTGCCGATAATCTGGTGAAAGCCTCCTCCACTCGCGCACTGACCCTGCGGTAAGTTCAGGCCCCCATGCTCACTCGAAAACACTCCATTGAAGGCAAGCACCCGTTCGGGAAGGCGGCAGAGCTGTTCAACACGCTCGACGCCGATGCAGCGATGAAGCTGGCGATGGTCGCTGGCGATGTCACGCTGGTGCTAGATGACACCGGCACGATCCTCGATGTCGCCTTCGATCCGCGGGAGTTCCCGGCCTTTGCCGACTGGGTCGGGATGAACTGGATTGAGACGGTGACGGACGAAAGTCGACCTAAAATCATGGAGATGCTGGCCGCCGCCCGGCGCGGTGAGGTGCAGCACTGGCGGCAGGTGAACCACCCATCGCCCGACGGCGATGTGCCGATCCGCTATGCCGTGCTCAGCGTGAATGGCGGCGAAAATCGCATCGCCTTTGGCCGCGATCTGCGCGAGGCGGGCAAGCTCCAGCAGCGCCTGTTACAGGTGCAGCAATCGCTTGAACGTGATTACCTCAGAATGCGCCAGCTTGAGGCGCGTTACCGGATGCTGTTCGAACGGTCGGCCGAACCGGTGCTGATTATCGAAGCGGCGACGTTGCGCATCCGTGAGGCCAACCCGGCCGCGCACCTGCTGGTGGGTGCCCGTGCGGGCAGTCTCCCGGGCAAGAAGTTACTGACTTTCATTGATAAAAACTCTGCCGAAGCGTTGCAGGCGCTGGTCGGTGCGGCGCAGGTTTCCGATACAGTCAGCCCCGCGCGGATCCGCATTGCGCGCGGCGCGCGTGAGGTTATGGCCTCGATCACCGGGTTCACGCAGGACCGCGGGCAGTTCCTGTTGGTGCGGATGACCTTGGCGACTGATCGTCCTGTGTCCGATTTTTCGCCGGTGCTGGATCTGATCGATCAGATGCCCGATGCCTTTGTGGTGGCCAATGCCAACCTCGAAATCGTCACGGCCAATGCGGCATTTGTTGAGCTTTTACAGGCCGCTAGCGTCGATCAATTGCGCGGTCGGCACCTGTCTGAATCGATCGGACGGCCGGGGATTGATCTTGATCTGATCGAAGGCCAGATTGACCAACACGGAGCGGCCCGCAATGTCGCAACCGTGCTGCGGGTCGGCCATGATGTTGATGGCGAAGAGATTGAATTATCAGCGGTTCGTACCTCGGGAGAGGACGCCTATTACGGCTTTGTGATCCGCCCGGTCGGCCGCCGTTTGCGCGATTTGCCGCCGAACGCGCATGATCTGCCGCGCTCGGTTGAACAGTTGACCGATCTGGTCGGGCGCATGTCGTTGAAGGACATCGTGCGCGAAAGTACTGATTTGATTGAACGTTTGTGCATTGAAGCAGCGCTTTCCTACACCTCGGATAATCGCGCATCAGCTGCTGAAATCCTCGGCCTGTCACGCCAGAGCCTCTATTCCAAATTGCACCGCTACGGCCTTGGCAATCTGACGGGTGATGGCGATTAGGCCGGCTGACCTGGTCATTCTGGGCCGGGTCTAAGTGTGGGCAAAAGGGGGTCTAGAAGGGGTCTAGGCAGGGTCTAACTGGGGTCTAGCAGGCCTGCGAATCGCGCCCAATTCCGATCACTGTCAATTTCCCTGACCATCTCAAACTGGACACATTTGACGCGCATTCCCGTTTTTCTTCGCAAAAATCGGGTTTTGCAGGATTGAAAGTGTCAAAACAATTTGACGCTTTGCGGCGTCAGGCATAGCTTCTGAATTATGGAGCATTCGGTAACTTCGACTCGCAATGCGCCCATTTCGGCGCGGCCAAAGCCGCGTGATGTTCTCGAACTCCTCAAACCGATCACCTGGTTTCCGCCGATGTGGGCTTTCATGTGCGGGGCGGTGTCGTCCGGTGCGGGGCTTGACGGGCGCTGGTGGTTTGTCGCGGGCGGCGTGCTGCTGGCCGGGCCGCTGGTGTGCGGCACATCGCAGGCGGTGAATGACTGGTTTGATCGCCACGTCGATGCCATCAATGAACCGGATCGTCCGATCCCATCAGGTCGGATCGCGGGCCGCTGGGGCCTTTATATCGCACTGATCATGACCGTGATTTCGGCTGTGGTCGGCTGGTTGCTTGGCCCGCTGGTGTTTGTGGCCGGGCTGGTCGGCCTCGCGCTCGCCTGGGGATATTCCGCGCCGCCGTTCCGGTTCAAGACGAGTGGGTGGACAGGGCCGGCAGTGGTCGGCTTCACTTACGAAGGGCTGAGCTGGTTCACCGGCGCCACCGTGATGCTCGGCGCATTGCCCGCCACCGAAGTGTTGATTGTGCTCGCGCTCTATTCGGTTGGTGCGCACGGGATCATGACGTTGAACGATTTCAAAGCGGTGGAAGGCGACAAGGCAACTGGCCTCAAATCGCTGCCCGTGACAATGGGCGTGAGCGGCGCGGCGCGCTTTGCCTGCGCAACGATGGCGGGCGCGCAGGTGATTGTCATCGCGCTGCTGGCCGTCTGGGGCTTTACCCTGTCGGCGCTGATCGTCGGCGCGGTGCTGGCCGCGCAGTTTGCGGCAATGCCCAAGCTGCTGCGCGATCCCAAGCAATATGCGCCGTGGTACAACGGCGTCGGCGTGACGCTCTATGTGCTGGGAATGCTGGCGGCAGCGCTCGGCCTTGGTGGCTACATCTGATGCATGGGTCGCTCGCCTCCCCGCTGATTGAGGCGAAGAACACCGGGTTTGGCTGGGTTGCAATTGTTCGCATCGGGCTGGTGCAGGCGTCGATTGGCGCGCTGGTGATGCTGGCGACGACGGTGCTGAACCGGCTGATGGTGGTGGAGCTCGGTTTGCTCGCGGCGGTCCCGGCGGGCTTGGTGGCGTGGCATTATGCCGTGCAGCTTGGCCGGCCGTTGTGGGGCCATGCGTCTGACAAGGGCAATAATCGCACCCGCTGGATCATCGGCGGCGTGGCGGTGCTGGCGGCAGGCGGATTGTTGGCGACGCAGGCGACGGTGCTGATGGGCTCTTCATTCTGGCTTGGGTTCGCGCTGGCGGTGCTGGCCTACAGCCTGATTGGCGCAGGGGTTGGCGCGGGCGGGACATCGGCGCTGGCGCTGCTGGCTTCGGGTGTCGCGCCGCAGCGGCGCGCGGCTGCGGCGGCGGTAACGTGGATTATGATGGTGGCGGGGATCGTCAGCTCTTCCTTTGCAGTGAGCGCGCTGATCGATCCGTTTTCGTTCGAGCGTCTGATGGTGGTCGCAAGCGGACTGGCGCTGGCGATGGTGACGCTGACGGTGATCGCCACGGTCCGGTTGGAACGGCAGGCGGGCCGGTTCGGCAACGCGGCCAAGGATGGCACCGCGCCCGATTTCCGCGCCGCGCTCGCCGAAATCTGGAATGAGCCGGCCGCGCGGCGGTTCACGGTGTTCATCTTCGTGTCGATGATCGCGTTTTCGATGCAGGATCTGATTCTTGAACCCTTCGCGGGCCTGATCTTTGGCATGACACCGGGTCAATCGACGCAGCTGGGCGGGCAGCATCAAAGCGGCATTCTGCTCGGCATGATCGTCACCGGGATCGGCGGCAGCGCGTTCAGCGGCAAGCGGCCCGATGGTTTGCGGATCTGGGTGGTGAGCGGGTGCTTGATGTCGGCGGCGGCGCTGGGTGCGCTCGGGCTGGCGGCGGTAGCGGGGGCGGGCTGGCCGCTTGGCATCAACGTCTTTGTGCTGGGGCTGGGCAACGGCGTGTTCGCGGTCGCCGCGATTGGCGCGATGATGGGGCTGGCCGGCGCGGGGAAAAACACTCGCGAAGGCGTGCGCATGGGCGTGTGGGGCGCTTCGCAGGCCATCGCTTTCGGCCTTGGCGGGCTGACCGGCGCGGTTGGCGTGGATCTCGCCCGGCGGATGCTCGGCGCTGATGGCGCAGCGTTTCAATTGATATTCGGGATCGAGGCAGCGGCGTTTCTGTGCGCTGCCATACTCGCCATCAGGGCGACCGGCGGGGCAGCAATGCGCGCCAGCATGCAGCAATCGGAGAGGGAGCAGTTCGCATGAACGAGACTATCTATGACGCGGTCATCATTGGCGGCGGCCCTTCCGGCTCGACCGCGGCGACTGATCTGGCGCTGGCCGGCCATTCGGTGCTGCTGATCGAGCGCGGCGGGCGGATCAAGCCTTGCGGCGGGGCGATTCCGCCGCGCTTGCTCGCAGATTTCGACATTCCGCAAAGCCTGCTGGTCGCCAAGGCACGCTCGGCCCGGATGATCGCGCCTTCGGGCCGCGCCGTCGATATGCCGGTGGGCGAGATCGGCTATGTCGGACTGGTCGACCGCGAGGAGTTCGACGAAGCCTTGCGCGAACGCGCCCGCCATTCGGGGGCCGAACGCCTCACCGCGACATTTGAAAAGATTGAGCGTGATGACCAAGCGCATCCGATCGTCACCTTCCGCCGCAGCCGCGGGGCTCCGATTGAACGCGTGCGCGCGCGCTGCGTCATCGGCGCGGATGGCGCACGTTCAGCCGTGGCCAAGCAATGCCTGCCCGGCGCAGAACGCATCCCCTGCGTGTTTGCCTATCACGAGATCATCAAAGCCCCGCCGCGCAACACCGATCAATTCGATGCCTCGCGCTGCGACGTTTATTATCAGGGCCGCTTGTCGCCCGATTTCTACGCCTGGGTGTTCCCGCATGGCGATACCGCCAGCATCGGGGTGGGCAGCGCAAACAAGGGCTTCAGCCTGCGCGGCGCGATTGCGACGATGCGCGATGACCTGGGCCTCGATCGCTGCGAGACATTGCGGCGTGAAGGCGCGCCAATCCCGCTCAAGCCCCTGAAACGCTGGGATAACGGTGCGGACGTTATCGTCGCCGGTGATGCGGCGGGCGTGGTTGCGCCTGCCTCGGGCGAGGGGATCTATTACGCGATGGTCTGCGGGCGTCACGTTGCCGATGCCGCCGCCGTCTTCCTCAAAACCGGGGAGGCCAAGCATCTGCGCGGCGCGCGCAAGGCGTTCATGAAAGAACACGGCAAGGTGTTCTGGGTGCTCGGGATGATGCAGTATTTCTGGTATTCGTCCGACAAGCGCCGCGAACGGTTCGTCACGATGTGCGACGACAAGGACGTGCAGGAACTGACCTGGCAGGCCTACATGCACAAGAAACTGGTGCGCGCAAAACCGCTGGCGCACATCAAGATCTTCATCAAGGACACAGCCCACCTGCTCGGTCTGCGGCCTGCAACGCGGTAACACGCGCTTGCTAGCCATTGCAGGTTACCGGGCTGGTCATTACACCGGTCGCCCATGAGCAGATTAATGATTATCCCGGTGACCATCGCAACCGCGATGGCGCTGTGCGTGGCGGCGCTTGGCGCGACGATTACCGATCTTGGCCCGTGGTATCAGGCCTTGGCCAAACCCGATTGGAACCCGCCCGATGTGGTGTTTCCGATGGGCTGGACGGTGATCTATGCGCTGATTACCATCGCCGGGATCACCGCGTGGCGCGCTGCGCCGACAGCGGCGAAGGCCGAATGGGTGATCGCGCTGTTCGCGCTCAACGGCTTTCTCAACATCAGCTGGAGCCTGATCTTCTTCAGGCTGCAACGCCCGGACTGGGCGTTTTACGAGCTGACGGTGCTGTGGCTCTCAATCCTCGTCATCATCGTGTTTTGCGGCCGTTTTTCCAAACTTGCCGCCGCGCTGCTGGTGCCTTACCTCGCGTGGGTCAGCTTTGCGGGCGCGCTTAATTGGGCGGTGGTGCAGCTGAACGCGCCGTTCGGTTGAGGTCGGAGCGACCAAGAGTGAGCGCACGGGGCTGATGGACTGGCTGTTTGCCTCCGGCCATGCGGCTGACCTGATCCTTGGCGTATTGGTGATCGAGGGCGCGTGGCTGCGGCTGATGCGCGGCTGGGGCTGGGGCGCGATCCTCGGCCTGCTTGGCCCGGCGGCGCTGATCGTGCTGGGGCTGAAGGCCGCACTGGTCGGAGCCGATTGGTGGTGGATTGCCCTGCCGCTGTCCGCATCATTGCCGCTCCACCTGATCGACTTACGCAGCCGGCTGGCGGCGCACCGCTAAACCCCTAGCGCCTCCCCACAAACGAAAACCCGGCCGGGCCACAAGGGCCGAGCCGGGTTTCGTGTATTCCAATTCGTAGTGGAAAGCTGCCGGGCCATCACAGCCCGGCGCGCTTTAGCTTACTGGCCCGATGCGCCTGCGACTGCGCCGCTCACATCGTAGTTGACGGTTTCCGGAGCGTAGTAATGCTCCTGCGCCCACAGATACCAGTTATCGACGACCGTGCCGGTGAGCAGGATGCCGATCCCGCCGGTCAGCGTGGTCAGCACTGCAAACCACCAGGCCCAACGGTGGATCGATTCAAACGTGGCATTGAAGCCCATCACCCAGCGCCAGAACAAGGCACCGCGTTCGGCTGCCGTGCCGCGATCGGTGATCTGTTCGATCTCGCGTTCCCCGCCATAACGGCCGAGCGCCAAGATCGTCGCCCCGTGCATCGCGAACAACACTGCCGACCCGTAAAGGAAGACAATTGAGAGCGCGTGGAACGGATTGTAGAACAGGTTGCCATAGACCAGCGAGAAGTTGTTGGTCCAATCAAGGTGGCTGAAGATGCCATAAGGCACCGCCTGCGACCAATCACCCAGCAGCATCGGGCGGATAAAGCCCAGCACCAGGAACAGCCAGATCGCCGATGCGAAAGCCCAGGGAATGTGCATCCCCATGCCCAGCGCCTTGGCCCGCATGTAAGTGCGCGTCCACCAGCACATCACTGCGATGGTGAGGAATGCGCCGGTCAGAATGAACCAGCCACCTTCCTTAAGCGGAACGAACGGGCTGAAGCCATATTCCGGGCCCGGAGGGTTCAGCGAAAGCCAGAACAGCTCACGCATAAACGTCTGCGGGCTCCAGCCGGCTTGCGCCCAGAAATTGAACCCGATGATCAGGAACGCGGCTGACCCGAAAGCCAGTGCGATCGTGCCCAGCAGGCCCAGATAGACGGGGCCGATCTGGGCCTGGCCCAGCTTGCCCATCCAGTAGTTGTGTCCGACGAGCGCAATGCGCCCTTCGCTGCCGTCGAGGTGCGGGACGCCCATTTCGGGCGGCCCTTGTACTTGCACCTGGGTAAAGATGTTTTGATATGTCGCCATGATTCAGGTGCTCCTCTCAGGCCCAGATCGGAATCTTCTTCCAGAAATCCCAGAATTCGATCCAGCTGCCGACATACAGAGTGCCGGAGATGACGATGCAGATGGCGCTCCAGAACCCGGCGCTCAGCGCAAGGAAGAGTCCCACCCGGTGAATGCCGAGCGTGCCGACAGAATAGCCGATGAAGTCACGGAAATAGGTGTCTTCATATTCCGGCGTCTTGACGTCGGTTCCGCCGGTCGTGTTGACCGCCGAAAGCACCAGGCCGCCGTGCAGGGCGAGCGCAAGGACGTTCGTGAAGAAGAACGTGATCGCGAGCATGTGCACGGGATTGTAGTGGAAGTTGCCAAAGGCGTACCCGACGTTCGAAACCCACTCGAGGTGCGTCCAGATACCGTAAGGGAAGCCATTGCCCCATGCGCCCATCCACATCGGACGGATGACGTTGAGCGTGACATAGGCGAACACCGCGACGCTGAAAGCGATTGGCACATGATAGCTCATGCCCAGCTTGCGCGAGATTTCCGCCTGCCGCAGCACCCAAGATGAAAAGGCGATGACAGCTAGTCCGGTGATGATTTGCCAGTACCCGCCTTCTTTCAGCGGAGCCATGGAAAGGCCGTATTCGACCGGGGGTGGGTTGATCGAGATCAGCCAGGGGTTGAGTGTCGGACCCTGCGTTGCAGCGGCGAAAATCAGCATCGTGCCTAGCAAGGCGCTGATCGCCGTCGTCACTCCAAAGAATCCGACATAAAACGGCCCGACCCAGAAGTCGAAAAGGTCGCCGCCGATTAATGTGCCACCGCGCACGCGGTATTTCCGCTCGAAACTAAGGAGCGCCATAGGTCCATCCTCCCCGCCAGTTAGGCAGGCGTTGAATTATCGAAGAAGTATGAGGAGGCAGGCAGGCGAACCTGCCTCCCACATTCGTCCAGAAACTATCCGACCGTCGGGGTTTCCGACGATTCGATAGCAGCCTGAGCCGGCGCGGCCGCACCAGGTGCAGTTTCGAGCCAGTTGTAACGATCCGTGCTCAGCAGGATGAAGTGGATGGTGAACGCCAACACGGCGAGACCAACATGGAGAGCCACGAGCACGCGGCGAATGTCAAAATAGAACCAGATTCTCCACATGGGAAAATTCCTTTTTTGAGAAAAATGATCAGAATGTCGCGCCGCCTGCCGAGTGCAGGCGACGTGCGTTCATGATCTGATCAAAGCCAGGGCTTGTAAGCCCACATCAGGCCATGGGCGACCACAGCGATGGCCACATAAAGGACGAATGTCCCCATGAAGCCCTTGTGGATTTCCTGTGCCTCTTCGGGCGTCAGGTGAGTTGCGATGCGTTCATTCATCGGGTTGTCTCCGCTTAGTTGGGTGAGAATGAGAACCCGAAGGCCCCCGTCGGCATCCCCGCGTGATCCCCCACGTGGATTGGATAGCCCCCTTTGGGAGGGCATTCGCTTGTGCTGCCGCGGACAGTGTCCGCAGCGGCGACAAAGGGTTGGGACGGGCGAGCATCATGATCATGCTCCCGCTCCTTCAAGCAGCGCCTCTTCGAGGCAATCTGCGGTAACTGTGGTTACGCCGCGCGCGCGCGCGGTTCGTTCGGCCGTATCGCGCAGGCGCTTGGCAGCGGAAATCCGCACCAGCACCGGCTGGGCTTCCACCAACCTGTCGAGCGTCGCCTTGGCGTCGGTGTCCCAGGTCAGTTGGGCCTCGCCGCGCGGCGGTGTCGGCTCGATCTGGTCGAGCTCGGTGCCCAGCGGCAGGATGTGGAACAGCGCGTCAAACAGCGCATTGCACACTTCCTGCACCAGATAGGTCGCGCCCGAATAACCCATGAAGGGCGTGCCGGTATGGCGGCGGATCGCCGCGCCGGGGAAGCTGGCCGGAATGAACTGCGTGCTCGGGCCGTACCCGCCGCCAGTCTTTTCCGCCAGATACATCCGCTCGTTATAGCTGCCGAACATGACCAGCGGCGGGTTGGTGTGCAATGATGTGCGCACCGCGTCATTATCGGTCTTCACCCCGGCGCAGCGCGACGCTGCGATGGTGCAGGGCAGTCCCATATCGTCTTCAAGAAACTGGCGGATGCCGCGCGCATAGGTTTCATTGGCGACGATGCCAAAGCTTGCCGTGCCGAAGAAATCCTGCGTGACCGAACGCCACAGATCCCACAACGGTTTGATCGTGGTGTGCTTTTCGCGCTCGATAAACGGTTCGGGGTCGAGCCCGAGTTCGGCGGCGAGTGCGCGCAGGAACTTGGTGGTCTGGGTCAGGCCGATGGGGGCCTGGAAATAGGGCCGCTCCAGCGTTTCGCACAGGTTGCGGCCAAACTCGCGGTAAAGGCAGACATTGGCGTCCGAGGTGGCGAGGTCGCGGATATCAGCGAGGTGGCTGCCCAAGGGGAACACCATGCCGACTTCAGCGCCGATGCCTTCGATCAGGCGGCGGATCTCGGCCAGATCGGACGGCATGTTGAACATGCCGTAACTGGGGCCGATAATGTTGACGCGCGGCTTTTGGCCTTCCTTGCGTTCACGCGGGGCAGGCATTTTCTTGGGGCCGAATTCGGTCCACAGCCAGGTCAGCGCGCGGTCAGCCGATTGCCACTGATCTTCGTCAATGGTGCGCGGCAGGAAGCGTTTGATGTTGGTGCCTTCGGGCGTCACGCCGCCGCCGATCATTTCGGCGATCGATCCGGTGACCACGACGCAGGGCAATTCGGTGTCGAGCGCTTTCCATGCGCGTTTCATCGCGCCTTCAGTGCCGGTCTTACCAAGCTCTTCTTCGCCAAGGCCGGTGACGACGATGGGGAGTTCATGCGGCGGCAGTGCGTCGGTGTAGTGCAGCACGCTGGTGACCGGCAGGTTCTCGCAGCCCACCGGCCCATCGATGATGACCTGCAAGCCCTTCACCGCGGTGAAGACATAGGTTGCGCCCCAATAGCCGCCGGCCCGATCATGATCGAGAACGAGGGTCATGATCCCACCGCCTCTGACGCCTTGCGCGCCGCTTCGTTCAGGGCCGCATATTTCTTGCGGAACTTGGGACGGTCGACGGGGAGGGTTTCCCACACGCCCGCCGCATGTTCGGTGCCGACGCCCTCAAAGAAGTCGCGCATCGCATCGAAACGTTCTTTATTGCCCATCGCCGCGTTGATCACGGTCGCAAGGCTGCCAGCGCCCGCCGGGCCCATCAGCGGTCGTGCCGAGATGAGGTTGGTGAAATACAGCGAAGGGATCGCGCGCGATTTCGCATATTGCACCACCGGGGTGGTGCCGATGGCGAGATCGGGGCGGTATTCTTCAACCGCTGCGATGTCCTGTTCAAGGCTGGCGCGGAACTGCACATGGACACCGCGCGCTTCGAGCCATTCGCGGTCGGGATCCGACCATTTGGTGCGCGGGGTTGCGGTGCCGACATAAGGCACATCAGCGCCGCTTTCGACCAGCAGGCGGGCGACCAGCAATTCCGAGCCTTCGTAGCCTGAAACCGTGATCCGGCCCTTGATCGGCATCGCGGACAACGCGCCCTTGCAGGCGGCGATCATGGTGTTCTTGACCGCGTCGACCTTGTCCTGCGGCAGGCCCAGTGTGTCGCCGATGGATTGCAGCCATGCCGCGGTGCCATCTGCGCCGACGGGGGCCGAGCCGATAATCGGGCGTCCGGCAGCTTCGAATTCGCGGATGCTGGCGGTGTAGAACGGGTGGATCGCGGCGACCACTGCGCAATCGAGCGCCGCGTAAAGCTCGCGCCATTCGCGGGTCGGCACAACCGGGCCAGCGGCGAGGCCGAGCGGTGCGAGCATTTGCCCGATTACCACCGGATCAGCCGGGAACATTTCACCGAGCAGTGTCACTGTCGGCAGGTCAGACCGCTCACGCGGCGCGGCGACAGGGCCAGCGGCGACTTCCTCGCGCGCGTAATTGAGCATTGCGCCCGCCAGCACGTCTTTCGCTTCGGCGTGGGTCGGAATGCCGAAACCGGGGACATCAATGCCGATGATCCGCACGCCATTGATCGCCTTGCCCAGCAGCCGCAGCGGCACGCCGCTCGCGGTGGGCACGCACAGGTTGGTGACGATGATCGCGTCGTAATTGGCAGGATCGGCGAGGCCTTCGACCGCTTCCTTGATGTCTTCGAACAGCTTGCCCGTGACCAGCGTTTCGCTGGAGAACGGAACGTAGCCGACCGTGCGCCGCGCGCCGTAGAAGTGCGAGGTGAAGGTCAGCCCATAAACGCAGCAGGCCGAGCCTGACAGCACCGTGGCGGTGCGGCGCATCCGCAAACCGACGCGCAATGACCCGAAGGCCGGGCACATCGATTGCGGCTGATCATGCGGGCCTGCCTGCGGATCGACCGGATAATCGGCGGCGTATTGATCGAGAATGTCGCTCTTGCCCGCAGTGCGCGCGGCATCGAGCATCGTGTCCTTGGAAGAACATGCGCCACCAGCAGCCGCGCCGGTATCGAGTTCGATCCGGTCAGGGGCGCGCGAGGGCTCAAAGGCGTTATGGCTGCTCATGCTTCGTCGTAGATCACTTCGAGGCTGGGGCGGGTTTCAAACACGCCGCCGCGCATATCGGCCTGCGTCGCGGGGACGAGCTCGACATTGGCGCCGGTCACGTCGGCACTGAACAGGCCGAGCAGGCCGTCCTGCGTCAGCGGGGTGGGGCGTACCGGGGGCGCTTCGGCGACGTTGACGGCGAGGTCTTCAAACAGGCTCGCCCATTCGCCGCCAGGGATGCCGATGATCTGGTAATTCGCGCTCTTGCGGCGGATGTCTTCGTTCGCGGGGATCGCGGTGAGCACCGGGATGCCGACCGCTTCGGCGAAGGCATGGGCTTCGCCGGTGCCGTCATCCTTGTTGATGATCATGCCCGCCACGCCGACATTGCCGCCCATCTTGCGGAAGTATTCCACCGCCTGGCAGACATTGTTGGCGACATAGAGCGATTGCAGATCGTTCGATCCGACCACGATCACCTTCTGACACATGTCGCGGGCGATCGGCAGGCCGAACCCGCCGCACACCACATCGCCGAGGAAATCAAGCAGGACGTAATCAAAGCCCCAATCGTGGAAACCCAGTTTTTCGAGCAGTTCGAACCCGTGGATGATCCCGCGACCACCGCAACCGCGCCCAACTTCAGGCCCGCCGAGTTCCATCGCGAAGACGCCGTCGCGCTGGAAGCACACATCTTCGATGCGGACTTCTTCGCCAGCGGCCTTTTTCTTCGACGATGTTTCGATGATCGTCGGGCAGCTTTTGCCGCCGAACAGCAGGCTGGTAGTGTCGGATTTCGGATCGCACCCGATCAGCAGCACGCGCTTGCCCTGCTGGGCCATCATGTAGCTGAGGTTCGACAGCGCAAAGCTTTTGCCCGAACCGCCCTTGCCGTAGATCGCAATGACCTGCGTTTCGCTTTTGATTTCGCCGGTGTGAACCGGATCGGGTTCAAAGCTGGCTTCTTCGCGCAAAGCTGCCGTTTGGGTATCAAGCACGGTCATCAGCATTCGCTCCAATCGAGAACCATTTTAAGACAATCAGGGTCAGTGAAGGCCTGTGGGTAGGCCTCCGTCGCTTCACCGGCAGGGCGCCGGTTGGTGATGAGCCCTTTGAGATCGAGCCGCCCGCATTCAATCAGCGCGCGGGTTTCAGCCAGGTCGCCCGGCTGCCATTCGGCGGCCACGCGGAAATGCGCTTCGCGCATGAAAGCCGCCGGGAAGGCGAAGCTCACACGGTCGGAATAGAAGCCTGCCAGCACGATCTCGCCGCCTTTGGCGAGGCGGGTGACGAGCGTGTCGATGAGGTTTGCATCGCCACTGGCATCATAGATGGCGTGATAATCGCGGCGCTCATCAGCGGCGGGATCAATCACGTCGTAACCAAGCGCGCCGGTGCGGCGGGCGGGGTTGGTTTCCCACACGGTCGGCGCTTTGCCGCCCATCGCCACCGTCAGCCGGGCGAGCAGGCGGCCCAATACGCCGTGGCCGATGATCAGGTCAGGCAGCGCCTCACGCCGGGCAAAGCCGCCCTTGATCGCATGGAGCGCCGTGGCGGCCAGCGCGCACAGCACGCCGGATTCGCCGAGATGTTCAGGGATGGGAAGGGCGCGGGCCGACGGGACAATCACTGTCTTGGCCGTGCCGCCGAACAGGCCGCGCGCATCGGTGTAGCAATTGGCGCCGGGTACGAACACCCAATCGCCAACCCGTCCGCGCGCATCGTTGCCGGCGTCGATGATCCGGCCAACCGATTCGTAACCGGGCACCAGCGGGTAACCAAGGCCGGGGAAGGGCGGCATCCGCCCGGTCCACAACAGCTTTTCGGTGCCGGTGCTGATCCCGCTGAAGGTGATTTCTACGACGACATCTGATGCTTCCACAGGCTTCATCTCGAGCGAACGGAGCGCCATGCGCTCCGGTGCTTCGAGAATGACGGCCAGCGTATGCATTATGTCGGTCTCCCCCGAAGGCTTTTCGCGCTGCTTTTGCCGAGTCGAAAACTCCGCAGCTACGTTCTGCCGAGTGTTTGCTACGCCTTACGTATTTGACTGTCAAATAATTTGGACAAGTTTCCCTCAGGCTTGCGCAATGATAATGCTTGCGTTGACCGGTTGCGCTGTTGCGACGGGACGAGCGGCTGAAAAGCCCGCAGCGCGCAGCATGGCGATGATTTCCGCCGGGCTGCGCGGGCGGCCTGAACCCATCGCCCACAGGTAAAGGCCAAAAAACGCCTCCCCCATCGGTTCAGCGCCGGGGATGCGCGCCATCGGCTCGGCAATCAGCAGCCGTGCGCCGGGGGTGAGGCTCTTGCGGATATTGCCAAGCAGCGACTGCGCGGGCGCATCATCGTGATCATGCAGGATGCGGATCAGCGATACCAGATCGTAACCTTGAGGTATGGAATCGCTGAAGAAATTGCCCGGATGGGTGGAGACACGCACCTCCCCCACTGCCGCCGCCAGCACCGGACCACCAGTGGCGACGACTTCTGGCAGATCGAACAATCCGAGGCTCAGATGCGGGTGCGCCGTGCCGATCGCTTTGAGGAAGGCGCCATGCCCGCCGCCAACATCAAGCAGCCGTTTGACCCCTTTGAAGCTGACCGAAGCCAGGACTTCATCGGCTACAAAGTGCTGCGATGCGGCCATCAGCTGCGAATATTCGGCGGTGTCCTCGCCGCGCTCGGTCGCGCCTTGCAGTGCGCCCGCATACGTCCAGAAGCGCGACAGATCGGTCGGCTCCTTCCGGTCGGCGCGCAGCAAGGCCATCGGATCGGCGAGGTCGGCGTAGAGCAGTCGGTGGTGCCGTACCATCGCCTGCACGCCGGGATTGGCAGCGAATACAGCGCCTTGTTCTCCCAGCATCCATTGGTCAGGCGCGGCTTCTTCGGACAGTTTCAGCGGCCGCCCGGCGCGGAGAAGGGTCAACGTCGCCTGTTCGCTCAGGCCCATGCGCGGCGCAATGGCGGCGGCGCTCAGCGGGCCATTGTGCAACACATCGAACAACCCGCCTTCGACATAGGCGCGCAGCACCTGCGCATAGGCAAAGCCCGCCAGCAGATCGAACGCTGCATCGGCGCGGCTCCGCGCGATCCAGCGGATCACCGGCAAGCGCGCGGCCCAATGTTGAAAGCGGGGATTGGCGAACACCGCGTTGCGCCGGGCGATCCATCCGATCCGCAAGGCGGCCCAATTGCTCACGAACAAGAAGTTTCACACATCATATGTCTAAACAATTGGACAGATGACATGGTAAGGTCAATGATATTCGCGGGATTTGAATGAGGGGAAGACGGGTGAACGCGCGAGTCGCCGTCATCGGGGCAGGGATTGGCGGGCTGACCAGCGCCGCGCTGCTGGCGGCGCGCGGCGCGGACGTCACTGTGTTCGAAAAAGAAAGCTGGGTCGGCGGGAAAGCGCGCCGCGTGGCGGTGGATGGCGCCGAGATTGACGGCGGGCCAACCGTGTTCACTTACCGCGACGTGTTCGACGAGGTGTTCGCCGCCTGCGGCGCGCGACTGGAAGATCACGTGACCATCGCTCAGGCCGAAGTCATCGCGCGCCATGCGTGGGGGCCGGACGAACGGCTCGACCTGTTTGCCGATCCTTTGCGCAGCGAAGACGCCATCGGCACCTTTGCCGGGGCCGGGGCGGCGCGCGGTTACCGCAATTTCCGCCATGAAGCGCAGCGCATCTTCAACGTGCTCGAAGACCCGTTCCTGCGCGGCGACAAGGCCAGCACGCCGCTGCCGATGATGTGGCGGATCGGGCCGTGGAAGCTGGGCGATATGCTCGCGATGCGCCCGTTTGATGGGATGTGGAACGCGCTCGGCCAGCATTTCAAAGACCCGCGTTTGCAGCAATTATTTGGCCGCTATGCCACCTATTGCGGATCATCGCCGTTTGCCGCGCCCGCCACGCTGATGCTGATCGCGCACGTGGAGGCGCGCGGCGTGTGGCTGATCGAAGGCGGCATCCATGCGCTCGCCAAGGCGCTGGCGGGGCTTGCGACACGCCAAGGCGCGCGCATCCGCACCAATGCGCCAGTGTCCGAGGTGCTCACGCATAATGGCCGCGTGAGCGGGGTGCGGCTGGCATCGGGCGAAGTCATCCCCGCTGATATCGTCATCTGCAACGGTGATCCCGCCGCCTTGGCCACTGCGCGGTTTGGTGCAGGCGCAGCGCGGGCTGTGCCGCAGGTGCCGCCCGCCAAACGCTCACTCTCGGCAATGGTGTGGTACGCCCATGCCGAGACGAGCGGGTTCGACCTCAGCCACCACAACGTGTTTTTCTCGCCCGATTACGCCCGCGAATTCCGCGAGATTGCCGCAGGCCAGCCGCCGTCCGATCCAACCGTTTACCTGTGCGCCACCGATCGCGGTGCGCACGCCAGCGCCGCGCCCCCAATCGGAACGCGTGAACGCATCCAGATCATCGTCAACGCGCCCGCCAACGGCGACGCCCACGACTATACACCCGAGGAGAGAGCCCGATGCACCGACGCCATGATGGCCACGCTGAAGCGTTGCGGTCTGACACTGGAAGATCCGGCCCCGCACCAGCTGATGACCCCGCAGGATTGGGAAGCCCTCTTCCCGGCCACGGGCGGCGCCCTTTATGGGCGAGCGTCGCACGGCTGGGCGGCCTCTTTCCAGCGGCAGGGGCCCAAGACCCGGCTGCCCGGTCTTTATTGCACGGGCGGGGCGACCCATCCGGCGGCTGGGGTGCCCATGGCAGCCTTGTCCGGGCAGCTGGCAGCGCGGGTGATCGAGAAGGACCTCGCTTCGATGAAGCCATCCCGGCGGGCGGTTACAGCTGGTGGTATGTCGATGCCATCAGCGAGGACGGGCAGCACGGGCTGACAATCATCGCCTTTTTGGGCAGCGTGTTCTCACCCTATTACAAGAAGAGCGGGCGCAGCGAACCGCTCAACCATACTTCGCTCAACGTCGCGCTTTATGGCCCGCAGCACCGCTGGGTGATGACCGAGCGCGGCAGCGGCGCAGTGGAGCGTGATGCGAGCAATCTGATGATCGGGCCAAGTAGTGTGCGCTGGGAGAACGGCGCGCTCACCATCGATATAGTCGAAGGTGACACCCGCCTGTTCGTGCCGTGGCAGCGCCCGGTGGTTGGGCGCGTGCGGGTTTACCCCGAGGCATTGAACCGGGTCGCCTTCGCGCTCGACAGTCAGGAGAACCACATTTGGCACTGCCTCGCCCCGCGTGCGCGGATCGAGGTGGAGATGACGTCGCCTGGCGTGTCGTGGAGCGGCAAGGCCTATCTCGACCACAATCGCGGCAGCGAGCCGTTGGAGAAAGGCTTTAACACCTGGCACTGGTCGCGCGCCCATCTGAATGAAGGCGCGCTGGTCTGTTACGAAGGCGAGCGCGGCGATGGCTCGCTGTTTGCCAGCGCCCTGCGGTTTGATCGCGACGCGGTGCCCGAACCGGTCGATCTGCCGCCCATCGCACACCTGCCGCGCAGCAAATGGGGCGTGGCGCGCCGCACAAGGTCCGACATCGGCGTGGCCGAAGTGCGCCGCACGTGGGAGGACACGCCGTTCTACGCCCGCTCCGAACTCGCTTCGCGCTTTGCCGGTGAAGAAGTGGTGACGGTGCAGGAGAGCCTCGACATGCAGCGGTTTTCATCGCCGCTGGTGCAGTTCATGCTGCCGTATCGGATGCCGCGACGGAAAGGTTAGGCCGGGAGGGGCGCGAGCCCCCCCCTCCGTCGCCCCGTGCGTTTCACCGGGCTTGGCTTTTTTCCTACGCTTCATCCGCCATCGCTGTCAGAACCGATACGGCACTCTCACCCCGACGACCATGTCAGGGCTATCATCGGTAAGTCCGATGCCCACCGTCGTGACCAGAGAGATGTTCTGCCCAAGCGTAAAGGTCGCGCCCAGATTGACCAGTGCGATGTTGGCCTGACTGCCGATCACACGCTGGAAATCTTCAGCCGTATCCAGCTTGAGCCGCGACCGTTCGACCAGGCGCTGCGAATACGACATCGAGATGCTGGAACTTTCGTTCAATGCATAGGCAAGCCCTGCGCCGAATTGCAACGCATTGCCGATTGCAACCCGGCCGGGTTGCTCGCCGGGGTTTTCATCAATGTCGGCAAAGCCCCGTTCGAAATTGCGGAAGTAATTGATGCTGCCAAACACGACCATCGGATCGATGGTCTTGAGAGCCGAAACGCCAAGCGATGCACCCCACACGCCGCTGCCAGTCGCCAGCGCCTGCGGCACTTGCAGATTGCCTTCGCTGCCCTCAACCTCGACAAAATCGATCCCGAACGGTTCCCGGCCCGTCGGCGGCTTCACCCGCGCACTGACCACGATGTTGGGGCGGCGCGCGGTTTCGGCCAGCACCTGATAGCTGGCGCCGAAACTGATATCGCCCAGTCCCTGATCGCTGACCCGTGTTTCGACCGGTTGATTGGCGGCACCGCCTGCACCGCCGCTGCGAAAGTTCGATGTGCGATACAGGAACGGAATGCTGGCATCGATAAACAGGCTGTCGCTGACGCCATACCGCAGCGTTAGGTCCGACGTGAAGATATCGGCGTCCACTTCGTCGATGCTGATCGTGCCGAGGAAAATCGCGTCCAGCGCCAGAAACCCGTCAAGGTTGATCCGGGCATCGCCGAAATGCGAATAGCCGAACGAAAATTCCGCGCCAAAGCGGCTGCGTTGGGTGCCCTGTTGCTGCTGCACGATATCCTGCACAGCCTCGGTCGGGTCGGGCGCTTTCTGCACCGGATCTTCGCCGGATGGCTGGTCTGGCTTCACATCTTGAATGGCCGCAAAGCCGCCTGACTTTTCGAGCGGATATGACGGCGGATCTTGCCGGAACTGGTCAAGCGCAGGGTTGAGGGTCATCGCGCGGCTGGTTGGTTCTGCAAACCGCCCGCGGATGGTCACCGCCTCGTCAAGCGTGATTGGTTGAACATCAAGCCGTAGCAGCCGATCCTCAAGCGCTTTGAGCCGGGCGTTGCTTTCAGCCTCGCGCGCCTGCAATTCCGCCACCTCAGCCCTTAGCGCCTCGATTTCGGCGTCACGTTCCTGCGCTTGGGCGGCGCTGGGCATAACAATCAATGCGGCGCTCCCCAACGCCAAAGCCCGGATCAGACGTTGCTCAATCATAGCCTTCCCTCCCTTACAAGGCGACCCGCATCATCGACGCTGCCCGTGTTACGGGTTCAGCAAAGTCCACAGGGTTGCCGGATCCGGCACGCCTGTTTCGTAAAGATTGGCGCTGCGTTGAAACGCGCGCAAAGCATCGCGCATCTGGGGCGAATAGACGCCGTCTTCTTCGCCGCGATAAAGCCCGCGCGCGCCAAGGGCTGCCTGCGCGCGTTTGAGGATCGTCTGATAGACAAA
Organism: Sphingomonadales bacterium Ga0077531; assembly: GCA_001464915.1. Taxonomy (GTDB): domain Bacteria; phylum Pseudomonadota; class Alphaproteobacteria; order Sphingomonadales; family Sphingomonadaceae; genus Erythrobacter. The sequence continues at coordinate 221,988 of LNED01000022.1, forward strand.
CGCCCGGTTCTCACCCGTGCCAACCTCGATCAGCGGCGAAAAATCGGCAATGCGAACGGGCCGGAACGCGCCCACCATCTTTTGCACCACGGACACGATGATATCGTCAGGATGTTCCGAACAATGCTTGTCGAGGATCAGGTCGAAGGCGGCGGCATTGTGCCACGGCGACAGATCGAAAGTGTTGGGTTCATACCGGTTGGCCGCGCTCAGATACCCTTCGACAAAGCCGATCAGGCGCTGATACTCTGCTGATCCCTTGTCGGCGCGCGCCGCCGTGAATGCAGCGCAATCGAGCCTGCCCGATCCTTCGACAGCGAATTGCTTGCTGGTGTTGTCGGCGCTGGCCGGAACGCTGGCTGCCACAGCCAGCGCCGCTGCCGCCGCGCTGAAAGCTGCGAACCGAGCGTGCTTTGATCTGCCCCCAATGCGCATGATCAGAACCCGTGGCCCTTCATCGCCGACAACGCCTCTGTCGCGCGAACCGCATCAAATCCTGCGCCGGTCATATCAGTGCCGATGATGATCGCGCTGGTGTTGAGCACGGTGTTGCCGTCGCTGTTGATCATCGATTGCTGCAACAACCGCCCGAAATCGCCGCCAATATTCTGCAAGGCTGTATCGCCGCCTTGATTGCCGGACAGCGCCAAGCCAAGCTCATTGGGGCCGAGGCGGAATTGCAGCTCATCGCCATCGGCAAAGCTGAACCCGGTGCTGGCATCGATCGCCGTCAGGCTCGATCCGTCAAACCGTGCAATCTGCGACGTCGGGACCAGCGCGATCTGCAAGCTGTTGCGCGCAGAGTTGTCGGCGCCTGCAATGACATTGGCCTGCGCCGCGCCTTGCGTTGTGCCGAGCCCGCCCACCGGCAACACCTGCTGCGCCGTGAACAGCGGCGTGTAGCCGCTGTGGCTGTCCGTCACGTCCATCGCTGGATCGCCTTCACGCAGCCAGCCGATCATCAGCTGCGGGACAGGATTTCCGTCGGAGCCCGAATTGAGGAAATCGACGTTGAACACCAACCGGGCGACGGTGGTGATGCCGTTTTCATCCTGCCAACTGGTCAGCATTGAAATGCCGAAATACGAAATCGAATCCGGCCGGATGAATTTTCCTCGAATGCCTTCCAGCTCCGCATCAGGGATCGGAGCGCCCAATTGCGCAAGCCCTTGCGCTGCCAGAAGGCCGCGCTCCTGACCGTTTGCGGAAACCGGCACGATGACCATCGCAGCCGCGCCAACCACGGCAAGGATTGAACCTGTGCATCTGCGGATGGGGCCGGGGTTTGGTGATGTTTTCATGGCATCCTCCTCAAAACGAAAAATCGTAACCGGGCGCAAAGCCGAACTCGGCGGCTTGGGCGGCCGGAAGGCTCGCGGTTGTTCGCAGCAATTGCCGGGCAGAAAGCGGTGAAGGCGGATCGATCAGGACGTTGTCCGGATCGTAGTTCGCGCCGATCACCACAAACGCGATATTGTTCCACGCCTGTTCAAACTGCGCCCGCGTCATCGTACGATTGCCCAGCGCTGGATCGCCAATTGCGATCTGATCGCCGAATACCTTGCGGACGACGACGAAGTGTTTGTATCCCCGCACGTCGATCAACACGATCACCGGGATATTAAGCTGGGCCAAGGCCGGATAGTCGATCCGGTATCCTTCGGCGTTCAAACCTACGGATTGCGCGTAGGTTTTCATATCCAGCAGCGAAAATCCCTTCTGCCGCACAGTATCGGGATCAGCGACCTTCAGCATGTTGACCAGCACCTGGCGCTCGGTCGTCTGATAGCCATAAGCGCCGTTGAATATCGTCGCCATGACGGCGGCTCCGCAGCTGAAATCTGTCTGCTGACGGACGAGATCCTCGAATTTCATCGCCTTCCAACTGACCGGGCGCGCGCTCAGCGTCGGCGCTCCGTTGACCAATTGTCCCAGCCATACCGGCGTCTTTTCAGCCGGCGCGTTCGCACACCCGGCCAGCGCAAATGCAGCCGTAAGCGACAGCACGACTGCACGTGGGTTTGACCGGAAGGCGTGATTATGAAACACCGAATGGACTACCTTTGCTTCGGGTAGAGGGCAGCTGCACTGACCATCAGCGCAGCGTTTCCGTAGTCGCAATGCGACGGGGGATTGGGGAGGAAGAGTGTAAGGGACTCTCTTCCTCCCCGCCCGACGACGACGCGCGTTAGCTGGGGTCGCCACCACCGCCATTGCCGTCAGGAGCACCACCCTGTGACGCAGCAATCGTCAGCGAATTGAGCTGCTGATTGCCGACACCAGCCGCCATATTCACGCCGATATTGCCGGACGCACCCGACACATCGAGGCCGCTGATCGAGTTGATGCTATCCTGTTGCTCGACACCGCTCAGCAGCGCCGTCTGGATCAGCCCGGCATTGGCCTCTGCCAGATCGGCGTTGGAAGCCGTTGCCAGCGTCAGCAGGTTGGCCTGCTGATTCAGGCTGCCCGTTGCAACGTTGACACCGATGTTGCCCGAACCGGTGATGGTTGCGCCCAACACCGTGTTGCGATCGCGGAAATTGTTGCTTCCGCCACCTTCTTCGGGATCATCTTCGTTAAGCACATCGCCCGGCGTTGCGAACTGGCGAACACCGATCAACGATTGCAGACCGGTGGTGGACGCTTCTGCCCAACCGCCCGAAGCCTCGTCGTTGCTGTCTTCCGACACCGCGATCGAAGCGCTGTTCATCTGCATGTTGAAGTAACCTGCCGCCAGGTTGACCCCGACATTGCCCGACGAATCCACGTTGAACGTGTCCACCGTGTTGACGATCGGAGCAAAGAACCCGGCCCGGATCTGAGGTTGCACCACGCCGTCGGTCAGATTGTCGTTCGGGTTCTGACCAGCTTCGCTGACGCCGGGGCCAAAGACCTCGTCGACGAAGCCGTTTTCAGCGTTCAGCTCGTTTTCTTCACGATAGTTGACGACGACACCGGTCAGGAACTGCTTGGCGTCAGTCACAGCGACAGCCGAACTGTCCACTGCGATATCGCCGTCCAAGGTAACGGTACCGCGCAGGGCAACGTCCTTGTTGTAGGTGATATCGGTCGTGATGCTGGTGTCGATGTTGTTGGCATACCGCAGATCGACCTCAACGCTCGAACGGCCATCAGCGCCGCCTTCATCGTCGTCCTGACTGGCCATTGCGGGCATGGCAAACGCCAGCGCCGAGACTGCCACAGCAGTTAACATTGCAGTTTTCATAATCCTTACTCCTTTGCTTCGGGTTATGGATTTCCCCCGGCCGAAACGTTCAGCGCGAAGGTATTGGCAGAGGAATTCCTCTCGCCCCCAATCAGGTTGATCTGCACAAGGCCGCTGTTTCCGCCCAAGGCCGTGTCATCGACGATGACACTGTCATTGCGCGGATCGAGGCTTTGGGCAGATGGCCCTGACGGTTCCGTTGGAGCGCGCGCCTGGGCGAGCATTAGGTCAGAGACCGCTCCGAGATTGCCGATGACCAGTGCCGCAAGATTGGCGGACTGGTTCTGGTTGCCGGCGGTGAGGTTGATGCTCACCATCCCGCTGTTATTGGAAAGGGCGCCGGGCCCGATTGCGATGCTGGTCGCACGGTCTGCCTGGTCGGCATTGGCGATGACCTGCTGCACCGCAATGGCCTGCGAGGCGAAATCGCCGATCGCAATCGTCGCAGCAGCGGCCTGCTGGTTTTGCGATCCTGACGCGATGTTGATGGCCAGACGGCCACTATTGCCGCTGCCATCTTCCGCCGCGATGACGACTTCATCTTGGGCAGCCGGAAGTTCCTGCGCTTGGCCCGCGCCAGCAGATGCGGTCAACGCAGCCGCGATTGCGATCGCTTTGATGATAGGGCGATGGGTCATTGGCCGTCCCCAAGCACTTTGCCGATCACGCCAAGCGATGACGATAAGGCGTTAAGGCTGCTACCGATCAACCCGCCAACGCCGGTGCCCCCGCTTTCCGCGCGGGTGAAATCACCATCCGATGTTCGGGAAGACGACAGCGCCGACAGGCCGGTTTGCAGGGCCGATTGTGTGGTGCCGAGGGCTTGGCTCAGCGGCGCTGATACCGACGCCTGTTCAGCATCACTCAGCGGCTCAAGCCCAACCAGCAAGGAATGCGAAATCAGCGCCGAATGATCGAGCGACACCGTGCTGGCTTCACCCTGATCAAATCTGCGAGTGGCGGTGCCATAGGGAACCTCACGGGCAAAAACGAGCTGGCCGGGATGGGTGTCCGCATTCGAGGGATACTCAGCCTCTTGCGCGCTCAGATGATGAACCGGCCCAAGACCGATTGCCGCGGCTGCGGAGCACGCAATCGCCATCGCGCGGCAAATGCCGCTGGTTCGGTAAAGTCGCACTTGGCCACTCCTCGCAAAACGCAAGATATCGGTGCCAATCCCGCTGCTATGCGGAGATCGTCACGATGATGGATCCGAAGATCCCGCAGCCCGTTTTATGGTTATGGATTTTTAAGTATGCCGAGTCGGCCCGATTCGCATCGCCCGATTGGATTAGTCAAATCTGACATTAGCAATTTGAACTACAACTTAGATCAAATTTCAAATCGGCCTTTATGCCGCTGACTATGACAAGGGCCCTAGTTCAGATGGTACGGCGCAAGACGGTGCCACAGTTCTTCGCGTGAACTGACTTGAAGTTTGTCATAGCAGTGTCGGATGTGAGCGCGCACGGTGTGAACAGAGATCTCGAGTTCATCTGCGATCTGCTGCGGTACATGCCCGCGTATGAGTTTTTCAAGCACGAGCACTTCGCTGGGGGTCAGGCCAAATGCCTCTTCCAGATCTGCGAGCACGGTTACAAATTCGTCGTCCGCTACACGCATCGACACCGCAATGGCGCCCGCAGTGATCCCAGTGGCGGAGATAATGAAATGCCCGTCGCCAGATCGTTTTCGCAGCGTCACCGTTTCAACCGCGCCCACTGCCACATCGAAAATGTGCCGCAGGCGTTTGTCTGATGACGGCGTGCACGCAAGAGCCAAAGCGTTCTTTAAGGAAAATCCTTCTTCCTGGTCGAAGAACTGTCCGGCGCCCGCGCTCTGCGCGATCAACTCGCCTTCACGCGAAAGGATCAGCCTGACTCGACCGTCCAACACCTCCCAACAGGAAAGCAAGGGTTCGAAATTGGTCGAAACGTCGTTGGATGGGGGCCGAGTCTTTGCGTGGCCCGCCGAGTTTTGCCCTAGCGTTCCCACTGTTTCGGGACGCTTTCCAGATACTAAGCTTTTCATGTCGCGTACGCTCCCTCGAGCTTCGCGAACACCTGCAAGCGCATACCACAACATGGCGCCTGTGATGTTCGATTAGAACAACCACTTGCTGACCAGTCCGTGTATCAGGTCCCTTACATCCCGCCACAGATCTTTATAAATTTCTATTCCACTTCCAGCCTCGTTCGCCGTGCGATCACTTTGGCTATCCGAAGATGGTGCCCAAAGAATGGCGAACGAACAGGGTGCAAATATATCAACTGACTCAACTTATTGCAAACATTGCTTTTACGAACGCTGCCGCAAGAGGCAGAAGGTTGGATTTGGCCGATAAGCTGAACGGCGGGCACGCAAGTCCGGGGCCACGAGGAGATGGATAACGGCTTTGGGGAGTGCGAAGGTTAGGCGCGCGTGGCGGGTATTGGGTGGAAAATCGCCGTTGAAGCGCATAAGGTTTAGTTATGCGGCTTCTGGTCTCACTGTTAGCAGTCACATGCGCGTTACCGCTCTTTGCCTGCGGTGGACCGACAGCCGGGTCCAAGATTTACGATCGAAGTGGCTCAATCCAAGCCGAAAGTCTTGTCGAATTAGAAGGATCCGTCCTTTCTATTTCTCGCGCCGCGCAAGCTCCAATCCGTGATACGATGCAAGACCTCGATAATTTGCCAATGTATTTGCTGTCGAATGACGACGTGACGATCTTGGTGAAACATAAGGCATTCGGCGAACCGTGCGACTGGAGCAAGAGATGCGATTGGGAATATAGCCTCTCGTCCACCAACGCCTCTCTAGATCAGGCTGCTCAGCGGAAGGTGGTAGATCAATCCTTTGCCGTGCTTTCTCAGCTGAAATTCTAGTGCCCATATCGCTTACACCGATATCCGCTATGGGGTCGCTAACTGAAGGGCAGCTTTTTTATTGGCTCGAACAGGAGGGGACATTGCCCCCCTTAAGCAGCAGGCGGCCCGCCCTCATTTTCCGCCGCTGCCTTCGCTGCGTTCTCCGCGCGTGTCTTCTTGAGCAGGCGGTCGGTTTTCCAGAATTGCCACACGCCAAAACCGATGGCGATGCCGTAGAACAGCACGATTTCGATCCAGCCCATATTGCCCATCATCGTCTCCGTAGCGCGGCTTAGCGTGACTGGGGTCTATACCCGCTCCGCCAGAAATGCGGAAATCAGCGCCGCGACTTTGTCGGGCGCTTCTTCGTGGGCGAGGTGGCCGAGGCCTGCCAGCACCTCCAGCTGCGCGTTCGGCATCCACCCCTGCGCCTCACGCGCCCAGCTGAGCGGGATCGCCGGGTCGCTTTCGCCGTGGACCATCAGCACCGGGTTGGCGACGCTGCCCATCCGATCCCGTAGGCCGGGCAGATCCCAATTCGCCATCATCGCCAGCGCACCGCCTGCGTGGCCGGGGTGCTTCAGCAGCGTGCGGTAACAGGCCAGCCCCTCAGCACTGATGCGCGAGTGAGTGGAGCGCCACAGGAACCGCCCCGCGCCGCCGGTCAGATCGACCGTGCTGGCAAAGATGCGCGGCACCAGCGGGTTGATGAACAATGCCTTCGCCACCGCCGGGAAGATCTGCGCGAAGGGGCCGGGAAAGGGGCGCAATGCGGAATTGAGGCCGACAATCGGCCCGGTGAACCCGTGGGCGAGGCCCAATTGCAGCGCCAGCGCCGCGCCTGCCGAATGGCCGATGATCGCGGCGGGGGTGATGTCGAGATGCTTGAGCAACCCCGCCACTTCACCCGCCATCGCGGGCAGGCCCATCGCATAGGCATTGTGGCCGGTGGTGAAGGCGTGGCGCGGCAGGTCGATGGCGATGACCTCGTTGCTCTTGGCCAGCAGCGGCATCAGATCGCGCCATGAATGCACCGATGCGCCGGTGCCGTGGAGCAGCAGTAGCGGAGGACCGTCCCTTTTGTTTTTTGGCGCCATCCGCTGAACATGCCAACGCGCGCCGCCAATCGTAATAAATTCGCTGGCATCGCGGTGCGGCCAGATCAGGCCTTCGCGGTTCCAATCAAGACTGCTCATGCCGCCTTGCCGATCGGTTGGACGGCGTTGATCGCTGCCTGGATCATCCGCGCATCGGCGCGCGGTAGCGCGAGGTAGCGTCCGCCCATCGCGCGGGCCAATTCTGCGCCTTCGGGGCCGGGTCGGGCGGAGATGTCGACCACCAGCGAATCGATCCCGCGCGCCATGATCGCCCGCGCGGCGGCTTCGGTATCGAGCTTGGCTTGCGGCCGGCCGGGGGAGCCATCGGCGGCGATATTGGCGCGGCCATCGGTCAGGATAACCAGCGCCGCGCTGCGCCCGCGTGCAATCACCGCTTCGGCCACTTCACGCGCGGCGTTGAGGCCCAATGCAAGCGGAGTGCCGCCGCCGCCAGGGAGTTCTGCCAGCGCCCGCCGCGCGCGGGTGAGCGAGCGGGTGGGGGGCAGCAGCAATTCGGCGCTCGACCCACGAAACGCGACCAGCGCGACTTCGGAACGAGTGACGTAAGCCTGCCCCAGCATCAATTCGACCGCGCCCTTGGCCTCGGCGAGGCGTGCTGCTGCGGCCGAACCCGAGGCGTCGACGGCAAAAATCGTGACCCGCGCGGCGCGTTCTTCAAAGCGGCGGATACGCAGGTCTTCTTTGCGCATCAGGATCGCCGCGTCGTTGCCCGCGCCTGCTTCTCGCCGCCGCACTGCTTGCCACGGCACGGCGGCGCGCAGGCTGTCGATCAGTGCCAGCTTGGCCCCGCCGCGTGGCATTCCGGGACGCGCGCCCAATGGCTTGCCGCGCGTCGCCGCCTTGCGTTTCTGCCCGGTGCCGCTGCTGGATGAGCGGCGCGGCGCGTTGCCTTGGGCGAGTTGTGCGAGCAGGTCTGCCGGGATCGCGGCCTTGGCGGCTTCGACCAGAATATCACTGAGGTCGAGCTCTTGCTGCTGTTGCTCGCTGTCGGATTGCTCGTCCCGTTCGCCATCGGGGGGCGGGGGCGGCTGGTCTTCCGGCGGAGCGGCGTCCTCTTCCTGCGGCAATTGCGTGGCGCGCGGGGCGAGCACCAGCCGCACCGCGCCGGTCAGATCAGCCTTGGACGCCGCATCGCGGCCCGCCAGCGCGGCAAGCCCGCGCGCCGCTTCGCCAGCAAAGATCAGCGCCCTGAGCGAATCCACCCCCAGCGCGGCGGCGGTCGCAGCCAGCGCGCGAAGGGCGTCATCATCCAATGGCGCGACTGCCGCGAGTGTGCCTTTCGCTGCGTCCAATTCCACCGCGCGCCATTCGCGCGAATGGGTGAGCTCGCAGGCAAACGCGAGCCGCTCGGTCAGGCTGACCGGCGGGGCTTCGTCGGGCTCGGTGGCATCATCGAGTAGCACCAGCGCGGCGCGGTCATCATCGAGCGCCTGCACCAGCCGCCCGGCGATGCGCGTGTCCATCCGCTCCGCCATTCCGGCGAGCAACGCGCCGCCTGTGGCTTCATCGATCAGTCCGCGCTGCCGGATCGGACGGCCTGCGGAAAGGCTCGCGGCCAGATCAATTCCGCCGAGCAGGCGTTCGTCATCGACATGGCCGGGCAGGCGGCGCAGAGCGACGACTTCGCCCAAACCCGCCACCAAAGCATCGCGCGCCGGGCTTCCCCCGCGCAACACCATGCCGCCGAATGTGCGCGGGGAGAGAGCAAACAGCCGCGCCGCCAGCACCGCGTCGTGCAGCGGGTCGGCGGCATCGGTAAGGCTCATCCGAACAGTTCGCCCATCGCGCGGGTGATCCGCACGGTTGAGCCGGTTTCATCGAGCACATCGCGCCGCAGCCGGTGCCGCAGCGCCGAGGGGGCAATCGCGATCAGATGCTTGCGCGTGACCGACTTCGCGCCGTCCAGCGCAGCCAAGGCGCGCGCCGCTCGCATCAGCGTGAGTTCACCGCGCAGCCCGTCTGCACCCACCGCAAGGCACAGCTCGGCGGCATCGCGCAGCACATCATCGCCCGCCTCAAGCTTTGGCAAACGCGCCTTGCCCTTGGCGACGCGCTTGAGGATTTTCTCATCTTCCCCCGCCCAGCGCGCGGCGAAACTTTCGGGGTCACGCTCATTCTCGGCCACCAGCCGCATGATCGCGATCCGCACTTCGATGTCCTTGGGGCTGCGCACTTCGACCGACAGGCCGAAACGGTCGAGCAATTGCGGGCGCAATTCGCCCTCTTCTGGGTTGCCGCTGCCGATCAGCACGAATTTGGCCGGATGGCGCACCGATAGCCCCTCGCGCTCGACCACGTTTTCGCCCGAGGCTGCCACGTCCAGCAGCAGATCGACCAAGTGATCTTCGAGCAGGTTGATCTCGTCGATGTAAAGGAACCCGCGATGCGCTTTCGCCAGCAGGCCGGGTTCAAACGCCTTTTCGCCCGACCGCAGCGCGCGTTCCAAGTCGAGGCTGCCGATCACGCGGTCTTCGGTCGCGCCCAATGGCAGGTCGACGAAGGGCACCGCGCGGCTTTTCATTTTCCCCGTGCCGCACACGCCGGGATAGCGCGCCTGATCCTGCGTGGAGCAGCCGTAAAGGCACCCGTCTGCTGCCATGATCGGCGGGAGCAATCCGGCCAACGCGCGCGCGGCGGTGGATTTGCCCGTTCCCCGGTCGCCAAACACCATCACCCCGCCAATGCTGGGGTCGACCGCTGCAATCAGCAGGGCCAGTTTCATCTCGTCCTGACCGACGATCGCGGAAAATGGGAAGCGTGCCATAGGGGTGGCCTTGTGGACGTTCCAGCGGCGGCGGACAAGCCCCGAACAGGCCCAACTGACAGGCTGGCTGGACAGTTTTCTGCGGGAAAAACGCCGCTATCGCTTCCCCAGCCGGTTCAGCACCAGCACGGGCAGCAGCCCGGCGGCCAGCAGGATCAGCGCGGGGATCGACGCTTCGACCAGCCGTTCGTCACTCGCCAGCCGATAGGTGCGGGTCGCCAGCGTTTCGAGGTTGAAGGGTCGCAGGATCAACGTCGCGGGCAGTTCGCGCAGGGTATCGATGAACACCAGCGCGGCGGCTCCCGCAAGGCTCGGCGCGAGCAGAGGGGCGTAAATGCGCGCCAGTACCCGCGATGGCGATGCGCCAAGGCTGCGCGCGGCGGCATCGAGGCCGGGGGGCATGCGCGAGAGGCCCCCACTCACAGTGTTGTACGCCACGGTCAGGAACCGCACGCTTAGCGCATAGATCAGGATCGCGCCGGTGCCCGTCAGCATCAATCCGCCGCCCCAACCGAAGGTGTCGCGCGCGAACCGCGTGATGCTTTGATCAAATGCTCCCAATGGCGCCAGCAGACCGACTGCGAGCAAGGCTCCCGGCAACGCGTAACCGAGCGTTGCCAGTCGGATCGCGCCATTGGTCAGCCGCGAGCCTGACCGTGCGCGGGCGAAAGCCAGCAGCAGCGCGGCAACCAGACACAGGCTCGCCGCCGCCAGCCCCAGCCACAGGCTGCCCTGCGCATAAGTCGCCAACTCGCCCGCCGCAGATTGCGCCGCATCGGTGAGTGCGAGGGTGCCGAGATAGGCAACCGGCACCACAAACCCCAGCAGCACCGGTGTCAGGCAGGCAAGCAGCGCCAGCGCCTTGCCCAAGGGGGACAGTGCCACCAGCGGCTCGCCAGTGTGGCGCGCGGCCAGCCCATCGCGGCTGTCGGTCCGCCCGCGCCGGGTTGCGGCTTCCAGTGCCACCAGCGCGATCACGAACAGCAGCATTACTGCGGCCAGCTTGAGTGCCGCAGCCTTGTCGCCCGCCGCCAGCCAGCTGCGGAAAATGCCGGTGCTGAAGGTGGGGATGGCGAAATATTCCGCCACGCCAAAGTCGGCGAGCACTTCCATCAACACCAGCGCCAGCCCGCCTGCAATGGCGGGGCGCGCAGCGGGCAGAGCGACGCGCCAGAAGGCAGTGCGGGGCGATGCGCCAAGGCTGCGTGCGGCGCGGAACTGGGTTTGGCTTTGGGTCGCGAACGCCGTGCGGGCGAGCAGGTAGACGTAAGGGTAGAGCACAAGGCCAAGCACCAACGCCCCGCCGCCCAGTGATCGGATGTCGGGCAGAGCATAATCGTCCGCTGCCCATCCGGTTGCGGCGCGCAGCGCGCTTTGCACCGGCCCGGCGAAATCCAGCATGTCGGCATAGATATAGGCCGCGATATAGGCGGGCACGGCAAGCGGCAGCACCAACGCCCAGCCCAGCACGCGGCGTCCCGGAAAGGCGGTCGCCGCGACCAACCACGCGCAGCCGGTGCCGGTAATCGCGGCGAACCCGCCCGCCAGCAGCATCAGCAGTGCGGTGTTGGCGATATAGGTCGGCAGCACCGTCGCTGCGAGATCGGCGATGGTCTCTCCGCCCCCCGCCAACGAAGACCACGCAATCGCGGCGATCGGCAGCCCCGCCAGCGCCGCAATCGCCAGCGCAGCGGGAGCCCAACCGGCGCTCCAACCACCTGTGCTTGCCTCTGCCCGTGCAAATTGCCTAAGGCGGCTCACCGGGAACCCCCAGCGATGATGACGGGCAGGATCAGCCATTGAGCCTTGAGTTTCGACATATTGCCCATGCTTACGGTCAGGTGCGGGCGCTGGTGGACATCAGTTTCGCCGCGCCGACGGGAGAGATTACCTGCCTGCTTGGCGCGTCGGGTTGCGGGAAGTCAACGCTTTTGGGGTTGGCGGCGGGCTTGCTGACAGTTCAGCAGGGCAGCATCGTGCTGGATGGAGAGACGCTCGCCGATGAGCGCCGCAGCCCTCCGCCCGAAGCCCGTCCGGTGGGTCTGGTGTTTCAGGATGGCGCGCTGTTCCCGCACATGACCATTGCCGCCAACGTCGCCTTTGGTTTGCCAAAGAGCCGGCGCGGTGAGGCGGAAAGCTGGCTCGCCAAGGTTGGGCTGGACGGCATGTGCGCACGCTATCCGCATGAATTGTCGGGCGGACAGCAGCAACGCGCCGCGCTCGCCCGCGCAATGGCGCCGGGGCCGCGCGTGTTGTTGATGGATGAACCCTTCGCCAGCGTCGATATCGTACTGCGCCGCAAGCTGCGCCGCGATTGCCGCATCCTGCTGCGCGAAGCGGGCGCAACCGTTGTGCTGGTAACGCATGATCCGGCCGAGGCGCTGGATATTGCCGACCGGATCGCAGTGATGGAGGCGGGGCGGATCGTGCAATTCGGCACCCCGCACGATCTTCATCATTCGCCGCAGACGGCCGCCGTCGGCGCGATTTTCAGCGGGGCGCAGGTGATCGCGGGCAAGTTCACGGGTGAAGGGTTGGATACCCCGTTCGGTTTGTGGCCGCTCGCCAGCCTGATTGGCGATTTGCCCGATGCAGCCCCCCAATCACAGCCGTTCGATCTGCTGGTGCAGGCCGATCGGCTGGTACCGGTGGCCGATGTGCGCGGGTGCATGGTTCGCGATGTGCACCCGCTTGGGCCGCGCAGCCGGGTGCTGCTTCAGGGGAACGAGGGCGCAACGATCACGGTTGAAACGGCGGTGCCGGTCGATCCCGCACGGCGTTACAGCGTCATGCCGGATCCCGAAAGCGTGCGGGCTTTCGCGCGCAGTTAGCGCTTGCGCAGGTCGAGATTATATTGCAAGTCATTCGCAACTTGTAACAGAAAGCCTCTCTCTGATGAAGAATCTGCTGCTCTCCGCCTTTGCTTGCGTCAGCATTGCCGCGCTGTCTGCCTGCGCCGAAACTGACGACGCCGCGCCGGTTGGCGATAATGGCGAAGTGAACCTCTATTCCTCGCGCCACTACGATACCGATCTGGCGTTGTACGAGGATTTCACCAAGCAAACCGGGATCAAGGTCAACCGGATCGAAGCTGATGCCGATGCGCTGATCGAACGCATCCAGTCCGAAGGCGAATTCAGCCCCGCCGATATCCTGATCACGGTCGATGCCGGACGGTTGTGGCGCGCCGAAGAAGCGGGCGTGCTTGCCCCGACCGAATCCGCGATCCTGAAAGAACGCATCCCCGCGCACCTGCGCCACCCCGAAGGGCTATGGTTCGGCCTGTCGACCCGCGCGCGGATCATCATTTACAACAAGGCAGCGGGCGCGCCCGCAGGCCTCGCCAACTACGCTGATCTGGCGAACCCGGCGTTCAAGGGCGACATCTGCGTGCGCTCGTCCTCGAACATCTACAACATCTCGCTGCTGTCGAGCATTGTTGCCCACAACGGCGCGACTGAGGCGGAAGGCTGGGCCAAGGGCGTGGTCGCCAACTTCAAACAGGCACCGCAGGGCAATGACACCTCGATGATCGAAGCGGTCGCCGCCGGGCAGTGCCGCATCTCGGTGGTCAACACCTATTACCTTGCGCGCTATGCCGGCGGCGATGCCAAGGAACAGGCGATCTTCGATGCGGTCGGCGTGATCTTCCCCGATCAGAACGGAAACGGCACGCACGTGAACATCAGCGGCGCAGGCGTGGTCAAGACCGCGCCCAACCGCGAAAACGCGGTGAAGTTCCTCGAATACCTCACTTCGGAAAGCGCGCAGCGGTATCTTGCCGATGGCAATAACGAGTATCCGGCAGTGGTGGGTTTGAAGGCCAATTCGGCGGTCGAAAAGCTCGGCGCGTTCAAGGCCGATACGCTCAACGCCGCTGAAATCGGGCGCAATCAGGCCGAGGCGGTAAAGATTTTCGACCGCGCCGGCTGGAACTAATCGGGACGGGTTATCGGGGGGCGGGGCGGGCTGCATCAAGGCCCGCTTTCACCCCTTAACACTAAACTGTCTTGAAGGGGGCGCGGGCTTAGTCCATTTGCGCCCCCATTCTGCCGCTCGCTCTGGGCGGCACAGACTTTTGCACCCGAGGCCATTTTGAACCAGCCCATTATCGACCGCGACCAGTTCACCGAAAGCGCGGCGCTCTCTGTTGAGACGATCACCTATGTCCACCATTGGTGCGAGGGGCTGTTCACGCTGAAGATGACCCGCCCGCCAAGCTTCCGCTTCCGCTCGGGTGAGTTCGTGATGATTGGGCTGCCGGGTGATAACGGAAAGCCGCTGCTGCGCGCCTATTCGGTTGCTTCGCCGAGCTATGACGAGGAATTGGAGTTCCTCTCGATCAAGGTGCAGGACGGCCCGTTGACCTCGCGGTTGCAGCACATCAAGGTCGGCGATCCGATCTACCTCGGCAAAAAGCCGACTGGCACGCTCGTCACCGACGCGTTGTTGCCGGGCAAGCGGCTGTTCATGCTGTCGACCGGCACCGGCCTTGCGCCATTCCTGAGCCTGGTGCGCGATCCTGACGTCTACCAGATGTTCGAGGAAGTGATCGTGGTGCACTCGGTGCGCAACGTGAACGAGCTGGCCTACCGTGAGCTGTTAGAAAGCAAGCTCGAAGGCGACCCGCTGCTCGAAGACGAAGACCGTGCCAAGATGATCTACGTCCCCACCGTGACCCGCGAGCCGTTCCGCACGCAGGGCCGGATTCAGGCGCTGATCGACGATGGCCGGCTATTCGAACAGAGCAAGGGCCCGCAGCGGTTCGTGCCCGATGAAGACCGCGTGATGCTGTGCGGATCAATGGCGATGATCAAGGATCACGCCGCCGATCTGGAACGGCGCGGGTTTGAGGAAGGCGCGAACAACAAGCCGGGGCAGTTCGTGATCGAACGCGCGTTTGTGGGCTAATCCCTAACGTCGTCCCGGACTTGATCCGGGGCCCCGCTGCCTTTTTTGCGCCCTTAGACCTGTGGGGCAGAAGAATCGGGATCCCTGGTCAAGCCCGGGACGACGTAGGTGGGTGGGTTGTCTTCTCCCTCGTCACCCCAGCGGTTGCGAAGCACAACCGAAGGTTGAACGCTGGGGCCCAGAGCGTCATAGAGCGGCCCTTGCCGAGCTAGGCCCCAGCTTCCGCTGGGATGACGGTAGGTGGCTGAACATGGAGAGAACAAGCTTCGCGTCAGAGGCAGCCCGCCTCACGCACGACTGCACTACTTTCGCTTATCGTCCCATCGATCGCCGTCCACGAAACGTCGATAATCTCATTGCAGGGCAGGCCTTGAATTCGGCGGCTAGCTCCGCTGGTGCCATCCAATTCAAAACCATTCTCGGAGAGCCAGCGCAGCAGTTCTGTCTCATTAGCTCCAGGGCTAAAGCGCTTTTGGAACGAAGGGTCGGGCGCTCCCCAATCCGCATCACGCAATAGTTCCGGTCGGCTCTCTGAGCTCGCAACAGCACTCGCGAATATGATATCTTTCCAAAATATCGCTGCAATGAACAATGCGGCGAAGGTCGCAAGCAAGAGCAATTTTGCAGGCGATCCAAGAATGCGGCTCATTTTCAGGGCGTAGCTTGTTTGGTCGCAGGAGAAAAGTGGTCCTTAGCAGAGCCGAGACTCTCGGTAGCCAATAATGGCTCGCCGCCCATCCTCACCTCCACCCCCCCAATTGCATCTTTCCCGCTTGACCCCCGCCGTCGCGCGCTGTTCTATCGTGGCAAATCAAAACCAATTTGCCCGGAGAGACCCCCGCCATGCTCGGAACATCATACCGCACCGCCTATAACGAAGACCACGAGGCCTTCCGCGACACCGTGCGCAAGGTGTTTGCCGAACACATCACTCCGTTTCTCGATGAGCACGAAGCCAACGGCATCGTCCCGCGCGAAGCGTGGAAAGCCGTGGGGGAGGCCGGGCTGCTGTGTCCGACGGTGAAGGAAGAAAACGGCGGCCTCGGCCTCGATTTCGGGTTCAACTGCATTGTGGCGGAAGAACTGTCGTACCTCGGATCGTCGGCGGGCTTCACCTTGCAGAGCGATATCACCGCCAATTACTTTGAACGCCTCGGCACGCCCGAACAGCGCGAAAAGTATATGCCGGGCATGGTCAGCGGCGATGTGATCACCGCCATCGCGATGACCGAACCGGGCGCAGGCTCCGACCTTCAGGGCATCCGCACCACCGCCAAGAAGGACGGCAATCACCTCGTCATCAACGGGTCGAAAACCTACATCACCAACGGCCAGAACGCCGATTGCGTGATCGTGGTGGCCAAAACCGATCCTTCGTTGGGTTCGAAGGGCATTTCGCTGGTGCTGGTCGATGCCGACACGCCGGGGTTTGAACGCGGGCGCAATCTCGACAAGATCGGGCAGCACGGCGCCGATACGTCCGAACTGTTCTTCAATGAATGCCGCGTGCCGATGACCAATATCCTCGGCGCGGAAGGCATGGGGTTTGTCCACCTGATGCAGGAACTGCCGCAGGAACGGCTAAGCATCGCAGTCGGCGCGCAGGCGGCGGCGCAGCGGGCGTTTGATGAAGCGGTGACATTCACCAAGGACCGCAAGGCGTTTGGCAAGACCGTGTTCGAATTCCAGAACACCAAGTTCACGCTGGCAGATCTCAAGTCGAAACTGCAAGTCGGCTGGGCGCACTTGGATTGGGCGATCCGCAAGCACCTCGCCGGCGAACTTACCACCGACGAGGCGAGCGCCGCCAAGCTGTGGCACACCGAACTGCAATGGGAAGCCTGCGACACCTCGCTGCAACTCCACGGCGGTGCGGGCTACATGAACGAATATGCCATCGCCCGCCTGTGGCGCGACGCGCGCGTGACGCGGATTTTTGGCGGGACGAACGAGATCATGAAAGAAGTGATCTCGCGGAGTATCTGAGGTGCCCGAGCCGCTCAACAATCCGCTCGACTTCACCAGCAAACGCGTCCTCGTCATCGGCGGATCGAGCGGGATCGGCAATGGCATTGCGCATGGGTTCAGGGCGCGGGGGGCGAGCGTGACTGTCACCGGCACCCGGCCCGATTTCGGCGATTATCTTGAGGCTGAGGATAGCGATTTCACTGGGCTGGATTACCGGCAGATCGACCTGATGGAGCGCGACGCGGCTGACCGGCTGGCGGCGGATTTGGGCGCCCTCGATGTGCTGGTGCTCAGCCAAGGAACGGTGCGCTACGGGCGACAGGAGTTCACCCGCGAAGGCTGGGATGCGGTGGTTGATATCAACCTCAATTCGGTGATGGATTGCGCCCGCGCCTTTCACGCCGCGCTGGCCCAAGCCAAGGGTGCGATCATCATTGTCTCAAGCGTTGCGGCCTTCAAATCGACCATCGGCACCCCCGCCTACGCCGCATCCAAAGCAGGCGCGGCGAGCCTCACAAAGACGCTGGGCGAGGCCTGGGCGCGCGACGGCATCCGGGTCAACGGCATCGCGCCGGGACTGGTGCCGACCAAGCTCACATCGGTGACCACCGACAACCCCGAACGGCTCGAAGCGAGCATTAAGGCGATCCCCCTACGCCGCATGGGCACGCCTGAGGATATGGCGGGTGCGGCGCTGTTTCTCGCCTCGCTGCTGTCGAGTTACATTACCGGGCAGACGCTGGTGGTGGATGGCGGGCTGACGCTGTCCTGAGCGCTGACAAGCGGTGAATCCGACGTGTTACATGCAACTGAAATCCAGTCACAATCGCGTCACATCACTCCGCCAACCGGTTACGAAACCGGGGCTGGCTGCACATGGACGTCGTCAATATCTTCCTGACCAGTGATCTTGGCGAAAGCCTGGAGGATTTCGTCCACGATCAGCGGCGTTTCACCTTTGATCGGTTGGGAGCAGGCGGCCCGCGCCGCTTGGTCGAAGGGCCGATGTGGGCGTTTATTGACTGGGTGCTGTCCGATCTTGCGGGCCTTGAACTGTGCCGACGCCTGCGCGCCGACCCACGCACCAACGATGCCCACATCACGATGGTGCTGGAGGAGGACGATGCCGAGGATCGCCGCCGGGCCTTGCGGGCAGGCGCCGATGATTATGTGATTGGCCCGCTCACCCGCACCGCCGTGCTCGACCGAGTGCTGGCGCTGCAATCGCGCGGGGCCGAGCGGCACGCGACACAACGGTTCGAACTCGGCGCGTTGACGATTGACATGGCGGCTTTGCAGGCGCGCTGGAACGAGGCGCCGATCGTGCTGCGTCCCAACGAATTCCGGCTGCTGCGGTTCTTTGCCGAAAATCCCAACCGGGTGCTGACGCGAGACGATCTGATCAGCGGCCTTGGCAAGCGCGAACCTGCGATTGATGAACGCACCGTCGATGTCTGGATCGGCCGATTGCGGCGCGCGATCAAATCAGCCGGCGGCGGCAACCCGCTGCGCACTGTGCGATCACTCGGGTATGTGTTTGATCTGGGATAGTCTGGATGGACTGCCCAAGACCGTTCCGTTCGCCCTGAGCTTGTCGAAGGGCTGTCCTTCCCTTTGAATGGTGATCAGCACGTCAGAAGAAAAGCAGTGCTTCGACAAGCTCAGCACGAACGGGGAAGGGAGGGGCGAAGCAATCGCTCCGCCCCCACCTTCAATCAGAACTCAGCCTTCAGCCCGATCGAGAAGCTCGTGCCGACCTGGAAGGTGTTGATCTCGGCGCGGTTGCCGTTGATCTCCTGGAATTCAAAATTGTCGCGCCCGAAGATGTTGCGGGCCTCCAGCGACAATTCGAGCGGCACGCCGCCGAGCTTGATCGCCGAACGTCCCACCACATCGACGGTGAGGCCAGGATTTTCGACCACATCGGGCAGTGCCCCGCCGCGCAACGTCACACGCTCACTTGCGTAGTTGAGCAGCACGGTGAACTGCTGCACCTTGTCGAGATCCTCGATCCCGAGCGACAGGTTTGCCACGTGATCCGACTGGCCGACCAACGGTGACCCTTCGTCGAACAGCTGGCTCGCCACCTGCGTCGGCGCACCGGGGATCGGCGCAAGGTCAGTCGCGCCCACCGAAATGCTCGACTGGGTGTAGGTGTAGTTGGCGATGATCAGGAACTGCTTGGTTTCAAAGAACCCGCCCCAATCAGCCAGATCGATCCCGTAGGCGACATCAAGCTCGGCTCCGTACAACTCAGCCGACGGCGCGTTGGCGTAGCTGGTTTCGATGACCCCCGGAGCGGTGATCAGGAAGTTTTCGATCGGGTTGTCGATTTCCTTGTAGAAGCCTGCAAGGCTGATCCGGCTTGGCCCACCGAGGTAATATTCGGCGCGCGCTTCGGCGTTGATCAACTCGCTGTCCTGCAGGAACGGGTTCCCGCGGAAACGGCGGTTGGAGTCCGGATCGAAATAGGTCTGCTCCACCAGCTCGCGGAACTGCGGGCGGGCGATGGTCCGCGATGCGGCAAGGCGCAGTTGCAGATCGTCGATCACTTCCCAGGTGATCGTGGCCGACGGCAGGAAGTAATCGTTGGCAATCCGCGTCGGGTTGGCAAGGTTGCCGCCGCCGAAGGTGAGATCAGGCGCAGCCACCTGCAATGCGTCTTCATAACGCACGCCGGCTTCGATGTTCAGCCGGTCGGTCGCGCGGAAGCGGGCAAGGCCGTATCCAGCATGGATCGTCAGCGCCGCATCGAACACCGGGAACGGGGTCGGGTCCGACACGGTGACGTTGAAGAACGGCGTGCCGTCCGGGAAAGTCGCCAGCGTTGACCCGTTGATGATCTGCCCCGGCTGACGCAGCCCCAATGCCCGCAGCGCGGTGTTGAGATCCGCAGTGGAATCGATCAGCGGACGGATGATGAACGACAGCGAGCGCCGCTCCGTATCGGTGTAGGCATAGCCTGCAGTAACTGACAGCGTGTCGGTCAGTTCATAGGAAAGGTCGGCGCCGCCGAAGATCAGCTCTTCTTGCAGATCTTCAAACCCGACCTGAATGCGCTCCGTCCCGCCAATCTGGGCGCCGACATCGACAACGAACAGGCTGCCAAATGGATCGCCCGCGATGTTGGTGCGGATATAGGGGATGGTGGCATTGTAGGGCGCTTCACGATCGGTGCGGGCATAGCCGCCGCGCAGGTCGAGTTCGAGCTTGTCGAATTCAAATTCGGCCACGATCTGCGAATCGACCAATTGGCGTTCGAAATAGCCGGTCTGCTGGGTCTGGAAATCGAACCCGGTTACGCGGTCGGTGAAGAAATCGGTGCCTTGGGCAAAGCGCGCGGTCTTCAATGAGTCGCGGATATACAGGTTGGTCCAACGGATCGTGTGCTCGCCAATGTCGAGCCCGATGCCGATCAAACCATTCACCAGCACCTTGTTATCGGTGATGAAGGTGTTCGAATCGAAGATGATATCGCCCGCCTCTGCATCACCGAACTGCTGGCTGATGACCGAGCGGTTGCGCCAGGTGTTGGTGATCCCGGCGGTGGCGATGATGCCGAGGTAGTTGCCGTCGCCCACTTCGAACGAACCACCACCGGTGATGTTGGCGGTAAAGTTGATCGGCAGTTCGTCATTGCGCTGCAAGGTCACGAGGTTGATCGGCAGGATCTGCCCGGCAAGCTGACGCTGCACATCGGCAGGCGCATCATTCACGCGGGTGCCGCTGGCGATCAGGCCTTGTAGCGCGCTCGGAAGGTCGCGGTTGCCGTTGTCGAAGCCGAAGGTGTCGAGCCGCGATCCGAAATAGGTCAGCCCGTTTTCAAACGTAGTTTCAGTGTCGCCGCTGGCGGTGAAGCCGAGCGTGAGGAAATCCTCGGTCGGGATCGCCTTGGTGGTGAGGTTGATCACCCCGCCGCCGAATTCACCCGGGAAGTTGGCCGAGTAGGTTTTCTGCACCAGCGATGATGCGATCACGCTGGTCGGGAAAATGTCGAGCGGAACCACGCGGCTCAACGGTTCGGGGCTCGGCAGCGGCAGGCCGTTCAGCAGCGCGAGCGAGTAACGATCACCCAAGCCGCGCACGAACACGCGGCCATTGCCCACCAGCGAGAGGCCGCTGACGCGGCTCAAGGCGCCGGCGATGTCGCCTTCGCCGGTGCGGGCGATATCGGCTTCGGACAGCACGTTGAGCACCTGGCCCGAATTGCGCGCCGGATCGCGGTTGCGCCGTCCGGTGACGATGATCCCGCCGCCGGGCACCGAAATATCGGTGTCCTCCAGCTGCTCCTCCGGTGGGGTATCCTCGACCTGCTCGGTCAGTTCATCCTCGCTCGGCGGAGTGCCCGCGTCTTGCGCGTGCAGAAGCGATGGCATGGTGAGCGCGGTGGTGAAGAGCAGCAAACCTGCAAGGCGCGTGCCGTTCGACATTGGTGAGGATCCCCTCATGATAGGCCTAGATGATGTGAGCAGCAGAGCGCCGCCCGGAATATGGAAAAAGGGGAGGCGCGGCACACACACGTGGCCGCACCTCCCCACATTATTCACTCAGCGATTAGCTGAAGACCGGCAGCGAGGTGCAGGCGCCGGTTGCGCTGCTGAAGTTCTGGGTTGCCGAGTTGCAGGTCCAGTTGCCGAAGATGCTGGTCAGCGCCGCGGCGTTCTGGATCGCGCCGATGAAGGTGCGGGTCGGGAAGAAGGTCGAGCGGGTGTTGGCATTGAACGCCGTCCGGCCCGCTTCGCCCGTGCCGTTCACCACATTGTTGGTGAGCGTGATCATGAACGCGAAGTTGTTGTTGGTGCCAGCGTTGATCGCTGCCGCCGCATCTGCGTTGGTCACGCCGGCGCCGCCGCGGATCGGATCGACTGCGGGACAATCGCCCACCACCGAATCAACCCCGATGAGTGCAGCCAAAGTGGCCGGCTCGTCGATCTGGAAGCACTGGTTGGTGCCAGCGTTGATTACACCATTGGTCAGACCCAAAGCTGCACCGCCGCGCGCCTGCACCACCTGCGGCGAAGCGTCGCGGGTGACGAAGGTGAAGTTGTTCAGCTGGAAGCGGGTCTGCGGGATGTTGTTCGACGGGGTACGGTCGGCAACGTTGGGCGAATCGAGTTCGATCAAGCGGTCACCCGTGGTCGAACGCTGCACAGCGATCATGGTGTCGACATTGACGATCGCGCCGGTGTCGACATCGATCGAATCGTCCGATGCGCCGATGATCGCAAAGTTGCGGGCATTGAAGCCGCCGCCGAAGAATTCGACGCCATCATCCGAGCTGTTGAACGATAGCAGGTTTTCGATGGTGGTGCCCGAACCCGCGCCGCCGGTGGTCAGCGACTGGAGTTCGTTGTTCGGAGCAAGTTCAAAGCCCGAGAAACGGATCTGGTTGAACCGGAACGAGCCCGAGCTATCAGCAGCGTTGGTGCCGCCAAACGGCGTTGCGGTGGCGGCGCCTTCAAGGCGGCCTTCGCAAGTGGGGTTGTTGGTCGGCGCAGCAACGGTGTTGAACACGCCGTTCGAGCAATCCGAAATCGGCGCACGGCCGAGCAGCACGACGCCGCCCCACTGTTGCTGGCTGTTGTCATTCGACAGGCCGATGATGTTGTCACGGCTGGTCCAGATGATCGGACGATCAGCGGTGCCGTTCGACTGGATCGCGTTGCCGCGATTCACCACCAGGAACGAATCCTGCTGCGCGAAGAAGATCACGCCGGGCTCTACGGTCAGCGTGACAGTGGTGCCGGTGCTGGCGAAGCCGCGATCCGTGCCCACGTCGACGCGGCCATTGATCTGGTAAACCAGACCCGGAATGCGCGGCAGAGTGTCGGTGCTGGTGAAGCGGGCGGGCAACTGGCAGACTCGGTAAGTACCGGTCGGGCCGCTGATCGTACCAGCGTCGACGAGGCCGCCAGCGGTCGCAATGGTCGGGCAACCAGCAGCCGGGGTCACGAGCGACTGAGTCGGCGTCGGGGTCGGCGTGGGGGTCGGTGTCGGGGCCGGATTGTTGATGATGATGTCACCGCCGGTGCCTGGCGAGACGATTTCATCCGCGCCGCAACCTGCCAATGCCAGCAGGCTGCAACCCAGTACGAGAGTGCGTTGAATGTTTTTCACAGCGAGCGGTCCCCTCAGAAGCCGAGAATCAAAAAGGCGCGGTCAATCGGCGCTGAGTGGTGCGCTAGGGGCGCTGCATGACAGAATTCTTGCAGCATGACAGTCGTGTGGCAATTCGTGTAATATGACCGAAGAATGACAAAAATGACCAAAAAGAATTTTTCAGAGCGCCGCTGAGAGCGCGCATATGTCATATATAAAACGCTAAAAAACAGATGGTTGAAGCATCAAATTACAAATAAAAGACAATATTGCAGTTTTATTGCATTCACGTTGAAGGTGAGTCACTATGCTCCTCAGTTAGAGAGGGAGCTTGCCCATGTCCGTTACCG
Source organism: Sphingomonadales bacterium Ga0077531 (assembly GCA_001464915.1). Classification (GTDB taxonomy): domain Bacteria; phylum Pseudomonadota; class Alphaproteobacteria; order Sphingomonadales; family Sphingomonadaceae; genus Erythrobacter. The sequence continues at coordinate 245,276 of LNED01000022.1, forward strand.
CCTTCGCCATTGCGCTGATCGCCGCCACCCCGTTGGCAGAGCCTGCTGCGGTGCATTTGCAGTCACCGGGTCAGGTGACCGAACTCGCTGCCCAGCCGCTTGCCGCCGGACGAGGGGATCAGGCGCTCGCGATGTTGGAGAAAGCCAGCGCTGCCGATCCACACGATGCCGCAGTGCTGATCAACCTCGGTATTGCCTATGCCCAGATGGGTGACGAGCCGAAGGCCCGCGCGGCGTTCGAACAAGCGCTGGCCTGCCATGAAGTGGTCGAGCTTGAAATCGCAGATGGCACCGCCACCGATTCGCGCCGCCTCGCGCGCAAAGCGATCAAGATGCTCGATCGCGGCGAGTTTCGCAGCGCCAGCCAACAGCTGACCTATCGCGATTGAATAAAGCGCGGCCCTTCGGGTCGCACCGGACCGGACGACGCTTACGGGCGGGCTGCGACACGCGGCCCGCCCGTTTTGCTGCCTGAAATCGGCGCTGTGCACCGCCGGTGCGTTTGGCCTTGTTCGCCGTCATGTTCACCACCCCGTTCACCGGGCTGTCACCTGTCTGTCATTTAGGTTAGACAAAGGGAGGCATTCTGGAGGCTTCGGGAATGATTCTCGCCGCGGTTCGCCGCGTCATGTTTGCTGCGCTAGTGCTCGGTCTTGCGACCGGAGCGCGGGCCGACGTGCTCGAAATCGGCCCCGACGGCGCGCGCTGGGTGGCAGGGCCGCTTGTGCAAAGCGCGGCGGCCGATCCGGCGCTGGTCGATGCGGCTGGGTTCGAGCCGGTGGTGATCGAAGGCGTGTCGGTGCCAGATAGCGCCATCGCCGATCCCGCGCGCCATGCTGCAGGCGTCCCCTTGCGCTACACCGCCAAAATTCAGGAACTGGCCGCGCGCTTCGACCTCTCACCCAGCTTGCTCGAAGCACTGGTGTGGCAGGAAAGCCGCTGGCGCGAAGATGCCCGCTCGCCGGTCGGTGCGCAGGGGCTGGCGCAATTGATGCCGGGCACGGCGCGTTATCTGGGTGTGAACCCGGCTGATCCCTTCGCCAATCTGGAAGGCGGGGCGCGGTACCTGCGCGAACAGCTCGACCGGTTTGACGGTGATCTGGAAAAGGCGCTCGCCGCCTATAATGCCGGGCCGGGGCGCGTCGAACGCGCGAACGGTATCCCGAATATCCGCGAGACAAAGCAATATGTTGCCGCCATTATGGGGCGGCTCGCCAACCATTCGCGTCCGTCGCCGCAATAGGCGCCGGATGATTGCCCCGATGATCGCTCAGTTGAAAGTGTCGAGAAAGAAATGATGTCGCTGTTTCGTATACCTGCCCGTCTGATCGCGCTTGTCATGTTTGCGCTCACCCCGAGCGCAGCTTTTGCCCAAGCCGCCGACCCTGCCGGTTCCGGCCCGATCAATAACGCGCTGCTGTGGTTGCAGGGCACGCTGCTGGGCACGGTGGCGACCACCGTTGCCGTCATGGCGGTCGCGGCCATCGGCTTCATGATGCTGACCGGCCGGATGAACTGGCGCTTTGGCGCAACCGTGATCGTCGGCGTGTTCATCCTGTTCGGCGCGACCACCATCGTCGCTGGCATCCAATCGGCCGCCGGGTAGAATTGCGATGAGCGAGCTCACCCGCAACCCGGTGCACCGCGCGCTCACCCGCCCGCAGATGTTCATGGGCGTGACGATGAATTTCTTCATCATCAACCTGATGGTGACGACGATCGCCTTCCTCGTGCTCAAAAGCTTCTGGATCATCCCAGTGCCGATTGCGATGCACGTGGTCGGCTACTTCGGTTCGCTGCGCGAACCGCGCATTTTCGACCTGTGGATCACCAAGGTCAGCAAATGCCCGCGCGTGCCCAATTTCAAGCGCTGGGGATGCAATTCCTATGCTCCTTAGAGAGTCCCGCACATGAAGAAATGGATCGGAGCCGCCGCCTGGAGCGCGAAGGAAGCCCGCGTCGGCGACCGGCTGCCCTATGCGCGCCTGGTCGACGAGAACACCGTGCTGCTGCGCGATGGATCGGTGATGAGCGCGATCCAGGTGCCAGGCCTGTTGTTCGAAACCGAGGATTCGGACGCGCTCAATTCCCACGCCGCCACGCGCGAAGTGATGCTGCGTTCAACGCTCGATGCGCGGTTCGTGATGTATCACCACGTCATCCGCCGCCGGGTCGAAGTAGAGCTGGATGCCGAGTTTCCCGACGCCCTGTCGCGCCATATCGATGCGCGCTGGAAGCAGCGGCTGGCGGGCGGATCGCTGTTCATCAATGATCAGTTCGTCACCTTGATCCGCCGCCCTGCACGCGGCAAGACGGGGTTGCCGGAACGCTTCTCCAAGTTCTTCTCGCGTCAGGGTCAGGATGAGCTTGAAGCCGATCCCAAGGACATCCGCAGCCTGAAAGCCGCGATCACAGGGTTGGTCGCCTCGCTGCAAAGTTACGGTGCGGCGGTGCTGGGCGATTACCAATCGCCCGGGAGCACGCAGGGCGGCACCAATTCGGAAATGCTCGAACTGCTGTCGGCGCTTTATAATGGCGAGATGCGCCCGGTGCGGCGCCCGTCTGAGGATACCGATATCGGCCACATGCTGCCCTATCGCCGGGCGAGCTTCGGGCTCGATGCGATGGAACTGCGCGGGTCAGCCGCTCCTGATTTTGCCGCGATCCTTGGGCTGAAAGATTACCCCGAGGCAACCTCGCCCGGTCTGCTCGACAACCTGCTGCGCCTGCCGTTCGAGATGGTCGTATCGGAAAGCTACGCCCCCAACGAACGCACCACTGCGCGCGAACGGATTGACCTCGCGCTGCGCCGGTCGCGCTCGGTGGACGAGGAAGCTGCTGCCGAACGCAACGAAATGATGGCTGCGCGCGATGCGCTCGGCAACGGCGGCGTCGGGTTTGGTGACCACCACCTGACCGTACTGGTGCGCGAACGCTCGCTCGACCGGCTCGACGACGCGATGGCGTCCTGCGCGGCGGCGCTGGCGGATACCGGCGCGATTGCGGTGCGCGAAGATACCAACCTCGAACCCGCGTTCTGGGCACAATTCCCCGGTAATGAGGAATATATCGTGCGCCGCGCGCTGATATCCTCGGCCAATATGGCGGGTTTTGGCAGCTTCCACGGGTTCGCGCTGGGGCAGGCCAGCGGCAACCACTGGGGCGAAGCGGTGACGCTGCTGGAAACGACCAGCGCCACCCCGTTCTTCTTCAATTTCCACCACGGTGATCTGGGCAATTTCTCGGTCATCGGCCCGTCGGGTTCGGGCAAGACCGTGGTGATGAACTTCCTTGCCGCGCAGGCGCAGAAGTTCAAACCGCGCACCATTCTGTTCGACAAGGATCGCGGCGCGGAGCTGTTCATTCGCGGTATCGGCGGGCGGTATGACCGCATCTCGCCGGGTGAGCCGACCGGATTTAACCCGCTTTCCCTGCCCGATACGCCCGCGAACCGCGCTTTTCTGCGCGATTGGCTCGCGGTGCTGCTCAATGCCGATGGGCCAGAGGAATTCGCGCTGGTCAGCGGCGCGGTGGATGCGACCTATGCCAATGATCCGAGCCTGCGGCGGCTGCGGCATTTCAAGGAATTGCTGGCGGGCGCGCGGCGGCCTGAACCGGGCGATCTGGCTGACCGGCTGAGCGCCTGGATCGGTTCGCCCAGCGGGGATGGCGGCGAACACGCGTGGCTGTTCGATAATGAGCGCGACCGGCTTGATCTCGGCACGCGCGTGCTCGGCTTCGACATGACCGCGCTGCTTGAAAACCCGCGCCTGCGCACGCCGACGATGATGTATCTGTTCCACCGCATCGACGAACGGTTGGATGGTCAGCCGACCATGATCCTGATCGATGAAGGCTGGAAGGCGCTGGATGACGAGGTGTTCGCCGCGCGCATCCGCGATTGGCTCAAGACGCTGCGGAAACGCAACGCGCTGGTGGGATTTGCGACACAGTCGGCGCGCGATGCGCTCGATAGCCGCATTTCGACCGCATTGGTCGAACAGACCGCGACAATGGTGTTCATGCCCAACAGTCGCGCCCGGCCTGAGGATTACTGCGACGGGTTCGGCCTGACCGATCACGAATTCGCGCTGATCCGCTCGCTCCCGGCACACAGCCGCTGCTTCCTCGTGCGGCAGCCCGATGCCAGCGTTGTCGTGCGGCTCGACCTGTCGGGCGCGCCTGAGGTGCTGACGATCCTGTCGGGCCGCGAAAGCGCGGTGCGCAGGCTCGATCTGCTGCGCGAAGCGGTCGGCGATGAACCTTCGGCGTGGTATCCGGCGCTGACCGGGCGCGAATGGCCCGATGGCGAAGTGGACGAAGATGGTCAGCCGATCTGGCAGGCAGCCGAATGAGCACCGCGTGTGATCTTGCCGCCCAGTCGATGGGCACCGGGGTTTCATCGGCACTGACGGCGGTGGACTGCATCGCCAGCGGTGTCAGCGAACAGGCCTTCAACCGCCTGTTCGGTACCGAAGGTCAGCTGACCTTCGCGCTGACCATGATGCTGGTGTTGTATGTGGCGTTCTTCGGCATCTCGCTGATGCTGGGGCGGTCGAACCTGTCGGTGCGCGCGCTGCTGCCCAAGATGGTGACGCTGGGGCTGGTGGTCGGTTTTGCGACCAGCTTTGTCACGTTTTCAACATTCTTCTACAACATCTTCGTTGGCGGGCCGGATCAGATCGCGGGCATTTTGACCGGCACCCAAGGTTCGGCCACCGCGACCTTCGCGCAGAAACTCGACGTGGTGTTTCTGGCGATCCAGCAAGCGAGCGGGCCGACCACCGATATCAACGCCTTCTCCCCGCCGGGGATGATGTGGCTGGGTGCGATGCTGCTGCTGCTCGGCACGGTCGGCCTGCTGGTGACAGCGCGGATTGCGCTGGCGCTGTTGCTGGCGGTGGGGCCGATTTTTGTGGTGATGGCGTTGTTCGAAGGCACGCGCGGGCTGTTCACCGGCTGGCTCAAGGGGCTGACGATGATGGCGCTGGCGCCGCTGTTCGCGGTGCTGGGCGGATCGATCGTGCTTGAACTTGCCGTGCCGATCCTCGCCGCGCTGGTGGCGGTGCCGGGGCAGATCGATCAGCAGGCGGCAATGGCGTTCTTCCTCGTCGGCGCGGTGCATGTGGCGCTGATGTTCATGGCGTTAAAGGTCGCAGGCACGATGGTGGCGGGCTGGCAGGTGTTCGGCCTGGTGCCGAACAAAGAACGTGACCGCGACAGTGATGCGCCGCGCAATGTGCCGCTGGCCGCGCCGGCGGCGACCACCATGCCGCGCAACATGAATGTTGCCCCGGCTAGCCCTGCCGCAGGCTCGCGCAGGGTTGATGTTGCCCCCACTTTGCCCACGCAGGCAGCCAATGATGCCGGGCCCGCGGGCAATGTTTCACGTGAAACGCGGATCTATGCCACCAGCGATGCAGGCGGGCAGGTGGTGCCGCTCAATCCTGCCACATCGCGCACCCGCGGTATCGGCAACCGCTTCCGTTCGGCCAGCAGCACCCCCGCTGCCAAGCCGAAAGTGCAACCGCCTACGGAGACTTACCAATGACCCGCGCCGCGCTCCTCTCCGCGCTTGCCCCAATGCTGGCGACGCTGCTCGCCGCACCCGTCGTAGCGCAGGATAACCGCTTGCAAACGCTCGTCTTCAACGAAGAAGCCGTGGTGCGCATCGATGGCAAGGTGAAGGTGCAGACCACCATCAAATTCGCCCCCGATGAAGCGATTGAAAACGTCGCCATCGGCGATAGCGCGGCATGGCAGGTGCAGCCGAACAAGGCGCAGACGATCCTGTTCGTCAAACCGCTCGAACCGGCCGCGCGCACCAATATGACCGTGGTGACCGACAAGCGCACCTACCTGTTCGATCTGGTCGCCAGCCCCCGCAACGCGCCGCTATATGTGCTGCAATTCCGCTACCCCGAGCTGGAAAAAGCCGAGGAAGAAGCGCGGCTTGCGCTGGCTGCCGAGGTTGAGGCAGCGGCCTTGCGCGAAGCGGCCAATCCGACCGAATTGGCCGCTGCCAATGATCGCTTTGCCGTGGTCGATCCGGCCAGCCTCAACTTTGCATGGGCCAGCGCCGGCACTGCCGGACTGCTCCCGACGCGTGCTTATGATGATGGCGAAGCGTTGTTCCTGACCTGGCCGCAGGGCATCGAAATCCCCGCGATCCTGATTACCAATGATGATGGCGACGAAGGCCCGGTCAACTTCACTGTGCGCGGCGATACGGTGGTGGTTGACGGGGTACCCCCGCAGATCATCCTGCGATTAGGCCGCGACACCGCGACGCTGACCAACACCGGCCCTGCCAAGCCCAATGCTCGTAGCGCTGCACTCAATCTGTCCAAGCCTGCAACGGAGACCAACTGATGCGTCTGGCCATGCGTTTGCCGCCCAAAAAGGGCGATGGTGCCACCAGTGAAACCGGCGATCCGCGGGAACGTGAATCCGCCGAAATCATCGATCTCGCCAGTCGTGCGGCGTTCCCCGCCGTCACTGACCGGAAGGCCAAGGGCGACAGCCTTGGTCTTGCCGCCGGGGTGGCAGTGGTTGCTGGGATTGGCGCGGTCACTTTCTGGGCGATGAGTTCAACTAGCCTGCCCGATCAGCAGGGTGTGGGCAATCCGGCGGTGGCACCAACGACTGCGGCGGTAACGCCTGCGGTTGCGCCGCCGTCCACCAATCCTGCGGTGGTTCCGACCACCGCGCCGCAGCCTGATCCTGCGCCCGCACCCGTGCTTGCCAACAACCCGTCGTTCCAGACTGTTACGGCCATCAACCCCTATGCCAGCCCGAGCCTGATTTTTGATGGCAGCACGGCGGCAAGCAGCTTTGGGCAGGCCGTAGCGCCGGTTCCGGCGGCCGCAGCAGCAGGGACGGGCGTTACCGCTGGCACCGGCGGCGCTGCCGCTTTCGCCAGCCAGATCGGCGGCGTGGGCGGCGCGCCCGCTCGGGCCCGTCCGATGACCAATCCATCGACCACCGTGACCGAAGGCACGCTGATACCTGCGATCCTCGAAACCGCGATCAACACCGATGTGCCCGGCTTTGTCCGCGCGGTGGTGAGCCAGGACGTGCGCAGCTTTGACGGCAAGCGCGTGCTGGTGCCGCGTTCGTCGCGGCTGATCGGGCAGTATCAGGCCGGTGTGCAGCAGGGCCAGCGCCGCGCCTATGTGATCTGGACGCGGTTGATCCGGCCCGATGGCGTTTCGGTCAACCTCGCGTCCCCTGCAATCGCATTTGACGGAACCACCGGGCTTCAAGGCGACGTCAACAGCCACTTCTTCAAACGCTTCGGTTCGGGCCTGCTGCTGTCGGTAGTTGGCGGGCTTGGCGCATTGGCGACCGGTGGGGTCGGCGGCGTGATCGTTGCGGGCGGCGCGCAAAGCGCGGCCAGTTCGGCGGTGCAATCGCAGGGCGAAATCAGCCCCACCATCCGCGTGCGGATGGGCGAGCCGATCCGCGTGTTCACCGCGCGCGATCTCGATTTCAGCACGGTTAGCTGAGCGGTAGCGTGAGCGCGGATATCCATCGGTTGACGGCAATGGGCGAGGATGAAGCCAGCGCAGCGCCGCTGTCGGCTGAACGCAGCGTCTATCTCGACGCCTATCTCGCGCCGTTCCGTCGTTGGCTTGACCGCGACACGGTGACCGAAATCATGGTCAATCGCCCGGGCGAAGTGTGGATTGAAGACGCCGCCAGCCCGGGAATGCAGCGGATCGAAACGCCTGAGATTGACGACCGGCTGGTGCAGCGCCTCGCCGAGCAGGTGGCGCGGGTCAGCCATCAGGGGATCAACCGCGAACACCCTTTGCTTGGCGCGACATTGCCCGATGGCGCGCGCGTGCAGTTCTGCGGGCCGCCAGCCAGCCGTAAGCATTGGGTGATGGCGATCCGCCGCCACCGCCGGCTTGATCTGCCGCTTGACGCCTATGATACCGGCCCGCTGGTGGGGGAGGGCGTGATTGACCTGCCCGATCCGCAGTTCCAGCCGATCGCCTTTCTGCGCGAAGCCATCCGTGCGCGCCGCACCATCCTGATTTCGGGCGGGACGAGCACCGGCAAGACGACGTTCCTCAACGCCATGCTCGGCGAAATCCCGCGCGCCGAACGCGTGGTGCTGGTGGAAGATACGCCGGAGCTGAAATTCCCCGGCGAAAACGCCGTCGGCCTCGTCGCGATCAAGGGCGAATTGGGTGAGGCCAAGGTCACCGCCAACGAATTGCTGCAAGCCGCGCTTCGCCTGCGGCCCGACCGGATCGTGCTGGGCGAATTGCGCGGCGCGGAAAGCGTCAGCTTCTTGCGAGCGATCAACACCGGGCACCCGGGCAGCTTTTCGACAATCCACGCCAACAGCTTGCGCGGAGCGCTCGAACAATTATCGTTGATGGTGATGCAGACCGGGATCGGGCTGACCCGGTCGGACACGATCGCCTATGCTGCCAGCGTGATCGACGTGCTGGTGCAACTGGGCCGCGATGCCAATGGCAAACGCGGCATCACGCAGATTGCGAACAGCCGCGATCTGGTTTGAGTTTCGGTCAGCGCCGCCAAAGCTGGTCCCCAACGAAATTGACATTGTTGTGACAAGCACTTCAAGGTGATTTACACCTTGCTGCGCAGCGAACATTGGGGCGGGGCGCCGCATCGAATGCAACGGCGCGAGGCAGAACAGGAAAGCGATGAGCACGTCACCGATTGCCAGCCATGATGGTGGCGCCAACGCAGGCACCGTGCAGATGGCTGAGCTTGGCCCCGACGAATCGCCTTATTTCAATCGCGAGCTATCGTGGCTGCAATTCAATCAGCGGGTGCTGGCCGAAGCCTGCAACGAAAAATATCCGCTGCTTGAACGGCTGCGGTTCCTGTCGATTTCAGGCAGCAATCTTGATGAATTCATGATGATCCGCGTCGCCGGGCTGGTGGGTCAGGTGCAGCGCGGGCTGGAGGCCCCCTCGCTCGACGGGCGCAGTCCTTCGCAGCAATTGGCCGCGATCCGCGAAAAGCTGGCCGAATTGTCCCAGCGTCAACAGGCAATCTGGCGATCCGTGCGCGAAGGGCTAGCAGGCGCAGATATTCACATTGCGGATGAACAGCGCGTCAGCCCCGCTGCACACAAGTGGCTGAAAACGTTCTTCCTCAACGAAATTCTGCCGATCATCACCCCGCAGGCGCTCGACCCCGCGCACCCGTTCCCATTCGTCCAGAACGAGGGAATGGGCCTATTGTTCACGCTGACCCGTGACGCCACCCGCGAACAGCTGATCGAGATGGTGCTGATCCCCAGTGCGCTGCCGCGGTTTGTGCGCGTGCCCGATACGGTGACTGGCGAAAGCGGTGTCCTCTACATCTCGATCGCGCGCATGATCCAGCGTTATGCCGAGGCATTGTTCCCCGGCTTCACCATTCAGGGTGACGGGTTGTTCCGGGTGCTGCGCGACAGCGACATCGAAATCGAGGAAGAAGCCGAAGACCTCGTGCGCACTTTCCACAGCGCGATCCAGCGGCGGCGGCGGGGGCAGGTGATCCAGCTGGAGATCGAAGAGGATTTCGATCCTGCCGCTGAGGCATTGTTGCTCGACCAGCTCGGCATCAACGAAGCGGCGTTGATCAAGACCGATGGCATCATCGGCGTCGATGGCCTGGCCGAAATCGTCCGCGAAGACCGGCCCGATCTCAAATTCGACGCCTATTCCCCGCGCCTGCCTGAACGTGTGCGCGAACATGATGGCGATGTTTTTTCCGCCATCCGCGAGAAAGACATAGTCATCCACCACCCCTACGAAAGTTTCGAAGTGGTGGTCGATTTCATCCGGCAAGCCGCCGCCGATCCCGATGTCGTGGCGATCAAGCAGACGCTGTACCGCGCGGGTTCGCAATCCGCAGTGATCGGCGCGCTGATCGAGGCGGCTGAGGCCGGCAAATCGGTGACCGCCGTGGTCGAATTAAAGGCCCGGTTCGACGAGGAACAGAACCTCAAATGGGCGAGCGCGCTGGAACGTGCGGGCGTGCAGGTGATCTATGGCTTCACCGACTGGAAAACCCACGCCAAGGTGGCAATGGTGGTGCGCCGCGAAGGTGATGGTTTCCGCAGTTACTGCCATTTCGGCACCGGCAATTACCACCCGGTCACCGCCAAGATTTACACCGATCTGAGCTTCTTCACCGCTGATCCCAAGCTGGCGCGTGATGCGGCCAAGATGTTCAATTTCGTCACGGGTTATGTCGAGCCCCACGCGCTTGAACGGATCCATATCGCGCCGATTGATCTACGCGATGAAATCTACCGCCGGATCGACACTGAAATCGCCAATGCGCAGGCCGGGCAACCGGCCGCGATCTGGTTCAAGTGCAATCAACTGACCGACGAAGGCGTGATCGACCGGCTTTATGCTGCCAGCAATGCCGGCGTGCAGGTCGAATTGGTGGTGCGCGGGATCTGCTGTTTACGACCGGGCATTGTCGGCCTTTCCGAGAATATCCGGGTCAAATCGATCATCGGCCGCTTCCTTGAACACAGCCGCATTTATGCCTTTGCCAATGGTCACAAGATGCCCAGCGCCCAAGCTGCGGTCTTCATCGCATCGGCTGACATGATGGGCCGCAATCTTGATCGCCGGGTCGAGGCGCTGATCCCGATCCTTAACCGCACGGTGCATGATCAGGTGCTGCAACAGGTGCTGCTCGCCAATATGCTCGATACCGAACAAAGCTGGTGGCTGCATCCCGATGGTTCGTATTCGCGGGTCGAGGCTGCCAAAGAGGATGGGGCCAAGCCGTTCAACTGCCACCGCTATTTCATGACGAACCCATCGCTATCAGGGCGCGGCGGGGCGTTGGAGGCGGGCGCTGTGCCCAAACTGACGATGCGCCGAGGGGCGGCTTAGTGACCTACGGAAAGCGGCGGGGGGACAAGAACGGTGCGATTGCCGGCAGCCGGCCCGAACGCGCGATTATCGACATCGGATCGAACACCGTGCGGCTGGTCGTCTATGGCGGCACGATGCGCGCGCCCACGGTGCTGCTCAACGAAAAAGTCACCGCCAAGCTGGGGCGCGAGATTGCCGCGACCGGCCGGCTGGCGGACGAGGCAATGGCGCTGGCGCTGCGGGGGCTGAAGCGGTTTGCGCTGCTGCTCACCGATCTTGGCATCAATGATATTGATACCGTGGCGACGGCGGCTGTGCGCGATGCGGCCAACGGCCCGGAATTCGTCGAACAGCTGCGCGCTATTGGCCTGAACCCCCGCGTGATTTCTGGCGAGCAAGAAGCACTGCTCAGCGCCCACGGGGTGATCGGCGCATTTCCCGATGCGCGCGGGATCGTGGCCGATCTGGGCGGCGGCAGCCTTGAACTGGTGCGCGTTTCCGGCGGCAAAACTGACAGCGCGAGTACCCTGCCATTGGGCACGCTGCGCCTGCCCGATCACCGCAAGGATGGCCGGGCCGAAATGAAAAAGTCGCTCGACAAGGCAATCCGCAAAGGCGGGTGGGATCTGGCTGCGAACCCGCCGCAAGCGAACGGTGCGCTTTATCTGGTCGGCGGAACATGGCGCGCGATGGCAGTGTTTGCGATGGCGGCACAAGGCTATCCGCTCAGCGATCCGCACGGGTTTGAGCTGGACGCCGCCGCCGCGCTCGAACTCGCAAACAGCCTTGCCGCAAGCGAAACCGAATTGATCAAGGGGCGCGAACGGATATCTGCCATGCGCGCGGAAAAGCTGCCTGATGCGGCCGTGCTGCTCCAGTCCTTGCTGACGCAGTTGAACCCCGAACGGGTGGTGTTTTCATCATGGGGCCTGCGCGAAGGGCTGCTTTATGATCGCCTGCCCGCGCACACCCGGGCGCAGGATCCGTTGCTGGCCGGGGTTGCGGTGTTTGCGAGCCATCGCGGGTCAGAGCCGACTTTGGCGACCCGGATGGCGGCTTGGACGCTCGACGCTGCACCAGCGCGCGAGCATGGCAGCGAACGGCTGCGGCTGGCGGCGACGATGCTGGCGCTGGCGGCGATGCAGATCGAGCCCAATATCCGCCTGCCGCAAGCGATCAACTGGGCGCTGCACAAGCGCTGGGTCGGGATTGATGGCAAGGGCCGAGCGATGCTGGCGGCGGCGATTGCCGCCAATGGCAATCAGCTTAATTTGCCAGCGCGGGTGCGCGCCTTGGCGAGCGAGGAGGCGCTGGAGGAAGCGGTGCGCTGGGGTCTCGCGCTGCGGATCGCGCGGCGGCTGGGCGCACAATCGCGCCGCTCGCTTGAGGTGAGCCGATTGGGAGTAGAAGACGGCGCGTTGGTGCTCAAGCTGGCGGAAAGCCACGCTGCCCTGCTTGGCCAACCGACCGAAAAGGACATGAAGCTGCTCGCCGGAAGGCTGGGCCTCGGCTGGCGGGTCGATATCGTCCCCGAAATTGCGGCTTAAGCGGGTTTCACTTCGCTGCTGGCGAAGGGCGAGAAATCGGTGTCGAGATCGTACAGGTCGACGCCTTCTGCCTTCTTCAGCCGGTTCACCACGGCGTAGGTCACCGGGGTCAGCGCGGCCTCCCACAGCACTTTCAGCGCCCAATTGGTGATCATCACCGTCACCACCGCTTGCGTCGTCCAGATGCCGAGGAAGGCGACGGGGTAGAAGATCAGGCTGTCCACGCCTTGGCCGACAAAGGTTGACCCGATCGTGCGCGTCCACAGCATCCGGCCTTTGGTGAGCACCTTCATTTTGGCCATCACGAAAGAATTGACGAACTCACCCACCCAGAACGCGGTGATTGACGCGATGACAATCCGCCAGGTGCTGCCGAACACGCTCTCGTAGGTGCTCTGGCAGATCGCACCGACGGGGATAGCCGGGTCGGCAGTGGAAGTGAGGGGGCGCGGGCCGCCAAAGCCGCTCGCGCTGCATTCCCACCCGTCGAAAGCGGGCAGGGCGGTGACGACAAAGCTCATGAAGGCAAGAAACGTCAGCGCGCCAAATCCGACCCAGATCACCCGCCGCGCTTTGGCGAAGCCGTAAATCTCGGTCAGCACATCCCCGATCACGTAACCCAGCGGGAAGAACAGGATTCCCGCGCCATAGATGAACACGCCGTCGGCGGCGGGCCACCATCCCTGCGGCCAGAACGGCACATCGACATAGGTCAGTTTAGCCGCGCCGATGATATTCGACAGCAGCAGGATCGCGACAAATGCCGCCATCACCAAATCGTAGTAGCGGAAGGTGACCGGCGGGTGCGAGGTGGCGACGATCCCATCAGCGGGATCGCGGTCAAACAGGGCTGCGGGATCGGCGGCGGGCGCAGGAGCGGTGTTTTCCATCGCAGCGATGGTTAGCGCGATTCCCTTATCGGGCAAAGCGCGCTATTGGCCGGGACGGCGCGCGCCCGTAGCTCATCTGGATAGAGCGCGAGACTTCTAATCTTGAGGCAGCAGGTTCGAGTCCTGCCGGGCGCGCCAAATTACTCACCCCCGCGCGACATTCTCCAGCAGTTCTGCCGTGACCGGGTAGCCCGCATCGCCGAGGATCGTCAGCCATGATTGGCCGCCTTCTTCCACCACCTGCGGCATAATCGTGCGCACCGGGATTGCTTCGGCCTGGGCGCGGGCTTCTTCGTAGCTGGCGAACAGGGCGAGGCGTTCCAGATTGCGGCGGGTGGGGAAGATCAGCTTGATCTCGCCGCGCTCCGCCGCATCCAGCGCGCCTTGGGCGGAGACCCAGAACAGCCGGGTGTTTTCGGCGTGATCAATCGACACGTCGACCGCCCCGGTGCCGAGATTGGCGAGATAGAAGCGGGTGTCATACACGCGCGTGATGTTCTCGTTCTTGGGGAACCAGCGCGCAAACGGCGTGACCTGCGCAAGGTCGATTTGCCAGCCGAAGGCGTCCAGCACCGGGGCCAGTGCGCCGACTTCGGCCAGCATCGCGCGGGCTTCGGCGGCGCGGGCCGCGTCAATATTGCCCGCCAGCCCCAGCGCGAGGCCGGTTTCCTCCAGCGTCTCACGCACGGCCGCAATCTGGTGCGCGGCTTCATCGGCCGAGATGCCGCTTGTCGCTGCGATCTGTTCGCCCAGCGCGTAGTCCGCCGGATCGACCCGCCCGCCGGGAAACACGGCCATGCCGCCCGCAAAGCTCATGTTGCGCGAACGCACAGTCATCAGCACTTCCGGCGCGCCGCCATTCGGGCAGTTGCGGAAGATGATGATGGTGGCGGCGGGGATGCCCTGTCGGCTGGAATCGGTGTTCATCGCGGCAAATGATGGCCCTCCGGCAAGGACTTGCCAAGAGCCAAGGCGCAACCCTGCCGGTTTCGACAGGGGGTGTCGGGATGCTTTACAACCGCCGGGTTTAGGCTGCCCTAGTGAGCCAGAAAAATGGCGGAATTCCGTAGGTTTTCAAGTTTGGCACGGGCCATGCATAACAGGAAGCGGTCCTAATGGTCTTTATTGTGAGACGCGATCCTTCCTGGTCTCCGGGTCGCGGCTCCCCGAAATGAAAAACGCCCCGCACTGGTCCTGCGGGGCGTTTTTTCGTTTGCGCCTTAAGCGCCGGCGCGGGCCGTCCGGCCCGCTTGGCTTTCCTCCGGGACCCGGCCCTTTCAGGGCCATCCCTCCGGACGCGCAGTCGCGCTTGCGGCCCTGCGGGCCGATTTTATCCCGCTTTGGTAACGCCGCTTTCATCCATCAGCTGCTGCAATTCGCCCGCCTCGAACATCTCCATCATGATGTCGCTGCCGCCGACGAATTCGCCTTTGACGTAAAGCTGCGGGATGGTGGGCCAATCCGAGAACGCCTTGATCCCCTGACGGATTTCCATGTCCTGCAACACATCGACGCTTTCAAAAGCGACGCCGCAGTGATCGAGGATCGCAATCGCGCGGCTGGAAAAACCGCATTGCGGGAACAGCGGAGTGCCTTTCATGAACAGCACGACATCATTGCTTGAAACGAGTTCGGTAAGGCGGGTGTTAACGTCGGTCATGGTGCGTGGCAGCCCCTGATACATGTGGATGAGTGTTGCAGTTTACGTGGGGACCACGGTGGTGACTTGCAAGGCGTGCAGTTCGCCGCCCATGCGTCCGCCGAACGCGGCATAGACCAATTTGTGCTGCGCCACGCGGGTCAGCCCGGCAAATTGGGGCGCAGTAACGGTCGCGGCCCAATGGTCGTCGTCGCCTGCCAAATCGGTCAGTGCCACGGTCGCGCCGGGCAATGCAGTGAGGATCGCGTCTTCGATTGCGGCGGCACTCATCGGCATGGGGAACTCTCCAGAAGGCGGCGGCGGATCATTCGTCGCCGAGCAATTGGCGGCGCGATTCGATCGTCATTTCGTCAAGCTTGGCGCGGATATCGGCTTCGGTGACGTCGGCGCCCCCGGCGGTAAGATCGCCGAGCAGCTTGCGCACCACGTCTTCATCGCCCGATTCCTCGAAATCGGCCTGCACCACCGCCTTGCTATAGGCGTCGGATTCTTCGGGCGTCAGCTTCATCAGGGCCGCAGCCCATTCGCCCAGCAACCGGTTACGGCGCGCAGCGATGCGGAAAGCGGTTTCGCCGTCGAGCGCGAATTTGGCTTCTTCAGCGCGCTCGCGGTCTTTGAAATCGGTCATGTGAGTGTCCCTTCGGATACGATCCGCGCCTTCGATAGAGGCGGCGGCGCGCGGCTTCAAGCACCAAGCCGCGCGCGAGACGTCCTAATCCATCATCACCACCAGCTTGCCCACCGCCTCACGGTTTTCAAGCTTGGCAATGGCATCGCCTGCGCGCGCCAGCGGGAAGGTTTCGCTGACCAGCGGGTCGATCGTCCCCGCTTTCATCAGCGCGAAAAGTTCGTCCACCTGCGCGCGGAATTTCACCGGTTCACGCGCGGTGAAAGCGCCCCAGAACACGCCGCAAATATCGCAGCTTTTGAGCAGGGTGAGGTTGAGCGGCATCTTGGCGATCCCGGCGGGGAAGCCGACCACCAGGAAGCGGCCTTCCCACGCGATAGAGCGCAGCGCGGGTTCGGAATATTGCCCGCCGACAATGTCATAGACGATGTTCGCGCCGTTCGGGCCGCAGGCGGATTTGAACGCTTCGGCCAGCGCCTTGGACGCATCCTTGTCCATGTCGCCGCGCGGGTAGATTACCACTTCGTCGGCCCCGGCCTTCCGCGCGACTTCGCCCTTGGCCTCGGAGGAGACAGCGGCAACCACGCGCGCGCCGAATGCCTTGGCCAGCTCGACCGCCGACAGGCCAACGCCGCCCGCCGCGCCGAGGATCAGCACGGTGTCACCGGATTTGATGTGCCCGCGATCCTTCAGCCCGTGGATCGTGGTGCCGTAAGTCATCAGCAGGCTGGCGGCTTTTTCAAACGGCACGCCTTCGGGGACGTGGAACATCCGGCCCGCTGGCACGATCGCCTTTTCGGCAAGCCCGCCGTTGCCAAGCCCGGCCATCACGCGGTCGCCCACGGCAAAGCCTTCGACGCCTTCGCCCACGGCTTCAATCACGCCCGCAATTTCGCCGCCGGGTGAGAAGGGGCGCTGCGGCTTGAACTGATACAGATCGCGGATGATCAACCCATCGGGATAGTTGATTGCGCAGGCCTTGACCGCGACCAGCACTTCGCCCGCGCCGGGGGTTGGGGTTTCAATTTCGTCGAGCGTCAGGGTTTCTGGCCCGCCTGTGGCGTGGCTACGAATGGCTTTCATGGTGTCCTCTCCCTTGGACTGTTTTTTAAATTGCGGTGCCGCGCATCAGCCACGGTTGGCCGGATGTGCGGGCTGCCTCGAAGGTGCTGATCGCCTCGCCCCGCGCCATCGTCAGGCCGACCTCGTCAAGCCCGCCCAGCAGGCACTCGCGGCGGAACGGATCGAGGTTGAAGGTGAAGCGATCCTGATACGGCGTGGTGACGGTCTGGTGTTCGAGATCGACCGAAATGGGCTGGCCTTCGCGCGCGACCTCCAGCAGGCGGTCAACCGCCTGCTGCGGCAAGACGACGGGCAGGATCCCGTTCTTGACCGCGTTGCCCGAAAAGATGTCCGAGAAGCTTGGCGCGATCACCACCCGGATGCCGAGATCGCCCAATGCCCAAGCGGCGTGTTCGCGGCTCGATCCGCAGCCGAAATTGTCGCCCGCGATCAGCACCGGCGCACCGGCATAGGCGGGATCGTCGATCACATTGCCCGGTTCCGCCCGCAACGTCTCAAACGCGCCGACGCCCAAGCCTTCGCGGCTGATGGTCTTGAGCCATTTGGCCGGGATGATGATGTCGGTATCGACATTCTTGAGGCCAAGCGGAATGGCGCGGCCTTCGACGCGGGTGAGCGGTTGCATCGTGATCCTTTAATCGGTTTGCGGCGGCTCGCCCGAAGGGATCGGGCCAGGCTGGGTCGGCTCGTTCGGCTTTTTCTTGCGCTTGCCCGCATAAAGCAGCGCAGCGGCCACGGCTGCCGATCCGATTGCTCCGGCAGCAGCAATTGCGGCGTTGCGAGCGGTGTTGTTTTTGGGCTTGTCGGTCATAACAATCTCTTGGGGTGCAATTGCGTGGCTTGCAAGCCGCCGCTTTTCAAAACAAGTCAGGAGAAGGCTGGCGTGAGTTGTTGAGACCTTTCCAGCTTTCGAGCGCACCGGAATGGCTTTGTGCGCCATCGTGGACGAGAGGCCGGATCGAGGCGGAAGTGGCTTCATCGATTACGGCGCCGTCCGAAGACAGAAAGACTTCGTCTCCAAGCAAATGCATTCGATCGTCTTTCTTGTAAGGCTGGATCATCGTCAGCACATGCGCACCGGAATCATCCGACAAGTCGATTAAAAGCACATCGATGGCACTTCCATCCTTGCGAACAAGTCCATCCCGGGCAAAGGCACAAGCTTCAAAATTCACCGCCTCGGTTTCCATGAAAGCCTTCCCCTTGGAGACGGCCTCTACCTGCGTTTCAGCCTCGAATACGTTGAGCACGAGTTCACCGCTCTTCAGACACATTGCTTGCGGGACGTAATTTTCGGCCGGGCCAAGATCGGCAATGATCCATGTTGCGTGGGCCAGAAGAAACCCACCGATATTAAGCATATTCTCCGATATCACGGTCATTTGCTTAACTCCCGCACGTCGGTGAGCCGACCCGTGACAGCGGCAGCCGCCGCCATCGCGGGAGAGACCAGATGCGTGCGCGCGCCTGGCCCCTGCCGTCCTACAAAATTGCGGTTGCTGGTCGAAGCGCAGCGTTCGCCCGGCGGCACCTTGTCGGGGTTCATGCCGAGGCAGGCCGAGCACCCCGGTTCGCGCCATTCGAACCCCGCGTCGATGAACACGCGGTCGAGGCCTTCGTCCTCGGCCTGCGCTTTCACCAGACCCGATCCCGGCACGACGATTGCCCAGCGCACGTTGGCGGCTTTGTGGCGACCTTTCAGCACAGCGGCGGCGGCGCGCAGGTCTTCGATCCGGCTGTTGGTGCAGCTGCCGATGAAGACGTTTTCGATGGCGACCTCGGTCATCGGGGTTCCGGCGGTGAGGCCCATGTAGTCGAGGCTTTTCTGCGCCGCGACCCGCTTCGATTCGTCGGCGAAATCAGCGGGGGAGGGCACGCATCCGCCAATCGGCACGACGTCCTCGGGGCTGGTACCCCAAGTGACGCTCGGCTCGACATCGGCGGCGTTGATGGTGACCGACTTGGCGAACACTGCGCCGTCATCGGAATGGAGCGTGCGCCAGTATGCCACAGCCGCGTCCCATTCCGCGCCCTGTGGAGCCATCGGGCGGCCCTTGAGATAGGCGAAGGTCACGTCATCGGGCGCGATCAACCCGGCGCGCGCGCCAGCCTCAATGCTCATGTTGCAGACGGTCAGCCGCTGCTCGACGCTCATGCTTTCAAACACCGCGCCGCGATATTCGATCACGTAGCCAGAGCCGCCCGCCGCGCCAATCTGGCCGATGATATGGAGGATCAGATCCTTGGCGCTCACTCCGGGGCCGAGGTCGCCTGTCACCCGCACTTCCATCGATTTGGATTGCTGGAGCAGCAGCGTCTGCGTCGCCAGCACGTGCTCAACTTCGCTGGTGCCGATCCCGAAGGCGAGCGCGCCCAGCCCACCGTGACACGCGGTGTGCGAATCGCCGCAGACGATGGTGGTGCCGGGCAGCGAGAAACCCTGTTCGGGGCCGACCACATGGACGATCCCCTGTTCCTTGGCGGTCGCGGGAATGTAGCGGATGCCGTAAGCTGGCGCGTTCATCTCAAGCGCGGCAAGCTGTGCGGCGCTTTCAGGGTCAGCGATGGGCAGCACTGCGCCATCTGCACCGCGCCGCGCGGTGGTCGGCAGGTTGTGATCGGGGACGGCCAGCGTCAATTCCGGCCGCCGCACCGGGCGCCCGGCCACCCGCAGCGCCTCAAACGCCTGCGGGCTGGTCACTTCGTGCACCAGATGTCGGTCGATATAGATCAGAGCGGTGCCATCATCGCGCACCTCCACCACATGCGCATCCCAGATCTTTTCGTACAAGGTGCGGGGGCGGCTCGCCATGATTGTATCATCCGGTTGGGGTGTCTGGAGCGGCCCATTACTCACGATTGCCGAGCCGTGGCAAGATTGCGGCGTTTTCATCGCAATCGCGGGTGGAAATTGTAACATTTGATCGCTACATTTACACCTATGTTAGCAACCCTCCCCCCAGCATCCGCGTTTTTCCACCCGATCAAGGTTGAGGCGGCGGACATCGACTTCATGGGTCATGTCAATAATGCCCGCTATCTCAATTGGGTGCAGGATGCGGTGCTGGCGCACTGGAACAACCTTGCCCCGGCTGAAGATGTGGCGAGCAAGGCGTGGGTCGCGCTGAAGCACGAGATCACCTACCGCAAACCAGCCTTCCTTGAAGATGATGTGATGGCGCAAACCGTGCTCGAACGTTTCAACGGCGCGCGCGCGTTCTATTCGACGCTGATCAAGCGCGGCGAAGACGTGCTCGCAGAAGTGCAATCGAGCTGGTGCTGCATCGACGCAGAAACCCTGCGCCCGGCGCGGATAGGCGAGCACTTGCGCGAGTTTTTCTTCCCCGCACCCGCTCCGACCGAATAGGCCGCTCTACCCAAACACCCGCCGCCCGAAGGTCACCCGATCCGCCATCGCCATGGTGGTGAGCTGCGCATTGACGCGGATGCAGCTTGGCATCACGCTGGCGTCGGTGATCAGCACGTTGGCGGTGCCATGCACCCGCTGATCGAGATCGACCACGCCCTTGGCCGGATCTTCATTGATCGCATTGCCGCCATGCGGATGGCTTGAAGACAGCACGACATCATCGGGCTCCCGGATCTTGTCGCGCATCAACTGATCGATGGCCTCATCGCTGATCCCGGCCTCGATCGTGTCGCCTTTGAGCAGCGCTGGATAGACTTCCTGCGCGCCGCCCGCGAGGTGCACCTTGGTGAGGAGCGCCAGCGCGCGGCGCAGCACCTCAAGGTCGGCCTCCTGAAGCTTGAAGCTGAGCTTGCCGTTCTTGATCGTGCCGCGCCGGTCAGCAGGAAACAGCACCCCGGCCGATGCCAGCCGGTTATAGTTCAGCATCCGCTGGAAGTGATCCCCAAACCAGCCGGGCACCAGCGTCGCCATGCTCATCGGGGGCTGGAAATGGCTCTCGATCAGGAAATCGCCGCGATCGATGAAGGTCGCCATCTGGTCTTCGTCCCACGCCCGCACCGGATCAACCATCAGGGCAGGGACGGGGCAGGCGATGTTGAGCGATATGTCCTTACCGGTTCCCATGATCCCGCTGGCCGAAAGGATGTTGCTGGATGCGATGGTGCCCGCAGCGACCACCACGCCCTTCGTCACGCCGATCCGCTTGCCGCGGCCATCGGGCAGCAGGATCTGCACCGATGTCGCCACGCGGCGGCCATCGGCAGCGCGCGGCCCCCAGCCGATTTCGAGCACCTGCGCATGGGCGAGAATCCGCGCCTTGCGCGGCGCGCTTAGCGCGGCGTGATGCAGAAAGCTTTCGGGCATCGCGCGCTTGCGGCCATAGGGGCAGCCGGTGTTGCAATAGCCGCAGGATATGCAGCGATTATCTTCGGACTTCGCGCCCCAGTTCTTGCGGAACCAGCCTGAAATGGCGCGTTGATCAAGCGGGTCGGCGGAGCCCGCCCGGTAGGCCTGCCAGCCGGTCAGCATCCGCGTGCCATTGTTTTGCCCTAGCCGCCGGTCGATCTCGTGAATGCCGAGCCGCGTCTCGATCCGCTCGTAAGAGGAATCGAGCATATCGCTCGCGATTCCCGCGCCCAGCCCCTGCCAGGTCGCCAGCACATCATTGGCATCAGGATGGGTCTCGCCCTCGCGTGCAAGCCGCAGGCAGATGCCGTTGTTGATCACGGTCGATCCGCCCACCGTGCGGCCCTGGAACACGATGATATCGCGGTCACGCGTGGTCTGGATCGCGCCGTCCTTGTAGAGGCTCGACGACATCCGCAGCTCATGCGGGGTGATGGCGGTGCTTGGGAGATAGGGCCCGGCCTCGATCACCAGCACCTCGTATCCCTGATCGGCAAGGTTTGCAGCCGCCACCGCGCCGCCTGCGCCCGAACCGATTACGATCACCTCGACACTTTCGGGGATGGCGTCCTCGCTGACGAAGACCTGCGGGGGCAGATCATTGCCCGAATACTCGTCGATCTCCGGATCGTCGGGCGTGCCGGCGCGGGTGCGGTGGCGGGGCAGGGTGAAGCCGATTGCGGCGAACACCGGATTGCCAGCGTTGGCGTCTTCTTCCGCCGCCTGATCCGCGTCAGGCCCGGCGGCATCAAGCCAGTGGCCATAATAGCCTGCATAAACAATGCCGCGAATACGGGCCATGTCCTGAAACAGATCGACCCGGCTGTTCTTCAGCCGCCGTTCGATCCGCCAGATGCGAAATCTACGCGGCGCAAAGTGCCACACTGGCCCGCCCAGAACCACCCATGCGGCCAGCACTGACAGGCCGGTTTCAAACGGGGTGCGCCCTTCGATATTGCCGAACATGGTTTGCAGATTGTCGACAACCTGTTGCGGGGTGATCGCCATTTCTGCGGGTTCGACGAACATGGTCTCGGCCATCTTGCGCCAGATCGCGGCAATGAACGGATTGAACGGTTTGGTCTGCATGATGTGATCGGCCCCCTGTCACTCTTCGCTATCCTGACACAGCGCCAAGCAATTGTAACCTTGCGCCGATTTTCGTCCTACAAAGCGAGGCGCGCGGCACCGGGTGCAACCCCACCCGCCGCGAAACGCAATTGCGCGTCCGGGTCAGGCTTCTATACCCAATCCCAAGTCCCGTTGGCACGGTCTGCGCACGCTGCGGCGGCGCGCTGGATCACGAAAGGTAGAAGACGCATGGTCAAGGCAACGTGGAACGGCGCGGTTATCGCCGAAAGCGACGATACGGTGGTGGTTGAAGGCAACCACTATTTCCCGCGCAAGGATGTGCGCGCGCAATATCTGATCGACAGCAACACCCAAACGACCTGCGGGTGGAAGGGCGTTGCGTCCTACCATTCGCTCAGCGTCGATGGCGCGAACAATACCGACGCCGCGTGGTACTATCCCGATCCCAAGGACGCTGCCGCCGAAATCACGGACCGCATCGCCTTTTGGAAAGGGGTCGAAGTGCGTTGACGTCGCCCCCGCGAAACGCCTTTGCCACTTTGTGCGAGGGTTCTATACGCAACCACATGCCCCCCGCGTGCGTATCCTTTTGACATGACCACTCAGCTCTCCCTTCCCGTTCGTGCGCAACAGGGCGCGATTGGCCTTGCGTTGGCGCTCGCTATCGCCGGGAGCTGGCTGGGCATTCACGCATACGGGATGTTCGTGTTCGAACTCACTTGGAGCAACTGGCCCTTCGCGCTGATGCTGGCGATGGTGCAATGCTGGCTTTCGGTCGGCGTATTCATCGTCTGCCATGATGCGATGCATGGCAGCCTGGTGCCGGGCAAGCCGCGCGTGAACGGCGCGATCGGTACGGT
Source organism: Sphingomonadales bacterium Ga0077531 (assembly GCA_001464915.1). Taxonomy (GTDB): domain Bacteria; phylum Pseudomonadota; class Alphaproteobacteria; order Sphingomonadales; family Sphingomonadaceae; genus Erythrobacter. The sequence goes on from LNED01000022.1 coordinate 268,243, forward strand.
GCTGCTGGCGCTTTATGCGGGCTTTGCTTGGAAGCAGCTGCGCGATGCGCATTTCGCGCACCACAAGCTGGCGGGCCGCGCGGGCGATCCTGATTTTGACGAGCATCACCCCGATAATTTTCGCCGCTGGTATGCGACCTTTTTCCGGCGCTATTTCGGCTGGCGCTCGATCCTGTTCGTCCACACGGTGGTCGGCATCTACTGGCTGGTGCTGCACATTCCGATGGTGCAGATCGTGATGCTGTACGGCCTGCCCGCGCTCGCATCATCGCTGCAATTGTTTTACTTCGGCACCTTCCGCCCGCACCGCCATATGCCGGGTGAGGATGCGGATGATTTCGCTGACCGCCATAATACCCGTAGCGAGGATTTCGGCACGCTGGCGAGCCTCGCCACGTGCTTCCATTTCGGCTATCATCTCGAACACCACCGCCGCCCCGATGTGCCGTGGTGGGCGCTGCCGCGCGCGCGCCGGGCCGGGGTGGGGCAGGTAGATTTGACTGAGAAGGTGCCCGCATGAGCTGGCTCGAAATTACGCTGACCGTCCTGTCCTCGCTGATCGGCATGGAGATTTTTGCGTGGGTCGCGCACAAATATATCATGCACGGCTGGGGCTGGGGCTGGCACCGCGATCATCACGAACCGCACGACAAGGTGTTGGAAAAGAACGATCTGTTCGCGGTTGTCTTCGGCACAATCAATGCCGCGATGTATATCTACGGCTCGCTGTACTGGGACTGGCTGTGGTGGTTCGCGGTCGGGATCACGCTGTACGGGGTGATCTACACGCTGGTGCATGACGGGTTGGTGCACCAACGCTATTGGCGCTGGGTGCCGCGCAAAGGCTACGCCAAGCGGTTGGTGCAGGCGCACAAGCTGCACCATGCCACCATCGGCAAGGAAGGTGGGGTCAGCTTCGGCTTCGTGATCGCGCGCGATCCGGCCAAGCTGAAGGCCGAATTGAAGGCGCAGAAAGCGGCTGGGATTGCGGTTGTGCGGGATGCAGCGATCTGATCGTTCGCAGGTTCGTCTAGGCCATCGTTAGACCCTGTTTAGACCCCTGCTAGGCCCGCTCTAGCCCCCATCTTGCCCTATGTTCTCTAAATGTTTCACGTGAAACATTGACGGCGGAGCGCAGGAAACGGCGATCAGGCAGCCGCCAGCCGCGCAGCATGTTCCTTCACCAGCGCGATCATGTTCGGCACGCCCTGCGTGCGGTTGCTCGATAGCTGGCTTTTCAGGTCGAACGGGGCAAGCGCGCCCATCACGTCCATCTGCGCCACTTCACCGGCAGGCTTGTCCTGCACCGCAGAAATCACCAGCGCGACGATCCCCTTGGTGATTGCGGCGTTGCTGTCAGCGAGGAAGTGGAGCGTCTCACCATCCGCCCCGGCAGGATAGACCCAAACCGCCGCTGAACACCCGCGCACCAAAGTCGCATCGGTTTTTAGCGCATCGGGCATGGGTTCCAGCGTCCGGCCCAGCTCGATCAGCAGGCCGTAACGATCATCGCCTTCGAGGAATTCATATTCCTCAAGAATGTCGGAAAGTGTGCGCATTCCGCGCAATTAGGCATGCCGGACGCGAAACGGAAGGGGGATTTACCCGCAATGCTACCCGCTCAGGCCGCCGGGCCTGGTGAAGGCGTAATAGATCACATAGAACCAGCTGAAGAACCCATGGACGATGGCCCAGATGATCGACTTGTGCAGGCTCCAGCTGATCGCCACAGCAATGGCGCTGCCAAGCCCGATCCCAGCTTGCGCCGCGGTGTTGGTGGCGCCGCTCACAGTTCCACGCCGCTGGCGATGGCTTCGAGCTTGCGGATGCGTTCCTTGAGGTCGGCGAGTTCGATCCGGGCAGTGCCGATGGTGGAGCCTTCGTCGGTGGCGGGGCGATGCGCGGTGCGATCAAGCTCCTGCCGCTTCAGATCAAGCCAGCCCTGCCAGCCGCGCAGCAGCGCCGCCGCGATGACGATGATAGCAATCAGGCCGGATGTAGCCGTGATCACACTCGGGTCGAGAAGGGGCGTTATCATTCGCTCGGTTCCTTCCTGCTGGCGGGAAGCCCCCGCAAGGCTTCGATTTCGGCGGAGATGCGGGCCTGTTCGCGCGCGTCGCCGCCGTTGCTGTCGGTGACGATGCGTTCGAGCACTTTCACCCGTTCGCGCAGTTCCGTGACTTCGCGCCGGGCGGCGTCGATTTCGGCCAGACTGCGGCCATCATCGCGCGGGGCGAGGCGTTCGTTGCCGTTCTCGTCACTGATGATACCAGCGCGGGCCTTGGCGTATTGCACCGCGCCCCACACGACGATCGCGATGATCGCGACTATGGCCCAACTGCTGATCATGCCTCACCTTTGTCCTTGAGGTTCGACAGGGCCCGATCCCGCAGCGCGTCAATCTCGGCGCCTAGATGATAGCCGCCGTCGGTGACGATCCGTTCGACATTGGCGAGCCGGTCTTTCATCGATCCCAGCTCAGCGCGCAGTTCGGCGTTTTCCTGGGTCAGCAAGGTGACGCGATGCGCAGTTTCCTTGTCCGAACCGGGCTTCAAGGATTGGCCCCACATCCCTTCGAGCGGGTAGCCGTTCTTGATCTTCATCCGGGTGGTCTGGAACGACGCGAGGATGCCCATCGCGCTCAGCACGGCACAGGCAAATATGATCCAGCCAAGATAGGGGAGAAAGTCGATAAAGCTCACTTCCATCACACACGCTCCTTGCGTTCGAGGCCGAGTGGGACGCCCGCATCTGCATCGACCCGCCGTGTATCACGCAGCGCTTCGATCTGGGTGGCGATGTCATAGCCGCGGTCGGTGACGATCCGTTCGAGCACCTGCACCCGGTCTTCAAGCCGCTGAATGTGGCTGGCATATTGCGCCGCCTTTTCGGCCGTGTGTTCAGCCGTTGCGCCGATCTGCATTTCGGCGATCTTCTGCTGGTGCTTGGTCCAGATCGCCACCATCGGGATCGACAGTGCGAAGATCGGGATCAAAAGAGCAAGGATGCCTTCCATAATTCTAGTCCCCTATTGCGTGTATTCAGTTCAGCGCAGCCGCTCGATTTCGGCGGTCAGGCGCGGGTTGCTGCTGACATAGTGGGTTTCCACTGCGGCCAGCCGCCGGTCGATATCGCGGAAGTTGGCGCGGATTTCGCGGGCGGTGCGCTTGGGATTCTGGCGCACGCCCTGCCAGTACTTCTGCTCGCTGGCGTCGCGGTAGAGGTGCGGCGGTTTTTTGTTCAACACGAACCCGGCGACGAAATAGGCGAGGATCGACCAGCCACCGGTGATGAACATCGAGAAGAACGCCGCCATCCGCACCCAGAAGACGTTGACCCCGGTATAGTCGGCGATGCCGGAACATACGCCCATCAGCTTCGCATTGTGCTTGTCGCGGTAGAGTGTGGTGCGGGGCGTGTTCATGCGCGGGTTCCCTTCTTCTCGGCCATCAGCGCTTCCAATTCGCGCAGCTGGGCATTGTCGTCCTGATGTTCGGCGATCAGCCGGCGGGCCGGGGTGAAATCGGGCGAGTCAGACGCGACCAACCGTTCCACCGTTTCCATCCGCTGATCGAGCCGTTTGGCGAGGTTGTAGAGTTCTTCCAGCAACACCTCGTCATCGGCGGTGATGGTCGGCGCGGTCTTCCACTTGGTTACGTAGTGCAGAATGACCCACGGGAGGCCAATGAACAGCATCGCTACGACCAGGACAGCTTCGAATGGCATGGCTTATTCCCCCTGTTCCGGCGCGGCTTTGCCCAGCGCCTTCTTCATTTCAGCAAGTTCATCATCAATCGCGTCCGATCCGGCGAGTGCCGCGATTTCATCGGCGAGCGACGGCATCTTGCCTTCTGCGATCTGCAAAGCGTCGGCGCGGCCCTCGGCGTAATCGACCCGGCGTTCGAGCTGGTCGAACCGGGCAAGTGCTTCGTCAGTGCGCTCGGTGCTCATCAGCGTGCGCAGCTTGACGCGGTTCTCGGCGCTTTCGAGGCGGGCGGCGATGGCAGTCTGGCGGCTGCGGGCTTCGCGCAGGCGGTGCTGCAACTTGGCAATGTCGTCTTCGTAGGCCCGCAGCGCATCGTCGAGCACGGCGATTTCAGTCTTGAGCTGATCGCCCATGTCACCGGCCTTCTTCTTTTCGACCAATGCGGCACGGGCGAGGTCTTCGCGATCCTTGCTGAGGGCGAGCTGCGCCTTCTCAGCCCAATCGGCCTGAAGGCGGTCAAGCTTGACGCAGTGGCGGTGCATTTCCTTCTGATCCGCGATTGTGCGCGCCGCGCTGGCGCGGACTTCGACCAGGGTTTCCTCCATTTCGAGGATGATCATGCGGATCATCTTGGTCGGATCATCGGCCTTGTCGAGCATATCGTTGAAATTGGCGGCAATGATGTCGCGGGTGCGGCTGAAAATGCCCATGAAGGCTACTCCATCGAGAAACGAATTGGCGCGGTCGCGGGCGGTGCCGCGGTCTTGTTCAGAACTGCTGGCGCGGCCGCTCGATTGCGTCGGGGTGGGGCTGCGGCGCAAGGCTTCGATTTCCTCATCAAGCCGCGACAGCCGTCCTGACGACAGTGGGCTGAGGTGCGGGCTGAGATTGTGGGCCGAAGCATCGCCGGTGGCAGCGTCTGCGCGGGGGGCATTACGCTCCGGCCCCAAGGGATCGCGGGGATCGCCCATCTCAGGCAATCTCGCTCATCGCGCCGGCATCGGACGCCGGGTTGGCAACCGGGGCAGCGCTAACCGCGCCGGGCTGAATCTGCGATGACAGCGCAATCATCATCACCATCGCGGCAATGCTGGCCATTGCGGCCTGCCCAAGCTTGCTGTTCCAGAAGCTGGCGGCGGCGGGTTTGCGGTCGATCATGCTAGGCCTCCCAAGTGGTGTTCGTGGTCTTGCAAGGTCTTCTGCAACCGCTGTGCCAAAGTGAGGGAATGGCGGAACTCCGGGGTTTTTGTATGGCCATCATGTGACTATGTTGGCGGCTATTGCCAAGCATTGGTGAATTTCACTATAGTTTGGATGTGAAACTCGAAAGCCAGTTCATCGGCCAATCCGGGGCCTTTCTCGACGCGGTCGAGCGCGCCAGCCGCGCGGCTTCGATGAACCGTCCGGTGCTGGTGATTGGCGAGCGCGGCACGGGCAAGGAGCTGATCGCCGAACGCCTTCACCGCCTGTCGAGCCGCTGGGATGAACCGCTGGTCACGATGAACTGCGCGGCGCTGCCCGAAACCCTGATCGAAGCCGAACTGTTCGGGCACGAGGCGGGTGCGTTCACCGGCGCGACCAAATCGCGCACGGGCCGGTTTGAGGAGGCTGACCGGGGCACTTTGTTCCTCGATGAACTAGGCACGCTGTCGATGGGCGCGCAGGAACGGCTGCTACGCGCGGTCGAATATGGCGAGATCACCCGCATCGGTGCTTCGCGACCCATCCGGGTCGATGTGCGGATCGTGGCGGCAACCAATGACGATCTGCCCGCGCTCGCCGCATCAGGCGAATTCCGCGCCGACCTGCTCGACCGGCTGAGTTTCGAGGTGATCACGCTGCCCCCCCTCAGGGTGCGCGAAGGTGATATTGGCGTGCTGGCCAATCATTTTGGGCGGCGCATGGCGGCGGAACTTGATTGGGATCGCTGGCCGGGGTTTGCCAATCACGTGATGGACGCGCTGGAGGATCACCCCTGGCCCGGCAACGTGCGCGAGCTGCGCAATGTGGTTGAGCGTGCCGTGTATCGCTGGGCGGATTTCGAAACGCCGATTGCGCATGTGCAGTTCGATCCGTTCGACAGCCCGTGGCGCCCGCGCCAACCCGAACACCGCCGAGCTGCAAGCCACGCTGCGCCGATGACAAGTGTACCTGCCGAAGCGCCAGCGATGCTAAATCTCGATACGGTCGAAGATCTGCGCGGTGCGGTCGACGCGCATGAACGCGCAATCCTCCAGCACGCGCTTGGCAAGCACCGCTGGAACCAGCGCCAGACCGCGCGCGCGCTTGGCCTGACCTATGACCAACTGCGGCACTGCATTCGCAAGCATGGGTTGATGGAAGGGCAGGAAGAAAGCGCCTAACTAAATCGCAAGGGTTTGCCGCTAGTTCGGACAGGGTATTCGGCTCGGAGCAGGGTTATGCGTGCATTCGTCGACATTGTTCAAAATCTGACCAGCAGCATCCGTTTTATCATCGGCGCCGTTGTGTTGGGCCTGATGGCGGTCGGCTTGTTCATGACCATCGGCGCGACCTATGTCAGTCACAAGGCGGTCGATTCGATCGGTGAGCGGGTCGAGCGGCTCGGCGAAGAAGCGATCCGTGCCGAACAGGAAGCGCGCCGTGCGGAAGAGCTTGCCAAGGATGGCTGGGGCTATCGTCCGGTGGACGCCAATGGCAAACCTGCCCCTCGCCAGCGCGATTCCGAAAGCGTCAAGAACGGCTGGGGCGACTGACGCGTCCGAACAACTGTGGCGCGCTCGCGTAGTGCTCCACACAGCCAAATTTCCCTGAATTTGCCCCCATAGTCTCTCGGTTCGCTCTTGCCAAAGACTGCGCCCGCGCCTAAGTGACGCTCCAATCCCGGCATTGTCGTGACAAGGTTTGGATGCTGGCGCCTCCCGGGGCCGGCACGAAACTGCGTTTTCAGCAATGACGACTCGTATGGAGCAAGAATGGCCGATATCGCGCGCCTGACCCAGTTGATCGAACCCGAAGCGGCCACGCTCGGGTTTGAACTGGTGCGCGTGGCAATGATCGCGTCCGAAGCGGGTGATGGCGGTATGGCCTTGCAGATCATGGCCGAAGACCCTGCGACCGGGCAGTTGGTGCTCGATCAATGCGCCGCGTTGTCGCGCCGCGTGTCGGAAGTGATTGATACAGCCGAAGAAGCTGGCGAAGCGCTGATCGAAGGGGCTTACCACCTCGAAGTCAGTTCGCCGGGGATCGACCGTCCACTGACCCGCGACAAGGATTTCGCCAATTGGGCGGGCCATGAAGTGCGGGTCGTGATGGTCAAAGGCTATGA
>LNED01000023.1 GCA_001464915.1 Sphingomonadales bacterium Ga0077531
GCGGCGGCCTGCTCGCCCTCGACCCGGCGGCGGATTTCTTCGATTTTCTTGTCGATATTGGCGCGCACTTCGTCGGCCGAGACATGGCGCTGCTGGCTCTCCCATTCCTTGCGCCATTGTTTTTTAAGTCGCTCGACCTGCATCGCGTCGAGGGCGCTCAGGCCCTTTGCTCCGCCTTCGGCAAAGCGGTGCGGGGCGCGGTTGCGGAGCATGAACATCAGCAGCCGATCGTTGTAACGGGTGCGGGTGCCGATCAACGCGCCGTAGGAATAGAGCGGCTCGACCACCCCGTTCAAGGCGCGGTCCATCGCCACATCCTCGATCCGCTGGACGCCGCAATCGAGCGCGGCCTGCCATGCGATGCGGAATTCTTCGGCACCGGGCTGGCGGCGCAGGTGGTAGGCGCCGGGCTGGCTCATATCGACCGCCTTGCACGCCGCCGCGACCGATCCGGTGTCGGCGAGGGCTTCGATAAGGGCGATCTGGCGGGCGGGGGTCCAGCCATCGTGGCGCGAACACTGGCGCGGGACGGGGGTAAAGGCGGGCAGCTGTCCGGCGGGAACGGGGGTGCGGGCGGTGCGGGGGTCTTTGCGTCGGGTCATATTTGTCCTTTGGCGCACTCGCGTCCGCGAGCGCGATTTCCTCGCTCATGCTGGCTGCGCCAGCGTCGCTGCGGGCGGGTGGTCACCCTTGCGGCCGCTAACGCGCCCGAATGGGAAGGGTGGATCACAAAAGCGTCGGGTAGGAAAATGTGGGGACACGTGGGGCAGGGGTGCGGCTTCACTTGGCGTTCAGCGCGGGGGTGGTTATAGAGCGGCGCATGGCCACCTCGTTCACCACCCGTATCGCCCGCGCTGCGCTCGCCGCCGCCACAATCGCCACCCTGTCAGCCTGCGCTGGCAGCACTGAGGGCAAGGACGTCGCCTACGTCGCGCGCGATGTCGAATCGCTCTATGGCGAGGCGCAGCGGCGGCTTGACCGGGGCAACACCTTGCAGGCCGCGGCGCTGTTTGACGAGGTGGAGCGCCAGCACCCCTATTCGCCCTGGGCCCGCCGCGCGCAGTTGATGAGCGCCTTCAGCTATTACATCGCGCGTGATTACAACAAGGCGATCCAGAACTCGCAGCGGTTCCTGTCGATCCACCCGGGCAACAAGGATGCGCCTTACGCGTATTATCTGATCGCGCTGAGCTATTACGAGCAGATCAGCGATGTGAACCGCGATCAGAAGATCACCGAGCAGGCGCAGACCGCCTTGCGCGAAGTCAACCGCCGCTTCCCGCAGACTGAGTACGCCGCCGATGCGCGGTTGAAGCTTGACCTTGTGGCCGATCACCTTGCCGGCAAGGAGATGGAGATCGGGCGGCATTACCAGCGGTCGGGCCAATGGCTCGCCGCTGAACTGCGGTTCCGCAACGTGGTCGAGAAATTCGACACCACCAGCCACACGCCCGAGGCCTTGTACCGCCTCACCGAAAGCAGCCTCGCGCTGGGCCTGCCGCAGGAAGCGGTGAAATACGCCGCCGTGCTGGGCGCGAACTACCCCGGCACCGAATGGTATGAGCGGGCTTACAAGCTGATCGACAAGCACGCCGAGGGTGTGGTCGCGTCTTAGTCAGCCTACCGCTGCGCTACTTGAGGCGGCGTCCTTGGCGGCCCACCGTTCCGCCCATTCAGGCCGGGCGCCACGCCCGTTGCGATGGGGCCTGTTGATTCCCGTCGGAATCATCTAGGGGCACCCCTGCCGACCATCACAATGCCCCGAAAGCCCCGCCACCACCGGGCTACCGATACCCCCGCAATACAGCCGCGCTGCGATCCGCAGGCAGGCAGGAGTGAATATAAATGAAGGGTTACAAAGAGCCGAGCTTTCAGGACAGGGCGTCTGCCTCTTCCAAGGCAAAGGACAAGGCTCTGGCAAAATTGAAGGCCGCGCCCCAGCTGAGCGAAGCCGAGCTGGCCGAGCGGGCCGAGCGGCGGGCACAGCGCGAAGCAGCCGAAGAAGCCAAGCGGGCCAAGGCCCAGCAAGCACGCGAAGAAAAGCAGCGTCTGGCTGATGAAAAGCGCGCCGAAGCAAAGCGGGCAGCCGAGATCATCACTCCCCCCAAGCCGACCGAAGCCGAGAAAAAGGCAGCGCGCGATGCGAAGTATGCGGCGCGCAAAAGCCGTAAGTGACCGCGCCCGCGATGCAGTTGCGCAATTTCGACGTTGCAACGTTCCTGCGCGATTATTGGCAACAAAAGCCGCTGCTGATCCGGCAGGCGTGGGATGGCTGGTCAAATCCGGTTGATCCGGACGAGCTGGCTGGCCTCGCCTGCGAGGACATGGTGCAATCGCGCATCATCACCCGCAGCGAGCAGGCGTGGGAACTGGAGCACAGCCCGTTCCCCGAAGACCGATTTACGCAAGCAGGCCGTGATCCGTGGACATTGCTGGTGCAATCGGTTGACCACCACTTGCCCCGCGTTGCCGCGCTGCTCGATCCGTTCCGCTTCATCCCCAACTGGCGGGTCGATGATGTGATGGTCAGCTATGCCGTCGATGGCGGCGGGGTGGGGCCGCATTTCGATCACTATGATGTGTTTCTGGTGCAGGGTCTGGGCCGCCGCCGCTGGGAAACCGGCGCGCTGTGCGATGATGATACGCCGCTGATGCCGCATGACGGCCTGCGCCTGCTGGCCGATTTTCAGGCGACCGAGGAATGGGTGCTCGAACCCGGAGATATGCTCTACGTCCCGCCGCGCGTCGCGCACCGGGGCATTGCCGTGGGCGATGATTGCATGACCTATTCGATCGGGTTTCGCGCGCCATCCCGCGCCGAACTGATTGAGGGCTGGGCCGATGACATGGCGACCGATCTGACCGATTGCGACCGCTACGAAGACCCGCAGCTGACGCCGCAGGACAACCCCGGCGAAATCAGCGCCGCCGCCATCGCGCGGCTGCAAGGCATGATCGCCGAAACTTTGAACGATCCGCGCCGATTTGCCCGGTGGTTCGGCCAATACAACACAGCGCCAAAGAACCCCGAGATCGACTGGCGGCCCGACGAACCCGCCACCGCCGACGATATTCGCGAATGGCTGACCGCAGGCACCCCGCTGGGGCGCAACCCCGCCAGCCGGTTCTCCTTCATCCGCGAGGGCGCATCAGCGGTGCTGCTATTCGCGGACGGGCATTGTTTCGCGTGCGCTGACGATGCGGCAGAGTTTGCGCAGCAAGTGTGCGCCGAGGCTCATCTTGCGGTTGCGCCCGGCGTGTCCGAGGCGGCGCTGGAGTTGATCGCGGCGCTGTTCAACGAAGGCAGCGTTGGGTTTGAGTTTGAGGATTGAGAAGCCACTTCCCGCCCCGGGCGTGACCCGGGGGATAAGGCGATAGGTGCGCCGGGGCGGTGGATTGACCACACTGAGTAGCGTGGCTGCTTCAAACCCTTCACCTTAGCCCATGGTCAAACTGGCAGCTTTTCGAATTTGCTGCGTTTGGCTGGAATTTCTGAATGTGGGTGGATTTCGGACATTTTGGGCTATGGATCCTGCCTGTCCGTTCGGCTCACCCATTCTAGGTGTCCGCCTACATTTGGAGCGAACGAAAGCCGCTCTGTCGCAGGCGTTCATCCGAACCTGCAACGCGGCGCGTCATATTTGTCATAAATGTGACGCTAATCAGACATAATGGCCTAACGTCATCGGCTCACTTTGGGCCGGTAAATTGCGAAGGCAAGGTTTCATGCCGCAAATGTCCTGCGAATCCCCCAGTATCCTGATTGCTGCGGCTCTATTGATGGGCGCGAGTGCCCCAGCGCTGTCTCAGAACGCTCAGGAGCCGCCCTCCGGGGAAGCGGATCAAGCCCGAACGATCGCCGATCTCCAGCGTCAGATTGACGAGTTGAAGGCGATTATGGTCGCGCTTCAGGCAGCCCAAGGCTCGGCTGCGCCTGCACCTGAACCGACAAACCTCGCGACTGCGCCGATGGCACAAAGTGCCGCACCCGTTCTGCCTGCCTCCACCATCCAGCCTATCCAGCAACCCCCGCTTCAGCTTGCCGCCGCGCCGCCGCCTCGTAAGGCATGGTATGAAAAACTGCGCCTTCGCGGCTACACTCAGATGCGCTTCAACCAGATCGTTTCCGGCGATGCCGAAGCACCCGCTGGAATCTCTCGCCTGCGCTCGGTTCACGACAGCGCAATCAACGCGGGCAGCAATTTCAGCTTCCGCCGAATGCGTCTGGTGTTGCAGGGCGACCTGAGCGACCACGTCTCGGTCTATTTCCAGCCCGATTTTGCCGCTGCGGTCTCGAACCAGTCAGTCGGCGAGCGGCGCGAGGGCACGGTGTCCCTGCGTGACATGTATGCCGATGTCTTTCCAACCGGCGACAAGTCCTTCCGTATTCGGCTCGGGCAGTCGAAAGTGCCCTATGGCTGGGAGAACTTGCAGTCCTCCTCCAACCGCCTGGCGCTTGACCGGACCGATGCTATAAACACAGCGGCTCCGGGTGAACGGGATCTCGGGATCGTCGCCTATTACACCCCGCCTCGCGTGCAGGCGATCTGGGATCGCCTGTCAGGCAACGGGCAAAAGCTGTTCGGCAGCTACGGTGCATTCGGGCTGGGCGTGTTCAACGGGCAGGGGCTGAACCGCACCGAGGTCGATAATGATGTAATGACTGTCGCGCTGGCGACATGGCCGTTCGAACTGGATGGGCTTGGCCTTAATGGCCAGGTGTTCGAAATCGGCGGCGCGATCATGCGCAACACCATCCGACCGGAAGTGCGCACAGGCGGGGTCAGCCCGGTCGGGTTCAAGGATAACCGCGTAGCCGTGCACGCCGTGCTCTACCCGCAGCCCTTCGGTGTTCAGGCGGAATGGAATTGGGGCACTGGCCCGGAATTCGTACCCGCGACTGGCCAGATCGAGGAACGCCCTATCGATGGCGGCTATGTGCAGTTGATGGGCAAGATTGACCAATCGCCAATCGGGCCGTTCTATCCCTTTGCCCGCTGGCAATACTACCGTGGCGGGTTCAAAGCCGCGGTCAACGCGCCGAGGCTGGAGACCGAGGAGATCGAGCTCGGCTTCGAGTTCCAAATTGATCCCGCGCTCGAACTGACCGCGACCTATGGCTGGGCATCGCGCAAGGAGGCCGACGAGCGGCGCGTTGGGCAGGCGGAGGGTCAGATCCTGCGTATTCAGGCACAGTGGAATTACTGACCTGGACCGCTTTCGGGCCGATCCAGCGCAGTCAACCCCATACGGGGCAGGCTGGAATGGGCGGAGGATGATCTATTGGCCGGTCACCATGTAGGAGACATCCCCGGCGATGTTGGTGGCATAATCGCCGACCCGTTCCAGCTGCTTGCCGATCAGGATCAGCTGAATCCCCTCGCCGCTGCTTAATTGGCCCTGATCCATTGCTATGCTGCTGGCGCGGATAAGATCTTCGTTCATCGCATTGAGTTTGGCATCGGACGCAATGACCTCGCTCGCGAGTTCGTGCGATGCAGCATTGAAGCTCTTGATCGCTTTTGCCACCATCGCGCCGGCATAATGCTCCATTGCGCGAACCAACGGAAAGCGCGGCCCCAGTTGGACGAGGTCGAGTGCATCGACCCTGCGGGCAATGCGCTTGGCCTGATCCCCCGTCCGCTCTAGCATTTTGCCAATGCGGATCGCGACAATCAGATAACGTAAATCCTGTGCCATTGGCGCACGCGACATAATGATGAGCAGCGCCAACCGTTCGAGCGAGCGCTCCAGTTCGTCGATGACCTTGTCTTGTGCCACGACCTGCATGGCAGCGACCTTGTCCGCCTTCCGCAATGCATTCAGCCCCCCCGAGAGCATCGTCTGCGCCTGATCGGCCATCTGATTGATGATCGACCTAACTTCGGCAAGCTGACGATTATACGAGGAAACCGTATGCGGCCGGTCGATTACGGGATGTGTCATGATCGAAATATGACATTTTTACTACAATATGCAAGTTTTATGACAAAGCAGTTGGCGCCTTCGGTTAACCAAGCGGGTGCTGCCCTCCTTTCGCTTCACTTCCGACGCTGCTTGGCTCGCCCTAGTTGCAGACACATTCGTGCAATGAACTCGACAGTGCGCTGAACGGACGGACAGCTTAGGGATCCCTAGCCGAATGGCTGGTTTTTTCCGAATGACTGCGAAAGCAGCCCTGCAGCGACCCGCGCCAGCTGCGGCGCTGCCTGCAACTGCCATCCTTGCGCAGTATGAGATCAGTCGGGGCAAAGGTACCCCCCCAAGGTCCCTTCAACCGATCAGTGCGGGCTTAGGCACCGGGCCGAGCCACTCGCCAGTTGCGCGATTCCATCGATGGCGCGCCTGTCGACGATAGGGGGCGGAAAGATAAGCGTCAGCCGGAAGCTCTCGTCTCTGCGGCCAATCCAAGCCCTCGGCGCGCGGGCCGGGTGCGCTTGGCCAAGGGTATTTGCCCGCACCTCATCTATAGCCCTCCGTATAGTTACGCATGAAATCATGTATAGGTCGGCGCAATTCGCAAGAATATTGTGCTTAAACTGCGGTTAATATTCTTTCTCGCTCGACAAGACGATTTGCCAGAATTAGCATTCGTTTGCGGTCATTGATCCTTTGGAGGGGGCTGGCCGGGCAAATTTGCCGGAGGAGAGATACATGAAAATCAAAATGATGGTCGCAATCGCTGCGCTGCCGATGGTCGCCTTGGCTACCCCGGCGCAGGCGCAGAAGGCGGGCGACAAGATCGCCAATAGCTACATCTGCGTGTTTGACGCCGCCAAGGTTTCGCGGGGCAATGCCAACGCCGAAGCCCAGCGTTCGGTGAAGGCCGCACAAGGCCAGATGCGCCACGTCTACAGCGTCGCCCTTCGTGGATTTGCCATGAACGCCGCGCCGCAGGCGATGGAGAATATGAAGCGCAACAATCCCAACATCGCTTATTGCGAAGAAGATCAGGTCGTCACCGCGATCCAGCGCAAGCCCGGCGGCGGCGGCACCACGCAGCCCGCGCAGACAACCCCGTGGGGCATCACCCGCGTCAATGGCGGCCGCGCCGGAACCTTTGCCACTGCATGGGTGATCGACACCGGCATCCAGCTCAACCACCCCGACCTCAACGTCGATGTGACCCGCTCGCGCAATTTCACCGGCAGCGGTGATGCGGGCGACCAGAACGGTCACGGCACCCATGTCGCCGGCACGATTGCCGCGCGGGACAATACCATTGGCGTGATCGGCGTCGCGCCGGGTGCGCCGGTGGTGGCGGTTCGCGTGCTTGACCGGCGCGGATCGGGCTCGAATTCGGGCGTGATTGCAGGCGTTGATTATGTCGCGCAGGTCGGCCGTCCGGGCGATGTCGCGAACATGAGCCTCGGCGGCGGTGCTAGCACGGCGCTCGATACGGCAGTGAACAATGCTGCGGCTGGCGGGGTGCGTTTCGCGGTCGCTGCCGGCAATGAAGCGCAGTTTGCCGGCAATGTCTCGCCCGCGCGCGCCAACGGGGCGAACGTGTTCACGATCTCGGCCTTCGCCCAAGGCGATACCTGGGCGAGCTTCTCGAACTTCGGCAACCCGCCGGTTGATTTTGCCGAGCCGGGCGTCGCGGTGCGGTCGACCTGGATCAACAGCAGCTACAACACCATTTCGGGCACATCGATGGCGACCCCGCACTTTGCCGGGATCCTGTTGCAAGGCGGGCCGGCCAATAGTGGACAGGTCATTGGCGATCCCGACGGCAACCCCGATATCATCGGCGTTGCACCCTGATATTTCGGGTTCGAATGACACAACAGCGGGGGTCCGGTTCGCGCCGGGCCCCCGTTTCGTTTGATGGGCTGTTCGAAACTCGCTGTGCGCCCGTGACCTGCGCGGCGGCTTAGGCTAGACGCTCGGTTACATGCTGACCCGGCTTTCGATCCGCAACATTGTCCTTATCGAAGCGCTCGATCTCGATTTCGCGCGCGGGCTCGGCGTGCTTACCGGGGAGACGGGGGCGGGGAAGTCGATCTTGCTCGATGCGCTCGGCCTGATCTTGGGCGACCGGGCGGAGACGAGCTTGGTGCGCGCAGGCGAGGACAAGGCCGCGGTCACCGCCAGCTTTGAATTCGCCGCGCTGCCCGCCGCCATCGCCGCCGCGCTCGATGATGCGGATATCGCGATTGAACCGGGCGAGCCGCTGCTGATCCGGCGGCAGGTCAAGGCGGACGGGGGATCGAAAGCGTTCATCAATGATCAGCCTGCCAGCGTAGCCTTGCTGCGTGAGCTTGCGCCTGCGCTGGTCGAGCTCCACGGCCAGCATGATGATCGCGGGCTGGTCAATCCGCGCGGGCACCGGATGCTGCTCGATCGCTATGCCGGTACAGATGTCGCCGGGCTTGAGCGCGCCTATGCCGTCTGGGCCAAGACCGAAGCGCAATTGGCCGAAGCGCGTAGCGCGGTGGAGCAGGCCAAAGCGGATCAGGACCTGCTGATCGCGCACTTGGCCGAACTCACCGCGCTGGAGCCGGTCGCGGGTGAGGAAGCGCGGCTCGCCGCGACGCGCGCCGATATGCAAAAAGGCGAGCGGCTGGCGGGCGATCTGGAGGCGCTGCGGCACGTGTGGGAAGGCTCGGATTCGCCGCTTGCTGCCTTGCGGGTGGCCGCACGCAAGCTGGATCGGATCGCGCCCGAACACCCGCTGCTGACCGAGGCGCTCGCCGCGCTGGACCGTGCGGTGATCGAGGCGGGGGAGGCCGAGGACAAGCTGCGCCATGCAGGCGAGGCACTGCTGCACGATCCCAATGCGCTGGAGAATGCCGAGACGCGGTTGTTCGAACTGCGGGCGGCGGCGCGCAAGCATCGCTGCGAGGTGGATGACCTGCCCGAATTGATGCGCACCATGCGCAGCCGGCTCGACGCGATTGAGGGCGGAGAGGCGCAGTTGGACGCGCTCGAAGCAGCCGCCAAGGAAGCTCGCACCGCCTATGTCGCGGCGGCGCAGATCGCCCATGCCGTGCGGGTCGCGGGCGCGGCCAAACTCGATCTGGCGGTGGCGGGGGAACTCGCGCCGCTTAAGCTCGATGCCGCGCGGTTCCTGACGCAGGTCTCGCCGCTGCCGGAAGAGCGCTGGGGCGCATCGGGGATGGACGCGGTGGAGTTCCTGATCTCGACCAACCCCGGCGCGGATTTTGCGCCGCTCGGCAAGATCGCATCGGGCGGGGAGCTGTCACGCTTCATCCTCGCGCTCAAGGTCGCCCTGGCGGAACAGGGCGGGGCAGCGACGATCATCTTCGACGAGATCGACCGCGGCGTGGGCGGGGCGGTCGCCTCGGCCATCGGTGAGCGGCTGGCGCGGCTCGCGGCGCGCGAAGGGCAGTTGCTGGCGGTGACACACTCCCCGCAGGTCGCAGCGCGCGGCGGGCAGCATTACCTGATCGCCAAGGCCTCAAGCGGGATCGTGACCAAAACCAGCGTGGTGCTGCTCGATGCTGCGGGGCGGCAGGAAGAGATTGCGCGGATGCTCTCCGGCGCGGAGGTTACGCCTGAGGCACGCGCGCAGGCGGATCGGTTGCTGGAGGGGGTGTGATGGAGCTGCTGTTCCGTCATCGCCTGGTCAGAGGACTTCTGATTTTGCTGGTTCTGGTTCAGCTTGCTTGGTCGTTGCAGACACTTCTCGTCGTCACAGCGGTGTTTCTTGTCGGGATTGCATTCGAACCAATGCTTTGGACAGGAGCGCTGGCCATCGTCAGCTTTGGTGCTTCGATCGCTTTGGTTGTCAGTATCGTATCACGACGGTCGAGGCTCTTTTTCGCTGGATTGCTAGCCACCGTGATGTCGAGCAGCGCGGTGCTTTGGCTGGATGATCAATTCGGGATGGAAGCATTAGAGACCGCTGGGCGGGATGCTCGGGCCCATGACGATTTGCCGCAGAAATAGGTGTCGTGATGCGCTTCCTCCCTATCCTCCTCCTCGCTGCCGCCTGCGCGCCCGTCGTGCCCGCGCCTGAGGCCGCTCCGCCCGCCGCGCAGCCCAACAACGCCACCTATGGCACCGACGCGAACCTTGCGGCCTCTGCGCCCGACGCGATCCTGCGCTATGCCGACCACCCACGCGGGTTTGCGGAATTCCGCCTACCGCAAGGTGATGGCCCTTTCCCGCTGGCAGTGATCTATCATGGCGGGTGCTGGAAAACCGGGATCGCCAGCCAAGCCTATATGGCCCCGCTTGCAACGCGCTGGCAGCAGTTGGGCATTGCCACGCTCAATGTCGATTACCGCGAGGTCGGTGATGGTGGCGGGTGGCCGGGGTCATTCGAGGATTGGGCCGCCTCGGCGCGGCTGATTGACGATGTGGCGGCGCGCTATCCGGTTGACCGGGCGCGGGTGACGCTGGTCGGCCATTCGGCAGGCGCGCTCCCGGCGCAGTGGTTGGCGATGACGCAGGGCGCGGACGGGCCTGTGGGCGCGCATGGCGCAGTAAAGGCCCGCGCCGCCATCGTGCTCGACGGCCAGGGCGATGTCGGGGCCGAGCGGCCTCAGTTCGATACGCTGTGCCAATTCTCTGCGGTCGATCCCTTCATGGGCGGCGCGCCTGAGGCTGTGCCAGCGCGTTACGCCGCGCTCTCGCCCATCACCGCCGCGCCGCAGTTGGCGGAGCTCTTGTTCGTGCAGGCGAAGCTCCCCGCGCCCTCTGCTGCCACGCAGGCCGCATTGCGGGCAGGCGGCGCGCGGGTGACGGTGCGCGAAAACGCAGGCGCAAGCCACTTTTCGATCATCACCCCCGGCACACCGCAATATACCGCGAACGAGGCGGCGATGCTGGCTGTGTTGAAGGGCGAGTAACAACGCGATGAATGACCCCGCGACCCTCTCTGAGGCCGAGGCCGCCAACGAGTTGATGCGCCTCGCCCGCGCCATCGCGCGGCACGATCGATTGTACCACTCCGAGGATTCGCCCGAGGTTTCCGACGCCGAATATGACGCGCTGGTGAGGCGCAATGCCGAACTGGAGGCGGCCTTTCCGCACCTGATCCGCGAGGATTCGCCCACCAAAAAGGTCGGCCATGCCATCGCTGCCTCGCCGCTCGGTAAGGTCGCGCATGAGGTTCGGATGATGAGCCTCGACAATGCGTTCAGCCCGGAGGAGGTGGCCGAGTGGCTGGCGCGGATGCGGCGGTTTTTGAACCTGCCCGAAGGCGCGCCGCTGGCGCTCACCGCCGAGGACAAGATCGACGGGCTTTCCTGCTCGCTGCGGTATGAGAACGGCGTGCTGGTGCGCGCCGCCACACGAGGTGATGGGCAGGTGGGGGAGGATGTCACCGCGAACGTCGCGCACATCGCGGACATCCCCCAAAACCTGCCTCAAGGCGTCCCCGCAGTCTTTGAAGTGCGCGGGGAGGTCTATATGGAAAAACAGGCTTTTACCGCACTCAATGCTGCGCAGCATGAAGCGGGCGGAAAGCTGTTTGCCAACCCGCGCAATGCGGCTGCCGGAAGCCTGCGTCAGAAGGATGCGAACGTCACGGCAAAGCGCCAACTGCGGTTCTGGGCGCATGGTTGGGGCGCGGCTTCCGAAGTTCCCGGCGCGACGCAGAGCGCGGTGGTCGACACCTTGCGCGGGTGGGGCTTCCCCATCTCGCCGCTGTTCACGCGGATCGAAGGCGATGCTGATGAATTGATCGCGCACTTCAATGCCATCGGTGCGGCGCGGCCCGACCTGCCCTATGATATCGACGGGGTGGTTTACAAACTCGACCGGCTCGATTGGCAGGAGCGATTGGGTTTCGTCGCGAAAGCCCCGCGTTGGGCGCTGGCACACAAGTTCCCCGCCGAACGCGCCGAGACCACCGTTCAGGGCATCGACATTCAGGTCGGGCGCACCGGCAAGCTGACCCCCGTGGGCAGGCTGGCCCCGGTGCTGGTCGGCGGGGTGACGGTGACCAATGTCACGCTCCACAACCGCGACGAGGTTGCGCGGTTGGGGCTGCGGATCGGTGACCGCGTGGTGATCCAGCGTGCGGGCGATGTGATCCCGCAGGTGGTTGAGAACCTGACGCGGGAGGAAGTGCGGCCTGCGTTCCCGTTCCCCGATCACTGCCCCGAATGCGATAGCGAGGCGGTGGCCGAGGAAGGCGAGGTCGATGTCCGCTGCACCGGCGGGCTGATTTGTCCGGCGCAGCGCACCCAGCGGTTGGAGCACTTCGTCAGCCGCAAGGCGCTCGATATCGAGGGTCTGGGCGAGAAGACCATCGCGCAGTTCTTTGCGCTTGGTTGGCTCGAAAGTCCGGCAGATATTTTCCGGCTGCGCGCGCGGCGTAGTGATATTCTCAGCCTCGAAGGCTGGCAGGACAAGTCGGTCGACAACCTGCTCGCCGCGATTGAGGCCAAGCGCGCGCCCGATGCCGCGCGGCTGCTGTTCGGCCTCGGCATCCGCCATGTCGGTGAGGTGACTGCGCGCGATCTGATGAAACATTTTCATGATCTGCCGATGCTGCGCATCCTCGCTGAGCGCGCGCATGACGGTGATGCAGAAGCGGCCGGCGAACTGACCGCGATTGACGGCATCGGCCCATCGGTGGTCGAGGCGCTGGGCGATTTCTTCCACGAACCGCACAATGTCGCGGTGTGGGAGGATATCCTCTCGCAAGTTGCTCCGCCGCGTTACGAGGTCGTCACCCTTGCCAGCCGGGTCGCGGGCAAGACCGTCGTGTTCACCGGAAAGCTGGAAACCATGAGCCGCGACGAAGCCAAGGCGCAGGCCGAACGGCTGGGCGCCAAGGCAGCGGGCAGCGTCAGCGCGAAAACCGATCTGCTGGTGGCCGGGCCGGGAGCGGGATCGAAGCTCAAGAAAGCCGCCGAACTCGGCATCGAAGTGGTGGACGAGGCGGGCTGGGCGGCGATTGTGGCGGAGGCGCTTGCCTAACGCAGCCTGCGCCGCCGCAGCCACAGGATCGCCCAATCGCCGCGTTGCAAGCGGGCGGCCAGTCGGAACCCCGCCCGCCGCATCGCCCGCGCGACGGCGGCTTCCTGCTCGCCCGCCAGCAATCCGGCGAGCAGCAGGTGGCCGCCCGGCGCGGTCGCTTTGCCGAAATCGGGGGCAAGTTCGACCAATGGCCCGGCGAGGATATTGGCGATCAGCAGGTCATACGGCCCGCGCACCTGAATCAGCGGATCGTCCATCCCTTCGGCCACAACCATGACCGCTTCGCCCGCTTTCGGCCCGAGCGGGATGGCGTTGAGCGCGGCGTTTTCCTCGACCACCGGCACGCACACTGCGTCGATATCGGTGAGCGTGCAGAGCGCGCGCGGCCACAGGGCGAGGGCGGCGAAACCGAGCAATCCGGTGCCGGTGCCGATATCGGCGATATTGCGCGCGGTCGCGCCGCTCGCCTTGATGTGGCTGAGCATCTCAAGGCACCCTGCGGTCGTGCGGTGCTGCCCGGTGCCGAAGGCTTGGGAAGCGGGGATCACGAAGTCGATCGCGTCGGGGTCTGCCGGGTAGTCCGGGGTGTGGACATGGAAGCGTCCGGCACGGATCGGGGCGACATTGTGCTGGCTCAGCGTCACCCAATCCTGCGGCGGCAGTTCCTCGATGGTTATCGGCGGCGCTTTGCCTGCAAATAATCCAGTCAGCGCGGCTTTTTCGGCCTTGCCGGGTTTGCGCGGATACCAGCCTTCGAGCACCCAGTCGTCGGGCCGGTTCTCCGCTTCCTCGCGGCCTGCGATGACGAGTTCGTAGTCCCAATCGTCGATCAGGTCGTGCGCCAGCAGCGCCGCCTGCACCACACGCTTGGGTGCGTGGGCGGTCAATTTCCAGGTGGTCATTGCGCCGCCGCTTCCTTGGCGAGGCGGTCGTCCAGCGCCTTGGTCTTGCTGTCGGCGTATTGCGCGCAGCTCATCCCGCCTTCCAATGCCCCGGTGCGTGCGCGGGTGAGCATGTCGCTGGCCGAGGGGTGGGGGGTGAGCAAGATCCCGCATTCGAGCGGGCGCAGCCGCGCGATCCCCTTGCGGAACATCGCGACATATTGGGGGTGATCGGTGAAGCGGTAATCATCGGCGCTGACGGGCGAGAGGCTATCGGCATAGACGATGGTGAAGCAGCCGTTGGTGTCGCAGCTTTCCCACTGCCAGCTCATCGCGCCGATGGTGTGCCCCGGTGTGGCGATGCCTGTGATCTCCAGCCCGGCGACCTTCACCAACTCGCCATCTGCGACAGCGCGAATCGTGCCAGTAACGGGGGCCATCGGCGCGTGCAGGCCCGCCTGCGGATCGCGCGGATCATCCTTGCCGGTGCGGATCACTTCAACCGCGCCTTCGCCCACCAGCACGGGCGCGCCGGACAGTCCCTGCATCCGCACAAAGCCTCCGACATGGTCGAAATGCTCATGGCTGCCTAGGATTGCTTTCACCTCGGACAGCTTGACGCCAAGGCTTTCGATATTGGCTGCGATGGCCTGTGCGCCTTTGTCGGTGCCCGTGTCGATCAGCACCGCACCGTCCTGCCCCCGGATCAGCAACGCTGTGATGCCGCAGGTGCCGACATACCAGGTGTCGCCGTGGATGTGGAACGGCTCGGTCGGCTTGTCCCAGTCGTCGAAATCCTCGCAGACCGAGCCGAAGCGTTCGATATCCTTCGAGAACCGCGCATCGTCTTCGGGCGGCTTGGACGCCGGTGGGGGCGAGGCGGGTGTGGCCGTGGCGGCGCTGCATGCGCTGAGCGCCAGCACTGCTGCAATGAGGCCAAGCTTACCGAACATAGCTTGCTCCATTGGCGTCAATCACCGCGCCGGTCATGCTTGGCGGCGCATCCAGCGCGCAGAAGGCGATGATGGCGGCGATTTCTTCCGGTGTTGCCACCCGGCCCAGCGGAATGTCGGCCAGCAGCCCCGGCCCGCCGCGACTGGACAGGTAGTCGTCCGCCATGCTGGTGTCGGTGAAGCCGGGCGTGATTGCAAAGCTCAGGATGCCTTGCGAGGCATAGGCGCGGGCAATCGTCTTGTGCATCGCCACCATCCCGCTTTTGGCTGCGGCATAATGCCAATGCGCTGGCGAATCCCCGCGATAGGCCGCGCGGCTGGCGACATGGACCAAGCGCCCACCGAAACCGCGCTGCTGCCAGTGCAGCACGGCGAGCCGCGACAATTGCGCGGCCGAGGTGAGGTTGACCCGCAAGGTATCCTCCCACGCATCAAGCCATTCGATGTCAGAGCGTTCCAACCGGTTCGCTTCAAACCGCCCGGCATTGTTCACCACTGCGTCAATCTCGCCGCCAGCAAGTTCGAGCGCCGCTTCCCACAAAGCTTGCGCTGCGAGCGGATTGCCGAAATCGGCGGCGATGATCGGCGGTCCGCCATCCGCTAACACCTGCGGGCGTGAGGCGTGACCGATCACCGGCACCCCCCGCGCAGCTAGAGTTTCGAGCGCCGCCCTGCCAATTCCGCGGCTTGATCCGGTGATTAGAATGTGTCCCATGCAAGCGCCTATCCAAAACTTTGCAAGCTGTGTCCACCGCTCGCCGCTTGCCTCATACGTCAGCCGCGCTAAGTGGGGTGGCAAATCTAGGGATAACTGGGATCACCATGAACCAAAGACCGCTTTCTCCCCATTTGCAGGTGTGGCGCTGGGGCCCGCACATGCTGGTATCGATCCTGCACCGCGCTACCGGAGACGGCATGGCGGTGGTCGGCCTTGCCGTGCTGGTATGGTGGCTGGGCGCTTTGGCGAGCGGGCCTGATGCCTATGCCGGTTTTCAGGGCATCATGGGATCGCCGCTGGGCATGGTGGTGCTGGTCGGACTGTCGTGGGCGTTCTTCACCCACATGATGAGCGGGCTGCGCCACTTCGTGATGGATATTGGCGCGGGCTACGAACTCAAGACCAATCGCATGTGGTCGATCGCCTCACCGGTGATCGCCGTTCTCCTCACCGCGGGCTTTTGGGCCCTGATGCTGACCAAGTAGGGGACGGACGATGGGTAACGGAACTTCTATCGGGCGCGTGCGCGGATTGGGTGCATCGCACCACGGCGCGCATCACTGGCTGGTGCAGCGCACCACAGCGATTGCCAATGTGGTGCTGATGGCTTGGCTGCTGGTCAGCTTTGTGATGTTGGATGATTTCAGCCATGCCAGCGTGGTCAAGTGGCTGTCGCAGCCGGTTTCGGCGGTGCCGATGATGCTGCTGGTGGTGACGCTGTTCTGGCACGCCCGGCTCGGCCTGCAGGTCGTGATCGAGGATTATGTCCACGACGCCGGCACCAAATTCGCCGTGATCTCGGCGCTCAATCTCGCAATTTTCGGCGGCGGCGCCTTTGCCATTTTCAGCGTTGCCGCGCTCGCATTCGGAGGACAGGCCTGATGGCTACCGCAGCAGCACCCGGCACCGCCAACGATGTTGGCGGTGCGCACCTTAAGGGCGCTTACAAGATTATCGACCACACCTATGATGTGGTGGTGGTGGGCGCAGGCGGATCGGGCCTGCGCGCAACGATGGGCGCGGCGGAATCTGGCCTGCGCACCGCGAATATCTCGAAGGTGTTCCCCACCCGCTCGCACACCGTGGCAGCGCAGGGCGGCATCGCGGCGAGCCTTGGCAACAATTCGCCCGATCACTGGACCTGGCACATGTACGATACCGTCAAGGGATCGGATTGGCTGGGCGATCAGGACGCGATCGAGTATCTCGCGCGCGAAGCCCCGGCGGCCGTTTACGAGCTTGAACACGCCGGTGTGCCGTTCAGCCGCAACGCCGATGGCACGATCTATCAGCGCCCGTTTGGCGGCCACATGCAGAACATGGGCGCTGGCCCCCCGGTGCAGCGCACCTGCGCCGCGGCCGACCGCACCGGCCACGCGATGCTGCACGCGCTGTATCAGCAGAGCCTGAAGTATGATGCGGACTTCTTCATCGAATACTTCGCGCTCGATCTGATCATGTCCGAACGCGACGGCGAGAAGGTCTGCGTCGGCGTGATGGCGATGTGTCTGGATGACGGCACGATCCACCGTTTCCGTGCGCAATCGGTCGTGCTGGCCACCGGCGGTTATGGCCGCTGCTATTACACCGCGACTTCGGCCCACACCTGCACCGGTGACGGCGGTGGGATGGTGCTGCGCGCGGGCCTGCCGTTGCAGGACATGGAGTTCGTGCAGTTCCACCCGACCGGCATTTACGGCGCGGGTGTGCTGATCACCGAAGGCGCGCGCGGCGAAGGCGGCTACCTTACCAACTCCGAAGGTGAGCGTTTCATGGAACGCTACGCCCCGTCGGCGAAGGATCTGGCGTCGCGTGACGTCGTCAGCCGTTCGATGGCGCTGGAAATGCGCGAAGGTCGCGGTGTCGGGCCGGAGGGGGATCACATTTACCTCCACCTCGATCATATCGACCCCAAGGTGCTGGCGCAGCGCCTGCCGGGCATCACCGAAAGCGGCAAGATTTTTGCCGGCGTCGACCTCACCCGTCAGCCTCTGCCGGTGACCCCGACGGTACATTACAACATGGGCGGGGTGCCGTGTAATTATCACGGGCAGGTCGTCACATTGGGGCCGGATGGCAATCCCGATCACGTGATCCCCGGTCTTTATGCCGTGGGTGAGGCCGCGTGCGTTTCGGTGCATGGGGCCAATCGCCTCGGCTCGAACTCGCTGATCGACCTTGTGGTGTTTGGCCGCGCGACCGGGCATCACCTGCGTGACAGCCTCAAGGCGAATGCCAAGCAGCCCGAACTGCCCGCCGACAGCGCCGATTTTGCGCTGACCCGTTTGGACCACTTCCGCTATGCGCAGGGCGGATCGCCGACCGCGCAGATCCGTGCGGAAATGCAGAAAGCGATGCAAAAGCACTGCGCCGTGTTCCGCGATCAAAAACTGATGGACGAAGGCGTGGCCAAGCTGGCCGAGCAGAACAAGCGGATGGAGGACATCCACGTCACCGACAAATCGCTGATTTGGAACAGCGACTTGATCGAGACGCTGGAGCTCGACAACCTGATGGCGCAGGCCAATGTGACGATTGCCAGTGCCGCCAACCGCAAGGAAAGCCGCGGCGCCCACGCGCACGAGGACTTCCCCAACCGCGACGATGCGAACTGGATGAAGCACACCATCGCCTGGTTCGATGGCTGGGGCGGACGCGGCAGCAACAGCCGGATCGATTACCGCCCGGTGCACGAATACACGCTGACGGATGATATTGCCTATATCGAGCCGAAAGCACGGGTGTATTGAAACCGCCGCTTTAGCGAGCAACAAGTAAGGCCCGGTCCCGCGAGGGATCGGGCCTTTGCTTTTGGGGGGCAAAGCTTCCTCACTTGACCGATCCGCCGCGCGCAGGCAGCTTGCTGGCAGATGAACAGGGGCAGGATCATCGCCGGGGTTTTGGCCGCACTTTTTGCGGTGCCTGTGCTGTCACAAGCCAACCCCAATCAGCCCCCGCCGCACACCGCTCCTTTTCCCGATCTTGGCAGCGGGGAGGGTCGGGCTGAACGGCGCAAGTCGTTTGAACTCAGTCCCGAATTGCAGCGCGGGTTCAGCGCGGGCCATATCCGCGAACAGCAACGCAGGCTCGACGCTGCTTTTGCCGCGCTGCGGGCACAGACTCCGGAACGGCCCGATGCCTATGTGCTCACCATCGCGCTCGACAGCGACCCGGTGTTCGCCCGCGAGGCGCGGGAGGCGGCACGCGTGCTCAGTGCGCGTTACGGGGCGGCGGGACGAACGCTGACACTCGCCGGGCCGGATGGCACAAGCGACGACGCGCCGCATGGCTCGATAACCGCGCTGCTGCTGGCGCTCGATCATCTTGGCGATGTGATGGATGCGTCCGAGGATGTGCTGGTGCTCTACACCACCAGTCACGGGTCAGACATTGGGCTGGCCTATCACTACGGCGATAGCGGCTACGGCATTCTCTCGCCCGCCAAACTCAAATCAGCGCTGGAGGAGGCGGGGATCCAGCGGCGGGTGCTGATCCTGTCGGCGTGTTATTCGGGCGTGTTCGTGCCGATGCTGGCCAGCCCCGATAGCGCGATCCTGACTGCGGCGGCGAGCACGCGCACATCGTTTGGCTGTGTGGCGGAGAACGACTGGACGTTCTTTGGCGACGCGCTGATCAACCGCGCGCTGCGTCAGCCGGTTGGGCTGGAAGACGCCGCGCGGACGGCGAGCCGATCGGTCGCGGAGTGGGAGGCTGAGGCGCGCTACCTTGCCTCACTCCCGCAGGTCAGCATCGGGGCTGACGCCGCGCGGTGGCTCCCGGCGCTGGAAGCGGGCAAGCCGCAGATTGCAAGCGCGCCGGTGGGGCGGCCCGCGTTCGACAAGGCGGCGCTTACGGCTGCGGCGGCGAAGAAGGCGGCGGAGCGGCAGGCAGCCTCCGCGCCGAAGTAATCTTCACCGGCGCGGCCAGCATCTCGCCCCGC
This sequence comes from Sphingomonadales bacterium Ga0077531, assembly GCA_001464915.1. Classification (GTDB taxonomy): domain Bacteria; phylum Pseudomonadota; class Alphaproteobacteria; order Sphingomonadales; family Sphingomonadaceae; genus Erythrobacter. Next base: position 19,390 of record LNED01000023.1, read on the forward strand.
ATCACCCCTTCGCCGACCTGCGCATCAATCGGTGCGGCATGGATCGCGGCGACCACCGCCATGCCATCGGTGACATAGCCAAACACCGGGAAGCCCGCGTGCCAACTGGGATCGCTGGCGGTGGGATCGGCGTCAAATCCGGTCTGATCCTCTATGATGATGAAGAAATCGCCATCAGCCGTGCCGGGTTCGTTCATCGCCATCGACACCGCGCCGTGGGTGTGGGTGAGGCCGGTCTGCACGGTCGGCTCGTGCGCAATTGGGGGCAGAATTCGCTTGGGATCACCGCGCGTGCCGCCTTGCAACAGGCCGCCCGGCTGCGGCCCGGTGGGGAGCCTTACGGCGCGATAAAAGCCGGTGCCCTTGAACCGCCCTTCCTCGACATAGCGCAGGAAATTGCCGGCGGTGATCGGCGCGCGTTCTGTCTCCAATGCGATGGTGATCGGGCCGAGTTCGGTGTCGAGCACCACGCTGACGCTGGCGGCATCGGGCAAGGGCCGCGTGCCGGGTCGCGATGTCGGCGCGGCGGCGAAGGTTTCGGGGGTGGCGGGTGCAGCCTCCACCGGCGGACCTTTCACCTCGAACTTCATCAACAACGTGCGCTGGCAGCCGTCGCCGGGTTTGCTCTCGCAATTGCGGAAATTGTCATCGGAGATGAGGTAAAGGAACGTGTTCCCCTGCATCTCGCGCACCGCCAGCCCTTCGAAATTGTCGAGCAGCATCGGCGGGGCCAGCACGGCGAGCGTCTTGGGCGCGCCATCAGGGGCGAGTTCGACAATCGCCGCGCGGTTGCCCTGACCGGGGATATAGCTGCGGAACAGGACGTAGCAGGTGCCATCACCTCTGCACGCGGCGTCGGTCGGCACGCCGCCAACCTCGGCAATCCCGGCGGGGGCGGGCAAGTGGAAGCTGCGCGCGCCGTCAGCCGTGATCGCCAGACAATTGGGCCGCGCCGGATCGGCCCATTCACCGCACGCCAGCAGCCCGCCATCGAAGGCAGCGAGGGCTTCGATCCCGCCATTGGCCTCTGCGCCCGAAATCAAAGCCGCCGCACCGCTTTCCACCCCCGTCGCCGCGCGGCCAAGCTCGGCATAGCGCCAGATGCGGTGGTCTTGCTCAAATGCGACCAGCCATTCGCCGCTGGGCAAGCGCGTGATCGCCTCGGCATCGCCGCGTCCTTTGCTGCCCAGCTTGCCGCCCCTCAGATCGCGCAAATCACCAATGCGGACGGAGGAGACATCGACCAGCCGCCCGGCGATATCCTCGGGTGTCAGCACCAGCCAGCGCCCGTCATCGGCAACTGCGTAAAGCTGATCGTCATGCCACTCGATGCCCGAAATCCCGCCAATCCCGGCCTTGTCCGGCGCGATTTCCACCCCGCCGCGAAAGATCAGTTCGCCCACTTCGGCATCGCCTGCGCCCTGCTGGAGTTCAACCGGGGTGGTGAGCGGCAGGAATTCGTCCTGCGCCTGCGCTGGAAACGCGGCGGTGAGGGCGGCGAGGAGAGCGAGGAGCAAGCGGCGCAATGTCATTCGTCCGGGTGTATCGACGCTGTGTCGAAGCGCAAGGTGGTGCGGGGCTCATTCATCGCCGGGCAAGGTTTACATCCGTAATCGTAAGGACTACAGATGTAATCACAAGCGAGGGAGACGCCGTGTGACCCCGTCCGAAGCCCATAACTCCGAATGCCCGTCAGAACGCATCACCGATGCCGAACACGCGGTGATGGAGGCTTTGTGGGATCGCCCGCGCCAGACCGCTGCCGATGTGTGCGAAATAGTCTGCACCCCGCGCGGGTGGAGCCTCGCCACGGTCAAGACGTTGCTGTCGCGGCTGGTGCAGAAAGGCGTGCTGGCGGCTGAGCCCGATGGACGGCGGTTCCTCTACACACCGCTGATTGCGCGCGAGGATTATGTCGGCGGCGAATCGCGGCGGTTGGTTGACCGCTTGTTCGGCGGGCGCGCGGCCTCGCTGGTCGCGCACCTCGCAGAAAATGAGGCGCTCAGCGAAGATGATCTCGATGCGATTGAGGCGCTGCTGAAGGAGTTGCGGCCATGAACGCGGTGCTCGCACACACGCTGGTATGGACCGGCGTGTTGATCGCGGCAGTGTTGCTGCTGCGCCGCCCGGTGGCGCGCCACTTCGGCCCGCAGGTCGCCTATGCCTTGTGGGCATTGCCGCTGGCGCGGCTGCTGCTGCCGCCGATCACCTTGCCCGCCTGGATGAGGCCACCCGCAGCGCTGCTGGATCCTGCCGCTGCGCCGATCCCGGATGACGCCGAACTTGTCTGGCAGGGCGCTGCGGCGCTTCCGCCTACGGCTGCTGAGTTGCCTCAACCTGCCGGGTTTGATTTGATCGCCTTTCTGTTCGATCTGCCGCTGATCGAAGGCCTGTTGCTGTTGTGGCTGGGCGGGGCGGCAGTGTTCCTGTGTCGCCGGTTTGCCGCTTATTTCGAGCTGCGCGACGAATTGCTCTTCGGCGCGCGCGAGTTGGGGCGGATCCGCACGCGGCTTCGCACCATCCGGCTGGTGGAAACCCCGGCGACTGCTGCCCCGCTGGCGATGGGCGTGCTCGATCCGGTGATCGCGCTGCCGCCCGGTTTCATGGCGCTCCATGACCGTCAGGCGCGCGATCTGGCACTGGCGCATGAGCTGGCGCACCACCACGGCGGCGATCTGTTGGCTAATGTGCTGGTGCAGCCGCTGTTCGCGCTGCACTGGTGGAACCCGCTCGCGCGTTACGGGTGGCTGGCGCTGCGCCGCGACCAAGAGGCCGCGTGCGATGCGCGGGTCATGGCGCGCCGCAACGCTGCCGAGCGTGCTGCCTATGCCGCGCTGATCGCCCACTATGCCGCCACCCCCGGTGCCGCCAGCGTGTTGGGCGTGGCCGCGCTTACCGCGCCGATGGCCTGCCCGGTGCTCGGCGAAAAATCCATCATTCACCGTCTGAGGAGCCTGTCGATGTCCGATCTTTCCCCCCGCCGCCGTCTGGCGGGCCGCGCGCTGCTGGGCGCGGGCTTGCTGATCCTGCCGCTCACTGCCTCGATCAGCTATGCCGCGTCCGAGGCCGCGCTGAGCGTGCAGGAAGTGCCTGAGCCTCCGGCACCGCCCGCACCGCCCGCGCCGCCGCCCGCTCCCGATGCGCCGCAACCGCCCACGCCGCCCGAGCCGCCGCAGCCGCCCGAAGCGCCCGCGCCGCTGATGGCCTTCCTGTTCCACGGCACCGATGAAGAGGGCAAGGATGGGCGGAAAGTCATCGTCAGCGAACGCACCGAACGCGGCGCGGATGGCAAGGAGCGGACAGTAAAGATCGTCCGCCGGATAGATGCCGACGGGCCGGCCATGACCAAGGCCGAGCGCGAGGAAATGGAAATTGCCCTGCGCGAAGGGCTGGCCGAAGCTGACCGCGAAATCGCCGACCTGCCGCGCGCAATTGCGCAGGCAATGGCCGAAGCGGAAGGGGCCAGCGCCGCTGCCCGCGCCAATGTGCCCAAGGTCATCATGATGAACAAGTGCGATGGCGCGCCGACCGAGACGGTCACCAACAAGGATGGCAAACAGACCATCCTGATCTGCAAATCGCGCATTCAGGCCTCGGCCCGCAGCGGGCTGGAGCAGGCGCGCGACGAGATTGCCCGTGACAAGGACATTCCCGAGGAGACCCGCAAGGAGCTGCTCCAACAGCTCGACAAGCAGATCATGCGCTGGAACGAAAAGGAGGGGTAAAGCGGGTTACTTGTTCGCGGTGTACGCTTTGGGCCGGGCGGGATAATCACAGCCGCGCCCGAGCCCCAGGCCTTTGAGAAACGCGCGCCGTACCATGCCGGCGGTATAGGCGGCGCGCAATTCGCGGTCGTTGGCGGCAGCGCCGGTCACTTCGCGCACAATGCCGCGAAACGGCAGGATTGATCCGACCACGCTTTGGCCGATGCGGCCTTCGCTCAAACGGTCATCGCCGCCGTCCACCGCAATGTCGTAATCCGCGCCGAGCACCATATCGAGCGCCGCCACGTCGGTGACGATGGCATCGCAGGTGTCCATGCCGGCCAGCGCATAGGGATCGCGGCTGGCGGTCTGCAACACTGCCGGAACGTCGCGCGCATCGATGTTGAGATCGCGCAGCGGGGTGCGGGCGACTTCGGCGGCGTCGGGTTCAGGCATGACTTGTGCGGCCAATGGCGCGGCGAACACCGCCGCTAGCAGCGCCACCCCATTAACCGCCTTCGAAGAACACATCACAGGCACTATCATTTCGACTTTCCAATCCCAGTTTAAGCGCCGCCATGCGTTGGCGGCTGGTGCCGTGCGTGAAGCCTTCGGGATTGATGCTCTGCCCCGCATTGCGCATCAGCGTATCATCGCCGATCGCACTTGCGGCTTGCAGCCCTTCCTCCAGATCGCCCGGCTCAATCTTGTCGCGGTTACGGCCCGCCCACATCCCGGCGTAGCAATCCGCCTGCAATTCCATCGCCACCTGCAACTGGTTCGCCTCACGCGGGTTTTGCTGCTGAAGGCTGCGAACCTGCGGTGACAGGCCGGTGATGGTCTGAATGTGGTGGCCGTATTCATGTGCCAACACATATAATCGCGCAAAATCACCGCCGGTGCCGGACATCTGCGCCAACTGGTCATAGAAGCTTGTGTCGATATAGATACCCTTGTCCGCCGGGCAGTAGAACGGCCCGGACGCTGATGAGGCGCTGCCGCAGCCTTCGGTGGTGACCCGGCCCTCACGGTAAAGGTCGAGGAAGGGTTGTTCGAACGGCAGGTTCGCACGCTCGAACGCGGCGCTCCACGTGACGTTGAGGCTGTCGAGCGCGGCGCAAGCCTCGGTCGCGTAGGCGCTGGTGGCGCAGACTTCGCCCTCGCTCAGGTCGCTGCTGCCCGCGCTTTGCGCCGGGCCAGCCTGCTTCTGAACGCCTTCGACCATGCCAAGGGTCGTCATCGGATCAATCCCAAATACGACCGCGCCAATCAGCGCGATCACCAGCGTGCCGCAACCGATTCCGCCCGCGCGGCCAACCCCGCCGCCGCCTCCGCTGCTCGAACGCACATTGATATTAGACGTATCGAACGGGCCTAGCCGCATTGAAAATCCTTCCCAGATGCAATTTGCTGGACAGCCGCTCAGCACGCGGCAAAAGCAAACGCGAACAGTCCGAACGTGCAGGAGTTGCGGCGAATGCTCAAGTCAAAGCGTGCACTCGTCACCGGTTCGACGTCTGGCATCGGCCTGGCCATCGCGCGCGCCTTCGCGGCTGAGGGGGCCGAGGTGATCCTCAACGGGTTGGGCGATGCAGGCGACATCGCAGCGCTGTGCGACGAATTGGGCGCAACCTATAATGGCGCGAACCTGATGAAGCCCGACGAAATCGCCGCGATGATGGTGGCCGTCGGCCCAGTCGATATCCTCGTCAACAATGCCGGGATGCAGCACGTTGCTCCGGTCGAGGATTTCCCGCCGGAAAAATGGGACGCGATCATCGCGCTTAATCTGTCGGCGACGTTCCATACCACGCGCCTCGCGGTACCGGGGATGAAGGCGAAAGGCTGGGGGCGGATCATCAATACCGCCAGCGCCCATTCGCTCACCGCCTCGCCGTTCAAAAGCGCCTACGTCGCGGCCAAGCACGGGATGGCGGGGTTCACCAAAACCATCGCGCTGGAGCTGGCCACCCACGGCATCACCGCCAATTGCATCAGCCCCGGCTATGTCTGGACGCCGCTGGTCGAAAACCAGATCCCCGACACGATGGCCGCGCGCGGGATGACGCGCGAACAGGTGATGAATGACGTCCTGCTGGCCAAGCAGCCGACCAAGAGCTTTGTTCTGCCTGAGGATGTCGCAGCGATGGCATTGTTCCTGTGCGGCGATGCGGCACGGAATATAACGGGCGCGAATTACTCGATCGACGGGGGCTGGACCGCCGAATGATTGTGGGGCGCTCCCGACTGCTGATCGCGTTTCTGGCGAGCCTGATGCTCGCCGCCTGTGCGCGCGTCCCGGTCGAAAGCGCCAAGGTCAGCGAGCTAACCGCGATCGAAGCGCGGCTGCGCGCCGACATTGCGATGCTCGCCAGCGACGATTTCGCCGGCCGCCAACCGGGCACGCCGGGCGAGGACAAGACGCTCGCCTACCTTGAAACGCGCATGGGCGAGGTTGGGCTGGTATCGGGCACGGGCGATCCCGGGTCTTACTGGCGCATGCCGGTCGATCTGATCGCGACCCGCCCGCTGACCGGGCAACTCACCCTGACCCAAGGTCGCAAAAGCGTGGCGGTGCCCGATAGCGACGCGGTGGTTTATACCAAGCGCCGCCGTGCGCTGGCGACCAGTGGGCCGGGGACGGGCGTGCCAGTGGTGTTCGTCGGCTATGGCGATGGATCGGTGCTGGGTGACCGCCTTGCGGGCGCGGTTGTGGTGATGCTGGCCGATCCGGGCCGCGATACCGCACGGCGTGATGCGCTGTTCGCGCAGCGGGCGACGGCAGTGGTCACGGTTGAACCTGATGCTCCCGCGCTGCCGCGCGCGCCGATGGCCGAGCGGGTGGAGCTCGCCAGCGATGAGCGCGATACGCTCGCCGCCTTTGTGACTGACAGCACGCTGGCAGGGTTGCTGGGCGCGCGGCGGTGGGAGCGGCTGAAGGCCGAAGCGCAGGCCCCGGATTTCGCCCCGCTCGAACTCAATTTGGCCGTTGCGATTGAAGCGAGCGCCGAGCGGCGCGAATTTTCCAGCGCCAACCTTGTCGGCATGATCCCCGGCAACGCGCCGGGATCGGGCGCGGTGCTGCTGCTGGCGCATTGGGATCATCTGGGCGAATGTCGCCCTCCCATTGCAGCTGACCGAATTTGCAACGGCGCGGTTGATAATGCCAGCGGGCTGGCCGTGATGCTGGAACTGGCGCGCCGATTGAAGGCGGGCGCGCCGTTGGAGCGCGACGTCTACGTGCTCGCCACCACCGCTGAAGAAGCCGGTTTGCTGGGTGCGCGCGCGTTTACGAAAGCTCCGCCGCTGCCACTCACCAGCATTGTCGCAGGCTTCAACCTCGATATGCCGGCGCTGGCGCCTGCCGGTAGCCCGGTTGGTTACATTGGGCGGGGGCAGGGGCGGCTTGATACCGTGATCCTCTCTCAGATTGCGCTCAGCGGGCGGGTTGAGGGCGACACTGGGCTGGCGGCGAGCTTTGTTCAGCGGCAGGATGGCTGGGTTCTGCAACAGCAGGGCGTGCCGACAGTGCTGCTTTCGAGCACCTATGGATCACGCGACATCCTCAACCCCTTTCTGGCAAGTGGCTACCACAGCCCCGGCGACAATGGGGCCGAAATCGAGCTTGGCGGAGCGATTGAAGACCTGCTGTTGCACGAGACGCTGATCCGCCTGCTGGCCGATCCGGCACGCTATCCGGCACCTGAGGCGGGCGCACCCTAGCGCAATCGGGAAAGCGCGGTTACATGGGCCGCCACGAATCCCCCCTCTCTCGACGACACCCGCGATTGCAAGAAAGTGGCGCACATGGATATCCCGCTCGGCCTGACCTTTGATGACGTGCTGCTTCGCCCGGCGCAAAGCAGCGTTTTGCCGAGCATGGCCGACACCTCGACCCGGCTGACACGCGACATCGCGATGAACATTCCGGTGCTCTCGTCGGCGATGGACACCGTGACCGAGGCTGACATGGCGATTGCGATGGCGCAGTTGGGCGGTATCGGCGTGCTGCACCGCAATCTTGATGTCGATGCGCAATGCGCGGCGGTGCGCGCGGTAAAGCGGTACGAAAGCGGCATGGTGGTCAACCCGATCACGATCGGCCCCGATGCGACGCTGGGCGAGGCGCAGGCATTGATGCAGCTCCACCGGATCAGCGGCATTCCCGTGGTCGATGCGGGCGGCAAGCTGGTCGGTATCCTCACCAACCGCGATGTGCGCTTTGCCGAAAACCCCGCGCAGCCCGTGCGTGAGTTGATGACGACCGAAAACCTTGCCACCGTGCCGCTCGGCACCGGGCAGGAAGACGCGCGCCGTCTGCTCCACGCCCGCCGGATTGAAAAGCTGCTGGTGGTGGATGATGCCTTCCGCTGCATCGGTCTGATCACGGTCAAGGACATTGAAAAGGCGGTAAACTATCCCCACGCAACCAAGGATGCGACCGGGCGCTTGCGTGTGGCAGCGGCCACGACTGTCGGTGATGCGGGCTTCGCGCGCACCGAGGCGCTGATCGATGCCGAGGTTGACGTGATCGTGATCGACACCGCGCACGGCCACAATATCGAAGTCGCCCGTGCGGTGGAGCGGGTGAAGAAGCTGTCGAACGCGGTGCAGGTGATCGCGGGCAATGTCGCCACGGCAGAGGCCACGCGCGCATTGATTGATGCCGGCGCCGATGCGGTCAAGGTCGGGATCGGGCCGGGCTCAATCTGTACCACTCGCGTGGTGGCCGGTGTCGGCGTGCCGCAACTCACCGCGATCATGGAAAGCGCTGCCGAAGCCGCCAAGTCCGGCGTGCCAGTAATCGCTGATGGCGGCCTGCGCACCTCGGGCGACGCAGCGAAGGCACTCGCGGCAGGCGCTTCGAGCGTGATGATCGGCAGCATGCTGGCAGGCACCGCCGAAAGCCCCGGCGAAGTGTTCCTGTATCAGGGCCGCAGCTACAAATCCTATCGCGGCATGGGCAGCGTCGGCGCGATGGCGCGCGGCAGCGCCGATCGCTATTTCCAGCAGGATGTCAGCGCGATGAAGCTGGTGCCCGAAGGGATCGAAGGCCAGGTTCCGTTCAAAGGCGCAGCATCAGACGTCGTCCACCAATTGGTCGGCGGGATCAAGGCGGCGATGGGCTACACCGGATCGTCCACGATTTCCGATCTGCAAGCCCGCGCGAAATTCGTGCGGATCACCAATGCCGGGCTTTCCGAAAGCCATGTGCATGATGTCGCCATCACCCGAGAGGCACCCAATTATCCCACACGTTAGTTCCCTGCGATGACCCCCGCTGCCCGTGTTCAGGCTGCGATTGATCTGCTCGATACGGTGATTGCCGCCGCGCGCGGAAAAGGTGCGCCCGCTGATCGTATCATCGCCGAATATTTCCGCACCCGCCGTTATGCCGGATCGAAAGACCGGCGCGCAGTTCGCGATCTGATCTATCAAGCGATCCGCCTGTGCGGCCCGGTGCCCGAAAGCGGGCGCGCGGCAATGCTGGCGGTGGCGGGGCAGGACGCAGGCGTTGCCGCGTTGTTCGATGGATCGCCCCACGGCCCCGCGCCCAAGGCCGATAGCGAAGTGGTCGCCAAAACCGGGCTCGCGCCCAAATGGCTCGCCACTGCGCTGCGTGCCTCGGGCCTTGGCGGGCCGGAGATTGCCGCGCTGCTCGACCGCGCCCCGCTCGATATTCGGGTCAACGCGCTCAAAGCTGACCGCGCGACGATTGAACTGCCAGAACCGGGCGAGCCGCTCGCCGCTCCGAACGCGTTACGCTTCGCGTCTGGCACGCAGGTTGAGCAATGGGATGCCTACACCCAAGGCCTGATCGAAGTGCAGGATCTCGGCAGCCAGCTGATCATCGATGCGCTGCCGGTCACGCCGGGCGACACCATCATCGATCTGTGCGCAGGCGGCGGCGGCAAGACGCTGGCGCTCGCCGCAAGGCTCGGCAATGCGGCAAGCATTGTCGCGGCTGACACCGACAAGCGGCGGCTTGGCAACCTTGCCCCGCGCGCCGAGCGGGCGGGCGCGCAGATCGATCACATCGTGCTGCTTGATCCGACTCGCGAGATGCGCGCGCTGGGCAATTGGGCGGGCAAGGCCGATCATGTGCTGGTCGATGCGCCGTGTTCGGGCAGCGGCACGTGGCGGCGCAGCCCCGAAGGGCGCTGGCGGCTCGACCCGGCGGAACTCAAGCGATTGAACGCCTTGCAGGACCACGTGCTCAATGTCGGTTCCTATCTGGTCAAGCCCGGCGGCACGCTGGTATTCGTCACCTGCTCGGTGCTCGATGCCGAAGGGACGGATCGGATTGCCGCCTTCCTGACCCAGCATCCGGGCTGGCAGGTCGAACCGCTTGCTCTGCCATTGGGCCGCGCGCACGGCCTTGGCCACCGGCTCGATCCGTTGCATGATGGCACAGACGGATTTTTCATCGCGTCCTTGCGTTCTCCATGATAGCGTAGCCGCTTATGACCCTACCGTCCGGTTCTCGGTCTCAAGCACTGAAGGAGCTTTTGATGCGTTTTGCGCCTGCTGCTGCCGCTTTGTCACTGTGTCTGGCCATGTCGGCGAGCGTGTTGAATGCAGGGGCTGGCGACAAACCCGATCCGCGCGCAGCAGCGCTGATTGCGCAGGGTCAGGCCGCGCTCAAGTCGGGCGAGACGCAGGCCGCGGTTGACGCGTTCGAAGCCGCATTGGCGGTTGATCCGGGCTACACCCCAGTTTTCATCGAACTGGCCGAAGCCGCGCGCCAAAGCGGACTGCAAGGCAAGGCGATCCGGTACTACCGCGAAGCGTTGCTGCGCGATCCGGGCAATTTCGCTGCGATTTCAGGCGAAGGCGCTGCCTTGGTGGAAAAGGGCGCGCTGGAAAAAGCCAAACGCAATCTCGCCACGTTGCAAAGCCTGTGCGGTGATGCCTGCCCCGAAACAGTGGCGTTGCAAGGCACCATTGCGCGCGGCGTCCCGGCGCGTTTGGCGGCGGACACTCCGGCTGAGGGCGCTGCTGTCAGCAACTGACGTGCCTCAGATCAGCGGGCCGAATTCCGCCACCAGCGCAGCATAGACATCACGTTTGAAGGGTACGATCAGATCGGGCAGCAGGGCTGGCTCGATCCATTTCCATGAATGGAACTCCGCCGGATCGTGGGCCTCAAGATCGATGTCGGCATCGCTCCCCAGAAAGCGGCCCAGAAACCAGTATTGTTCCTGCCCGCGATATTTGCCTTTCCACACCTTGCCCAGCAATTCGGGCGGCAGGTCGTAGAGGAAGGGCTGCGCGCCTTGTGCGATCACTTCGACCAGATGTGCGCCGATGCCCGTTTCCTCGGCGAGTTCGCGCAAAGCCGCGACCTGAACATCCTCACCCTTGTCGATCCCGCCCTGCGGCATCTGCCAGAACCCGTGCGCGGACGCGTCGATCCGCTCACCAACGAAGACAAGTCCCTCGGCGTTCACCAGCATGAACCCCGCGCAGGGGCGGTAGGGCAGGCTGGCGGGGTTCATGCCGGGTTCGCCAGCATGAACTGCATCGCGGCTATAATGCGTTCCAGATCGTTCTGCGTACTCGGCACCATCTGCCGCAGGTTGGTGAAGCTGTGCGTCACCCCGCGCATTTCAAGGAACACCACATCGCGCCCGGCATCGACCAGCGCCTTGGCATAGGCGCGGCCCGAATCGCGGATCGGATCGAGGCTGGCGGTGGCGACGATGGTGGGCGGAGCGTTGCTGTGATCGGAGAGGATCGGGAAGCCACGCGGGTCGCTGCGGTCGGCGCCGTAAGCAGCGTCGAAAAACGCCATCGTCTCGGCCGTGAGCAGAAAGCCATCGGAGAATGCCGCCATGCTGGCCGAACCGTTGGCGTCCTCGACCAGTGGGAAGATCGGCACTTGCAGCACCACCGGCACGGCGGCGGGGTTGGCGCCGAGCAATTGCGAGACGACGACGGCGGCATTGCCCCCCGCGCTGTCACCGATGGTGATGATCCCTATCGCTTGGCGCCCCAGCTCTGCCGGACTACCCGCCACCCAGCGGCTCGCCGCCTCGCAATCGAGGATCGCGGCGGGGAAGGGCGCTTCGGGCGCGAGCGCGTAATGCACGGCGACCACCGGCAAGTCGATCAGCGCGGCAATCTCTGTGCATAGCGCATGGTGCGTGTCGAGATCGCCGATCACGAAGCCGCCGCCGTGGAAGAACATCACCACCGGGCCAGCTTCGCGGCTCTCCCGTGCGTCGTAGAGCCGCAGAGGGATGTCGCCAGCGGGGCCGGTGCAGGTGAGGTCGCGGATCACCGCAAGCTCGCGGGCCGGGCGGTCAGCGATGCCGTGCATCACGATGTAGGACTGCCGCGCCTCCGCCAGCGTCATGTCAGCCATCTTCGGCGCGGTCGCAGCGGCTGCGGCCATCATGTCGAGGAAGCCCTTCATGTCAGGGCGGATGTAGGGGGTCTTGTCGGTCATGCTGCGCTCTCCCGCGTATCTGTTTGGCGCTGCGATAGGCGAGCGCGGGCGCTTGTGCCAAGCGCATTTGCGGTTCCCATGCGGCGGCGGTGCAGCTAGCCTGTAAAGCAATGGACAATCTGACACATAGCCTTGTCGGCGCGGTGCTGGGGCAGGCGGGGCTTAAGCGCACCACGGGCCTCGCCATGCCCGCGCTCATCATCGGCGCGAACCTGCCCGATGTCGACGCGGCGTGCTTCTTCTGGCTGGAGGGCACCGAGCATCTCGCGTTTCGCAGGGGCATCACCCACGGCCCGCCCGCACTGGTGCTGCTGCCGCTGGTGCTGGCGGGGATATTGTGGGGCTGGGACCGTTGGCAGACGCGGCGCGGCACAAGGCCCGAGGCGCGGCTGCCGGTGCGGTTTGGCTGGCTCTACGCGATGGCCTTCATCGGCTGCCTCAGCCACCCGTTCTTCGACTGGCTCAACGTCTACGGCATCCGGTTGCTGGAGCCGTTCTCCTCGCAATGGTTCTACGGCGACACGCTGTTCATCATCGACGTGTGGCTGTGGGCGCTGCTGATCGCCAGCGTGTGGTGGTCGCGGCGGCGGGAGAAGGCGGGGGCAGAGTGGATGCGGTCTGCGCGGGTGGGGATTGCTGTGGCGTTGGCATATATTGGGGTGAATGGGTTTATTACTTTCGCGGCTCAGAATGGTCTGGAAGAGCCAAGCCCAATATTAATCGTCAGTCCTGTGCCGTTCGCTTTTTGGGAACGGGAGATCATTTTCGGCGACGGGATAGGGCGGTTCCTTATTGATGGAGACCTTATTGAGTCTGGCGTAATCCTGCCAAACTGCAATTTGGACGCGGTGGCCAAGCGAGATTCGCAGGTTCGAGCTTTCCAATTCTGGTCGCGCGCGCCTCTCGTCGATTACGACCCAGGTCGATCAGGCTGGGTATTGCGCGACGCGCGGTTCTTGCACCCGCTTTCTCGTGACAGATTCGAGGTTGATTTGCCCGGATGGGCATGTGTCACAGTTGAACCATACGTATCTGATGGCGAGTTGACAGTTGTTGGCCCTCCGGAACCCCCAGCGAATTGACGCTCGCTTCTACGACCCGCGTGCGCAAGACCGGTTCTCGGTCGCGCAGCCCGATGTGGAGTGTTAGGAACTTACCGCGCCCTAATTCGTCATTGCGAGGAGCCGAAGGTGACGAAGCAATCCATGGACTGACCTTGCACCCTGGATTGCCGCGGCGACTGCATCGCCTCGCAATGACGAGAGAATTTTAGAACCATATGTCCAACACCCAACTCGTATGGCTGCGGCGCGATCTGCGGCTGGCTGATAATCCGGCGCTTTATCATGCGGCCAAGGCTGGGCCAGTGGTGTGCGTCTATGTGCTCGACGATGATGCGCCCAAGCACCATGCCTATGGCGGCGCATCGCGCTGGTGGCTGCATCATTCGTTGGCGAGTTTGGCGCAGAGCCTTGAGGTCAATGGCAGCAAGCTGATCCTGCGGCGCGGCGATGCGGTGGAGGAACTCACCAAGCTGGCGGAGGAGGTCGGCGCGGCCACCATCCACGCCAATTGCCATTACGAACCGTGGTGGCTGAACGCCGAGCGCAAGCTGGCCAAGAGCCTCGATCTGCAACTCCACCACGGCAACTACCTGATGGTGCCGGGCAGCATCACCACCGGGACGGGCGGGCAATACAAGATCTACACCCCCTTCAGCCGTGCCGTGCGCGCCGAGTTTCCGCCGCGCGATGAATTGCCTGCGCCGGAAATCCTCACCGCACCCTCAAGCTGGCCCACCAGCGACGAACTCGCCTCATGGAACCTGCTCCCCACCAAACCCGACTGGTCGGATGGTATCGCAGCCTTCTGGCAAGTCGGCGAGGACGCCGCCCACGCGCGCCTTTCGGCATGGGAAGCCGATGTCGACGACTACGACGACAAGCGCAATCTGCCGAGCGTCGACAAGGTCTCACGCCTCTCACCGCACCTGCATTTCGGCGAGATTTCGCCCATTCAGGTGTGGCACGCTCTCAAGCACAAGCGCTCCAAGGGCTGGGAGGTTTATGAAAGCGAGCTGATCTGGCGCGACTATTCGCAGAACGCGATCCTGCAATTCCCGAAATACGCGACGCAGAACTACCGCGAGGATTTCGACCGCTTCCCCTGGCGCGATCCCGCTACCGATCCCGCCGCCGCGCGCGATCTCAAGGCCTGGCAGCAGGGCCGCACGGGATACCCCATGGTCGATGCCGGGATGCGTCAGCTGTGGCAGACCGGGTGGATGCACAACCGCGTGCGGATGATCACTGCGAGCTTCCTCATCAAACATCTGCTGATCGACTGGCGTGAGGGCGAAAAGTGGTTCTGGGATACGCTGTGCGATGCCGACTACGCCTCCAACGCGACCAACTGGCAGTGGACCGCCGGGACGGGCGTCGATTCTAATATGTTCAGCCGAATTATGGCCCCGCTCACCCAATCCGAGAAGTTCGATGCCGCGCGATATATCCGCACTTATGTGCCCGAACTGGCGCGGATGGAGGAGCCTCACATCCACGATCCCGAGGAATTCGGGCGGCGGCCTTCGGGCTATCCGCGCAAGATCGTCCCCCACCGCGCCGCGCGCGAACGGGCGCTGGCGGCGCTCAAAGCGATGAAGGACGGTTGAGTAAGGCTTGCCCCCGCGCATCCCACCCGCCTATGCCTTGCGCATAACATACGAGAGGATGGAATGATGGGGCGGATCACAGGCATGGTTTCGGGGGTCGTAATTGCCGCGATGCTGGCGGGCTGCGCTAGCGGCTATGGCGGCGATCGAGCGATTGCCCCCACGATCGCAACGCCCGTCGTGATCACTCAGCCGCCAGCGCGCGATCAGTCCGAATTGCAGGTGTTGTTCTGGAACGATGCCCAGCGCTCCGAACGCTTCCGTGTGATGGAGCAATGGTTCGCCGGCCACGAAGTCCCCGCCGCCAAAACCACCCGCGCGCTGCCCAAGGGCGCGCCGCTCAGCGCGGAGTTGCAGGCCGATCTCAAGGCGCTGATGGCCAGCACCAATGCTGCCGGGATCATGGTGCTGGAAGATGGCAAGGTACGGTATGAAGCTTACGGCCTCGGCCTAGGCGCAAACGACCGCTGGACGAGCTTCTCGGTCGCCAAAAGCTTCACCTCGACCCTGCTGGGCGCGGCGGTGAAGGATGGGTTCATCACAAGCCTCGATGATCCGGTGACGCAGTATATCCCCGGGCTCAAAGACTCGGCCTACGAAGGCGTCAGCGTGCGCCAGCTCGCCACCATGACCAGCGGGGTCAAGTGGAACGAGGACTATACCGATCCCAATAGCGACGTTGCGCAGATGAATCGCTTCGTGGTCGAATACGGCGCCGATGCCATCGTCGCGCAGATGAAAAGCCTGCCGCGCGAAGCTGCTCCGGGCGAAAAATGGGTCTACAAGACAGGCGAGACCAATCTGATCGGCGTTTTGGTCGAGAACGCGGTTGGCAAGCCACTGGCCGAATATGCGCAGGCCAAGATCGTTGAACCGGCGGGCTTTGAAGGTGGGCTGTTCTGGATGGTCGACCCGCGCGGCGGGAATATCGGCGGGTGCTGCCTATCGATCACTCTGGCGGATTATGCCCGCATGGGCCAATTCGCTCTCGAAGGCGGTAAGGGCGTGGTGCCTACAGGTTGGTTCGCCGAAGCGACCGACAGTCAGGTCGATTTCGGCGCGACCGGCTATGGCTACGGCTACCAATGGTGGACCTATCCGGGCGCAACTTACGGGGCGCAGGGTATCTTTGGCCAAGGCATTACCCTGTTCCCCGACAAGCGAGTCGTCTTCGCCTATGTCGGCAACTGGGCACAGGCAAGCGGCGGGCCTGAGCGCGCGCGGTTCCTAGCCTTGAGCCAGAAGATCGCCGCCGAAGCCCGGTAACCCGGGCGGCGGCTCGCCGCTCCTTCAGATTACCTGACGGGTGATCCCGATATTGCTGTACCGTTGCAGGATGTTGTCGTGCACGATTGGGCTGAGCAGTTCCGAGAACGCGCAGCCGACGATGCAGTTGTCCCACCACACGACTTCGGCTTGCAGCGATTCGAGCCCCGGCAGCGTCAGCCAGCACAGCTGTCCTTCGTGCATCCGGTTGATCGATGCAGCGGAAAAGCCGGAAATCGACAGATCATGCACCACGCTTTGAAAAGCGCGGCCGCCCGATGCGCGCAATGTCGCCGGGATTGTAAGACGGGTCCGCGGCGAGCAGCGATCTTCCTGCGCGGCCATACGGTAGGGATCAGAATCAAGCGCCATCGCTTTGAACCTTGTGTGCTTAGCCTGCGGTCTCTCGGGGTGGTTGGTCCGAGCGGGACAATGCAGTGCCAGACGCTAAGGAACGCTTGCCGAACACGGTTAACGAGCGGGTAGGGATGACTAAGTGGTTTTACGCAATCCGCTCACGGTGGAGCGTGTCGAAGCCCTCGGTCAACAGTGCGACCAGCCGGTCGGCGACCACTTCGGGGGCTTTGACCTTGGCCGGGTCTTCGCCCGGATAGGCGCGGGCGCGCATTTCGGTGCGGGTCGCGCCGGGATCGATGATGGCAACCCGCAGGGGGCTGAGCCGCTCGACTTCGCCGGCATAGGTTTCGAGCAGGTTTTCAAATGCTGCCTTGGTCGAACCATAGGCGCCCCAATAGGGCCGGGGCACGGCGCCGACGCTGCTGGTCAGGCCGATAATGCGGCCTGCAGGTGCGCGGCGTAGCAACGGATCAAACCCTGACAGCAGCGCCTGCGTTGCGACCACATTGGTCAGCAACGCCTGATTGAACTGCTTGGGATCAACCTGCGACAGCGGCGTGAGCTCGGGCAGATAGGCTGCGGCCAGCACCATGATATCAATCGTTGGCCAGCGCCCTGCAATCGCGCCCGCTAACCGGGTGACAGCATCGGGCTCCATCAGATCAATCGGGGCGATGGTCGAACTGCCGCCGCCCACGTGGATTTCATCCTCGACCGCTTCCAGCGCCTTGACCTTGCGCGCCACCAGAATGACATGCGCGCCCGCTGCGGCGAGAGCTTTGGCGGTGGCCGCGCCAATCCCCCGGCTCGCCCCGGTGACAAGCGCCGTGCGCCCGGAAAGCGGTTTCGTATTGTCAGTCATGAGATCAGGCAGCTTTCGGATCAGCGAAGGGGAGCTCGGCGCTTTTCTGTTCGGCCAACGCAAGGTCGGTCAGTGATGTGGGATAGTCGCCCGTGAAACAGGCATCGCAGAACTGCGGGCAGGCGGCATTGCGGTCTTGCGATCCGACCGCGCGGTACAACCCGTCAATCGAGATGAAGGCGAGGCTGTCGGCCTTGATGAATTCGCGCATCGGTTCCAAATCCATCCGCGCGGCGAGCAGTTTGGATCGTTCAGGCGTATCGACCCCGTAGAAGCACGAATGCGCAGTCGGCGGGCTGGCGACGCGGAAATGCACTTCGCTCGCGCCCGCTTCGCGCATCATCTCGACGATTTTCATCGATGTCGTGCCGCGCACGATTGAATCGTCGATCAGCACGATCCGCTTGCCTTCCACCAGCGCGCGGTTGGCGTTGTGCTTGCGCTTCACGCTTGAATGACGCGCGCCGTCCGATGGCTGGATAAAGGTGCGCCCGACATAGTGCGAGCGGATGATGCCAAGTTCAAACGGTAAGCCAGAGGCTTGCGCAAACCCGATGGCTGCCGGCACTCCGCTATCGGGCACGGGCACGACCAGATCGGCATCGCAGGGCGATTCCAGCGCCAGCTGAACGCCGATTGCTTTACGCGCTTCGTAGACGCTGCGCCCGGCAAACACGCTGTCGGGGCGGCTGAAATAGACGTGTTCGAAAATGCATGGGCGCGGGGCCGGGCTGCCGAACGGGCGCACCGAGCGTATTTCGCCCGAGAAATCGACCATCACCAGCTCGCCTGGTTCGACTTCGCGGATCACTTCGGCGCCGACCACGTCAAAGGCGACGGTTTCCGAGGCGAACAGGATGGATTCGCCCATCCGGCCCATCACCAGCGGGCGGATGCCAAGCGGATCACGGCAGGCAATCATGCCTTCGGGTGTCATCACGATCAGCGCATAGGCACCTTCGACCAAGCGCAGTGCGTCAACCAACCGGTCTGCAATGGTGGGATAACGGCTGGTGGCGACAAGGTGAATGATGACTTCGGTGTCGGAGGTCGACTGGAAGATCGATCCCTTGTTCACCAGATCGGTGCGCAGCATCATCGCGTTGGAGATATTGCCATTATGCGCCACGGCAAACCCGCCACTCGCCAACTCGGCATAGAGCGGCTGGACGTTGCGCAGGCCTGATCCGCCGGTGGTGGAATAGCGCACATGGCCCGCCGCCATATGGCCCGGCAGTGCGGCGATGGCTTCGGATGACGAGAAATTCTCTGCCACGTGGCCCTGGCCTCGGTGGGAGTAGAACTCCTGCCCGTCGTAGGATGTGATCCCGGCGGCCTCCTGCCCGCGATGTTGCAGCGCGTGGAGGCCCAGCGCGGTCGTGGCCGAGGCATCGGCGGCGTTGATTACGCCGAAAATCCCGCATTCCTCGCGCAGCTTGTCGCCATCTGCGTCGAGGAAGGGGTGGGTCACATTGAAGGGTGTCATCGGCATCACCAGACTTGTTCGCGGGCCAACCGCCGGAGCGCCCCGCTCCAATGGCGATGTGACGGATCAATTACAAGCGAAAGCGGGAAGCCGATGCCCGGCTTTTTGCTGACTGGTGTGTGACATTCACGGGGTGGGGCTCGGGGTGGGGGACAGGCATCGCAACGGGATTGCCCGGTGCACCCGTGCACTCTACAGGCATCGTTCACCTTACAGGCAGCACTGACCCTCTCATGCTCTCCCCGTTCGAATGGATGATCGCCAAACGTTACCTCTGGCCCGGTAAGGGGGAGGCTTTTATCGCGCTTGTCGCGGGCATTTCGGTTGGGGTGGTAATGCTCTCGGTCGCGATGCTGATGATCGTGATGAGCGTTATGAACGGGTTCCGCGCCGAATTGCTCGACAAAATTGTCGGGCTGAATGGCCATGCCATCGTGCAAGCCTACGGCGGGCGGCTCGAAAATTGGGAAAGCGTGCTGGCGAATGTGCAGCGCACGCCGGGCGTGGTCGAAGCTTCCCCGCTGATCGAACAACCGCTGTTGACCAGCTTCAATGGCCGGGCCGAAGCGGTGTTCGTGCGCGGACAGATCGACAAGGACATTGCCGCGCTCAGCGACAAGGTGGTGCTTGGCAATATCGCTACTTTGCAGGACGGTTCGGGCCGGGTCGCGATTGGCACGCGGCTGGCGCAGAATATCGGCGCGCGGGTGGGCGATACCATCACCATCATCAACCCACAGGGCCGCACCACGCCGTTCGGTACTTCGATCCGGCAGGTCGGTTATGAAGTTGGCGCAATCTTTGAAGTCGGCATTTATGACTACGACGAGAAATTCGTGATCCTGCCGATCAAGGACGCACAGACCTTGCTGTTGATGGGCGATCAGATCGGGATGATCGAAGTCACGGTTGATGATCCTGACCGGGTCGGTGAAATCCTCGAACCGCTCGCCGCGCAACTGACCGGCAAGGCGGTGATTGCCGATTGGAAGACGATCAACTCGGCTTTGTTCGAGGCCTTGCAGGTGGAACGCGTGGCGATGTTCTTTGCATTGAGCTTCATGGTGCTGGTGGCGGCGTTCAATATCTTGTCCAGCCTCGTCATGCTGGTGCGCGCCAAGACTCGCGACATTGCGATCATGCGCACAATGGGCGCGACGCGGAAAAGCTTGCTCAAGATTTTCGTTACCACCGGCAGCACGATTGGCGCGATTGGCACGCTGGCGGGCCTGGCGCTCGGTTCGATTGTGCTGTTCTTCCGTGAACCGATCGTGGATTTCATCGCCTTTACCACCGGGCAGGAAATCTGGGATCCCGAAGTGCGGTTCCTGAGTACCCTGCCTTCGCGCACTGATCCGTGGGAGATTGCGGGGATCGTGGCGCTGGCTTTGGGGTTGAGCTTCCTTGCGACGCTCTACCCTGCGCTCAAGGCCGCCAATACCGATCCGGTGCAGGTGCTACGTTATGAATAGCGGGTCTCCCATCGTCTCGCTCAAAGGATTGAAGCGCGCCTTTGAACAGGGCGGGCAGCGGATCGAAGTGCTGCGCGGGGTCGATCTCGACATCATGCCGGGAGAAATCGTCGCGCTGCTTGGCCCCTCGGGCTCGGGCAAATCGACCATGCTGCAAGCGGTCGGCCTGCTCGAAGGCGGGTTCGAAGGCTCGATCAGCGTGGCGGGCGAACGCGCCGAGGACTTGGCGAGCGATCAGCGCACCCGGTTGCGGCGCGAACATCTGGGCTTCGTCTACCAATTCCACCACCTGCTGCCGGATTTCAACGCGCGCGAAAATGTGGTGATGCCGCAGATGATCTTGGGCACGCCCCGCGCAGAGTGCGAGGCGCGGGCTGACAGCCTGCTCACCAGCCTTGGGTTGGGCGAGCGGCTGACCCACCGCCCCAGCCAGCTTTCAGGCGGAGAACAGCAACGCGTCGCGGTCGCCCGTGCGCTCGCCAACCGGCCCACGCTGGTGTTGGCGGACGAGCCGACTGGTAACCTTGACGAAGCGACGGCTGACGGCGTGCTCGCCGAATTTCTCGCGTTGGTGCGCGGAGAAGGCAGCGCGGCGCTGGTCGCCACCCACAACGAACGCCTTGCCGCCAAGATGGACCGGGTGGTGCGCCTGAAAGAGGGCGTGCTGCTCCACGGGCTTTGATAGGGACTTAGCACTATGACCACGATTGCCGACTTTACCGTTGCCACCAATCGGGGTGATGCGATCGATCTCAAAGACAAGCTCGGCACGGTGCTGCTGGTCGTCAACACCGCCAGCAAATGCGGCTTCACCCCGCAATATGATGGGCTGGAAAAGCTGTATCAGACTTACAAGGATCGCGGTTTCGAAGTGCTCGGTTTTCCGTGCAATCAGTTTGGCGGGCAGGAACCGGGCAACGCCGATGAAATCGCCGAATTCTGCAAGGTGAATTTCGGCGTCACCTTTCCGCTGATGGCCAAAGTGGACGTGAACGGCGCGAGCGCATCACCGCTGTTTGACTGGATGAAGACCTCGGCCAAAGGGTTGATGGGCTCAACCTCGATCAAATGGAACTTCACCAAGTTTCTGGTGGGCCGTGATGGCAAAGTGGTGCGCCGCTACGGCCCGACCGACACGCCTGACCGGATAGCGAGCGACATCGAAAAGCTGCTGTAGCCCACCGATGGAAGCCGCCCATCAATGGATCCTCGGTCTCGGAGCCGATTACGGGGTTAATCCCTATATTTTCGGCGCGATTTACGTCGGCGCAATCCCGTTTTTCCTGCTGTCGGTCGGTTGGCTGGTGCGCCGCGCACGGGCCGGTCGGTCGACCGTGGTCCCGACGATGTGCGCGGGCATATGCTTCGTATCGGCCTATCTTTATCTGGCGATAGCGGGACGTAATATCCCGGTCTGGGTGTGGATTTTTCTTGGCTTACTGCTGGCCTACGGCGCGTGGTCAACGATCCGCGACATCCGCCGCAAGATTGCAGCGGAGCGGGATGCTGATGCAGACTGATACCGCCCCGCCTGTGGAGAATTATCCGCTCGCCGCGCTATGAGAATCGCTGCAATTTCCTACACTGCGTCCATGGCCTTTGCTCCCTTCGTCCCGCTGCGCGTGTTGTCGTCCTTCTCGATGCTCGAAGGGGCGATTGATCCCAAGGAAATCGCCAAACTGGCGAAGGAACGCGGCTTTCCCGCCATCGCTATTTGCGACCGCAACGGGCTGTACGGGGTCATGCCGTTTGCCGCCGCCTGCAAGGCCGAAGGCGTGCAGCCGATTATCGGCGCGCTGCTGGGCGTGGCGCGCGAAGGGGTGGAAGGTTCGGGTGCGCGCAGCATCGATTACCTCGCGCTGCTGGCGCAGGATGATGAGGGTTACAACAACCTGTGCCATCTGGTGTCGCAGGCCCACCTCGATCGCCCACTGGAACTTGATCCGCATGTCACGCTGGCCGCTCTGGACGGGTATACGGGCGGGTTGATTGCGCTGACCGGCGCGGGTGAGGGGTGCCTGACGCGGTTGCTGGCGGATGGTCAGCACGAGGCCGCCGCGCGGCTGGCTGATCGGCTGGAAGCGCTGTTCCCGCAGCGGCTCTATATCGAACTGGCGCGCCACGGCGATCCGGTGTGCGAGCGGGCCGAGGCGGCGTTGATCGACCTCGCTTACGCCCGCAATCTGCCGCTGGTCGCCACCAACCCCGCCAACTTTGCCGAACCGCATATGCACAAGGCGCATGATGCGATGCTGTGCATTGCCAATTCGAGCCAGATCGAGGCCGAGGATCGCCCGCGTTCCAACCCGCAGGCCTTTGTCAAATCGGCCAGCATGATGGACGAAGCCTTTGCCGACCTGCCCGAGGCAACCGCCAACACGCTGGTGATCGCGCAGCGGTGTGCGTTCGCGCCGCCGTACCGCAAGCCGATCCTGCCCAGCCTTGCGGGCGATCTGGCGGGCGAGGCAAGGGCTTTGGCGGAGGATTCGCGCGCCGGCCTGTCAGCGCGTTTGGAAGCCTATCCCGATCTCACCGAGGAGGAGCGCAAGGTCTATTTTGACCGGCTCGAATTCGAGATCGACGTGATCGTGGGGATGGGCTTTCCCGGCTACTTCCTGATTGTGGCCGATTTCATCAAATGGGCCAAGGAACAGGGCATTCCGGTCGGGCCGGGGCGCGGCTCTGGCGCAGGATCGGCGGTGGCTTGGGCGCTGACCATCACCGATCTCGATCCGCTCAAGCTGGGGCTGCTGTTCGAACGGTTCTTGAACCCCGAACGTGTGTCGATGCCTGATTTCGATATCGATTTCTGCGAAACCCGGCGCGGCGAAGTGATCCGTTACGTGCAGGCCAAATATGGCAGCGATCACGTCGCGCAGATCATCACCTTTGGTAAGCTGAAGGCGCGCGCGGTGCTGCGCGATTGCGGGCGGATTTTGCAGATGAGCTACGGTCAGGTCGACCGACTCTGCAAGATGATCCCCAACCACCCGACCGACCCGTGGCCGTTACCGCGCGCGTTGAACGGCGCGGCGGATTTCAAGCGCGAATACGACAACGACAAGGACGTCAAACGCCTCGTCGATCTGGCGATGCAGCTGGAAGGCCTGCCGCGCAATTCATCGACCCACGCGGCGGGCGTGGTGATTGGTGATCGACCGTTGGCGCAGCTTGTGCCGCTGTATCGTGACCCGCGATCAGACATGCCGGTGACGCAGTTCGACATGAAATATGTCGAAAGTTCCGGGCTGGTGAAGTTCGACTTCTTGGGCCTGAAAACCCTGTCGGTGCTGCGCAAGGCGACCGATCTACTGGAAGAACGCGGCATCACCATCGATCTGGGCGCGTTGCCGCTGGATGATCAGGCGGTTTACCAACTCATGCAGACAGGTAACACCGTTGGCGTGTTCCAGCTGGAATCCGAAGGGATGCGGCGCACGCTGAAGGCTGTGAAGCCGACCAATTTCGGCGACATCATCGCGCTCGTGTCGCTCTATCGGCCCGGCCCGATGGATAACATCCCGCTGTTCGGTCAGCGTAAAGCGGGCGTGGTTCCGATCGAATACCCGCACCAAAAGCTCGAAGGCATCCTGGCCGAAACATACGGCATCTTTGTTTATCAGGAACAGGTGATGCAGGCCGCGCAGGTGCTCGCGGGCTACTCACTTGGCGATGCTGACCTGCTGCGCCGCGCGATGGGTAAGAAGGTGCAGGCCGAAATGGACGCGCAGCGTGGCCGGTTCGTCGATGGCTGCCGGGAGAATTCGGGCATCGAGGCCAAGCGCGCCAACGAACTGTTCGATTTGATCGACAAGTTTGCAGGCTACGGCTTCAACAAATCGCACGCAGCGGCCTATGCATTGCTGGCCTATCAGACCGGGTGGCTGAAAGCGCATTACCCCGAAGAATTCTACGCGGCATCAATGTGTTTCGATATGCATCAGTCGGACAAGCTCAATGTGTTTGTCGATGATGCGCGGCGCTATCCGAACGGCCACGGCGGGGTTGAGGTGTTGCCGCCCGACATCAATGCATCGCAAGCGCGCTTTACCGTCGAGCAGACCGACAAAGGCTATGCCGTCCGCTACGCGCTCGCCGGGATCCGCAATGTCGGGGAAAAGGCGATGGAAGCGATTGCGGCTGAGCGGCAGGCGTCCGGGCCGTTTGCCAGCATCAAGGATCTGTTCGAACGCCTGCCGCAGGGCACGATGAACCGGCGTCAGCTGGAAGGGCTGATCTGTGCCGGCGCGTTTGACGGGTTAGAACCGGATCGCGGGCTGCTTTACGCCAATGCCGACCTGCTGATGGCGGTGGCTGACGCGGCGATGCGCGAACGGTCAAGCGGGCAGGCGGCGCTGTTTGGCGGGGATGATGCGGCTGCCGAAGACCTGAGGTTGCAGGCCGCCCCGGCATGGAGCCGGACCGAACGCATGGCGCAGGAACGCGAGAATTTCGGGTTCTATTTCTCTGCCCACCCGGTGCAGCAATTCCGCGACGTGGCCTCGGCCAATGGCGCGCGCACCTATCAAAGCCTGATGGAAGCAGGGGCACCGCCGGGCGGGCGCGGCACGGCGGTGATGGCGGCTCTGGTCGAAGGCATTACTAAGGCCCGCACCCGCAAGGGCGGCACGTTTGTGCGTGCCGATTTCTCCGATGCTTCAGGGCAGTTTTCCGCCGCTTGTTTCGAAGAGGCGCTGGTGCCGCAGTTTGAACGTTGGGGGCAGGAAGGCGAATGCCTGCTGCTGACGGTCGAACTTGACGCACCCAACCCTGATGAACCCCCGCGTCTGACCGTGCGCGGCGCGCGGCCCTTGGCAGCCGTCAGCGGGGCGACCGCGATGCAGCTGACCGCCGATATCGCCACGGTTGAGGCACTGCTTGAACTCAAGATCGAACTTGATGTGGCGCAGGGCGAGCAGGTGGCAGGCAGCGGCGAGGTTATGGTGCGGCTCGTGCTCGCAGCGGGTGGCCATGCGCAGGTGCGATTGGGGGGCGGGTTTGTGCTTAACGGCGATCTGGCCGAGCGGCTGGCGGCGGTCGAGGGGATCGACAATGTCGCGCTGGCGCCGCTGAAGGGCAAAGCACGGCTGCGGCTGGTTGCCTGAAGGCACAAAAAAGGGGCCGGATCGCTCCGGCCCCTCCTGATGCATTTCGATTAGCCGAGTGACTTAGAAGCCCGAACCTGGGCCGTAAGACACTTCCACACGGCGGTTCTGCGCTTCGCGCACCCCGTCGGCGGTCGGCACGCGCGGCTGGCTTTCGCCAAACGCTTCGCCGGTGATCTGCCCGGCACCAACGCCGCGGCCGGTCATGTAATTGCGGACCGACGCATTACGACGTTCGGCCAGCGCCAAATTGTAGGTCGCGCTGCCCGAGGTATCCGTGTGACCTGCCAGCATCACCCGCGCATTGCCGCAATTGGCGTAAGCGGTGACGGCGTTGTTGAGGATCGTCGATGCTTCAGCCGTGATGTCCGAACGGTCAAAGTCGAAGAACACGATGAACGGCCCGGTGTTGCACTGCGCCCGCGGCGGCGCGGGCGGAGCGGGACGCGGCGGGGGCGGCGGTGCGATCACCGGAGCGGGTTGAGCAGGCGCTGCAATCACCGGGGCAGACGCAGGCGCGCCGCCAAAGTTATAAACCAAGCTCGCCAGCACCGAATGGGCCGTATAATCGACATCAAGCGCGCGTCCGTTGGCTGCTTCAAGACCGAAGTTCTCGGCCACGAAATAGCGATACTTGACGCCGAAATCGATATTGTCGTTCACCGGAAACCGCAGGCCGCCGATCAGCTGCCAAGCAAAATCGGTGGCATTGTCATCGACCACGGTGCCAATCCCAGCCACTTCGACCGGCAACGACAATCGGGCCAAGCCTACACCGCCGCCGCCGTAGATCTGCAAGCCATCATCCTTGCCGAATTCGATCAGACCGTTGATCATCCCGCTCAAGATTTTGAGATCGCGATCGTTCTGGACCACGGTGCCGCTGGGCACGGTCAGGGTGCCGGGCAGGATCCCCGAATTGACGACGGTCAGCGATTCGTAGCCGGCCTGCTTGTATCCGCCTTCGGCTTCCAATCGGAACGCGCCGAAATCGTAACCAAGGATGACGTCGCCATCGATTCCGAGGTTGGTGTCTGCAAAGGCTGCGTTGTCGAGCAGGCCGTCAGCGCGGTTGTTGTCGATATCGACGGTGACCTGATCGTCAAAGCTGACGCCGCCTTCGATGCCGAGATAGAGCTGGCCCTCACGCGCCTGCACGGGCACGGCAGCAACAGCTGCGGCGCTGGCGAGGAGAAATGCTAGTTTTTTCATAAATATCCTTTTGGGTCGGGCACGCTCGGAACATAGGCTTTATGCGTGGCAAAGTCGTGACAATTCGCCCTATTTGCCCCTTACTCAGCCCCGATTGCCAAGCGGCGCGGCCAAGGGCATGAGAACGAGTGCAACCACACAGCAATGCGCAACAATCGCGCAGTCTAGACGGAGAGAGAGCTATGGCCGGAGCAAGGCTTGGGGCGATGCAGGAATGGACCATGCGGGTAACCGCAGTGATCGACCACGCCGCGCGTGAAGCGCCGACGCGCGAAATCGTTACCCGCTGGGCTGATGGCAGCGAAACACGCACCGATTGGGCGGGCATTCGCCGCGATGCGTTGAAGATGGCGCAGGCATTGCGCGCGCTGGGCCTCAAGCCGGGGGACAAGGTCGCCAGCCTTGCCATGAACCATTCGCGGCATCTGGTCAGCTGGTATGGCGTCGCAGGGATGGGCGGGGTGCTCCACACCGTGAACCCGCGCCTGTTTGACGATCAGCTCGAATATATCGTCAACCACGCCGAAGACAGCGTGCTGTGTTACGACGCGGCGTTCCAGCCGATTGTTGACCGGATGAAGTCGCGCTGGCCCACGGTTGAGCATTACATCTGCTATGATTCCGGCGCGAGTGCACCCGCCTTTGAGGATTGGATCGGCGCGCAGGACGGTGATTTCGAATGGGCCACCGGGGCGGAAAGCGACCCGTGTATGATCTGCTATACCTCGGGCACCACCGGCAATCCGAAGGGGGTGCAATACGAGCACCGTTCCACCGTGATGCACGCGATGGCCGGCTTGCAACCGGCGGCGTTCAATTTCTCCAGCGCATCGGTGATGCTGCCCGTGGTGCCGATGTTCCACGCGGCGAGCTGGGGCCTGCCCTATGCTGGCGCGATGGCGGGGATCAAGTTCGTGTTCTCGGCAGTGAATGACCCAGCGGTTCTGCATGATCTGATGCTGCGCGAAGGCGTTACCGATAGTGCAGGCGTGCCAACAGTGTGGCTGGCGCATTTCCAGTATTGCGATGCCAATGGCCTTGATCTGCCACCACTGAAGGCGGCCACCATCGGGGGCTCCGCTGCGCCAAAATTCATGATCGAGCGGCTGATGAAGAACGGCACCCGCGTGCAGCACGCTTGGGGGATGACCGAAACCAGCCCGATTGGAACGGTCGGGGGCCCGACTTGGGATTGGGACACGCTCACGCTCGAACAGAAGGTCGAAAAGACCGCGATGCAGGGCCGCCCAATCTTTGGCGTGCAGCTGCGCACGGTGGATTTGAGCGGCATGAGCACCGAACTGCCGCGCGATGGGCAGACCAGCGGCGCACTGCAAATTCGCGGGCCGTGGGTCATCAAACGCTACTTCAAGGCCGATACGGACGCCGTTGGCAATGATGGCTGGTTCGATACCGGCGATGTTGGCATCATCCACCCCGATGGCACGCTGCAGCTGACTGACCGCACCAAGGACGTGATCAAATCGGGTGGCGAATGGATCAGCTCGGTCGAGCTGGAAAACGCCGCCTGCGGGCATCCGGCAGTGGCTGAGGCCGCTTGCATTGGCGTTTACCACCCCAAGTGGGACGAACGCCCAGTGTTGTTCGTGGTCAAGAAAGCCGGCGCAGACGTGACGGGCGGCGAAATCATCGAGCACCTCAAGCCGATCATCGCAAAGTGGTGGCTGCCCGATGCGGTCGAATTCGTCGACGACATCCCGCACACCGCCACTGGCAAAATCAGCAAGAAAGACCTGCGCGACCGGTTCAGCGATTACAAGCTGGTGGAGTGAGCCGATGACCAATGTGACCTACATCGACCCGTCGCCCGCCAATTTTCAGGCGTTCAAAGACCTGCCGCGTGATACACCGATCCAGATGCTCAACCTGCTGCTGTATCGTGACACGGCGGACTATCCCGAAGGCCACGAAAACGCGGGCAAGGGATGGACGGGGCGCGAGGCCTATGCCGAATATGGCCGCACATCAGGGTCGATCTTCCAGCGCGTGGGCGGCAGCATCGTCTGGCGCGGGCGGTTCGAGGCGATGGTGACCGGGCCAGACGTGCGCGAATGGCACGATGGCTTTGTCGCGCAATATCCCAATGCCGGCGCGTTCTTCGAAATGATCAAGGATGCCGAGTATCAGAAGGCAGTGGTCAATCGCACCGCCGCGCTGATCGACAGCCGCCTGATCCGCTTTGCCCCGGGCGATGTGGGTGGGGGGTTTGGCTAACCCCCACTCCCCCCTATTCGCCGCTTTCCGGATACAGATAGCCAAAGAAATCGACCACAGAGCCGAACCACAGCCCGATCTGGCTGCTGTAGTTTTCGCGGGTGATGCCGCCGTCCGAGATAATGTACATCCGCACCGAGATCGTGCCTTCGTCGTCGACATAGGCGCGGCCGAAGTTCTCGTTGTAATTGTATGCGTTGATCGCTGCCATGACTTGGTCAGCGGTGGTCCCTTCGTCAGCCGTGAATGTGGCGAGCATGGACGAGCCGAGGCAATTGTCCTGCGTGCCTTCATCGCAGGCGAGCAATAGAGCATCGGCTGCGACATCGCCCTCGAAAGTGAAATTGATCCGCTGCGGATCTTCGCTGGTGGTGATATTCGCCCCGGCATCGCGCAAGGCCCGCTCAAAATCGGCGCGGGTAAAGTGCTGCAATGTCTGCGAAGATTGCGCCTGCGCCGCCCCGCCGCCCAAAGCCACCATTGCCGCCGCAACCGCCAAGATCGCCCAACGCATCGCAATTCCCCCTTCGATCAGGTGATCCTGCTAACAGAATTTCCTTAGCTGAAAAGCGGGGTTTTTGTGGATAGGACCACGCGCTGGCGGGGCAGAGTTTGCTGCGATCGGAAAAATTCCTCTCCGTAGCATGATGTTAAGGGGTCTTGCGCGATCCTCATACCCATGGAACGGCAGGTCTCATACAACTGGCTCCCTGAAGAAGGGTTGGCCCTTGCACGGGACAAGTTTGCGGAGGGCTTTCTCAACCCCCGCACGCTCACTCTGGTGGTGGTGCTCTTGTATGCGCCGTTTGTTGGGCAGGCCTATTGGGTTAACCCGTACTTTTTTACTCACCCGCTGTTCTACGTCGTACTGCTCGGGCCGGTTGCGCTATACGCCCTTGAATACTGGCGGCATACGAGAAATGCCATGAGTCCGGAGGTTGGCTGGGGTGTCACTGGCTCGCCAGTGACCTTCGCCTGGGATGAGCAGGGATACGAGGCGTCATGCGAAGGGAACGGCAGCAGGGTTAGCTGGTCGAATTTCAGCCATATCGTGGAGACCGAGCACTTCATCAAGCTCTACGTCGACAAACGGAAGCCCGGCGCCTATGTCTTCAAGCGGCCGATGAGCGAAGCACAGCTTGCTGATTTCCGCAGCTGTACGGCTGTGGTTGGCAAGATCAGTCCGGTCTTCGCCTGAGATCAAACTTCCCGCAGTCGGGGCATCAGTTCGACGAAGTTGCAGGGGCGATTGCGGGCGTCGAGCTGTTCGGCGAGGATTCCGTCCCAGCCATCCTTCACCGCGCCGTTCGAACCGGGCAGGGCGAAGATATAGGTGCCGCGCGCCACCGCGGCGCAGGCGCGTGATTGCACGGTGCTGGTGCCGATGGATTGGAAGCTGAGCCAGCGGAACAGTTCGCCAAAGCCGGGAATGTCTCGCGCGTCTTTAACGAGAGAGAGGGCTTCGGGCGTGACATCGCGCCCCGTAAGGCCGGTGCCGCCGGTGCTGACGATGGCGTCGATGGCGGGATCATCGATCCAGGCCTCGAACTGCGCGGCGAGCAGTTTGGCATCGTCTTTCACGATCATCCGCGCGCCGAGATTGTGGCCCGCACCCGTTACCCGGTTGCTGAGAATATCGCCCGAAGTGTCGTTCTCCGCTGTGCGGGTGTCCGATACGGTCAGCACAGCGATATTGATCGGCTTGAACGCGCGGCTCTCGTCGATTGCCATTACTTGTCCAGCCGCGCCGAACGCAGATTGCGCGCCTGCGGGAATTCCGGCCACAGGCCCTGCGCCAGTGCGCGGCGGCTGGGCGAGGTCACCCCGGCGGCGCGTTCATACATCCAGTAATTGCGCATGACGATCGCGACATAGCCGCGCGTTTCCCAATAGGGGATCGATTCCATCCAAAGCAGCGGATCGTTCTGATCGTTGATCTCGGTATTCCAGCGCGCCACCGGGGTCAGGCCCGCGTTGTAGGCCGCCATGATCTTGGGCAGCGTCCCGCCGGTCGCCGCGGAATCGCGCAGCATCTCAAGATTGCGCTGGCCGAATGACAGGTTCACCTCGGGATCGTTGAGGTTGACGTAGGACGCGGTCATGTTGAGCGTCGGTGCATGTTGGCGCACGGTGATCGGAGTGATCTGCATCAGCCCGCGCGCATCGGCCGGGCTGACGGCGTTGGCGCGAAAGTTCGATTCTTGCAGAGCGTGGGC
This sequence comes from Sphingomonadales bacterium Ga0077531, assembly GCA_001464915.1. Taxonomy (GTDB): domain Bacteria; phylum Pseudomonadota; class Alphaproteobacteria; order Sphingomonadales; family Sphingomonadaceae; genus Erythrobacter. The sequence continues at coordinate 50,428 of LNED01000023.1, forward strand.
AAAGGCTAGCGCCGGATCGACTTGCCAGCCATCAACCGGCTGCCAGCGTGCCACCGGGAACCGCAAGGCAGGATCGCTGCGGGTGCCATAGGGCGCGTTGTGCGCCATGAACAATTGTGTAGCGGGCAGGCCCAGTTCGCGCGCCAACCGCGACAGCGCGTCAAACTGGAACGACGGGCCAATCCGCGCTTCGTGGCGGAGCACTTCATCGGCGAGCGCGGGGCGGCCAATCTCGGTCAGCGCGACGGCAACCTGCACATTTCCGCGGCCTACCAGCTGTTGCCAATCCTCAGCTTTGAACTGTTGGGCCGGGGCGTGGGCAGGCAATTCCACGCCCAACTGATCGGCCGCGAGCATCCCGTAGAGCGTTTCATCGAGCTGCGCGGCGGAGCTCAGGTGTTGCTGCGCCTGACCCGGTTCGCGGCAGCGCACCAGCGCGCGGTGCGCCCAGTAATGCCCCGCAGCGGCCAGTTCGACATTCGAAGCGCGCGAGGCGACGTTGACGAACGCCTCTGCGGCAAGCGAGCAATGCCCCAGCCGCCAAGCCGCGAGGCCTTCGACCCATGCAGCTTCGGCCACCCATTCGCCCGAACCTTCAGCTGCGGTTCGCGCCAGTTCGAGCGCGGCGGTGTCATTGTTCTCGATATAGTGGCTCCAGGCGACCCGCTGACGCCATTCGGCGCGGGCATCGCTGGACAGGAACAGATCAGCCTCGGCCAGCAGGCGCTGCGCTTCGGTCGGATTGTCAGCCTTGATCGCTTCCAGGATCGCAGATGCGGTTGCGGACGGCATTGTCCCGTCGCTCACCGGGCGCGGAAGGATGCGCTTGGGCGCGTAGGGCTGGCGTGCAAAGCCCTGTTCGCTGGGCAGCGCCGGAAGGTATTCCACCCCGCGCTTCGCTCCCATGCGGGCGATCTGGTCAGCCTGCGGCAGATCGACGCCGCGTTCAAACCACGCGGTGATTTGCTCGGCGGAGACCTTGGGGCTGTCGGCATGGGTGTAATATTCAGCGCGCGCGGCCTGCGTCAGCACGCCATCGGGGCGCTGAGCGAGCAGTTCTTCAACCACGCTCCATTCCTGCGCATCGATTGCTGCGAACAGTTGGCGGTAATGGCTGCGATCCTCGGGGCTGAGGATTGCAGCGAGCGAAGTCTCCCCGCGTGCGTCATCGTTCCATTGCGCGACGAGGTTGCCCTGTTGCGCCTGCGCAGCGACCGGAAAGGCCAGCCCCGCCAGCGCCAGCGCCGCAAACCCGGCGCGTGCACGCACATTCATGAGGCTGACCATTCTATCCATCTCTTCCAAAACCGGGCTTTGAGCCGGGGCATGTCCATCATGGCGTCCAGCGTTTCGCTGACCATGACCGGCACCTTGCCCGCACTATGGTTGATTTCACGTAAAGGCTGATTGTCGTGCGCGCCAAGCATTGCGGCCAGCCCGGTGCCGAGCACCAATACCCGTTTAGGCTGAGCCAGCGCGATGTGATGCGCCACTACAGCGTCCATCCCGCCAGCGCCAATCGCGGCAAGATCAGCCATCGGCGTGTAACACGGCAGGGCGGCGGCGAGGTAAACCGCGTTATCATCAAGCCCCATCGCGGCGAGAATGTTGCCCAGCAACCGCCCCTGCGGCCCTTCCATCAGGCTGTCGCGGTCGTGTTCTTCGGGCTGTGGCACCAGCACCATCAGCGACGCACCTTCGGCGCCGCGCGGCGCAATCCGGGGATAAAGTCGCGCAGCATCAAGCTCCGCCGCTCCGAGCCACCACTGGCGAAATGCGGCGAGATCAGTTGGCGGCGAATCGCCCAGCAAGTCGCGGCGCAATATGGCAGGGGCGAGGGCGGGAGCGGGCGGCGGTGCTGTGGGGGCCGTTTGTTGCTTTGCCTGCTGCGTCTGATCCTGCGGGGCGGAAGCACTGCGGCTTGTTCCGGCGGTGACACCCTTGGGCGCGGCAGGGGCTTCCAACGGCGCTTCGGCCAACCACGCCGTAACGTCATCATCAAAGTCGTAGTCTACCCCAGCCGCGTGCCACCACGCGATTGCCGCCTCAAATTCGCGGGCAAGGGAAAGGGCTGGTTGGGTCATGCTATTAAAGCGAGGTCTTGACTGTCTGATACCCAGTTAGCAAGTGAACCAGCACAGCAATTCGCCGGAATGTGCGGCGCGCGCGCTCAAAACAGTCAGGATCAGGAAAGCCCGATGGTCGAACGTGAATCAATGCCCTGTGATGTTGTGATTGTCGGCGGCGGGGTCGCAGGCCTTGCAGCGGCAATCCGGCTGAAACAGGTCAATGCCGAACTCGAAGTGATCGTGCTCGAAAAGGGTTCGGAAATCGGCGCGCATATCCTGTCGGGCGCGGTGGTCGATCCCAAGTCGTTGGATGAGCTGCTGCCCGAATGGCGCGAACAAGGGTGCCCGATGGCGGAAACCCCGGTGACCGATAACTGGCACTGGGTGCTGTCGAAGAACGGCAAGACCTCGCTGCCCCACGCGATCATGCCGCCGTTGATGAGCAACCACGGCTGCTACACCGGCTCGCTTGGCAATCTGACCCGCTGGCTGGCCGAACAGGCCGAAGGGCTGGGGGTCATGGTATTCCCCGGCTTCCCCGCCGCCGAACTGATGATCGACGGAGAAGGCCGCGTTGCGGGCGTGATCACGCAGGACATGGGCATCGCCGCCGATGGCAGCCACAAGGGCGATTACACCCCCGGCATGGAGATCCACGCGAAATACACCCTGTTTGCCGAGGGCGCGCGCGGCAACCTGACCAAGCAGATGAAGGCGCGGTTTGATCTGGAAGCGAACTGCCAGCCGCAGGTTTACGGCCTCGGCATCAAGGAATTGTGGGACATTGATCCCAAGAAGCATAAGCCGGGCCGAGTGATCCACACGCAGGGCTGGCCGCTGACCGAAAGCGATAGCTGGGGCGGGGGCTTCCTCTACCATCAGGCGAATGGTCAGGTGGCCTTGGGCTTCGTGACGGCGCTTGATTACAAGAACCCGTGGGTCTCGCCCTATCAGGAATTCCAGCGGTGGAAGAACCACCCGGCCATCCGCGAATATCTCGAAGGCGGCAAGCGCGTCAGCTACGGCGCGCGCGCGATCAACGAGGGCGGCTGGCAATCGGTGCCCAAGCTCGCCTTCCCCGGCGGCGCGCTGATCGGCTGCGCGGCGGGATTCGTCAATGTGCCGCGCATCAAGGGCAGCCACACCGCCATGAAGAGCGGGATGCTGGCAGCGGAAAGCATCGCCGCAGCAGTGGCAGCGGGTCATGAAAAGACTGAGCTGGCCGATTACGATGCGGCGGTGCGGTCAAGCTGGATCGCAACCGAACTCAAGCTGGTGCAGAACGCGCAGCCTGCGGTGGCGAAATACGGCGGCGACATCGGCACGGCACTGGCGGGCATCGACATGTGGATGCGCACGCTCAAGATCGGTCTGCCGGTCAAGATGAAGCACAAGCGTGATTACACATACACCGGCCGCGCTGATCTCTACCCGAAGATCGACTATCCCAAGCCCGACGGCGTCATCACCTTCGACCGCCTGACGAATGTGGCCTACAGCTACACGAACCACGCTGAGGATCAGCCTTGCCACTTGCAGGTTGCCGATCTGACGTTGCAGCGGGAAAGCGAGTTGGAAGTGTTCGGTGGGCCTTCGGCACGCTATTGCCCGGCGGGGGTGTATGAATGGCTGGAGGAAGCCGACGGCACGCCCAAGTTCCAGATCAACTCGCAGAACTGCGTCCACTGCAAGACCTGCGACATCAAGGACCCCAACCAGAACATCAACTGGGTGACGCCAGAAGGCGGCGGGGGGCCGAACTATCCGAACATGTGAGGTCGAGCGATGCCAGTAACGACGCGCGATTGGGTCCTAGCCGCACCGGCAAGCCTTGATGCCTTCGGGATCGACCGGCGTTCAGCCATGGCGAGCGGCCTCGCGGCATTTTCGCTGGCGCTGTTGGGTTGCGAGGTTTCAGCGGCCAAGCCGCAGCGTCGCATGGCAGCGCGTGACTGGATCGAGCGGCAGGGTGAATTGGCGCGCGCGCTCAAGGGTGGTCAGATATCGCCGCTGCAATGGATGGCCGACGCCGAGCGGCTGGCGGGCGAAATCGAGGTCGCCGAACTGATGGCCGAGGTGGACAAGGCGCAAGTCACCCAGAACGCGATGCCGCCGACCAATGACCCGCGCAAAAGCAGCATCCGCTTTCTTGATGCCGAGGGTGCACCGCGCAAGCTTGGCTATGGCGCGGCGCTGTTCGCGTTTGAGCCGCACAATGTAATCACCCCGCACGGCCACCGCCATATGGTCTCCTCGCACCTCGTGGTCGAAGGCGCGTTCCGGGTCCGAAATTTCGACCGGCTCAGGGATGAAGGCGAGGCGATGATCATCCGTCCCACCCGGGACTATATCGCCCGGACGGGCGCGCTCTCCGCGATGTCGGGCCCGAGCGACAACATCCACTGGTTTGTTCCCGAAGGCGGCAAGGCGATGACCTTCGACGTCATCATCTCGGGCCTCGATCAGGGCGAGGCGGATTACGAAATCGAAGCTATCGACCCGCTGGGCGGGATCGCGCGCCCGGACGGGACGATTCTTGCGCCCAAGATGTCGTTCGAGGCGGCGTCGGTGAAATACTCGGCGGAAATCTAGTACTTCCTATGGTCATGCTCGAAACCGCCTACGCCAAGATCAACCTCGCGCTGCATGTCCGCAGGCGGCGGGAGGACGGGTATCATGAGCTTGAGACCCTGTTCGCTTTCGTCGATGCGGGGGACGTGCTGAGCGCCGCGCCTGCCGCCGATAGCGTCACCACGCTGGGCGAGTTTGCGGGCGGGCTCGACAATCCTTTCGACAACCTCGTCGCCCGCGCGCTCAATGCCCTTCCGCGCCCGCACGGCCTTGCGGTGACGCTTGAAAAAAACCTCCCCGTCGCCGCTGGTCTTGGCGGCGGGTCGGCGGATGCGGGGGCGGTGTTCCGGATGGTCGAGGCGCTCCATGGGCTGCCCGATGACTGGCAGGCGCGCGCGGCCAAGCTCGGCGCGGATGTGCCCGCCTGCGTGCTCAGCCGAACCCATATCGGACTCGGCACCGGCACCGAGCAGGTCGAGGTGGAAGACGACCTCGCCGGCACCCCCGTCCTGCTGGTCAACCCGCGCCTGCCGCTCTCGACCGGGCCGGTGTTCAAGGCATGGGATGGCGAGGATCGCGGGCCGCTCCCCGAAGGCCCCGCCTCAGCGATAGCAAGGGAAGGGCGCAACGACCTCGAAGCCCCCGCCATTTCGCTGTGCCCGGTTATCGCCGAGGTGCTGGCGGCATTGCAGGCCACCGCGCCATGGCTTGCCCGCATGTCCGGATCAGGCGCGACCTGCTTTGCGCTTTACGATACCCCCGAAGCCCGCGATGCGGCGGCGGCGGCCATGCCGTCCGGCTGGTGGACCATGGCAGGGCGGCTGCGGTGAGCGAAGCCTTCCGCCAGATCGGCACGCCAACCACCGGCGGGATTGTCTGCACTGCTGATCACGCCAGCAATCACGTGCCTGCCAACATGGACCTCGGCATCCCCGCGCATCTGCTGCACGAACACATCGCAGTCGATATCGGCACCGCCGCCATCGCCGAAGTCTTTGCCCAAACCCACACCATCCCGGCGCACATCGCCGCCGTCAGCCGCCTGGTGTGCGATCTCAACCGCGAAGAAACCGCCCCCGGTCTTGTCCCCGAAGCCAGCGACGGGCACGCGATTCCCGGCAATGTCGGTGCGGACAGGGAAGGGAGGCTCGACCGCTTCCACCGCCCCTATCATTCCGCGCTGGAGCAGTGGCTGGCAGCCGCAGAGCCGGCGCTGATCCTCTCGCTCCACAGCTTCACCCCGCGCCTTGCGAGCCGGGACGAGCCACGCCCGTGGGAGGTCGGCGTGCTCTACAACACCGATGATCGCGCCGCGCGGATCGCCATCCCGCTGCTCGCAGCCGAGGGGCTGAACGTGGGCGACAACCTCCCCTATTCCGGCCGCGATCTCAACTACACCATGAACCGCCATGCTGAGGCGCATGGGCGTCCTTATCTCGGCGTCGAACTGCGGCAAGACCTTGTCCAGACCCCCGCTGATCACGCCCGCTGGGCCGCGCTGCTGGCCGACATAACGCAAAGGGTTGCGCTGGCGCTCACCTGAAGGCAGGGGACGTTTCACAAATCGCCTGCCACAGGAAATCTTATGTCGCGTACCTTTGACAAGTCCAAGCTTCCCAGCCGCCACGTTTCCGTCGGGCCGGAGCGCGCGCCGCACCGCTCGTATTACTACGCGATGGGCATGACCGAGGAAGAAATCGCGCAGCCGTTTGTCGGCGTGGTTAGCGCAGGGAACGACTCTGCGCCGTGCAACACCACGCTGAACGCGCAGGCCGATGTCTGCCGCGAAGGCGTGATCGCAGGCGGTGGTACCCCGCGTCGGTTCAACACCATCACCGTCACCGATGGCATCGCGATGGGCCATCAGGGCATGAAATCCTCGCTGATCAGCCGCGAGGTGATCGCGGACTCGATCGAGCTTTCGATGCGCGGGCATTGCTATGATGCGCTTGTCGGTTTTGCCGGGTGCGACAAGAGCCTGCCCGGGATGATGATGGCGATGCTGCGGCTGAATGTGCCGTCGATCTTCGTCTATGGCGGGTCAATCCTGCCCGGCACCTATGATGGCAAGGATGTGACCGTCAAAGACGTGTTCGAAGCGGTGGGGCAATATGCGGCGGGCAATTGCCCGCTGAAAGATCTGATCGCGCTCGAAAAGGTCGCCTGTCCGGGGCACGGCGCGTGCGGTGGTCAGTATACCGCCAACACGATGGCCTGCGTGGGTGAGGCGATTGGTCTTTCGCTCCCCAATAGCAACATGGTGCCAGCGCCCTATCAGAACCGCGCCGAAATCGCGACGGCAGCGGGCGCGCAGGTGATGGAGTTGCTCGCGCTGAACCTCAGGCCGCGTGACATCTGTACCCGCGAAGCGTTTGAAAACGCAGCGCGCGTGGTCGCTGCCACCGGCGGGTCGACCAATGCCGGGCTGCACTTGCCCGCCATGGCGAGCGAGGCCGGGATCGACTTCGACCTGTTCGACGTCGCCGAGATTTTCAAGACCACACCTTACATCGCCGACCTGCAACCGGGCGGGCGCTATGTCGCCAAGGATATGTATGACGCGGGCGGCGTTTACATGCTGATGAAGACGATGCTGGATAACGGTCTGCTGCACGGCGACTGCATGACCGTGACCGGCAAAACGCTGGGCGAGAACATTGATCAGGTGACCTGGAACCCCGATCAAAAGGTTATCTACGACGTGAAGACCCCGCTCAGCCCAACCGGCGGGGTGGTTGGCCTCAAGGGCAGTCTCGCGCCCGACGGCGCAATCGTGAAGGTTGCCGGGATGGAGCGTTTGCAATTCACCGGCCCGGCGCAGGTGTTCGATTGCGAGGAGGATTGCTTTGCCGCAGTTGAAGCGCGTCAAATCAAGGAAGGCGCGGTGATCGTGATCCGGTACGAAGGGCCAAAAGGCGGGCCCGGGATGCGCGAGATGCTCTCGACCACTGCCGCGCTATACGGGCAGGGCATGGGCGAGAAGGTCGCGCTGATCACCGATGGGCGGTTCTCAGGTGCAACGCGGGGCTTCTGCATCGGCCATGTTGGCCCCGAAGCGGCGGACGGCGGCCCGATTGCGCTGATCGAGGATGGCGACATCATCAGCATCGATGCGGAACGCGGCACGATTGATCTCGACGTGGCCGAAGATGTGCTCGCCGCTCGCCGCGCCCAATGGCAGCCGCGCGACCATGATTATCAGGCAGGAGCGCTGTGGCGCTATGCCCAGAACGTCGGTCCGGCGCGGTTCGGTGCGCTGACCCACCCCGGCGCCAAGGCAGAAACCCATGTTTTTGCGGATATCTAGCGCGCTCTGCCTGCTGATTGCTTTGGCGGGGTGTGGGGTGAGTGAAACTTCCCCGCCGCCGCCCGGCGCGTTGGTTGACTGCGCGATTGGTGCGGGCGCTGAACTTTCGCCGGTTTGCACGCTTGAGGAGGTGGCGGGGACAAATGAAATCGTCATCCACCATCCCGATGGCGGGTTTCGGCGCCTGATCCGTGATGCGGAGACCGGCGACCTGTCGCCGCTAGACGGGGCCGATCCTTTGGTGATCGAGCAGGGAGGCGGGCTGCAATTCGCGCTCGGTGCGGATCGTTACTCTATCCCGCCCGAACTGATCGCGCCCGCGCCGCAGTGACCCACGCGCAGGTTCTCACCGCCCAACAGATGCGCGCCGCTGAACAGGCGCTGTTCGATGCAGGTATGAGCGTCAACGACCTGATGGAAACCGCCGCTGGCGGCGCGGCGGAATGGATCAGGCGGGTGGCGGCGGGCCGTTCGGTCACGGTCTTGTGCGGCCCTGGCAACAACGGCGGTGACGGCTATGTAATCGCACGCATTTTGCGCAGTGCCGGCAATGCGGTCAGTGTTATTGCTCCGCTCGACCCAGCGACCGATGCGGCCAAGGACGCGGCACGTCGGTGGGATGGGCCGGTGGCGAAAAGCGGCGGCCATGGCGGTGTGTTTGTCGATTGCCTGTTCGGCTCAGGGCTGGGGCGGCCTTTGGTGGCTGAACACGCGCTGTTGCTGCGTGATCTTGCTGCGCGGCATCACTATCGGGTCGCGATCGATGTTCCCTCAGGGATCGCGAGCGATAGCGGCGCTGCGTTGAATGACCGACTGCCGCACTTTGATTTGACGCTGGCGTTGGGCGCGTGGAAATTCGCGCATTGGAACCTGCCCGGCCGCGCGTTGATGGGGCATCTGAGGCTTGTCCCGATTGGCATTGACGCGGTTGAGGGGGCGGCGCAACTGGTCGAGCGTCCGGTTGTCGCTCCGCCCACTGCCGATAGCCACAAATATCTCAGAGGCTTATTGGGCATAGTTGCGGGCGGGATGCCGGGGGCGAGCCTGCTTGCCGCCGCCGCAGCGCAGCGGGCTGGGGCAGGGTATGTGAAATTGCTCGCCCGCGCGCCTGACCCGCGTACGCCCGCCGATGTGGTGACCGAGACCGCGCCACTGGCCGAAGCGCTCACCGATCCGCGCATCGCAGCGGTGCTAGTGGGCCCGGGGCTGGGGCGCGATGGCGCGGCCAAGGCCAGGCTGGGTGAGGCGCTGCGCCATGCGCGCGCGCTGGTGCTTGATGCTGATGCGCTGGTGTTGCTCGCGCCCAATATGCTCGCCCGCGACATTCCGATGCTCGCCACTCCGCATGATGGCGAGCTGGACACTTTGTGTCGCAATTTCGGGGTGATAGCCGAAGGGCGACGCCAACGCGCGCAGGCGCTGGCCAAGGTCACTGGGATGGTGGTGCTCGCCAAGGGACCGGACAGCGTGGTGGCCGCGCCCGATGGCAGGCTGGCGCTCGGTATTCCTGCATCAAGCTGGCTGTCGGTGGCAGGCACGGGCGACGTCCTCGCCGGGATTGCGGCAAGTCGGATGGCGACCGGCGCCGATCCCTTCGCCGCCGCGTGTCAGGCATTGTGGCTGCATAGCGAGGCGGTACGGCGCGCCGGTCCGGCTTTTACCCCCTCGCAGCTTGCCGAATGCGTGTCTGAGGCGCTAGCGGCCTGTCTGTGAGTAATATTGATCAAATCATCCGCCTCGCCGCCAAGGGTGATGGCGTTGCCGCATCCGGGCGGCATATCGCCGGCGCAGTCCCCGGCGATACCATCGACGCGGACGGCGCGATCACCTCTGGTCCGCACCACATCGCGCCTGCCTGCCGCCATTTTGGGACTTGTGGCGGGTGCCTGTTGCAGCACGTGGATGACACCGTGCTGGCAGAGTTTGTCGAGGGCCGGGTGGTCAACGCTGCCAAGGGGCAGGGGATCGAACCGTCCGAGCTGCTCCTCGTTCACCTTTCGCCGCCCGCCACCCGCCGCCGCGCGGGGCTGCACGGACTTCGCACGCATAAGGGCGCAGTGCTGGGCTATCGTGAGGGCGGATCGCACCGCGTTGTCGATCTGGCCGAATGCCCGGTGCTGCATCCCGCTCTCACCGCCCTGATTGCGCCGTTGCGCAAATTCGTGGGCGCGCATGGGCCCAAGGCGATGGTTGGGATCGATTTGACGCTGGCCGATCAGGGCGTGGATGTCAGCTTGGTCCACTTCCCGCTCGAAGGACTTGGGCCGACCGAGGCCGCGCTCGATTTCGCGCGCGAACAGGGGCTTGCGCGGCTTACCATTGATCAAGGCTACGGCCCGGAGACGTTGTGGGAGCCGGAGCCTGCCACGGTCACGCTGGCGGGCGTGCCGGTCAGCCTGCCGCCGGGTGCTTTTCTGCAAGCGACCCATGATGCCGAACTGCGGATGGCGACCGACGCGGTCGAATGGCTCGACGGGGCAGCGATGGTGGCTGATCTGTTCGCGGGCCTCGGCACCTTTGCTTTTGCGCTGCGAGAAGGGCGCAAGGTGCTCGCAGTTGAGGCCGAGCGCGCGGCGCATCTGGCGTGCAAAGCTGCGGGCCCGCAGTCCGGGGGAACCGTGCTGGCGCTGCATCGCGATCTGTTCAGGAGCCCGCTGGAACCGGCTGAACTCAATCGATTTGATGCCGTGCTGCTCGATCCCCCGCGCGCCGGTGCCCGCGCACAAGTGGCGGAAATTGCCGCGAGCACGCTCGCCAAGGTGGTCTATGTCAGTTGCAATCCGGCAAGCTGGGCGCGCGATGCGGCGACGCTGACAGCGGCGGGGTTCCGGCTGACCAAGCTGCGCCCGGTCGGCCAGTTCCGCTGGTCCACTCATGTTGAACTGGTAAGCCTGTTTGAGCGTTAAGCCCTTAACGCGGCAAGGATTTCCGATGTGAGCCAGTCACGGTGGGCGGGCTCGACATAGGAATGGCCTGCGCCGTGGCAGCGGCGGATGCGCGGGTCGGAGGCGTCCCACGCGGCTTCGAACACGTGCGCGGTGCGATCAGCGGTGGCGAGCAGGATGCGCACCTCGCCTGTGAAACCGGCCAACCCATCGCGCATTTCGCCTGCAAGGGTCGACGGCGGCGGGGCAGGTTTGAGCGATTGGACAAGCCCGCGCCCCAGTTTGCGCAGGTTCACACCACCTCCCAGCAACCGACCGATTTCGCGCGGGTCCTTGAGTTTTTCGAGATAGCGTGAACGGATTGCTGCGGGAGGAGGAGTGGCAGTCTTGCTACCTTGTTCAATCGTCCACGGGTTAGAAAGCACCAGCCCATCGCACCCCGCGCCGCCCGCCAGCATCAGCGCCGATGCGGCATCGCAATTGCCGAAGCCGACCACGCGGGTGATCTGCGGGGCCATCGCCCGAAACGCTTCAAGGGCGGTGGCTATGTCCCTGGCCGACTTGCGGAAACCGCGATTCTCGCCCTCGCTATCTCCCACGCCCCGGCGGTCGAAGCGGAACACAGGGAAGCCAGCGCGGGCAACGCGGGTGGCAAGCTCGGCCTGTCCGCTGAACGCACCTGAGCGCACTTCGTTGCCGCCGCTGACGATCAGCAAGCCGGCGGTGCCCGGCGCGGTGTCTAGTGTGCCGGCCAACGTCAGGCTGCCACAGCCGAAAGTATGCGAGAAACGGGTCATGCCAAGCCGCCGCAGATGATCGCGGCTAGAGCATCAGCCTGGCCTGCGTCGTCATCTGGTTCGGCGCGCAGCCACAAGCCGGGGCCGCCAAGCTGGCCTTGCGCAATTGCGGTCTGTCCGGGGGCGAGGGCAGGCTCTGCTGCCTCCAGCGCGCGGACCATTGCTGCGCCGATAGGCCAGCCGCCGAGCGTCAGCCCTTCGCTCCGACCCTTTGCTAACAGGGCTTCGGAAGTCTCTGAATTTCCAGCCTCACGTGCCGCAATCACTTGCGCCCGCAACATCCCGCGCAGCAGCTTTGGCCCCGATTGCGGCGCATAGTGCCAGCCCGGCAGGCCCTCAGGTGCGAGCAGTGCGCCCGCTCTGATCGCCAGCACATGGGTCGCCCCCAGCGACTCCGCCGCCGCTGCCGCGCAAGTGCGCCAGCCTTCCAATGTCTGCTCTGACAGCGGGGTGAGGCTTTCGTTGCAGCCCGGCAAATCGGGCAGCAGAGTGTCGATCCCAGCCGCATCCAATCGCCGCATTACTTCGACCGTGAAGCGCCGTAGCTTGTTCGCTTCGTCAAACCAGGCAGGCAGGATCAGTAACCGCGCGGGCCGCCCCCGATCGAACACCAGCAGCAGTTCTTCGCCGGCCGAACCGTCACCTGACGCCGAAATGTTCCACGTGGAAATCACCCTAGCGCACCCTAGCGGGGGTCAAGCCGAGGCTAGAGCGGGGCAAGCTTGGCCTGTGCGAAGGCGCGCAGGCCGCCATAGGTTTCGAGCATTTCGCCGTCGACATCATCATCGTCGATCACGATTCCAAGCCGGTCTTCCATTTCAGTGAGCAGGCCAGCGACCGCCATCGAATCGAGTTCGGGCAGGTGGCCAAACAGCCCGCTATCGGCATCGAAAGCCGCCGCCTGCGCCGGATCGAGGCCAAGCACATCGGCGATAAGCGCCTTCAATTGCTGGTCGAGTGCTTCCTCGTCCAACTGCCCCTGCAAGATCGGCGTGCTGCTCATGGCGCTGGCGTATTCCCTGTTATCGGCCGTGGCCGCGGGGCTTAGCCATGCGCGCGCAGTGGTGCAAGTTTTGCAGCCTTGAACGAGCGCGCTCAGGGCTTGGCCACGCGCAGCATCCGCTTGGCCAGCGGCGCCCAACTGCGCGGGCGTGCCGGGTTGAGACAATCGATCCGGTAACGCGGGCGCACCGCCTCCATCCAATCGGCCTTGTAGCTTTGATCGCCGGTGCCGAAATCGACCAATTCCACACGGTCACTGTCGATCACATGCTGGAACATTGCCGCGCTGAGAGTGGTGCCGGCCGATAGCGGCTTGTGGCTTTCAAGATGTGCGAGCTTATGGATGTAGGCGATTGAATTTTCGACAGTCCAGCATTGCGCGGCAACTGCCATTCCATCCGCCCGCGCGACACCCAATCGCAACCGGCCCGCTGCCCCTTCAGCCGCGGCAAAGGCGCGTAGCATCTCGGGCTGATCTTCTGCGGGTTTCCAGCTCGCGGCATAGATTGCTTCGTATTCGTCCCAAAGGGCGGGATCGAAGCGTGTTATCACCTCGGTTGTGACTTTTTTGCCCTTGCGTTTCAGCGTGGTGCGCAAGGTTCCTGGGCGGCTGTCCCAATAGGCGGCAAAGCTGCGCCCGGCGACGGGCAGAACGTGGTTGGTATCGCATTCCGCGACCGCCACCTGCCAGCCCGCCGCGCGAAATGCCCGCGCCAGTCGCTCGGCGGAGCCATCCTCTCCCGGCACCGGTTCAAGCGTGATGCGATACCCCCGCGTCTTCAACCCGCGCGCCAGTGCCTCCAGCAAGCGGTCACCCGCCGGGCCCGCCGGGGCGTGGGCGCGCCAAGTGAAACTGTACCAGTTGCGCAGGGGCGTGATCCGGCCATCCGCCTCGGTCAGGGCGAGCGCGGCGGTGTGATCGCCCTCGCTGGCGACCGCGATCAACGGCGTGATGCCCGTCTCGGCCAGCAGCGCATACCATTCGGCACGATCAAACGGCGCGGCGGCGCCTTGCGCAGTCAGCGCTTGCAAGACGTTAACGCTGTCGTGATACCGCGTTTCGATCACTGAAAGACTGCTCCTGCCGATGCCGCTACCACCCGATCCCACCGCATATCCGATTGACCACCTCGCTGAGCGAGCCGTGGCGATGGGCTTTGGTGAGCATCCGGCGTTGGTTCTGCGCGAGGGGACGCTTAACCACAATCAGTTAAGACAGCGTGTTGCGAGCCTGGCCGGGTGGCTGGCGCAAATGGTGCCGCATCCCGGCGCTCGGGTAGCGAGCTGGGCGGCGAAGGGCGAGCTAACGTGCCTGCTGCCGCTGGCCGCGGCGCGGGCGGGGCTGGTGCATGTGCCGATCAACCCGCTGCTCAAACGCGCGCAGGCGGCGCATATCCTTACCGATAGCGGGGCGCGGTTGCTGCTGGGGACAGGCTCGCGGCTCGCCTCGTTCGAGCCGGGCGACTTGCCCCACGGTTGCGCCGCGCTGGGCGAGGCGGAGGCGCTGGCGGCTGCTGCGGCGGCCGGGCGCGCATTGGGGCCATCGCAGGCCGATCCCGATGATCTGGCGGCGATCCTCTACACCTCTGGCTCCACCGGCCGTCCCAAGGGCGTAATGCTCAGCCATGCAAACATGTGGCTCGGTGCGGTGAGTGTGGCGCATTACCTTGCGTTGGCGACCGATGACGTGACGCTGGCGGTGTTGCCGCTGTCGTTCGATTACGGGCAGAATCAACTGTTGAGCACATGGTTCGCGGGCGGGGCGGTGGTGCCGCTCGATTTCCTGTTTGCCAAGGATGTCGCCAAGGCCTGCGCCAAGCATGGGGTAACCACGATCGCCGCGGTGCCGCCCTTGTGGGTGCAACTGACAGAAATCGACTGGCCTGCCGAGGCGCGTGCGCCGCTGCGGCGGCTGACCAATAGTGGCGGGGCGCTGACCGTGGATCTGGTGCGGTCGCTGCGGGCGTTGTTTCCGGAAGCGCGGCTGTTCCCGATGTATGGCCTGACCGAGGCGTTTCGTTCGACTTATCTCGATCCTGAGTTGGTGGATTCTCATCCGACTTCAATGGGTAAAGCGATACCTTTCGCAGAGATTCTCGTTATTAATGATGCGGGCGAGGTCGCCGCCGATAACGAGGAGGGCGAGCTGGTGCATTGCGGCCCGCTGGTCGCGCAAGGGTATTGGCAAGATGCAGAGCGCACCGCCGAGCGATTCAAGCCTGCGCCCGCCGCCTCCACCTATGGCGGCACCGCTGTCTGGTCAGGCGACCGAGTGCGGCGCGATGCTGATGGCTTGCTCTATTTCGCCGGGCGGCGCGATGCGATGATCAAGAGCGCGGGCAACCGCATCAGTCCGCAAGAGGTTGAGGACGCTGCGCTTGCCACAGGGCTGGTGGCCGAGGCGGTCGCGCTCGGCGTGGCCGACGCACGCTTGGGGCAAGCGGTGCATTTGGTGGTGCGTGGAGAAGGTGGTGAGGCGGCCCGCGCTGACCTCGCCAAGCGCCTCCAGCGCGACCTTCCCAATTTCATGCAGCCGGCCGTGATCCATTGGCGTAAGGCGATGCCCTTGAACCCCAATGCCAAGATCGATCGCACCGCCTTGCAGGTTGAACTCAATCAGGAATTTTCGTCATGAAGCCCGTTGGCCCAATCCCCGCCGGTTATGCGGCCATTGATGGCGACCTTGCGATCGGCGGGCGGCGTGTCAGCGAGCTTGTGGCAGAGGCGGGCCGCACCCCGTTGTTTGTCTATTCGCGCAGCCATCTCGACGCCCGCGTGGCTGAACTGCGCGCCGCGCTGCCAAAGCGGATCGGGCTCAACTACGCGGTCAAGGCCAACCCGCACCTTGCGGTAATCGGCCACATGGCGCCGTTGGTGGATGGGTTCGACATTGCCTCGTCAGGCGAATTGGGACTGTGCGTCGCGGTGGGGATTGATCCAGAGCGGATCAGCTTTGCCGGGCCGGGCAAGCGTGATGACGAGTTGGAGGCGGCGATTGCCGTCGGTGTCACGCTCAATTGCGAAAGCGAGGGAGAGGCAGCGCGGGCGCTGGCCATCGGGCAGCGGTTGGGCAAGCGGCCGCGCATCGCGATCCGGGTCAATCCGAGCTTCACCATGACGGGTTCGGGTATGAAAATGGGCGGCGGGGCCAAGCAGTTCGGCGTCGATGCCGAACGCGTGCCCGCGCTCGCACGCGCGATGATTGCGCAAGGGGCCGAGTGGCGCGGCTTGCACATCTTTACCGGCAGCCAGACCTTGAGCGCAGACGCGATCATCGAAGCGCAAGGCAAGGTGCTGGATTTGGCTGCGGAACTGGCTGAGGTAATCGGCCACGGCCTGCCCAAGCTGAACATGGGTGGGGGGCTGGGTATTCCCTATTTCCCCGGAGACATCCCGGTTGATCTTCCTCGCGTCGGCGCTGCTTTGGCAGAGCGGGTCGCGCACCTGCCGCCGGTGCTAGCTGATACTGAGCTATGCATGGAACTGGGCCGCTATCTGGTGGGGGAAGCGGGTGTGTACCTGACCCGGATCATTGACCGTAAGGTGAGCCACGGGGTCACCTACCTCATTACCGATGGCGGGCTGCACCATCAGCTCGCCGCTTCGGGCAATTTCGGAACGGTGGTGCGGCGCAATTATCCTTCTGCGATTGCAACGTGTTATGGGGCGGAGCCGACAGAGGAAGTCAACATCGTCGGCTGTCTGTGCACTCCGCTCGACCGGCTTGCCGACAATGCCGCGATGCCGCACGCCGAGGTTGGCGATATGGTCGCGGTGTTCTGCGCTGGAGCATACGGAGCAACCGCTTCGCCTAGCGCCTTTCTCGGCCACGGCCCGGCAGCCGAAATCCTGGTGTAATCGACCAATGGCGAGGGAGCTGTTAACCCCCGCCAAAGCGCCGTCCCATATCGGGATGGGCCACCAATTTGCCCTGTATAACTAACAATATGTTCACCATTTCCGGCGACAAGTGACCGTCTTCGCGGGTTCATGTGTCGCAGGTCGCTCCTGCGGCGTGCACATGGCCTTGCTTGATCTGGCCAAGGACATGTCCGTCGATGCTTACCTTTCCGAGTTTCCCCCGTCTGGCCGTGCTGGCTGTTCCCGCGCTGGCACTGGCCGCCTGCGCCACCGGCGGCACCGAGCTGCCGACTGCGAACTATTCCAGCACCGCCATCGCCCCGAGCGAGGCCTATACCATCGGCCCGCTTGACGAGATCACCATCCACGTCTGGCGCAACCCCGAACTCAGCGCCGAAAAAGTGCGCGTGCGCCCCGATGGGCGGCTGACGATCCCGCTGGTGCAGGACATCCCTGCGGTCGGCAAAACCGCGACCGAATTGCAGGAATACATTGCGGGCGAGCTGGCGAAATACATCGAACAGCCGATCGTCTCGGTGATCGTGAATACGCCCGAGGGCAATTTCACCCAGCAGGTGCGGATCATCGGCGCGACCGGGCAACCCGCTTCGCTGCCGTTCCGCGCCAATATGACCGTGCTTGATGCGATGATCGCAGTGGGCGGCCTGAACGAATTTGCCGCTGGCAACCGCGCCAAGCTGATCCGGCTCGACCGCGAAACCGGCACACAAGCCGAATACCGCCTGCGACTTTCGGACTTGATCCGCAAAGGCGATGCCACCGCCAACGTGCTGCTGATGCCGGGCGACACGATCATCATCCCTGAGAGCCGGTTCTAAGGGGCGGCTGCGCAAATGAGCGACATCTTTGACGAGTTGCGCGCGGCGCTATGGTCGGTCTGGCACCGCCGCTGGATCGCGATTGCGGTTGCCTGGGGCGTGTGCCTGCTGGGCTGGCTGGTGATCGCGATGATCCCCAATTCGTACGAATCCAAGGCGCGCGTTTATGTCGATGTGCAGGACGTGCTGTCCAAACAGCTCGGCATTGCGGGCGACGGCAAGGAAGAAATCATGCGCGTGCGGCAGACCCTGTCGAGCGCCAAGAATCTTGAAAAGGTGATCACATCCACGCGGCTCGGCGAAGGAATTACCGAGCGTAGCGCACTGGATTCCGCCACCGCTGAACTGGAAAAAAAGGTCAAGGTGACCAGTGAGCAGGACAACCTGTTTGAGATCACCGCCGAAATTGGGCGCAGCGACCTGTCCGACGCCGAAAATGCCGTGCTGGCGCGAGATGTTGTGCAAAAGCTGCTCGACATCCTGCGCGAAGAGCACGTGATCGGCAATCGCACCGGGATCAGCACCGCAATCGGCGATCTCGATCGGCAGCTGGATGAGCGCAAGCTTGAACTGGAGCAGGCCGAACAACGCCGTCTGGCGTTCGAATCGCAATATCCTGATCTGGTTGGCGGGTCGGAAAGCCTGTCGACTAAGGTGCAGCAGGCGCGCACCGAATTGCGCGATGTCGATGCTGATCTGGCAGCAGCGGAAAGCGCCTTGGCCGCAATTTCGAGCCAGCTGGCCAGCACGCCGCGTACATTGGCAGGCGGGCGCGATGCGACCGGGCCAAAGGCCGCGCTGCAACAGGCGCAGACCCAGCTGGCAGAGCTGCGTTCGCGCGGGCTGACCGACAATCACCCGGACGTTGTCTCCACCACCAAGCAGGTCGCAATTCTTGCGCGGCAGGCAGCGGCAGCGGGCGATGATGCGGGCGGCACACCCAACCCGGCCCATTCCTCGCTGGTGGCAATCCGCAGTGAACGGCAAGCCGCAGTCGAAGCTCTGCAAGCCCGCCGCGCCGCGCTCCAAAGCAATGCCGCCGGGCTGCTGGCAAGCCAGGCGACCGAGCCGACCGTCGCCGCTGAAGCCAACCGCATTAGCCGCGATTACGACGTGCTGAGCCAGAATTACGAAAAGCTGCTGCAAGACCGTGAGGCGCTGCGCACGCGCGGACAGGTGGAGGACAAGGCGAGCCAGTTCCGGTTCGATATCATCCAGCAACCCGGTGTGCCGCAGAAACCGGCCGCGCCCAATCGCCCGCTGCTATTGTTCGGGGTGCTGATTGTCGGTCTCGGGGCAGGGGCAGCGGTGGCCTATGCGCTCAGCCAGCTCAAATCGAGCTTCCCCACCGCGCAAAAGCTGGAGCGCGCGTTCGATCTGCCGGTGATCGGTTCGATCTCGCTGACGGTGTCGGACGCCGCGCGGGAGATTGAGGCCAAGCGATTGAAGCAATTTGCCGGGGCCTGCGCCGGTCTGGCGGCGATTTTCGTGGTGCTGCTCGCCATCGAAATCGTCGCGGTCGGGACGATTGCGTGAGGGTGGGAAGAGCACAATGACCGAACAGGGCAAAATCAACCGGGAGGGCGCAACGCCTGCTTCGCTGTTTGAACGCGCAGATGCGGCGTTCGGGCTCGGCCCGGTGCGCGCGGTGCCTAAGCTGCCTCCGGTGCCTGAAGCGTTGCGCCGCACTTCGGCGCCCCAATCGCCAGCGCAACCACCAGTCGAGGTCGCGCCTGTCGTCGCTGCGCCCCAGCCGCAGCCGCAAGCTCAAGTTCAGCCACAGGCGGCCCCGCAACCTTCCGAGCCAGCGCCGCAACAGCCGCAACAACAGACTGCGGTTGCCTTGCAACAACCGGCTGCAGTCGCCTTCTGCGGCCCGTTCGCTGCGATTGACCGCGATCATCTGCGGGATGGCGGTTTGATCGTGCCCGAAGACCCTGTGACCGGGCTGCTGGAAGAGTTCCGCATCGTCAAACGCGAACTGCTCGCCGATGCGCGGGCGAGCGATACTCCGCTGGCGCGCCGCATTTTGGTGTGTTCGCCGCATCCGGGTGAGGGCAAAACCTATTGCGCCACCAACCTTGCCATCGCGCTCGCTGCCGAGCGCGGGCTTGAGGTGCTGCTGGTCGATGCCGATGTGGTTAAGCCATCGGTGGCGCAGCGCTTGGGAATCGATGTCGAGCAGGGACTGATGGATGCGCTCGCTGATCCGGCAATTCTACCTGAAAGCCTGGTGATCCAGACCGATATTGACGGACTGTTCGTGCTGCCCGCAGGCACAGCGACGTCGCTCGATGCCGAATACCTCGCCAGTGCGCGGACGGGCGAAGTGCTCGACCGGTTGACGATGGGCGCGCCCAACCGGATCCTGATTTTCGACACGCCGCCCGCGCTCGCCGCCTCGCCCGCCGCCGAACTCGCGGCCCATGTTGGGCAGGCATTGTTGGTGGTGCGCGCGGATGAAACCAGCCGCGCCGCACTGGAGGATGCTCAGCAACTGCTGTCGGCCTGCGGCGATATCAAACTGCTGCTCAATGCCGCGCGCTACAGCCCTTCGGGGCGGCGCTTTGGCACCTATGGGCCCAAGGGGAAATGACCATGTTAGCCCGCTCCCTCACATGGGCGCTTCTGGCCACTGCCCTCGCGGTGGTGACGGCGAGCCCGATATTGGCACAAGATCAGGGCCAAGATTTGGGCCCAGATCAAGGCCAAGTGTCCAGCGGTGAACCGACCAGCCAGCGTGCCAATCGCGTGGTGCAACCGTATATCGAGGTTTCGCAGATCATCTCGGCCGAACTGACGCCGGGGGACGAGGTGCTGACCTTCACCCAGCTGGCCGCCGGGGTCGATATCAACGTGCAGGGCCGCAACAGCGGCGCGGCGGTTTCCCTGCGGTACGAACGCAACATCGCTTACGGTGATGACAGCGTTGATAGTGATACGCTGAGCGGCATTGCGCGCGGCACATTGGCGGTGATCCCCAATACGCTGAATTTTGAGGTGGGCGGGCTCGCCTCACGCACCCAGGTCGATGGCAGCGGCGGGACGACCGCCAACCCGCTCGTCAGCCAGGATGCCGAGAGCCGGTTCTACAGCGCCTATGCCGGGCCCAGCCTAACCACCCGCGTTGGTGCGGTCGACGTGAACGGTCTGGCCCGAGTCGGCTACAACCGGTTTGAAACTGACGCCGCGCTGGTCAATGCGCAAGGCGATGTGGTCGACGTGTTCGATGACAGCATGACCTATCTTGGCCAGCTGCGCGCCGGGGTACGCCCCGGTGATCTGTTGCCTGTCGGCCTTGCGGTGACTGCTGGCGGCTTTCAGGAAGATATTTCCAACCTCGATCAGCGCGTGCGCGATTTATATGTGCGCGGCGATGTGACTGTGCCGGTATCGCCCACGCTCGCGCTGGTCGGCGGTGTCGGATACGAGGATGTCGAGATTTCCAGCCGCGATGCATTGCGCGATGCCAACGGCGTGCCGGTGGTAGGCAACGATGGCCGGTTCGTCACGGATAGTGCCTCGCCGCGCCGGATCGCGTTCGATGTGGATGGGTTGCTGTGGGACGTCGGCGTTATGTGGCGGCCAAGCTCACGCACCAATCTGGCGGCGTCGGTCGGGCGGCGTTACGATTCGACCACCTATTACGGCACTTTTACCTATGTCCCCAACCAGCGCAGCGCCTTTGCGCTGTCGGTCTATGACGGGGTGAGCGGATTTGGCGGCTCGCTGAACAATTCGCTGGCAGGCTTGTCGAGCGATTTTGAGGCGATCCGCAATCCGGTCACCGGCGATTTCGGGGGGCTGGTTACCGGCAGCGAAGGGCAATCGATCATCGGCGGCCTTGGCTCGGCGCGGTCGGCGGCGTTCCGGGGCCGGGGCGTGCGCGCATCGTACCAACGCACAATGGGCCGCACCACGGCGGCGCTGGGGGCTGGGTATGACCGGCGCACCTTTATCGCCGCGCAGGGCACCGTGCTGGCGGCTGTCGATGGGCTGACCGATGAAAGCTACTACGTCATCGGCGGCCTTTCGCGCCAGGTCGGGCAGAGCGCCAACATCACCACCAATGCTTACGTCAACTGGTTCGATGCAGCGGGCAGCAACGGTAATGTCACCGCGTTGGGCGGATCGGCAGCTTACAACCAGTCGATTACCCAGCGGCTAACCGGGCGGGCGGCGATTGCAGTCGATTATATCAACAGCGATTTCACTGCCCAGGACGTCGCCTTTGCCACCGCCCTGATCGGCCTGCGTTACAATTTCTGACGAGGGACCAGAGTCTCATGTACGAACATCACTATGGTTTCAGCGGACGGCCGTTTCAGCTCACCCCTGATCCGCAATTCTATTTTGAAAGCACCACGCACAAGAAGGCGATGAGCTATCTTGGCTATGGCCTGTCGCAGGGAGAGGGCTTCATCGTCATCACCGGCGAAGTCGGCGCAGGCAAATCGACGTTGGTGGCGCATCTGATGCAGCGCATCGATCCCGCCGCGTTGACCGTGGCGCAGGTCGTCACCAGCGCGTTGGATGGCAGCGAGATCGTGCACGTCGTTGCGCAGGCCTTCGGATTGGCGGTCGAAGGGCACGACAAGGCCAGCGCGCTCGGCGCAATCGAGCGGTTTTTGGCAGACGAAGCGCGCGCCGGACGCCGCTGTCTGCTGGTGGTCGATGAATGCCAAAGCCTCGATCTGACCGCGCTCGAAGAGCTGCGGATGCTGTCGAACTTCCAGCTTGGCTCGCACCCCTTGCTGCAAATCCTGTTGCTGGGGCAGCCGGAATTT
The DNA here is from genome assembly GCA_001464915.1 of Sphingomonadales bacterium Ga0077531. GTDB lineage: Bacteria > Pseudomonadota > Alphaproteobacteria > Sphingomonadales > Sphingomonadaceae > Erythrobacter. The sequence continues at coordinate 72,546 of LNED01000023.1, forward strand.
CGTCGCACGCTGGCTCACCATCCCGATACCGAGCAACTGCGCCAGCGGGTTATCGCTTCGCACCATCTTGAGGCGCTCGATGCCGACGAGGTGGAGCATTATGCGCGCCACCGGCTCGGACAGGTCGGCTGGAACGGCACACCGGGTTTTGCCGAGGGGCTGGTCGAGGCGCTGTACAGCCACACCGAGGGGATTCCGCGCCGGGTCAATCAGGTGATGAACCGCCTGCTGCTGCTGGGTGCCATTGAAGAACGCAGCGAATTGACGCTGGAGATGCTGGGTGAAGTGATGGCCGAAATGGCGTCTGACCAGACACGCGGCACCCGCAGTGGCGGCGGCGATTTGCGCCCCGCTCCGTCTGCGACAGCACCGGATTCGTCTGACAGCCTGCCCACAGCCGAAGTCGCTGCAATGCTGGCCACGCGTGATGCGCGCACCGCCGAACTTGAAGCCGCGATCAGTGAATTGCAGGCGGCGGGCGTAAGCCAGCATGATGCGGCTGGTGAACCGCTATCGGCTGAGGATGTCCGGATTGCCGAAGCGCGCTTTGCCGCCGCGCTCGAACGGATCGAAGCGCGGCTGGAGGAGCAGGAGCAATCATTCCGCCACGTGCTGACCATGCTGATCGAATGGCTTGAGGAAGACCCGTCGCGCGAGGCGGCGTGACGATGAACGCTCCGATATTCCCCCTGCCCGGGCCTGAGGCCACGCCGATCGTCAACGGATTGTCGGTCGATGTCGAAGACTGGTTTCAGGTTGGCGCGTTTGAAAACGTGATCGCGCGCGGTGAGTGGGACAGCATCAAGACTCGTGTGGAAGACAACGTTTACCGCGTGATTGACCTTTTTGCCGCAGCCGATGTCCGCGCGACCTTCTTCACGCTCGGCTGGGTGGCGCAGCGCCATCCTGAGATGATCCGCCGGATCGTCGCAGGCGGGCATGAAATTGCCAGCCACGGATATGATCATGCGCGGGTGTTCACCTTTACGCGCCGCGAATTTGCCGAGGATATCCGCAAAGCCCGCAGCATCCTTGAAGATTGCGCGGGCGTGGCCGTGACCGGATACCGCGCGCCGAGTTTCTCGATTGATCAGCGCACACCTTGGGCCTTCGCCGAACTGGCGGAGCAAGATTACGCCTATTCGAGCAGCGTCGCGCCGGTGGTGCATGATCACTATGGCTGGCCCGAAGCGCCGCGCTTTGCATTCCGGCCTCTACCGTGGTCTTCGTTGGTTGAACTGCCGGTGACCACTGCGATACTGGGCGGCAGGCGCGTGGCGGCGGGAGGGGGCGGGTTTTTCCGGGTGCTGCCCTATGCGTTCTCACGCTGGGCGATCCGGCAGGTCAACCGCGAGGAAGGCCGCCCGGCGGTGTTTTATTTCCACCCGTGGGAGGTCGACCCCGACCAACCGCGCGTGCCACATGCGCCGATGCGGTCGCGCCTGCGGCATTACACGGGCCTTTCGCGGATGGCCGATAAGCTGAGCGACTTGGTGCGTGAGTTTCGCTGGGGGCGGATGGATGTCATCGCTCACCGTGAGGCGATGCGCGCGGGCGAGCTTATGCCGCTTGAACTGTCGGCTGAAGTGGCTGGCGCAGTGTCTGGGGAACTGGCGCGATGAATGCGCCGGTGAAAGCCGGTGAGATCGTGCGCGTGGTCGATTTCGGCGACGCGCAAGATGTGCGCCGGATCGAAGATTTTGTGGCCGAAGCAGGTGCGAGCCTGTTCCACCGTCCGGCGTGGCTGCAAGCCGTAGCGGCGGGGACGGGCCAACGCGCGGCGGGCTTGATCAGCGAGCGGATGGGCGTGGTCACCGGGTGGTTGCCGCTCACCGAAGTGCGATCAGCATTGTTCGGCAAGGCATTGGTATCGAGCGGCTTTGGGGTCGGCGGCGGGATCGTTGCAGACAATTCCGAAACCGCTCACGCGCTTGCCAAGCAGGCGGAGACTTACGCCTCGCAGCACGGATTTTCCGCCATCGAACTGCGCGGCGGGCCGATACCGCAAGGCTGGGACACGTGGTCGGACAAGCATTGCGGCTTCGAACGTGCACTTGCATCTGATGATGGGGCGGAACTGCTCGCCATCCCGCGCAAGGCCCGCGCCGAGGTGCGCAAGGGGCTTGGCTTTAGCCACCGGATCACCATCGGGCGCAGCCGTGATGATCGCACCGCGCACTACGCCTGCTATAGCGAAAGCGTCCGCAATCTTGGCACCCCGGTATTCCCGAAGCGGCTGTTTGCGGCGATGCTCGACGCCTTCCCGGACAGCAGCGACATCCTCACCGTGTGGCAGGGCGATACCCCCTTGGCGAGCGTGCTGAGTTTCTATCACGATGGCGCAGTGCTGCCGTTCTGGGGCGGGGGCAGCCACGCCGCCCGCCCGGCGCGTGCGAACGAGTTGATGTATTACGAATTGATGCTCCATGCGCGGCGGAAAGGCATGACCCGGTTCGATTTCGGACGATCCAAAACCGGAAGCGGACCGTTTGCGTTCAAAAAGAACTGGGGCTTTGATCCGGTGCCGCTGACCTATGGCGCATGGACGGACGGGGACGCGCCCAAGCGCAATATTGATCCCACCGATGCCAGCTTTAGCCGCAAGATTGAGCTGTGGAAGAAGCTGCCACTGCCTATCGCGAACAAACTGGGGCCGTGGATCGCGCGCGGGCTTGCGTGATGGGGGAAATCCTGTTCCTCGCCCACCGCGTGCCGTTCCCGCCGGATCGCGGTGACCGGATCCGATCGCACCATCTGCTCAAGGCGCTGGCAAAGCTCGCTCCGGTGCACGTCGGGTGCTTTGCCGAGGGTGACCGGGCGGGGAAGGGCGAACTGGCCGAAGTTGCCGAATCGCACTGCATCGTCCCGCGCGGCAAGCCGCTGGCGCTCGCCGGGATTGAGGCGGTGCTGGCAGGTAAGCCGGTCAGCCTCACCGCGTTCCAGAGTCGCAAGCTGGAACGTTGGGTGCGTGATACGATTGCGACCCGCCCGATCACCGCCGTCGTCGTGTTCTCCGGACAGATGGGGCAATATGTGCCCGCGGAGTTCGCAGGCCGGGTGGTGATCGACCTGTGCGACGTCGATAGCGCCAAGTTTGCGAGCTACGCCGAAGCGGGCGAGCGGGTGTGGCTCAATGCGCGTGAGGCGCGGTTGCTGGCAGCAGAGGAAGAACGGCTCGGCCACCGCGCCGACGCAACGCTGCTGATTTCCGAGGCCGAGGCGACGCTTTTCCGCAGCCGCCTGACCAAACCGGCAGGGGTGAACATTCAAGTCATCGGCAACGGGATCGACGCTGCGTACTTCGACCCCGCTGGCGTCACTCCGCACCCGATCATCGCCGGACTGCCGGGCCCTCATTTCGTGTTCACCGGGCAGATGGACTACCGCCCCAATGAACAGGCGGCGCTGTGGGTGATCGAGGCGCTGATGCCCAAGCTGCGCGCGCGTTACCCCACCGCGATGTTCCATGTCGTGGGCCGCAATCCCACCGGCAAGCTGATGGCGTATCACGGCACCCCCGGCGTGCAGATTTGGGGTGAGGTGCCCGATGTGCGCCCGTTCCTTGCTGCGGCTGACATGGTGCTCGCCCCGCTGCTGATCGCGCGCGGGGTACAGAACAAAGTGCTCGAAGCGATGGCGATGGCGCGGGCCATGGTTGTCACGCCCGAAGCCGCAACCGGCATCGCCGCACAGGACGGTGCGCAGTGGCTGGTCAGCCCGCCCGACGCCGAGACAATGTGCGAGGCGATAGCGCCGTTGCTCGCCAATCCCGACGCACGGGAAAAAATGGGGGCGGCGGCGCGGCAGTTTGTGCTGGATCACCATGGGTGGGACGCGATGCTGGCCCCGCTTGCAGGTCTGGTCGGTATGGAAAGGGAGGGGATGCACGATGCCGTCTGAACCCGCCTCGCTCTCCGCCCCAGCCGCCAATTGGCTCGACCGCATTCCCGCCGCGTGGCGCTCGCCGTTGCTGGCGCTCGCCGCGGCGTGGCTTGCGCTGATCGCGGTGACCGCGCCAAGCTGGGGTGAGATGCTGCACCAATGGTGGAATATCGATACCTATAACCACCTGCTGCTGGTGCCATTCATCGTCGGTTGGCTGGTGATGCTGAAAGCGGGCGAGCTGACGACAATCACGCCGCGCCCGTTCCTTCCCGCACTGGCGCTGGTCGTGGGCGGGCTTGTGTTGTGGTGGGCCGGGAGCTCGCTCGGTATCAACCTGATCGCCCATGCCGGAGCAGTCGGCGCAATGCAGGCTGCGGTGATCGCGGTGCTGGGTCTGCGCGCAAGTCTGTTGCTTGCCTTGCCGCTAGCATTTGCCACATTCCTCGTGCCGTTCGGCGACGAGATCGTCCCGCCGTTGCAATTCATCACCGCCGATATCGCCATTGCGCTCACGCATTGGAGCGGGGTGCCTGCCACCATCAACGGCATTTATATCGACACCCCGGCCGGGCTGTTCATCGTCGCCGAGGCCTGCTCGGGCGTGAAGTTCCTGATCGCCATGGTGACGCTGGGGGTGCTGGTCGCCTTCACCCGCTTTGCCAGTTGGGGCAAGCGCGCCGCGTTTCTGGCTGCCTGCGTCATCGTGCCAATCCTTGCCAATGGTGTGCGCGCGTGGGCGACGATTTATATTGCGCAGTATATCGGTGCGGAGAAGGCGGGCGGGTTCGATCACATCGTCTATGGCTGGGTGTTTTTCGCCCTCGTGGTCGCAGCCATGCTGGCAGGCGCGTGGCGTTGGTTCGAACGTGAGCCAGAAGAATATGGCTGGCGCGCGGGTGCACTGGCAGGTTGGGGCTGGGTAGCCCGCGCCGAAGCCCTAACCCTCGCGCCCCTCGCCACAGCATTTGCAATCGCCGTCATGGCTGCGATTGCCGCGCTGGCCGCTGTGCTCTAGGCCGCGCCCCATGTGCGGAATTGCTGGGATATTTCACGCCGAAAACCCCAAGCCGGTTGACCCTGCGCGGGTTGAGCGGATGTGTGACGCGCTGGCGCACCGCGGGCCGGACGGGGCGGGGGTGTGGAGCGATCACGGCATCGGGCTGGGCCACCGTCGCCTCTCGATCATCGACGTCGCCGGATCGCCGCAGCCGATGCATTCGGCTGATGGGCGCGCAGTGATCGTCTTCAACGGCGAAATCTATAATTTCCGTGCGCTACGAGCTGAGCTGGAGCAGGCCGGTTTCAGCTTCCGCACCAATGGCGATACCGAAGTGATCCTGGCCGCGTGGCAGCGCTGGGGGCCGGATTGCCTATCGCGGCTCGATGGGATGTTCGCCTTTGCGCTGTACGACCGCGACAAGCGTCAGCTGTTCCTCGCGCGGGATCGGTTCGGGGTGAAGCCGCTGTTCTATGCGTCGCTGTCAGATGGCAGCATCGCTTTCGCTTCCGAACTGAAAGGCCTGCTCGCCCATCCGCTGCTGCGCCGCCGGGTCAATCCGCAGGCGATTGAGGCTTACATGACCTGGGGCTACGTCCCCGACACGTATTCGATCCTGGCTGGCGTTGAAAAATTGCCGGCGGGGCATTTTATGCTGCTGGAGCAGGGCCGCGCTCCCGCACGCCCGAAGCGGTGGTGGGACATTGATTTCACGCAGCGCGAGCGTGGGAGCGAGGCTGACCTCTCGGCACAGCTTGTCCACCTGCTGCGCGAAGCCGTGCGGTCGCGCATGGTCGCTGATGTACCGCTGGGCGCGTTTCTTTCGGGCGGCGTGGATTCTTCCGGGGTGGTCGCGCTCATGAGCGAGGCGAGCGCCGCGCCGGTGCAGACGTGCTCGATCGGCTTCGATGTCGCCGCCTATGACGAGACGAGCTACGCCCGCCAAGTCGCTGCAAAGTTTGGCGCGGATCACCAGGAGCGGATCGTCGCGACTGATGATTTCGCCGGGATTGATACCCTCGCCGCGATGTTCGATGAGCCCTTCGCCGATGCCTCGGCGCTGCCCACGTGGCGGGTGTGCCAACTGGCGCGTGAACGGGTGACGGTGGCGCTGTCGGGTGACGGCGCGGACGAGGCATTCGGCGGATACCGGCGGCAAGTGTTCCACCACCACGAGGAGCGCGCGCGCGCGGTGCTGCCCGCTGGCTTGCGCGCACCGCTGTTCGGCACATTGGGCCGCGCATGGCCCAAAGCGGATTGGGCACCGCGCCCCTTGCGCGCCAAAGCGACCCTGCTGGCGATCGCCGAGAGCGGTGAGGCGGGCTATGCGCGCGGGCTTTCCGTAACGACGCCAGAGATGCGCGCCGCGCTTTATTCAGACGCGTTCGCCGCCAGCCTCGCGGGCTTTCGCGGCGAGGATGAACTGATCGCCCTGATGCGCGGCGCACCGGGCCGCTCCGGCCTCGACCGGGCGCAATATGCCGACCTGATGTTCTGGATGCCCGGCGATATCCTCACCAAAGTCGACCGCACCAGCATGGCGGTAAGCCTTGAGGCACGCGAACCGCTGCTCGATCACCGCTTGGTCGAATTTGCCGCGCGCTTGCCTGAGGGGATGCGGGTGAAGGGCACCACTGGCAAATACCTGCTCAAGAAATCGCTCGAACGGTATTTGCCGCAGGATATTCTCTATCGGCCCAAGCAGGGGTTTGTCACCCCGATTGCCGAGTGGCTGCGCGGTCCCTTGGCGGGGGCGGCGCGGGGCATTGCATCGGGCAGTCTGGCGCAGACCGGGTTCTTCGATCCCACCGCGATTGCCGCGATGGCCGAGGCGCATATCGCCGGCCGCGCCGATCATTCGCGCACGCTGTGGCAATTGCTGATGCTGGAGAAGTCGCTCACTCAGCTTGGGGTCAGCGGTTAACCTTCAGCCCCGTGGCCCAGAGCCATGTATTCATCGCTCTGCATTTCGTTCAAGCGGCTGACCGTGCGCTCGAATTCAAACGCGCCGTCGCCTGCCTGATATAATTCTTCGGGCACCGCGGCAGCCGTGGCGAACAGCTTTACGCGGTGTTCGTAAAGCGCGTCAATCAGCGTGACGAAGCGCGCGGCTTCATTGCGGTTGTCCGGCCCCATCTTGGGAATGCCGACCAGAAACACGGTGTGATAGGCGCGCGCAATCGCGAGATAATCGGGCGCACCGCGGGCTTCGGCGCACAGCTTCTTGAAGCTGAACACCGCCACCCCTTTGAGGCTTTTGGGCACGTGCAAGGTGCGATTGCCGCCCACACTCAGCTCCGCCGAAGGCACATGCGCCGCATCCTCGGGCGCGAAGTCGGTCAGGCGGAAAAACGCCTCCCGCACCTTTGCCGTCGCCGCATCACCGAGGGGGGTGTGCCACGTTGCCAGCCCGCCGATCCGGTCAAGCCGGTAATCGGTCAGGCCGTTCAATGGCACCACATCAAGCTCGCGCTCGATCAGGGCGATGAACGGCAGGAAATGCTCGCGGTTGAGCCCGTCCTTGTACAGATCGCGCGGCGGGCGGTTGGAGGTGGTGACGATGGTCACGCCCCGATCACGGATCAATTGGGTGAACAACCGGCTCATGATCATCGCATCGGCGGAATTGCCCACCACCATCTCGTCAAACGCGAGGCATTTGAGATCGGCGGCGAGCAGCGCGGCAACCTGAGGAATCGGATCGCCCGTTTCGCCCTTGCGCACCTCGCGCATTGCTGTGTGGACCTCCTGCATAAAGGCGTGGAAGTGGACGCGGCGCTTGGCGGGCAGGGCGAGCGTATCGTGGAACAGGTCCATCAGCATCGACTTGCCGCGCCCGACCCCGCCCCACATGTAAATACCGCGCGGGGCGGACGGCGTCTTGGCGAAGAACTTGCCGAGAAAGCCTGCTGGAGCGTCAGCTTCAAGCGCCGCTTGTAATGCTGCCAACCGCTCCGCCGCCGCGCGCTGATCGGGATCGGCGCGCAGTTCGCCGCTGGCGACCAGCGCGTCATAGCGAGTAAGCAATCCGACCATGCGCTGGCTCAGCCGCGCGACTGCATCTTGCGTACGATGCCCGAATAGGCGGCGATGATGTCATCACCGCCATCATCGCGGGGCTGCGTTGCAAAGCCGCGCAGGAACAGCATCCGCCCGGTTTCGCGCACAATCTCGCTCACCGCATCAAGCGGCCGGGTGGGATCACCCCCGCCGACGAATTGTGTCGAGAGTTCAACCGTCACCGAGGGCCCCGCATCACCGCTGCCATTGATGTGCATCGCAGCGAACAGGGCAATGTCGATCAGGCCGAGTGTGACCGCGCCGTGGATATTGTCACCCAGATTGGTGTGGCGGCGTTCTGGGAACATGCGCAGGCGGCACTTGTCGCCTTCCTTGCGGACCCGCATGTCGCCCAGCACGGCGGTATTGAACCGGGTGCGGTCGACCAGATTCCAGCTGTACCAACCATCCTCACCCCCGCACTCCGCCGGGGCGAGCGGGTGGTGATCGAACGGCGCGTCGATGGGTTCACTGTCAGCCATATTTGCGTGCCTGTTCGGTCAGAACCGGATCAGATCGCCCGTTCGGCCATCATCTTCTTGGTTTCAGCGATGGCCTTGGCCGGGCTCAGGCCCTTGGGGCACACGTTGGCGCAATTCATGATCGTGTGGCAGCGGTACAGGCGAAACGGGTCTTCCAGATCATCGAGCCGCTCGCCAGTCATTTCGTCGCGGCTGTCGGCCAGCCAGCGATAGGCTTGCAGCAAGATTGCCGGGCCGAGGAACTTGTCGCTGTTCCACCAGTATGACGGGCACGAGGTCGAGCAGCAGGCGCACAGGATGCATTCGTACAGCCCATCCAGCTGCTCGCGCTGTTCAGGCGATTGGAGCCGTTCCTTGCCCGAAGGGGTCGGGGTCACAGTCTGCAACCACGGGCGGATTGATGCATATTGCGCGTAAAAGTGCGTGAAATCAGGCACCAGATCCTTGATCACGTCCATATGCGGCAGCGGCGTGATGCGAATTTCGCCCTTCAAATCTTCGATCGCCGTGGTGCAGGCGAGGCCGTTTTTGCCGTTCATGTTCATTGAACACGACCCGCAAATGCCTTCGCGGCACGAACGGCGGAAGGTCAGCGTCGGGTCGATCTCGTTCTTGATCTTGAACAGCGCGTCGAGCACCATCGGCCCGCATTCATCAAGATTGATCTCGAACTTGTCATAACGCGGGTTCTGGCCGCTGTCGGGATCGTAGCGATAGACCTTGAACGCCTTCACCCGGCCGCCCTGGGATGTGTGCACCTTGCCGGCGCTATTGATCTTGGAATTCTTGGGGAGAGTGAAGGTCGCCATTACGTGATCCCGGTTTCGATTTGCACCCTATCTAACGGCATTGCGCCCACGCGCAAGCGGGCGGTGCCTCTCCATTGTTGCAGGGTTTCGCACATGGGTTGCCAAAGACGTTTGGCGCGCTCCGCTGTGTGGAACAATGCAGCGCCCAGTGCGCTTGTGCAGTGATGACAAATGCAACTGAACTCACGGGAAATTGGCCGCGGTCGGCGGCGGTATTCGGCGCTTCGGGCGGGATCGGGCGAGCGTTGTGCGAGGCTCTCGCCGCACGCGGGGCCGAGGTGGTTTATGCCGGATCGCGCCGGGGGGAGGTGCCGGACGGCGCGGCGTTCCGCCCATTTGCCTTTGATCTGATTGACGAATTGTCTATCGCAGCGGCTGCCGAGATGATGCGCGACGACCCGCCCGAATGGGTGATTGTGGCTTCCGGAGTGCTGACCTTGCCCGATGGCACTGGGCCTGAGCGGACGTACAAACGGCTTGATCCGGCGGTTATGGCGCAGGTCTTCGCGCTCAACACCATTGGTCCGGCATTGATTGCCAAGCACGTCCTGCCGCTGATGCCGCGCGATAAGCGGTTCGTGTTTGCGGCGCTCAGTGCGCGGGTCGGGTCGATCAGCGACAACCGTCTGGGTGGGTGGCATTCGTACCGCGCGTCGAAAGCGGCGCTTAATATGCTTTTGAAAAACTTCGCTTTGGAGGCGGCGCGAACCCATTCGCAGAGCGTTGTCGTCGGGCTGCATCCGGGCACTGTGGATAGCGCGTTATCGCAACCTTTTCAGACCGGGTTGGCGCAAGGCCAGCTGACGGCGCCGCAGCAAGCGGCGGACAATCTGCTTAGCGTTCTGGCGGGGTTGGGGCCGGAGCAATCGGGCCGGGTGTTTGACTTCAAAGGCGCGGAAGTCCCTGCCTAGTCGAGCAAGTTGACAGCCAGATGCGCCCACACCGTGAGAAATACCAACACTGCCAGCATCACGGCACTTAACCGCCACCAAGGCCCGGCAAGCCAATGCCAAGCGGCCTCTAGGCATATGCAAAGCACGGTCAACATCAGGCCAAAAGCGGCGAAATCTTCCGCGCCCCAATTGACCTCGGCGGTCAGCATCATCGCAGCTGCCGGGACGAGCAACAGTGCTGCGGCAGCGGCCCATATTTGCGGGTGAAAGCGGAAGGTCGGTTTGGGCGGGGCTGTTGTCGTCATGCGGGCTTCCTCAAGCGATTGTCATATCCTGCCACGCACCGCCGCGATAGGATAGGGTACAATCAACGGGAGATTACGCGCGATGGGCCTCAAGACCTGGTACGAAGCGAACATCATGCCGCGCATGATTACCTGCGCCTGTTCGCAAGGTCAGGTGATGAAGCGCCGCGCCGCGGTGGTGCCGCTGGCGCGTGGGGATGTGTTTGAGCTGGGCTGCGGCGGCGGCATCAACCATCCGTTTTATGACCCGTCGGCGATCACATCCTACGCCGGGATCGACCCGCACGAAGGCCTGTTGGACGGCGCGCGAGCAGCAGCGCGGGAAAAGGGCTGGACCGCTGACCTTCGGGCGGCGCGGGGTGAGGCCATCCCCTTTGCCGATGCCAGTTTCGACTGCGTGGTGTGCACCTTTACCCTGTGTTCGGTCGATGACCCTGTGCAGGTGATGCACGAGCTGTCCCGGATCCTGCGTCCCGGCGGGCAGACGCTGTTCCTCGAACATGGCCGCGCACCTGATGCAGGCGTGCTGCGCTGGCAGGAGCGGATTGAACCGGTGTGGAAGCATCTCGCCGGCGGGTGCCACCTGACCCGACCTATCGCCAGCGCGCTGCAAGGCGCGGGCTTTGCGGTGGAGACGCTGGGCGAAGGCTACACCCCACAAGCACCGCGTTTTGCCGGGTGGATGGAATGGGGCGTTGCGCGCAAACCTATGTAACAAAAAGATATAAAAAGGGCGGGAGAGGTTGCCCGCTCCCGCCCCGATAATGTCAGCCTTTACGCCTCGACCTATTCGCCGAAGGTACGGCTCCACCAGCCTTTGCGTGGCTTGCCGTCCGTTGTGGCGGCAGGCTCCGCGGCGTTTTCAGCCGCTGGTTCCGGCGCAACTTCGGCCGTTACCTGCTCAGCCGGAGCCGCTGCTGCCTTGGCCGCACGCTTGGGCTTTGGTGCAGCCTTGGCCTTGGGAGCCGCGACTTCGACAGCTTCAACAGCCTCAGATGGCGCGGCTTCGGCTTCCTTCGCCTTGCGCGGTGCACGCTTGCGCTTGGGCTTTTCAACCGGCGCATCCTCAGCCGCTTCAGCAGGAGCCTCGGCTTCTACCACCGGCTCTTCCGCAGCAGCTTCGGCCTCAGCCGCTTCAGCTGCGATCATCGCCTTGGTCTTGCGCGGCGCACGCTTGCGCTTGGGCTTTTCGGCCGGAGCATCTTCGGGGTTTGCTTCGACGTCTGGTTCGGCAGAGGTACCATCGCTGTCCTCACCGTCAGTCCCGACGCCTTGTTCCTCACCGTCAGCGCCCTCGGCGCCATCGCTGCCTTCGCCTTCGTCCGAGCGACGCTTGCGACCGCGACCGCCGCGACGGCGACGCTTCTTGGGACGGCCCTCTGCGTCAGTGGCGCCATCGTCGCCCGCAGCCGGTGCATCGCTGCGATCGGTTGCTTCATCGCCATCTTCGACACCATTTTCGCCGTCGAAGGCTTCGCCCTCTGTGCCCTCAGCGCCTTCAGCGCCCTCGGCACCGTCTTCACGATCGGGACGGTTGCGATTGCGACCACCGCGCCGGCGGCGGCGCTTTTTACGGCGCGCGGCGTCTTCCTCGCTCTCGCCCGCTTCGCGGCGTTCGCCCCGGTCACTGCGCTCGCGGCGTTGGGGAGCCTCGCGCTCTTCTTCTTCCTCTTCCTCGAACTCGTCCTCGGGAAGATCGTCTTCCTCTTCCTCGTCGATGATCGGTTCAAACTTAGGAGCTTCGAGCGGGCGTGGGCCGGAACTCGTCACGCTCATCTTTGCGCCTTCATCCTCGCCTTCGGGGATGACTTCGACGGTGACGCCGTAACGGTGCTCGATCTCTACAAGATCGCCGCGCTTTTCATTGAGGAGGTAGATCGCCGCCTCGGTGCTCGCGGCCAACCGGATCAGCGTGCCTTTACCCTTGGCCGCTTCGTCTTCGATCAGACGCAGCGCAGAAAGGCCCGCCGATGATGCGGTGCGCACAAGCCCGGTGCCATCGCAGTGCGGGCACGACCGCGTGGTTGCTTCAAGCACCCCGGTGCGCAGCCGCTGGCGGCTCATTTCCATCAGCCCAAAGCTGGAAATCCGTCCGACCTGAATACGCGCGCGATCATTCTTGAGCGCGTCCTTCATGGCCTTTTCGACCTTACGGACGTTGTTCGAATACTCCATGTCGATGAAGTCGATCACGACCAGACCGGCCATATCGCGCAGGCGCAGTTGCCGGGCGATTTCCTTGGCGGCTTCAAGGTTGGTGTGCAGCGCGGTCGCTTCGATCCCGTGTTCCTTGGTGGAACGGCCCGAGTTGATGTCGATCGACACCAGTGCTTCGGTCGGATTGATGATCAGATAGCCGCCGGATTTCAGCTGCACCATCGGATCATACATCGCGCGCAATTGATCTTCCGCGCCGTAACGCTGGAACAGCGGCACCGGATCGGAATAGGCCTTAACCTTGCGCGCGTGGCTGGGCATCAGCATCTTCATGAAGGCCTTGGCGGATTTATAACCGTCCTCGCCTTCGACCACGACTTCTTCGATTTCTTTGTTGTAGATGTCGCGGATCGCGCGCTTGATCAGGTCGCTGTCCGAATGGATCAGCGCAGGCGCGACCGAGGCCAGCGTCTTTTCGCGGATTTCGTCCCACACCCGGGCAAGGTAATCGAAATCGCGTTTGATTTCGGGCTTGGTGCGGCTCATCCCGGCGGTGCGCACGATCAGACCCATGCTGCGCGGCAGCTTGAGGTCTGATACCATGTCTTTCAAACGCTTGCGATCGCTGGTCGAGCTGATCTTGCGGCTGATGCCGCCACCGCTTGACGAGTTCGGCATCAGCACGGTGTAACGCCCGGCGAGGCTGAGGTATGACGTCAGCGCCGCGCCTTTGTTGCCGCGTTCTTCCTTGACGACCTGCACCAGCAACACCTGACGGCGTTGGATCACATCCTGGATTTTGTAACGGCGACGCAGTTCCTGACGCTTGGCGCGGACTTCATCGACCTGCTTGGCGCGGCTGCGATTTGAACCGCTGGCACCGGCATTGCCCCGGTCGCCGCCCTTGCTGTCGCTGCGCGTGCCCTGACGGCGGCGACCACGACGGCCCCGACCACGATCCTGTTCGGAATCGTCGGAAGCACCTTCTTCGGCGGTGTCATCGTCGCCGGCATCTTCGTCCGAACCGTCATCGTCGGTCCCGGCTTCGTCCGAGCCGTCGTCATCAGACGTGCCGCCTTCGATGGTGGCGACGTCGTCCTTGTCTGAGGTGTCGACTTCCTCGACCCCGTTTTCGGCCATGTCTTCGGCGAGCGCATCGCCGCTGTCATGTTCGGCGTCGTATTCGTCGCCGGGGGAGATGCCTTCATCTTCTTCTTCGGCGCGCAGACGCTCTTCTTCTTCGGCGGCTTCGGCGTCTTCGGCCAGCAACGCGTCACGATCCGCTTTGGGGATCTGATAGTAGTCAGGGTGGATTTCGCTGAAGGCGAGGAAGCCGTGGCGATTGCCGCCAAAGTCGACGAATGCCGCCTGAAGCGACGGTTCGACCCGGGTTACTTTCGCAAGGTAGATATTGCCTTTGATCTGCTTGTGTTCAGCAGATTCGAAATCGAATTCCTCAATCCGGTTGCCTGTGAGAACCGCCACCCGGGTTTCTTCCGGGTGGCGCGCATCGATAAGCATGCGCGTTGACATTGAATAGTCTCCATGCGCCCGGCCTTGCCCGCAATGGGGCATTCAGGGGGCGCGATTTGTTTGTGAAACCGGCGCACCTTAAGGCGACGCCGGGGTTGGTTGCCGCGCTTTGTCCGCAAGGAGCGAAGGGCGCGAAGTTCGTGTCTGCTGCAACGCGACCGCGGCTTTGCGCCGCGCTTTGGCCCATCGCACCGCCAGCGAGCGAAACGCGCGCTGTGCTGGTGGGTGGGGAAAAGCGTCTCGTCACTGCATCAACCTGTTATGAGCCGGAAGCCGAAGGAAATAGGGGCGCCCGGGAGGAGAAAGTCGGGCGGTCGAGGCACCAAAGTCCTACATCGCCAACATTCTGGAACTATCGCTAGCACTGTGGGGCAAACCCCGCAACTCTATTGCGTTCCCCTGCGGCAAGAACGTAAGCCGCTGTCGCAATGAGTTATCGAACTTTGCTGTTGATCGTGCTGCTGGCACCTGCGCTGCTGCTGGGCGGAGCGGCTGCGTTGGGCGTGGCAATTCCGGTTCCGCACTGGGGGCGCGATTATGTGTTGCGGTTCGTGGTAGATGAAGCACGCGCTCCGGTGGAACTGCCGGATATTGCCGGCCCTGACGATCCCAACCGCCCTTTGGTGGTGATTGATGCCGGACACGGCGGGCGCGATCCGGGCGCGAGTGGTACCGACGCGGACGGGCGCACAATCAACGAGAAAGACATCACGCTCGCCATCGCGTTGGCGCTGCGTGATGAGCTGCTGCGGGCAGGCGGCATTCGGGTGGCGCTGACCCGCGATGATGATCGCATCCTGCCGCTGGCCTATCGGCCCGAGATTGCACGGCTGCTCGATGCCGACCTGTTCATCTCAGTCCACGCCGATTCCGCGGGTGAGCGTGACGAGGTCAGCGGCGCGAGTATCTACACGCTGTCGAACGAGGCTTCGAGTGAGGCGGCAGCGCGGTTTGCGGCGCGCGAAAACGATGCCGACCGGCTGAACGGCATTGCCATCGAAGGGCAAAGCGAAGCGGTGAGCGCGATTCTGGTCGAACTGTCACAGCAGCGCACGCAGGAAGACGCGCTGGATTTCGCCGGATTGGTGGAACGTGAGGGAAGCGAGCGGCTTGCCTTTGTGCCGCAACCGCGCCGGTCGGCGGCGCTGGCGGTGCTGCGCGCGCCTGATGTGCCATCGGTATTGTTCGAAAGCGGGTTTGTGACCAACCGGGCTGACCGCGCGCGGCTGACCACAGCTGCGGGCAGGGCGCAATATGCCGCCGTGCTGGCGCGCGCGATCCAGGTCTATTTCGCGCGCCGCACAGATACTCTCACCAGCAGTGAGTAGCGCGTCAAATCGGCTAGCATTGCTGCCCGCCTGCGTGCTAGTTGCGCCGCGTCCATGACTGAGCCGACCTCCCCTGATGCGCCCCTCTCGACGTGGGCTTACCTGCGCTACCGCGTAAATCGCGATATTGGCGGAGTGCTGGCGTGGTTCGGCGAAAAATGGCGCCAGAGCCTGCTGTTCAAGCTGGTGGCGAGCGCATTTGGCGTGTTTCTTGTCCTGTGGATCGCGGTGTTCGTCTGGCTGGCGAGCGACCTGCCTGAGGCCGAAGCGCTGCTTGTCTATGAAACGCCGCTGCCCACCGTGGTACGCGGTTATGACGGCGAAATCGTCCATTCCTATGCGCGCGAACGGCGGGTGCAGCTGCAATATGCCGATTTTCCGCAGCAGCTGATCGAGGCCTATCTCGCCGCCGAGGACAAGACGTTTTTCAGCCACGGCGGGGTCGATTTCCTCGGCACGGCCAACGCGGTGTTCGATTACGCCATCAAGTTCGGCTCGGGTGAACGCGCTGTGGGCGGGTCAACCATCACCCAGCAGGTCGCCAAGAACTTGCTGCTGAGCGACGAATATTCGGTCACGCGCAAGCTCAAGGAAATGATCCTTGCAGGGCGCATCGAACAGGTGCTGACCAAGCAGGAAATCCTTGAGCTCTACCTCAACGAAATCCCACTCGGGCGGCGCAGCTTCGGCGTGCAGGCGGCATCGCGCGCCTATTTTGATCGTGACGTGGGCGAGCTGGAATTGCACCAGATGGCGTTCCTTGCGATCCTGCCCAAAGCGCCCGAACGCTATGGCCGCAAGGGGCAGGAGCAAGTTGCGCTCGAACGGCGCAATTTCGTGCTTGATCAGATGGAGGCCAACGGCTTCATCACCGGGTCGCAGCGCCGCGCGGCAGCGGCCAAGCCGCTCGGCCTTGTCACCCAACGCCGCGAACGTAGCGTTGATGCGGGATACTTCCTCGAAGAAGTTCGCCGCGAACTGATCGAACGCTTTGGTGAAACCGCCGAAGATGGCGGCAACAGCGTTTATGCAGGCGGGCTGTGGGTGCGCACCTCGCTCGACCCTGAAATGCAGATCGCGGCGCGCGATGCCTTACGCGAAGGGCTGCTGCGCTATCAGGGCGGGCGGGCGTGGAGCGGGCCGATTGCGACCATCGACGTCAGCGGCGGCGATTGGGCGGGGCAGCTTGCCAGCTCTCCCTTGGGCGTGAATTACAAAAACTGGCGCGTCGGTGTTGTCACCAGCCGCAGCGGATCATCGGCCCGGATCGGTTTTTCCGATGGCGCCGAGGCACCGCTTAGCGGCCTGCCCAATGCGCTCAAGCCGGGCGATGTGATCGCGGCTAGCCCGTCGGGCAATGGCTGGCAGGTGCGCACCATTCCCGAAGCGCAAGGCGCGCTGGTGGTGCAGGGCGCACAGTCCGGCCGGGTGATGGCGATGCAGGGCGGGTTCGACCACCGCCTGTCCGATTTCAACCGAGCGACGCAGGCGCTGCGTCAGCCGGGATCGACCATCAAACCGTTCGTCTATGCCGCCGGGCTGGATCAGGGCATGACTCCCTCGACCCAGGTCGATAATTCGCGCTTCTGTTATTATCAGGGCGCCAATCTGGGTGAGAAATGCATTCGCGGCGGGCGCGCGGGGCAGTTTCCGATGCGGTATGGCCTCGAACAGTCGCAGAATATCATGACTGTGCAGATCGGTATGACCGCCGGGATGCCCAATGTGGTCAAGGGGATCGAGAAGCTCGGCATCGGCAAGTTTCCGGCCTATCCCTCGACCGCGCTGGGCGCAGGCGAGACGACGCTGGTGAAGATGGTCAGCGCCTATAGCGCGCTCGCCAACCACGGCCGGCTGAATGCGCCGACGGTGATCGACTATGTGCAGGATCGCCGCGGCAAGGTTGTTTGGCGCGCCGACAATCGCGATTGTCGGGGGTGCTCGATGCCAAAGTGGGACGGCAAGGCGATGCCGCGGATCGGGATCAAAGGCCAACAGGCGATGGATGCCCGCACCGCATTTCAGGTAATGCATATGCTGCGCGGCGCAGTCAGCCGGGGGACGGCAACTATCCTCAACCCGCTCGGCCTGCCGCTGTTCGGCAAGACCGGCACGACCACCGGGCCGAAAGACGTGTGGTTCATCGGCGGGACGCAGCAATATATCGCGGGCGCTTATGTCGGCTTTGATCAGCCGCGCAACATGGGCGGCTATGCCTTTGGCGGGACGATTTCTGCGCCAATCATCAAGAGCCTGATCGAAAAGACCCGCAAGAAGTGGTCCGACCTTCCCCCCGTTGCGCCCAACGGCGTGCGGATGGTGCGGGTTGATCGGCGTTCGGGCAAGCAAGTGTTTGAAGGTTGGCCTTCGGACGATCCCCAATCAGCGATCATCTGGGAAGCGTTCAAGCCGAATACCGAGCCTGAGCGTTACACCCGGCAAGATGAGATTGCCGCACGGCGCAACGAAATTCTCCAGCTGATCCGCGCCGGGCGCAAAAATGCCGAACGCGCTGTGGTTGAAGCGCCCGAAGAACAGCCTGCCGATTTCGTCGAACAGCAGGGCGGGATTTTTTGACCCCCGCGTTATGCTGGAACCGCGCGGGGGCTGGCGGGTTTGGCTGACATGAACCGTGCCAATATCTCCATCGCCGCTGCCGTGCTGACCATGTTCAGCGCCGCTGCACTTACCACCACTGCCGGCGCCGAACTGCCGCAGGGTACCAAGGCCCCCGCTTTCGCCACCCGCGCAGCGTTGGCGGGCAAGGAGTTCGGCTTTTCGCTGAACGCCGCGCTCGCAAAAGGCCCGGTGGTGCTGTATTTCTACCCCAAGGCGTTCACGCAGGGTTGCACTCTTGAAGCCAATGCTTTTGCCGAGGCGATCCCGCAGTTCAAGGCCGCTGGCGCGAGTGTGATTGGCATGTCGAACGACGATA
The DNA here is from genome assembly GCA_001464915.1 of Sphingomonadales bacterium Ga0077531. Taxonomy (GTDB): domain Bacteria; phylum Pseudomonadota; class Alphaproteobacteria; order Sphingomonadales; family Sphingomonadaceae; genus Erythrobacter. Next base: position 90,930 of record LNED01000023.1, read on the forward strand.
TAGACACTCTCAAACGCTTCAGCCGCGAACATTGCCGCGATGCCTTCCCGGTGGGCGTGGCATCGACCAAGGTCATGGCGGCCTATGATGTCGCATCCGGCGGATCCGGTTTTGCCAGCCGCACGTCTTATGTGATCGCCACCAATGGCTGGATTGTCGCAGTGCATTCAAACGCCGACTATCGCGGCCATGTAGAAAAGACACTGGCAGCGGTGCGCGCGCTCAAGAAGTAGCGCGCGGCTCACGCGCGCGGCGCTTTACAATCGCGCCGCCAACGCTAAGCGGAGCCGACTTTTTGGCGTGACTGAAGGATAGATCATGCGGGCCGAGGCCCAAGCCTACATCAACCGGATCGATGCGGCGCTGGCGCTGGTGCGTCTTGCGCTCGACTGGGATCGCGCGCTGCGGCGGCTCGATGAGTTGAACGCGCGGGTGCAAGACCCCACGCTGTGGGACAATCCCAAGCAAGCGCAGGCCATCAGCCGCGAGCAGAAGTCGCTCGAAACGGCGGTGAACACTGTTAACGGCATCGCCGCTGAAATGGCCGATGCGGTCGAATTCATCGAAATGGGCGAGGCCGAGGGCGAAGAAAGCATCGTCGAAGACGGCCTCAAAACGCTCGAACGGCTTGCCGACCGGGCCGACGCCGACAAGGTGCAGGCGCTGCTTTCGGGCGAGGCTGACGGCAACGACACCTATCTTGAAATCCACGCTGGCGCGGGCGGCACCGAAAGCCAGGATTGGGCCGAAATGTTGTTCCGCATGTATGGCCGCTGGGCCGAACGGCGCGGGTTCAAGGTTGAAACGGTCGAATATCAGGCGGGCGATCAGGCCGGAATCAAATCCGCCACCTTGCTGATCAAGGGCGAGGGCGCTTACGGCTATGCCAAGACCGAAAGCGGCGTCCACCGGCTTGTCCGGATCAGCCCCTATGACAGCTCGGCGCGCCGCCACACCAGCTTTTCGAGCGTGTGGGTGTACCCGGTGATCGACGATTCTTTTGAGATCGACATCAACCCTGCCGACCTCAAGATCGACACCTACCGTGCATCGGGCGCGGGCGGGCAGCACGTCAACACCACCGACTCCGCCGTGCGCATCACCCACCAGCCATCGGGCATCGTGGTCGCCAGCCAACAGGATCGCAGCCAGCACAAGAACCGCGAAATCGCGATGAACATGCTCAAAGCGCGATTGTACGAGGCCGAAATGCGCGCGCGCGAAGCAGTGGCTTCGGGCGAGTATCAGGAAAAGAGCGAGATTGGCTGGGGCCACCAGATCCGGTCTTACGTCTTGCAGCCATACCAGATGGTCAAGGATCTGCGCACAGGCGTGGTTTCGACCGCTCCCGACGCGGTGCTGGATGGGGCGATTGATCCGTTCATCTCAGCCGCGCTCGCCCAGCGGGTAACCGGCGAAAAGGTTGAGATCGAGGACGTTGAATAGTCATGGCGGGTGTCCGCACGCTCCTGATGGTCATGGCCGCGTTGGCGCTCACTGGCTGTGAGCAGGTGCTGCCGCCGACCGCTTTGCAGCCAGAGGGTGAGTTTGTGTTTCCCGCGCCCGACCGCCCGGTTGCCAAGGTCGTCTCCAACGAGTTTTCCAACGAAGACGCTCGCGATGAACGCGGCGAGGCGCAGGTGGTGATGGACCTCGCCAATATCCGCGCTGGCATGACCGTCGCCGATATCGGCGCGGGCGAGGGCTATTACACCGTCCGCCTCGCCGAGCGCGTCGGCAAAGATGGCCGGGTGCTGGCGCAGGACATCAGCCGCGAGGCGTTGGAACGGCTTGGGCGCCGGGTCGAGCGTGAGCGGCTCGAAAACATCTCGATCAAGCTGGGCGAACCGGCTGATCCGCAGCTGCCGCCTGACAGTTTCGACCGGATATTCATGGTGCACATGTACCACGAAGTGACCGACCCCTACGCGTTCCTGTGGCGGATGTGGCCCGCGCTCAACGCTGGCGGGCAGATCATCGTCGTGGAAAGCGAGTCGCCGGTGGGCCGCCACGGTCTGCCGCACACCCTGCTATTCTGCGAGTTCGAAGCGATTGGTTACACGCTGATCGAATATCTCGAACGCCCTGATATCAAGGGCTATTACGCGCGGTTTGAACGCGGAAAAAAACGCACTGAACCGGAGGCCATCAACGCCTGCAACGCGGGCTGAGGCTGCAAGAGCCGCAATGTTGCGGCGCGGGCCGCTGATCACTATGTCGTAGTCAATAAATGCGCGCCATGAGACGGCGCGAAAGGGAGTTTTCATTGTTCAAGGGATTGAGCCCGATCGTCTATGGCGGGCGTGAAGTTTGGCCGCTGGTTGAAGGCGGCAAGGGCGTATCGGCAACCAATCATGCCAGTTCAGGCGCATGGGCGGCCGCAGGCGGGATCGGCACGGTCAGCGCGGTTAATGCCGATAGCTATGATGCGGACGGCTTGCCCATTCCGCAGGTCTATCACGGCAGAACGCGCGAAGAACGCCACCAGGAACTGATCCAATACGCCATTGACGGTGCGACCACGCAGGTGAAGCAAGCTTACGAGCTTTCGGGCGGCAAGGGCGCGATCAACATCAACGTCTTGTGGGAAATGGGCGGGGCACAGGCCGTGCTCGAAGGTGTGCTGGAAAATACGCGCGGCATGGTGACCGGGGTCACCTGCGGGGCGGGGATGCCTTACAAGCTTGCTGAGATCGCGGCGCGTTTCAACGTCTGCTACCTGCCGATCATCAGCTCGGGCCGGGCCTTCCGCGCGCTGTGGAAGCGCAGCTATCACAAGGTGCCCGATCTGATGGCGGCGGTGGTCTATGAAGACCCGTGGCTGGCCGGCGGTCACAATGGCCTCAGCAACGCCGAAGACCCGACCAAGCCCGAAGACCCCTATCCGCGCGTCAAGACGCTGCGCGACATGATGCGCGCCGAGGGCGTGTCGGATGATGTGCCAATCGTGATGGCGGGCGGGGTGTGGTACCTGCGCGAATGGAACGACTGGATCGACAATCCCGAACTTGGCAAGATCGCCTTTCAGTTCGGCACGCGTCCGCTGGTGACGCAGGAAAGCCCGATCCCGCAGATATGGAAAGACCTGCTTCGGACGGTCGAGCCGGGCGATGTGCTGCTGCACAAATTCTCGCCCACCGGGTTCTATTCGAGCGCGGTGAAGACCCCGTTCCTGTATGATCTGATGCACCGTTCCGAACGTCAGGTGCCCTATTTCAAACGCGCCGTGGAAGAAGGCACCGTGCAACTGGGCGAAGACGGCAAGGCGCGCAGTTTCTGGGTGCGCCCGGAAGACAAGGCCAAGGCCGAAATGTGGATGCGCGCCGGGCATACCGAGGCGCTCAAGACGCCTGACGACACCATTGTGTTTGTCACACCGGACGCGCGCGACACGATCCGCAAGGATCAGCAGGAGTGCATGGGCTGCCTGTCGCATTGCGCGTTTTCGAGCTGGAAAGACCACGACGACTTCACCACGGGTCGCCTCGCCGATCCGCGCAGCTTCTGCATCCAGAAGACGCTGCAGGACATCGCCCACGGCGACGATCCCGACAACAACCTCGCCTTCGCGGGCCACGCGGCTTATCGGTTCAAGACCGATCCGTTCCTCTCCAACGGCTATACGCCGAGCGTGGGCGAGTTGGTCGAGCGGATTTTGACGGGGGATTGATGAGCGTGGCGGAGCGGGATGATAATGCTCCGCCGCCACTCTCGCTCTGGTTGAGCGAGTTGCCCTATATCTTACCGATTATCCTAAGCCCGCTGCGCCGCGTTCGTCCGGTCATGGGGGTGCTGCCGGGGGCTGGCCAGCCAGTGCTGGTCTTTCCCGGTATCCTGTCGAGCGACAATTCCACTGCGCTGCTGCGCCGGACTTTGGATCAGGCGGGCTTCCATTCGCACCCCTCACATCTTGGGTTTGTGACTGGCATCACGCCGGAAACCTTTGCCAAGGCCGATGCGCGGCTTGCAGACGTCGCAGCATCCGAAGGACGTAAGGTGGTGCTGCTGGGATGGAGCCTTGGCGGGATCTACGCGCGGGTGTTGGCACAGCGTCACCCAGCGTTGGTCGAGTTGGTCATGACGCTCGGCACTCCGTTCTCCGGTGATCGCCGCGCCAACAATGCCTGGCGCGTGTATGAGGCGATTAACGATCACAAGGTCGACGCATCACCGCTGCCGGATGATCCTTCGGTCAAACCTCCGGTGCCTACAGTTGCCTTATGGTCACGCAATGACGGGGTGATTGCGCCGGCAGCAGCGCGTGGGCTGCCGAATGAGCGCGATGCCGACGTTGAAGTGCCCTTCCGCCATTTCGCAATGGGATCGAGCCGCGCGGCTATTGATCGGATTGTCGCCGAACTGGGGCAGAGGTTGAAAAACTAACCCCGCACTAGCGCCGTCAGCACCTGATCGGGCGGCCTGTGCCCATCGGCCCACATGCGGATATTAGCGATGACCTTGTGGCCCGAATCCTCGCGGCCCTCAGCGGTGGCGCTGCCGATGTGGGGGAGGGTCATGACGTTAGGGTGCGCGATCAGGCGCGGGTCGACGTGGGGTTCGTCGGGGTAAACGTCCAGCCCTGCGCCTGCCAGATGGCCCGATTCCAGCGCTGCGATCAGTGCTTCCTGATCGATCAATTCGCCGCGCGCGGTGTTGATGATGCTGCTGCCCGATTTCATCAACGCGATCCGGCGTGCATCAACGAGGTGGCGCGTCTCCTCGGTCAGCGGGCAGTGCAGGGTGAGGATGTCAGCTTCCGCCATCAGCGCATCGGCATTAGCCACATATCGCGCGCCCAGCATCCGTTCGAGCGCTTCGGGCAGGGGCTTGCGGTTGGTGTAAGCAATTTCAAGTCCGAACGCGCGGGCGCGGTGGGCGACAGCCTGCCCGATGCGGCCCATCCCGACGATGCCGAGCACCTTGCCCGCCAGCTTGCGGCCGAGCAGTCCCGATGGGGCCCAACCCGTCCACTTGCCGCTGCGCACCAGTCCGGTGCCCTCACGAATCCGGCGCGGCACGCCGATGATCCCGGCCATCGCGATATCGGCAGTGTCGTCGGTGAACACGCCGGGCGTGTTGGTGACGAGGATTTTCCGCGCGGCGGCGGCGGCCAGATCGATGTGCTCCGTCCCCGCGCCAAAATTGGCGATAAGGCCGAGCCGCTCGCCCGCGCCCGCGATCAGATCAGCGTCGATCCGGTCGGTCACCGTCGGCACTAGTACATCGCAATCCTGCATCGCGGCGGCCAACTGTTCGCGGGTCAGCGGCACATCCGCCTCGTTCAGCACCACATCGAACAATTCGCTCATCCGCGCCTCGACTGCGGGCATCAGATGGCGGGTGACGATCACGCGCGGGCGTTCTAGCGGGGGGCGGATTTCTGGCATGGGCATCGGCTAATACCGCAGGGGCGGCGCGGTCAAGCAGCGATCCTGCATAGGGCCGGTATTGAGGCCTTGAATCTGCTGGCGGGGAGGCGCTATCGCTCGGCCCATGTTGGGATTCCGGAAAATTACCGTCGCAGTGCTCGCGCTGGCCGCCATGCTCGCCGCGCCGCTCCATGCGCAGGAACGCGACCTGCCCTATTGGGCAGCGTTGCGATATGATGAAGTCCGGATGCGCGTCGGGCCGAGCGAGGAATACCCGATCGAATGGGTCTACAAGCGCAAAGGCCTGCCGGTGAAGGTGGTGCGCGTGCGCGAAGGCTGGCGCTTGGTCGAAGATCCCGAAGGCACGCAAGGCTGGATCGCCTCAAGCCAGCTGAACCCGGATCGCGGCGTAATGGTGAAGGGCACTGGCCTCGCCGATGTGCGGGCCGATGCTTCACCTACGGCGGCACTCAAATGGCGGGCCGAGCCGGGCGTGGTCGCCACGCTGCTGCGCTGCCGCGCTGCTTGGTGCGAGGTTGATATCGCCGGCCGCAAGGGCTGGACCGCGCGCGACCGCCTGTGGGGCACCGAGGATTTGCCGGGCGACGAATAACCCGCCGCCCAGCGTTTCCTATCAGATCAATTCAACCGCAATCGCGGTGGCTTCCCCGCCGCCGATGCACAGGCTGGCAACGCCCTTGGTCTTGCCGTGGGCCTTCAACGCGCCGAGCAGGGTGACGATAATCCGCGTGCCGCTCGCACCGATCGGGTGGCCCAATGCCGTGCCGCCGCCGTTGACGTTGATCTTGTCGTGCGGGATGCCGAGATCGCGCATCGCGAACATCGCAACGCAGGCGAAGGCCTCGTTGACTTCGAACAGGTCGACATCATCGACGCTCCAGCCTGCACGGTCGAGCACCTTCTGAATCGCCGGGATCGGAGCCGTGGTGAAGTCCGCCGGTGCCTGCGCGTGGGCTGCGGTGGCGACGATGCGAGCGACCGGGGTTAGGCCTTTCTCTGCTGCGATACTTGCGCGGGTCAACACCAATGCGGCGGCACCGTCCGAAATCGAGCTTGAAGTCGCCGCAGTGATCGTGCCGTCTTTGGCAAAGGCGGGCTTGAGCTGCGGGATCTTGTCGGGGCGGCCCTTGCCGGGGGCTTCGTCATGTTCGACCACCACATCGCCCGCACGGGTGGCAACCGTCACCGGGACGACCTCATCGTCGAAGGCGCCGCTGGCAATTGCACGATTGGCACGGGCGAGCGATTCGATCGAATAGGAGTCCATTTCCTCACGCGTCATCTGGTACGCGTTGGCGGTGTCCTGCGCGAAGGTGCCCATCGCGCGGCCCGGCTCATACGCGTCTTCGAGGCCATCGAGGAACATGTGGTCATAGGCGGTATCATGCCCCAACCGCGCGCCCGAACGGTGTTTTTTGAGCAGGTAGGGTGCATTGGTCATGCTCTCCATGCCGCCGGCCACCACAATGTCGATGGTGCCGCTGGCAAGCGCCTCTGCGCCCATGATGACGGTCTGCATGCCCGATCCGCACACCTTGTTAACGGTGGTGGCCTGCACCGACAGCGGCAGGCCAGCCTTGATTGCGGCTTGTCTTGCCGGTGCTTGGCCGAGGCCCGCGGGCAGCACGCAGCCGATATAGGCGCGGTCGATATCTTCGCCAGTAACCCCGGCGCGCTCAACCGCCGCCTTGACCGCCACTGCGCCCAAATCGGTGGCGGATGCATCAGCCAACGCTCCCTGCATCGCGCCCATCGGCGTGCGCGCGTAGGACAGGATCACGATTGGGTCGGCGGCGGAAAACTGGGTCATGGCAATGTCCTTGCGCAACGAAGGGGGAGGGTTGCCCGCGATGTAATGCTGCAATGCGATCATGGCAATTGGGCTGAGGGCAGGCAGCGGTCGTTGCAGCTTGCCACAAGCCCGGCTTTGCGCGAAAACGCGTCGCAAATAGAAACGCATCCATTGATGCTCGAAGAATTCTGGGAGAATACCACCATGGCCGATGATCGCCGCGAAGAACTCGAAGCACTGCTGACGCGCCAACGCGCTGCCTTCACCGCCTCGCGCCCCGAACCGATGTCGCAGCGCAAAGACCGCATCCGTCGCGCGATCGCGCTGGTCAAGGATCATGGGCAAGAATTTGCCAAGGCGATGAGCGAGGATTTCGGCAATCGTTCCTACGCGCAATCCATGCTGACCGATATTGCCGCCACGGTCGGCGCGGGCAACCATGCGCTCAAGCACATGGATGGCTGGGCCAAGGCGGACAAGCGCAAGGTGCAATTCCCGCTCGGCCTGCTCGGCGCGCGGGCTGAGGTGCGCTATGAACCCAAAGGCGTGATCGGCATCTTGTCCCCGTGGAACTTTCCGGTGCAGCTCGCCTTCGGACCGCTGATGCAGGTGCTGGCTGCGGGCAACCGGGCCATGATCAAGCCGTCCGAATTCACCGAGCGCACCAGCGAGCTGATGGCCAAGCTGACGGCGGAATATTTCGCGCCGGAAGAAGTTACGGTCGTGACTGGGAGTCCCGAAGTCGCGGCGGCGTTTTCCACGCTGCCGTTTGATCATCTGGTGTTCACGGGATCAACCGCCACGGGCCGCCGGGTGATGCAGGCCGCTGCCGCGAATCTTGTTCCAGTGACGCTCGAACTTGGAGGCAAATCGCCCGTGATCATGGGCCGCAACACGGATTTTGCAAAGGCGGGGGAGCGGATCGCGCTCGGCAAGATGCTCAACGCCGGGCAAATCTGCCTCGCGCCTGATTACCTGATCGTGCCCGAAGACAAGCAGGACGAAGCCATCGCCGGGGTCGTCAGTGCGGCGAGCGCAATGTACCCGCGTGTGCTCGACAATGATGACTACGCCTCGATCGTTTCCGACCGCCATTTTGAACGGCTGCAAGGCCTGGTCGAAGACGCGCGCGGCAAGGGTGCCGAGGTGATCGAAGTTAACCCGGCAGGCGAGGATTTCGCCAACGCCAACCAGCGCAAAATGCCGCTGACGATCCTCAAGAACGTCACCGACGACATGGCGGCGATGCAGGAGGAAATCTTCGGCCCGGTGCTGCCGGTGATGACATACAAGGCGGTCGATCAGGCGGTGGATTACATCAACGACCATGATCGCCCGCTCGGGCTGTATTACTTTGGTGAGGACAAGAGCGAGCAGGAGCGTGTGTTGACCCGCACCATTTCGGGCGGGGTGACAACCAATGACGTGGTATTCCACGTGTCGATGGAAGACCTGCCGTTCGGCGGGGTCGGCCCGTCGGGCATGGGCAGCTATCACGCGGTCGAAGGCTTCCGCGAATTCAGCCACGCCCGCGCGGTCTATCACCAGCCCAAAATCGACATCGCCAAGCTTGCTGGGATGAAGCCGCCCTATGGCAAGGCCACCGATAAGGCTGCGGCGAACATGATGAAATGAAGCTGCTCGTCGCCGCGCTGGCGCTGGCACTGGCCCTTGCCACGCCGCTCGGCGCGCAAGAGCCTGCGTGGCGCGCGGTCGATGCGGCGACTGGCGAGATTGGCGATGTCGCGGGGCTGGAGGCACTGGCGCGCGATTTTCCCGACAGCGCCAGTGTGCGACTGCGCGTGTTCAACGCGCAATTGGAAGCAGGCGAGGGTGAGGCGGCGCTTGCCAGCCTAGGCTGGCTCAAGGCGCGGGGGCATGTATTCAGCGCGCGGGCGCAGGCACAGATCCCCGCGTTGATCGGCCCGGCCCACGCAGAAGCTGCACGCGCGGCGGTCACCGTGGAGCCACTGATCGTCGCCGCGAGTACTGTTCAGGACGAAATTCCCGCACAAGCCGGGTTGATCGAGAGTGTTTATGTAACGCCCGTTGGTGAGCCGGGCTTCGCCACTTCGGTGTCCCGTCGCTCGCTCTTTGTCCGCTTCTCGGAAGGAGATTGGCGCGAGATCGTCGTGCCCCGCGCTCAGGCGCTGTCTGGCGTGGCCTCCCATCCGTATGGCGGATCCGCATGGGTTGCCTCGGCCAACATCGACGGCTCGCCTGACGATGGAGAGCGGTTCACCGGGCTAATTGAACTGCCGGGTGATGTTGACGGCAAGATCTATTATCCCGCTCCCGCCGGGGTGGCAGTGTCCGATCTGGCGGTAGGGCCGGACCGGACGGTTTATGCCAGTGATCCGATGGGCGGCGGGGTCTATCGCGCGCGGCCCGACGCGGCTGCTCTGGAGCCGCTCGTGGCGCCTGGCACTTTCCGATCTCCGCAGGGCCTTGCTGTGAGTGCGGACGGCGCGCGGATCTACCTCAGCGACTACCGCTATGGCCTTGCGGTGATCGACCTTGCCAGTGGAGCGGTGAGGAGGCTCGCCAGCGATGTCCCCGCTGCGCTCGATGGGGTGGATGGCCTGTGGCTCCACGGGCGCGAACTGATTGCAGTGCAGAACGGCACCGCGCCGATGCGGATCAGCGCCTTCACGCTCTCGGATGATGGGAAACGCATCACCGCCCACCGCGTGCTGGAACAGGCGCATCCCGAATGGACCGAGCCACTGGGCGGGAGCATTGCCGACGGCGCGCTTTACTATATCGCGACCGGCCAATGGGATCGCTACGACAAGGGCGCTTTGCGCGAAGGGATGACGGCAGTGCCCACTGTCATCCGCCGTTTGCCGCTGACGCCGTAACCCGAATGGGCAGCAAACGGAACCTGACCATCCACAACAACTGTTCGATTTCCTGCAACACACCTAAGGGCTTTTGCCCGAGTCGCAGGCTTGCGCAAGGCAAGCGACGGGCTTAGGGCGAGCGCGGGATTAATAGCTTGGACATCGCCGTGATCGATCTCAGTCAGTATCTGCCGATACTGTTATTCGTGCTGGTTGCCTTTGGGCTATCGGCGCTGTTCGTGTTTGCGCCGATGGCGGTCTCGCGCCTTACTGGCACGCACAACCCCGATGCCGAAAAGCTCAGCGAATATGAATGCGGCTTTCCCGCATTCGAAGACGCGCGCAGCCAGTTTGATGTGCGGTTCTACCTCGTGGCGATCAGCTTTATCGTGTTCGATCTCGAAGCCGCCTTCCTGTTCCCGTGGGCGGTCAGCCTTGGGGAGACGGGCTGGGTTGGCTGGGGCGGAATGATGGTGTTCCTGTTCATCCTCGCGGTTGGGCTTGCCTATGAATGGAAAAAAGGGGCTTTGGACTGGGAATGAATACCATCGTTACTCCTCCCCAGGGTTTGCCTGACATTTCCGCGCTGACCACCGCCCAAGGCGGCGAAGTGCGCACGCCTGACGCGTCCTATTTCACCGCGATGCAGACCGAGGTGAATGACAAGGGCTTCCTTGTCACGTCGACCGAAGACCTGTTCCAATGGGCGCGCACCGGCTCGCTGTGGTGGATGACCTTCGGGCTCGCCTGCTGCGCGGTCGAGATGATCCATGTAAACATGCCGCGCTATGACATGGAACGCTTTGGCGCAGCGCCGCGCGCGTCCCCGCGTCAATCGGACGTGATGATCGTCGCAGGCACGCTGTGCAACAAGATGGCCCCGGCGCTGCGCAAGGTTTACGATCAGATGTCCGATCCCAAATATGTGATCAGCATGGGCAGCTGCGCCAATGGCGGCGGTTATTATCACTATTCCTATTCGGTCGTGCGCGGATGTGACCGGATCGTGCCGGTCGACATCTACGTCCCCGGCTGCCCCCCGACTGCTGAGGCGCTGCTGTACGGCGTGATGCAGTTGCAGCGCAAAATCCGCCGCATCGGCACGATTGAGAGGTAAGGGCCGTGGCTGTTCACCATTCCGCCCCTAAATACGCCTCCAACGAAGGCGTGATCGACGCTATCAGCGAAAGCATCAGCGTGTGGCTGATCGAGGCGCACGAAGCGCATGGCGAAGTGTCGTTCCGCGTAAAGCGCGACGATATTGCCCGCGTGCTGCAAACCTTGCGCGATGATCATGCCTATCAGCAGTTGATGGAAATCGCGGGCGTCGATTATCCCGACCGGGCCGAGCGGTTTGAGGTCGTCTACATGCTGCAAAGCCTGACCAAGAACCACCGCGTGATGGTCAAATGCTCGGCGGATGAAAACACCCCGGTGCCGACCGTGACCACACTGTGGCCGAATGCGGGCTGGCTGGAACGCGAGGTGTTCGACATGTTCGGCGTCACCTTCGCGGGCAACCCTGACTTGCGCCGCATCCTCACCGATTACGGCTTTGAAGGCCACCCGTTCCGCAAGGATTTCCCGCTGACGGGCTATACCGAATTGCGCTATTCCGAGGAGGAAAAGCGGGTGGTCTATGAACCCGTCGAACTCGCCCAGGAAATGCGCGATTTCGATTTCCTCTCCCCGTGGGAAGGCGCTGATTACGAGCTGCCCGGCGACGAAAAATCGCGCGGCGCACCGACAGTGAATGATGTGAAGACCACTGAAAAGCCCAGCCAAACTGGTGCAGGCGCAGCCGCCAATACCAACGCCGGCAAGCGTACTTCGGCCGCGCAGAAGGCTAGCTCCAATGAGGCCCCCGGTGCGCCCGATCCCACCTCGAAGGAGGGCGGAAAATGACCATGCAACGCGAAGAATCGCTTACCACCACCGGCGAAGTTATTTCCAACTACACGATCAATTTCGGCCCCCAGCACCCGGCGGCCCACGGCGTGTTGCGGATGGTGATGGAGCTTGACGGTGAGGTGATCGAGCGGATTGATCCGCATATTGGTCTGCTCCACCGCGGCACCGAAAAGCTGATCGAGCACAAGACCTACCTGCAGGCGCTGCCCTATTTCGACCGGCTTGATTATTGCTCACCGCTGGCGATGGAGCATTCCTATGTGCTCGCCATCGAGAAACTGCTGAACCTCGAAGTGCCGATCCGCGCGCAATATCTGCGCGTGTTGTTCGCCGAGCTGACCCGCATTTGCAACCACATGCTCAACATGGGCGCGCACATCCTCGATGTCGGCGCGTTCACGCCGAACCTGTGGATCATGGACCTGCGCGAGGATTGCTTGAACTTCTTCGAGCGGGCGAGCGGCGCGCGGATGCACTCCGCCTATTTCCGCCCCGGTGGCGTCCATCAGGACGTGCCAGAAAAGTTGCTGGTGGACATCGGCGACTGGCTCGACAACCGCTTTTTCCAGCTGTTCGAAGACGCGATGAGCCTCGTGATCGACAACCGCATCTTCAAACAGCGCAACGTCGATATCGCAGTGGTCAGCCGCGATGATGCGGTGGCGTGGGGCTTTTCCGGCCCGATGATCCGCGCGGCGGGCATTCCGTGGGACTTGCGCAAGAGCCAGCCCTATGATGTCTATGACCGGATGGAATTCGACATTCCGGTCGGCACCAATTCGGATTGCTACGACCGCTTCATGGTGCGCGTGAAGGAAGTCTACGAAAGCGCCAAGATCATCCGCCAGTGCCTGCGCGATATGCCGCAGGGGCCGATTGCCAGCACCGACGGCAAGGTCTCGCCCCCCAAGCGGGCCGAGATGAAGCAGTCGATGGAAAGCCTGATCCACCACTTCAAGCTCTACACCGAAGGATTCCACGTGCCCGCGGGCGAGGTTTACGTAGCGACCGAGAGCCCCAAGGGCGAATTCGGCGTCTATCTCGTCAGCGACGGGACCAACAAGCCCTACCGCTGCAAGATCCGCCCCACTGCCTTCTCGCATCTGCAGGCGATGGACTTCATGTGCAAAGGACACATGCTGCCCGACGCGACCGCCATTCTGGGCGCGATCGATGTGGTGTTCGGGGAGTGTGACCGGTGAGTAGCGAAGTGCTTCAAGTCTTCTGCCGCCTGCCTGTCACGCATGGTGCCGAGCAATTCTATGTCGTTGCGGGAATTCACCCTGCAATGCCTGGAAAAGTCATCGTGCAAGCGAACGACGACAATGACTACCACGACGAACGTTTTCCAAGCCGCGAAATTGATGCCGCTGTCGGGATAGAATTTCGGGCTGAAAACGAACGATATTCTTGGGAAGTGGCCATGATTGAGGCAGAACAAGAACTTAGAGAACGTCTCAATGGCTGACCGTACCCCCGCTCCCGACACCCCCGAACTGCGCGCCCGTTGGAGCGCGTTTGCTTGGACGCCGGAAAACCAGAAAACCGCCGATTGGCACATCGCCAAATATCCGGAAGGTCGCCAGCGTTCGGCTGTGATGCCGCTGCTTGATCTGGCTCAGCGGCAGGTCGGCGCGGAGACCGATACGCAGGGCTGGTTGCCGCTGCCGGTGATCGAATACGTCGCGCAATATCTCGGGATGCCGGTGATCCGCGTGCTCGAAGTCGCCAGCTTCTATTTCATGTATAACCTCAAGCCCGTGGGCAAATTCCACGTGCAGGTGTGCGGCACCACCCCCTGCATGCTGCGCGGCAGCGACGACATTATCGCCGCCTGCAAGAAGCGCGGGATGGAGAAGGGCCACGTTTCGGCGGACGGGCTGTGGACCCTCACCGAAGTGGAATGCATGGGCAATTGCGCCACCGCGCCGATGGTCCAGATCAACGACGACAATTACGAAGACCTGACCCCCGATCGCCTCAACGCCGTGCTCGATGCGTTGGCTGCGGGTCAGGCCCCCAAGACAGGCACGCAGGAGCCGGGGCGGCACACCTCCGAGCCTTCGGGCGGGCCCACTACCTTGCAGGACATGGTCAGCGCCAATCACGATTACCGGGGGGATTGGTAACGTGACCGCCATCATCTCGATCATCGGCGCGCTGATCCTCGCATTCATCGCCTACAAGGTGCTGATGGGGCTGGTGCGTGTGGGCGTGATCATCCTGATCCTCGCGGTGCTGGGTGGCATGTGGTCGATGGGAATGATCGGATGAACCCGCTGACGCTGGCCTTCGCGGTGCTCGGGCTGACAGGCTTTGCGCTGGGTGCGGTCCTCACCGCAATCGGGCCGTTTGAAATGGGCGTGATCCTGATGGGATTGGGCCTGATGTTTCAGGTGATTTCGCTGGTGCGGATCAAGCGCGCCAAACAACAAGGAAAGCAGTGATGCTTAGCGATAAGGATCGCATCTTCACCAACGTTTACGGGTTCCAGGACTGGGGCCTGAAGGCAGCGCAGGTGCGCGGCGATTGGGATGGGACCAAGGCGCTGCTCGAACGCGGGCCTGAGGCGATTATCGAGGAAATGAAAGCCAGCGGCCTGCGCGGGCGGGGCGGGGCGGGTTTCCCGACGGGGCTCAAGTGGAGCTTCATGCCCAAGGAATCGCGCGATGGGCGGCCGAGCTTCCTCGTCATCAATGCCGACGAGTCTGAGCCCGGCAGCTGCAAGGACCGCGAAATCCTGCGCCACGATCCGCACAAGCTGGTAGAAGGCGCGTTGGTCGCCGGCTTCGCGATGCGGGCGCGGGCGGCCTATATCTACGTGCGCGGCGAATATATCCGCGAGGCCGAGACGCTGCAGAAGGCGATCGACGAGGCCTATGCGGCAGGCCTGATCGGTAAAAACGCCTGCAAGTCGGGCTATGATTTCGACGTGTTCATGCACCGCGGTGCGGGCGCCTATATCTGCGGCGAAGAAACTGCGATGATCGAGAGCCTAGAGGGCAAGAAGGGCCAACCGCGGTTGAAGCCCCCGTTCCCGGCGGGCGCGGGGCTCTATGGCTGCCCGACCACGGTCAACAATGTCGAGAGCATCGCCGTCGCGCCCACGATCCTGCGGCGCGGGGCTGCGTGGTTCAGCTCCTTCGGGCGCGAGAACAACAAGGGCACCAAGCTGTTCCAGATCTCTGGCCACGTGGAAAAGCCCTGCGTCGTCGAGGAATCGATGAGCATCAGCTTTGAAGAGCTGATCGAAAAGCACTGCGGCGGCATTCGCGGCGGGTGGGACAATTTGCTGGCGGTGATCCCCGGCGGATCGTCTGTGCCGCTGGTGCCTGCAGCGCAGATCCGCAACGCACCGATGGACTTCGACGGCCTCAAGGAACTGGGATCCGGCCTCGGCACCGCGGCGGTCATCGTCATGGACAAGTCCACCGACATCGTTCGCGCGATCAGCCGCCTCAGCTATTTCTACAAGCACGAAAGCTGCGGCCAGTGCACCCCCTGCCGCGAAGGCACGGGCTGGATGTGGCGGATGATGGAGCGCCTGCGCACTGGGGACGCAGCGATCGAGGAAATCGACATGCTGCAGGAAGTCACCAAGCAGGTCGAAGGCCACACCATCTGCGCGCTGGGCGATGCTGCGGCATGGCCGATCCAGGGGCTGATCCGGCATTTCCGGCCTGAGTTGGAGCGGCGGATTCACGAGCACAACGCGCAGTTTGCGGAGGCGGCGGAGTGAACAGCGCGCGACACCTCCTTTTTGCGTTCCTCGCTTGCGTTGGCCTATTTGCCGCCGCGTCGGTTAAGGCCGAGGAGCTGGGCGAAGAAGCAACAGCGGTAAAGTTCTGGACATACGCCAACTGTGCGTTGGACCGGGACAAGTGGCTCGCTGAAAAAATGCTGTCAGCACCCGCGAACTCTGACGCGCGCAAAGAGGCGACCAGAAAACTGGCGGTCGAAAACAGCGGATGTCTGAAGGGCGGCGGCAATCTCAAGCTGACACCGGGCATCATGCGCAACACTGTCGCAGGCGCCTATGTCGCGCGCTACTTCAAGCAGGCGGTCCCGGCAGATTTTGCGGCTGCGCCCGAAATCTACTCTGAAGAACGCCTGACCAGCGCCGCTGAACCCAAAGACCGCCTGGCGATTGGCCTGCGCCGGTTTGCCGAATGCGTGTCGCGCAAGGAGTATCCGCGCGTCGCTGCGCTGCTGGCCACCAAGCCGTTCTCTGACGAGGAAACCGCTATGTTCGGCGAACTTGGCGAAACCATGAATAGCTGCATCCCCGTTGAGCAGGGAACGAAGCTCGGCTTTGGCCGCCTCGACCTGCGCGCGCGACTCGGCATCGTTGCCTATGAGCTTGCCGTGGCTGCAAAACTGGAGCCTTCCCATGCCTAAAGTCACCGTAGACGGTCAGGAAATCGAGGTCCCGGCGGGCGCGACTGTGCTGCAGGCGTGCGAGCTGGCGGGCAAGGAAATCCCGCGCTTTTGCTATCACGAGCGCCTCAGCATAGCGGGCAATTGCCGCATGTGTCTGGTCGAGGTGAAGCCCGGGCCGCCCAAGCCGCAAGCCTCCTGCGCGCTCCCGGCCAGCGAAGGTCAGGAAATCCGCACCGACTCCCCGATGGTCAAGAAGGCCCGCGAAGGGGTGATGGAGTTCCTGCTCATCAACCACCCGCTCGATTGCCCGATTTGCGATCAGGGCGGCGAGTGCGATTTGCAGGATCAGGCGGTCGCCTATGGCCGCGGCGGATCGCGCTATGGCCGCGAGCACAAGCGCGCGGTGACCGAAAAATACATGGGCCCGCTGATCAAGACGATCATGACCCGCTGCATCCACTGCACTCGCTGCGTGCGCTTCTCCGAAGAGATCGCGGGCGTGGACGAAATCGGCGCGCTGTATCGCGGCGAGGATATGCAGATCACCACCTATCTCGAACAGGCAGCAGCGCATGAACTCAGCGGCAATGTGATCGACCTGTGCCCGGTCGGCGCGCTAACCTCGCGGCCTTACGCGTTTGAGGCGCGGCCGTGGGAGCTGAAGAAGACGCTGAGCATCGATGTGTCGGACGCGGTGGGGGCCAATATCACGCTCCATTCCAAGGGCCGCGAAGTCATGCGCGCGCTGCCGCGGGTGAATGACGACGTCAACGAGGAGTGGCTGAGCGACAAGGGCCGCTATCAGGTCGATGGGCTGACCAAACGCCGCCTCGACCGCGTGTGGGTGCGCCGGGATGGCCGGTTGCAACCGGCCGAATGGAGCGAAGCTTTCGGCATCATCGCGGGCGCGCTTGAGGGCGACAAAGCCAGCATCGCCGCGGTCGCGGGCGATCTGCTCGACGCCGAGACGATGTTTGCGGCCAAGACGCTGGTCAATGCCTGCGGGTCGCAGCTCACCGAAGCGCGCCAGACCGGCATGACATATGACGTGTCGAACCTTACGGCGGTGAATTTCAACAGCACCTTCGCAGGGATCGAGACTGCCGATGCGATCCTGATCGTCGGCAGCAATGTCCGCTGGGAAGCCGCGCTGCTCAATGTCCGGCTGCGCAAAGCCGTGAAGGCGGGCGCCAAGGTCTATGTGGTTGGGCCAGCGTGGGAAACGACCTTCCCGGCGACCTTCCTCGGGGCCGACCTGAAGCTGCTGAACCGCGTGCCCAAGGAATTGGGTGACGTCATGAAGTCGGCCAAGCGCCCCGCGGTGATCCTCGGCGCGGCGGCGCTGGCCAAGGGTGCTTTGCCTGCCGCGCTCAAGCTGGTCGATAAGTTCGGATTGGTGCGCACCAACGAAGACGGAAGCGTTTGGAACGGGTTCAACGTGCTGCATATTTCGGCGGCGCGGATGGCTTCGCTGATGCTCGGTTTTACGCTGCCGGGCGGGATGGGCGATGTCGCCACCGCCAAGCCGAAGGTGCTGCTCAGCCTCGGCGCCGACGAGATGGATTACGGTGCGTTCGGAAGCAGCCTCAAGGTCTATATCGGCCACCACGGCGACAAGGGTGCGCATCACGCCGACATCATCCTGCCGGGCGCATCCTATGCCGAAAAGGATGGGACTTACGTCAACACCGAAGGCCGTGTGCAGTTCGCCGAGAAGGCGGTCTTTGCTCCGGGTGACGCGCGCGAGGATTGGACGATCCTGCGCGCGCTGGCGGATGCTTTGGGTGTGACCGTCGGCTTCGACAGCTTTGCCGCATTGCAGGCCAACATGATCGCCTCCGTGCCCGCGCTGGGCGAAGAGGGCCTCGCAGATTACGGCACGCTGCCCAAGCCGGACTCGTCTGCGAAGTTCGAGGGCGAGCTTGCAGGCTACCCGGTCAAGGACTTCTACCTCACCAACCCCATCGCCCGCGCGAGCGACGTGATGCAGCGCTGTTCGGATGAACTGCTGCACGGGGCCGATGTGAAGGAGGCAGCGGAGTAATGGAGCTTTTCATCATTTTGCTCGTGATCGTCGGGGCGATCGGTTTTGGCGTGGCCAGTGTCATCGTCCAAGCGCGCCATAATCGCATGTTGGCGAAAGAGCGGAGCATTAGGCAGAGTCTCGGTCTCCAAGTTAGCAATAATGCTGCGGTACCGAGCAGCAGCGGCTCATATGGCGTGACCGATACTTCAAGTGGGTTCGATTGTGGCGCCGACGGGGGTTGTGACTGATGACCGCCTTCTTCCAATCCCTCGGCCTGCCTTACGAATGGGCGTGGGCCGTCGCGACCATCGCGGGCATTCTGATCATCTCGCTGCTCGTGATGTTCAGCGTTGCCATGGTGATCTATGTCGACCGCAAGGTGCTGGGCGCGATCATGATGCGGCGCGGGCCGAATGTGGTCGGGCCGTTCGGCTTGCTGCAAAGCTTCGCGGACGGCCTGAAGGTGTTCCTGCAGGAAACCATCATCCCGTCGGCGGCGAACAAGGGCATCTTCCTGCTCGCGCCGATCATCACCTTCACTGTGGCACTCGCCGCCTGGGCGGTGATCCCGTTCGATGCGGGCGTGGTGCTGGCGGACGTCAATGTTGGCTTGCTGTACATCCTCGCGATCTCGTCGATGGGGGTTTACGGCGTGGTGATGGCCGGGTGGGCGTCAAACTCGAAATACCCGTTCTTCTCGGCGATGCGCGCGTCGGCGCAGATGATTTCCTACGAAGTCTCGATCGGGTTCGTGCTGGTCTGCGTGGTGCTGTTTGCCGGCACCTTTAACATGAGCGGGATTGTCGAGGCGCAGCGCGGGTTCGGGCTGGGCATCATCAACGGCTATGTGGTGCACCCGCTGCTGTTCCCGATGTGGGTGGTGTTCTTCATCTCCTCACTCGCCGAAACCGCGCGCGCGCCGTTTGACCTGACCGAGGCGGAGAGCGAACTGGTCGCAGGCTACCAGACCGAATATTCCTCGATGAGCTTCGCGCTATTCTGGCTCGGCGAGTATGCCAACATCCTGCTGATGTGCTCGCTCAACACGCTGCTGTTCTGGGGCGGGTGGCTGCCGCCGATTGATTGGGCGCCGCTTTATATGGTGCCAGGGATCATCTGGTTCCTGTTGAAGACCTTCGCCTTCTTCCTGATGTTCAGCTGGATCTGGGCGACCGTGCCGCGGTATCGTTATGACCAGCTGATGCGGCTTGGCTGGAAGGTGTTCCTGCCGATGAGCTTGCTGTTTGTTGCGGTGACCAGCGGGTATCTGATGGCGACGGGGCATTTCGGATGATCGCTCGTAAACAAATTGTGCTCGGCGCATTGGCCATCGCTACTGGCGCTTCTGCCCAAAGCGATCTTCCCCCACGCCCAATCATGATAGTTGCACCGGAAAGTGGCTCGATCACCTGCGATCTGAAGAGCGACACCGGCCGTGCCGTTTCGCTAAGTGGAGAGATCGGTTGGTCTGAACTGCGCGATGGTGAAAGGCGCCGTCCGGAGGTGCGCTTCGAGTCGAATGAACCCGGATTGGTGGGTCGATTTGGTGCGAGGTGGAATGCTCGTGGCGCCGTCTTTGAAGGACCACCGGGGCCCGCAAACTTCAGCACAACCGCCTCACTAGTTATGCCGAATGATCCAGGGTCGCCTGATTTTAACGGACCGGCTGCGCTAGCTGTTCGGGTATATAAATACGTCCCTGAAAAAACAACGTATTTCGCTGGCTTTTGTTCTGTAAAGCTTAAACAAACCGGATCGAATTCCGAATGACCGTCTCCCACCTCATCAAATCGTTCACCCTCTGGGAATTCCTCAAGGCGCACGCCTTGACGCTGAAGTATTTCTTCAAGCCCAAGGTGACGATCAACTACCCCTTCGAGAAAGCCCCGCTGTCGCCCCGCTTCCGCGGTGAACACGCACTGCGGCGCTATCCCAACGGCGAGGAACGCTGCATCGCGTGCAAGCTGTGCGAGGCCGTATGCCCCGCGCAGGCGATCACCATCGAGAGCGAACCGCGCGAGGACGGCAGCCGCCGAACCACTCGCTACGACATCGATATGACGAAATGCATCTATTGCGGTTTCTGTCAGGAAGCCTGCCCGGTTGATGCCATCGTCGAAGGGCCAAATTTCGAATACGCCACCGAAACCCGCGCCGAGCTGCTGTACGACAAGGCCAAGCTGCTCAGCAATGGTGACAAGTGGGAACGGGCCATCGCGGCCAACCTTGAAGCCGACGCACCCTACCGCTAGGGCGCGCCGGACGAGAGTAACGGGGTCAACTTTTCGTCGTCCCGGCGCCATGGGATTAAAGGCACCGGGATTTTGCTTGGACTAAGGGATCACATTGCCGCTTTCTGGGCCTTGGCGTGTCGCCGGGGTGACGGATCGGCGGAGTAACATCATGATACAGGCCATCGCCTTCTATTTCTTCGCGACCATCGTTGTCGCCAGCGCTGTGATGGTGATCATGGCGAAGAACCCTGTGCATTCTGTGCTCTGGCTCATCATGACGTTCTTCAACGCGGCCGGACTGATGGTGCTGGTGGGCGCGGAGTTCATCGCGATGCTGCTGGTTATCGTCTATGTCGGCGCGGTCGCAGTGTTGTTCCTGTTCGTGGTGATGATGCTCGACATTGATTTTGCCGAAATGCGCGCAGGTTTCAGCCGCAATGCGCCGCTCGGGCTGGTGATTGCAGCCATTCTGTTGGCCGAACTGCTGTTGGCGGTGGGTGCTTACAATGCGGGCGGTATCCAGCTTGGCTCTGCGGATGGCAGTGCGATGCAGGCTGCTGACACAAGCAACATCGAGGCAATCGGCGCGCTGCTGTACGGCCGCTATATCGTGCTGTTCGAAATCGCGGGCATCATCCTGCTGGTGGCGATGATCGGCGCAATTGTGCTGACCTTCCAGCCGCCCAAGCCCGGCGCGCGCGCCCGGCAGGATGTCGGCAAGCAAGTCCGCCGCCGGCCTGAAGATGCCACCGTCATGAAGAACCCGGAGATCGGGCAGGGGGTCGAGCTGTGATTGGCATCGAACATTACCTCACCGTCGGCGCGATCCTGTTCGTGTTGGGCGTGCTGGGGATTTTCCTCAACCGCAAGAATGTGATCGTGATCCTGATGGCGGTTGAGTTGATCTTGCTGGCAGTGAACATCAACCTCGTCGCTTTCAGCGCGTTTATGCAGGATCTGGTGGGTCAGATTTTTGCGATGCTGGTGCTGACTGTCGCGGCAGCTGAGGCGGCAATCGGGTTGGCTATTCTGGTGATCTATTTCCGCGGGCGCGGATCAATCGCGGTTGACGATATCAACCGGATGAAGGGTTAAGCGGCTCGTGCATACCATCCTCATCATCGTGTTCGCGCCGCTGGTTGCTGCCCTGATCGCAGGGCTGGGCAACCGTATGATCGGCAACGTGGCGGCTAAGTCGCTGACGACCGGGGCGCTGCTGCTTTCCGCAGGGCTGAGCTGGCCAATCTTCCTCGGCTATATCGGCGGGACGGAGACTGCTGAGGTTGTGCAGGTTTTGAAGTGGGTCGAAAGCGGCACGCTGACCTTTGATTGGGCGCTGCGGGTCGATACGCTGACCGCGATCATGCTGGTGGTGATCAACTCGGTCTCGGCGCTCGTGCACCTTTATTCGTGGGGGTATATGGAGGACGATCCGGATCAGCCGCGGTTCTTTGCCTACCTGTCACTGTTCACCTTCGCGATGCTGATGCTGGTGACGGCCGATAACCTCGTTCAGATGTTCTTTGGCTGGGAAGGCGTGGGCCTCGCGTCTTATCTGCTGATCGGGTTCTGGTTCAAGAAGCCGAGCGCGGGCGCAGCGGCGATCAAGGCCTTCGTGGTCAACCGCGTGGGTGATCTTGGCTTCATGCTCGGCATCTTCGGCACCTATCTGGTGTTCCAGACAACCTCGATCCCCGAAATTCTGGCCGAAGCACCGGCGATGAGCGGGTCGACCATCACCTTCGTTGGCATGCGCCTGTATACGATGGATATCCTTTGCATCCTCTTGTTCATCGGCGCGATGGGTAAGTCGGCGCAGCTTGGCCTGCACACCTGGCTGCCTGACGCGATGGAGGGGCCGACGCCGGTCTCCGCGCTGATCCACGCCGCGACCATGGTGACCGCGGGCGTGTTCATGCTCTGCCGCCTGTCGCCGATGTTCGAAACGGCGCCGACTGCCCTGATGATCGTCACGGTGGTGGGCGCAGCGACCTGCTTCTTCGCGGCTACCATCGGCACGACGCAGTGGGACATCAAGCGGGTTATCGCCTATTCGACCTGCTCGCAGCTGGGCTACATGTTCTTTGCTGCTGGCGTTGGTGGGTACGGCGTGGCGATGTTCCACCTGTTTACCCACGCGTTCTTCAAGGCGCTGCTGTTCCTTGGTGCGGGCTCTGTGATCCACGCGATGCATCACGAACAGGACATGCGCTATTACGGCGGCCTAAGAAAGGCGATCCCGTTCACGTTTTACGCGATGCTGGCGGGGACTTTGGCGATCACGGGGCTGGGGGTCTATCACCTTGGCGTCGGCTTTGCCGGGTTCTGGTCGAAAGATGCTGTGCTGGAAATCGCCTTTGCGCGTGGCACGCAGATTTCGGTCACAGCCTTCTGGCTCGGTGTGGTCGCGGCGCTGCTGACGAGCTTCTACAGCTGGCGGCTGATGTTCCTGACCTTCTGGGGCAAGCCGCGCTGGATTGAGAGCGAGCACATCCAGCATTCCGTTCACAAGACCCCGGCTGAGGCGGGCGAGGATACGACCGGCGGCTATCATCCGCACGAAAGCCCGGTTTCCATGCTGATTCCGCTCGGCGTGCTGACCATCGGCGCGGTGGCGGCAGGGCAAGTGTTTGCGCCCAAGTTCCTCGATGATGCCGCGTTCTGGGCTGGGTCGATCTTCTACAATGAACCGCTGATCCATGCGATGCACGCGGTGCCCTATTGGGTGAAGTATTCGGCCCTGATCGTGATGCTGCTGGGCTTTGCTGGGGCTTACACGGCCTACATCGCCAAGCCTCATATTCCCGCGCGATTCGTGGCCACCTTCCCGGCGCTGCACAATTTCGTCTATCGCAAGTGGTACTTCGACGAGCTCTATGACGCGATCTTCGTCAAGCCCGCATTCTGGCTGGGCCGCCAGTTCTGGAAGCTTGGCGATATCGGCACGATTGACCGCTTCGGCCCCAACGGCATTGCTTGGGTCGTGGATCGTAGCGCGGTCGCCGCGAAGTCGATCCAGTCGGGCCACCTCAACACCTACGCGCTGATCATGCTGCTCGGGCTGGTCGCCGCTGTCACCTTTGTTCTGCTTTAGGAGCGCACTTCTCCATGGAAGGCCTTCCCATCCTGTCCTTGATGATGCTCGTGCCGTTGGCCGGTGCGCTCGCGTGCCTGTTTGCGGGCGCCAATGCCGCGCGCTGGATTGCGCTGGGGGCGACACTTGTCACCTTCGTGCTCGGCGTTGTGCTGTGGTCGAATTACCAGATTGGCGGGCCGCAGTGGCAGTTCACTGAACGGGCGGAGCTGTTCGCGGGCTTTTCGTGGGCGCTGGGGATTGATGGCATCGCGTTGATGCTGATCATGCTGAGCGTGTTTCTGATGCCGGTGTGCATTCTGGCGAGCTGGGATTCGGTGAAGAAGCGCGTCGGCGAATATCTCGCGGCGTTTCTCGTCATGGAAACGCTGATGATCGGCACTTTCGCAGCGCAGGATCTGTTCCTGTTCTACGTCTTTTTCGAGGCGGGTCTGATCCCGATGTATCTGATCATCGGGGTGTGGGGCGGGGACAACCGCATTTACGCCAGCTACAAATTCTTCCTCTACACCCTGTTCGGATCAGTGCTGATGCTGATCGCAATGTTCTGGATGGTGGCTGAGGCTGGCACGTCCGATATCCCGACGCTGATGCAGTACGGCTTCCCGCCTGCCGCGCAGACTTGGCTGTGGCTGGCGTTCTTTGCCAGTTTTGCGGTGAAGGTGCCCATGTGGCCATTCCATACCTGGCTGCCCGACGCGCACGTGCAGGCACCAACCGCTGGCTCGGTGATCCTTGCGGGTGTGTTGCTGAAGCTGGGCGGCTACGGTTTCATCCGCTTCAGCCTGCCGATGTTCCCAGAGGCGTCGGCACAGTTTGCGTGGCTGGTGTTCACGCTGTCGATGATTGCCGTGGTCTACACCTCGCTGGTCGCGCTGGTGCAGTCCGACATGAAGAAGCTGATCGCTTATTCTTCCGTCGCGCACATGGCGATAGTCACCGTCGGGCTGTTCGCCTTCAATGTGCAGGGGCTGGAAGGCGCGATGATCGTGATGCTTTCGCACGGGCTCGTTTCGGCTGCGTTGTTCCTGTGTGTTGGCGTGATCTACGATCGGCTGCACACCCGCGAGATTGCGCGTTACGGCGGGCTGGCGATCAACATGCCGTATTACGCTTTGTTCTTCCTACTGTTCACGATGGCGAGCATCGGCCTGCCGGGGACGAGCGGGTTCGTCGGTGAATTCCTTTCGTTGGCAGGCATTTACCAGACGTCGAGCCTTGTGGCGTTGGTCTGCACCACCGGGATCATTCTGGGGGCGGCTTACATGCTGTATCTCTATCGCCGGGTCGCGTTTGGCGGACAGGTGAACGAAGACGCCGCTGCGATGCGCGATATCTCGGTACGCGAATGGGCGATGATGGCGCCAATTGCCGCATCGGTGTTGTGGATGGGCGTTTATCCCGAAAGCTTCCTTGCGCCGATGCGCGCTGACATTGCTGTGCTCGACGCGCGCCTTGCGGCGGCGGCCCCGGCCGGTGACGCCGCGCTGGCAGCGGGTGCACCCCGCGCCGAAGCAGCCAATGCGCTTCCCGAGCATGCCAGCGCCAAGGAGGGCGCACACTGATGGATTTCGCCGCTTCTTTTGCGCTGATTGCACCCGAATTGCTGCTGACCGGCGCGGGCCTTGTGCTGCTGTTGGTCGCTGCCTGGGGCGGGGATAAATCCGCGCGGCCCATCGCCATTGCGGCGGCAGCCGTGCTGTTTGGCGCCGGGATCATGCTGGTGCCGGGTCTGCATTTCGGCGTGGACGGCCCGGCTACGCTGGCGTTCGGCGGGTTGATCAAGGTTGATAGCTTTGCACTGTTCGCTAAGGCGCTGATCTACCTTGCCGCGATTGGTGCGCTGATGATCGCGCACGCGTTCTTTACCAGCGCGGCAGCGGGCACCGAACGGGTGATGCGCGCTGAATACCCGGTGCTGATCCTGTTCGCCGCGCTAGGCATGAGCATTATGGTGTCGGCCAATGACTTTATGACGCTGTATCTCGGGCTCGAACTCAACAGCCTCTCGGCCTATGTGCTGGCAGCGATCCTGCGACGCGATACGCGGTCGGGCGAGGCGGGGTTGAAGTACTTCGTGCTAGGCGCTTTGGCTTCGGGGATCCTGTTGTATGGCATGAGCCTGCTTTATGGCTTTACCGGCGGTACGGGTTTCGCGGCGGTGCGCGCAGGCCTGA
Source organism: Sphingomonadales bacterium Ga0077531 (assembly GCA_001464915.1). Taxonomy (GTDB): domain Bacteria; phylum Pseudomonadota; class Alphaproteobacteria; order Sphingomonadales; family Sphingomonadaceae; genus Erythrobacter. Next base: position 116,777 of record LNED01000023.1, read on the forward strand.
CCGGCGAGATGGGCACAGGCGCGCTGTTTGGGGTGATCTTTGTGCTCTCCGGCCTCGCATTCAAGATTTCCGCCGTGCCATTCCACATGTGGACGCCCGACGTGTACGAAGGCGCGCCGACGCCGGTGACGGCGTTCTTCGCCACCGCGCCCAAGGTTGCAGCCGTGGCGCTGACCGCTCGGGTGGTGTTCGAAGTGTTCGGCGCGCAGGTCGACGCATGGCAGCAGATCGTGATGTTCATGGCACTCGCCTCGATCATCTTCGGCGCGCTGGGGGCGATTGGGCAGGAAAATCTGAAGCGTCTGCTGGCCTATTCCTCGATCAACAATGTCGGATTCATCCTGCTGGGCCTTGCTGTCGCCAATCAGGACGGGGCAAGCGCGATGCTGGTCTACCTGTTCATCTATGTCGCGATGAGCCTCGGCAGCTTTGTTGCGTTGTTGATGCTGCGGGACGAGGACGGCGCGTTGTTTGAAACATTCGCCGACATTCGCGGGCTTTCGGTCACCCGTCCGCTGATTGCGTGGGCGCTGCTGGTGTTCATGTTCAGCCTTGCAGGCATCCCGCCGCTGCTCGGCTTCTATGCCAAGTTCGTGATTTTCCAAGCGACGGTCGAAGCGGGATTGGTTGCTTTTGGTGCGATTGCCATCGCTGCGAGCGTGATCGGCGCGTTCTATTACATCAAGTTCGTCAAGGTGATGTTCTTCGATGAGCCCGCAGGTGTGGTCACCGGCAAGAGTGGGGCTGCGCATTGGGTGTTGCTGGCGCTGACGGCGGCAATAGTTTCGCCGCTGGGTTATCTCCTGACGCCGTCGCTGACCGATCTGGCTGACAAGGCCGCAGCCTCGCTGTTCTTCGTTCCTTGATCGAAACTGTAGCAACCACCGGTTCGACCAACGCCGATCTTGTCGCACGGTTGCGGGCAGGCGAGAGCATCCCGGAAGGATACTGGCTGCGCGCCGAAACGCAGACCGGCGGCAAGGGACGCAGCGGCCGGACATGGATCAGCCCGCCCGGCAACCTCTATACAAGCACGGTAATCAATCTGCGCGAGGGAGATCCGCCGCCGCAGACGTTGGCGCTGGTGATCGGTCTGGCGGTCTATGATCAGGTCGACCAATCGCTGATGATCAGTGACCAACGCGATGTCATGCTCAAATGGCCGAATGATGTGCTGGTGCGTGGGGCCAAGGTTGCGGGCATCCTGCTGGAGCGATGCGGCGATGCGATTGTGGCCGGGATCGGGATCAACATTGCCTTTGCGCCGCAGATCGAGGGGCGCGCCACAACCTGCATCACTGCGCTCAATATGAAGTACGATGCAGATCCAGAACATGCGCTGTCCTTTCTCGCGCCCAAAGTGGCTGAACAGCTTGCCCGCTGGCGAGCCGATGGCTTGGCCGCTTTGATCAGCCGTTGGAGCCGCGCTGCCCATCCGGTGGGCAGTCCGCTTTCGGTCAACACGGGTGATGGCACGATGTTCAACGGTACGTTCGCAGGGCTCGATGAAGGCGGGGCGCTGCGGCTGCGCTTGGATAATGGCACGACACAAACTATTCACGCGGGCGAAGTTTCGTTGATTGCAGAAGGAAACGGCTGATGCTGCTGGCCGCCGATGTGGGGAACACCAATGTCGTTTTTGCTCTGTTCGCACCCGATGTGGACGGCACGCTGACGATCCGAGCACGCTGGCGGATCGCCACCGATCCGCGCCGCACGGGCGATGAATACGCGGTCTGGCTTCTGCAACTCCTCACCATCGAAGGAGTGGAGCGTAGCGCCATTACGCAGATCATTGTCGCCTCGGTGGTGCCGCGCGCAGACCACAACCTCACCGTGCTGTGCGAGAAGTATTTTGGCATCACCCCGATGTTTGCTGGTCAAGGCAAGGCCGCATGGCAGTTCGAGATCGACGTCGATCAGCCCTCGTCGCTTGGGGCCGACCGCGCGCTCAACATTCTGGCGGCGCATCACAAATACGGCGGTGATCTGATCATTGTCGATTTCGGCACTGCGACCAAATTTGAAGCGGTTGATTTTACCGGCGCCTATAAGGGCGGATCGATTGCGCCGGGGATTAACCTCTCGCTTGATGCCTTGGTTGGCAAGACCGCCAAACTGCCCCGCATCGCAATCCGTGCGCCTGCCAGCCGCAGCGTGATTGGCCGCAACACTGAAGATCAGATGCTGATCGGGGTGTTCTGGGGCTATGTCGCGATGATGGAAGGTATGGTCACGCGGATGAAAGCTGAAATCGGACGTCCGGCAAAGGTTGTAGCCACCGGCGGGCTCGCCATATTGTTCGATGACGCAACCGAAATCTTTGACCACGTCGATGCCGACCTAACTTTGGACGGCCTCGCCATTCTTGCGCGTCAGGCCGAAACCGCCTGAATTCACGCGTCTCTTTTTACAGAACCGGACATACCTTGAAGAAAGATTTTACCCCCGAAGACGAATTGCTGTTTCTTGCACTGGGAGGGTCGGGGGAGATTGGCATGAACGTCAATCTCTATGGCTGTCAGGGCAAATGGATCATGGTCGATCTGGGCATGACCTTTTCGGGCACCGAATATCCCGGCGTCGATCTGGTGTTTGCCGATCTCGATTTCATTGAGGAGCGTGCGAAGGACCTACTCGCCATCGTGCTGACCCATGCGCATGAAGATCACATCGGCGCGGTACCTTACTTCGCTGGGGAACTCGGTGTGCCGCTGTATGCCACGCCGTTCACCGCTGATCTGGTGAAGCGCAAACTCGAAGAAGCTGGCCTGCTCGGTAAGGTTGAGATCAACATTATCGAGGAAGACCACGGCGAGATCGACATTGGCCCGTTCACGATCACCTATCTGCCGCTGGCGCACTCCATTGCTGAAGGCAACGCGCTGCTGATCGACACGCCGCACGGGCGCATCTTTCACACCGGCGACTGGAAGCTCGACGAAGAACCGATCATTGGCGAGCCCACCACTGAAGAAGAATTGCGCGAAATCGGCGATGAAGGCGTGCTGGCGCTGGTGTGCGATTCGACCAATGTGTTCAATCCCGAACCGTCCGGCTCCGAAGGCGCAGTGCATCGCGCGCTGATGGAAGAAGTTGCGCGCCACACAGGCAAGCGAGTGGTCGTCACCACCTTTGCCAGCAATGTCGCGCGGCTCCACACATTGGGCGAAGTCGCACGTGAAACCGGGCGGAAAATCTGCGTTGCGGGCCGTTCGCTCGACCGGATTATCGAGGTTTCGCAGGACAATGGCTATCTTGAAGACTTCCCTACGCCGGTGAATTTTGAAACCGCGATGGGCCTGCCCCGCGGCGAGGTGTTGATTATTGCGACTGGCGGACAGGGCGAGCCGCGCGCCGCATTGGGCCGGATGGCGGAGAAGAGCCACCCGATCGAACTGGCCGCGGGCGATGTGGTGTTGTTCTCGTCGCGCCAGATACCGGGCAATGAAATTCCGATTGGCAAGATCCAGAACCAGCTCGCCGCGCGCGGGATCCAGATGGTGACTGATCGGCAGGCCTTTATCCACGTTTCGGGTCACCCGGGGCGGCCTGAATTGGAGGCGCTATACGAATGGCTGCGGCCTGAAGTGCTGGTTCCGGTTCACGGCGAAATCCGCCATATGGCCGAACAGGTTCGGGTCGGCAAAGCCGCTGGCATTCCGGCGCAGGTCTTGCAGAAGAACGGCGACATCATCCGCCTTGCCCCCGGTAAACCGGGCAAGCTTGCCGAAGTGCGCGCGGGCCGATTGGTGCTCGATGGCGACATCATCGCGCCCGCCAATGGCGATGCGATCACCATGCGTCGCCGCATTGCGCAGGATGGCGTCTTGATCGTCGTGCTCGCCAGGGGGCAAGCGCCGCTGGTTGAGGCGATTGGATTGCCACTGGATGAAGATTTGCCCGAATTCCTCACCGAAGCGGGCGGCGATGTGCTGACCGCGATCAAGCGGCTGAAGGGCAAGGACGCGAAAGACCCTGCAGTGATCAAGGAGGCAGCCCGGCTTGCCGCACGGCGCGCGGCCCAGCGTTGGTCTGGCAAGAAGCCTCAGGTGCGCGTGGTTATGCCGGGGGCGCCCGCCTGATGCAGATCACTTCGATTGCGGCGATCTATTTTCTGTTCTTCGTCATGAGCGCGTTTGTCATGCTGCCGTTCGGTGTGCGAACCGCTGATGAAGCCGGGGAGGCCAAGGTACCAGGGCAGGCGGATAGTGCGCCTGTCGATTTTCGCCCCGGCAAGGTTGCTGCGCGCGCATCAGTGATCGCCGCGCTTGCGACGGCGCTATTCGTCGCCAATTATCAAAATGGGTGGATCACCGTCGCTGACATCGATTTTCTGCCCAAACCACCGGCGGCTGAAGGTTAATTCCGCAGCCGCTGGATCGCTTGTGCCAGCGCGACATAGAGCTTGCCCATTTCCGATCCCAGCACGGTCACGCTCAGCACATGGCCGTCGCGGGTGGAGAGCATCGAACGCAGCATCGCCTCGAAATCGTGGATGTAGCGGCTGACATTGGCCCGAAACGCGTCATCGCTGTTGTAGAGCCCGGCGATATCTCGCGCGGTGCCATTGTCGATCAAGCGCACCGCACGGCGGGTAAAAATGCCGCGGTCGCCCTTCAGATAGGCGTCCCACGCGGTGTCGGTCACCTCGGTAGACAGAGCAGTAGTGATGTCGATCGCCGCGGAATTGAGGCTGTCAGTGATCAGAGCCATGCGCCGGGCGAAGTCATTATTGACCTGCTCTTCGGCCAATTCACGTGCGCGGGCGATGCGCTGTTCGAGATTGCCGGTGAGCTCATTCACTCGCACCAGTTGATCGCGGAGCTGGATCACCGCTTCACGCCCCACGCCTGAGGCGTGAGCGGCTGATTGCTCAAGCTTGCCAATTGTCGTCGCGGCTTCATTGCGCAACGCGCGTTCAAGCACTTCGACCGTCTCTGCCCCGATGCTTTCCGCCAGCACCACGGCTTTCTCGCGAGCACCAGTGTCGAGCGTTGCGAACGCCTGTGCAATCGCGCCTTCGAGCATGCCCAGCGCCTCGCGCAATTGTTCCTGCGTCTCGGCGGCGAGCGTTCCGCTTTCCTCGGCCAGCCGCGCGAACCCGCCGCGCAGGCCTTGTAACCGTGCGAGCGCATCTTCGGATTGTTCGGCCAGACGCGATTTGAACCCGGCGATGGCGATTTCCGCCGCGTCGATCTCGCTGCGGGTGAGCAGCAGATATTCGGACAGATCGCTGCCCTGCTGGCTTGACCGCAGCATAAGCTGATTGACCTTGTCGGCGCGGGCTTCGGTGTCGCTGAGCGAGGTTTGTGCAGCAGCAATGGCTGCGGGCAAATCTTCGCGGGTCGCGCGGGCGCCTGATTGGATGATTTCGAGCAGTCGAATACCGCTCTCTGTCAGTGCGGCAAGGCGCGTTTCTGTTTCCGCCAACGCAGCGCGCTTGTCAGCCAGTTGTTCCCCGAGGGTGCCGAGCCCTGCGGCCAGACTGTTACGCGCGGTGTCGCCGTGATCGCCAATTTCGCGCATCACTGCACCGAGTTGATCAAGCCGTGCTGCAATCGCCTCACCATGGGCGAGCAATTTTTCCGTATCAGCGATCTGCGCCTCGCGCCGAACCGCCAACGCATCGTCGAGCGCGGTGAGTCGCTGCGCCAGTATTTCGCTCGCCTGGGCCTCGTGTGTTTCGAACGCCGCCTGCCGCTGTTCCAGTTGCTCTGACAATGCACGGCTGCGTTCGGTTAGCTGGCTATCAAAGGCATCAATCTCAGCGGTCGCTTGCCGCGTCCGATCATTCAGAGCCGCAAGGGCCGCGGCCTCCAGCGCATCGAGCCGGGCGCGGTATGCCTCGGTGTCGTTTTGCAGCGCGGAGAAGCGATGGGATACCAACGCCTCAATCCGGGTCAGCTGTTCTTCAAATCCGCCCAGCGTCTCGCCGACCCGTTGTCCAAGACTGCGCACCTGCGTCTCGCTGGCCGTGCCGAAGGTGTTGAGACGATCAAAGCCAGCGACCAGCCGTTCGAGTTGATCCTGCGCATTGCGCCCTGCGCCGCCAATCTGGTTGGCGACATCGCGCGCCGCATTGGCAATCACCGGCAGGTCATCGCGCAGCCGGTTCATATTGCCGAGCGCAGTGTCGCTGGCGCTGCCAATTGCATCAACCTGCACGCCATTGGTGGTGATCAGCGCCTGCAATTCGCCCGCATGGGTGGAAATCCGCTCGGCCGCGATCCGGCCAAGGGCTTCAAGATCGCGGGACTGGGCTGCGAGAAACTCGCGCGCGAGGCTGAGCTCGCGGTTGACCACTTTCAGCCGCGCTTCGAGTGCAACGCTTTCCTGGCTCATCAAAGCGGCGCTGGCGGCAAAACGGTTAGCCTCGGCCCGTGACGAGCGCATGGCGAGCAGCCATACGATTCCGATCAGCGCCACCAGCACCGACCACTGTACTGCCCAAGCTGCCCATTCAGCCGGAGCCGCGCCGTTCAGCATGGCGGTCTGATGGGCCCAGACATAAAATCCCGTCCAGCCTGCGACCGCCAAAATCGCCAGCGTCGGCGCGATCCATCCAAACCGGGAAGGGGGCGGGGTAGGTTCGGCTTCTTCCAGCCAACTTTCCGAAAGCTCAAGCTCGCCTGCGGTGTCCGTCGCAGCGGTTTCCTCGGCCAATGCCGATCCCGCCGCGCCATTATCGCTGCTCTTTTGCCCTAGGGCGCGTATCTCATGCCGTCCTGCCATGGGACATGCATACCACACCCGGAATCGGGATAAACCCCGCTTTAACCCAATTCGGCGTATCTCTTGCCGCATGGCGTTTGATAATGGTGCTCTGGATGCGACTCTTGCGGCGGCGGCCGGCGATGATGCCGCGCTGCTGCACGAACTGCGCACGGCGTTTCTGGAGAGTGCCGCGAAGCAGCTCGACCTGCTCAAGCGTGCGCGCTGTGATGGCAACTGGAACGTTGCAGCGATGCGGCTGAAGGGGTTGGCGGCCAGTTTCCACGCCGACGACCTGCTACAGGCTGCTGAAATCGCGCTTCACGCCGCGCCCGGAGAACCGCGCGCGATTCGAGAAATTGAGGCTGTGCTCGCCCGCTTTTCGCGCGGAGCGCGCCGCTGATCCGCCAGGACGCTGCGCAGGACGGGTAGAACGCCGCAATCCTGCTTGAACCCCTGACCTGAAACCGCCAATCCTCAGCGCTTGCTGCGATGTTTTCGGGATGAGGTGGGTATGCGCACAGGACTGATCGCTGCGCTCGCACGTACCGAGGCTGGCGCCCTGCGCGCCGATTTGCCGTTGGCGGGCCGATCGGTACTGGCTTGGCAAGTGGCGTTGCTGCGCGAATTCGGGGCTGAGCGTATTATCTGCCTATGCGAAGGGACGGCGGGCGAAGTCCTGCGGTTGCAACACGAAGTGGAATCAGCGGGCGTGGCTTTTCACGCGCTGAACGGTTTTGCCGCGCTGCCGGCACTGGTACGTGCTGAGGACGAACTGATCATCCTGCGCGACGGCTTGGTGCCCGATCTGGCGTTGGCCCGGGAGATGATAGGGGGCCACGCGATGAAAGCGGGGGGCGCCGCCCTGCAAAAGGGTGTCGCTTGCCTGCCCGCCGATCACCCGCTGGCTGCCACCCACCCCGAAGATTTCGAACGGATCGATGCGGCCCGCCATTGGGCCGGACTACTGGTAATGCGCGGCGCTCCGGTGCAGCAGTTGGCTGATTTCCCCGCCGATGCCGATGCGATTTCGGTACTGCTGCGGCTTGCACTGCAGGCTGGGACGCCGTGTCGGGAATTGGGACCAAGCGATTTGGCACCCGAGACGTGGCTGCTTGCCATTAGCGACCAAGCGGTGGCGGCGCATGAAGCGGCTCTGATCAACGCAGCTGTGCCTGCGCCCGATTGGCGCGCGCCAATCGCGTCGCTCGCCGCAGTTTTGGTGCGTAGCCTTGCGCCGCGCGGGTTGGGGCAGGGGGCTTTGATTACGGCGGCGACTGCGGCGCTCATGTTGCTGGGTGGGGTCTTTGTAGCAGCATCGGGCGGAGCGGAAGGCGGGTTGGCGCTTGCCGCTGCTGGAGGCTTTGCGGCGCGGGTTTCCGGCGCTTATGCGGCTTTGGCAGCCCGACTGCGGCGTCGGCCCGAGGACGGCCGAAAAGACGCGGCGCTTGGCCTTACCGTGGATGCTTTTGCCGCGCTGACACTATGGTTTGCGCTGGCGCCGTGGCCGGATTGGGCGCCGTTGGCAGTGTGTGGGCCGATTGTGATTGGGTTGGCGCGGCTCGTTTCGCGCGATGCTGAGACCACGCTGGCAGCAATAGCCTCGGACCGGGCAAGCTTGCTGTTGTTGCTGGCGCTGGCGGCATGGCTCGGCTTCTTGCCCGAGACGGCGGCGCTCACCGCGCTTGCGTTGCTGGCTGCTTTGCTGCTGCGCCGACGCGCCAATTGAACTAACGCTGATTTAACTATGTAGGGGCTAAACCTTGCGAGGATGAGCGACGACACGATGGACATTGCCGCCGACCTAGCAGTCGAGGCGTTCCTGCGGGATGAACTCGCGCGGGAAAACCGCGCGGTGACGGCGGTTGTCCCGGTCCTGCGGCATTTGCTCAGCAGTGATGCCCATGCGCTCGTCAGCGACGCAATTGTGGCGCGTGTGCGCGGCATGGTGGTCGATTGTGCCGCGCAGCTGCTGGGAGCGATGGCGGGGAGCGATCCTGCCATCCGTGCTCAGGCGCTGATTGACCCGGGCGCGCTCGATAGCATGGCCGACGCGCTGCTGGGTGACGAGCCGCTGTTGGCCTTCTGCCACGCGCTCGCCAATGAAAGCTTGCTGACCGAACGATTCCAGCAGCGCCAAACAATTGATCCGGTGTTGAGCCCGCTGCTGCAGGAACTGATCGCATCAGACGAACCGCTCATTGCCGCGCTGGCGATGAGCACTTTGGCGGCGCAATCACGCTATGTCCAAAGCCAGCGTCGGATGGAATTGCCGCTGGGTGAACTTCCGGCTGAACTGTTCCATGCATTGGTTGCGCGGGGGCTGGCTCAGACGGCGGACGAGACAGGCCGCGCAGGACTGGAGCGGTTGCAGCTTGGCTATGATGAGGCTGCCAGCCGGCTTGCCTTGCTGGCTCGGCTTGTCGCGGCGATGCGGCGCGGGGCGGTGGCGGCGCTGGCGCTTGACCATGCGGGCCTTGCCCTGTTTGCCACCGCGCTTGCCGCGCATACTCGCCAACCGCGCGCGGCGAGTGTTCTGGCCTGCCATGAAGGGCAAGGCGCGCGGCTTGCGCTGACCTTACGCTCGGCGGGTCTATCATTGCCGGTGATCGAACGGCAGTTCATGCTGGTGGAGCCAGCCGCGCGGATGCCGCGTGCGGTCGGCACGCTTACCGCTGAACGGGCTGCCGCGCTGCTTGGCGCGGATGAGGCGGCGCAGTGAACACCATGGACCGGCGCGATAATCTGCTGGGTGCCTACGGGCTGACCGATGGGCGCGACAGGCTGCTGAGCGCGGATGAACAACTTGCCGAATTGCAGGAGCGTTGCGGCGGCGACCTGCCTGGCGCGCTGGCGATCCCCGAACTGCTGGCATTGGTGCAGCAATCGCGCCGAATGGGTCTGCGGCTTGCGCGAAATTTCAGTGCCTTCGATGGCGATGCCTTGGTGAGCGGCTTTGCGCGGATCCACCCACTGCCCGACGCGGAAGGCGGTGGGTGCGAACTCCTGGTCGATAATTGGCAGCGCAACGCGCTTACCCAGCAGGGCAGCCGCGAATTTGCCGAGACAAATGATGCGATCGACCGGGCCACTGCCGAAGTCACCGCGCGGCTCGATGCGCGTCAGCAGGTGCAAGTGTTGAGCGCGCTCGCGCCCGATGCGTCCGCGCTCCAACTGGCGGCAATGTCCGAGCCGGCGTCCACATGGAGCGATCTGGTCGAGCTTGCCGGGATCAGCCATCAGCAGCCGCTGCATTGGCGGCTGCTCGACGGCGCCCACTGCCGCTTTGCCGGATCGCAGCGGCAATGGCGGATTCGTCTGATCCCGCTGGGGGCCGATGTCCATGCGCCGTCTGGGTTTGAGTTACTGCTGATCGCTGACGAAGCGTTGGTGGCGGCAGCCGTCGATGGCGAAGAAGCCGCTGGTTCGCCCGACACTTCGCCCACGCGCCTAGTGGGTACGGCGCTCACCCCTGTGTTGCGCCAACCGATCGCGCGGATCATCGCCAATGCCGAAACAATCCGCGCGCGGCTCGCCGGGCCGCTGCGTGACGAATACAGCGAATATGCCGGCACCATCGCCAGTGCCGGGCAGCACCTGCTGGCAATGCTCGATGATCTGGCGGATCTTGAAGTGGTCGAAACCCCTGGTTTCTCTACAGTGCGTGAGCCGGTCGATCTGGCCGATGCCGCGCGCCGGGCGGCGGGCATCCTCGGCGTGCGTGCGCAGAACCGCGATACCGAGCTGGACGTGGTTGGCACGAAAGGTGAGGCGGTGGCCGCAGCTGAATTTCGCCGGGTGCTGCAAATCCTGATCAACCTGATCGGCAATGCGATTGCATATTCACCGGCTGGCAGCAGGGTGTTGATCACCGCTGAATCGGCGGGTGAGGGGCGCGTAGCGGTGACCGTCGCCGACGAAGGCCCCGGCGTCTCTCCCGATCAGGCGACCCGCATTTTCGACAAGTTCGAACGCCTTGGCCGCGATAGCGAAGGTGGCAAAAGCGGTGCCAAGGATGGCGGCTCAGGCCTTGGCCTGTTCATCTCGCGCCGTCTGGCTGAGGCGATGGCAGGCAATCTTACAGTGGAGACCGCCGACGGCGGCGGCGCGCTGTTCAGGCTGGAACTGCCAGCCGAATAGCGCGTCCCGCCAGCCGCCTTAGCGCTTGTCGACCGGAAGATAATCGCGCTGCGTCGGCCCGGTATAGAGCTGACGCGGGCGGCCGATTTTCTGGCCGGGATCGCTGATCATTTCGTTCCACTGCGCCACCCAGCCGACCGTACGCGCCAGCGCGAACAGTGCTGTGAACATCGTGGTCGGGAACCCGATCGCCGACAGAATGATGCCCGAATAGAAATCTACGTTCGGGAACAACTTCTTCTCGATGAAATAGGGGTCGCTCAGCGCAAGCTCTTCGAGCCGCAGGGCAGTCTCGAACAGAGGATCGGTGACCTTCAGCGCATCGAACACCTCGCGCACGGTTTTCTGCATCACAGTCGCGCGCGGATCGTAGTTTTTGTATACCCGGTGGCCAAAACCCATCAGGCGGAACGGGTCGTTCTTGTCCTTGGCGCGTTCGATGTAATGCGGGATCCGGTCAGGGGTGCCGATTTCGCGCAGCATGTTGAGCGCTGCTTCGTTGGCGCCGCCATGTGCCGGGCCCCACAGGCAGGCAATCCCCGCCGCGATACACGCAAACGGATTGGCGCCCGACGAACCGGCCAGTCGCACGGTCGAGGTCGAAGCATTCTGTTCGTGGTCGGCGTGGAGGATGAAAATCCGGTCAAGCGCACGCTCCACCACCGGGTTCACCACATAGGGTTCAGCCGGAACGCCGAACGTCATGCGCAGGAAATTGCCCGTATAGCTCAGCGAGTTGTCCGGATAGACGAAGGGCTGACCCACTGAATACTTGTACGCCATCGCCGCAATTGTTGGCATCTTGGCGATTAGCCGGTGCGAGCTGATGGTGCGGTGTTCGGGATCGGAAATGTCGGTGCTGTCGTGATAAAACGCTGATAACGCGCCAACGACGCCGCACATGATCGCCATCGGGTGCGCGTCGCGGCGAAAACCGCGATAGAACGTCATCAGCTGTTCGTGCAGCATGGTGTGGCGGGTGATCGTGTAGGTGAAATCGTCGAGCTCGTCCTTGCTCGGCAGCTCGCCATTCAGGAGTAGGTAGCTCACTTCCATGAAGCTGGAATCTTCGGCCAACTGACCGATTGGGTAACCGCGGTGGAGCAGCACGCCTTCATCGCCATCGATGAAGGTCAGCGCGCTTTCGCAGCTTGCAGTCGATGTGAAGCCGGGGTCAAAGGTGAACGCGCCAGTCTGCGCATACAGCTTGCGGATGTCGATCACGTCCGGACCGGTGCTGCCTTCAAGCACACTATATTCGAGCGTTTTGCCGCCCAGCTCGAGTTTCGCCAGCTTGTCTGCCACGATCAGTCTCCTGTCAAAATTCCCTGGCTCTTGCCCGCTCTTGCGCAGCTTGCCTTAAGCAGCCTGCGCGTCGAGCCGGGCGAGCGCCTCTTCCCGTCCCAAAAGGACCAACACATCGAAAATACCGGGTGAGGTGGTCGTCCCGGTCAGCGCCGCGCGCATTGGCTGCGCCAACTTGCCGAGGCCCAATCCCTGCTCCTCTGCAAGCGCCTTCGTAGTGGCTTCGAGCGCTTCGCTTGTCCAGTCGTTTTCGGCCCTGAGGCGGTCGTAAATCTTTCGCAAAATCGCCCGCGCATCCCCTTCCAACAGCACCGCCGCCTTCTCGGTCATGTCGAGTGGGCGCTTGGCGAACAGGAATGCAGCGCCTTCAACAACTTCGTTGAGGTTCTTTGCGCGCACTTTAAGCACTGGCATCGCCTGTGTGAGCAAATTGACGTCTGCATGTTCACCAATCCGCGCAGCGACTAGCCCCGCCAGCCGCGCATCATCGGCCTCACGCAGATAGTGTCCGTTAAGGTTTTCCAGCTTCTTGAGATCGAACCGCGAAGGGCTTTTGCCCACCCCATCGAGATCGAACAATTCAACCGCTTCCTCGCGAGTGATTTCCTCACGATCACCGTGGCCCCAGCCGAGACGCAGCAGATAGTTGAATAGCGCTTCGGGCAGGATGCCGAATTCGTCGCGGTAGGCTTCAACGCCCAATGCGCCGTGGCGCTTCGACAGCTTCGCGCCGTCGGAACCGTGGATCAGCGGAATATGAGCATAGATCGGATCGGGCCAATTTCCCTCAATCGCATTCATCGCGCGGATGATCGGCAGTTGGCGGAAGGCGTTGTTCAAGTGATCGTCGCCGCGGATCACGTGGGTCACGCCCATATCGTGATCGTCGACCACCACCGCGAGCATATAGGTGGGCGTACCATCGGCGCGCAGGATGATGTAATCGTCGATTTCTTCATTCTTCACCGTCACCGCGCCCTGAACGCGGTCTTGGATCGTGATCTCGCCTTCGTTCCGGGTTTTAAGGCGGATGGTGAAGGGCGCGCCTTCGGGCGCTTCGGCCGGATCGCGGTCGCGCCAGCGCCCGTCATAACGCAGCGGCTTTTTCTGGGCGCGCTGCTCCTCGCGCATGGCTTCAAGCTCTTCGGTGGTCGCGAAACAGCGGTAAGCGTGCCCTGCTTCGAGGAGCTTCCAAGCGATTTCGGCGTGGCGCTCTGCCTGATCAGATTGGAACATCGGCGGTGCATCATAATCGAGACCCATCCAGTCGAGCCCCTCGATAATCGCGTCAATCGCCTCCTGAGTGGAGCGCTTGCGATCAGTGTCCTCGATCCGCAGTAGCGTGCGACCCCCGTGGTGGCGCGCGTAAAGCCAGTTGAACAACGCGGTGCGCGCGCCGCCAATATGGAGATAGCCGGTGGGCGAGGGCGCAAAGCGGGTTACCACCTCGGCCGTGCGATTATTGCCGTTCACGCTGCTTTCGCTTGCCATGGACTTTAAATTCCTGTTCACTTTGAGCGGCTTGGGCCGGGCTTGATCTGGCGCGGGGCCGACCGGGGGACGAGCCTTGCGCGATGTGCCGATCATACCGATGGGGGACGAACCGGGCGGCAGCGACGCCGCTGATGGCGTAGTCTTGCCGCGCCAATGGCAAAGCGGCAGCGGAAAGTCCAGCGCCGGGGGCGTGCAGGTCGGTCGAATTGGGACGCGCATCGCCGATGCAGCGGAGCGGTTTCTCAGCCGTGCGGGATTTGACCGCGCACCGTGGCTGGCCGTTGTGTTTGCCGCTGGGATCATGGCGTGGTTCGTGCTGCCGGGGGTGTGGCAATGGTGCGCTGCTATAGCAGGCGGTGCCGGACTAGCATTGGGCGCTGCGGCGCTTTGGCCATCGGGCAGCGCGGCTGACGAAACCCGCGGAAACTTGAGACTTGCGGTGATGGCCTGCGGGCTTGTCTTCGCCTTCGGCATGGCGGTGATCTGGGCGCGATCAGAACTGATCGGGGCTGAACCGATTGCTCGGCCGATGGTGGTACGGCTCAACGGTCATGTGCTCGAACGTGAAGATCAGCCCGCCGATGATCGGCTGCGCCTGACGCTGGCGGTGCGGGATGCCGAGACGGGTATGGCGCAAAAAGTGCGGGTCAATGTTCCGCTCGCAGCCTTTGGTGACGAGGGCATCCCGGCCGGCTTGGCAGAGGGGGCCGTGGTCAACCTGCGTGCCCGTTTGATGCCGCCGGCCTCGCCGATGTTGCCGGGCAGTTACGATTTTGCCCGCGCCGCGTGGTTCAAGGGATTGGCGGCCACGGGGACGATGGTTGGCCCGCTTGCGCTGCTGGAACCCGCGCCCGAACGCGGCGGCCTGGCAAAAGTTCAACGCTGGCTGGCGGCGCATGTCAGGTCTCGGGTTGACGGATCAGCGGGTACGATTGCGGCGGCCTTTGCCAGCGGCGACCGTGGCAGCATCACCGAAAGCGACGAGATTGCCATGCGCGATTCGGGGCTCACTCACCTGCTTTCGATCAGCGGCTTGCATGTCAGTGCGGTGATTGCGGCGGCCTATTTCGCGGTGATGAAGCTGCTGGCGTTGTGGCCTGCATTGGCGCTGCGGGTGCGATTGCCGGTGGTGGCAGCAGTGGTCGGGGCGCTGACAGGAGTGGGCTACACTTTGCTGACCGGGGCCGAAGTACCGACCGTAAGGAGCTGTGTTGCAGCGCTGTTAGTGCTTGGCGCCCTAGTGTTGGGGCGCGAGGCGCTGTCGCTGCGGATGGTGGCGGTGGCGGCGGGCTTCGTGCTGTTGTTGTGGCCCGAAAGCGCGATCGGCCCGAGCTTCCAGATGAGTTTCGCGGCGGTGCTGGCGATTGTTGCGCTGTCGACCTGCGACCCGGTGCGCGCCTTTCTCGCCCCGCGTGAAGAGCCGTGGTGGCGACGCATTGGGCAGCAGGTGGTGATGCTGTTTGCGACCGGCGTCGTGATCGAATTGGCGCTGATGCCGATTGTATTGTTCCATTTTCACCGAGCGGGGATGTACGGCGCGATTGCCAATGTGGTGGCGATTCCGTTGGTGACTTTTGTGTCGATGCCGCTGATTGCGCTCGGGTTATTGCTCGACTCCGTGGGACTGGGCGGCCCGGCGTGGTGGCTCGTGCAGCAATCACTCGATCTGCTTCTGGCGATCGCGCACTTCACCGCAGGTCAGGCTGGTGCGGTGACGTTGATGCCGCAGATCAGCGGGTTGGCGATCGCGCTTTTCGTGATGGGTGGGTTGTGGCTCGGATTGTGGAGCGGGCGAGCGCGGCTTGCGGGGTTTGCGCCGGTGGTGGTGGCGAGCGGACTGGTGCTGGCGACTCCGATTCCGGATGTGCTGGTGGCGGGGGATGGGCGGCAGGTGGGAATTACCATGACCGCGCCTGATGGATCGCGCCGCTTGCTTGTCCTGCGCGATAGCCGCTCGTCCTACACCCGCGACAATCTGATGGAGCTGGCAGGCGTCGGCGCTGAGCCGGTGCCGCTGGCGCAGTGGCCAGGGGCGATGTGTTCCTCCGCGTTTTGCACAGTGACGGTTAACCGGAACGGGCGCGACTGGGTTATTCTGTTGGGACGAGGCCGGACACAGGTACAGGAGCGGGCGCTTTCAGCCGCCTGCGCAGAGGTTGATATTGTTG
Source organism: Sphingomonadales bacterium Ga0077531 (assembly GCA_001464915.1). GTDB lineage: Bacteria > Pseudomonadota > Alphaproteobacteria > Sphingomonadales > Sphingomonadaceae > Erythrobacter. Next base: position 132,598 of record LNED01000023.1, read on the forward strand.
TTTCCGAACGGTTCTTGCCGCGTTCGTGCCGCCCGCGCTGGCTCAAGGCCGACCGGCGGTTGCTGGAGCGTAGCGGCGGGCTGTCGATCAATCTGGCGCGCGAGCGGATCATTACCGTCGCCCAAAGTCAGGGCACGCATGGGTGGTGGAAGATAGCGCCACCGCGCCGCCCAAAGCGGGCCGCAAAACCGACCCAAGACGCACCCTGGAGGGGGCTAGAGCGACCTAGAGGGGGTCTAACCGGGGCCTAAACGAGGCTAGACCACCCCTAAACTGGGCCAATCGTGAAACATTTTTCGATAAGCTACAGAAAAAACTGACAAACCAGGCCGAGGCCAATGTTTCACGCTGGATTGCAACCAATCGCTTTGCGTGCCCCCCCTGGACCTCGGCCCAATTCCGCAATCAATGATAGCGGCGAAGCAGGCCTGCCAGTTTGCCCTGCACTTCAACTTCGTCGGGGCGGTAGAACTGCGGGTCGTAAGAGGCGTTGGCCGGATTGAGCCGCACCTTGCCGCCTTCCTTGTGAAGGTATTTCAGCGTCGCTTCCTCACCGCGCACCAACGCCACCACGATTTCTCCATCGCGGGCGGTGTTGGTGCGGCGTACCAGCGCATAGTCGCCATCGAAAATCCCTGCTTCGATCATCGAATCGCCGGACACTTCGAGTGCATAATGCTCACCCGGGCCGAGCAGCGCGGCGGGGACGGGGAGGGTGGTGTGCCCTTCGAAAGCTTCGATCGGGGCGCCTGCGGCGATGCGGCCGTGAAGCGGTAGTTCGATCACGTCATTGGCGGGTGCAGGGGCAGATGTCTTGGCCGCTGCCGTTGCCGCCAGCGAAACGACATTTGCGCCAGCCGTAACAACAGCCCGCGCCGGTGTCGCATCTTCGGGCTGACGGATCACTTCGAGCGCGCGCGCCCGGTTTGGCAGGCGGCGCAGAAAGCCGCGTTCTTCCAATGCGGAAATCAGCCGGTGCACGCCCGACTTGCTCTTGAGGTCGAGCGCTTCCTTCATTTCTTCGAAACTTGGCGAGATCCCGGTTTCTTCCAGCCGCTGCTGGATGAAACGGATCAACTCGTGCTGTTTGGCTGTCAGCATGGATCAAAACTCCCTTGGTCACGTTCACACGCCCGCAGGTGCTGCGGATCATGCCAGTCCCTTGCGTGCGCCAAGAGGCACCGGCCCAGTGGGCTAATGGTGCGTAGCCGACACTCCCCGTCCGCCTTTATGGTGAACGAACAAGGAACAAGTAGGCAACCAACTTTCCCAAGTCAAGCGCGGCTTGTAGGATATCCAGCCCTAAACTTTCGGATTTCAGCCATTTTGGAGGTAGAACACCCGCACCATTGCGCCCGGTTCAACCGGTTCGGCCCCGGCAGTCCGGTCGATCAGGCAGTTGGCCGCAGCCAAGGCAGTCAGTGCGCTTGAATCCTGCGATCCCGCGAGCCGCACCTGCGCCCCGTCACTCACCGCCCGCAGGAATTCACGGCGCGGGCCGATGGCGGGCAGAGCCTCGCCAGCGCGCAGTTCTGCCGCGCGCGACAGCGGATCGGGATCGCCCATGGCGGCGCGCACCAGCGGCAGCGCAAACAGGAAGGCGGTAACGAAACTCGACACCGGATTGCCCGGCAGACCGAGGATGACCTGCGGGCCGCGCGTGGCCACCAGCAGCGGCTTGCCCGGCTTGATCGCGACCCGCCAGAATGCGATTTCTGCACCCCAATCGGCCAGCGCGGGCTTGATCAGATCATGATCGCCCACCGATGCGCCGCCTGACGTGATGAGGATATCGGCGGGCTCAGCCTGCGCCAACGCCGCCGCAAGCGCGGCGCGCGTGTCGGGCACTGGGCCAAGCCGCGTCACCTCGCACCCCAGCGGCGCGAGCATTGCGGCAATCATCGCGGCGTTGCTGGCGGGTACCTGATGGGCAGCGCAGTTCGACGGATCAGGGGCGAGTTCATCGCCGCTATCCATCACCGCCACCCGCACCCGGCGTGGCACCATCACCTGCCCATGCCCGGCGGCAAGCGCCAGCGCGATGCGCCCCGGCGTCATTGGCGTGCCGCGCGTCAGCAGCAGATCGCCTGCATTGAAGTCAAACCCGCGCGCGCGGATGTGCCGACCAGGCGGGGGGAGGTCACGCGCGGTGACCTGCGCGCCTGCCACGTCGGCATCTTCTTGCAACAGCACCCGGTCGGCGCCTGCGGGCACCACTGCTCCGGTCGAGATTCGTACACATTCGCTTGCTGCCAAAGTGCCCGCAAATGGCGCACCCGCACGGCTTTCGCCGATCAGCGTCCACGGGGCCTTGCCGGGTGCCAGCGCGTAACCATCCATGGCGGACAGATCAGCGGCAGGCTGGGTGCGGGCGGCACGAATGTCTTCGGCGAGATAGCGGCCCAGTGCCGCTTCGGTCGGGATCGCTTCAATCGGCAGCAGCGGGGCGAGCGCCAGCAGGCGGGCCTGCGCGTCTTCCAATGCGAGCGGTGCGCTCAACGCAGGTCGGCCTTCCAGTCGCCCGATTTGCCGCCGGTCTTTTCGATCAGGCGCACCTCTCCGATCACCATCCCTTTGTCGATCGCCTTAGCCATGTCGTAGATGGTGAGCAGCGCGACGCTGACCGCGACCACCGCTTCCATCTCCACCCCCGTGCGCCCGGTGAGCGAGGCGGTGGCTGTGGCGCGAATGGATCTGTCTTCATAATCGAAGTCGATATTCACCGCCTCCAGCCCGAGTGGATGGCACAGCGGAATCAGATCGCCGGTGCGTTTGGCGGCCATGATCCCCGCGATGCGCGCGGCGGACAGCACGTCCCCCTTGGGCGCGTTGCCGGCCCGGATGGCTTCGAACGCCGCTGCCGACATGGCGATGCGGCCAGAGGCAACCGCGCGGCGGGCCGTTGCAGGCTTGCCGCCGACATCGACCATGCGCGCCGCGCCGCTATCGTCGAGGTGGGTGAGCTTGCTCATGCCGCCGCTTGTGGCCTGAGCAGCGCGGCGGTGGCACTCGCAATATCATCAGCGCGCATCAGGCTTTCCCCGACCAAGAAGGTGCGCACCCCTGCCGCTTCAAGCCGGGCGAGATCGGCGGGGGTGTTGATGCCGCTCTCGCCGACGATCAGCGTGCCTTCGGGCATCAGCGGGGCGAGGCGTTCCGTCACCGCAAGACTGGTGGTGAAGGTTTTGAGGTCACGATTGTTGACCCCAATCAGGCGCGATTGGAGGACGCGGGCGGCGCGTTCCAGCTCGGCCTCGTCATGCACTTCGATCAGCACGTCCATGCCGTGTTCGCGCGCGGCGACTTCGATTTCGGCCATGGTGATGTCTTCAAGCGCTGCGACGATGATCAGGATCGCATCGGCCCCGAGGCTGCGCGCTTCAAGGCATTGCCACGGATCGACCATGAAATCCTTGCGCAGCACCGGCAGCGCGCAGGCGGCGCGGGCGGCGACGAGGTAATCCTCGTGCCCCTGGAAATACGGTGCATCGGTCAGCACCGATAGGCACGCCGCGCCGCCTGCTTCGTAAGCGGCGGCGTGTTCAGCCGGGCGGAAATCGGCGCGGATCAGGCCTTTCGATGGGCTCGCCTTCTTGATCTCGGCGATGAGCGCGTAGCCGGTGGCGGCGCGCTGGCGAAGGGCAGCCTCGAAGCCTCTGGGCGCAGTCTGGGCGCGGGCGAGTTCGGCCAAGGCACCATCAGTGACCGCCTGCTTGCGGGCGGCGACTTCAAGGCGTTTGGTGGCGCAGATTTCTTCGAGTTTGTTCATTGTCTCACTTCGCCAAGGCAATCCATTTTGCCAGCAACGCCTTCGCCCGTCCGGAATCGAGCGCCTCTGCCGCCATTGCCGCCCGGTCGCGCCAGCCGGCGCCGCGTCCTGCGACCATAAGCGCGCCTGCCGCGTTGAACAGCACTGCGTCGCGGTAAGGGCCGGGGGTGCCCATCAGCAGCGCATTGAGCGCCGCTGCATTGTGTATCGCGTCGTCGCCGCGGATTGCTTCGACCGGGGCATGGGGCAAGCCCGCTGCGCTGGCGTCGACCCGCTCCATCGTGAAAGCATGGTCGGTGACAATGGCGATTTCATTGCCGCCGGCAAGGCTCAGTTCGTCGAGCCCTTCATCGCCCGACACGATCAGCGAGCGCCCGGTGCCCAGCTTTGCCAGCGCACCCGCGTAAATCGGCACATAGGCGGGGCGCGCAATGCCGATCAGCTGGCTGGTGACCTTGGCCGGGTTCGACAGCGGGCCCATCAGGTTGAAGATCGTGCGCTTGCCGATTTTGAGCCGGATGGGCTGGATCCGCGCCATCGCCGGGTGGTGGTTTTTGGCAAACAGGAAACAGATGCCGATTTCCGCCAGCGTCCTTTCCGCTGTGCGCCCGGCGGCGTCCATGTCGAGGCCGAGCGCTTCGAGCGTGTCGGCTGCGCCCGCCTTGGAACTGGCCGCGCGGTTGCCGTGTTTCGCCACCGGCACACCGCAGGCGGCCACTACGAGGCTGACGGCGGTCGAGACGTTGAGCGTGTGGTGCCCGTCGCCCCCGGTGCCGCACACATCGATCGCGCCTTCAGGGGCGGAAATCGGGATCAGCCGCGCGCGCAATGCCCGCGCTGCACCGGCGATTTCATCCGCCGTCTCGCCGCGCTGTGACAGGGCGATGAGGAACGCCTCGATTTCGGCTTCGGATGGTGCGCCGTCGAGCAGGACGCCGAACGCAGCTTCGGCCGCGGCCTCGCTGAGCGGCGTGGTCACATCAGGGAGAGTGCTCATGCGCTCAACCTCGCCGGCAGCACCGGCTCCAACCCGCACAACCGCACAAAATTGGCGAGCAGCGCGTGGCCGTGCTGCGTGGCGATGCTTTCCGGGTGGAATTGCACCGAGTGGATCGGCAGGCTTTCGTGCCGGAACCCCATCACTGAGGGATGATCCGCGCCTGGGGTCTCCGCATGGGCATTGGCGATCAGCGCAGGCGGCACATCCACCACCTCAAGACTGTGATAGCGCGCGGCGATGAAGGGTGATGGCAGACCGGCAAACACCCCCGTCCCATCGTGCGTCACCGGCGAGGTCTTGCCATGCATCAACCCACCGCGCTGCACCGTTCCCCCGAAATGCTGGCCAATCGCCTGATGGCCGAGACACACGCCCATCAGCGGCTTGCCCGCATCGGCGCAGGCCGCCACCAGATCAAGGCTGATCCCCGCCTCATTGGGCGTGCAGGGGCCGGGCGAGATGAGGAACCCCGCCGCATTGGTACGCAGCGCATCAGCCGCGGTCAGCGCATCATTGCGCTCCACGCGAACCTCGGCCCCCAACTCCATCAGATAATGGACGAGGTTGAAAGTGAAGCTGTCGTAATTGTCGATGACGAGGATCATTGCTCTGGCTGCTCCTCGCGCTTGCTCACCACGATGATCGGGCCGACGCGGCCCTTGTCCTGCCGCCCTGTCGCCGGGTCCCACAGTGATGACACCGCACCGTCAAGATAGAGCGCGTTGGCCACTTTCACTTCATCGCGGAAATAGCGGGCGAGCTGCCCGAAGCTGACCTCCCCGCGTGAAATCACGAAATGTGCCGCGCCCTTGGCATCAACGCCGACGCCGTTACGGATCGCTTTGGACGGGCCGTTGTCCTGAATTTCAGGGTGCAGTTTGCCATCGACCAGCAGCATTGGACCAGACTGCGTGCCGAATTGCGGCCGGTCGCCGACGGTGTTGAAGAAGGTGTTGCTGCCCAGCACACGCCACCCGCCGCCGCTATTGCCGAAGAACACCCCGTTGGGCTTCATGTAGAAATTTCCATCTCCTGCGCCGCGATCAAGCTCGCCCAGCCGTTCGCCATTTTCGACGTAGTAGCCGACTGCCTTCAGGTCATCGCCATACATCCCGCCATTGATGGCAAAGGCAATCGTGGCCGCGTCGACCGTGGAGGCGAACGCGCTGAGCGAGCCGAACGGCTGTCCGCCCGCAGGCGCGTTGGCCATTGCGATGCGGTGCTTGGCCGGATCAGCGACACAGTGCGTCAGCGTTACCTGTTCAAAAACCACCTCGCGGCAGGCGGAAGGGCCGTTTGCCAGCGACGGAGTGGGGGAGGGTGTCACATCGTCAGGTGTAGAACCATCAAGCAGCGCGCGCACGACCGGCTCACCCGCCGGCTGCTCCGAACAGGCGATGAGTGTGAGCAGGGCTAGCAAGACAGCAGGCGTGCGGATCATTGGTTTTCTTCGAGAAAGCGCAGCAATTCGTCCATCCACAGGCCGGGGCGGCTGTGGGTGCCGTGGCCAAACGTCTGCGCGCTCGGCGGGATCAGAACAAACCGCGCCCGAGGCATAGTGGAAGCCAGCGCCGCCGGATTGCCGAGGCCGGGCGGGTTGATGAAGTCGTCAGCCGAATTGATCCACAACACCGGCGCGGTGATTTCATGGAGGCGCGCGGCAGGGTTGTAATTGCGTGAGGCGTCCAACTGATAGACCGAGTCGTTGGGATCGACAGCGTTGGCGGCGGCAAGGCGGCTTCGCGCAGCATAGAATTGCTCGGCGGCGGCGCGGGTCGGATAATCCGCATCCATGCGATAGGGGTTGCTGCCGGCCAGCAGCAAAACGTTGGCCGCGAGCGCCTGACCAACTTTAAGATCGGCCGGATTGGCATAATTGCCGTTATTATAGGCTGGGTCGTTCCTGAAACCGTCGATGATAATCTGGCGCATCACGCGGTTTCGCCCGGCGATCTCAACGGCATTGCAGGCCAGCGGGACGTATTTTTCGACGAAGCCGGGATACATCGGCCCCCATACGAAGGAATGCATACACCCCATCGAGGTGCCGATGATCATGTCGAGGCGGGTGATCCCGAACCCTTCGGTCAGCATGCGATGTTGTGCGCGGACCATGTCATCATAGTCGTAGCGTGGAAATGCGGCGCGCAAGCCATCGCTGGGCTTGCTGCTTTTGCCGTGGCCAAGATTGCTTGGCGCGATGACGAAGAACCGGTTGATGTCGAGCGGTTGGCCCGGCCCAAACATGACATCGCCAAAATGGGGTTGCAGTAGTGAAGTCGCGTCCCCGCCAGTGCCATGCAGCAGCATAACTGCGTTCTCGATTTCCCCCTTCGCATTGCGACGCGGCTCGCCCAGCGTGAGCCCATGCATGGTGATCGCGGGAAGTGTCTCGCCCGTGCCGAACGCGAAATCGTTGAGCACGATGGTGTGCTCTTGCGCCTTGGCGAGCCAGTCCTCCGCCTTCAGGGCAGTCAGCGGAAGGCCCAATGTCAGCACAAGGATCAGAGCCGCGGCGTAACGTATGATAGGCATGATTCTTTGGTCCTTCGCAATCATTGCCCATACCCCGGCTCGCCCGCCACGCGAACGGCTTCGCGCGCGGCAGCGATCAGCGCGCCCGCCTTGGCGCGGCATTCAGCGAGCTCGTAATCAGGCTCGGAATCGGCGACGATCCCGGCACCCGCCTGCACGTGCATCACCCCGTCCTTAACCACTGCGGTGCGCAGGACAATGCAACTATCGAGGCTGCCATCAGGCGCGAAATAGCCGACGCCGCCTGCGTAGGCGCCGCGCGTTTCGGGTTCGAGTTCTGCGATAATCTCACACGCCCGGATTTTCGGCGCGCCTGAAACGGTGCCCGCCGGAAAGCCTGCGAACAGCGCATCCAAAGCGTCCTTTTCGGGCGCGAGATTGCCCACCACATTGCTGACGATGTGCATCACGTGGCTATACCGTTCGATGGTGAAGCTGTCGGTCACGGTGACGCTGCCCGCGGTCGCCACCCGGCCCACATCATTTCGCCCCAGATCAAGCAGCATCAGGTGCTCTGCCCGCTCCTTGGGATCAGCGAGCAGACTGGCTTCGTTGGCGATGTCTTCTTCGCGCGACTGCCCGCGCGGGCGCGTGCCTGCGATGGGGCGGATGGTGACTTCGGTATCGCCCTTATCATTGGGCCTAACCCGCACCAGAATCTCAGGGCTTGATCCCACCAGCGCAAAGCCGGGCAGGTCGAGGAAATAAAGGAACGGCGAAGGGTTCACCCGCCGCAGCGCGCGATAAAGCGACAATGGCGGGAGCGGGAAGGGGCAGGTAAACCGCTGCGCCAGCACCACCTGAAAGATGTCTCCGGCGAGAATGTAGTCCTTCGCCTTCAATGCCATCGCCTTGTAATCCTCTGCCGCGATCACCGGAGCAAGATCGGGCAGGTTATCGGGCAGGGGGGCCTGATCCGCAGCGGGCGCAGCTTGCGCCAGTTGGCTGAGCGCCGCGTCAATCCGCTCGCCTGCGCGCCCGACGGCTGCGGCAGGATCGCTCGCTTCCCAGATCGGCGCGATGGCGAACAATGCGTTGGTCAGCCCGTCAAACACCAGCACCACCGTGGGCCGCACGAACAGCATGTCGGGCAGTTCCAGTGGACTGTCAGGCGCGCGCGGCAGGGTCTCGACAAGGCCGATGGTTTCGTAGCCGAGATAGCCGACCAGACAGGCGAGCGCAGGTGGCAGGCCTTCGGGCATTGGGTCGATCCGGCAGGCATCCGCCAAGCTACGCAATTCAGTCAGCGCATCGCCCGCGCAGGAGGAGAAAGCCCCGCGGTCGGTGCGCCATTCGCGATTGATTTCAGCCGCCGCGCCGCTTGCGCGGAACACCAGATCGGGATCGATTCCGAGCAGGCTGTAACGCCCGCGCACTTCGCCGCCTTCAACCGATTCGAGCAGGAAATCGCCGCGCCCCGGCACGATCAAGCGCCGCGCTGCGCCAACCGGCGTGTCGCTATCAGCGATGATACGCCGCCACACCAACGCCGCGCGTCCTTGAGAGAGCGCGGTGATGGCAGGTTCGGCGTTGTCGGGCAGGCCAGCGGCAGGAATGGTCACGTTCCGATCATACCTGCGATCACACCTGCAATCATTGCTCGCCGCTCAGCTGCTTGCGCACGGTGGTGATCGCCGCTTCGTTGCGGGTCACGCCCAGTTCCTTGCGCATCGCAGCGGTGGTCTGGCGCCGGTATTCATCGCTGAGCGCCTGCCCCAATTGCTCGCGGGTCTGCGCCACCAGTTCCGGCTGATCATCGACTGAATCGGTGCTGATGTCTTCAAGGCTGACGACATACCAACCCAGATTGCGCGGCGCTTCGAGCACTTTGACTGAACCTTCGGCCATGCTGAACAACAGCACCAGCGGCGGCGGGACATTGCCTTGCCGTTGGGCGAGCAGGGCGCGGCGTTCGAGATCGATCGGTTCGCGTTCAAAGCCAGCCTTGCCTTCAGCCGCCAAGGCAGCGGTAAGTGGGGTTTTGCCGCGCACCTTGGCGGTGATGCGGTCTGCCGCAGCCTTGGCCAGCTTGGCCCCCTGAGCGCGCTTCCATCCGGCGATGGCGGGTTCGCGCACCTGCGCCAACGGCGGAGCGGCGGCTTCTTCGATCCGGGCGACTTCGTAGATCACGAATTGCTCGCCGGGGATGATTTCCGCGAGCTGCGGCTCGCTTTCGTCCATCTGGAACGCGGTCGACAGCACGGGCAGCAACTCCGGCACGATCTGCGCGCCTGGGTTGCCAAACGCCTGCCCGTTGGCGAGCAGGGCGGGCGTGGTTTCGACCTTGAGGTCATATGCCTTGGCGACTTCGGCGAGCGCAGTGCCGCTATCGACTTCGGCTTCGATTTCAGCGGTGAGATCGGCAACGGCGGCGCCGCGCTTCTCCTCGGTCAGCTGGGTCGTGATTTCAGGGGTGGCCTGCGCCAGGTCACGCGCCGGGGTGCGCTCGATCGAGTCGACCCGCGCGACATACCAGCCGAGCGTGCCCTGCGCGGGTTCGATAACTCCGCCTTGCGCAGCTTTGAAGGCGGCTTGCGCAAAAGCGAAACTGGTTGCGCCGGCCATCGCTTCGCGGTCGCGCGCTTCGCTGGGGGAGGCGGTGAACCCGGCCTCACGCGCGGCGGCTTCCAAAGCGACCCCACCGCGGATTTTCGCTACCAACGCCTTGGCAGCATCCTGTGTCGGAACAACGAAACTGGTAACCGCGCGCTGTTCGCTCGCCTGAAACTTGGCCGCATCACGTTTGTAACGCGCGGCGATTTCGGCGGCGGTGGGGGTGGCATTGACCTCCAGCGAGTTGCTGCCGAACACGGCGAAGCGCAGCGTGCGGCGCTCAGGGCGGATGAACTGGGTGCGGTTATCCTTGTACCAAGCGGCCAACTGCGCATCGGAGGGATTGCCAGCAGGGGCAAAGGCCGTGCTTGGGATCAAGGCAATCTCACCCTTGCGCCGTTCCAGCACCAGTGCGGCATATTGGCGCGCGATCTTGCCAGGCAGCTGCGGCGCGGCAATCGCGGGCTTGAGCAATTGCTGTTCGATCAACCCGTCAACCAGATCGCGGCGGAAGGTCTTGTCGCTCAAACCCGCTTGAGCCAGCGCGGCCTGATAGGTTTTGGCATCGAATTCGCCGGTCAGCCCGCGAAATGCACTGATTTGCAGGATTTCGCTGTTCACCAGGTTGTCGCCGGCGCGCAGGCCATATTTTTCGCCGTAGGTGCCCACGGTGTAGCGATCGATCAGCTGGCGGATCACTTCGTCAAATCCGCCCTCGGCCACGAATTCCGGCATGGTCAGCGTCTGATTCTGCGCGCGCACCTGATCGAGCGCGGTCTTTGACGCGACGGTCAGATCGGAGACCGGGATTGCTTCGCCACCAACCACGGCAACGCGGTCGGAGTTGGACACGCCGCCAAAGGTCGATCCGGTGATGTCGGAAGCCGCAAAGGCCAGCGCCATCAACGCCAGGAACGCAAGAAAGATCGGCAGCCCGATCTTCGACTGGAAAAAACGGCGGAAGAACGAAAACATGAGCGTGCCTTATCCCACCCGAAACTGTCTGACAGCGGGACGCAAGGCATCCCAGACGCGCGCCGCACGGGCCACGGCGCTGCGGCGCTTTATAGGCCATGCGACCGCGCGGCAACAGGTTCGGTCACGTTTTGACTAGCAAGGCATGCTGGGCTAGCGGGCGCGGCCCCGGCGCTATACAGCGACAGCAGAATCGCGGGCTCCGACGCGTAACCCTCTCAATTATCAAGGTGCAGGACCATACCCATGACCCGCCGACCCTATATTGTCGGAAACTGGAAGATGCACGGCACCCGCGCGATGCTGTCCGAAGCGCGTGCGATTGACCGCGCAGCGCAGCGCCACATGAAGGTGGAGGTGGCTTTGGCGCCGCCATATACCCTGATTCACCCGATCCACCGCGAAGCGGAACAGATCGCGGTGGGCGCGCAGGATTGCCACCATGCCGAAGGCGGCGCTTTTACCGGGGATATCTCCGCCGCGATGATCGCCGATGCGGGCGCCAAGTTCGTGATCCTCGGCCATTCCGAGCGGCGCACCGGCCACGGCGAGGTCGACGCAATGGTGCGCGCCAAGGCGGAAAGCGCGCTTGCGGCGGGCCTGCGGATCATCATGTGCTGCGGTGAAAGCGCTGAAACCCGCGAATCGGGCAAAGCGGTCGCGTTCGTGAACGAGCAGCTCAAAGCCTCGCTGCCGTTGCCCACCGCTATGCCCGCCGATGTGGCCGAGCGGCTGACGGTCGCTTACGAGCCGATCTGGGCCGTGGGATCGGGCACGCCTGCGACCCCCGCCGACATTGGCGAGATGCACGCTGCGATCCGCGCGCTATTGATCGACCTGTTCGGCGTAGAGCAGGGCGCTGAGGTGCGCATCCTGTATGGCGGTTCGGTCAAGCCTGAAAACGCTGGCGAAATCTTTGCCGTGCCCGAAGTTGGCGGCGCGTTGATCGGCGGAGCGAGCCTGACTGCTGACAGCTTCATGGGTATTGCGCTGGCTGCCAGCGAGCCGTTCGAAAACTGATCCGCCACCGCAACCCCCAAGGCGCAGCGCGGCAGGCTTGTCGTGGGCAGCTTGCGGGCCTACATGGCGGGCACGAAATATCACTGGGCGCGCGCAACCTGCGTTGCATCCAAAGCATGAGTTGATTGCATGTCCCTGTTTATCTTCCTTACCGTGATCCAGGCCATTGTGGCCGCTGCGCTGGTCGGCACTGTTTTGATGCAGCGTTCCGAAGGGGGCGGGCTGGGCATCGGCAGCAGCCCATCAGGCGGCATCGGCGCGCGCGGCGCGGCAGATTTTCTGACCCGCGCGACCAAGTGGCTGGCGGTGGCGTTCGTGATCCTTTCGATCGTGCTCGCCGCGCTGGCAGTGCGCGAAACCAGTGTGGGCGGCGTTAGCTCGACGCTCAACCGCGAAGTCGACGGCGCTGCCGCCGCGCCTGATCTGTTGGCCGATCCGGTTGCGCCTGCACCTGGCGCGGCGCCGGGTGCTGCACCCGATCCGGCCGACGCTGCACCGGCGGCGCCTGCTGGCGCCGACCCGCTCGCCGAGTAACCGGCGCGGTGGGCCTTTTTGGGCCTGCTTGCCTCCAAATCGAACGGTTCTGTGGATGGCGCATCATCGCCGCCGCAAATCGCTTGCCCCGAATCCCTCTCGACGCTTAAGGCCCAACTCCCATGGCGCGGTTCATTTTCATCACCGGCGGCGTGGTCTCCTCGCTTGGCAAAGGTCTCATGGCGGCAAGCCTCGCAGCGCTGTTGCAGGCGCGCGGCTACAAGGTGCGCATCCGCAAGTTTGACCCCTATCTCAACGTCGATCCGGGCACGATGAGCCCCTATCAGCACGGTGAAGTCTATGTGACCGACGATGGGGCCGAAACCGATCTCGACCTGGGCCACTACGAACGCTTCACCGGCGTATCTGCGCGGCAGAGCGACAATATCACTTCGGGCCGGGTTTACCGCGACATTATCGCCCGTGAACGGCGCGGCGATTATTTGGGCGCGACGGTGCAGGTGATCCCGCACGTGACCGACGCAATCAAGGAATTCGCGCTCGCCGATCAGGGCGATCATGATTTCATCCTGTGCGAAATTGGCGGGACAGTGGGCGACATTGAATCGCTGCCCTTCATGGAAGCGATCCGCCAGATGCGGAACGAGCTCGAACCGCTGCAAACACTCAGCGTCCACGTGACGCTGGTGCCCTATATCAAGGCAGCGGGCGAGCTAAAGACCAAGCCGACCCAGCACTCGGTGCGCGAACTCGCCAGCCTTGGGATCAAGCCTGACATCCTGCTGTGCCGCGCCGAACACCCGATCCCCGAAAGCGACCGCCGCAAGATCGCGCAGTTCTGCAACGTGCGCGCCGAAGCGGTGATCCCGGCGCTGGACGCGCCGTCAATCTATGCCGTGCCGCAGCAATATCACGCCGAAGGATTGGACCGCGAAGTGTTGCGCGCGTTCGGCATTACCGATGCGCCGGAGCCTGATCTGGCCGCGTGGGTCGATGTCAACGACCGCTATTTCAACCCTGAAGGCGAAGTGACCATCGGCGTGGTCGGCAAATATGTCGGCCTGCAAGACGCCTATAAAAGCCTCAACGAAGCGCTGGTGCACGGCGGCATGGCCAACCGGGTCAAGGTCAACATCAAGTGGATCGACGCCGAAATCTTCGAAGCCGATGATGAGGCCGCGATCGTCTCTGCACTGGAACCGATGGACGGCATTCTGGTGCCGGGCGGGTTCGGTGAGCGGGGCAGCGAGGGCAAGATTTCAGCCGTGCGGTTCGCGCGGGAGCGCGACATTCCGTTCTTCGGCATCTGCCTCGGCATGCAAATGGCCTGTATCGAAGGCGCGCGTGCTGCCGGGTTTGAGCATGCTTCTTCAACCGAATTCGGCCCGACCGATACCCCGGTTGTCGGCATTATCACCGAGTGGATGAGCCAGGAAGGCATCCAGAGCCGTGAGGCGGGCGGAGACCTTGGCGGCACGATGCGATTGGGCGCGTACCCGGCCAAGCTGAGCGCGAACAGCCATACATCGCAAATCTATGGCGGGGCAGAGCTGATTTCGGAACGCCACCGCCACCGGTATGAAGTCAACAGCGCTTATATCGAACCGCTCGAAAAGCAGGGGCTGATCTTCGCCGGGATGTCGCCCGATGGTTTGTTACCCGAAATTGTCGAGCGGCCCGATCATCCATGGTTTGTCGGCGTGCAGTTCCACCCCGAGCTGAAATCGCGTCCGTTCGATCCGCACCCGCTGTTCGCCGGATTTATCGCAGCGGCGCTGGAGCAATCGCGACTCGTTTAAGACGGTTTCCGGGCAAGGTTAACGCCTGCTCTGGCCTTCGCGAAGACCAATCCCACGCGTCGGCGCGAACGTTTGCGTGGATGGTTAGCAAGCTATTGCAAATCTTTGTTTAGCAAGCGTGATGTGATCTGTCGCTTTCTTACAAGCTTCTAAGATTACCCTTGCGTGTTGTTACGATTTAGCATTAGACGAAATGGTCTTTTCAGGGATTCATAGGGACTTGAGAGGTATCAGGGTTTTAGCGCTTCTCCGGCTTCAGATGAATCGGGGTCGGGCCAACCTGAAATGTCTCGGTTTCAACAACTTGTTTGATTTTGTCCGTCTTCTGCGACCCGGACGGACAGGATCAGACGGGGCGGCGAAAGCCGCGGGGGCGGATCGCAAGATCCGCCCCCTTTTAACATCCAGAAATATGGTAATTGATCAGGCGGCGCTGGCGGCCTGATCGCTCTCGTCCGCATCGGGTGTCGGCACTGCCGAAAGCTGAGCTACGCCGCCGACCGCAATCTTGCGGGGCTTCATCGCGTCGGGCACTTCGCGCACCAGATCGATAATCAGCAGGCCATCGGCCAGATCAGCGCGCTCAACCCGCACGAAATCAGCCAGTTCGAACCGCCGTTCGAACCCGCGATTGGCGATGCCGACGTGGATCAGTTCCGAACCGTCTTCGGCATCATCACGCTTGCGGCCCTGCACCACCATCAGGTTCTGCTGCGCGGTGATATCGATATCCTGCGGACGGAAGCCCGCCACGGCCAGCGTGATGCGATAATTATCCTCGCCCCGGCGCGAGATGTTGAATGGGGGATAATTGTCACCCGCATTCAAGCGCGCCTGATTTTCCAACAGATCGAACAGGCGGTCAAAGCCCACGGTGCTGCGGCGATAGGGGGTGAAATCAAAACGTGACATAGGTTCAAATCCTCTTGTTCGAGCAATCTGGTTTCATCTGCGGGCCCGCATCATGCAGCGTCCGCTTTTGCTGCCTCCGCATTCCCCAACACTGGCGGAACGCGGCGACACGCTCTATCTGGTTTGTGTCACCCTGGTTTCAAGAGGATCGTAATGGCTCAGCCGCAGATCGACATCTACACCAAATTCGCCTGCCCGTTCTGCGTGCGGGCCAAGCGCCTGCTGGCGGAAAAGGGCGCGGAATTTAACGAGCATGACATCACGATGGGCGGGCCAAAGCGCGACGAGATGCTGGCCCGTGCGCCCAATGCGATGACGGTGCCGCAGATCTTCATAGGCGCGGTGCACGTGGGCGGATCGGATGATCTCGCCGCGCTGGAACGTGCAGGCAAGCTTGATGGATTGCTGGCAGGTTGATGCCCAAAATCGCAGTGCTTCAGATGTGTTCGGGAATCGATCCCGAGGCGAATTTCGCCGCGATTGCTACCGCTGCGCATGATGCGGCAGGGCAGGGCGCAGCGATGTTGTTCACGCCCGAAATGTCGTTACTGCTCGACCGTGATCGCCAGCGCGCGGCAACGAATATCGTGTCGCAGGAAGATTCGCCGTTTGTGCGGATGCTTGCGAACTTGGCCGAAGATTGTGATCTCACGATCGCGCTGGGATCGATGGCTGTGGCGCTTCCGGGCGGGCAAAATGCCAACCGCTCAATGCTGTTTCAGCCGAGCGGTGGGCGCCCGCAGACATATGACAAGATCCACATGTTCGATGTCGAATTGGCCAATGGCGAGCGGTGGCGCGAAAGTGCGGCCTATCGTCCTGGGGAAGAGGTGGTGACGTGTGATGACACCCCGGTTGGCCGGCTTGGCCTGACGATCTGTTATGATATGCGTTTTCCCGCGCTGTTTGAGGAACTGGGCAACCGCCGCTGCGATGTGATTGCGGTGCCCGCCGCCTTCACCGTCCCCACGGGCGCGGCGCATTGGCACATCATGCTGCGCGCCCGCGCGATTGAGGCGAGCGCCTTTGTTGTCGCCGCTTCGCAGGTCGGCACGCATGAAGACGGCCGCAGCACCTATGGTCACAGCCTGGTGGTCGATCCGTGGGGCGAGGTGTTGCTCGATATGGGCGGAGACACACCGGGATTGGCGTTTTGCGATATTGATCTGGAGCGGATTGCTGAGGTGCGCGCGCAGGTGCCATCGCTTGCCAATCGCCGCGCTATTCCGACATCTTCGGCATGATCGTATTCGACCTTCACTGTACGGACGGCCACCGGTTCGAAGGGTGGTTCGGATCGTCTGCCGACTACGCCGATCAACAGGCGCGCGGGCTGCTGGCCTGCCCGTCCTGCGGTTCGGCCGAGGTTAGCAAAGCGCCGATGGCTCCTGCCGTTCCGGCCAAGGCCAACGCGCGCAAAGAGGTGCTGCCGCCCGAACCAACCCCGCGGCAACAGCTCGCAAACACGCCCTTGCCGCCAAAGGTGAAAAAAGCGCTCGCCGCGCTTGCCAAGGCGCAGGCCGAGGCGCTCAAAAACAGCACATGGGTGGGTGACAAATTCGCCGCTGAAACCCGCAAGATGCACTATGGCGAGCGTGACGAAGCCCCGATCCATGGTCAGGCGACCCTAGCCGAAGCCAAGGCGCTGATTGATGAAGGCGTGCCGGTCGCGCCGCTGCCGTTCCCGGTTGCGCCGCCTGAAAAGATTAACTGATAGCGCACGCCATCCGGCGCGCGATCTCCTCGCTCATCCTGGCTACGCCAGCGTCGCTGCGGACGGGCGCCTAAACCCATTGGCGGCCTTGCGGCCCTGCGGGCCGATATTGCGCCTTAACGGTCTGATGCTATGAAGCCGCTCGGGACCCCGTAGCTCAGCCGGATAGAGCACCAGATTCCTAATCTGGGGGCCGCGCGTTCGAATCGCGCCGGGGTCACCAACTCCCATCCGAACGGCTGCCCCAACGTGCTTTGTCGGCGCAAAAGAGCGAATTGGTGAGGTGGACAAGCCGCGCCCGGCCGCGCTAGCAGCCACGCCACAGGGAGACACCGCGCGCCATGCAAAGCCACGACACCGAAGACCTTGCCGAAATCCGCCGCGCGGTCACCAGCCTGTGTGAAGGGTTTCCGGGCGAATATTGGCGCGCCAAGGATGCGGTGCGGGAATATCCGGGCGAATTCGTCGATGCGTTGACCAAAGCCGGGTTCCTTGCCGCGCTGATCCCGGTCGAACACGGCGGCAGCGGGCTGAGTTTGGCTGCGGCTTGCGTCATCATGGAGGAAATCCAGGCGAGCGGGTGCAACGGATCATCCGCCCATGCGCAAATGTACATCATGAACACGCTGCTGCGTTACGGCAGCGAGGCGCAGAAGTCCGAATACCTTCCCCGCATCGCCAGCGGCGAATTGCGCTTGCAAGCGTTCGGCGTTTCCGAACCGACCAGCGGCACCGATACCCTCAGCCTGAAAACCCGCGCAGTGAGGGACGGCGACGAATACATCATCACCGGGCAGAAAATCTGGACGAGCCGGGCTGAACATTCCGATCTGATGCTGCTGCTCGCCCGCACCACCCCGCGCGAAGAAGCGGCGAGCAAGACCGAAGGGCTATCGATTTTCCTGGTCGATATGAAAGCGGCGCTGGCGGGCGGCATGACGGTCAAACCGATCCGCACGATGATGAACCACTCATCGTGCGAGGTGTTCTTCGATGATCTACGTATCCCCGCCAGCGCGCTTATCGGCGAGGAAGGGAAGGGCTTTCGCTACATCCTGTCGGGCATGAATGCCGAACGCATCCTGATCGCGGCAGAATGCATCGGGGACGCGAAATGGTTCATCGAAAAAGCCACTGGTTACGCCAAGGATCGCTCTGTGTTTGCGCGGCCCATCGGCCAGAATCAGGGTGTGCAATTCCCGATCGCGCGCGCTTATGCCCAGATGCGCGCGGCTGAGTTGATGGTGTACCATGCGGCGCAGGTTTACGACGAAGGCGGAAACCCGGGCGCGGAGGCTAACATGGCCAAACTGCTCGCATCGGAGGCCAGCTGGGCGGCAGCGGACATGTGCGTGCAAACGTTCGGCGGGTTCGGGTTCGCCGAGGAATATGATGTCGAGCGCAAATTCCGCGAGGCACGGCTTTATACCGTCGCGCCGATTTCGACCAACCTGATCCTCTCCTACCTCGCCGAACACGTGCTCGGCCTGCCGCGCAGCTACTGAAATCCGGCGCGGTGCCCAAAAAAGCGCAAATTTGCGCGCTTTTTTGGGCATAGCAGCGCATCAGACTTGCAGCGCGGCGGCAAGTGTGATTCTGTGGCTTGTCGGCGAGGGGGATCAGGCCAGTAATGCGTAACGTGGGATCAGGTGAACGCCGCAAACAGCTATTAGCGCTTTTCGCGCTGCTGTTGCTGGCTGGTTTTGCCATCGGCGGCCCCACTGGCGTTCTCGCGTGGAGTGAAAATCTCACTGCGCTCGATCAGCGTGAAGCGCAGATTGCTCAGCTGACTGAAAAACGCGATGCCCTGCGTAATCGCGTGATGCTGCTCGATCCCGACGCGGCTGACCCCGATCTCGCCAGCGAACTGGTGCGCGAACAGCTTGGCGTGATGCGCGAAGACGAAGTCGTGATCACGCTCGACGAAAAATAGGCGAAGCCGCGTAAACAAGCGTTTTCGCAATCTGCTGATTTCGTATGCGCTGGGCTATTCCGCTACGGCTTGGCGTTGCGCCCCGGACAATTCCCCGCTTATAGCAATATTGCGCCCCTCCTCCCCGCGAGTGCGCCACAGAGAGGAATCGATCTTGGCCAAACAGCCTGCAAAGTCGCCCGCAGCGGCAAAGAAAGCCGCCCCAAAGGCCGGTGACGCCGACTTTACCCTCCATTCGCTGCAAGACGCGTTCGAGCAGAAAAAGCGGTACGCTGCGTCCGATGCGGAGATGATGGAATTCTACCGTCAGATGCTGCTGATCCGGCGGTTTGAGGAGAAGGCGGGCCAGCTTTATGGGCTCGGGCTGATCGGCGGCTTCTGCCACCTCTACATCGGGCAGGAAGCGGTTGCGATTGGGCTGCAATCGGCGCTCGATAATGAACGCGACAGCGTGATTACCGGCTACCGCGATCATGGCCACATGCTCGCCTACGGGATCGATCCCAAGGTAATCATGGCGGAACTGACCGGGCGCGAATCCGGTATTTCGCGGGGCAAGGGCGGGTCGATGCACATGTTCTCGACCGAGCATAAATTTTACGGCGGGCACGGCATCGTCGGCGCGCAAGTTGCGCTGGGCGGGGGGCTCGCGCTGGCGCACCAATACAACGACGATGGCGGGATTTGCCTTGCCTATTTCGGGGACGGCGCGGCCAATCAGGGGCAAGTTTACGAGACTTTCAACATGGCCGCTTTGTGGAAGTTGCCGATCGTGTTCGTGGTGGAAGACAACCAATACGCGATGGGCACCGCAACCAAACGCAGCTCGGCGGAAACCGCGTTTTATCGGCGCGGCACTGCGTTCCGCATTCCGGGCATGGAAGTGAACGGCATGGACGTGCTCGAAGTGCGCGCTGCCGCCGAAATCGCGTTTGCTCATGTTCGCGGCGGCCACGGCCCGGTGCTGATGGAGTGCAACACCTACCGCTATCGCGGGCATTCGATGTCCGACCCGGCCAAGTACCGCACCCGCGAGGAAGTGCAGGAACAACGCGACCACCACGACCCGATCGAGGGACTGAAAAAGACCCTGATCGACGCGGGCAAGTCCGAGGATGAGTTGAAAGCAATCGACAAGGCGATCCGCGCCGATGTGGCGCAGGCGGCGGACTTTGCCGAAACCTCGCCAGAACCGGGCGCGGCTGAACTCTACACCGATGTGCTGGTGGGGGAGTATTGAGCCATGGCGATTGAACTGAAAATGCCGGCCCTGTCGCCCACGATGGAACAGGGCACGCTCGCCAAGTGGCTGAAGCAAGAAGGCGACCGGATCGAACCGGGCGACATCATCGCTGAAATCGAAACCGACAAGGCGACGATGGAGTTTGAGGCCATTGACGAAGGCGTGCTGACCAAGATTCTGATTGCGGCAGGCACCGAAGACGTTGCGGTTGGCGCGGTGATCGCGCTGATCGAAGGGGAAGGGGAGGATGCCGCTCAGGCGCCTGCTCCTGCCGCGGAAACGCCTGCACCTGCTCCTGTGGCACCTGCTCCTGTGGCACCTGCTCCTGTGGCACCAGCTCCCAGGGCCGAAAAGCCCGCTCCTGCACCCACGGTGCAAGACCCTGCCATTCCCGCAGGCACCAGCCTGACCAGCACCACAGTGCGCGAAGCTTTGCGCGATGCGATGGCCGAAGAAATGCGCCGCGATCCGCGGGTATTCGTGATGGGTGAGGAGGTCGCCGAATATCAGGGCGCCTACAAGGTCACCCAGGGCCTGCTGGCCGAATTCGGGCCCAAGCGGGTGATCGACACTCCGATCACCGAATATGGTTTTGCCGGGATCGGCACGGGCGCGGCGATGGGCGGATTGCGTCCGATTGTCGAATTCATGACCTTCAATTTCGCCATGCAGGCGATTGACCACATCATCAATTCCGCAGCGAAGACGAACTACATGAGCGGCGGGCAGATGCGCTGCCCGATTGTGTTCCGCGGCCCCAACGGCGCAGCCACCCGCGTCGGCGCGCAGCATAGCCAGAACTACGGCCCGTGGTACGCCAGCGTCCCCGGCCTGATCGTGATCGCGCCCTATGACTCGGCGGATGCCAAGGGACTGATGAAGGCCGCGATCCGCTGTGAAGACCCGGTCGTGTTCCTCGAAAACGAACTGGTTTATGGCCGCAGCTTTGATGTGCCGGACGTGGATGATTACGTCCTCCCTATCGGCAAAGCGCGGATCATGCGCGAAGGCAGCGATGTCACCATCGTGAGCTATTCGATTGGGGTGGGCATGGCGCTCGACGCGGCGGCGAAGCTGGCGGACGAAGGCATCGATGCCGAGGTAATCGACCTGCGCACATTGCGCCCGCTCGACACGCAGGCGGTGCTCACCAGCCTGGCAAAAACCAACCGCTTGATCGTGGCCGAAGAAGGCTGGCC
>LNED01000024.1 GCA_001464915.1 Sphingomonadales bacterium Ga0077531
CCGGCGGTGGTGGCGGAAAAGCCGGTTCCGGTGGCCGCGACCCCCGTGCCCAAGCCAACGGTTTCGACCGTCGCCAGCACAGCGCCAAAGCCTGCCCCAACGCCCGCAGCCGTGTCCGGCATTGGCGTCCAACTCGCCGCCTATGGCACCCGTGCCCGCGCCGAACAGGGGTGGAGCGATCTGTCGCGCCGCACCGACAAGCTCGCCGGGGTGAAATACCGTGTGGTCGAAGGCAAGGTCGACATCGGCACCGTCTACCGCTTGCAGGCGGTCGCGGGCAGCCGCGCTGAGGCTGAAACGCTTTGCGCGGCATTGAAAGCTGACGGGTTGGATTGTCAGATCAAATAAGCGCCGGTTAAAGTGTTTCAGGGGCGCTTTTCCCCGCCCTTGGCACCCCCTTGCCCTTGCTAGACCCCCGCCAGAGTGCGATTTTGTGGCCATGACTCCAGCCATCTTCGGTCTGAGCGGCCCGCACCTGACACCCGATGAACGCGCGTTTTTCCGCGAGGCTGACCCGGCGGGCTACATCCTGTTCGGGCGCAATTGTGTCGATCCTGAGCAGCTGCGCAGCCTCACCAATGATCTGCGGAGCATCCACGGGCGCGACCGGTTGCTGGTGTCGATCGATCAGGAAGGTGGCCGCGTTGCTCGGCTGCGTCCGCCGCTGTGGGCACCTTATCCGTGCGGTGAAGTGTTTGATAAACTGTATCAAATCGCCCCCGCCAGCGCGATTGAAGCGGCGCGCGCCAATGCCACGGCGATGGGCATGGAACTGTCGGCGATGGGGATCACGGTCGATTACCACCCCCCGCTCGACCTGCGCGTACCCGGCGCGCACGACGTGATCGGCGACCGCGCGTTGGGCAGCGATCCGATGCAGGTGGCGGCCTTGGGCCGCGCGTTGCTCGAAGGCTTGGCGGCGGGCGGGGTAACGGGCTGCATCAAGCATATGCCGGGCCACGGCCGCACCGATGTGGACACGCACAAGGCAATGCCGACCGTCACCGCTTCGGCAGTGGAGCTGGAGGCCGACCTTGCCCCGTTTCGTGCGCTGAAACATGCACTTATCGGCATGACCGGGCATCTACTGTTCACTGCGTGGGATGCCGAAAATCCCGCTACGCTTTCCCCCACCGTCATCCGCGACATCATCCGGGGTGCGATAGGGTTTGATGGGCTGCTGCTGACAGATGATATCGACATGGAGGCATTGGGCGGCACGATCCCTGAACGGGCCGCGCGGGCGCACGCAGCGGGATGCGATATCGTGCTGAATTGCTGGGGTAAAATGGACGATATGGCGGGCATTTGCAACGTGCTCCCAGTCATGTCCGCAGCCACCGCCGCGCGGCTTGACCGGGCGCTGGCAGGCACGCGGATTGCGCCTGCCATCGCGCCCGAACAGGCTGAATTGCTGGCGAAACGCGATGCGCTGCTGGCGCTCACTGGAACCTCTGCATGAGCGACTTCGACGCGCCTTTCATGTTCCCGGAGGCTACCAAACCAGACGCCGGCGCCCTGTATCTGGAACTAGACGGGTGGGAAGGTCCGCTCGACCTGCTGCTCGATCTGGCGCGGCGGCAGAAGGTGGATTTGCGCCAGATTTCGATCCTCGCGCTGGTTGATCAATACCTGACCTATATCGAGCGTGCGGGCGCGATGCGGTTGGAATTGGCGGCTGATTACCTCGTGATGGCAGCGTGGCTCGCCTACCTCAAATCCGCGATGCTACTGCCAAAGGATCAGCAGGAAGACCCTTCGCCCGAAGAACTCGCGCTGCGGCTGCAATTGCGCCTGCAACGGCTGGGCGCGATGCGCGAGGCGGCCGCGCGGTTGATGGCGCGCGACCGGATCGGGCGCGACGTGTTTGTGCGTGGCACACCGGAAGGTTTGCGCACCGACCGCAAGACCGTGTGGCGCAGCGATATTTTCTCGGTGATTCAAGCCTATGGACAGGTAAAAGCGCGCACCGCGCCGCGCATTTACCACGTCGCCAATCGCCCGGTAATGACGCTCGACAGCGCATTGGAACGGGTCTCGGCGATGCTGGGCGTGACGCTCGAATGGATGGAAATCCGTGACTTTCTGCCGCCCCATGCCTCGCCTGAACTCAAGCGGTCGGCGCTGGCGTCAAGCTTCGTCGCGGCGCTCGAACTGGCGAAGCGCGGCCGGGCGGAACTGGATCAGGATGGCGCGTTCACCCCGTTGCGTATCCGGCGCTTGAAGGAAAGCGTGGCACACGGGTTGGGCGCGTGAGCGAACCGGGCACTCTCGAACGCGCAGTCGAAGCCACGCTGTTCGCGTCGGAAGCGCCCATGACCATCGACGCGCTGGCCGCGCATCTGGGCGGGATTGCGCCGGGCGAGGTGCGCGAGGCACTTGCCGCGCTTGCTGCGCACTATCTGCAACGCGGGGTGCATCTGGTCGAGCGTGGGGGGCGCTGGCATTTCGAAACCGCGCCCGATCTGGCCCACCTGTTGCGGCGTGAGAAGGAGCAGGTGCGCCGCCTTAGCCGCGCGGCGACCGAGGTGCTGGCGATCATCGCCTATCATGAGCCTGTCAGCCGCGCTGAAATCGAATCGATTCGCGGGGTGCAGACCAGCGCCGGGACGCTCGACGTTTTGATGGAGGCGGGCTGGATCCGCCTTGCGGGCCGCCGCGAAGTGCCCGGCCGCCCGGTGATTTACGCCACCACGCCCGAATTCCTCGACCATTTCGGCCTCGCCAGCCGCCGCGATTTGCCCGGAATCGACGAATTGCGCGCCGCCGGGCTGCTCGACCCGGTCGACGATGCGTTCGAAGCGTCGATGCGGTTCGATCCCGATGAGGCGGAAGAGGCGGACGAGCACGGCGCAAATTTGCCCGACTGACTCGCAATTGTCGCAGGCTTGTCCTAAATATGTTCTTATACGAGGCTCCGGCGTGGTTTGGCCGCGCGCTGCCTCGCTGCCCCCGCAGCCGTTCAGGAGTTGAGACAATGGGTTTTGGTTCGCTTTGGCACTGGATCATCGTGCTACTGATCGTGCTGGTGCTGTTCGGGCGCGGCCGCATTGCGGAAATGATGGGCGATTTCGGCAAAGGCATCTCCAGCTTCAAAAAAGGTCTTAACGAGACCGAGGAAACCGCCGCCAACGCCGCCCGGATTGAGCCGCCCGTTGCCGCTCCGGCGCCTGCTCCGGCTTCGGTGGAAACGCCAGCGCCGTCTGAAAAGACTGACACCACCGGCGCATAACCCCGGCTGAAGGAGGCGGCGCGGCCGCACCCCTGTATGTTTGACATCGGCGCAGCAGAACTGCTGGTCATCCTAATCGTTGCAGTCGTGGTGATCGGGCCGAAAGACCTGCCGCTCGCTATGCGCGTGGCGGGCCGCTGGATCGGCAAGATACGGCGCGTCTCGGCCCATTTCCGCAGCGGCATCGACACGATGGTGCGCGAAGCCGAACTGGCCGACATGGAAAAGAAGTGGAAGGCGCAGAACGAGGAAATAATGCGCCGTTCTGCCGCCCTGACCGAGGCTGAAGCGGGCGCGCCGGTGATGACCGGGCCGCCTCCGATTGACCCGTCGCCGGTCGACGCAGCACCTGCTCCCGCCCGCCCGGCAGCGGTAAAGATCGGCAATGACAGCGCGGATTTCGACCCGGTGATCAACCCCGACGAAATCCTGCCGGCGAAGCCGCACACGGGAACCGACGATGTTCAAGGTTGATGACCTCGACGAAAGCCGTGCGCCGCTGCTCGATCACCTGATCGAGCTGCGCAACCGGGTGATCCGCGCGCTGTTGGCGCTGGCGGTGGGGTTCGGGGTGTGCCTGTATTTTGCTGACGAGATTCTTGGCCTGCTGATCCTCCCGCTCAAACAGGCTTTTCCAGCAGGCGAAGGCCAGCTGATCTTCACCAAACTGCCGGAAGTGTTCTTCGTCGAGCTGAAGGTCGCGCTGTTTGCAGGCTTCATGGTCAGCTTTCCGGTGATCGCCAACCAATTGTGGGCGTTCGTCGCGCCGGGGCTGTATGCCCGTGAGAAGAAGGCATTTCTGCCGTTCCTGCTCGCCACCCCGGTGTTGTTTCTGGGCGGGGCGAGCCTTGCTTATTTCGTGGTGATGCCGACCGCGTTCAAATTCTTCCTCGGCTTTGGCGGCATGGCGGGCGGGCTGGAATTACAGGCGCTGCCGAGCGCGGGCGAATATCTCAGCCTGGTGATGCAGTTCATCCTCGCGTTCGGGCTAACCTTCCTGCTGCCGGTGCTATTGTTGCTGCTGCACCGTGCTGGGATCATCACGCGCACACAGATGGTGGCGGCGCGGCGGTATGTGATCGTCGGCATTTTCGTTATCGCCGCAGTGGTGACGCCGCCCGACCCGGGATCGCAGATCATTCTGGCGATCCCGTTGTGGCTATTGTTCGAGGCCGCGCTGGTGCTGATGCGGTTTCAGGAAAAAGCGGTGGAGAGTGACCGTTTGGCGCGCGAGGCGGAAACGGCAGCGGCCGAGTAGTTACTCCCCGCGCACCTTCACCCCGCCGATCCACACCTCCTGCACCTGCGTGGCGCGGATTTCATCGGGTGAGGCGAGCAGTGGGTCGCGGTCAACCAGCAGGAAATCCGCCCGTTCTCCGGGGATCAAGCGGCCAAAGCGCCCCTCGGCAAAACCCGCAAAGGCCGCGTCCGATGTGAACCCGGCGAGCGCCTGTTCGCGGCTCACCGTCTGCTGCGGGAACCACCCGCCGAACGGCTGCCCGCTGGCATCGGTGCGGCTGATTGCAGCGGCAAGGCCGGCGAAGGGATCGGCAGGCTCCACCGGTGCGTCCGAACCGAAGGCGAGCCGCCCGCCGACATTCACGACGCTGCGCCACGGATAGGCACCGTCAAGCCGGTCTGGCCCCAGCCGCGCTTCGGCCATTGTCCGGTCAGACGTCTGGTGCAGCGGCTGCATCGAAGCAATAATGCCGTGCTGGCCCAGCTGCGGAATATCGGCCGGGTCGATGATCTGCGCGTGCTCGATCCGCCAGCGCCGATCACCTTCGTAGCTGTCCGAAAGTTCGCTGATCGCTGCCAGCACGTCGGCATTGGCGGCGTCGCCAATCGCGTGAACGGCGGTCTGGAAATTGTCGAGCGCGGCGCGGCTCATCAGGTTGCGCAGCTGCGCAGGGGTGAGGAACGCCAGCCCCTTGGCCCCGGCCTGATCGGCGTAGGGCTCTTTCAGGCTCGCCCCGCGTGATCCCAGCGCGCCGTCGAGGTAAATCTTGATCCCACCCATCCGCAGCTTGTCTTCATACAGCCACCCGGTCGGTTCCGGCCCGGCAACGAGCTCCAATGTCTCGAACGAATTGGCGTAGGCCATAATCCGCACCCGCAGCCGCCCGCTGTCACCTGCGCGGCGGTAGGTGCCCCAATCGGCCATTCCGGTGCCCATGTCGGCGACGGCGGTAACACCCTTGGCCAGCAGCACGTCCTGCGCGCGGGCGAAGGCGAGGTCGCGGTCTTCGGGGCGGGGCGGGGGAACGACTTTGCCGACCAGCTGCTTCGCACTGTCAACGAACACGCCTGCGGGCGCCCCCTTGGCATCGCGGATAATCACCCCGCCCGTTGGATCGGCTGTCTTCGCGGTCACGCCGGCGGTAGTGATGGCGAGGGTATTGCCCCAATTGGCGTGATTATCCGCGCGTTCGAGCCACACCGGGCGATCAGCCACCACAGCATCGAGTTCAGCGGCGGTGGGGAAGCGGCCCAGCCCCCACTTTTCCTGGTTCCACCCGCGCCCCAAAATCCACGGGCGGCCGGGGTTTTCATCCGCAAAAGCTTTGATCTTCGCCAGCGCCTCTTCAAGCGAAGTGGTGTCCGACAGGTCGAGCGTCAGCGCGCCAAAGCCGATGTCCATCACATGGACGTGGGCATCGATCATGCCGGGGATCATCACGCGCCCCTCGCCATCGAGCCGGTAATCGACCTGCGGGCGTTTGTCCCCGCGCGCCAGCACCTGCACAACCTTGCCGTCCTCATCGAACACCAGCCCGGTAAACCGCAGCACCTTGCCCTCACCATCAATCGTCACGCCGTCGACATTGTCGATCAGCGTATCGGCCAGCGCAGGTGCAGTGAGGGCGAACAATGAAGTGGCAGCAAAGGCGGCAGAAACGGTGCGGAGCATGGTCATCCTTGGGCGGGGGAAAAGCGTGTTGGCCTGGTGACTATCGCGTTGACGCGCGCTTGCCAATCGCGCGAGCGTTTAAAGGCTTTGGCGGAATTCGCGCGCAAACAATTGCCCTCGGCGCCCCAAGCCTCTAATCGCCGCCGCATTATGTCAACGCAGCCCGCCACGCTCAGCCCCAAAGGTGCCGCCGCTACCCCGGCCGACCTGACCCTTGAAGACGTCCGCGCCGCCGCCGCGCGGATTGCGGGCGCGGTGGTGGAAACCCCGATGATGCATTCGATCACGCTGTCGGAGATTACCGGCGCGGATATCTGGCTGAAGTTTGAAAACCTGCAATTCACTGCTGCGTATAAAGAGCGCGGCGCGCTGAATGCGCTGCTGCTGTTGAATGATGAACAGCGCAGCCGGGGCGTGATTGCGGCTTCGGCGGGCAACCATTCGCAAGGCCTGTCCTATCACGGCACCCGATTGGGCGTGCCGGTCACCATCGTCATGCCGCGCACCACGCCAACGGTGAAGGTGATGCAGACCGAAAGCGTTGGCGGCAAAGTGGTGCTGGAGGGCGAGACTTTCGACGAAGCCTATGCCCATGCGCGCAAGCTTGAAATCGAGCTTGGCCTGACTTTCGTCCATCCGTTTGATGACCCCGATGTGGCGGCAGGCGCGGGCACGGTCGCGCTCGAAATGCTCGCCGTGAAGCCCGATCTCGATTGCATCGTCACTCCGATTGGCGGCGGCGGGCTGATTTCGGGCATGGCGACCGTGGCCAAAGCCTTGAACCCGGCGATTGAAGTCGTGGGCGTGCAGGCGGCGCTGTTCCCCAGCATGTTCGACCGGATCAAGGGCCAAAGCCTGCCCTGCGGCGGCGATACTCTGGCCGAAGGGATCGCGGTGAAACAGCCGGGCGATTTCACTGCAAAGGTGATTGCTAGCCTCGTGGACGACATTCTGCTGGTGGATGAACCCGCGTTGGAAAAAGCGGTGGCGCTGCTGCTCCAGATCGAAAAGACTGTGGTCGAAGGCGCGGGCGCGGCGGGGCTTGCCGCTGTGCTGAGCAACCCGGCGCGGTTTGCGGGCAAGACCATCGGGCTGGCGCTGTGCGGCGGCAATATCGACACCCGGTTGCTCGCCAATGTGCTGCTGCGAGACCTTGCGCGGCAAGGGCGGCTGGCGCGGCTGCGGATCACCTTGCAGGATCGCCCCGGCGCGTTGTTCAAGGTGATGCGCCTGTTTGACGAACACAACGTCAACATCATCGAAATCTATCACCAGCGGATTTTCACCAGCCTGCCGGCCAAGGGCCTGATCACCGACATCGAATGCGAAGCGCGCGATGCAGATCAGGTCGACCGCTTGGTGGCAGGCCTGCGGGCCAAGGGATACATTGTGCAGTTGGTCGAACTCGGCTGATCCGCGCGGCGGCCACGGCTCGCCGCATGATTAATGTCCCCATTTGCACCATAGCGGACACGTGTTGTGCGGCAGTCCGTGCATTCCCGCGCATAATTCGCGTCGATTTATGGTTAAGGGACTTTTACCGCAGCGACAGTGCAGGCATAAGATTTTCTTAACGCTTTGCACCCGCGATTCATGCGCGAGAAGGATACGCCCCACCCGTGACGGCCCCGATCCGCTTTCCCCGGTTTTTCGTGACCAGCCCCGCGCCGTGCCCCTATCTGCCGGGCCGCAGCGAACGTAAGGTCTTTACCGAGCTGAAAGGCCCGCATGCCGATCAGTTGAACGAGGCACTGGGCCGCATCGGGTTCCGCCGTAGCCAGACGGTGGCCTATCGTCCGTCGTGCCTTGATTGCCAGGCCTGCGTTTCGGTTCGCGTGGTCGCGGGCAAGTTTCAGCCGTCGGGCACGCAGAAACGCGATCTGAAACGCAATGATGATCTGATCGTCACCGAATGCCGCCCGTGGGCGACCGATGAACAGTTTGAACTCCTGGCGAAATATCTCGGCGAACGGCACCCCGATGGCGGCATGTCGGCGATGGATGAACTCGATTACGCCGACATGATCGAACACACCCCGGTCAGCAGCGTCGTGACCGAATATCGTGAACCCGGCGTGGGCGGGCGTCCCGGTCGGTTGGTGGGCGCTTGCCTCACTGATCGGCAGGGCGACGGGCTGTCGATGATCTATTCGTTCTACGATCCGGAACATGAAACCCGCGCGGGGTTGGGCAACTACATCATCCTCGATCACATCCGCCGCGCCGCTGCCGAAGGTCTGGCCTATGTCTATCTCGGCTATTGGGTGGAAGGCAGCCCGCGGATGCAGTACAAGGTGCGCTATCGCCCGATGGAGCGGTTGACGCGTGAAGGCTGGCAATTGATGGATCCTGTTGAACAGCACCGGCTGACCGCAGCAGCCACCGCGCCGCGTCAACTGAAGGACGCGTCGCTCGCAGGCGCCCGAGGCAAGGATGGCCAGCCTGTCAAGTTCCCGGAAAGCTGAACCACGCCGCTTTTTAACGCTCGGTCTCGCATGTGTCGCAGGATTGGGTCACGCTAGCTTCGCGCTGACCGCCGCTCCGGTGGCGGCGCAGGACGCGGTGCAGGATGATGGCGCCGGGAATGAGCCGGTGGCGCAAGTCGTGCCTGAACCGGCTCCGGTTCCGTTCTCGCTTGATGAGTTGATTCCGGAAACGGCGGTTGCTGATCCGGAAAACTGGGCTGCAGACGGCGTGGCTAATCCGGTGGCGGATGTGGGCGTAGTCAGCTTCCCGCCAGACCCGGCTAGCCCCCTGTTAGACCCCGCCTTGCCCGGGCTTGACCCCGCTTTGACCCCCGAATTGGACGCGGTTTTCGCCGATTTTGCGGTGGATGTGCCCGCTCCGCTGGAACCTGATGCCGCGCTCGAAGCCCTCGCCAGCATCACCGCGCCTGTGCTGGGCGATCTGCCCGAACTTGAAGAAACCCGGGTGGGTAGCACCTTGGTGCTGGCCCTGCCTGCGGCCGAGGATGCCTTCCCCGAACGCCGGGAATTTGTTCAGCGGTTCAGGGACTTGTCGACCTTACGTCAGCTTGACGATGGCGAGGAATCCGCCCCGCAGGTTGCCGCACGGGCGCGTTCGGATGAAGAATTGCTAGGCAATATCCTGCGCACCTATGGCTATTACAGCGGCGATGTGGTGCGCCAATTGTCGGGCGGTCGCCGCAATCGTGATGATAGCGCTGATGGCGAAGGCGCTGATATTGCTAATGAACCCAGCGTAAGGTTCGATATCCTGCCCGGCACGCGCTACCGCTTTGGGCGGATCGACCTCGGTTTGCTGCCGACCTTGGCCGAGCCCGATGCCAGCCGAATGATCGCAGCATTTGGCATCGAGCCTGGCGATCCGCTTTATGCCGACCGCATCATTGAAGCCGAGATCGAATTGCGCGTGGCGCTGGGCGAAAGCGGTTATCCCTTTGCTTTACTTGATGAACCTGAATTGCTAATCGACCACGCCCGCGCTGAAGGTGACCTGACGCTCGCTGTCCAACCGGGCGGCAAATACGTCTTCGGCGAAGTCGTCAGCGCCGACCCCCGGTTTCTGTCCGGGCGCCATCTCGGACGGATCGCTCGCTTCGATCCGGGCGATGTGTTCCAGCAGAGCCTGGAGGTCGACCTGCGCCGCGCCATCATCGCCACAGGCCTCGTTTCCAGCGTCACGGTCATTCCGCGCGAAACCCGTGCACCCGAAGGCGACCGCCCCGGCGAAGTCGCACTCGACGTCGGGTTTGAACGCGCCCCGCTCCGCACAATTGCAGGCGCGATCGGGTACGGGACCGAAGACGGTTTCAAGCTCGAAGGCCGCTGGGAGCACCGCAATCTGTTCCCGCCCGAGGGCGCGTTGCGGCTCCGCGGTATCCTCGGCACGCGTGAGGCGCTTGCCAGCGTCGGGGTGCGGCGTAACAATTTTAAGGGCCGCGATCAGGTGCTGACCGTCGATCTGTTCGCCAGCGATATCACGACGCAGGCGGTGGATTCGCGCGGGTTTGGGATGCGCGGCACCTTTGAAAAGGTCTCTAACATCCTGTTTCAAAAGCCCCTGAGCTGGCAAGTGGGCGGCGAATTGCTCTACACCGATGAACGCAATCGCAATGTCCGCATCGCCCCCGGCAGTCCGTTGCCCCCACGTCAGGCGTTCTTGATTGGCGGTGTGTTTGGCAGCGTCACATTGGACGCCAGCGACGACCTGCTCGACCCGAGCGAGGGGTACCGCGCCACCCTGTTCCTCGCACCCGAAGCCTCGCAGTCGGAGGGGGCCGAGAGCTTTTACCTGCGTGCGCAGGGCGATGCGGCGTACTACAAGTCGGTCGGCGCGACCGTGTTGGCTGGCCGCGTGCGGGCGGCAACGATCCAGGGTGCGGAGGCCGAGGACATCGCCCCGTCGCGGCGGCTTTATGGCGGCGGCGGCGCGTCGGTGCGCGGCTATGGATTTCAGGGTGTCGGCCCGCGCGACGATCTCGGCAATCCGACCGGCGGAGCCTCACTGGTGGAATTCGCGCTCGAAGCTCGCATTGAAACGCCGCTGTTCGGTGGGGCGATCGAGGTGGTGCCGTTCATCGACGCAGGTTCGGTCGGGCGCGGTTCGACCCCTGATTTCGCCGACATCCGGTTCGGCGCCGGGATTGGCATCCGGTACAAGACCACGTTCGGTCCGATCCGTGTTGATGTCGCCGCCCCGCTTAACCCGACGCCGTTCGATAGCCCAGTGGTGGTCTACGTCAGCCTTGGGCAGGCGTTCTGATGACAGAAGTCGCCGCGCCCCCTACTGACGCCGCGTCGCCCAGCCGCCGCCGCTGGGGCAAACGGCTGGGCTGGGCCCTGGCGCTGCTTCTCGCCCCATTCGTGCTGGTCGCCACCTTTCTGGCGACCCCGATTGGTAAGCGCGTGGTT
Source organism: Sphingomonadales bacterium Ga0077531 (assembly GCA_001464915.1). Classification (GTDB taxonomy): domain Bacteria; phylum Pseudomonadota; class Alphaproteobacteria; order Sphingomonadales; family Sphingomonadaceae; genus Erythrobacter. The sequence continues at coordinate 11,039 of LNED01000024.1, forward strand.
GCCGATCAGATTGCAGCCACCGCCCCGGCATCGGGTCTGCGCTTCAAGATCGGACGGATCGAGGGCGATCTCTACAACAAGGCGACCTTGCGCCAAGTCGAGGTGAGCGATCCTAAAGGCGTGTTCCTGACCATCCCCGAAGTACGGCTTGATTGGCGGCCGCTCACTTGGCTGTGGAGCGGGCTGGATATCCGCGAGCTGACGACCAAACGGGGGCGGTTGACGCGCCTGCCCGAATTGCTCCCCGCCGATCCCGATGCGCCGCTGCTGCCCGATTTCGATATCCGGGTGGATAAGCTCGCAGTCGAAGATCTGGTGATCGCCAAAGGGGTGGCGACCCCGCGCGACGAACGCGCGAACCTGACGGCCAAGGTCGATATTCGCGCCGGCCGCGCGCTGATAGACGCGCAGGCGCGGCTTGGAGCGCAGGATCGGATTGTGTTGCTGCTCGATGCCGTTCCGAATGGTGATCGTTTCGATTTGGAGGGCGATTATGTCGCTCCTGCAGGCGGCGTACTGGCAGGGCTCGCCGGATTGAATACCGGTTACAGGGCGCGCGTAGCCGGTGACGGCACGTGGAAGCGTTGGCGCGGTACGGCGGTGGCACGGCGGATTGGCGCTGAAGGCCCGCCGGTCGCCGCGTTCAAGATTACCAATAATGCCGGGCGTTACGGCGTGCTTGGACAGCTGCGCGCGGGGCTGGATGGTGCCACGCTGGCAGCGCGCTCGCTGGGTGAGGCCACGGCAATCGCCGCCAGCTTTACGCTGGAGGATAGTGTGGTCGAGGGGCGCGCTGCGTTGATCTCGCCCACCCTCGATTTGCGCAGCGCCGGGGTGGTCGATCTTGCCGGTAAGGCAGTGGAGGGCGCGCGGGTGGCGTTGACAGTGCGCGATCCTGATTGGCTGGGGGCATCGCTGCGGCTGGAGGGCGCCAAGCTTGCCGCCAATGTCAGCGGGGCGTTTGATGACCTTGCGATCAAGCACCGGATCGATGTGGCGCGGCTGATCAGTAATGGCGTGACCGCGACCGAATTGACGCAGGAAGGCCGCGCCAGCTTTAACGGCACGGCGATTTCAGTGCCGTTGGCTGTGACGGCAGAGCGCGTGTCGACCGGCATTGCGCTGGCCGATCCGCGTTTGGTCAAAGGGCGGCTGGGCGGCACTTTGGTCTATGATTTCGCGCGTCAGCGGCTGGAGGGGGACAATGGCCGCGTCACCTTCCCCGGACTGGAGGCGACCTTGGCGCTTCGCGGTGATGTGGCGGCCGGAGCCTATGCGCTGGCGGGGCCAGTCATTGCCCGCGGGTTGAAGGTCGACGGTGCGGGTGATGTCACCGCCAATGCCAAGATCCTCGCCAAGTTCGGTCCCAACGTGCCGTGGAGCCTGCGCGCCAACCTAGCGGGTGTGCTGAGCAAGATCGGCAATGCCACCATCGTCAATCTGGCGGGCGAACAGATCAGGTTTAACGGCGCGCTTGGCATGGGGGCGGGGCAGCCGATTGTGTTTCGTGATGCAGTGGTCACCTCAGCCCGGCTCAATGCCAGGCTGGATAGCAAGGTTGTACCCGGCAGCGGCGGCACGCGCACAACGCTGGTCGGGAGCGGGCGGCAGGCGGATTATGGCCCGTTTACCTTCGATGCTGAAATCGCCGCAGATGGCCCGCGCGCGGTACTGGTGCTGGCTGATCCCTATCCAACTGCCGGGCTGAAGGACGTGCGCGTAGCACTGGCGCCAAGCGACAATGGCTTTGGACTTGATGTCAAAGGCGGCTCGTTGCTCGGCCCGTTTGATGGCGCGCTGGAGCTGTTCCTCCCCGAAAACGCACCGGCCCGGATCGCGATCAACCGGCTGGACGTGTACCGCACTACGGTCACCGGCGCATTGACGCTGGGCGATGCCGGGGTGGCTGGTGATTTGCGGCTGGCGGGAGGCGGGGTGGACGGAACGGTGAACTTCCGTCCGCAAGGTGGCGGCGCGATCAGTTTTGCGGTCGATCTTGCTGCGCGCGGTGCCCGCTTCGGCGGCGGCACCCCGATCCGGATCGCGCGCGCCGACGTTACAGCCACCGGGCGCTATGCTGATGGCAACACCTCGGTTGATGCCGATATCAGCGCGAGCGGGGTGGAATATGGCGCGCTCAACCTCGCCAACCTGACCGCAAAGGCCGGCATCAACGATGGGCGGGGCAAGGTCACCGGGACAATTGCCGGGCGGCGGGCGGATCGGTTTGCGCTCAATTTCGATGCCAATGTCGCGCCCCGGCAGATCGCCGCTGTCGCGCGCGGACAATATGGTGGCGCGGAGATTACCATGCCGCGCCGCGCGGTCTTCACCGCCGAAGACGGCGGCGGGTGGCGGTTAGCTCCCACACAAATCGGTTTTGGCGGTGGCTATGCGGTTGTCGAAGGCGCGCTCGGCGATGTTGAAACCGCGCTGGAGGTGAAGCTCGCGCGGATGCCGCTGCGTTTGCTCGACTTGGCGGGGGCTGATCTGGGGCTGGGCGGGCGGCTGACCGGGATCATCGACTATCGCCAAGTGGGCCGCGCCGCGCCGACCGCCAAGGCGCGGGTGCGGATCGACCGCTTCAGCCGCGCTGGGCTGGTGCTGTCGTCCAAGCCAATCAATGTGCTCGGCGTCGTCGACCTTACGAGTGAGCGCCTGACCGCCGCTGGGCGTTTGCTCGAAGGCGATGCGCGGCGCGGCGATGTGTCGGTGAGTATTACCGGGCTGGGCACGGGCGGTACACTGACCGAGCGGCTGATGCGCGGGCGGCTTGATGCGCGGCTGGCATTTGACGGCGCGGCGGAAACGCTGTGGCGGCTCGCGGCAGTGGAGGCATTCGACCTCACCGGCCCGGTTGCGATATCAGCCCGCGCCACCGGAACGCTGCGCAGCCCGCGCATCACCGGTACCGTGGCGAGCGATGATCTCACACTTTCCAGCGCGCTGACCGGCACGCGAATCGAGAAAGGCATGGCGCGCGGGCGCTTTGCCGGGTCGCGGCTGGAACTCAGCCGCTTTGCTGGCAGCACTTCTGGCGGCGGCACGATTACTGGCAGCGGCACAGTGGATTTCGCCGCGATGAGCGCATCTCGCGGGCCGCAGCTTGATCTGCGCGCGGCCGCCAAAGGCGCACGCTTGCTCGACGCTACCGGGTTGGAGGCGACCATCACCGGCCCCTTGCGGATTGTATCGAGCGGAGTGGGCGGAACGATTGCCGGGCGCGTGACGCTCGACCGTGCGCGCTGGGCGCTGGGAACTGCGGCGGAGGATGTCGCACTCCCGCAGATCGCCACGCGCGAGATCAATGGAGAAGTCGGGGCTGGTCGAACGCAGGTGTCGGCGCGCGAATCGGCGTGGCGGTATCTGGTCAATGCCTCGGCGCCGGGCCGCGTTGCGGTGGAGGGGCTGGGGCTCGATAGTGAGTGGGGCGTTGACCTTGCGCTACGCGGTACGGTGAGCGATCCGCGCATCGGTGGTTCTGCTCAGCTGGTCCGCGGGGATTACACCTTCGCTGGCACCCGGTTCGAACTCACGCGGGGTCGGATCCTGTTCGATGCCAATGGCCCCATTGATCCGAGGCTCGACATCCTGGCCGAAACATCGCGCAACGGCACCAATGTCGACATCGCGATCGCTGGCAACGCGCAGTCGCCTGCGATCACTTTTTCCAGCGACCCGGCTTTGCCTGAAGAGGAGATTCTGGCGCGGCTGCTGTTCGGCGGATCGGTAACGTCGCTCTCGGCCACCGACGCAGTGCAACTGGCCGCTGCGCTGGCAGCGTTGCAGGGCGGTGGCGGCGGGCTCGACCCGATTGGGCAGTTGCGCCGCTCAATTGGGCTAGACCAGCTGCGGATCATCAGCGCTGACCCGCTGATCGGACGCGGCACCGGGATTGCGATCGGCAAGAACATCACGCGCAGCCTCTATGTCGAACTAGTGACCGATGGGCGCGGGTACAGCGCCACGCAGGTCGAATACCGTATTACCAGCTGGCTATCACTGCTGGGCACGGTCTCGACCATCGGGCGCGATAGCGTGTTGGCAGAAATTAGCCGGGATTACTGAAGGTAGAGTTTGGCCTCGGCGGCGCGGCGGCGGATCAGGCCTTTGAGCACCCGTCCGCCCGCGCGGTTCCAGCGGGCGAATTCGCGCGCCGCCCCCTGAAAATCGCCTGCGTTGTGCTTTTGCGTAAGCGTCGCGCGGGCAATCGCGCCGGTGTTGTAGTGAAAGCTGACCAGCGCATCGAATTGGGCCTGCGTGGTGGGGGCATCTCCCAATGTGCGGGCAACATCGGCGGCATAGCGGACGAGATCTTGTGCAAGCCGGTCATCGCATTGCGCCTGCGTCCATACTGTCTGCGGGCCAATCCGCCCGCCGTGGACATGATCGCGCCCGGTCGCACCCCAACCAATCGTCCACGGTTCACCACCGGTGCCAGGATCGGGATAGGCCGCCACCATGCCATCGATCCGCAGCCGCGCGCAGCCTTCGAACCGTTTGATCAGGGCTACGCCGTCGGGGCCGATTGCCAATCCCGAAGCGGCGGGCAGCGCCGTTGGGGAGCGCGCGGCAGTGTCAGCAATTCTAGCAACTTCGTCCATCAGGCGGCGGATAACGGCAAGCAGCGGATTGGGGGATTGGTGCAGCATGGCAAGGCCTCATGATTGGATTGCGGCAAAGCGAGGCGCAGGGATTAGGCATTAACCTTCTAAGTAGGAAAATGCCGCGTGCACCAACGGAGTGGGCAACACCTGACAAGAGCTCTTGACTGACAAGAGCTCTTTACAGTAAAGAACTCTTGTCAGGTGCTGGGTGCAAAGCCCCAATCGGACGCACCGTAAACTCTTTCACACAACAGCATCTGATCAGGAAGACCTTGGAAAATCGACTGAAACACTATCGTGAGGCACAAGGCTGGAGCCAGGGCGAGCTCGCTCGGCGGCTCGGCGTGTCACGCCAGACGATTAACGCTGTCGAGACTGACAAATACGATCCCTCACTGCCGTTGGCATTGCGCATGGCGCGGCTGTTCGGCGTGGCAGTGCCGGATCTGTTCATTGATGACTGGGAGCCCGAAGAATGATGATTGATCGTGAAACCCCTCGCCCAACCTCTAGGATCCGCAAGGGTGCTTTCCGTGCCCTGATCGGCGGTGCTGTCGGCTATGCAGCGGCGGCTGGGCTGATGCGATTTCTCGGTAGCGGTGCGGTTGGCGGGCTTGCCCCGTCGGCGACCATCGCTGCGCTGGTGGGAGTGATGTACTGTGTGATCGCCGCCGGGATCATATTCGGTACGGCCAATCCCAGGCTAGGCGCGCGGTTTCTCAACGTCGAAGACGCCGATGAGCTGCGCGAACAGCGCAAATCGCTGCTTTATTCAGGCGCTGCGATGCTGTTGTGGGGTGGTGGTCTGATCGCCGTCGCATTGGCTGCGCCCGATGGCCCCTTGCCACAAACTGCTGCTTTGATCGTAGGTTTGGCCGGGCTGGTGGCCGGCACGGCGATTTCGATCCCGGCGTACCGTGCTTCGGACGAATTGATGCTGGCGGTTGGTCTTGAAGGCGGCGCGATCGCCTTTGGCCTCGCATTCATAGTTTTCGGCCTGTGGGGGATGTTCGCACATCTCGGTTTTATCGCCGGGCCGCAGCCGCTCGATCTGCTGACTTTGTTGTATGTGCTGGTGATGCTCGCGAGTTTCATCGCGGTTGGGCGGCGCGGGATGCTCAAGATCAAATAAGCGCCCTCGGGCAAAGCATTGGCCAATGAAAAGGGGCGCCCGCGTTGCTGCGAGCGCCCCTTTCTTTTGCGTCAATTCGCACGATTAGAAACGATAGGACAGCGACCCGCGGAACACCCGCGCGTTGGCCGTATCGCGGCCGATGGTGGTGTCGAACCCGACGCCCAGCTGCACCGGACCCTGGCCAACCTGCGCACCGATGCCGACTTCGACCCAGGTCTGATCAGCGCCGTTGAGCACGAAGTTGGCGTTCGGGCCTGTCCCTTGCGCGAAGTTGGCGGCCAGCAATTGCGGGCCTTCTTCGAATTCGTACACGAACTGGGCGTTGGCGTTGACCTGCACCACGCTCGAGTCGCTTTCGAAATCGATGCCAGCGCGAGCCTGCTTGCTTTCGAACCGCTCACGCTCGACCGTCAGCCCGAGGATGCCACCGGCTTCGCGGATGGTCGATAGGTCAACGCTGGCATAGCGTCCTTCGACGCCCGGCGAGAAGGTGCCAATTCCGGTTTCGAGGTCATACGACAAGCCCAGCGCGCCCGAAACCAGCAGGTTATCGGTCGACGAGGTGAGCGTCTGCGAAGTCCCGAGGAACTGCACTTGACGGGTGGTGTCGAAGCCCATGCTGCCGAGTGAGAACTGTCCGTCAAGCACCGCGCCGCCGCCAAGGGTGTAGCGGCCGTAGAGCGATGCGGCATAGGTGTCGCTCTTGACCTCCTGGCCGAGCGGCGCGTCAGCAGCGACCGAGCTGAAATAGCCTGAGATGCCAACCATGCCGTTGTCACCCGGGTAGAATTCGAGACCGCCCGAAACGAACACGCCCGAGATATCCGTTTCTTGTGCGAAGCCGGGGAGCGAGTCGGAGCTGCCTGCCACCACGCCGCCAGCGATGAAGATCGCCACGTTGTCGGGCAGATCGGCTTCCATCATTTCCTTCTCGTCGCCATCTTGCAGCGCCATCAGGTTTGCACCCAGTGGCTGCGAATTCGGTGCGAGGCCGGCCTGCACCGCGTTCAGCGGCGAACCGATGATAGCGATCGTGCCGCCTGCCTTGCTGCGATCCGATTCGCGCAGACGCGCATCGTTGAAGTTCTGCAGCAGGTTAACGGTCTGGCCCGACAGCTGGCGCACGGCCTGCTCGCTCACCGGAGCGAGACGGACGAAGGTGTCACGGATCGTATCGACGCTGGCAAAGTCGAGATCATAAAGATCAGCCAGTGCCCCGGTCCCGCGATTCTGGTCGAACAGCTGAGCGTAGGCGCGCTGGTTCGGGTCCGTTGCGTCGATCACAGTCGTGTAGCTGGCTGCCTCGATTTCGAGCAGCACAGCGTTTTCCTGATAGATAAACGACTGGCTGAGGATCGATGAGATCGAACGCTCGGTAAAGGTGCCCGAAACGCCATCGGTTGCCGTCAGAATGGTGAAGCGCTGGCCGGTGCCGTTGATCTGCTGGGTCACGGCGCTGCCGATGTTCACGATCCCGCCGACATTGGCAAGGCCGGTGACAGCGAGCCGGTCCGACGCGCCAGCTGCGCCGACGTCAACGAGGAACGTGGTGCCCGAGGACATCACCAGGTTGCCGTTGATGTTCAGCGTACCGGTGGTGCCCATCGTACCGGGTGAGAAAACTCCGGTGACGCTGGTCAGGAACGGTGCGTTGACGGTGCCGGTGCCAGCCAGCATCCCCGCGAACAGCGTGTAATCGCCGACCGAGGTGAGGCTGCCGTTGACGTTCACGACACCGCCGAACTGGTTGATGTCGATCAGCGACGTGAGGTTGCCCGCACCAGCCACGGTGAGCCCGGCTGCGCCGCGCACGGTCAGACGGTCGATGGTGACCGCGCTGCTCAGGGTGGTGGTACCTGTCTGGCTGAGGGTGACGTCGTAGTAGCGCGGGTCAACGCGCACTGTGTCGGTGGTCACGGCATCAATGTTGTTCGGCACGAAATTGCGCGCGCCCGGCAGACCGTTGGCCAGCGACGGCGCGGGCAGGGTCACCGGGCCGGTTTCCTGCGCTTGAATGTCCGTGATCAGATCAGCGCGACCGTTGATTGCCACAGTTTCTGTATCAAGGTCGGCTTGGCCGCTGATTGCGGTGATGTCGGTACCGAGCGACGCACGGCCGCTGATCGCCGCAACTTCCGAACCTTCGAGCAGATCGCCTTCACCGGCGATGGCGGCGTTATCGGTGTTCGTACCTGCCACAGCATCCAGCGATACGCTGGCGCGGCTGTTGGCGACTTCGCCGCTGGTCGGCTCAGACGGGGAGGTGTCTTCAAACTCGCCGGTCGCTGTATCGACGCAGCCATCGCCCGGTCCTTCGAATTCAACGCAGATCGCGCCAAAATCGCCGTCGGTGCCATCGGGCCCCAGTTCTGGCGTGGTCGGCAGGCCGTTCACGACCTGGCCTTGCGCGTTAATCACGCGATAGTTGGGGTCGAGCAGCGTGGTCCAGCGGGTCGCATCTTCCCAGTTACCATTGCCGGCCAATGCGCCAACATAGCGGTAGGGGTTGGTCGCCGTGATATACTGCCAATAAAGCGACAGCGGCTGGTAGAAGCTGGTGGTTCCGATCGAGCTGAACGGCTGGCCGCCAAAGAAGCGCGAACCACCCGACAGGACGCCGATCACCAGATCTTCGTTCGACAGGGTGTTGTTGGCCGCATCGAGGATCAGCGGGCCACCCGAGTCGCCACCAGCGGTCGTGCCTTCGTTAGGCAGCGCATCGTCGCGGTGGACGTTGATGTCGGTGAAGAAGCTGCGATCCTGCGAGTCGAAATCGAGCTGATACAGGTTCTGCGGGAAGGTGTCCGGCCCCGGGCCGAACAGCACATTGTCCTGATCGTCGAGCGAGAAGAAGCCGCCAAGCAGGTTTTCAGCCGCACGGCGACGGAAATCGATGCCCCCCACAGGGCCCTGCGCGGCGTTGCCGGTGCCGCCGTAGCCGACGATGTTGACGTGATAGCCGGTGCCGCGGACCGGATCGATCGACGAAGGCGCGGGCAGGGTCGAGAACAGCAGCGCCCAGGTCGGGATGCCAGCCGCTGGGGTGTCCAGCGTGGCGAGCGCGATGTCAGCTTCGATGAAGCCGAGGCCGAAAGCGTCCTGCAATGAACGCTGATCGTAGAAAATGCGGCTGATGTTAAACACCGCCAAATCAGGGTTGCTGGCGAAGTTGTTGGCGAACCAGTTCTGGAAGCCAGGCAGCGCGTTGACGTTGAACGAGAACGCGGCCGGAATATTGTCGGCGTTGTAATCCGTTTCCGGGCGATCATTCACGCAGTGCGCCGCGAACAGCACAGTGCGCGGGTTGATCAGCGTGCCGGTGCAGACGAACCCGTCCGCGCGGAAGAACTGGCCAACGCCGCGGAACTCATCGTCGTTGTCGACAATTGCTTCGGAATCAGTAGTTTCATTAGGGACAATAGCCATCGCCGGGGTGGCGAGAACGGCCATTGACAGTGCCAGCGTGGCGGTGCCGGCCAGCAAATTGCGGCGGCGCGTGTTCGACGTGTTCATGATTGCCCCTTTAAAGTTAGTTACAGTATTTCTACCGATAAACCCTTATCTATCGCCTTATGGCTTTGTGACAATTCAAAAAAAGGCAATTGCGCAGCTTTAGGCAGAGCGTTGCAGGAATGCCTCAGCGCAGGGCCAGGAAAGCGGTGTAACCACAGTAAAGCGCTACAAGCACCGCACCCTCGATACGCGACAGCCGCCAGCCGCTGCGCAATTGCACGATCAAGAGCGCGGTGACGCCAAGCATCACCCAGATGTCGATCCGAGCAATTTCGTCTGGCACCTCTATTGGGTGAATAAACGCGGTGAGGCCGAGTATGCCGCACAGGTTATAGATGTTTGAGCCGACGATATTGCCCAAAGCCACGTCGGCATGCTTGCGAAGCACCGCGATCACGCAGGCGATCAGTTCGGGCAGGCTGGTGCCGACCGCGACCACTGTCAGCCCGATGACGCTTTCTGAAACCCCGGCCGCGCTGGCCAGCACGGTCGCGCCGTCAACCAGCAAGCCCGCGCCGAAAATCGCCGCAGCGAGGCCGGCGATGATCAATCCGACCAGCACCACCGGGCCGGTATTGGGCGGCACGGGGCGGTCGTCTGCCTCGGCTTCGTGACGGTGGCATTCGTCGTCATCGGCAGCGGCCTCTGACTTGTATGCCCACCAGACGTAGCCAATCAGGCAAGCGATCAGGATCAAACCGGGCGCTGGCCCAATGACGCCGAGCAGCACTGCGCCTGTCGCCAGCAATGCGCTGCCCCCCATTGCGATCGAGTCGCGCTTGAAGGACGCCGGGTTGACAGCCAGCGGCAGGATGAGTGCCGATATGCCGAGGATCAACAGGATGTTAGCGATATTCGATCCGACCACATTGCCCACCGCAATCCCTGGCGATCCACCCAGCGCGGCCTGCACACTGGTCGCCAATTCCGGGGTCGATGTGCCAAAGCCGACAATCGTAAGGCCCGCAAGCAACGGCGAAATGCCCAGCCGCGCCGCCATTCCCACTGCGCCCCGCACTAGCAATTCGCCGCCCAGCCCGAGCAGCACGAGGCCCCCGGCCACCAGCAAGATCGAAGATGTCATGCGTCACCTCAAGGTCGCGAAAGAAGGGTCGCTTTAGCTTGCGCAATTTGCCGATGGAAGCGCTGCGCCAAGCAAAAGGGCCGCCCGGCTTTCCGAGCGGCCCTCTATTAGCCCAAACGCGTGTGCGATTGATCTTACATGCTGTAATACATGTCGTATTCGACCGGGCAGGGGGTGGTTTCGGTGCGGATCACCTCTTCCCACTTCAGCTCGGCATAGGCGTCGATCTGATCCTTGGTGAACACGTCACCCTTCAACAGGTAGTCGTAGTCAGCTGCCAGCGAATCCAGTGCTTCGCGCAAGGAACCGCACACGGTCGGCACTTCGGCGAGTTCGGCCGGCGGCAGATCGTACAGGTTCTTGTCCATTGCTTCGCCCGGGTGGATCTTGTTCTCGATCCCATCGAGGCCCGCCATCAGCAGCGCCGAATAGCACAGGTACGGGTTGGCCATCGCATCGGGGAAGCGGAATTCCACGCGCTTCGCCTTGTCGCCCGCGCCGTACGGAATGCGGCATGATGCCGAACGGTTGCGTGCCGAATAGGCCAGCAGCACCGGCGCTTCAAAGCCCGGCACCAGCCGCTTGTAGCTATTGGTGGTCGGGTTGGTGAAGGCGTTCAGCGACTTGGCATGCTTGATCACGCCGCCGATGAAGTAGAGGCACATTTCCGACAATCCGGCATATTCATTGCCGGCAAACATCGGCTTGCCTTCTTTCCAGATCGAGATGTGGGTGTGCATCCCCGACCCGTTATCGGCCTTAATCGGCTTGGGCATGAAGGTCGCGGTTTTGCCATAGGCGTGGGCGACCTGGTGCACGACGTACTTGTAAATCTGCATCCGATCAGCGGTTTGCACCAGCGTGCCGAAGGTCAGGCCCAATTCGTGCTGCGCGGCGGCGACTTCGTGGTGGTGCTTGTCGCAGGGCAGGCCCATTTCAAGCATGGTGGTGACCATTTCGCCGCGGAT
>LNED01000025.1 GCA_001464915.1 Sphingomonadales bacterium Ga0077531
GCGCAGGAAGTGCCCGAAATCTACGACGGCATCATCACCATCATGGCCGCCGCCCGCGATCCGGGCAGCCGCGCCAAGATCGGCGTGATCAGCCGCGATTCGAGCATCGACCCGGTCGGCGCCTGCGTCGGCATGAAGGGCAGCCGCGTGCAGGCCGTCGTGCAGGAATTGCAGGGCGAAAAGATCGACATCATTCCCTGGTCGGATGATACCGCGACCTTTGTGGTCAACGCGTTGCAGCCCGCCACCGTCAGCCGCGTGGTGCTCGACGAAGATGACGGCCGCATCGAAGTGGTGGTGCCTGACGATCAGCTCAGCCTGGCGATCGGTCGCCGCGGTCAGAACGTGCGGCTGGCAAGCCAGCTGACCGGTCACCAGATCGACATCATGACCGAGGAAGAATCCTCGGAAAAGCGGTCGAAGGAATTCGCCGAACGTTCGAAGATGTTCGAAGAAGAACTCGACGTCGACGAAACCCTGTCGCAGCTGCTGGTTGCCGAAGGCTTCGCCGAACTGGTCGAAGTCGCTTACGTCGATCTCGCCGAACTCGCGACCATCGAAGGCTTTGACGAAGAGCTCGCCGAAGAGCTTCAGAGCCGTGCGCTCGAAGCGCTCGAACGGCAGGAAGAAGGCCATCGTCAGGTGCGCCGCGAAATGGGCGTTGAAGATGCCTTGGCAGAAATTCCGCACCTTACCGAAGCGATGCTGGTCACGCTCGGCAAGGCGGGGATCAAGACGCTTGATGATCTCGCCGATCTCGCCACTGACGAATTGATCGCCAAGAAGCGCGAAGCCCCGCGCCGCCGCAACAACGATGCCGCCGGCCCGCCGATGCGGCGTCCGCAACGCGAAGTCGACAAGGGCGGTGTGCTGGGCGAATACAGCCTCAGCGAAGAGCAGGGCAATGAGATCATCATGGCAGCGCGCGCGCACTGGTTCGAAGACGAAGTAACGTCCGAGCCCGACACTCAGGAGGCCGCCCATGCGGACTCCACCCAATGAGCGCCTGACGTCCGACATCGCTGAGCCTGTCCTCCCTGCTGCGGCTGCCAAAGCCGAGGGGAGCGAGCGGCGCTGTATCCTTTCCGGGGAGACCTCGGCACGGGATGATTTGCTGCGTCTGGCAATTTCGCCCGATGGTTTGGTATTGCCCGATGTAGCGGGCAAAGCGCCCGGACGCGGAGCGTGGATCACACCGGACCGTGCAATTCTGGCGACCGCGCTGGCCGATGGCGCATTGCGTAAGGGCCTGATGCGCGCGTTCAAGGGCGCACCACTTACGATTGCCGATGATCTGGCCGACCGGATCGAAGCCGCCTTGTCGCGCCAATTGTGCGACCGACTGGGTCTGGAACTGCGTTCGGGCAATATCGTGCTCGGCTCGGCCCGCATCGAGGAACAGGCGCGCAGTGGCCGGGTTGCCACTCTCCTCCACGCCAGCGACAGCAGTGAAGATGGTCGGCGCAAGCTCGATCAGGCCTGGCGCGTCGGCAACGACATGGAAGGGTCGGGGATGCGGGGCCAAGTCTTGCCTCTAGACCGTACCGCGCTGTCTGTGGCATTGGGCCGCGACAATGTCGTCCACCTCGGCGTGGCGGGCAACCCCCGCGATATGCGCGCGGCGGAGCGGGTGCTGCATGCCGTCACGCGGCTGGTGACCTATCTGGGTCACGACAGTACGAGCAGCACGAATGATACCGGCCGGGGGGCAACCGGCCATAGCGACCAGCCCATATCGGGGCCGGCGACACTTGATGAATACGTGAAGGATTAAAGAGTTATAATGAGTGACGACGACAACCAGCGCACCCGCAAGCCCCTCGGCCTCAAACGGTCGGTCGATGCAGGTGAGGTCAAGCAGACCTTCAGCCACGGCCGCACCAACAAGGTGGTGGTCGAGGTAAAGCGGCGCCGCGTTCTCGGCAAGCCCGGCAGCGAAGCGGCTGCACCGCCGCCGCCGCCCGCTCC
>LNED01000026.1 GCA_001464915.1 Sphingomonadales bacterium Ga0077531
TGTATCACGCCATGCGCCGCGGCTGGATGGCGGTGCTGGTCAACCTTGCCATGGCGGCGATGATGGTTGTCCTTGCGGTGATCATGATCGGGCTGACCGGCAATTTACCGCAATGGTCTGCAATGGCTTTCGGCTATTACGCGGTGTTTTCTTGGGCGGCGACGCTTCGCCGGCATGACCCTGCCACCTTCGCCCTTATCTGGGGCACGCCCGCGTTCATTTGCACGGCGCTGGGATATGGATTGGTGTCGCTCGGTGCCTATGCGCTGGCGTTCTGGTCGGCGCCCTATGCCGAGACAGTGCTCGAGCTGCCAAAAGAAGAGCTTGCCTTCGTTCTCGGGGGTAGCGGCGCGGTATCGGGGTTTCTCGGGGTTATCCTGGGAGGACGAATGTCTGACTGGCTGCGGTCACGCAACCCATCTGGGCGCATCCTCGTGATCATGTTCGGGATCGTCGCTCCGGTGATCCCGATCTGGGTCGGATTTACGACCGAGAATGCCACGCTGTTCTATGCGATGAATTTCCTTGCGGGCCTATTCGCAGCCACCGCGCTCGGTGCAGCCGCTGCGACGACGCAGGACCTTGTTCTGCCGCGAATGCGCGGCACTGCTACGGCGTCTTTCTTTCTGGCAACGACGTTGGTCGGACTTGCGATCGGGCCGTACATGGTAGGGCAAATTTCAGAACTAACCGGGAGTATGCGGATTGGCATGCTTTCGCTGATTGCCGTCGCACCAATCTCATTGGGACTGCTGATATACGCCTACCGCGCTCTACCCACCGCCGAAGCGACCATCGTTGAGCGTGCGCGTGTCGCAGCGAGTGAGTGAGACCTCAGGGCGTTCATACCAATAGGGTAGGATGGGTGCGTTCGCCTGCCTTGTTCAGGTGAGAGTAGCGTGCCGGCCCGCTTAGCTGACCTTTAGTTCACAGGGTTCCGCTGGCATGCATCTGCTGCTGCTAGGCCTCGACCCTTATCGGCACGGCACAGGGCTTTAGCCGAGGAACGTCCTGCATTGCCCCGGCCCAGAGCCTAAAAAAAGGGGCCGGATTGCTCCGGCCCCTCTTTGATTTACCCGTGATAGGGTGACTTACATGCCCGAACCCGGACCGTAGGTCACTTCCACGCGGCGGTTCTGCGCTTCACGCACGCCATCCGCAGTCGGGACGCGCGGCTGAGATTCCCCGAAGCCTTCGCTCGAGATCTTGCCGCCCGGGATTCCGCGACCAGTGAGGTAGCTTTGCACCGAAGCGTTACGACGCTCAGCCAGAGCGACGTTGTACTTCACGCTACCGGCACGGTCAGTGTGACCAGCCAACATCACACTTGCCGTGCCGCAATTGGCGTAGGCGGTGACTGCGTTGTTGAGGATGGTCGCAGCCTCAGCCGTGATGTCCGACTTATCAAAGTCGAAGAACAC
>LNED01000027.1 GCA_001464915.1 Sphingomonadales bacterium Ga0077531
TGCGGCGGCCGTGGAATTTCGCGGCGTAGTACGACGCGCTGCCCTGTCCGATCACGGTTTCCTGCGGAGCGGAAGGCGCGGTCACCTCAGGCGTGGGGAGCACCGGCACAAGCTCAATCACCGCGGCCGAGGTGGCCGGATCGATCTGCACGGCGCTGTCCTCGGGCGAAGCGGCCGACGACGCGGCAAGCGGCAACATCCCCAGCAGTCCGGCGATCACCACCGTCTGCACGCTGAGAGCTTTGCTGCCCCGGGCACGGCGGCCCTCTATGTGAATTCCCGTCCACATGGTCGCGGCGGATAGATCGGGGTTGCTGCGATAGGCAAACCGGCGGCGCGTTTCACCGCCAAGGGGCTTCCGCTGAGGCACGAGCCGCCCCGGATTCGCGGTGAAGCGTTGCTGGAGGGCGGCGTGCGATGCGCGGATCATGCAGGATTTGCACGCAGCGACTCGGGAAATGGGGGGCGGATAAGGCGCAAAACCGCCGTAGCGTTCGCTCCACTCCGCAATGCAAATGGGGCCGGCATTGCTGCCGACCCCACTCTCACCGGCGTGTGGATACCCTGTACCTTGCGAGACTTCTGGCGGACCTTCCGCCTCGCTGGTGGCAGCGCATACTTGGCGCCCGATGTCTAATCCCTGCCTGCCCGGTCTTGCGACTGGCATCATCAGGATTTCGTCACCGGCGCTCGCGCCGGCATCCGGCTTTTGCTTCTGCCCTGCTGCGTTCCTCATCCGCCCGAAGGCTTCGATTTCCGCTGCCATGCGCAGTCCCTTGGCCGAGACCGCGTTCCTTTGCCGATCCGGTTTGCTGCGGGTTGGGGGCTTTCGCCTGTCCGCTGCGCTCCTTTTCGGCCAGGTCACCCGGCCTGTCCGGTGAAACTGCGTCGCGCTCTTCTCAAACGAGCCTGCTTGCATTTGGCCTAAGCCTCCTTCAAGCCGTCTCTCGATGAACGCGTGGACATGTTCCACCGCCATCCTTGGGAACTAAATCACAAGAACTTCAAGGCCTTGCGGCTTTCCGTTCCGGTAGATCTGTGTCCCGAAGACAGGTTGAAAATGCGCCTCAACCGGCGATCTGGCAACATCCGCAACCCCAAGTTTTCCACTTCGGGCGATTTCGCCTGTGGACGCGAGTGGATAACTCAACGCCTCGTCGCAATTGCCATAAAATGGGTGCGAAAACGCGAGCGAGGCCGCCTTCAAACGGTCACGTTCCCGATAACCAGCCGCCGTATCCCGACAGCGACTCGGATCAGGCGTCGCGGTTGCGGCGGGAAAGCAGACGGAGCCGCAATCCGTTCAGCTTGATGAAGCCCTCGGCATCCTTCTGATCGTAAGCGCCGGCGTCATCCTCGAACGTCACATGCGCTTCGGAATAGAGCGAGTGGGGCGACTTCCGGCCCACCACGCTGGCCATGCCCTTGTAGAGCTTCAGCCGCACAGTGCCGTTCACCTTGTCCTGCGAATGGTCGATCGCCGCCTGCAACATCTCGCGCTCGGGGCTGAACCAGAAGCCATTGTAGATCAGTTCGGCATAGCGCGGCATCAGCTCGTCCTTGAGGTGCGCTGCGCCGCGATCCAATGTGATCTGCTCAATCCCGCGGTGCGCGCGGGCGTAGATTTCGCCGCCAGGCGTTTCGTACATCCCGCGCGATTTCATCCCGACAAAGCGGTTTTCGACCAGATCGAGCCGCCCGATGCCGTGCTTGCGGCCCAGTTCATTGAGCGCGGTCAGCAGCGTGGCGGGCGACATTGCTTCGCCGTTAAGCGCCGTCCCATCACCGCGTTCAAAATCGACCGTGATGTATTCGGGCACATCGGGCGCGTCCTCGGGATTGACCGTGCGCGAGTAGACGTAATCGGGGGTTTGCTCCCACGGATCTTCGAGCACCTTGCCTTCGGACGAGGTGTGCAGCAGGTTCGCGTCGGTTGAAAACGGGCTGTCGCCCCGCTTGTCCTTCGGCACGGCGATCTGGTGCTGTTCCGCCCAAGCGATGAGCGCGGTGCGGCTGGTCAGATCCCATTCGCGCCACGGTGCGATGACCTTGATATCCGGGTCGAGCGCGTAGGCCGACAGTTCAAACCGCACCTGATCATTGCCCTTGCCGGTCGCGCCGTGGGCGATGAAATCGGCGCCGGTTTCATGCGCAATTTCCACCAGACGCTTCGAGATCAGCGGGCGGGCGATGCTGGTGCCGAGCAGATAATCGCCTTCGTATCGAGCATTGGCGCGCATCATCGGAAACACGAAATCGCGCACGAATTCTTCGCGCAGGTCTTCGATATAAATGTGATTGTCGGGGATGCCCATCGCGCGGGCTTTGGCGCGCGCGGGTTCGATTTCCTCGCCTTGGCCAAGGTCAGCGGTGAAGGTCACCACTTCCAGCCCGCGCTCCACGCTCAGCCACTTGGCGATGACGCTGGTATCAAGCCCGCCCGAATAGGCGAGAACGACTTTTTTGGGCTGGGTCATGGCGCGGTTCCTTGAATGACGCGCGCCCGGTTGCAGCCGCTCCGGCGCTTGTCAAGCAGGCGCGCCGCCTCATTCGTAAAGGTAATCGCGGGTGATCGGCACGGCGTGGCGGCTGCGGATGTATTGGATCTGGTAATTGCACATGCTGCCGTTCTCAAACACGGTTGCCGCACCCGCCAGATAGAACGTCCACATCCGGAAGAACCGTTCATCGTGCAGCGCGATGATCGCATCGCGGTGGGTCATGCAGTTGGCGTACCATGCGCGGATCGTCTTGGCGTAATGCAACCGCAGCGTTTCAACGTCAGCGGCGATCAGGCGGAATTTCTCGCTGGCGGCGACCGTTTCGGACAGCGCGGGAATATAGCCGCCGGGGAAGATGTATTTGCGGGTGAAGGCATCGGTGGTGCCGGGGCCGCCCATGCGGCCGATGGTGTGCAGCAGCATCACCCCGTCATCGGCGAGCATCTTGGCGGTGGCGGCAAAGAACGTTTCAAACTGCGCCCGCCCGACATGTTCGAACATGCCCACGGACACGATCCGATCAAACCGGCGGCCCGATGCCGCGGTATCGCGGTAATCTTCGAGCAGGATCGTGACTTTGTCCGCAACCCCTGCCGCACGCACGCGGTCACGCGCCAGTGCCGCTTGTTCTTCGGACAGGGTGATCCCGGTCACATGGACATCGTGGTGCTTGGCCAAATGGATTGCCATCCCGCCCCAGCCGCAGCCAATGTCGAGCACCTGCTGCCCCGGCGAAAGGGCGAGTTTCTTGGCAATATGCGAAAGCTTGGCAAACTGCGCCTCGGCCAGCGTCATGTCGTCACGCGGCCAATAGGCGCAGGAATACTGCCAGTGTTCGGCATCGAGCATCAGCGCATAGAGTTCGTTGCCGATATCATAGTGGTGCGCGACGTTCTGTTTTGAACCGACGCGGTTGTTGACCTGTTCCGCGGCAAAGCTGGCGCGGTTGATCAGGCGTTTGACCAGGCTCGGCGGGCCGATGTCGCCGCCTTTGTCCCACGCATTATTGGCGCGCAGCAGGCTGACGAGGCCCATCACATCGCCTTCTTCGATCAGCAGGCGACCATCGATGAAGGCTTCCGCCGCGCCCAATCGCGGGTCGAGGATGATGTCGCGCGGCACACGTGCATCGGTGAAACGCAGCACAATCTCGGGAAAGCCGGGGGCGGGCGTGCCGTAGGTGCTGGCGCTGCCATCGGCAAACACCACACCAAGGCGGCCCTGGGTCACGCCGCGGGACAGGAAGCGATCGAGGAGGCTCTTGCTCATGGGGCTCTTTTCGTGGTTTCTGTAATCTGGGTTAACGTTCCCATGGGTTAGCGTTTTGGCCCGGATTGGCAAGGATATGCAGAGCGGGAGGCGGATTGATGACAGAGGCCAAGACACAGGTCACCGATGCTTCGGTCGAGGCGTTCCTCGCCGCTGTCGAACCTGCGGCCAAGCGCGCCGATGCCGCCGTGCTTGACGCTCTGTTTCGCCGGGTGACTGGAGAGGCGCCGCGCATGTGGGGGCCGACCATGATCGGCTACGGTGAATACCGCACGACCTATGCCACGGGGCGCGATGTGCACTGGATGCGCGCCGGGTTCAGCCCGAGGAAAGCCAAGCATTCGCTGTATCTTATGGGCGGTTATTGCGATTATTTGGCGGCGGCGGGCCATGCCGAGTTGATGGCGCGGCTGGGCAAGCACAGCACCGGCAAAAGCTGTCTCTATATCAATAAACTGGCGGATGTTGACCTTGCTGTGCTGGAAGAGATCATTGATGCTGATTGGCAGACGATGCTGACACTGTTCCCGCTCGACTGACCTGCTCATCACATCCCGGCGTACCACTGGTAACCGGCGACATCCTCCCAGAACCCACCATTACCATCGCCGATACCTTCAAGACTGGCGACCGCTTCGATCGCGGTGAGGTATTTAGCCTGTTTGTAGCCCAATTGCCGCTCAATCCGCATGCGTAGCGGCGCGCCGTTCTTTTCTGGGATCGGCTCGCCATTCAAGGCGTGGGCGATGATCGTCTGCGGGTGGTAGGCATCGACCATATCGATGCTCTCGTAATAGACCCGCCCGTAAAGCGTGTCAGCGCAGCGGAAGAGAATGAAATTCGCGTCCTTCTTGATCTTGGCGGTATCGAGCAGCGCGCCAAGCTGCGGCCCGGTCCATTCGCCGATTGCGCTCCAGCCTTCGACACAATCATGTCGGGTGGTTTGCACGCGTTGCGGTAGGGCGCGGATATCAGCCATCGTCAGCGTCAAAGGCCGCTCCACCAATCCGCGCACTTCCAGCTTCCAATCGGGAAAGCCGCTGGCCAGCTGCTGCTGATAGAACCCGTCATCGACCGAAACCGAGCCATTGCCCTTGAAGGTGGGCGAGCGTTCGGAGGCCGAATATTCAGGGGCGAGGGCTTGCCGGCTGGCGAGCGTGCGATGTGCGGTGCGGTGCCAGCTTTCGGCAGTTTCGATCAGGTTTTGCCCGGCATCGCTCTCGCTGATTTTGGTGCAGGCGCCAGCGCCCAGCGCGGCAATCCCGGCGAGGAGGGAGCGGCGACCGATCTTGGGCCCAATCTCAGGCATGTTCGGGTGCTCCTTCAACCGGGGGGAGGGGTTCGGGCTCCGGGGCCGGTGCAACCTCGCTATCGCGGCGTCCGCCGGTGAACATCTCGGCAATGAGCCGCCAATTGGCCAGTGCCAGAATGATGTGAACCACAAAGAACCCGAATATCGCCCAAGCCGCGATGAAGTGCAGCGACCGCGCGCTCTGCCGACCGCCCAGCAGATCGACCAGCCACGGCGCGGCAGGCTCAAACCCAGGGCTGATCGACAGCCCGGTCAGCACCATCAGCGGCAGCAACACGCCGAACACACCGCCATACAGAATGCGCTGCACGGGGTTGTAGCTGTGATCGACCTGATCGCCCGAGTGCGCTTTCAACGAAGCGATCACCGCGCTCGGCGTCCAATCGCGGAGGCCCGTTACAAGGTCGCGGACGAAGTGCCCGTTCACCAGCATCGCGATCCAGATGAACAGCAGCCCGACGCCAAACGGCCACGCCGCGATCACGTGCCAATCGCGCGCCACGGCGAGATTGTAATGCTGCGGAATAGTCGCCCAACCGGGGAACTTGATCACCGCCAGCCACGCATCCGCCGGATCGAAGCCATAATCGCCCCAATACAGATACTTGTGCGCGTTGGAGATGTTCAAACCTGACATGAACAGCACAATGATCGCCCAGGCGTTAATCCAGTGCCACAGCCGGGTCGAGAACGTGTGCTTTGGCTTCGCACTGCTCATGCTGCGTTCCCCTGTGCGGTTTCGCGCGCCAGCCAGATCACATCACGCGGTTGATCCAGCAGGTGTTGGCCGCTGTCGATGAACAGCGTCTGCCCGCTCGTCAGCGCGCCGCCCGCCAGGAACAGCGCGGCATCGGCGATTTCATCCGAACCGGTCTTGCGGTGCAGCAGGTTCATGCGGTGCGAAATATCCGTCTCCTCCTCGCGCTGGTCATGGCTGGCCAGCACGGCCCCGGGCGCGAGGCCGTAAATCCGCGCGCCGCTGTGTTCAAACCCCTTGGCCAGCATCCCGATCGTGGCTGCCAGCGCATGCTTGGACATCGTGTAGCTGAAGAAATCGGGGTTGGTATTTTCAATTTTCATGTCGGTGACGTTGATCACGCTGCGCGGACTGGCGCTGACCGCCTGGGTCAGGAACGTCTGCGCCAAGCGCGCCGGGGCCAGAGCATTGATCTGCATCGCCTGCCGGTTCGTCGCCGGGTCGAGCGCGGTTACACCGTCATAATCGAACACTGACGCGGAGTTAACCAAACAGCACCAATCGGGCAGCCGTGCGGCCAATGACGTCACGGCGGCAACTGCAGCGTCATCATCCGCCAGATCAAACGCGATAGTTTCAGCTGAGGGCAAAGTGGCGGCGAGCGCCTCTGCCGCTGCGCCGGACGTGCGGTAGTGGATTACGACATGCCAGCCCGCTGCGGCAAAACGGCGCGAGATCGCGGCGCCTATGCGGGTTGCCCCGCCGGTGATCAGCACGGCAGGGAGAGTCATGCAAAGCGGTGGTTCAGATGAGGCATAACCCCATCGCTAACAGGGCAGGCGGCGCGCTTCAATCGGGGAGCGGGCGCGCCGCCCGTATCTAGGGGGTGCTTAGCGGCAGCGAAGCTCGCCGCGGTCGATTTCGCGGCCGAGCAGACCGCCTGCAATTGCACCGAGCACGGTGCCAGCCGAGCGATCGCCGCGGGTGTCAACAGTGCGGCCCAGTAGCGCGCCGACACCCGCACCAATTACGAGGCCGGTGGTGCCATTGTCGCGGCGGCAATAATAGCGGTCACCGTCGCGCCAGATGCGGTCACCCCGGCTCAGGCGGCGCGGCTCGAGATAGTACCCACGGTCGTCATAGGCGCGGTCCTTGGCGCGCTTGCCATAGGCCTTTGCGTGCGGCGGCGGGTCGGCCTGCGCTGGTGCAGCCAACGGAAGGGTCATCGCACCGGCAGCGAGAATCATGGCGAACTTTTTCATCGGAGTTCCTTTCAATCGGTTGGCCTGCTTGCCAGGCGCAGCCCCGGTCAACCTTGCGGCGGGACAAATCCTGCCGGTTGGGGCATTAAAATCTGAATAGCCACCATAACTAACGGCGAAGGCGGCGCGCTTTGATCGGGGAGGGGGCGCGCCGCCCGCTATGCGTGACAGAACCGGCACAAACGCCGCTGGCGGTGGGGCCAGCGGCGTTCAGCAGGATCTGCCGTATTCAAGCCTTAGCGGCAGCGCGCTTCGCCCCGGTCAACCTCACGGCCCAGCAGCCCGCCGCCGATGGCGCCAAGGAGCGTACCAAGCGAACGGTCACCGCGGGTATCGACCGCCCGGCCAGCCAATGCGCCGCCGATCGCGCCGATCACCAGGCCGGTGGTGCCATCATCGCGCTTGCAGCGATAGCGCCCGTCGTTCCCGCGCCATACGCGGTCATTACGACCCAACCGGCGGCCTTCGTAGCGGTCATAGTCACGCTCACGGTAACGGTCGCGGTCACGGTAACGGCGACGGTCGCGGCGATAATCATCGTCATCATCGTCGTACGCGACGACGGTGTTGAGGCCGAATGGCGACTGGCTGAAGCTGCCGAACGAATAGGTAGGGGCAGCGGGCAGTTCGGCGGCTTGCGCCGGGGCGGCGAAGGCAGCCAGCGAGCCAGCGGCGGCAAGGAGGGCGAGGTGTTTCATGGGTCTGTCCCTTGTGACGGCTCCCCGATGGAGCGACCCCTTTTTCGTTCAGCTTACGAGAACGCAGGATGAACGGCGTTTTCAGGAAACAGCAGGGTTGGACGAAGCGTTGCTGGGCTGCGATAAGCCGTTTTTAACCCTGTTTTTGCGCCGCTTTTTCGCGCAGTTTGGGGCTGAGCGTGGGGAGCGCCGCCAGCTCAGTATATTCAGCTTTGGTGCCTCTTCCTGCGACCAAGGCGGAAAAAGCCCGCGCCACGCTCCATTCGGGTGCTCCGATTGCGACTCGCTCAAGCGAATCGCCCGCCGCCACTTCGCCTGTTTCGATCACCCTGAAATACCAGCCGCAGCGCCCGCTTTCGATGATGCGGGCGACCATGCCCTTGGCGCCAAAGCGGTGTTCGATCTTCCAGCACGGCTGGCGCGGCTGGCTGACTTCGATCAGCGCGGTTCCAAGCATGAAGCGGTCGCCGATATGCACCATGTCCTCGGTCATTCCGCTGACCGCGAGGTTTGATCCAAACGCACCGGGTTCGGCCAGCAATTCGTGCCCGCCCAGCACCTCGTCCCAATAGCTGTGGTGATCGAGCGGATAGAGGTGCAACGCCATCTCAGGCCCGCCATGCACGCGGCGGTCGGCCTGTTCATCGGGGGCGAGGCCTTCGGTCAGCACCTGCACTGCGCCTTCGCGAGGGCGTTTCATGATCGCGCTGAGTTCCGCGCCGTTGAAGGGGCGCGCGGTGCCCGTGCAGACGGCTTCGATGGTGTGGATCATGCTTTTTGCACCGTCAGATCAATCCAGTCGCGCTGCGTGCCATCGGATGCCTTCCCTGCGTAAGTCTGCTGCGATTCGATAACGAAGCCCGCCGCTTCATAGGCCGCGATTAGCCATTCGGGCTGGGGAAAATTGTGCAAGCGTCCCAGCAAGTCGCGGCCTTCCCCGTCCCCGAGCTTGAAGCTGGCGAAGTGCCAGCTTTCGGGACGCAACGCTCGGTGGATGCGCGCCAGCACACCGGGCAGCGCGGCGCGGGGGCAGTGGAGCAGGCTGGCATGGGCCCAGACGCCGGCATAAGCGGCGTCGGCATCGAGCTCGTGGAAGGCCATCACCCGTGCGCCCAGATCAAAGGCCTGATTGGCGCGGGTGACGAGCGCCGGGGTGGCATCTGTCGCATCGACCACAAACCCGCGCTTTCGGATATGAACCGCATCGCGTCCGCCGCCGCAGCCCAGTTCAAGCACGTGCGCTCCCGGCGTCAGGCGATCAAGGAAGGTGTCAAGCTGATGGCTTTGCGCCTCGCCTGAATGGAACACCCAATGCGGCGCGCGCGCCTGATAGAAGGCGATGGTGTCGGGATCGGTGCTCATCCCGGCGTTCTGGCCTATGGCACCGGCTTTTCAAGCGGCATCACGTTATATTCGCGCACCTCGGCCTGGGTCAGGCAATAGCGGGTGCTGGGATTGTCCGCGCTCTTCACCGCCTGCTGCTGGTACATGATGTCGGTGAGTAGCTTGCGGCTGATCCCCATGCGGATCAGGAAGTCGTTATCTTCGCTTGCCAGTAGGGCCGATGATTGCTCGATGCTGCCGATCAGTTCGGTCGTGGCCTTGCTGCCTTCGATCACCACTTCATCGATCAAGGCGCGGTCCTGCGTGTGGGTGAACATATGGACCATAAATACGCCGCCATCATCGACCACCCGCCGGTCCCCGCCCATGAACACGAAGTTGCAGGCTGAAAAGCACGCCCAGCCGGGCGGAACCCGGGTCAGCATTCCGCGATAGGAGCGGATGACCTTGCCGGCTGCGTTCCCGGCGCGGGCATCGCCGCCGCGTGATCGCAGCCATACTTCCTCGATCCGCTCATCCGCCTCGATCGCCGCCTTCAAGCGGGCGGGCAGCGTGCCATCAACCCGCCCTTCGGCCAGCAGCACGCGCTTGCCATTCTTGTCGGCTGGCGTGAGCGTCATCGCGGTGTTTGGCCCCCAATCGGGCTCTGCCGGGCAGGTCGGATTGTCCGAGTCCATCTTGCTCGCCCCGGTCAGCAGCGCCAGCGCGGCGAGCGCGGCGATGGGGCGGAGCAGGCGCATCACGCGATGATCGAATAACGTGCCGAACCCGGCGCGCGGCACATGCGCTTGTCGGCGCGGGCTTCCTCACCCTCGATGATCACCACGTCGGTCACAGTGATGCAATCGAGTTCGCTGTTGGAAGCCTCACGCCGGGTCACAGTCGAGGTGCCGCGCACGTCTTCCCGCGTGGTCGATGTCCAAGATGCGCTCGCGCCCACTGCGGGCTTGGCGTTGGCGTCATCGGTGCGCGTCACCGCGAGCGTCGCTTCAGCGGCCTGTTTCTGCTCTTCGGGATCGAGCCGGCAGGCGATGCTTTCCGTCAGTTGGTCGGAAAACTCGGGAACCGGCACGAACGAGGGCAGGCCCGCGCTGCGTGCCAGACCGTCAACCGCGCCGCCAAGAATGCCGCCAAGCACCCCGCGGCCCTTGTCGCCCTTCTTGCCCTTGCCACAAGCATCGGCCTTGTCCGCGCCGCGTTTGCCGCTGTTGAAAATGTTGCTGAGCTGAGCGTCGGCCGGCGTGGCAGTCGAGACCACGGCCATGGCCAACGCGCCGAGCATCATAGCTGTTCTGGCTCTGGATAGTGGCACCGCGGTCCTCCCCATCAGACCGCGCAACATTTACGCCTCAGGCGGCGGAGCGTCAATCAAGGGCCGCTTTTGCCGCCTCACGGTCGCGCTCCGCCCGGCTCTTCTTCTCGGCGGCGGTTTTCAGCTGGCCGCAGGCGGCATCAATATCGCGCCCGCGCGGGGTGCGGACGGGAGCGGAAATACCGCCTTCGAACACAATGTTGGAGAACGCGCGGATGCGGTCAGGCTTGGAACATTCGTAGCCGCTGCCGGGCCAAGGGTTGAACGGGATCAGATTGACCTTGGCGGGCAGGTTATAGGCTTTGAGCAACCGCACCAGCTCGCGCGCGTCGTCGTCGCTGTCGTTCTTGCCGTCGATCATCACATATTCGAACGTGATGCGGCGCGCGTTGCTGGCACCGGGGTAGTCGGCGCAGGCTTGCAGCAGCTCCTCGATGCCGTATTTCTTGTTCAGCGGCACCAATTCGTCGCGCACTTCCTTGCGCACGCCGTGCAAGCTGACGGCAAGATTGACGCCGATTTCCTGCCCGCAGCGCTCCATCATCGGGATCACGCCGCTGGTCGAAAGGGTAATACGCCGCTTGGACAACGCCAGCCCGTCGCCGTCCATCACCAGCGTCAACGCGTCGCGCACGTGGTCGAAATTGTACAACGGTTCGCCCATGCCCATCATCACGATGTTGGTAAGCAAGCGTCCATCGGCGGTGTAGTGGCCCGCCTCGTCATCCTCATCGATCATGTCGGCATCGCTGATCATGGTGCCCTTGGGCCATTCGCCCAAGGCATCGCGCGCCAGCATCACCTGCCCGACGATTTCACCGGGCGTGAGGTTGCGCACCAGCTTCATCGTGCCAGTGTGACAGAAAGTGCAGTTCAATGTGCAGCCGACTTGCGAAGAAACGCACAGCGTGCCGCGCGTCTCATCGGGGATGAACACCATCTCGTAATCATGCCCGTCAGCGGTGCGCAGCAGCCACTTGCGGGTGCCATCGACCGAGTGCTGGGCTTCGACAATTTCCGGGCGGCCGATGACGAAGCGCTCCGCCAGCCACGGCCGCATCGTTTTGGCGATGTCAGTCATCGCCTCGAAATCTGTGACGCCGCGGTGATACAGCCAGTGGAACACCTGCTTCGCGCGCAGCTTGGCGGCCTTGTCGTCCAGCCCGGCGGCAGCAAACAGTTCGCGGATGCGCGGACGGGGCAGGCCGAGCAGGTCAATACGCCCGTCTTCCCGCGGCGTAATATCACGCGCGGCGGGCACCGGGTCGCTGAGGCCCGGGATGGTCATGAGTGCAGTATCGGCCATGAGGGCTGCGCATATAGGGCCAAGCCGCGCGTTTGACCAGTCAGCTACGTTTGGCGCAGGCAACCGTGGCCGCGTCCATCGCGGTGGCCACTCCGCCAAGGCTGTAGCGGTCGGTAAACGTGCCGCCCTTGGCGCCGCTCGCCGACACACTCATCCGCGCGGCCGAGCGCAACGCGGCAATGATGGCGGCATCATCGCGCGGGTCTTTCGCCCAGGCGTTCCGACCCTTGGCGATGAGGGTGAAGCGTTCATTCCCGACCACCAGCCGCACCGAGGACTTGTCCGCCACCGCGCGTGATAGGACGAGGTGCAGCGCGCCGCGCACTTTGCGTTCGGGCCAGTTCGAGATGGTGGCATAGGCCGGGGCGGGGGGTGTCCCTTGTGCCTTGGCAATGGCGTAGCAGCGCAAGGGCTTGGCATCCTTGAAAGCCGCCCACCCGTCATAGACGCCAAGGCTGTCGCGCGCAGCCAACGGCGCTGCAAGGGCGAGCGCGGCAAGAGCAAGGAACCTAATCATAGGCCACGCTCAGCACTTCCCATTCGCGGGTGCCCGATGGCAGGCGCACGGTGCGCAAATCGCCAACGCTCGCGCCGCGCAAGGCCTTGGCCAGCGGCGAGTTCCAGCCGATCCGGCCTGCGGTGGCGTCCTGTTCGTCATCGCCCACCAGTTGCACGGTCTGCTCGCTGTCGTCTTGGTCAGCGATGGTCACCCGCGCGCCGAAGAACACCCGGCTGCGGTCGATCTGTGCTGCGGGATCGACCACCCGAAGCGCCTTCATCCGCTTGATCAGATGGGTTAGCTCGCGGTCGATTTCGCGCATTTTCTTGCGGCCATAAAGGTAATCGCCATTCTCCGAGCGATCGCCATTGCCCGCCGCCCAGCTGACGATTTCGACAATCGCTGGGCGTTCGGTGCCCAGCAGCAGGTCATAGCGCGCTTTGAGCGCGGCCATCCCCGCAGGCGTAATCGGCGGCCCCTGAACTTGCATCAAACTCAGCGCAGGAAGGTGTCGACCGGGCGCGGCAGGCCCGCTTCGCCCGGGTACATGTGCGAATAGGTCACCGCATTGCCGATTACCCGCATGATGTAATAACGGGTTTCGAAATTGGCCGGGATCTTCTCGACCCAGGTCACCCAGTCGATTTCGCCCCGGCGCGGGTCACCGTTCAGCTTGAGCCATTGGTTCACCCGGCCCGGCCCGGCGTTATAAGCCCCCACCGCGAGCGGATAGGCACCGCCGTAATAGTTCATCATCCGCGCGAAATAGGCATCGCCCAGCTGGATGTTGTATTGCGGCGCTTCGGTCAGATTGGCGGCCATGTAGTTGATGCCGAGCTTGCCCGCCTGTTCGCGGGCAGTGCCGGGCATCAGCTGCATCACACCCTTTGCCCCGGCATGGCTTACCCGGGTGCGATCGAATTCGCTTTCCTGCCGGCTGATCGCGTGCACCATTGTCCAGTCATTGACGAATGACGGGGTGGAGACGGTTGGAAAACCAATGCGTTCAAACCCCGAAAGCCCGTTTTCGCCCGCTTTCATGCCAAGCACCACGGCGAGTTCGTCCATGCCCACTTCGCGCGCGAGCATCCCGGCCATCAGGATTTCGTCGGGCGTGTTGGCTTCATCGCCCAACGCTTCGAAAAACCGGCGCTCGGTGCGCCAGTCGCGGCGGCCCACGGCCAGCGCGCGGATCGCTTTGACCAGCGGGCGAGCTTCGAATTCGGCGCGGGCGGATGCGGCCATCGCAGGCTGCGGCAGCGGCGCAAAGCTCGGCATCGACCGGCCCAGCGCCGACAACGCCAGCTGACCGTAGTAGTAATCGGGCCAGCGCGCCGCCATCTCGAAATAGCGTTGCGCATCGGCCCCATTGCCCGCTTGCCGCGCGGCACGGCCCGCCCAGTAATAGCCCTTGGCCTTGGTCAGTGGGGTCTTGGCCGCGTCGCCATAACGCTGGAACAATGGTGCAGCGGCATTGCCGTCACCCAGTTCCCACAAAGCCTTGGTGCCGCCCAGCCACATCAGATCGGTATAGCGATCGCGCAAGGTGAAGCTGGTAAGCGACACATCGGTGCCAGGCGCAAACAGATCATCGGTGCGGCTGGCCACCCGCACCGCATCGCGCGCGCCGCTGGCTTTGGCGAGGCCAAGCAGGTCGCCGACGAAAGCTTCCGGATCGAGCGCGGGGCGCGCGAAATTCGGGCGGCTGGCAAACACGCGTGCTGCCTCGGCGCTTTGGCCAGTGCTGCGCAGATGTTTGACGCGGTTGAACACATAGCCCGGATCAGCTTCGGCCCCGGCAGGGACGGACAAACCGGCGGATTCGGGCGCTGCGCCGCGCAGCAACGCCAACCGGGCCAGCGCCAGCGGGCGGTCGGCCTCGGGCAGGTTCACCGCCTGGCGTGCGGCGGCATCGGCCTTGCCTTGCCACAGCAGCGCATCCATCCTTGCGGCATGATCACCTGGCGTGAACTGCGCGCCGTATATTCCCGAAAGATACAGCTCAACCGGATCGCTCATCGCGCCGCCGCGCCACGCAATGCGCGCCTGATCGAAGGCTTCGGGCCGCTGCGCCCCTGCCAGCGCCAGCGCATAGCGCGCCCGGCCCGGATTGGTCAGCGGCGGGTGCGTATCGAAATAGCGCAGCAATTCGGCCTGCGAGGGCGCTTCGTTCTCCAACGCGGCTTCGGCTCGCAATTGCAGAATGTCGCTGCGCGGGAAATCGGGATAGGCCAGCACAAAGCCCGCATAATCGGCAAAACTCATCTCGCGATTGGCCTGCAACACCTCCCACCGGGCAATTGCGGCGCTGATCGCGGTCGGTTGGCGCGCGACCAGATCGTTGCCGCTAGGCGCGGTGTAAACCTGCGCGGCGAGCGGTGCGGTCACGGCCAGCGCCGTGGCTACGCCGACGGCGGCAAGAATGCGCGAAGAAATCAGAGAGTTGCGGTCCATGCTGGACATAGTGCCAATCGGCTCCTTATCAGGCGCTTAACAGGTGGGGGTCGGCAGGTTCATTTTGCGCCCCTGATCACTCTTACCTAATGGCTTTGGCAGGAAAATGGCAATGTTCAGCGGATCGATACCCGCTCTGGTGACTCCTTTTCGCGGCGGGACGTTTGACGAGCCTGCATTCCGGCGGCTGGTCGACTGGCAGATCGACCACGGCAGCGCCGCGTTGGTGCCGTGCGGAACGACGGGGGAGGCATCGACGCTCTCCAACGCCGAGCATCACCGCGTAATCGAGGTGTGCATCGAGCAGGCGGCGGGCCGCGTGCCGGTGATCGCAGGCTGCGGATCAAACGACACCCGCAACGCGCAGCTGCACATGAACTTCGCGCGCAAGGCAGGGGCTGCTGCGGGCCTGTGCGTCGCCCCCTATTACAACCGCCCGAGCCAGCGCGGGTTGGTAGCGCATTTCAGCTACCTTGCGGAAAACTGCGACCTGCCGATCGTGCTGTACAATGTGCCCGCGCGCACGGTGACCGATATCCTCGATGACACCGTGGTGGAGCTGGTGCGCAAATACCCCGACCGGATCATCGCGATCAAGGACGCGTCCGGAGACCTCAGCCGCGTCGCCGATCACCGCATGGGCATCGGGCGCGAGTTCTGCCAGCTTTCGGGCAATGACGAGCTGTGGCTGCCGCACGCGGCGGCGGGCGGGCGCGGGTGTATTTCGGTGACCGCCAACGTCGCGCCTGCGCTCTGTGCCGAGTTCCACGAAGCGATTGCCGCCAACGAACTGCAAAAAGCGCGGCAGCTGAACGACCGCCTGTTCCCGCTGCATTACGCGATGTTCTCCGACGCCAGCCCTGCGCCGGTGAAATATGCGCTGAGCCGGGTGCACGACTGGATCGAACCCGAGGTGCGCCTGCCGATGGTGGAGTGCAGCGACGAAGCCAAGCGCGCCGTGGATGAGGCCTTGGTGCTGGCGGGAGTGTTGCCCACTTAATTTGGCTGCCTAAACTACCTCGTCCTCATCCAGCAGCACCTCTGCTGCACCTTCCGGCTCGCTCGCCAGAATGGCTTCGGTGATGCTTTCAATCCGCGCGCCGACGCGTTCGGGGTGGGGGATTTCGGCGATGTGGAAAAGCGCGTCGCCCTGATGCACCACCGGCAAGGTGGCATGGCCGATGATGATGCCATCAACCGGGCTGACGAGTTCCAGCGCATCTTCGCCGAACAGGCCGCACACCCGCGCCAGCACGTCGCCCTTCCTCACCGGATCGCCGGATTCGCGCACGGCGTGCGCCACCCCGCCGCGCGGCGCGCGCACCCACACTGATCGGTTGGCGCGCGCTGGGATGCCGACATTGGTGAGACCGTCATCCGCCTCGATCATGCCCAGATGCGCGAGCACGCGGGTCACGCCTTCGACCCCGGTTTCGACCGACAGCTTGTCAAACCGCAGCGCCTCTCCCGCTTCCATCAGCAGCATATCGACGCCGTGTTTCTGCGCCTGATCGCGCAAGCTTCCATCGCGCAAGGGGCTTTCGATGATCACCGGCGCGCCGAATGCCATCGCCAGTTCGACCAGCCGGGTATTGCCCGCCGCAATCCGGATTTGCGGCAGGTTGTAGCGGTGGATCGCAGCCGAATGGATGTCGATCCCCAGCGTGCAGCGCGCCACCACCTCGCGGTAGAAAACATGGGCGAGCTGCCCGGCGAGCGATCCGCCCGCGCTTCCCGGAAAGCTGCGGTTCAAATCGCGCCGGTCGGGCAGGTAACGCGAATGGTTGATGAAGCCGAAGATA
Source organism: Sphingomonadales bacterium Ga0077531 (assembly GCA_001464915.1). GTDB lineage: Bacteria > Pseudomonadota > Alphaproteobacteria > Sphingomonadales > Sphingomonadaceae > Erythrobacter. Next base: position 16,457 of record LNED01000027.1, read on the forward strand.
TTGGCGACCGGCACCAACAGCACCGTGCCGCTCATTACCTGCGGATCGAGCGCCTGTGCCAACCGCTGGATCACAGCTGTGCCGACGATCTCGTCCCCGTGGATTGCCGCGCTGACAAACACCGCCGGGCCGGCCTTTGCCCCGTGCAGCACCCGCACACCCAGCGCCGATGCGGTGCCGGTCGCCAAGGTGGTGATCGGGAAGGCGATATCCTTGCTGGTGCCCGGCGCGATGTCTTCGCCTGCGATGATAAACGGTTGGCTTTCATCCATGCGCCTGCGTCGTCCCCCCGTGCTGCGCGTTTCGCCTGTGAACCTAACCCGCAAGCCGCCAAAGCGCAAAGCCCCTCGCTTTTTAGACGCAGCATCCCTACATCGCGCCTCCCATGGCACGTCCCAAACCCGTTACCTTCGACAAGCTCAAGATCGTCGCTGAAAACCGCCGTGCGCGGTTCGATTACTATATCGAGGATACCTTCGAGGCCGGACTCGCCCTGCAAGGCACCGAGGTAAAGGCGCTGCGTGCGGGCGAGGCAAGCATTGCCGAAAGCTATGCCGAGGTGAAGAACGGGCAGGTGTGGCTGATCAACGCCAACATTCCCGAATACAGCCACGGCAACCGCCTGAACCACGAACCACGCCGTCCGCGCAAATTGCTGCTGCACGAACGCGAGATCGAAAAGTTTGTGGGCGCGGTGGAACGCAAGGGTATGACGCTGGTGCCGCTGATGGTTTATTTCAACAGCACCGGGCGGGCCAAGGTCGAACTCGCGCTCGCCAAGGGCAAGCAGAACCATGACAAGCGCGCCACCACCAAGGAACGCGACTGGAAACGTGATAAGGCGCGGCTGATGCGAGACCGCGGGTAATTTTTGCGCTTACCCGATGATTCACACACTGGTCAGAATGGCTGTGCTACCCATATGGTCAACCATGTTGCTCCGCGCCGATCTTGCCAACCTATCTGAAATTGCCGCTGCATCGCCGTGTCGCGATGGGGTGTGCGTGTGAGCAAGCCGCAGCCCGATCAAAAGACGATTTCATTCCGTTCCAAGACTTGGGCGATGGATGTGATCCGCAAGAACACACCCACCCGCGAAGATATGGCGCAGAACAAATATCTCGCCCCGATTGCACACCGGTTCCTGTCGCCTGAGCTGTGGCGGTTCACCCGCCGCTCGGTGCCGCGCGGGGTCGCGTTGGGCCTGTTTGCGGCGTTCATTATCCCAATCGGGCAGATTTTCCTGTCGGCCTTCCTCGCGCTGCCGATGCGCGCCAATGTGCCGCTGGCGGCGCTGATCACCTTTGTCACCAATCCTTTCACCCTGCCGTTCTGGCTAGTGATCGCCAATCGGATCGGCGATTTTGCCTTGCGGATCGATGCGGCCGCGCCGGCCATCGCCACTGCCAAAGCCAACAGCGGCGCCTGGGCATTCATGACTGATCTCTATCAGGTCGCGGGCGCCACCGTCGTTGGCTATCTGGTGCTTTCACTGGTGGCCCCGCTGATTGGCTGGGTGATCTCCGGCTGGGTGTGGCGCGCTGTAGTGTCGCGTAGACGCGCCAAACGGTTGAAGATGATGGAAGCGCGGCTCGACCAGCGGCTCGGCGCGCAGTAGGACAAGCGCGGGCTGGCCGGGCGCAAGGGCGTTCGGGCTGGCAGAACCTGTTACAGGAGCGCGCACTTTTGTCCCGGCCGATTGGCACCCCATTCAAACGCGCCAGCGCGGTGCTGGCCGAACCCGAGGCTGCCACCGAAAGCGAAGCGCCGCCAACGTCGCTGCTGCTTGGGCTCGGCGGCGGATTGCTGGTCAGTGCAGCAGTGCTGTTTATCGCCACCCAAAGCTGGCTGGTGGCGCTGGCGTTTGTGCTGGGGTCAAGCGTGCTGCTGGGCGGGGTTTTGCTGCTCGATCAAGTGCGCGCTGCGCCTGCGCCCGACAGCCTAGCCGCACCTGATTGGAGCGTCACCGTCGCCGCGATTGAGCGCAAGGGCGAAGCGATAGCGATCACCGACCGCGCCAACCGCATGGTCTGCGCCAACAGCCTGTTCCTCGAACATTTCGGCGTCAGCGCCGCGCCGCCAGCTCTGCCGTTTGAACGGCCCGCGCTGGAGGCGGTGACTCTGCTGGCGCGCAATGCCTGGCGCGATGGATCAGCCGCGCTCGACAAGGTTGAGGGGCCGGATGAAACCGAATGGCAGATTTCCGCGCAGCGTGCTGGGCGGGGTGAGGATCACCTGATCTGGCGGCTGCGTCCGATTGTGCGGGCGAGCGGCGCTGATCTGGGCGCGCTCGATCTGGCTGGGCCATTCGGCAAGATGCTCAGCCGTGCCGGGATCGAAACCGCGATCACCACGGCAGACGGCGTGATCCGCGCGGTCAGCGCAGGCTTTGCCGAACGCGCTGCGGGGGATGAACGCGCGACCATGATGGGGCAGGATTTCGTCAGTTTCCTGCGATCAGACGAGCGCGACCGGATATTCTTCGCCCGCGAAGGGCGCGGCGGCACCCCGCAGACGCTGGTCGATATTCCGCTGGTCGATCCCGAAACGCAGGCTGAACCTGCAGGCCCGGACGAAGCGACATCGCTGATGCTGCTGATCGATAGCGGCGTGGGCATCGGCAGCGGCTGGGACGGAGCATCGCAGGCAGGCGTGGCGCAGTTGGACGCGCTGTTGGCGCAATTGCCGCTGGGTCTCGCCATGACTGACCGCGACGGGCGGTTCCTGTTCGCCAATGATGCGTTCCTGCGATCGGTCGCGCGTGAGGGGCGCGGGCTACCGGCCTTCCCGACCGATCTGGTGGTGCGCGAAGACAAGGCAGCGATTTCCGATGCGGTGCGCCGTTTCGGGCGTGGGCCTGCGACCAGCGGCGATGTCGCCGTGCGACTGGTCAACAGCCCGGAAGAACCCGTGTCGCTCGGCCTCGCCGGCGTGCGCGGGCTTGGCGAAGCGGCGGTGCTGCTCAGCCTTGCCGATTCCAGCCAGGAGAATCAGTTGCGCCGTCAGGTGGCGCAGGCGACCAAGATGCAGGCGGTCGGACAACTCGCAGGCGGGGTCGCGCATGATTTCAACAATGTCCTTACCGCGATCATCGGCACCTGCGATCTGATGCTGCTGCGCCATATCCCCGGCGACAGCGACTATGACGACATCCAGCAGATCCGCGCCAATTCCAACCGCGCCGCCGCGCTGACCCGGCAATTGCTGGCATTCTCGCGTCAGCAGACTCTGCGGCCCGAGATTATTCAGCTGCCTGATGTGGTGAGCGAAGTCAGCCCGCTGATCAAGCGGTTGCTGGGCGAGAAGATCACCTATTATGTCCAGCATGATCGCGGCCTTGGCCCGGTGCGCGCCGACCCGCAGCAGCTGGAACAGGTGATCATGAACCTGGCGGTCAATGCCCGCGATGCGATCAATTCGCGCGGACAGGGGGTGGGGCGGATCTCGTTGTTCACCCGCACGCTGCACGCCAAACAGGTGATCCAGCTGGGTTCCGAAGTACTGCCCGCTGCCGATTATACTGTGCTGATCGTGCAGGATACCGGCGGTGGCATCCCTCAGCATGTGCTGCCAAAGCTGTTTGAACCGTTCTTCACCACCAAGGAACAGGGCAAGGGCACCGGGCTGGGCCTGTCGACCGCCTACGGGATCGTCAAGCAATCGGGCGGGTTCATCTTTGCCGACAATATCGCTGACAAAGCGGGGCGGGTCACGGGGGCGCGTTTCACCGTCTATTTCCCCGTCCATCGCGGCGAAATGCCCAAAAAGCGCGAAGCCGCGCCGCTGGTGTCATCCGACTGGTCGGCGGGCGGCAAGCTGCTGCTGGTTGAGGATGAGGATATGGTGCGGATCGTCGCCGAACGGGCGCTGGTGCGCGCCGGATACGAAGTGACGGCCTGCGCTAACGGCGAAGAAGGCCTTGCCGCGATTATCGAGGGCACGACCAAATTCGATATCGTCGTCAGCGATGTGGTCATGCCCGGCATGGATGGCCCGGCGATGGTGCGCGCAATCCGCGCCAAGCTGCCGCAGATGCCGGTGCTGTTCATGTCAGGCTATGCCGAAGAACAGCTGCGCCGCGACATTGATATTCCCGACATGCACTTCATCCCCAAGCCGTTCAGCGTCGCCGCGATTGGCGACAAGGTGGGCGCGGTGCTCGCACAGGCGCGGGCTGAACAGAACGCTGGCGCGGGGGCCGCCTAGGGCTGATTTTTGAGGGGGCAGGCCCGCGCATTCACCTTGGATACAGCGGATAAGTCGATCATAAGCACCTGACCAATCGGGAGGGGCTGGGATATGACGACATCGGGATGGTTGACCGCGCGCAAGGCTGCGGCACTGGCAGGGGCGGCGCTGATCGCAAGCGCGGTGACAGCGCAGGCGCAGTCTGTTCCCGATCCCGACGAGAGCGCACAGGGCGACGTTGCGCTCACCATCTACAACAACGGCCTCGGCCTGGTGCAGGATGTTCGCCAGCTTGCCATCGCGCAGGGGCGCAGCCGGGTCGAATTCCCCGATGTTTCGGCCCAGATCCAGCCTCAAACGCTTAGCTTTGCCGCCGCTGATACCGCCATCATCGAACAGAACTTCGACTACGACCTTCTCACGCCGACCAAGCTGATGGAAAAAGCCATCGGCCAGACGGTGACGCTGCTGCGCACCAACCCCGCCACCGGTGTCGAGACGCGCGAACGCGCCAAGGTGCTCTCCACCGCAGGCGGCGTGGTGCTCCAGATCGGTGACCGGATCGAGGTGCTGCGCGATGACGACTTGCCCGTGCGCGTCATCTTCGACCGGGTGCCGCCCAACCTGCGCGCGCGCCCGACGCTTTCGGTCAATCTCGACAGCACCCGTGCGGGCACGCGGCCTGTGGCGCTGCGCTATCTCACCAACGGGCTCGGCTGGAGCGCGGATTACGTAGCGCTGTATAATGAGGCTACCGACACCATAGACATGCAGGGCTGGGTGACGCTGACCAACAACACCGGCACCACCTTTCGCGCCGCCGATACCGTGCTGGTCGCAGGCAATCCCAGCGGATCGCGCGGGGGCGGGTTCGGCAACCGAGGCCTGACCCGCGCGGGTACTGAAACTGCCGCGCGCGAACGGCTCGGCGATTTCTACCTCTACCCAATCACCGCGCGCACCACGGTTGCCAATGCGCAGACCAAGCAGGTGAGCTTCCTCGACGTGCAATCCGTGCCCGCGCGCAAGGTCTATGCGATTGCCGCCGGGTGGGAGCAGAATGACGAGGAGCCTAACAACGTCACCAGCAGCCTCGCTTTCTCCACCTCGCGCGATCAGGGGTTGGGCGATGCGTTGCCTGCCGGGACGGTGCGCTTCTATCAGCGTGACAGCCAGGGCACCCCGCAATTCATCGGCGAAAACGCCATCGGCCACACCCCGATGGGCAGCGAATTGTCGCTCGCCACCGGCGAAGCATTCGACATCACGGTGCAGACCGAGGTCGAAAAGCGCGAAACCATCACCGGCGCCGAATGGGAAAAAAGCGCGCGCTACCGCGTGATCAAGGATGGCGTGGTCACCGAACAGGTCGAGGTCGAACGGCCCAAGACCTTCTACCGCACCACCATGCGTTACAAGATCACCAACGCCAAAGACGAGCCGGTGAACGTCGAAATCACTCAATCTGGCCTCAACCGCAACTGGTGGTCGAACGATTACCGCATCGTCAGCGAAGACATCACTGGCGAACAGCTGAACGCCGACCGCCGGAAATATGTGGTGCCGGTGCCCGCCAATGGCGAGCGGGTGGTCCGCGTAACCTTCGAAACCCGTTACTAAGGCGCGGGTAGTGCGGCGGGCCGCCACCTGCATCGTTGGTCTGGCGGTGGTCATCACCGCGCCGCTTGCCGCGCGTGAGGTGGTTGATGCCTCACCGCCCACCGACCTTTCGGTCACGATCTACCGCAACCCAGACCGCGATCCTGACGAACCGCTCGACCGCGACTATCCCCAAGGCTTCGCGCTGATCAGCGAAACCCGCCGCGTGACCTTGTCTGAGGGCGAATCGACCATCCGTTTCGAAGGCGTGGCCGAGGGCATGGTGGGTGTTTCGGCCATCGTCACCGGCCTGCCCGGCGGCACGATTGAGAAGAACCGCAACGCCGAACTTCTCTCCCCCGCCGCGCTCGTCAATGGCGCGCTGGGCAACCGGGTGACGATCACCCGCACCAACCCCGCCACCGGTGCGGCGGTCAGCGAACAGGCGGTGGTGCGCACGCGGGCGGACGGCGGGCTGGTGCTGCAATCTTCCGCCGGGTTTGAGGCTGTGCGCTGTGCTGGCCTGCCCGAAACGCTGACCTTTGATCGCGTGCCCAAGGGGCTGTCTGCCGCGCCGGTCTATTCGGTCGATACCCGCTCGCCCAAGAGTGGCAGCTATGAAGTGACGCTCACCTACCTTTCATGGGGGTTTGATTGGCAGGCCAATTATGTCGCCACCGTGGGCCGCAAGAATGCGGGGAAGGGTGAGGAATTCGACCTGCAATTGCTCAGCTGGCTGACACTGCTCAACGACAACGGCCAAAGTTTCGATGCGGCAAAGCTCCAGATCATCGCGGGCACGCTGAACGTCGACAGCGATTACGAAGGCCTCGCCGATCCGCCGACAGCTGAGCCGCTGCGGCTGGAGTGCTATCCGCTGGGGAGCACGTCGGATGGATCACCGGCACCTGATTACCGCCCGCGGCCCGTTTTCGCGCCGCCGCCGTCGCCAATGGGGATGATGGACGCTGACGTGATCGTCGTCACCGCCGCGCGCCGCGAGGAAAAGCTATTCGAAGCGCCCGCCGCCGTGGTCACCGCCGAGGAGGAGAATCTCGGCGATCTCAAACTGTTCCGCGTGCCCGACCGGGTCGATGTATCGGCCAAGGGCATGAAGCAGGTCGCCTTCCTCAACAAGGACGCGGTCAAGGCGCGGTATCTCTATGTGGCCGATTGCGATCCCGATGACTGGATCGGCGATGGGGACGATCCGAAAGCCGCCAGCATGCTGCTCGTAACCAAGAACGATGCGGACAAAGGCCTCGGCATCGCGCTGCCGCAAGGCGCGATGACGCTGTACGAGCCGACGTCTGAATCGACTGGGCGCGGGCCGCAGCTCGCTGCAACCACCACCTTGCGCGACTTTGCGCGCGGGCAGGATGTCGAGCTGGAAATCGGAGAGAGTGCGCAGGTCTTCGCCCACTGCGCCAACAGCAGCGACGAATCCGAAGATGGCTCGCGCCGCTGGAAAAAGATGCGGGCGACGCTCACCAACGCCAACCCGCAGCCGGTGACGTTGCGGCTGAGACTGGGCTGGTCGAGCGAATATGAAGTCCGCTTCCCGCGCGAAAAGGTGGTCGTCAAGAACGGTTATCAGACGGTTGAAGTGACCATCCCGGCCAACCAGACCCGCAACTTTGACTGGAAACTGCGCGACGCCGAGGCGGAATGAAGCGTCTGTAGGATTTTTTACGTTCCCTACTTGTTCCACAAGAACAAATGCGATACATACTGAGCCAAGGGCTTGATTGTCGATAGTTGATGATCGGCCCTAGGCAATCAGAGGAGCGCATGCGATGGCTACGCAATTGAAGCTGGTGGAAGAGGACAAGAAAGCCGTGGACCGTCAAAAGGCGCTCGAAGCAGCGCTCGCTCAGATTGATCGCGCATTTGGCAAGGGTTCGGCGATGAAGCTGGGCTCGAAAGAAACGATGCAGGTCGAATCGATTTCGACCGGGTCGCTCGGTCTGGATATTGCGCTTGGCATCGGCGGCTTGCCGCGCGGCCGGGTGATTGAAATCTACGGGCCGGAAAGCTCGGGCAAGACCACGCTGGCGCTGCACGTTATCGCCGAAGCGCAGAAGATGGGCGGCACCGCAGCGTTTGTGGACGCCGAACACGCACTCGATCCGATCTACGCCAGGAAGCTGGGCGTCGATATTGACGAGCTGATCGTCTCGCAGCCCGATACTGGCGAACAGGCACTCGAAATCGTCGATACGCTGGTGCGGTCGAACGCGATTGATGTGCTGGTGGTCGATTCGGTCGCAGCCTTGGTTCCGCGCGCTGAAATCGAAGGCGAAATGGGCGATTCGCACGTTGGTTTGCAAGCACGCCTGATGAGCCAATCGCTGCGCAAGCTGACCGGCTCGATCAGCCGTTCGCGCTGCATGGTGATTTTCATCAACCAGCTGCGCATGAAAATCGGGGTGATGTACGGCAACCCCGAAACCACCACTGGCGGCAATGCGCTCAAATTCTACGCCTCGGTTCGGCTCGACATCCGCCGCACCGGGCAGATCAAGGACCGCGACGAAATCACCGGCAACGCGACCCGCGTGAAGGTCGTCAAGAACAAGGTCGCCCCGCCGTTCAAGCAGGTCGAATTCGACATCATGTACGGCGAAGGCATCTCCAAGATCGGTGAGATCATCGATTTGGGCGTCAAGGCGGGCCTGGTGGAAAAGTCGGGCAGTTGGTTCTCCTACGACAGCATTCGGATTGGGCAGGGGCGCGAAAACGCCAAGACCTTCCTCAAGGAGAATCCTGAAATTTGCGACCGGTTGGAAGCTGCGATCCGCAGCCGCACTGACAAGGTCGCCGAGGAAATGATGGCGGGGCCGGACGCGGACTCCGACGACTGATCCTCAAGCGGGCATATTGGGAGCGCGAAAGTTGCGGTCTCAGCCCGAAAAACCGGAACGCCGGCATGTGCTTCTCCCCAGTCGCACATGCCGGCTTTTCGTTTGGCTCATTTGATGCTTGCCCGGTTTAGGCCCGGTCTAGGGGTGGGCTCGGTCGCTCTAGACCCCACCTTGGTCGATCCAGGTGGGCGCTTGACCGCTGCTAGACCCCCACAATAGCCGCAGTTCGTCGCATCGCTTCGTATCGCTGTGACACGCCTGCAACGCTGCGCGTAACACCTTTCAGCGCTCCATTGCGTTAGCGCTGCGCATTGCCTAACTGCACCGCCATGACCTCGACGAACGACATCCGCCGCTCCTTCCTCGACTATTTCAGTAGGAATGGTCACGTCGCGACGCCTTCAGCGCCGCTCGTGCCCTACAATGATCCGACGCTGATGTTCGTCAACGCGGGCATGGTGCCGTTCAAAAACGTGTTCACCGGCCTCGAAACCCCGCCATCTCCGCGCGCAGCCTCTTCGCAAAAATGCGTCCGTGCAGGCGGAAAACACAATGACCTCGACAATGTAGGCTACACAGCGCGGCACCATACCTTCTTCGAAATGCTGGGGAATTTCTCCTTCGGTGACTATTTCAAGGAACAGGCGATCGAACACGCCTGGACCTTGCTGACCGGCGAATGGGGCCTGCCGAAAGACAAGCTCATCGTCACTGTGTACCACACTGACGATGAAGCCCATGGCCTGTGGAAACGCATTGCCGGGCTGCCGGATGAACGCATTATCCGCATCAATACCAACGATAATTTCTGGTCGATGGGTGACACTGGGCCGTGCGGACCGTGCTCGGAAATCTTCTACGATCACGGCGATCACATCTTCGGCGGCCCTCCCGGCAGCCCGGATGAAGACGGCGATCGCTTTGTTGAGATCTGGAACCTCGTGTTCATGCAATACGACCAGCAGGCCGACGGCACCCGCCGCGACCTGCCCAAGCCTTCGATCGACACCGGCATGGGGATTGAACGCGTCGCCGCGGTGCTTCAGGGCGTGCATGACAACTACGACACCGACACCTTCAAGGCATTGATTTCGGCTTCGGAATCGCTCACCGGCGTGCGTGCAGAGGGCGATCAGGCCGCCTCGCACCGCGTGATCGCTGACCACCTGCGTTCCACCAGTTTCCTGATGGCCGATGGCGTGCTCCCCTCGAACGAAGGGCGCGGTTATGTGCTGCGCCGGATCATGCGCCGCGCGATGCGCCATGCGCATCTTCTTGGTGCGAGCGAACCATTGATGCACCGCCTCGTGCCCGCGCTCGTCACCGAGATGGGTCAGGCCTATCCCGAACTCACCCGCGGGCAGGCGCTGATCGAAGAAGTGCTTGAACGCGAAGAGACACAGTTCCGCCGCACGCTCGACAAGGGTCTGAAACTGCTTGACGAAACCACTGGCGACCTCGCCAGTGGCGGCGAACTTGATGGCGAGATCGCCTTCCGTCTCTACGACACATTCGGCTTCCCCTATGACCTGACCGAGGACGCCTTGCGTGCCCGCGGTATCGGGGTCGACCGCGCCGGATTCGACACCGCGATGGCGCGCCAGAAAGCGGCGGCCCGTGCCGCGTGGAAAGGCTCGGGCGATGCCGCTTCGGGCGAGATTTGGTTCGACATCGCCGAACGCGAAGGTGCGAGCGAATTCACTGGCTATGCCGCCACCAGCGGCGAAGGCCGGGTGGTCGCCATCGTCAAGGCCGGAGCCGAAGTTGCCAGCGCCGCTGCGGGTGACGAGGTGGTGATCCTTACCAACCAGACCCCGTTCTACGGTGAAAGCGGCGGCCAGACCGGCGACGCTGGCACCATGGCGAATATCGCGGGTCTCAAAGCGACTGTTACCGACACCTCCAAGCCTTTGGGCCGCCTCCATGCGCATCAGGTTCGGATCGAAGCGGGCGCGGTTGCGGTTGGCGACACCGTGGAACTCAAGGTCGATACCGCCCGGCGCGACCGGATTCGCGCCAACCATTCTGCCACCCACCTCGTCCACGCCGCCCTGCGCAATCGGCTTGGTGGGCATGTGACGCAGAAGGGCAGCATGGTCGCCGAAGAGCGGTTGCGGTTCGACTTTTCACACCCGGTCGCGCTGACACCCGATGATATCGCAGCGATCGAAGCCGAGGTGAACGCCGAAATCCGCGCCAACGAAGCGGTCAGCACTCGGCTGATGACTCCCGACGATGCAGTCGAAGCGGGGGCGCTGGCGCTGTTCGGCGAGAAATACGGCGAGGAAGTGCGCGTGCTGGCGATGGGCCGGGCGGGCGCAGGCGGGCGTAGCTACTCGGTGGAATTGTGCGGCGGCACCCACGTGCGAGCCACCGGCGATATCGGTGTGTTCCGGGTCGTTTCGGAAAGCGCCGTATCGTCAGGGGTGCGCCGGATCGAGGCGCTGACAGGTGAAGCGGCGCGGGCGTGGTTGGTCGGGCGCGAGGATGCGCTTAAGGCCGCAGCCAGCGTAATCCGTGCAACGCCTGAGGAAGTTCCGGCGCGCATCGCGGCTCTGATGGAAGAACGCAAACGGCTCGAAAAGGAGCTGGCTGAGGCCAAGAAAGCGCTCGCGCTGGGCGGCGGCGGTTCGGGCGGTGCGGCGGAAGCTGCCGATGAGGATATCGCGGGCATCAAGTTCAGCGGTCAGGTGATCGACGGGCTTGATCCCAAGGAACTGCGCCCGCTGCTCGATGCGGCCAAGGCTCGGCTCGGCTCTGGCGTGGCGGCGGTGATTGCGGTCAATGACGGCAAGGCGAGCATCGCGGCGGCTGTGACCGATGATCTGACGGCGCGCATCAGCGCGGTCGATCTGGTGCGCGTAGGCGTTGAGGCGCTGGGCGGAAAAGGCGGCGGGGGGCGGCCTGACATGGCGCAAGGCGGCGGCCCGGATGGGGCCAAGGCGGCGGACGCGATGGCGGCGGTGAAGGCGGTGCTGGTCGCAGTTCCTGCGGTCTAGATTTCCGCGCTCGTCGTCCGCAATTTCGGCTTTTCACTCAGCCCTCCCTCGCGTTCCAGCTGCTCACGAAATTCATCGCGCTTGGCGTGGATCGAGGCGATGACTGGGCCCATTGCCACCCCGATATCGACCAAGACGGCTTCCGATAGCTGGAGCGAGCTTTCCAGCGTTTCGGGCACCGCGTGGCTGGCGCCTGCGCGGTACATCGCGGCGGCGTGATCTGTGTCGCGCGCGCGGGCGACGACCAGGAGGTCGGGATAGGCGTTGCGCAGCTTGGCAACCAGCCGCTGGGCCAGCACGGGTTCGTCCATGGTCAGCACCACCGCCGCCGCATTTTCGGCACCGAGCCGGGTCAGTGTGCCTTTGCGCGCAGCATCGCCAAAGGTCGCGCGGTAACCATCGCGCTTGGCCTGATCGATCAGATCGGGGTTCGAATCGATCATCACATAAGGCTTGCCGTGGGTCTGCATCATATCCGCGACAAGCCGACCCACGCGCCCACCGCCAACAATGATCGTGGACGATGTGTCGCTGTCGCTGATCGCGGTGTGCTCCGCCACGCCGTCAACCTGCCGGGCTAGAACTTGGCCGAGCTTTGCCAGCAGCGGGGTTACGGTGAGGCCAATGGCAGTGACCGTCTGCCAGAACCGGGCGGTTTCCGTGTCGATCACCAGCGCGCTCGTTGCCGCTGCCAGCACGATCAGCGTCGTTTCGCTGGGGGACGCCATCAGCACCCCGGTCTCAGCCGCCGTCCCGCGCCGCGCGCCCATCAGCCGCAGCAGGACGCCGGTGACCAGCGCTTTGAACACCAGCACGCCGACCACCGCCAGCGCAAACGAGCCAAGATTTGCGCCGATATCAAACAGGTCGATGCTCATGCCAACGGTGATCAGGAACACACCGAGCGCAAGGCCCTTGAACGGCTCCATGATAAGCTCGACTTCGGTGTGGTATTCAGTCTCGGCGATCAGCAGGCCTGCGATCAGCGCGCCGACGATGGGCGAGAGGCCGACCAGTGCCGTCGCAAGGCTCGCGCCGATGACAACCAGCAAGGACGCGGCAAGGAACAGTTCGGGGCTTTTGGTGCGGGCGGCCTGTGCGAACAGGCGGGGAAGGGCAAACCGTCCGACGATCAGCAGAACCGCGATCACCAAGCCGCCCTGCCAAAGCGTGGTGACCATGCCCTCCCAGCCTTCTCCCGCCGCATTTGGTGCCAGCGCGCCGAGGATGAAGATAATCGGGACGATCATGATGTCTTCGAACAACAGCATCGATAGCGCCGCGCGGCCTACTGGCGTGCGGGTGCCCGAAATCGGTAGCACGATTGCGGTCGAGGAGAAGGCGAGCGCAAACCCCAGGGCCACCGCTCCCGTCCAATCGAGCAACCCCGCAAAGCCAAGGAACACCGCAAGCGAGCTGCCGATGATCAACAGTTCGAGCGCGCCGAGGCCGAACACCAGCTTGCGCATTTGCCACAGGCGGTTGAACGACAGTTCCAGCCCGATGGCAAACAGCAGCAGCACGATCCCGAAATCCGCAAATGGCGTCAGCGCCTCAGGATTGGTGATGGTGACGTGTTCGAGCCACGGGATACGCGGCACCAGCGACCCGAGTCCGAACGGGCCAACCGCCACGCCGATCATGATGAACCCGATGATCGGGGTGATGCGGAACCGCGCGAAGACCGGAATCACGATTCCCGCCGCGCCAAGGATCACCAGCGCGTCAGACAGGAATGGGGTAATGGTCAGTTCGCCAGCCATGCCATGCGCTTACCGCGCGCGGCCAGCGCTGTCATCCGCCGCCTGCGCCATGCGGGCCGATCGGGCGCTTATGCCCGGTGACGTGTTCCTCGCCCAACGGGTCTTTGATGTTGCCGACCCGCTTGTCCCACTCGATCCGGTAGAGATCGAACCGGCGATCGGCGAGGTTTTGCACCGTGCCCTCGGCCCGCGCCCAGCTGAGGTCAGCCAGGTTCACATCGCTGATCGTCAGGGTTTCGACATTCTCCGATGCCTCGGCGGCGATCCCGTCACGCGCGAAGGGGAAATCGCACGGGGTGAGAATGCAGCTTTGGGCGTATTGAATGTCCATGTTGGCGACATTGGGCAGGTTGCCGACATTGCCGCTCATCACCACAAAGCACTGGTTTTCAATTGCGCGCGCCTGCGAACAGTATCGCACGCGCATGTATCCTTGACGGCTGTCGGTGCAGAATGGCACGAAGATGATCCGCGCGCCTTCGTCCACCAGCCGCCGGGCGAGTTCGGGAAATTCGCTATCGTAACAAATGAGCACGCCAATCGGGCCGCAGTCGGTCGGGATGGCGTCAATGCTGTCGCCGCCCTTGATGTTCCACCAGTAGGCTTCGTTGGGGGTGGGGTGGATCTTTTCCTGCGCGTGGATCGATCCATCGCGCAGGCAGACATAAGCGACATTGTGAATATCGCCATCGGCCATCCGCGTAGGGTGCGATCCGCCAATGATGTTGATGTTGAAGGCCAGCGCCATTTCGGAAAGCCGCTGCCGGATGCGCGGGGTGTAATCGCTGAGCGTTTCGATCGCTTCAAGCGGGGTCAGTTCCTTGGGCTCGGCCGAGAGCAGCATCACTGTAAACATTTCGGGAAAGACGATGAAGTCCGCTTCGTAATCAGCTGCAACATCGACGAAATATTCGATTTGCTTCATGAATTCATCGAAGCCTGAAACCGCACGCGATTGCAGCTGACAGGTGGCGATCCGCACGCTTTCAACGTCGCGCGGCAGGCGGTGTTTGGGCGGGGAGTCGCTGTCGACATAGGGGTTGCGCCAGACCATCCGGACGGCGTTGCCGCGGCTGGCTTTGTCTTCAGGCAGATATTTCGGGAGGATGCCTTGCGCTTCGAATCCGTTCGCTAGCTGAAACCGCAGCACCGGATCGTGGATCTTGCTCTCGGTCACCAGCTCAAGATATTGTTCGGGCGTGTCGGCGCGATTGGCCTTGCGGCGTTTGGCGCGGGCATAGCCGGGCATCCGGCCGCCGAACACGATTCCGGTGAGGTCAAGACGTTCTGCGAGCGCCCTGCGTTCCTCATACAACCGCCGCCCCAGACGCGTCCCGCGCACTGCAGGATCGACGCAGAGTTCATAGCCGTAAAGCCAGTCGCCGGTGGGATCGTGGCGGCTGCCAAAGCCGTTGCCGGTGACTTCGTCCCAGGTGTGATCGGACAGAGCAACCCGCTCGTCCAGCCGCATCGATGCGCAGTATCCGACCACCGCACCATCGAACAGCGCGACAAAGCAGCCTTCGGGGTAGTTGTTGATCTGCCCGCGGATTTCGCCCTGCGTGTAGGCGGGCAGATCATCATAGGCGCGGCGGACAAGTTCACCGATCGCCCGCACGTCTTTGAGCTTGGCCTGGCGGATTTCCAGTCGTGCGGTTGATCGGCTTGCCATGATTCTCCTAAACCCCTCCCGCAGTGGGGAGGGGAGTTCGTCAGGCCTGATTGGCCATTTCTTTTTCGAGGTTTTGCGCAACCGTTTCGAAGAACTGCTCAGTGGTCTGCCATGCTTGGCCGGGGCCGATCAGCAGCGCCAGATCCTTGGTCATGTGACCGCTTTCGACGGTCTGGATGCAGACGCGTTCGAGCGTTTCGGCGAACTTGACCACATCGGGCGTGCCATCGAACTTGCCGCGATACATCAGCCCGCGCGTCCACGCGAAGATCGAGGCAATCGGGTTGGTCGAGGTCGCCTTGCCCTGCTGGTGCTGGCGGTAATGGCGGGTGACGGTGCCATGCGCGGCTTCGGCTTCGACGGTCTTGCCATCGGGGCTGAGCAGCACGGAGGTCATCAGGCCGAGCGAGCCGAAGCCCTGTGCAACGGTATCGGACTGCACATCGCCGTCATAGTTCTTGCACGCCCACACGAACTTGCCCGACCATTTGAGCGCGGATGCGACCATGTCGTCGATCAGGCGGTGTTCGTAAACGATCCCGGCGGCCTTGAACTTTTCGGCGAAGCCTTCGGTGTCGAACACTTCCTGGAACAAGTCCTTGAAGCGCCCGTCATAGGCCTTGAGAATGGTATTCTTGGTCGACAGATACACCGGCCAGCCGAGGTTGAGGCCGTAGTTGAAGCTCGACCGGGCGAAATCGCGGATCGAATCGTCAAGGTTGTACATCGCCATCGCAACGCCGGCGCTGGGGAAATCGAACACGTCGAGATCAATCTTCGTGCCATCATCGCCATCAAACACCAGCCGCAGCTTGCCCGGGCCGGGGATCAGCGTGTCGGTCGCCTTGTATTGATCGCCGAACGCATGGCGGCCGACCACAATCGGATCGGTCCAGCCCGGCACCAGACGCGGCACGTTGTCGATCACGATCGGTTCGCGGAACACCACACCGCCAAGGATGTTGCGGATCGTGCCGTTGGGCGACTTCCACATTTTCTTGAGGCCGAATTCTTCGACCCGCTGTTCATCAGGGGTGATCGTGGCGCACTTTACGCCGACGCCGTGCAGCTTGATCGCATTGGCGGAATCGATGGTAACCTGATCATCGGTCGCATCGCGGTTTTCGATCGAGAGGTCGTAATAATGCAGATCAATGTCGAGATAAGGCAGGATCAGCCTTTCGCGAATCCACTGCCAGATGATGCGGGTCATCTCGTCCCCATCGAGTTCGACGACGGGGTTGGCGACTTTGATTTTCTGCATGGCTGTTGCCCTATCCTTCTTGCCCCGTCTGCGCAGGGCTAAATGTGATCGACAGGAATATGATTAGATCCCGCGGGGGGCTTTAGCAGAGGAGGCCACTCTTGCAAGCAGTGCACCCGCCAATGATTTGCAACGTGTGATGCAGCGCGCGCGCCGGGCACGCACGGCGCAAAAAAGCCCGCCGGTTGGGGCGGGCTATTCGCGGTTCAGGTTCTAACAACCATCCGATGGTGGGCGTAGCAAGGATTGAACTTGCGACCCCTACGATGTCAACATAGTGCTCTACCACTGAGCTATACGCCCGCACCATCGGTTCAGCCTCTTGCGAAGCGGAGGCGGCCATTAACGCAAGCCCTGTGAAGGTGCAAGTGATTCGAAACCTCAGCCGCGGGCAGCCTCTGCTTCCTCAAACACCCGTTCCACTTCGAGCACGAGATCGCGCAGGTGGAACGGTTTGGATAGCACCTTGGCTGTCGGCTGTTCGCGGCTGGCGCGCAAAGACACTGCGGCGAACCCGGTGATGAACATCACCTTGGTCCGGGGGCTGATTTCAGCGCACCGCTGCGCAAGCTCGATCCCGTCCATTTCGGGCATAACAATGTCCGACAGCAGCAGATCGAAATCGCCGGTTTCGAGCAAAGGTACGGCGTCGGTGCCGCGATCAACCGCGCTGACATCATAGCCAGCATTGGTCAGCGCCCGCGCAAGATAGGTGCGCATGGCTTCTTCATCTTCGGCGAGCAGGATTTTGGGGGTGCGTGTTGGCGTCATCGCTTGGCGTTAGCAGGCCGGACTTAAGAAATCTTTGTGGTTGCGCCCGATTGCCTCCGCAATCGTGCGATCCGAGCATGGCTAGCCATGAGGCGTCATTGAACAGGCTTTGACAGCGCGGCGCAAAGGCGGCAGCAAGGCGAGCGCATGCCGCCGCCCCCTCGTTCCTTGGTTGATCCAATCACCGCTAGCGCCGCGTTGCGAGTGCCGGTCACAGGCGGCTGTGTGCCGGGGTTGAACGGCGCGCCGGCGTTTACGCTCACCACGCCGCCGCGCCTGCGCCTGCCGGTGCTGATCGCGGTTCCGCACGCCGGGCGCAGCTATCCAAGCGCGGTAATGGCCCGGTTGCGCGATCCAGAGCTGGCGCAGTTGCGGCTTGAAGATCGCTATGTCGACCGGCTGGGCGTTGACATCGCGAGGCAGACTGGCGCGGCGCTGCTGGTTGCCCATGCGCCGCGCGCCTTGATGGATCTCAACCGCGCCGAAGATGATGTCGATTGGGACATGGTCGAAGGTGGCCGCCCGGCGGAACTGCCCGCAGCAGCCGCCGAATTGGGCGGCAATCGCCGCGCTCGCAGTGGGCTGGGGCTGGTGCCGCGCCGCCTGCCGGGATCGGGCGAAATCTGGCGTGGACGATTGGCGCGAGACGAACTTACCGCGCGCATCGAAGGCATTCATCGCGCCTATCACACAGCTTTGGCAGCGCAGCTCGCCCGCATCCGTGCCGAATGGGGAGCGGCGCTGTTGATCGACCTCCATTCGATGCCGCCGCTTCGCGCAGCCGAAGGGGAAGGGCAGGCCCCGGTGATCGTGCTTGGCGACCGGTTTGGTGCGTCGTGCCACCAAAGCCTGATGGGCCGCGCGCTGTCGCATCTGGAGCGTCGGGGCCATGCCGCCGCGCAGAACCGGCCCTATTCGGGCGGCTATGTGCTCGACCGCCACGGCGCGCCGAACGCGGGCATGCATGCGCTTCAGATCGAAGTGTGCCGCGCGACCTATCTCGACCGGCGGCTGTCTGAACCAGGCGCTGGCCTTTCGGGGGTAGCGGCGATGTTGGCGACGCTGACGCGCGAATTGGGGGCCGAGGCCGCGCTGCTCGGCGGCGGTGATGGCCTGCTGCAAGCGGCGGAATAGCGGCTCAATAGAAAACGGGCAGGTGGCTTTCGCCAACCTGCCCGCATTTCGATCTGAACCGGAGCCTTCGCCCCGTCACCGATCAGTTAATCGTTGCAGCTGCCTCAGCCGGCATCGGCACCTTGCCCTGCGACAGCTGACGTTCAAAGATCGTGCGCATCAGGTTCAATGAGAACAGGTGCGCATAGATCAACGCAAGCATCCCGCTCTTCGACAGGCCTTCGATGGTGTCGCCCGGCAGTTCGCGCAGCTTGTTCTCGTCCACCATGCGGAAACCGCGATAGATGAACGGCTTGTCGGGCATGTCATTGCGGGTGATCGCGATTTCGCCGTCCATCAGGATGTCGAGCTTGGCGAGTTCTTCCATGAACAGCTTGGTGCGCTGACCGGCTTCTTCGAAACGACGGCAGAATTCGAGCACGCTCGTGGTGTATTCGGTCGGCTGGCCCGCATCATCGAACAGCGCCTGGCCATCATCACGCTTGCCGATCACGCCAATGCTCGGGTCAAAGCACAACGACATATCGTCATTGCCCTGCTGCAGCTTGGCGAGGATGAAGGGATAGCGGCGCGCATAGGCGGGCAGATAGACCGCTTCGGTGATCTTGTTATCCGCGCCGACGAACGTGTTGACCCCTTCGTTGAGGCCGAACAGCGCGATTGGCAGCGGATTTTCGCCAGCCGTGAACACGATCGGGAAGTGGCGCTGCGCATCGACGAATTCTTCCGAGGTCAGCGGTATCGCGTGGGTCGCGCCGATATAGGCGGCGCTTTCAAGGGTCCCGGCTTTCCAGTCGGCATGGTCCCGGCTGTTGAGCGGCAGGAGGTCCTTGTAGAACAGCGGAAGTTGCGGTTGCGGCGCGCTGGCCATGACGTCGTCTCCGGATAAAAACGGTGGTGGATGATCCCCTCAGCGGGGGTGATCCGCTGAAAGCGCGGCCCTTAAGCGTTTGTGCCTCACGGTGCAAGCGGGGCAGGTCAGGGTTGCGGGGCAGCGTGCAGCAGTTTCCCCGGATTGAGCAGATTGTCAGGGTCCAGCGCCGCTTTAACCCGCTGCATCAACGCCAGCGCAACCGGATCGTGGAGGCGCGCAAGCTCGTCGATCTTCATCTGCCCGATCCCGTGTTCGGCGCTGATCGATCCGCTCCATTGGGTGACCAGATCATAGACCCGCGAGCTGACCGCCTTGCCTTCCGCTTCCTCCCACACCCCGCGCACAGCGCCTTGGGGGGCGAGGATGTGGAAGTGGACATTGCCATCGCCAAGATGCCCGAAAGCGACCGCGCGGGTGCCGGGAAACGCGCTCTCGATTGCGGGAGAAGCGGCGAGAATGAATTCTGGCATCGCCTCGACCGGGACTGAAATATCATGCTGCATCGCCGGGCCAAGCGCGCGTTCGGCGGCCGAGATTGAGTCTCGCAGGTTCCAGAAATCCTCGGCCTGCGTGTCATTGGCGGCGATCACTGCATCGGCGATCAGGGTGTCCTCCAGCGCTGCGGCCAACGCGGATTCGAGGGTCTCACGCAGAGAGGTGCTGTCGCTGACGGGGGAAACGCATTCGATCAGCGCATTCCATTCATGCCGATCACCCAGCGGCGCACGCGCGTTGGGCAGATGGGCCAACACACTGTCGAGGCAATGAGCCGGCACCACTTCAAAGCCTTCAAGCGCATCGCCCATCGCGCGCTCCATCTGCCGCAGCAGCGTGCGGGCCTCGACGATCCCGCCAAGGCCAACCCATGCGGTCGCGCGGCCAATCGGCGCGGGTAGCAGTCGAAGCGTCGCCGCAGTGACGATCCCCAACGTGCCCTCCGACCCGATCAGCAGCTGTTTCAGATCAAACCCGCGATTGTCTTTCTTGAGCGGGGTGAGGGTATCGAGCACATCGCCATTGGCCAGCACCGCCTCCAGCCCGAGCACCTGCGCGCGCATCGTGCCGTGGCGCAGCACCTGCGTGCCGCCGGCATTGGTTGAAATCAGCCCGCCGATGGTCGCCGAACCCTTGCCGCCCAGCGTTAAGGGGAAGCGCAGGCCCGCAGCCTCAGCCGCGTCGTGCAGGTGTTGCAGGATCACGCCCGCTTCGCACACCACCTGCCCCGCGTCGGCGTCGAGGTTGCGGATCGCGTTCATCCGCCGCAGCGACAAAATCAGCGCAGTGCCGCTCGCATCCGGCGTCGCGCCGCCGGCCATGCCGCTATTACCGCCCTGCGGGACAATCGGCACGCCATGCGCGGCGCATAGCTTGACCAGCGCGGCGACCTCAGTGGTCGAAGCAGGCGCCGCCAGCGCCAGCGCGAGCCCGGTATAACGCCCGCGCCAATCAGTCAGCCAGGTGTCCATCCGCTCAGGATCAGTGGTTAGCCCACGCGGACCGAGCAGTTGCGCGCATCGTTCCAGGAATGCGGCTGTGGTCGGGGCAGGGTGCGCAGCTGTCTCAGTCATTGTGGCCTCCATGCCACAGTTGGGCGCGAATGTGCCACCTGTTTCCGGCCGGGCTACGATACAGTTAAGCCACGGTTCAATTGGCAATGCTAAGCCGAGGTGTGCTTTTCAAGCGCCGGATGAACACGTTCAGCGCAATTCCTGCACATTTGGGAGAGATAGCCCCGCTTCATGAACAGTCTGTTCGCCTTGGCGGCGCCGTTGGCGCTGATCGTGCCGATGATGGCCGGGGCGGCAGATGCGCCTGATGCTGGGGCGGGTCGCGCGCCTGCTGTATCAGCGCCACAGTGCGATGCAGCGGGGATGGATGAACCGCCGCGCGTAAATCCCTTGTCCGCCTTTCGCAGCAGCGCCTCCGCGCGTCAGATACGGATCGAACAGCGTGTGACCATACGCATTGCCCCGCTGCCACCTGCCGAGCGTCAAGAGATGCTGGCCGATTTGCCGCAGCGCGGGCGATCTATCCGGCTTGAGGAGCGCGGCAAATCAAAGTGCCTTGCGTTGCAGGATGTCGCTTGGGTTGAAACTGGCATTGGCAGCGGTAGCCGCCTTGTGCTGGTCATGCGCGACCGGCAGCTGATGTCGGTAAACCTTGATAAATCGTGCCGCGCCCGTGACTTCTACTCCGGCTTTTACGTCGACAAGGCGAAGGATGGGCGCATCTGCGTCGATCGTGATCAGCTGCGATCGCGCACCGGGGTCAGCTGTGATGTCGAAGGCATTTATCAGCTTGTGGAAGTGCGCGGCTGAACAATTGCGCCGCAAACGCGCGTTTCCTTGACTTTTGCGCAGGTTTGGGAGAAACGCGCGCCAGCCCGGCGCTGCCATCTTTGCGCGCCGTGGTCAGCAATCCCGGCAGGACATCCTGCCCGCTATTTTCGGACACCACGCACCGCATGACCTTCGCCGATCTCGGCCTTTCGCCCGAATTGCTCAAAGCCGTCGAAGACGCGGGCTACACCACGCCGACCGCGATTCAGGCGCAGGCGATCCCGACCATTTTGATGATGCGCGACCTTATTGGTATCGCGCAGACCGGCACCGGTAAAACCGCCAGCTTTGTGCTGCCGATGATCGATGTGATGGCGGCCGGGCGCCGCCGCGCGCTGATGCCGCGTTCGCTGATCCTAGAACCGACCCGCGAACTCGCGGCGCAGGTGGCTGAGAATTTCGAGAAATACGGCAAGAACCACGACCTCAAAATGGCATGGGTGATCAGCTGAAGGCTTTGTCCGACGGGGTCGACGTGCTGATTGCGACGCCGGGCCGCTTGATGGACCTGTTTGAACGCGGCAAGATCATGCTCAACGGCTGCGAGTTGCTGGTGATCGATGAAGCGGATCGGATGCTCGACATGGGGTTCATCCCCGACATCGAGTTCATTTGTTCCAAGCTGCCCGAAACCCGCCAGACGATGCTTTTCTCTGCGACCATGCCGCCGCCGATCGAGAAGCTGTCGAAGAAATTCCTGACCAATCCCAAGCGGATCGAAGTCAGCCGCGCGGCATCGACCAACGCTGATATCACCGCCTTCAAGGTGCCGGTGAAATCGCGCGCGAAGAAAGACAC